>NZ_FOWT01000001.1:0-1104863 GCF_900115535.1 Pseudomonas sp. NFPP28 | reverse complement strand
CCATATAACACCCAAGCAATTTGACTACTCTAACGAGCATCAGATTGCGGTGTGTGAAGACGAAAATGAACCGAAAGTTCGACGTTCACAAAACACCGAAAGCTGTCACATACCCAATTTGCTGAAGCGAGGCCCAGGCCGCGACTCAGTACCCGAATTTCTTGACGACCATAGAGCATTGGAACCACCTGATCCCATCCCGAACTCAGTAGTGAAACGATGCATCGCCGATGGTAGTGTGGGGTTTCCCCATGTGAGAGTAGGTCATCGTCAAGATTAAATTCCAGAACCCCTGATTGCTAACGCAGTCAGGGGTTTTGTTTTGGGCGGTCGGAAACTCAAGCACTACCTACCCCACGACAAATTTGCACAGTTATTTCTGAACCAGAGCACTAGAATAGGCACCTAACCATTTTTAGAGCCAGAGCCCTATCTATGCCTGATCCGGCTGATGCCCTAGAGCTATCGGATTTACCACTGGACGACCTGGTGGCATGCCATGAGTGCGACTTGCTGATGCGCAAACCGGTGCTCTCCCTCGGCGAAAAAGCCCAATGCCCGCGTTGCGGTTATGAGCTTTACGCTCACCGCCACAATGTCGTTGAGCGAAGTCTCGCCTTGGTGCTGGCTGCACTGTTGCTGTATATACCCGCGAACTTTCTACCCATCATGCAGCTCAATCTACTTGGGCAGTCCTCCGAGGATACCGTGTGGAGCGGCGTTGTCGGTCTGTTCGATACCGGCATGCAAGGCGTCGCCGCCGTTGTGTTCCTGTGCAGCATGGGCATCCCATTGCTCAAGCTGATTTGCCAGTTGGCAGTACTGCTCAGCATCCGTTGGAATATCGGCCGCAGTTATGGACTGCTGTTGTACCGCATCTACCACCACATGAAGGATTGGGGGATGTTGGAGGTCTACTTGATGGGGGTGCTGGTGGCGATCGTAAAACTCGCCGATATGGCGTCCATCACCATTGGCCTGGGCTTGGTCTGTTTTATCAGCCTGCTGATGGTTCAAGTACTGCTTGAGGTGGTGATGTCGCCCCACCAGATCTGGCAAGCGTTGTCAGGAGAGGATGATCATGCGGGCGATTGATGCAGGCATTCTGATTTGTACCGAATGCCACGAATTGAACAAACAGGACACTGATAGCGATGAGCAGCTGTGCACGCGTTGTGGTGCGCTGGTCCATGCCCGCCGCCCCAATAGCCTCACCCGCACCTGGGCACTGCTGATCACGGCGGCCATCTTGTATATTCCAGCCAATGTGTTGCCCATCATGACCATCAATAGCCTTGGTCAGGGTGATCCCAGCACCATCATGGCGGGCGTGATCCAGCTGGTGCAGCATGGTATGTACCCCATCGCTGCCGTGGTGTTCATCGCCAGCATCCTGGTGCCGACGTTCAAGCTGGTCGGCATAGGTCTGCTACTGTTCTCGGTGCAGCGTCACCAACCGTTGTCCGCGCAACAACGCATTGTGATGTACCGCTTTATCGAATTCATTGGCCGCTGGTCCATGCTGGATATCTTCGTGATCGCCATCCTGGTGGCGGTTGTAAATTTTGGGCGACTTGCCAGTGTCGAGGCCAATCTCGGCGCTGCGGCGTTCGCCAGTGTGGTGATCTTGACGATGCTTGCCGCAGTAACTTTTGATCCCCGACTGATTTGGGATAACACGGAGTCGGACGACGACCATGAGTGATTTGCCAAAAGCTAAAACCCGCCCCGCCTCCAATTGGTCGGCCATTTGGGTGTTACCTCTGATTGCCCTGATCATCGGTGGCTGGCTGGGGTGGCGTGCCTATTCTCAACAGGGCATCGATATCCAGGTGCGCTTTGAGAGTGGCGAAGGTATCCAGGTCAACAAAACGGAAGTGGTCTACAAAGGCATGCCGGTGGGCAAGGTCAAGGCCCTGGCCCTAGATGACGAAGGTAACAATCGCGGGGTGATTGCTACCATCGAGATGAACAAGGATGTCGAACAGTACCTGAAGACCAACACCCGTTTCTGGCTGGTCAAGCCGAGTGTCAGCCTGGCCGGCATCACTGGCCTGGAAACCCTGGTGTCGGGCAACTACATCGCCGCCAGCCCTGGCGACGGTGAGCCCACGCGCAAGTTCAAGGCGCTCTCCGAAGAGCCCCCCTTGTCCGACGCCAAGCCCGGCTTGCACCTGACCATCAAGGCTGACCGTCTGGGTTCTCTGAACCGTGGCAGCCCGGTGTTCTACAAGCAGATCCAGGTGGGCCAGGTCAAAAGCTACCTGCTCTCCGAAGACCAGAGCACCGTCGAGATCAAGGTCTATATCGAACCGACCTACGCCAGCCTTGTGCGTAAACACACACGTTTCTGGAACGCCAGCGGCATCAGCATCGATGCGAACCTCTCCGGCGTGAAAGTGCGCAGCGAATCCCTCTCAAGCATCGTTGCCGGCGGTATCGCCTTCGCCACGCCGGAGAACCGCAAGGACAGTCCGCCTACGGACCCAAGTCTGCCATTCCGCCTGTACGAAGATTTCGACGCCGCTGCGGCCGGAATCAAGGTCAAGGTCACACTCTCCGACTTCGAAGGCCTGCAGGCTGGCCGCACTCCGGTGATGTACAAAGGTATCCAGGTCGGTAGCTTGAAAACGCTGAAGATCAATCCGGACCTTTCCAGTGCTAACGCCGAGCTGACCCTCGATCCCCTGGCTGAAGATTACCTGGTACAGGACACTCAGTTCTGGGTGGTCAAACCGTCTATTTCCCTTGCGGGTATCACAGGGCTCGAAGCCTTGGTCAAAGGGAACTACATCGCCATTCGCCCGGGGGACAAAGGGACGCCTCCACAGCGTGAGTACGTCGCACGGGCCAAGGCGCCACCGTTGGACCTGCGTTCCCCTGGCCTGCACATGGTGCTGTTCACCGACAACCTCGGTTCCCTGGATGTCGGCAGTCCGATCCTCTACAAACAGGTCAAGGTGGGCTCGGTGCAGAGCTACCAGTTCTCGCGCAAGAACAAGCAGTTGGTGATCGGCGTCCACATCGAGAAGGAATACGAAAACCTGGTCAATGGCTCGACGCGCTTCTGGAACGCCAGTGGTGTCACCCTGACCGGTGGTCTCACTGGTGGAATCCAGGTGAAGAGTGAATCCCTGGCCAGCCTGATGGCGGGTGGCATCGCCTTCGAAACACCCGAGCAGAACGTTCCGCTGAAAAAACGCATCCCGCGTTTCCGCCTGTTTGCCGACCGCGATGCTGCCAACCAGCACGGTACCCTGGTGACCATCAAGGTCGACCGCGCCGACGGCATGCGTCCCGGCACTCCTGTGCGTTTCAAAGGCCTGGACGTGGGCAAGATTGAAAGTGTCGACCTCAGTGCCGACATGCAATCGGTACTGCTCAGTGCGCGTATCACCCAAGTGGCTGACCGCATCGCCCGCGTCGGCAGCCAGTTCTGGGTGGTCAAGCCTGAGCTGGGCCTGATGAAAACCGCCAACTTGGAAACCCTGGTCACCGGTCAATACATCGAAGTGCAACCGGCTGCGAAAAACGCCGGCCCGCAAAAGAGTTTTGTCGCGCTCGCCCAGCCCCCTGAAGCCGCCCATCAGGAAGCCGGCCTGAGCCTGACCCTCAGCGCCGCCCGCCGTGGTTCGCTGAAGGAGGGCGTGCCGGTCACCTACCGCGAAGTCACTGTGGGCAAAGTCACCGGCTACGAGCTGGGGCAAACTGCCGACCGTGTATTGATCCACATTCTGATCGAGCCCAAATATGCCCCGCTGGTCCGTGGCGGGAGCCGGTTCTGGAACACCAGTGGCTTTGGCCTCGACTTCGGCCTGTTCAAAGGCGCCACCGTACGCACGGAATCCCTGGAGACCCTGGTCGCCGGCGGTATCGCCTTCGCCACACCCGATGGCGAGCGCATGGGCAATGCCGCCCGGCCACAGCAAACCTTCCCGCTGTTCGACAAGTTCGAAGATGAGTGGCTGACCTGGGCACCTAAAATCCCGCTCGGCAAATAAGCGCCACAAAAAAGGCCGCGATCCATGAGATCGCGGCCTTTTTGCATTTCAGCGCAGGGCGTCAGACTTCATCCAACTGCGGCTCATCCGCCTGTACATTAACCGTTGCCTTCACCACATCATGACGGCGGATGTACTTCCAGTCCGCCTCATCAATGTAGATCCCATTCGGCCCGCTGCCGCCTTCCAGGTCGATCGCCACCTGGGCGGACACCTGCGGCTTCACACTGGCCAGGATTGGCACAAAGCCCAACTGCAAGCTGGTCTCCAGCAATGCGGCCTGGTTCTTCTCGTCGATATCCGCTGCCTCGTCAAGGTAATACGGCAAACGTACACGCCCGGCCTGGTCGCGGTCCATCAAGTGCAGCAACAGGTACATGTTGGTCAGCGCCTTGATGGTCATGGTGGTGCCGTTGGACGCGGCGCCATCGATGTCAGTATGAATCACCGGTTGGCCATGCACCTTGGTAATCTCGAACGCCAGTTCGAACAAATCCTTCAGGCCCAGCTGGTTGTGGTTGGCCGCCACCAGCCGCGCCAGGTACTCCTTGGCTTCTTCGTTCTTGTTGTCCTGCTCGGCGCTCTGGCTCAGGTCGAATACCGAGAGGGTTTCGCCTTCTTCATATTGACCGGCACTGTGGATGATCTGGTCGATATGCTTGAGCGCTTCCTTGTTCGGCGCCAGTACGATGCGGAAGCTTTGCAGGTTGGAGACCTGGCGCTTGTTGATCTCACGGTTGAACAACGCCAATTGATGCTCAAGGCTGTCGTAGTCGCTGCGGATGTTACGCAGGGTCCGTGCGATATCGGTGACCGCCGCACGGCGGGCCTTGCCGAGTGTCAACGCTTCATCCGTGCGGTGCGCATAAGCGTTGATCAGCAATTGCAGGCGACGCTCAACATCATCCTCGCTGTCGAACTTGGCCACGCCCTTGAGGCGAACCTGGGCGTACAGCGCTTCGATCTGGCCATCGGCGCGCAGCAAACCTTGCCAACTGTCCTGATAGTCATTGAGCAGCGGCAACAGGTTGTCCATGGAATCGTCGATCGGGTCCATGAACGGCGTGCCGAACGGCAAGTCCGCCGGCAACAACTGACGGCGACGCAACGCGTCGTCCAGCGTACGTTGCTTGGCTTCCATATCGCCGATCTGGCGGCCCACCAATTGCAGCTTGGCCGACAGCTGCTGAACGCGCTCGGTGAACGCATCGCTGGAGCGCTTCAACTCATCCTGCGCCGCTTCCATCTGCGCCAGGTTTTCCAGCTTCTCGCCTTCTTCGGCGCTCAGGGTTTGTGCACGGCGGAAGTCTTCAAGGGCCTTTTGCGCATCGAGCACCTGCTGGTACAGCGCTTCGGTCTGCGTCTTGCTCGCGGCACGGTCGGAGGCTACAGCCTGCTGGGTTTTCAACTGCTTGAGTTCTTTTTCCAGGCGTTCCTTCTGGTCACGCAACGCCGCGCGATCTGCCAGGGCCTGCAATGCCGGCGGTTCGATATGGGAGATGTCGATGGACAGCCCCGGCACTTCAAAGCGCTCGCCCTTGAAGC
This sequence comes from Pseudomonas sp. NFPP28, assembly GCF_900115535.1. Taxonomy (NCBI): domain Bacteria; kingdom Pseudomonadati; phylum Pseudomonadota; class Gammaproteobacteria; order Pseudomonadales; family Pseudomonadaceae; genus Pseudomonas; species Pseudomonas sp. NFPP28. The sequence continues at coordinate 1,099,317 of NZ_FOWT01000001.1, read as the reverse complement.
CGTCGAGGATCTGCTCCAGGGATTTGACCCACTGGCCGTCTTCGTCAAGCGTGATGCCGTGCTCGCCCAACGGCAGGCTGAACAGCGAACTGTTGAACAGGCGCATCAGACGCTCGACGTCTTGCTGTGAGAATTCTTCCCGCAGTTTGGCGTAGCTGTTGTTGTCCGCATGGTCGAGCTGTTGCTTGACCGACTTCAAGCGCTTTTCAAGGTCGCGCAAACGCTCGTCCAGATCCTCGGCGCTGAACTGCCGCGACTGCGCCAGGGCGCCGGCCAACTCATCGTGGGCATCCTTGGCCGCCAGCAGTTGCTGTTCCAGCACCTTGACGTCATCCACCAGGGCAAATCGATGCTTGAGCACCGACAACTCGCCCAACCAACGCTGGATACCACTGATTTCCCGCTCCAGGCGCATCAGCTCCTGGGTGCCGCCACGCTGGTCGTTCTGCAGCGCGTCCTGCTCGTTGCGGTAGTGCTCGGCCTGGATCGTCAGTTCTTCCTTGCGTGCACTGGCGTAGTCCGACCAGGTGCCCAGCAACGAATCCAGCAGCGGCGACAGGCGATGCAATTTGCCACGCAGCACGTCGCGCTGGCGAACACCATTGGACAGCGCTTCTACCAGCGGGCCGGCGGCGACCAGGGAGTTGTAGTCCTGCTCCATGCGCCTTACATCGCGGAAGGCTTCTTCGCACGCGGCGATGTAATCGACACTGCCGGAACGCAAGCTGTGTTCGAAGGCATCGAGAAACAATTGCTTGAGCTTGGCCGCAGTGATTTCACGCATGTGCAGCAGGTTGATAAACAGCGCGCGGAAGGTCTTCAGGCTCTGCTCGCTGGTGGAGCGCAGCGGAATCAACGTCAGGTCCAGCGGGATTGACGTATGCCCACCCACCAGCAAGCGACGCAGCTCATCCGGCTTGAGTTCGTAGGCTTTCAGGCCTTCGCGCTCAAGGTTGGTGAACAGCTCCTTCTGACGCAGGCAGGTGTCGTTCTTCTGGTAGTGCGCCAGGTCCAGCTTGCCGGCATAGGCAAAGAACTGGTGACCGAAACCACCGCCCGGGCCGCGCCCGACCACGCCGATCACGTGTGGGCCGTGGGGCAGCGAGACTTCCACGAGGATGTAGCTGGTGTCGGTGGCAAAGTAGAAGCGCCGCGATTGTTCCAGGGTGTACTTGCCGAAACTCATGTCCGACATGCGCGCCAGGATCGGGAACTGCAAGGCGTTGATCGACGCGGATTTACCCAGGTTGTTTGCGCCATATACCGACAGCGGCTCTTCCAGCGGGAACAGACCCAGGCTGTAACCGGCGGTGTTCAATAGGGCGAAGCGGCGGATGCCGTAGCGTTCCTTACTCATGCATCGGTCTCCTGTTCTTCGGCAATGGCGCGGGCCAGGGCGTCTTCTTCGCTCTCATCGGCGAAGTCGCTCAAGTCGAGTGGGTCATCGGTTTTCAACAATTTCTCATCGCTGTCTTCGTCGATGATCACCGGTGCCGGCAGCGGCAACACGCTGTGCACGCTGGCTGCCAGGTCGCGGTCTTGCTGCACCGACAGGCACACATCGAGGAAGCGGTGCATCGGCGGCAGGAAGCGATAGATGCCGTTGTCTTCGCTGGCAAAACCCAGCTGGGTCATACGGCGCATGATTTTTTCTTCGAGTTCTTCCTGGGTCTGCACTTCGGCCTGGATAAACAGGTCGCGGTACTTCTCCAGCAACGACGGCAACTCATCACGGCCCAGGCTGCCACCGTCGAGCACGGCAATCGGGTCGCGGCCCTGGTCGGCCAGGTGCTCGACGATGATGAAGGTGAACAACGCCAGGCGCTGGGCGGTCTTGTTGACCTGCGCGGCCGCCACGGCGGTGTCCGGCACGAAGTAGTAGAAGCCCCGTGTGTCGCACACCAGCTCAAAGCCCAGGGCCTTGAACAGCGTGCGGTACTGGTCCTGGAAGTTCGACAGTTGTGCGTACAGCTCCGGGTCGCGGCGGCTGACGTGGTAACCCTTGAACAGCTCGCGAAAGATCGGCGCCAGCTGGGACAGTTCGGATAGATCAAGATGCATAAGGTGTGCTCGCAGAATTCTCGGCTGCATCAGGGCTGGCCGGGAGCAGGGCGAAGGAGCGCAGGCTGACCTGGTGCTCGTGTGTGTGGTAGTCGCGGCGTTCAAGGCGTTCGCGCTTGAAGCGTTTTTCCCGCGAGAGGCGCGAGAACCAGTACAGCAATTCGTCGGTGGCGCCGTCGGGTTCCTGCTCCAGCAGCCAGGTCATCAGGTCCGGCATCGGCAGCGCGTCTTCGCAGCGCTCGAGCATTTCCTTGACGGTGCGTGGTGCGCGCTGGGCGTCGCCCTTGTGGGACTTGTGCGCCTTGGGAAAACGCGCCGGTTTCGGCTCGAAATTCGCCAGGGCATACACGTAGGCTTCCACCTGGCTGGCACTGCCGAGGAAGGTGCTCTGCGGCCGGGTGAACATCGGCATCGCCGCCTGGGGCACTGCGTCCAGGCCTTTACGGCGAATGGCCGACAACGCCAGCGCCGCACCACGGGTCACGGCGTTGTGCCGACGCGCTTCTTCGCGCAGCGGTAGCAGCAGCTCGCGGGCGTGGCGCAGAGTCAGCTGGGCGCTGGTCTGCATCTCCAGGATGCGCGCGTGGGTGCGCAGCAGCATGTCGTCGTCCACCAGATGGCCGAGACGCTGCTGCTCGGTGAGCATGCGCAACAGCACATTTTCCACCTTGCGCACGCCTTGCTCGAAGGCGCCGTCGGCGTTCACCAGTTGGATCATCGGTTCGACGTATTCGTCCCAGGTCGCGAGGACCTCGGCATAACGCTGGCGCAACGGAATCTGGCGGTCGCTGGTCTTGGCGCGATCGGCCACTGCGGCGAGGGCCTGTTCGTCGTTGGCGAGTTTTTTCAGCACGTCGCGCACGCGCATGTCGAGCAGGCGCAACTGACGGGCCAGGTCGTGGCCATCACGGATATCGAAGGCGTCCTGGATGTAACCGGCCAGGCGCTCGAGGTGGCGCAGGTAGGCTTCGATTTCCAGGCACAGGCCAAGCCGGTGCTCCTTGCGAAGATAGGCCAGGAAGTCATGGATCTGTGCATTGAGCTCGAAGCGGTTCGGGCTCTTGGCAACAGGCACCAGGATATCCAGGCGAATCCACACGTCCAGCAGGCTGGTGATGTCCTGTGGCGTGCTGTCCAGTTGTTGGGCGGCCAGTTGTGCGCGCAGTTCGCCCAGGCTCAGGGTGCCTTGGTCGAAGTGTTCGCACAGTGGCTCAAGCAGGGCCCAGTGTTCGGCGAGGGCGCGCAAGACGCGCTTGGGTTCGATCATTGGAATGGCCGGCGGGTTGGCGATTAAAAGTCGCGATTGTACTGCATCGGACGCGGGATTTATCCACAGCCGGTCAGTACGCAGTGGGCGATTGTTGCCAAACAGCGGTAGAATCCCCGCTCTTTAGTTATCCACAAGTGGCCGAGCTGTGCTTATCGAGTCCCGACGTCGCGCTTACTTGACCGCCATGCAGGTGGTCAACTGGCTGCCCCGCACCGAACTGCCGTTTGCCGCGCCGTCGCGGCCCGAGCTGTTGCAGGCGCTTGAGCCCTATGAGGCGTTCGAGTCTTCGGGCGAGGAGGCGGCTGCGCCGGTGGCGGTGGTCAAGCCCACGCCGGAGACGCGACCGGTGGTCGAGCGCGCCAAGATCGAAGTGCCGCGCCCCGTGCCGGTGACCAAGACCGCCAAGGTGGTCGAAGAGGCGGCCCCGGTGGTCAAGGCCCCGGTGGTGCCGCCACCGCGCTTTGCCCTGCAATTGCTGCGCGCCGGGCGCTGCCTGCTGCTGGTCGAGTTACCCACCGGCGAACGTTTCCAGACCCGCGACCCTGCCTACATGCTGCTCAAGGACATGCTGCGCGCCGCCGGCCTGCCCGACAGCCCGCAAATCGTCGGCGACCCGGTGCGCTGGCCGCTGCTGGTGCGTGGCAACATGGATCAAGGCCCCGAGGCCGCACGGGATTTCGTGCAAGGTTTTGTGTCGGCGCGCCTGGAAGACGAACCCTGCGCGTGCCTGTGGCTGATCGGCTTGCCCGCTGTGCGTTTTGCCGGCGAGGCCAATGCCGAAGCCTGGTACCGCGAGCTGCAGGTCGAAAGCCTGGGCTTGGTGTGGGCTCTGCCGGGCCTGGAATTATTAATGGAAGAGCCACAGCGTAAGGCTGATGTCTGGCAAGCCATGCGCCGGCTGATGGCGCGCTGGAAAACAACCGATGAGTGAGGCTTTATCCTTCCGCCCGATGACCGAGGCCGACCTCGACGCCGTGCTGAAAGTCGAATACGCGGCTTTCAGCCACCCCTGGACCCGTGGGATCTTTCTCGATGGGCTGGGCAAGTACCAGATCTGGCTGATGTTCGAAGGTGAGCAGCAGGTGGGGCACGGCGTGGTGCAGATCATCCTCGATGAGGCGCACCTGCTGAACATTACCGTCAAACCGGAAAACCAGGGGCGCGGCCTGGGGCTGGCGCTGCTGGAGCACTTGATGTCACGTGCCTACGCGGCCAATGCGCGGGAGTGCTTCCTGGAGGTGCGCGACAGCAATACCGGCGCGTTTCGCCTGTATGAGCGCTATGGTTTCAACGAGATCGGCCGTCGCCGGGACTATTACCCGGCTGTCGGTGGCCGCGAAGATGCGGTTGTCATGGCCTGCACCCTGGTCGACTAAATACATAGCCCCATTGTGGGAGGGGGCTTGCCCCCGATGGCGGTGTACCAGGCACCTTATCAGTCTGACATGCCGCTATCGTGGGCAAGCCCCCTCCCACCTGTAGGACACGTTTTGTCAGCGGTTACCGTCTACTGGATCAATATCTGCCAATTCGGCCTCATCCAGGCCATTGCCCCCACCGATCTCATCCTCATCGACGACACTCAGGTCCCAGTCCGCCGGTTCGCCTTCGCCCGCTTCCTGAGCATCCCTTGCTCCATCTTCATGGATCAACGTTTCAGGGCTCATGTCATCGTCCGTCGCTTCATGGTCTTCGGTCGAAGCCCCAGTCAGCCCGGCCTCCCGCACCCGTTCGTCGCCGATATGCGTGGTGGGCGCGTCTTCGTCAAAATCGAGCTCGCGCATCGAGCCCATGCGATCTTCATTGTCATCAATCGGTTCGGGCTGTGCAGCGCCGTAGGGACGTCGTGATTCAGTCATGGCCAATCCTCATACTGTGGGGCTTATAGTGTGTGGACAGGCTGCGCGGCCTAAAGATTCAAGCTAATTCACGCTTGTTATTCGCCGGCAGGGCGTGACCTGGACGTGGGGTTGTCAGTCACAAAACTGCGCATCATTCCTGAGGCTTTCCCTGATGAACGAACTACAAGACCTGCTTGATAACAACGAACGCTGGGCGGACGCGATCAAACAGGAAGATCCCGAATTCTTCGCCAAGCTCGCCCGCCAGCAAACCCCGGAATACCTGTGGATCGGCTGTTCCGATGCCCGCGTACCGGCCAACGAGATCGTCGGCATGCTGCCGGGTGATCTGTTCGTGCACCGTAACGTGGCCAATGTGGTGCTGCACACCGACCTCAATTGCCTGTCGGTGATCCAGTACGCGGTGGACGTGCTCAAGGTCAAACACATCCTGGTCACCGGCCACTATGGCTGCGGCGGCGTGCGCGCCTCGATGCAGGACCGTCAGTTCGGCCTGATCGACGGCTGGCTGCGCACCATTCGCGACCTCTACTACGAGAACCGCGACCTGCTGGCCCAATTGCCCACTGAGGAAGAGCGCGTCGACCGTCTCTGCGAGTTGAACGTGATCCAGCAAGTGGCCAACGTCGGGCACACCAGCATTGTGCAAAACGCGTGGCACCGTGGGCAGAGCCTGTCGATCCATGGCTGCATCTACGGCATCAAGGACGGCCGCTGGAAGAGCTTGAACACCACCATCAGTGGTTTCGAGCAACTGCCACCGCAATACCGCCTGCGTCCGCTGGGCGAAGCCTAAGAGCGTTTACGGTCGCGCCACTGGGCCATGAACGCCTGCCCCTCGGCGTTCAATGGTTCATTGCGACCGGTAATCCAGCCCCGGCAGTTCAATTCGCCGCATTGGCAGGCGAACTGCCGGAACAGCACGTCTTCGGTCATGGCGTAATCCACGGTCAGCAGGGTGTCGGCCTGGATTTCGTGCAACGTCCAGACCTCCAGGTAGTGCAAGTCGAGAAACACGTTCGGTTTGCACGAATGCGACAGCAGGCCACTGAACCAGCAGTCGTAGAGGTGGATACGCGAAGATAACTGCACCGTGTGCAGGCGTCTTTCGCTCAGGGCGTGGCCTGAGATCTTGGCGATGCACACACGGCTGTCAAAGGCCACGCGCGCCTTGACTCCCGCGCCCACCCCTTGAATGTTGTGCACCGCCTCGAATTGCCTGTCCGTTGGGTAGCCTTGTCCGAGCGTGGACTTGAAAGGGTAAAGGCAGTCACTCACAGCGGTTTTAGCCTTATCCATGGCCTGAGTTTTCATAACTCTCCTGGTTTAGGCTGCATCGACCTGCGGGTGGTGGCTGACTACCAGTCTTGCAGCGGATGGGCGCGGCTCAAGACTCGCCGAACATGGACCTGATTTCTACTGTCAATGTTGACAGTAGAAATCGGCTGTTTTTTGTGCAATTTACAGCACCGGCGCGCTGATCGTCGGGAGTGGTGCTGCATTGCGCAGCTGTTTCAATTGGGTCTTGATGGTTGGCGTGGCGCATTTGGCATTCGCATCTTCCGGGGATAGATTGCGCACCGAGGTGTAGAACAGTTCGCACGTCTGCTCCTTGCGGGTGACTTGCCAGGTAGTCGTGCACGCCTTGAGCAGTACGTTCGGATCGCTCGCGGGTTTCTGGCCCATCCCGGCCTGCCAGCAGGCGGCGCTGAGATCCTGGCCCATCACCTTCAAACCGGCTTCGTCGGCTTTCTGCTCGTTACCGTCGTAGGTGTCGGGGCTCGCCGCATACCAGATGTAACTGGGGTGGTTGGCACCCAACACCGAAACAGTTTGGCCTGCGGCGGGGCTGATCTGCGCCAGGCCCAGCACTGCCACGGTCTGCCCGTATTGTTGCTTGATCCAGCTGCGCACCGGCGCGCCGAACGCTACCATGGGCAATGCCCCTTTGGCGGACAGGCTTAACTCCCGGACCATGCGCGTCTGGTAATCGGTGAAGTAGCTGTAGACGGTTTCCAGGTCCTTGCCCGCATTGGAAGGCGCGGCGATGGGGGCGATATCGATGATGGTCTGGTAGGCCGGCGTTTCGGTGGCCGGGATGCCATTCTCCGTGAGCAAGGTGGCCCAGCGGTCGGTGGTGGCCGATTCAAGGTAGTCCTGGGCCTGGGTCAGCGAGTATTCCGGCGGGAAGTGCAGCAGCTCGATGCTCTTTCGATTGTCCAGGGCCATGCCCAGCGGCAGGAACAGGTACCAGTTGTAGGCCCACTTGCCATCGCTGTTGAGCTTGCTCGCGCCTTGATAGGCCAGGTCAGCGGTATTGAGCAAGCTGGTCAGCGGTTGGCCATAATTGTCCGGCACGCCGCTGAAGGTCGCCGAAACCTGCCCGTCATGGGTTTTGACGCTGACTTTCGCCCGGGTGTACCCATCCCGTTGCAGGCTCTGATTCAGGTAATGCTCGGCAGTCTGTTCCAGCGTCCAGGGTCGAAAACAGATTACGTTACAGTTGTTGGGGAAAGCGAACAGCTTGGTCACACGCTGCGTGCTCCCCAGCGGTACATCGACATCGGCCTGTACGACCGCACTCGCCATCAGTGCGGCCAGGGTGAAGGACAGCCTGGTTGGTTTGAACATTGTTATTTCCTTGTCAGCGAAAGCCCGTCTGCGCGGGGTGAAAGCCCACCTCCACACAGTAGCGGCTGACCAGGAAAACCGCGTGCTAATTCAACGGGCATGTCGCTATTGGATAAGAAAACCTACACGCTGAACTGCAAAGCGTTGCTCAAGTCGCCCATGGGTTTCTGACCGCAGGCGATCATCGCGTCATCGCGCTGCTTGAGGCCGTCCAGAGTCTCGAGCTGGAACACCCGTGTGATCAAGCGCAGGATCGACCCGGTGTCGTATACCGTATGGTCCACCGTGCCTTTGCGGGCGAACGGCGACACCACCAGCGCCGGAATCCGCGTGCCAGGCCCCCAGCGGTCGCCCTTTGGCGGTGCCACGTGGTCCCACCAGCCGCCGTTTTCGTCGACGGTCACCACCACCACCATGTTTTTCCACTGCGGACTCTCTTGCAGCACCTTCAAGGCACGGGCGATATGGCGGTCGCCAGACGCCACGTCGGCATAGCCCGCGTGCATGTTCAGGTTGCCCTGGGGTTTGTAGAAGGTCACGGCGGGCAGCTGGCCGGCCTGGGCGTCGGCGAAGAACTTGTTGGTGCTCGACTCGTCCCCCAAACCGCCATCGCGCAGGCGTTTGTCGCGCTCGACGCGGTTCTCGGGGCCCTGCTGCTTGAAGTAGTTGAACGGCTGGTGGTGATACTGGAAGTTCGGGATTTTTGGAATGCCGCCCGAATCCTTGAACTGGTCCAGCGTCGCTTGCCAGGCGCCGGCGTACCACGCCCAGTCGACGTTCTTCTTCGACAGCTTGTCGCCGATGTGTTCGTGGGTTTGCGGCACCAGCACGTTGGGCAGGTCAGGCTTGGAATAGTCCGGGTTTTCCGGGTCGCGGATCCAGGTCGGCCAGTACGGCGGAGCCAGGGTGTTCACGCCGTAGCCATCCGGGGTCAGCGCGCTGGGGCCGAACTGCGGCGGGCCGGTCATCGCGCTGGCGGGGGACTTGTCCAGGGGCTTGAGGCGCGGGTCGGTGGGGTCATCGCTTTGCAGCGTGGCGATCTGCGCCTTGGCCACCGATCGCGCGGCATTCGGGTAAAACGGCGCGGTGGCGCTGATCAGGTATTGATGGTTGAGGAACGAGCCACCAAACGCCCCCTGGAAGAAGTTGTCGCAGAGCACAAACTCCTTGGCCACGTCCCACAGGCGCAGGGAATAACGACTCTGGGCGTAATGGCCCATCACCAGGCCGCCGGAGTCGGCCCAGGCGACGAAGTTGTCGTTCTTGCCGCCGTTGATCTGCATCTGGTTCTGGTAGAACACGTGCCACAGGTCACGGGTGACCAGGCTCAGCGGCAGGTCTTCGGCGTTCGGGCCCTTGAGGGCGAAGGGCGCGTTGGGCAGGTTTTCCTGGAATTGCACTTCGCTGGGGTAGGTCACCCCGTCCACCGTTTGCGGGCCGACTTGCAGCACACCACCCCAGGTTGGAGGTAGGGTCGTCAGCAGGCTGCCATCGCGGTCACGCTGCTGCGTGTCAGCGGCGGATAGCGCCGACAGCGGTTTCTCAACACCCGGGAAGTCCGCAAACAGGTTGTTGAAACTGCGGTTTTCGGCGTAGATCACCACCACGGTTTTCACCTGCTCACGCAAGGCCTTGTCCAACTCTTGCGGCGTCAGCGGCCGCGCCACTGGTTTACCCGGTGCTTCGCTGGTATTGCCGCAGGCACTCAAGGTTGCGCCAACCCCCAGCACCGCCGCGCCCCCCAGGAAACGCCGACGGCTGGTGTCGACTGGCGGTTGGGCTGCGGAATCGGGGGAAGGGCGGTCTTCGTGCTCGTCGCTCATTGCGGGGAGTCCTTGGCGAGGTGTTGCAAGATATTTCGCAGGACGGTAGCAATGCAATGTGACGGAACGAAGACAGTGATTTGAATCAGCGGATCACAGCAGGCGCAGCGCCAACTCGCTGCCGGCGCGCAAGTACTCCACCTGCGCCGTCACCGCGTCCTTGACGATGGCCTCGCCTGTGTCGGTCAGCCTGGCCTTCTTTGCATCGACAACAGTGGTCTGCAACAACTGCATGGCCACGTCGATCGATTTCTGGAAGGCGGTCACGTTGTTGTGCAGGCCGAACTCCTTGATCACCGCGTCCATGCGGCGATCTGCGTCGTCGCGCAAGGTCCTGTATTCAGCGACTGAAACGTTGCCGTCCTGGTAAATATCAGTGATCAACTCTTCCAGTGATTTGGATAGGGGCGTCATCGGAGTTCCTTGTTGCTAGGTGAGTAGGAGTCCGAGTCAGGTTAATCAAAGGTATTGGTGGGTGAAGCCAGAGATTGCCATTCATCCGCGTGAGATAAGCCCACGCGTTCGATCAGACATGTGCCACATCCGCAGAGCTGCCACTGATGCGATCACCTTTGTTGATGGCTTGGGTAAAGAGGTTTTTCTGGAAGACAAGCGTACTCAGCAAGCGGTGATCATGAGCCTGATCATCATTGGTGAAGCTTCGACGAAAATCATGGACCAGTATCCGGATTTTGCGTCAAGTCACCCGCAAGTCCCATGGCGTAGCATGCGCGGAATGCGTAACCGAATTGCCCACGGTTATTTCGATATCAACCTTGATGTGGTTTGGGACACGATCCAGAGCGCCCTGCCTGATCTATTGGAATGTTTTCCTGTTGCGCCTGAATGAAGCACCTGTTGCAGCAACAGATGCTTCATCCATTGGTTAGGGCATTATCGGCGGCAAATACTTCAACGTCGTCCCCAGCGCCCACAGCAGGAACAACACCAGCGGCGTGTGCACCAGCAACTGCACGAACGAAAAGCCAATCAGGTCCCGCGCTTTGAGCCCCAACACCCCCAGCAGCGGCAGCATATAGAACGGGTTGATCAGGTTTGGCAGCGCCTCGGCGGCGTTGTAGATCTGCACCGCCCAACCCAGGTGGTATTGCAGGTCATTGGCCACTTGCATCACGTATGGCGCTTCGATGATCCACTTGCCGCCGCCCGACGGGATAAAGAAGCCCAGCACCGCCGAATACACGCCCATCAGCAGCGCGTAGGTGTCATGGGAGGCGATGGAGGTGAAGAAGGTGGAGATATGGTGCGCCAGGGTCTGGCCGTCGCCACCCTTGACCACGGTCATCAGCGCGGCGATCGAGCCGTACAGCGGAAACTGGATCAGCACGCCGGTGGTGGTCGGCACCGCACGCGCCACCGCATCGAGGAAGCTGCGCGGGCGCCAGTGCAGCAGGGCGCCGGTCATGATGAACAGGAAGTTATAGGTGTTCAGCCCTGAAATGGCACTGATCGCCGGTTTGGTCGAGAACTCATGGAACAGCCAGCCGGCCGCCAGCAATGCCAGCAGAATGGTCAGCAAGGGGCTGTGCTCGAGCCACTCACCCGGGCGGGCGGGGGCTTGCAGTTTGGGCAGGTTGAACGCCGGGTCGACCCCACAGGCCTTGGCATCGCGGGCGCTGTTCGGGCCGGGTGCGGTGGCGTAGGCGATGATCAGCGACACCACGATCAATGCCAGCAACAGCACGCCGGATTGCCACAGGAAGATGGTGTCGGTGAACGGGATTACTCCCGTGATCGACAGAATCGACGGCGGCAGGCTGGCCGGGTTGGCCTGCAACTGTGCCGCCGATGACGACAACCCCAACGCCCACACGGCGCCGAGCCCCAGATACGCCGCCGCACCGGCAGCACGGTAATCCATGCGCAGATCCGTGCGACGCGCCAGCGCCCGCACCAGCAAACCGCCAAACACCAGGGACAAGCCCCAGTTCAGCAACGAGGCGACCATCGAGATCAGCGCCACCCAGGCCACGGCCGAGCGGCCATTCTTTGGGATACGCGCCAGGCGGTCGATCAGTTTCACGGCGGGCGGCGAGCTGGCGACGACATAACCGCCGATCACCACGAAGGCCATCTGCATGGTGAACGGGATCAGGCTCCAGAACCCATCACCAAAGGCCTTGGCGGCCTCGGTCGGTGCGGCGCCCATACCCAGGGTCGCCACGGCAACGATGATCACCGCAAGGGCGGCGAATACCCAGGAGTCTGGAAACCAGCGCTCGGCGAAATTGGAACAACGCAGGGCAAATCGGGCATAGCGGCTTTCTTCGATAGCATCGGCCATGAGTCTTTCCTCTTATAGTTATTAGGGTGCAGGCAATTTTCCGGCATGTTCCGCTACGGCCATTGATATGGGAATGCAGTTATCTTCATCGATCCATGAGGAAAACAAATATATCTGTCGCGATTGCCATCATTGGGCTCAGCTCATAACCTGCACGCCATTTTGTTTGTCTGCCGAGCCTCCACATGACTGCCACCTTTCCTACGCAGGCGCAGCGTTTTTCCCGCTCCGACTACAAAACCCTGGGCCTGGCCGCCCTCGGCGGTGCCCTGGAAATCTACGATTTCATCATCTTCGTGTTTTTCGCGCTGACCTTGAGCCAGCTGTTCTTCCCGCCGGAAATGCCTGAGTGGCTGCGCCTGCTGCAAAGCTTCGGCATCTTTGTCACCGGCTACCTGGCGCGCCCGCTGGGCGGCATCCTGATGGCGCACTTCGCCGATCACCTGGGACGCAAGCGCGTGTTCAGCCTGAGCATCCTGATGATGGCCTTGCCCTGCCTGCTGATCGGGATCATGCCGACCTACGCGCAAATCGGTTACTTCGCCCCGCTGATCCTGCTGGTGCTGCGCGTGCTGCAAGGTGCGGCGGTCGGCGGTGAAGTGCCCAGCGCCTGGACCTTCGTCGCCGAACACGCGCCGCCCCACCATCGCGGCTATGCCCTGGGCTTCCTGCAAGCCGGCCTGACCTTCGGCTACCTGCTCGGCGCCCTCACCGCCACGCTGTTGGCGCAGGTCTTCACCCCCGCAGAAATCCTCGACTACGCCTGGCGCTTCCCATTCCTGCTCGGCGGTGTGTTCGGCGTGATCGGCGTGTGGCTGCGCCGCTGGCTCAGCGAAACCCCGGTGTTCCTCGAAATGCAGGCCCGCCGCCAGGCTGCCGCCGAACTCCCGCTGCGTACCGTGCTGCGTGACCATCGCGCGGTGTTGCTGCCCGCGATGATCCTCACCTGCGTGCTCACCTCCGCTGTGGTGGTGCTGGTGGTCATCACCCCGACCATGATGCAGAAAACCTTCGGCATGAGCCCCAGCCATACCTTCGCCTTGAGCGCGTTGGGCATCGTGTTCCTGAACATCGGCTGCGTCCTGGCCGGCCTGCTGGTGGACCGCATCGGCGCCTGGCGCGCGGTGCTGGTCTACAGCCTGATGCTGCCGGTGGGGATTGCGGTGCTGTACGCCAGCCTGATCAACGGCGGGATCTGGCTGGGTGCGGCATATGCCGTGGCGGGCCTCAGTTGCGGCGTAGTTGGCGCGGTGCCGTCGGTGATGGTCGGCCTGTTTCCGGCGCAGGTGCGGGTGTCGGGGATTTCCTTTACCTACAACATTGCCTACGCGCTGTGGGCGAGTACCACGCCGCTGCTGCTGATTGCGTTGATGCCGACCAGCCCGTGGATCTGCGTGGGGTATTGCGTGGTGATGGGGGCGGTGGGGGTGGGGAGTGTGGCGTTGTTTGGAAAACAGCACGCCGTGGATGCTGTTACAAATGCCACGTAGGGCCATCAATTGACCGGATTTGCCGCCGTTTCTATAGTCCTGGCCACCCCTGAGCAGCATTCAGAACCTTATGAACCAGACGGCTTTTATCAATCCCGCCATCCTTTCCTGGTCTCGCCAGCGGGCGGGTTTGTCTGAGGCAAAGGTTGCCAAAAGTCTCACGGTGCATCTGGGGCGTGTCAGGGAGTGGGAAGTAGGTCAGAGCCTTCCTACGTTTAACCAAGCGCAAAAATGGGCCGTTATTGCACATATCCCTTTTGGTTTTCTTTTCCTCAAGGTTCCGCCGCAGGATCATCTATCTATCCCCGATCTGCGTACTGGGGAGGGTGTTTTTCCTGACAAACCCAGCTTGAATCTAATAGACACCGTGATAGACGTGCTCCGTAAACAAGACTGGTATTTGGAGTACTTGCAGGACCACGAGCGTTCTCCGCTGCCTTTCGTGGGAAGTTTCAGCAATCGTTCGCCCATCAAGGACGTGGTTGCAGATATTCGTCGCGTCCTCGGTGTGACGGATGACTTTGCCCGTATGAGCTATGAGGACTATTTCAGGGCCTTGGTAAGTGGTGCCGAGAACGCTGGCATTCTCGTCATGCGCAGCGGTGTTGCCATGGGAAACACCCACCGAAAACTTGATGTGAGTGAGTTTCGAGGATTTGCGATCAGCAACGCGATGGCTCCCGTGGTGTTCATCAACAGTGCGGACGCACCCACGGCGCGGCTTTTTACATTGATGCATGAGCTGGTGCATATCTGGATTGGCAGCACGGGTGTTTCCGATGGCAACAGTCACAGTGCCCGCCAGGAAGAAGCTTTTTGCAATGCTGTCGCGGGAGAGTTCTTGGCGCCGGAGCTGGTTTTTCGGGGGCACTGGGATTCGAATATTCACTGGGAAGGAAACCTGGCTCCCTTGGCCGGACGCTTTCACGTCAGCACTTTGGTGATTGCCCGTCGTGCCCTTGATCTTGGCTACATCAGCAGTGATGAATATGGCGCCTATTACCGTCGTATCTTGCAGGCGTATCGAGATAAGGACGGCAGTGGAGGGGACTACTACCGCACCGCGGCAATCAGAAACAGCACCCGTTTGAGCAAGGCTGTTCTGGCAGAAGCGCAGAGCGGGCGGATTCTGCTGCGAGAAGCGGGGAAACTGCTGGGTATGCAGCCTGCCAAGTTGAAGACTTATGGGATGAAACTATCGGCATGAAGCATCTATTGGATTCGAACACGCTGATCGAGGCCAAGAACCGCTATTACGCAATAACGGTTTGCCCAGGTTACTGGGCATGGATTCTTCAGCAGCACCAGGCTTTGGAGATAGCCAGTATCGTGCCCGTCAGGGACGAACTCGCCAGGGGCAATGACGATTTGACCCAATGTTTGCTCACTGTTCGGTGTGCCTTACATGAATACATTTGAGTTGCTTGGCAAGCTCGATGCTCGTTTTGTTTTGCATCAGTAAAACCATTGAGGGGAAGAGCTCTTCCCCTCAGTACGGCGTTTTTAGGTCAGGAAGTGCCAAAGCACCAGCGTCCCCACCAGACCGACGACTGAAACAATCGTCTGCAACACCGACCACACCCAGATCGTTTGCTTCAGTTGCAAGCCGAAGTACTCACGCACCATCCAGAACCCGGCGTCGTTGACGTGGCAGAAGAACACCGAGCCGGCGCCGATAGCCAGCGCGACCAACGAGCTTTGCGTCACCGCCAACCCGGCCATCATCGGCGCGAGAATGCCCGCCGTCGTGGTGGTGGCGACTGTCGCCGAACCCGTTGCCTGGCGCAACGCAACTGCGATCAGCCACGCCAGTAGCAGGTAGGGCATGTGCGCGCCTTCGGCGACCTTGCTGATGGTCTGGCTCACACCAGCATCCAGCAGGGTTTGCTTGAGGCCACCGCCAGCGCCGATGGTGAGCAGCAAGACGGCGATGGGGGCGAGGGCTTTGCGCAGGGTGTTGCCCACGTCGGCCCTAGGCATGCCAGCGGCCCAGCCCAGGCAGATTACGGCGGCGATCACAGCCAGGCCGAGGGCGATCAGCGGTTCGCCGAGAAACTTCAAGGTCAGGCCGAGGGTGCTTTCCGCCGGCAGCGCGACCTTGGCCAAGGTGCTGCCCAGCATCAGGATCACCGGCAACAGAATGATCAGCAACGACACGCCGAAGCTCGGTTGGCGCGGCGCCTTGGGCGGTGCGCTGAACAGTGCGCCGATGTCCGCCGGTTCATCCACCTGCAGGCGCTTGGACAGCCAGTTGCCGTAGATCGGGCCGGCCAGGATCACCGCTGGCACCGCCAGGCAGAAGCCCAGCAACATGGTCAGGCCGAGGTCGGCGTGTAACGCGCCCACCGCAATCAGCGGCCCCGGATGCGGTGGCATCAGGGCGTGCAGGGTGGTCATGCCGGCCAGCGCCGGGATGGCGATTTTCAGCAGCGGCTGGTTCGACCGCTTGGCCATTACAAAGATGATCGGCACCATCATCACCAGGCCCACTTCGAAGAACAGCGGCAGGCCGATCACCATCGCCACGAGCGCCATCACCCACGGCAATGACTTGCCCTTGCCCAGCCCGAGCAAGGTGGTGGCAATGCGGTCGGCCGCGCCGGATTCGGCCATCAATGCGCCGAGCATCGAGCCCAGCGCAATGATGATTCCGGCTTCACCGAGGATCGCCCCGGCGCCTTTGCTGAAGGCCTTGGCCACTTCTTCCGGCGGCAGGCCGGCGCCGACACCGGCGATAAAGGTGCCGATCAGGATCGACAGGAATGGCGGCAACTTGGTCGCGCTGATCAGCACGATGATGCTGGCGATGGCCAGCAGTACACAAAACATAAGGCGAGTGTCGTGAACCATCCACGCGGCAGTCGATAACTCCAAGGCGGGACTCCTTATCGAACAGGTTGGGGAAATTGTTTCTTTTTGTTTCCTGCCCGAAAAGCATACCCGATACCGCGCTGGCCAAGTGCTTATGTACCGTTTTGGTGCGATCAGCGGCGGGCGGTCGAAATGCCCGCCGCAGAGCCATTGCTGTCGGATTTGTAATCTTTGCTCCACCGCCCTGATAAGTCGCGGCCGCTACATTGCCTGCGCTTGTACTTCATGGGCGTGGAACTCTCGTTATGGCAATTTCCGTTAGAAAACTCATGGGGGCGGGTGTGTTGTGGCTGGTTGCCGGCGCGGCCCAGGCACAGACCCTCACACTCGATTCAGCCTTGCAGACCGCCTTCGCCAATAACCCTGACCTGGCGGCTGCACAATGGGAAGTCGACATCGCCCAGGGCGGCCGCCAGCAGGCCGGGTTGATCCCCAACCCGGTGCTCTCCTGGGACGCCGAAGACACCCGTCGCAACTCTCGCACCACCTCCATCAAGCTCAGCCAGGCCCTGGAGTTGGGCGGCAAGCGTGGTGCACGCATTGACGTGGCCAGCCGTGCCCAGGACGCCGCCGCCCTGACCTTGGAACAGCGCCGCAACACACTGCGCGCCGACGTCATCGACAACTACTACGGCGCGCTGCGTGCCCAGGAACGCCTCGACCTGGCGCAGCGTTCCATGGCCGTGGCCGAGCGCGGCCTGGGCGTTGCCAATGGTCGCGTCACGGCGGGCAAAGCGTCGCCGGTAGAGGCAACCCGTGCGCAGGTGCAACTATCGGAAATGCGCCTGGAATTGAACCGCGCACAGGTCGGCCTCACCGACGCCTATCGCCGCCTGGCCGCCAGCACCGGCAGTGCCGGCGCGGATTTCCAGGCGGTCGCTACACCGTCCCAATCCACACCGCCCCTGCCGCCGCTTGCACAGTTGTTGACGCGCCTTGAGCAGACCACTGAACTGCGCCTGGCCGAGCTGAACATTCTGCAAAACGAAGCCAGCGTCGGCCTGGAAAAAGCCCAACGCATTCCCGACCTCGATGTGTCCATCGGCAGCCAGTACGACGCCAGCGTGCGCGAGCGCGTGAACCTGGTGGGCGTGTCGATGCCGATCCCGCTGTTCAACCGCAATCAGGGCAACGTGCTCGCCGCCACCCGCCGCGCCGACCAGGCCCGTGACCTGCGCAACGCCACCGAACTGCGCCTGCGCACTGAAACCCGCCAGGCGCTGGACCTGTGGCAAACCGCTAATACCGAAGTGCGCGCGTTCAACCAGCAGATCCTGCCCGCCGCGCAAAGTGCAGTGGACAGCGCCACCCGTGGTTTCGAGATGGGCAAGTTCAGCTACCTCGACGTGCTCGACGCCCAGCGCACCCTGATCGCTGCGCGCACCCAGTACCTCACCGCCACCGCCCAGGCCACTGACGCCTGGGTGCGTATCGAACGGATCTACGGCGACCTCGCCCGGTTTTGATTGTCTTTGGAGTCCTTTATGAACAACCGACACGGTGTGGCACTTGCCATTGCCCTGGGCCTGATGCTGTCCGGCGTTGCCTGGGCCGATGAAGAAGAAGGCACACTCGAACTCACCGAGCAGCAGATCCAGGCCGCTGGCATTCAACTGGCCCAGGCCGAGCCCCGCACCCTTAGCACGATGCTGGTACTGCCGGGCGAGGTGCGTTTCGACGAAGATCGCACCTCCCATATCATCCCGCGTGTGGCGGGTGTGGTGGAGTCGGTCAAGGCCAACCTCGGCCAATCGGTGAAGAAGGGTGAGCTGTTGGCGGTGATTGCCAGCCAGCAGATCTCCGACCAGCGCAGTGAGCTGGCCGCCAGCGAGCGCCGGGTTGAATTGGCGCGTACCACCTTTCAGCGTGAACGCCAGTTGTGGCAGGACAGGATCTCCGCCGAACAGGATTACCTGCTGGCGCGCCAGGCCCTGCAGGAAGCTGAGATTGCCCTGAACAACGCTCGTCAAAAGATGACCGCATTAAGCGGTAGCGCTGTGCTGGTTGGCGGCAATCGCTACGAGTTGCGCGCCCCGTTCGCCGGTGTGGTGGTGGAAAAACACCTGGGTGTCGGTGAAGTCGTCAGCGAAACCAGCAACGCTTTCACCCTCTCGGACTTGTCCCAGGTGTGGGTGACCTTCGGTGTGTTTCCCAAGGACTTGAACAAGGTCCGGGTCGGCAAACCGGTCACCGTCAGCTCCACCGAAATGGGCACCCAAGTGCAGGGCACTGTGGCGTACGTCGGCAACCTGCTCGGTGAGCAGACGCGCACGGCCACCGTGCGCATCAGTGTGCCCAACCCCGATGACGCCTGGCGCCCTGGGCTGTTTGTCAGCGTGCAACTGGCGACGGATTCTTACCAGGCGAAGGTGACCGTCCCGCAGGCCGCGATCCAGACTGTCGAGGACAAACCCTCGGTATTCGTACGTACCCCGGAGGGCTTCATCACCCGTCACCTGGAGCTTGGTGCGAGCGAAAACGGCTACGTCGAAGTGCGCCAGGGCCTCGATGCCGGGGCGCAGGTGGCCACGGTCGGCAGCTTCATCCTCAAGTCCGAACTGGGCAAAGGCTCGGCCGAGCACGCCCATTGATCCTGCGAGTGATTCCCCATGTTTGAGCGCCTTATCCAATTTGCCATCGAGCAGCGCATCATCGTGCTGCTGGCGGTGCTGTTGATGGCCGGTGTCGGCATCGCCAGCTATCAGAAATTGCCCATCGACGCGGTACCTGACATCACCAACGTACAGGTGCAGATCAACTCGGCGGCGGCCGGGTATTCACCGCTGGAAACCGAACAGCGCATCACCTTCCCCATCGAAACCGCCATGGCCGGTTTGCCCGGATTGCAGCAGACCCGTTCGTTGTCGCGCTCCGGGTTGTCTCAGGTAACGGTGATCTTCAAGGACGGCACCGACCTGTTCTTCGCCCGGCAACTGGTCAACGAGCGCCTGCAAGTGGCCCGCGAGCAATTGCCCAGCGGCATCGAAACGGCCATGGGGCCGATTTCCACCGGCCTCGGGGAAATTTTCCTGTGGACCGTCGAGGCCGAGGACGGCGCACGCAAAGACGATGGCACGCCTTACACACCCACCGACCTGCGGGTCATCCAGGACTGGATCATCAAGCCACAACTGCGCAACGTGCCGGGCGTGGCCGAGATCAACACCATTGGTGGCTTCGCCAAGGAGTACCAGATTGCCCCCGACCCCAAGCGCCTGGCGGCCTACAACCTGACCCTGAATGACCTGGTCACGGCGCTGGAGCGCAACAATGCCAACGTCGGCGCTGGCTATATCGAGCGCAGTGGCGAGCAACTGTTGATCCGGGCACCGGGCCAGTTGGCGTCCATCGACGACATCGCCAATATCGTTATCACCAGCTCGGACGGCACACCGATTCGCGTGCGCAATGTGGCCCAGGTCGAGATCGGCCGCGAACTGCGCACCGGCGCCGCCACCGAAAACGGCCGTGAAGTCGTGCTCGGCACGGTGTTCATGTTGATCGGTGAAAACAGCCGCAGCGTGTCCCAGGCTGTGGCGGAAAAACTCGAAGAGATCAACCGCTCGCTGCCCGAAGGCGTGGTGGCGGTCACGGTCTACGACCGCACCCACCTGGTCGAAAAAGCCATCGCCACCGTGAAGAAAAACCTCTTCGAAGGTGCGTTGCTGGTGGTCGCGGTGCTGTTCCTGTTCCTCGGCAATATCCGCGCTGCGCTGATCACTGCCATGGTGATTCCCCTGGCGATGCTGTTCACTTTTACCGGAATGTTCACCAACAAGGTCAGTGCCAACTTGATGAGCCTCGGCGCGCTGGACTTCGGCATTATCGTCGATGGCGCAGTGGTGATCGTCGAGAACGCCATCCGCCGCCTGGCCCATGCGCAACAACGTCACGGCCGCCTGCTGACCCGCAGCGAACGCCTGCATGAGGTGTTTGCGGCGGCGAAGGAAGCGCGGCGGGCGCTGATCTTCGGGCAACTGATCATCATGGTGGTGTACCTGCCGATCTTCGCCCTCACCGGGGTGGCCGGGAAGATGTTCCACCCGATGGCGTTTACCGTGGTGATCGCCCTGTTGGGCGCGATGATCCTGTCGGTGACCTTCGTGCCGGCGGCGATTGCGCTGTTCGTCACCGGCAAGGTCAAGGAAGAAGAAAATAGTGTGATGCGCACCGCGCGCCGGGTCTACGCACCGGTGCTGGACTGGGTGATGGCGCGCCGACCGCTGGTGTTCGGCTTGGCCGTGTTGACCATCGTCGCCTCCGGCGTTCTTGCCAGCCGCATGGGCAGCGAGTTTATCCCCAGCCTCAGTGAGGGCGACTTCGCCCAGCAGGCCTTGCGCGTGCCCGGCACCAGCCTGACGCAATCGGTGCAGATGCAGCAGCAACTGGAAAAAACCTTGATGGCCCAGGTGCCGGAAATCCAGCGGGTGTTTGCACGTACCGGCACCGCGGAAATTGCCTCAGACCCAATGCCGCCAAATATTTCCGACAGCTACGTGATGCTCAAGCCGAAGGACCAATGGCCCGACCCGAAGAAGTCCCGGGAAGCGTTAATCGCTGATATCCAGCGTGCCAGTGCGATTGTGCCAGGCAGTGCATACGAGTTGTCGCAGCCGATCCAACTGCGCTTCAACGAACTGATTTCCGGGGTGCGCAGTGATGTGGCGGTGAAGGTGTTCGGCGATGACATGGGCGTGCTCAACACCACCGCCGGGGAAATCGCCGAGACCTTGCAGACGCTTGATGGCGCCTCGGAAGTGAAGGTTGAGCAGACGTCCGGCCTGCCGGTGCTGACCATCAATATCGACCGCGACAAGGCTGCGCGCTTTGGCCTGAATGTGGGCGATGTGCAGGACACCATTGCCGTCGCTGTCGGTGGGCGCCAGGCCGGTACGTTGTATGAAGGTGACCGGCGTTTCGACATGGTCGTGCGTTTGTCCGACGCGTTGCGCACCGATATCGACGGGCTGTCTCGGCTGTTGATTCCGGTGCCGGGTAATGCGGCTGGCCAGTTGGGGTTTATCGCCTTGTCCCAGGTCGCCAGTCTGGACCTGGTGCTCGGCCCGAACCAGATCAGCCGCGAGAATGGCAAGCGCCTGGTGATCGTCAGCGCCAACGTGCGGGGCCGGGATATCGGCTCGTTTGTCGAGGAGGCCGAGGCTGCCTTGATCGCCCAGGTGAAAGTACCGGCGGGCTACTGGACCACCTGGGGCGGCCAGTTCGAACAGTTGAAGGAAGCCTCCGAGCGCCTGCGCATCGTGGTGCCGGTGGCATTGCTGCTGGTGTTCGGCCTGTTGTTCATGATGTTCAACAACCTGAAGGACGGCCTGCTGGTGTTCACCGGGATTCCGTTCGCCTTGACCGGTGGGATCATGGCGCTGTGGCTGCGGGATATTCCGCTGTCGATCTCGGCGGGGGTGGGCTTTATCGCCTTGTCCGGCGTGGCGGTGCTGAACGGCCTGGTGATGATCGCCTTTATCCGCAACTTGCGTGAGGAAGGGCGCTCGTTGTCGATGGCGATCAACGAAGGCGCGCTGACCCGACTGCGTCCGGTGTTGATGACAGCATTGGTGGCGTCCCTCGGGTTTATCCCCATGGCGCTTGCCACCGGCACCGGCGCCGAAGTGCAGCGGCCCTTGGCGACGGTGGTGATCGGCGGGATCATTTCCTCAACATTGCTGACCCTGCTGGTGCTGCCGGCCTTGTATCAGTGGGCCCATCGCAAGGAAGAGGAAACACCAGGCTGAACCGTGTGAACCGGCCCGGCTGGCTGCTGACCTCGGCGTGCCCCTGATGCAGGTGCATGATCGACTGCACAATCGCCAGGCCGAGGCCGGTGCCGCCTTCCGCGCGGGTACGGCTGCTGTCGGCGCGGTAGAAACGTTCGAACAGGTGGGGCAAGTGATGGGCCTCGATACCGCGCCCAGGGTTGCCGACCGACAGCGCCACGCTCCGGTCGTAGCTTTCCACCAGTAGCAACACGCTGGAGTCGCAGGGGGTGTGGCGAATGGCATTGGACAGCAGGTTGGAAATGGCGCGCTGGATCATCAAGCGGTCGCCCGTTACCCAGGCATCGCCGCGCAGGCTCAGGGTCACGTGCTTGTCTTCGGCGCTGAGGGCGAACAGTGCCATCACCCGTTGCGCTTCCTCGGCCAGCGACACCGGGGCAAACCCGGCCCGTGCTGCCGGGTGGCTGACCTGGGCGAGGAACAGCATGTCGGAGACGATGCGCGACAGACGCTCCATTTCCTCGGTACAGGATTCCAGGCCGGCCTTGTACTCCGCCGAGGGCCGCTCGCGGGACAGGGTCACCTGGGCCTTGCCCATCAGGTTGGTCAGCGGGGCGCGCAGTTCGTGGGCCAGGTCGTCGGAGAACTGCGACAGCTGCTGCACCCCGGCGTCCAGTCGATGCAGCATGAAATTGATGCCCTGGGCCAATTCGCCGAGTTCCTTGGGCAGGTTGTCCAGGGCCAGGCGATGGGTCAGGTCCTGGGTGCTGACCTTGGCCGCCACCCGGCTGAACTGCTGCAAGGGCGCAAGCCCGCGTTGCACCAGCCACCAGGCGCCCATGCCGATCAGGATCAGCAGCATCGGCAGGGCGATTACCGTGGAGCGCAGGTAGGCACTGAGCAACGCTTCATCATCGGAACGGTCCAGCGACAACAACACGCGTACGTATTCGCCCCCTTGCAGGGGCATCAGGCGCGTCGCACTGAGAATACGATTGCCCTGGCCATCGACCCAGTTCAAATAGGCCAGGTTCTTGCCGGTGGGCACGTCGAGCAACAGCGGTTGCTGGGGCCTGGCGCCGACGCTGAGGAGTACCGGTGCATCGGGCCGTGCGCCGATGATGGTCAGGTAGATATTGTCGTGGCCCATCACCAGGTCCAGCAGTGAATGGGGGCGGTTGGTGATGCGGTGTTCATCGAGGCCTTGGCCGAGGGTATGGGCCAGTTGCTCCATTTTGTTTTCCAGGCCCTTGCGCGCGAGCTTGTCCAATTCGTGGGTCAGGGCCAGGTACGCCAGGGTTGCCAGCAGCACAACCAGCCCGGCGCCCATCAGGCTTACGGTCAACCCCAGGCGCATCGACAGGCTGCTGGTCTTCATGGCCGCGCCTCCAGCACATACCCCACGCCGCGAATGGTGTGGATCAACTTCACCTCGCTCTGGTCATCGACCTTGGCGCGCAGGCGGCTGATGGAGACCTCCACCACATTGGTGTCGCAGTCAAAGTTCATGTCCCACACCAGCGAGATGATCTGCGTGCGGGTCATCACCTCGCCGGACTGGCGCATCAGCACATGCAGCAGGGCGAACTCCTTGGTGGTCAGGTCGATCCGGCGGTTGCCGCGGTAGGCGCGATGCCGGCGCGGGTCCAGTTCCAGGTCCGAGACGCGCAGCACGTCCGGCACCGGGATGTGCTCGCTGCGCCGTAGCAACGTACGCACGCGAGCGAGCAGTTCGGGAAACTCAAAGGGTTTGACCAGGTAATCATCGGCGCCCATGTCCAGGCCCTTGATCTTGTCGGCCAGCCGACCGCGTGCGGTCAGCATCATCACGCGCTGATTGCCGTCGCGGCGCAGTTGCTCCAGCACTTCCCAACCGTCGGTGTTGGGCAGGTTCACATCAAGGATCACCAATTCGTAGCTGTGCTGCCGGGCCAGGTGCAGGCCATCGATGCCGCTGGCGGCGCAATCGACGACATAACCGCTTTCGGTCAGGCCTTGCTGCAGGTAGTCGGCGGTTTTTTGCTCGTCCTCAACCACAAGGATACGCATGGGGAGTTACCTTTAAAGAAAACGAAAAGGGCATGGCCTCATGGCGAGGCGGGGGAGGCTGTAGGAAAACTCTGGACCGTGAAGTAGCTTTAGGGTCAAGCCATGTCAGACAGGTGCGACGATTCGTCACTGAGCCTGCACACAAAAAAAACGCCCCGACCGGGGCGCAAAAATTCATCTCTGTTCCAAAGGAGCTACACGAAAGCCGCAGAGATGAGAGGTGTTCGGTGTGCAGTGTAGAAAGTGCAACTTAACGAGAAGGTGAGACCAATATTACAGTTCTGACAGACTTCAACCTGTGAAGAGATGTAGCGCATCGGCAAGTGAATGTAATTGGCCTACCTTAAAGCACCGCAATGGGGTACTCGATAATCAGCCGAACTTCTTCCAAGTCCGACTCGAATGCACTTGAGCGCACGGTCGCCTGGCGCAGCCGCAGTGATAAATCCTTCAAGTTTCCACTTTGCACCACATATTTGGCCTCGATATCCCGCTCCCAGCGGCGTTGGTCGGTCAGTGGGGCGCCGGCTGCATCGCGACGCATGTACACCGCGTTGGCGTTGCTGTAATCGGCGCCAGTGCCTTTGCCGTAGCGGGTCATGAACGACAGGCCGGGGATGCCGAATGCCTGCATGTCCAGGTCATAGCGCACCATCCATGAGCGTTCCTTGGGCGAGTTGAAGTCGCTGTACTGGATCGAGTTGTTGAGGAAGATCGAGTCGGACTGGCGCAGGTAGTCGAAGTCGTCATCACCGTTGTTGCGCTGGTGGGAGAGGGCCAGGCTGTGGGCGCCGACCTTCACTCCGAGCCGGGCGCTCCAGATGGCATTATCGAATTCACCGAGCTTTTTCCGGCCCTCGTCCACCGCCTTGTAGTAGTTGACGTCGCCGAACAGCGAGACATCTTCACCCAGCGGATAGCTGACGGCGCTGCCGACGTAGTACTGGTCCCAGGCATCTTTCAAGCGGCTGCCGTAAAGGCTGACGCTGAGGTGTTGGTTGACGGTGTAATCACCGCCGAAATAACCGACCCAGGGCGAGTCGACCGGGCCTGCGTAAAAGGTCGCGAAGCCTTTGTTCATGCCGCTTTCGCTCGGTTGGCTCATGCCGCTCAAGCGCCCGCCTTGCAGGGTCAGGCCCTCGAGGCTGGTGTTCTGTGCGGTCACGCCACGAAAACTTTCCGGCAACACGCGTGAATCGCCGTAGGCCACGACGGGGGTCAGCGGGAATACGTCGCCGGCCTTGATGACGGTATCCAGCATGCGCAGTTTCGCGGCGCCGCCGACTTTACTGTAGGTGTCCTCGGGGTGGTTTTCGCTGTCCACCGGCAGCACGCCGAACGAGCCTTTGCCGCCGCTGCGGCCGGTGCCCGAGTCCAGCTTTATGCCGACCATGGCAAACGCATCCACGCCAAAGCCAACGGTGCCTTGGGTAAAACCAGATTCGAAGCGGCCGATCAAACCCTGTGCCCAGGCCTCTGAATAGCCATTGCCGGTGGGGCTGGACTGGCCTTTGCGATCATCGCGGTTGAAGTAAAAATTACGCGCCAGCACATTGACGCGGCTGCCTTCGATAAAGCCCTCGGGCGGGTCCTCCACGGCCACGGCAGCCAGCGGGAAAGCGGCGCACAGTGAAAGGGGAAGGCTGTAGTGACGGATACGCATGGTTCGCTCCTGGTGCTTGGCAGTTTCAGCTTCTTATGAGAGCGGGCGTTCTTATTGATCTGGCCCGGGCTGATAGTTGCAAACCGCAGATAACGAAGAAGTGGCACGAAGATTACAATTCTGGAAACTCACACTTATCTAACAAATAAGTAATGCTCTGGTGAAGTTTGCGTCAGGGTCAGTTGGTTAGTCTGCGCACTGAATCTTTCAGTCGAGGAACTAATCATGAAGTTTTATAAAGTCGCGCTGGGTGTTTTAACCGCCATCCTGTCGTTCGGTGCGTTGGCCGAAGGTGGGGGGGACCGTACGTTCGCACTGATGATGGAGCGCAATGAAAAAGCCATGGCCGAGTACGCCGCCAAAAAGGGCAAGCCGGCGCCCGAGGTGCAGGCGTATCGCTATGGCATGAAGCTGGACATCGCCAAGGTGGTCAACGTCACGCCGCCGATCCGCTCGTGCAACGCGGTGCCGTCGCGCATGACCTATGAAGACTCCAGCGGCAAGCTCAAGACCCTTGAGTATCAAGTGATGGGCGTGTGCCGAAACAACGGCAGCTGATGTGGCCGAAAAAATACTTGGGCGAGGGCCTCAAGCTCGCTTAAGAAAATGCCGGCAGCGCCGATGCAGGTCGGATTCATCTCCCTCATTTGATCCTCGGTGCCCCATGTTCAACACCCGTTTGAAGCAGGAGCTGTCGGCTCTTCGCGAAGAGTTGTCCAGCTTGAATCAGGTCAAGGAGAGCCTGGAAAGTGAAATGCTGTGCCTGACGCTGGACGCCGAAGGCCGGGTGGAATGGGCCAATGCCAACTTCCTGCAGGAGCTGGCCTACCAGAGTGGCCAACTGCTGGGGCGTGCGATCGAAGACCTGGAGCCGGCCCACGTGCGCAGGGATGAGTTCCAGCAACGCTTCAAGAACGCCCTGGTGCGCGGCGAGCATTTCGCCGGCACCGTGCGCCTGATGCGGGGCAATGGCCAGGAAGCCTGGCTGCGTTCGATTCTGCAGCCGGTGCGCAGCTCCGAGGGGCGCATCAAGCATTTTTCGATTTATTCCAGCGACCTCACCCGCACCATCGAGGCTTCCCGCGAGCATGAAAACCTCATGAACGCGCTGGTGCGCTCTACCGCCGTGATCGAGTTCGACCTCGGCGGGCACGTGCTGAGCGCCAATGACCGTTTCCTCGGGGGCATGGGTTACAGCCTGGCGCAGATCCAGGGCAAACATCACCGGATATTCTGCGAGCCAGAGGAATACAACAGCACCGAGTACCAGGACTTCTGGAAGCGCTTGAACGCCGGTGAGTTCGTCGCGGCACGCTTTAAACGGGTCGACAGCCATGGCCGCGTGGTGTGGCTGGAAGCGACCTACAACCCGGTGCTGGACGCCAATGACCGGTTGTACAAAGTGGTCAAGTTCGCCACGGTGATCACCGACCAGGTCAACCAGGAACAGGCGGTCGCCGACGCGGCGAACATTGCCTACAGCACCTCGTTGCAAACCGACAACAGCGCCCAGCGCGGCACCACCGTGGTGACCCAGGCGGTGGATGTGATGCGCGACCTGGCCAGGCACATGCAACAGGCCGGTGACGGTATCGAGGCGCTCAACGCCCAATCCCAAGTGATCGGCACCATCGTCAAGACCATCAGCGGCATTGCCGAGCAGACCAACCTGCTGGCGCTCAACGCCGCCATCGAAGCGGCGCGTGCTGGCGAACAAGGTCGTGGTTTTGCGGTAGTCGCCGATGAAGTTCGGCAGTTGGCCTCGCGTACCAGCAAGGCCACTGAGGAAATTGTCGGCGTGGTCCGTCAGAACCAGGACATGGCCCGCGACGCGGTCGCCCTGATGACCGACGGTCGCCTGCAAGCCGAACAGGGCCTGGCGCTGGCTGCCGAAGCGGGCACGGTGATCGTGGAGATCCAGGACGGGGCGCAGAAGGTGGTCAGCGCGGTGGGCCAGTTCGCCAACCAACTGTCGAGTTGAGCGTAGGGCTTCAGGTATCGTAGGGGCTTTCTGGTATCAAGAGTCGACTGTCCATGAGCCCTACCCACCGTCGCCCCGTCCCGCTGTCCAAGGCCTACCGCTTGCTCAACCACGGCCCTACGGTGCTGGTGAGCGCTGCCCACAACGGCCAGCGCAATATCATGGCCGCGGCCTGGGCCATGCCGCTGGATTTCGAACCGCCGAAGGTAGCGGTGGTGCTGGACAAGGCCACCTGGACCCGCCAACTGCTGGAAGGCGCCGGCACCTTTGTGTTGCAGGTGCCTTGCGCGAGCCAGGCCGACCTTGTGCAAACCGTGGGCAACACCACCGGTGCCGACACGGATAAGTTTGCCGCCTACGGCTTGCACACGTTCCGCGGTGAACACATCGACGCGCCGCTGCTGGAAGGTTGCGTGGCCTGGCTGGAATGCCGACTGCTGCCCGAGCCTCATAACCAGCAGGCCTATGATCTGTTTTTGGGTGAAGTGGTCGCGGCCTATGCCGACGAACGCGTATTCAGCGACGGCCGCTGGCACTTCGAAGGGCATGATGAACTGCGCACCTTGCACCATGTGGCGGGCGGGCATTTTCTCACCATCGGCCAGCCGATTGATGGGCACGCGCTCTAAGCCTAGTCAGCGCCCGAGCATCTTTACCCAGCGCGACGGCGGCATGCCGTAGGTGCTGCGAAACTGCCGGGTCATGTGGCTCTGGTCGGTGAAGCCGGCCGTCATCGCCGCGTCCACCAGCGATTGGCCCTGGGCCAGCAGGCTGCGCACCAGGTCCAGGCGGCGCATGGTCAGGTAGCGATAGGGGCTGGTGCCGAACAGCAGGCGAAAATCCCGCGACAAGGCCCAGCGGTCACGGCCGGCGTGGTCGGCCATTTCATCCAGGGTGATGCTGCGGCCCAGCGCACTGTGGATGAACTCCCGGGCGCGCTCGGCGGCCACGTAGTCGAAAGTCTTGCGGCTGATGATCCCGCCCGAGACGTTGTTCAGCGCATGGGCCAGGTCGAACAGGGCGTCCTGTTCCTGCAATGGGTCGATGGGGTTGTCCAGGTTCTGCAGCAGCACTTCGCTGGCTCGCAACAGCCTGGGGTCGGTAGACAGGCCGCCCGGGATAAACGGCAACGGCTTGCCGCCGAGAATCTGCTGGATCAGCGACGGCTCTACGTAAATCATCCGGTATTTGAAGCCCTCTTCACTGCCGGCGTGGCCGTCGTGGGTTTCATCGGGGTGAAGCACCATGGTTGTGCCCGGCACGCTGTGGATCATGTCGCCGCGGTAGTGAAAGCTCTGCACGCCCGTCAACGTACGCCCGATGGCGTAAGTGTCGTGGCGATGCGGGTCGAAGGCGAAGCCGGCAAAGTATGCCTCGATACGGTCCAGGCCACTGGCATGGGGCGCGCGGTGCAACCAGTCGAGGGTGGCGGTGGGTTTGCCCATGGTAAGGGGTCACAAAAAAGAGAGGGAAATACGTTAACCCAGTCTGCATCCCTTGTCTGCCGGGGTCTTGTACGATTGTGCAGGGCAGGGCAGAGGCCTATGATCGTCGCTCGTGCCTCGTGCCTCGCGCTGATGGAGCTGCCCACCATGGATTTTCTCAACCCGGCCTATGTGACGCCCCTGGTTTCCCTGGCCTTGCTGTGGACCGTCGCGGTGGTCACGCCTGGCCCCAACTTTTTCAACACGGCGCAACTGGCCGCCAGCTGTTCGCGCCGTCATGGTGTGGTGGCATCGGCGGGAGTGGCCACGGGTACGATCATGTGGGGCCTGGCGGGTGGCCTGGGCATCAAGTCGCTGTTTACGGCGGCACCGATGCTGTATCTGGCGTTCAAGATCATCGGCGGCTGCTACCTGATCTACCTCGGGTTGAAACTGTTCAAGCGGTCTTCACCGAACATGAGCCAGAACGTGCTGCCGGATGACGCCCGGCGCTCGCTGTTTTCCGCGTGGCGCCTGGGGTTGCTGGGTAATCTGTCCAACCCCAAGGCCGCTTTGTTTGTTGCCACCATCTTCGCGTCAACCATGCCGCCTTCGCCGTCGCCGATGCTGCTGACCCTGGCGGTGATCACCATGGCCACCTTGTCGTTCAGTTGGTATTCCAGCGTGGCACTGGTGTTTTCCAGCGAACGCATGGCCACGCTCTACAGCCGGTCGCGCAAGTGGCTCGACCGCTTTGCCGGTGGCTGCTATGTGTTGTTCGGCGCACATCTGGTAGCGAATCGCTGACGGCCCGTGGTAAGAAGCCTTACGTTCAACAGTGAGGTCGGGTCATGAGCAAGGTGCGGGTAGGTATTATTTTTGGTGGCCGTTCGGCTGAGCACGAAGTGTCGTTGCAGTCGGCGCGCAATATCGTCGATGCGCTCGACCGCTCGCGCTTCGAGCCGGTGTTGATCGGTATCGACAAGGCCGGCCATTGGCACCTCAACGACACCTCGAACTTCCTGCTCAACCAGGAAAACCCGGCGTTGATCGCCCTCAACCAGTCCAACCGCGAACTGGCGGTGGTGCCCGGCAAGGCCAGCCAGCAATTGGTGGAGACTTCCGGCAGCGGCCTGCTGGAACATGTCGACGTGATCTTCCCCATCGTCCACGGCACCCTCGGCGAAGATGGTTGCCTGCAAGGCCTGTTACGTATGGCCGACCTGCCTTTCGTGGGTTCCGACGTGCTCGGTTCGGCGGTGTGCATGGACAAGGACATCAGCAAGCGCTTGCTGCGCGATGCCGGGATTGCCGTCACCCCATTCATCACCCTGACCCGCAGCAATGCGGCGCGTACTTCGTTTGAGGCCGCGGTGAACAAGATCGGCCTGCCGATGTTCGTCAAACCTGCCAACCAAGGCTCATCGGTGGGCGTGAGCAAAGTCGGCGACGAAGCCGAGTACCATGCTGCCGTTGAACTGGCCCTGGGCTTCGATGAAAAAGTGCTGCTCGAATCGGCGGTAAAAGGCCGCGAAATCGAATGCGCCGTGCTGGGCAATGATCACCCCATCGCCAGTGGTTGCGGCGAGATTGTGGTGAGTAGTGGTTTCTATTCCTACGACAGCAAGTACATTGACGACCAGGCCGCCCAGGTGGTGGTGCCGGCCGATATCAGTCATGACGCCAGCGAGCGTATTCGCCGGTTGGCCATTGAGGCTTTCGAGGTGCTGGGCTGTTCCGGCCTGGCACGGGTCGATGTGTTCCTTACCGACGATGGCGAGGTGTTGATCAACGAAATCAACTCACTGCCCGGCTTCACCCGCATCAGCATGTACCCCAAGCTGTGGCAGGCGGCGGGCATGAGCTACAGCGAACTGGTGAGCCGCCTGATCGAGCTGGCGCTGGAGCGGCATGCGGGGCGCAAGGGGTTGAAAATCAGTCGGTAGTCGTTCATCAGTGGCTCAGTAACGCCATCAGGCGTTACTGAGGACTTCCCGAAAGACGTCCGGTCTGATTGCAGCGATATGCAGCAAGGAGCGTGCTGCGCCAGAAGGGGAGCGACGCCCTTGCTCCCACTCTTGAAGGGTTCTTACCGAAACGCCCAGAAGCTCAGCAAATTTGGGTTGCGACAACCCGGTCTTGCTTCTTGCTTCGGCGGCTTGAGTGATTTCGACCTGTTTCACCGAGCCGTATCGCCCTGCTTTAACATCCTGAACAGTGGCAAGCAGCTCTTCGCCAATGTTGCGTTTGGCATCCCGTTCTTGCAGCTGTTTCTCAGTGAGTGGCATGGTTCATTTCCTTCGCGATTTTGTACAGGGTGTGCGCTGGAATACTGTCGGTCGCGCCCTTGCCATATATCAGTAGCGCTACCAAGGCCCCGCAAGCCAATTGTGTGGTGTAGATTATTCGTACCGATCCACTTTTGCCTCGACCTTCCAGGCTCCAGCGTATTTTTCGACATCCGCCTGAGCCGGGTATAACGTTCCCTGCTTCAGGATGACTGGCTAGAAAAGCCATGAAAATGCCTCTTTCCTCTTCGGTCCAATAGTCAGGCCATAACCTGCTGAACAGAGGCGATTCTATTATCGTTAACACGCGGAATTCTACGTCTTTGACGTAGCCTCTGGCAAGAACGGACGGGCCAGAAAATCGCAGGATAACGGGTACTGCTCAAGGTGCGTTTTATCGCAAAAAATGACATGGTACTTTGCGTGTCGGCGATATGAGTAGGGCCTGGGACCGTGCTTGGTAAGCTGCCTCTCACCGCTGCGTACGAGCAATCCACGAATAGATCAACGTCTTCATTTCCTCCGGGTGATGCGTCCTTCGGCGGTAGCTGGCAAAGGTGGGGGAGGTGCAGTAAGTGCACACCTCACTCACCTCGATTTGTTCACGCCGGATGCCGGCCGCTTGCAGCAACATCACGCCATACCCGCTCAAGTCAAACCACGCGCTTGCTGCTTGCCTGGCGTGGGGCGGTGCAATTTGCGCGGGCAATAACGGTGCGGGTTGCGCTGCGCTCCACGGCGCCCGCCCGGTTGCCCACAGGTGCCCCTGGTCAGCCTGGAACTGCGCAACAAACCCCTCTCTCACCTCATAGCAGCACGGTTTGATCGACGGTCCGATCGCCACGCGCAACTGGTCGACTGCAATCCCTTCGTCGGTAAAACGCTTGATTGCATTGGCGATGATCCCGCTTTGCAGCCCCTTCCATCCTCCATGCACCGCAGCGACCTTTTCGCCGTTCTGCGCGGCAATCAGAAGGGGCAGGCAGTCAGCGGTGATCACCGCGATGGGCTTGTGCTCACCTGTGCATACCCCGTCCGCTTCAACGGTATTGGGTACCTGGTCGGCTTGCCACTCGATCACTGAGGCGCTATGCACCTGCTTGCAGATGAACACCCCATCGGGGCGCAGCGGATCATTGATCGAACAAAAACCGTGGTCGACGCCAGGGATGGCGCCGAGATTATCTGCCTGTTGCACGAGCGCTTTCTCCGATGTTTGAAGTGTTCAGTCGCCGACCGCTTTGCCTTCACGCCGAGGGTCGGCGCCGCCACTGAGCGACACCTTGCCCTGGGCATCCCGCATGCGAACGATGGCCTGGATGCCGCTGGTCATATCGATCTCGCTCAGGGCATGGCCTCTGTCCTTGAGGGCCTGTTTCAGTGCAGGGGTGAACAGGCCGGTCTCCAGCTCGGTGGCACCATTGCGACTGCCGAAGTTCGGCAGGCTGATGGCCGCTTGCGGGTCAAGTTTCCAGTCAAGCATCGCCACCAGGGACTTGCTGACGTACTCGATGATTTGCGAGCCACCGGGCGAGCCGACCGTGGCCAGTAACTCGCCGCTGTTGCGATCGAACACCAGGGTCGGCGCCATCGCCGAGCGCGGGCGCTTGCCGGGCTCGATGCGGTTGGCCACCGGCTGGCCGTTTTCCTCGGGGATAAACGAGAAGTCGGTCATCTGGTTGTTGAGCAAGAAACCTTGCACCATCAGATGAGAGCCGAACGCCGCTTCCACCGTGGTGGTCATCGACACGGCGCCACCCTGGTCATCCACCGCCACCACTTGTGAGGTGGAGATGCGCAACGGCGAGCGGTCCGGCGCATAGGCCACCTGGATACCCGCTGGTACGCCCGGTTTGGCGATGCCCATGCTGCGCTCGCCGATCAAGGCGGCGCGCTTGGCCAGGTACTCCGGTGCGACGAGGCCCGAGACCGGCACGGGCACGAAGTCCGCGTCCGCGACGTAGAGGCCGCGATCAGCGAAGGCCAGGCGCCCGGCTTCGGCCAGCAGGTGCACGGCTTCGGGCGTTGGTTCAAGGCCGGCAGGCGATGCGCTTTTTACCGGAGGCATCGCCGCGATGTCCTGGGCTTTCAGGGCCTGCAAGGTGCCCAGGATTTGCGCGACGGCGATCCCGCCCGACGACGGCGGTGGCATGCCGCAGACTTTCCACTGCTTGTAATCGGTGCACAGTGGGGGGCGCTCCTTGGCTCTATAGCCTTTGAGGTCTGCCTGGGACAGGCTGCCCGCGTTGCGATGACCTTGCACCTTGCGTGCGATCTCATCGGCAATCGGCCCTTGGTACAGCGCGTCCGGGCCTTCCTTGGCGATGCGTTTGAACACATTGGCCAGCGCCGGGTTTTTCAACACGGTGCCGGTGGCTTTCGGTGTGCCATCGGCATTCAGGAAATACGCCGCCATATCTGGTGATTGCGGGATGTTATGGTCAGCCGCGATCAGGCTATGCAAGCGCGCAGAAATGGCGAAGCCCTGTTCCGCCAGGCGGATTGCCGGCTCGAACAGCGTGGCCCAGTGCAACCGGCCAGTCTTCTTGTGCGCCATTTCGAGCGCGCGCAATACTCCAGGCGTACCGACTGAGCGTCCCCCAATCTGCGCCTCCGCAAACGCCATCGGTGTGCCGTCGCCCCTCAGGAACAAACGCTCGGTGGCCCCGGCCGGCGCGGTTTCACGGCCGTCATACGCGTGTACGTTTTTCCCGTCCCACACCATGATGAACGCGCCGCCGCCGATGCCGGAGGACTGCGGCTCCACCAGCGTCAACACTGCCTGCATTGCAATCGCCGCATCTATTGCCGAACCGCCCATGCGCAGCATCTCGCGTCCGGCTTCGGCTGCCAGCGGGTTGGCCGCCGCGGCCATATGGCGCTCGGCGTGTTGAGTCGTGAGGTCGGTGCGATAGCCGGAACCCAGCTCCGGTGCCGGAGGCTGTTGGTTGACCGGGGTATGGCAGGCAGCCAGGGTGAGGGCTGCGGCAATCACCGACAGTTGACGGCGGGAAATCGAAAACACGCGCTGAACTCCGTTCATTTTGAGAATGATCTGTTGTCCTTGGGGTAGTGCTTTTTACAGGTAAATCGTGCCTTGCAGGTAGAGCACCCCGTGGCCGGAAATGATCACGCGATCACCCTTGAGCTCGCAGCGCAGTTGGCCACGGCGCTTGCCGCCCTGTTCGGCGGTCAACCGGTTCTTGCCCAGGCGCTCAGCCCAGAATGGCGCCAATGAAGTGTGGGCCGAACCGGTCACCGGGTCTTCATTCACACCCACATTCGGCCCGAACCAGCGGGAGATAAAATCAAACCTCGCGCTTTGGGCCGTCACGGCGATGCCGCGTTTGGGCAGGCCCTTGAGGTGGGCGAAGTCTGGTGTCAGTGCGGCGACTTGCGCTTCGTCTTCCAGCAGTACGATGTAGTCATCAGTGCTGAACACGTCGGCCTGTTCAATGCCGAGCGCGCTCAACATGCCATCGGGCGGTTCGCAGGGTTGTGGTTGCTTGGCGGGGAAGTCCATCGACAGTTCATCACCATTGCGCGTCACCCGAAGTTCGCCGCTACGCGTGGCAAAGCGCAATACCTCTGGCGCGTCCGTCAGTTGGTGAATCAACACCCACGCCGCCGCAAGCGTGGCATGGCCGCACAGGTCCACTTCTATTTCGGGCGTAAACCAGCGCAATTCGTAGAATTCGCCGCGAGGTACAAAGTAGGCCGTTTCAGAGAGGTTGTTTTCGGCGGCGATGGCTTGCAGTTGCTCATCGCTGAGCCATTCGGTGAGCGGGCAGACTGCCGCGGGGTTACCGCCGAAGGGGGCCTGGCTGAAAGCGTCGACTTGGTAGATGTCCAGTTTCACCGTGGAGCACTCCGTGCTTAGAGGGGAGGCTGGACACTAACAGCGGGTCAAGGGAGCGTCAAAATACAGATGGCGCCTTTTTTCGGGCGCAACTCTGGGCCGTAGGGGGAGGAGCGCTTCGAGTATGCCCCGCACTTTTCTCCAGGCATAAAAAAACGGCCTACCTTTCGGTAAGCCGTTTTTAGTACTTGGTGGCTACACAGGGACTTGAACCCCGGACCCCAGCATTATGAATGCTATGCTCTAACCAACTGAGCTATGTAGCCAAGTGGCGCGCATTATTCGCGTAGAACGGCAATGCGTCAAGTATTTATTTTGAATTTTTATCTACGCTTTCAACTGTTTAAGCGAAATTGCCGGATCGGGCGACGAGTGGTTCGCGATTCGCCCGCCTGCGCAGTCAGAAAAGCCTGATCGCGGTGGGCAGATATCCCTGCCGTCCAGCGCAACGTCTGATTTTAAGAACGCGTCGAGTTGTGAGTGGCGCGTTTAAGCTGTTCGCGCGCCCGAGAGAGGCGCGAGCGGACCGTGCCGATCGGAATCTCCAGTGCGTCGGCGGTCTCCTGGTAGCTACCGTCGGTTTCCAGTGAGGCGTAGAGCGTCTTGCGCATCTCTATGGGTAGGTGGTCGATGGCGCTCAAGGTTTTCTCCAGGCGTCGATTGATTTCAAATTCCCAGTCCAGATTGTGGTTGTCTTCCTGGCCGTGCCACAGCGACTCGTCGAATTCGCAATGCACGGGTTTGGCATACAAGCGCCTGAAGTGGTTGCGTATGAGGTTTTGCGCGATACCGCACATCCAAGTGCTGAGCGTGGCGTTCCCGCTGAAACGTTCACGGTTACGCCAGGCTTCCAGGTACGTCAATTGCAGCAGGTCGTCTGCATCTTCGGGGTTGAGTACGCGCTTGTGAATGAAGCGCCGAAGTTTTTTTTGCTGGTCGTCTGTCAGGTGAAGCATGAATTGAGGCGAGCTGCCAACCAGGTGCGCTAAAGCTTCAATAGGGATATTCATGGATTTTTCCTTGGAGTAGACGCAGTCGAAAGGTGTCGACGAGAACCCCATTTGCACTGGCTGTGCCAGGCGGAAAAATTTCATAATCTATTGATTTATATGCATAAAAATTTTTTGTTGGCGCGCTTTTGTGCAAGTGCTTGCAGAAAGCGTTGAAGGCTTGTGCAAGTTTTTTCAAATGTGCAGTGGACCATTTGTTGATGGAACCGCTTTGGCTGCTTTTGCCACACAGGGAAATACTCTTCCTGTTCAGGTCCAGTCATGGTTGATTTCCCTTCCGAACTGCAAAAAATTCGCAACGAGGATCGGCCAAGTGTCAGTCATACCTCCACACCTACTGCAAGCCAGGTAGCCGATGACCTGGCTCTTCTGTTCAACGAGGAAGTGGGAGCCAGCAGCCGGGCACTGAATCGGCGGCAGCTCATCCTGCCTGTGGCTGCGGTTCAGTTGCTTAATCAGCTTTATGATCAATGGGGTCATCCCGCCAAGAAGACGTTGGCAATGGCCATATTGCAATTCAAGCAGCAGCTGCGAATGCTTGTCGGGGTTGAAAAGTTGCTGGGGCTTTGCGAGGGCGACCCCGCTCTCACCTTTATTGTGCTCAAGAATGTGGAAGCCCAGTCGGGCACCGAAGCAACCTTGGCACGCGATGCAATCATCAAGCTTGAGGCGCGTTTCAAAGGGGAGATCCAGGCAGGTCTGAATACTGCGGCTGCACTTCGGGCGGGATGTGCCGACCTGCAAGAGCGTCAGGCGCTGCGCATGCTCTATTACACCAACGTGGTTTCGCGCCAATCCCTGATGAAGATCCTGCAGGCACTGCTGGATGTATACGGTGACGAACGGTTTTCAAAAGGGCTCAAGGTGATGCAAAAAGCCTTGGCGGACGATATCGCGGCGAAGGTGTCATCATTGCCCTCGGCGCATTTGCGTACCTTGCTCCTGGGCCTGCAAAGCTGTTGGCAGTTGAGTGGAGTATTTGTCCTGTGCCAGGCATTGATCGAGCGTCTGAGGATAGAGCGCGTTACGTCGAAGCTGATGCAGCGCTTGTTGGGTTACACCACTACAGGCATCGACTCCCAGGAACTTCAACGACTGTTGGAGGAACTGGAAGCGGGCAGCCAACTCAGCCGCACCCTGATAGCCCTCAATGCCATTTACTCGGTATTCAACAAGTTCCCTCTGGCATTGTGGTTTGACAACCGGACGCGTGATCAGCTTCTGCACAACCTGTTGATAAGAATGGGGGAACTCACGAAAATGGAGCGTGAGTACCTGCAAGCCACCGCAACGCCGGAGACTCTTGCGTGACTGCGCTTTCGGCCATCAACCGTTTTTTGCTGAAAGTCGCGCAGCGCGCCGAAGTGCTGGGCGCCGTGGTGGTGATGGCCGTCGTGTTCATTTTCATCGTGCCGCTGCCCACCTGGCTGGTGGACATCCTGATTGCGCTCAACATCTGTATCTCGTGCCTGTTGATCGTATTGGCGCTGTACCTGCCGGGGCCATTAGCGTTCTCATCGTTTCCGTCGATTCTGTTGCTGACCACTATGTTCCGCTTGGCGCTGTCGATTGCAACCACACGTTTGATCCTGCTGGAGCAGGACGCCGGTGAGATCGTCGAGGCCTTCGGCAATTTCGTGGTCGGCGGCAACCTGGCGGTGGGGATGGTGATCTTCCTGATCCTGACGCTGGTCAACTTTCTGGTCATCACCAAAGGCTCGGAGCGGGTGGCCGAGGTGGCTGCGCGTTTCAGCCTGGATGCCATGCCCGGCAAGCAAATGTCCATCGACAGCGACCTGCGTGCCGGCCTCATCGACGGCATGCAGGCAAGGGACAAGCGAGACCAGTTGTCTCGCGAGAGCCAACTGTTCGGGGCCATGGACGGTGCGATGAAGTTCGTCAAGGGCGACGCTATCGCCGGCCTGATCATTGTCGTGGTCAACCTGTTGGGCGGCTTCGCCACAGGCATGTTCCAGCATGGCTTGAGTGCTTCCGACTCTATCAGCCTGTATTCGGTGCTGACCATCGGCGACGGTCTGATTGCGCAGATCCCGGCGCTGCTGATTTCTCTCACCGCCGGCATGATCATCACCCGTGTGGCGCCGGATGGTCGCAAAGGCATCACGAACATGGGCGCCGAAATCGCCCGGCAGATGACGAGCGAACCCAAGAGCTGGGTGATCGCTTCGGTTGGGATGCTCGCCTTTGCGGCGGTGCCTGGCATGCCTACCGTGGTGTTTATCCTGATAGCGTTGGTCACTGGAAGCCTGGGGTATTACTTGATGCGCCAGCGCCAACGGCAGGAACAACCCAACGCTGGAGCCGAGGAAGCGGTGCGCCCCGAAGAGAATGGCCATGAGGATTTGCGTGGGTTCGACCCCACAAGGCCCTACCTGCTGCAGTTCTCTCCGGTGCTGCGCGGCACGCCCGAGGTGGCC
Source organism: Pseudomonas sp. NFPP28 (assembly GCF_900115535.1). NCBI lineage: Bacteria > Pseudomonadati > Pseudomonadota > Gammaproteobacteria > Pseudomonadales > Pseudomonadaceae > Pseudomonas > Pseudomonas sp. NFPP28. Next base: position 1,060,563 of record NZ_FOWT01000001.1, on the reverse strand, counting down.
GATCTTATTTATGCGATTCGCCAGGCGCGAAATGCGCTGGTCACCAATATCGGCCTCACATTGCCATCGTTCGAGGTGGAACTCGATGACACGCTGGCCGACGATGAAATGCGCTTTTGTGTGCATGAGGTGCCAATGGTCAGGGCATCGGTCGTCAGCCTGGTTGCAATTGAGCGCAAGGCATTCACCATTGAGCCTGCGCACGCCATAGCGGGGCAGGCGGAGCGCGATGAGCAGGATTGGCTCTGGGTGCCGCCGGATGATCCGTTGCTCGATGATCCGCAGTTGGAGCGCTTCACTGCGGCGAGCCTGATCGTAGAACGCATGAAGCAGGCCATGATGCTCAGCGGGCCACAGTTCCTGGGGATTCAAGAGAGTAAGTCGATCCTCGGCTGGCTGGAGCACAACCAACCGGAATTGGTCCAGGAGCTCCAGCGGATCATGCCGCTGTCGCGGTTTTCGGCAGTGTTGCAACGCTTGGCCAGCGAAGGTGTGCCGTTGCGGGCGGTGCGGCTGATTGTCGAGTCACTGATCGAGTACGGCCAGCATGAGCGTGAACCGGAGGCGCTGGCCGACTACGCGCGCATTGCGCTCAAGGCACAGATCTACCATCAGTACAGGGAAGCAGACGGCCTGCACGCGTGGCTGCTGTCGCCGCAGAGTGAAAACATCCTGCGTGAGGCATTGCGCCAGACCCAGACCGGCGTGTTCTTCGCACTCGACGAAGAGCATAGCGCGGCGTTGGTCAACCTGCTCAATCAAGCCTTTTCCGTGCGCCCGAAATTCAAGAGCGTGATGCTGGTCGCGCAGGATTTACGCAGCCCTCTGCGTACCTTGTTGCTGGAAGAGTTCAACTACGTACCGGTGTTGTCCTTTGCCGAGCTGAGCAGCACCTCAAAGGTCAAAGTACTGGGGCGTTTCGACTTCGGTCAGCATGAGTTGATGCGTGGTGCTGTGGAATGAGGGCTTGATGATGTTTGAGTTACGCGTGCTTGATGGACTGCACCAGGGGGCAGCGCTGCCTTTGTTTGGGGAGCAGTGGAGCATCGGTGCTCACACCGACGCCGATCTGTTACTGCACGATCCTGGTATCGCCGAGCAGCATGCAAGGCTGAGGCTCATTGATGCGAACTGGTCGGTGCAGGCCGAGGCCGGGTTGTTGCGCGGGGCTGATGGTCAGGTGCTGGCTCAGATCGCGCGTCTGGCGCTCAACGATGTATTTTCAGTGGGAGGCGTGCGTCTGTGTGTCAGTCTGGCCGATGAGCCCTGGCCTCAATCACCCGCTCCTGCACCGGTAGCACCGCCCGCGCTCAATGAGCCGGCGCGGCAACTCAACTTGTCTACCATCTCCCACTCCCAGCAAAAGCGCCTGGTCAGCCTGGTGCTGGCGATAACGGTCATCTTCATCGTGGTGGGCATGGCCTACACCGGGGACCCGGAGGCCAAGGCGTCCTTGAGGCCGCCAGTGGTGCAGAAGCAGGCGTTGGCCTCACCGTTCGACGTGCGCCAACAGCTGTTGAAGATGCTCAACGAACGCGAGTTGAGCCAGCGCGTCAACTTGCAGGTGATCAATGGCCAGGTCGCGCTCGATGGCGACGTTTCCCAGGACGATGTAGAGCTGGTCGCACGCATGCTCAACCGTTTTGGCGAACAATACGACAGCGCGGTACCGGTGATCAGCCGTGTGCGCGCGCGCGATGGAGCCTTGCCGTTCAAGATTGTGCAGATTGTGGGAGGAGCCAATGGTCACGTCGTGCTGGAGGAAGGTAGCCGGCTGTTTGTTGGTGATGAAGTGGATGGACTGCGCCTGGTGCTGATCGACAATGGCAAAGTGGTGTTCGACGGTGCGCAGCGTTATGAGGTGCGCTGGTGAGCACGGAAGTACAGGCGCGTCTCGACGCTTGGCACCAGCATCAGGTCCAGTCGTTGGCCGCCTTCGCGCCCGTGTCGATGCGTGGGCGGATCCAGCGTGTCAATGGCATGTTGCTGCAGTGCCGATTGCCCCAGGCGCGTATCGGGGATTTGTGCCAGGTGGAGAAAAGGCCAGGCGACTGCATGCTCGCCGAGATCATCGGTTTTGACCAGCAGGATGCCGTACTCAGCGCCTTGGGCAACCTGGAAGGTGTACAGGTGGGCGCTGGTGTCGAGCGCCTAGGGGTATCCCATCGGGTACGGGTCAGCGAGGCACTGCTGGGCCAGGTGCTGGACGGTTTCGGGCGGGCGATCGCGGGAGATGGGCCCAGCGCGTTTGTCGAAGCTGACTTGGCGGATACCAGCGCAGTCCTGTGTGAGGCGCCATTGCCCACCGAACGGCCACGGATCAACCGTGCACTGGCAACCGGTGTTCGCTCGATCGATGGTTTGCTGACGCTGGGCGAAGGACAGCGTGTAGGACTGTTCGCGGGGGCAGGGTGTGGCAAAACAACCCTGTTGGCCGAAATCGCCCGTAACGTGGAGTGCGACGTCATCGTGTTTGGCCTGATCGGCGAACGGGGTCGCGAACTGCGCGAGTTTCTTGATCATGAGCTCGATGCACAACTGCGTGCCAAGGCGGTGCTGGTGTGTGCCACGTCCGATCGTTCCAGCATGGAGCGAGCACGTGCAGCATTTACGGCGACCGCGCTGGCTGAAGGTTTTCGCCGCAAGGGCAAGCGTGTGTTGCTGCTGATCGATTCCCTGACCCGTTTTGCCAGGGCCCAGCGTGAAATCGGCCTGGCGGCTGGCGAACCCCTTGGTCGCGGCGGCCTTCCTCCTTCTGTCTACAGCCTGTTGCCGCGGCTGGTAGAGCGCGCCGGGTTAACGAATGAGGGCGTGATCACGGCGATCTATACGGTGCTGATCGAGCAGGACTCCATGAACGACCCGGTGGCTGATGAAGTTCGCTCGTTGCTCGATGGTCATATCGTGCTGTCCCGTAAGTTGGCCGAGCGTGGGCACTATCCTGCGGTCGATGTGCTGGCGAGCTTGTCGCGGATCTTGAGCAACGTCGCCGAGCCTGCGGATATCCAGGCGGGTACTGCGTTGCGACGTTTGTTGTCGGCGTATCAGCAGATCGAGCTGATGCTCAAGCTGGGGGAGTACCAGTCTGGAAGTGATGCCCTGACCGACCTTGCCGTGGAGAGTCGCCAGGCTGTCGATGGTTTCTTGCGCCAGGACTTGCGTGAGCCTTCGCCGATGACCGCGACACTGGATCAACTCAAGGAGCTGACTGCCTATGTCCCATTCTGATGTGCTGCTCGGTGAAGTCGAGACGCTGCGACGCCTGCGCCGCCACCGAGCGGACCGGGCAGAGCGTGCCTTGCGTGAGGCCAAGCGGGCCCAACAGGCGCTGTTTGCGCATATCCGGCAGGCCGAGGATGCACTTGAGCAGACTCGGCAGGAGGAGGCTCGACGAAGTACTCAATTGCTCGATCAGCATCAGGGTCAGGTATTGACCCTTAAGGCCCTGAAATCCTGGAGTGCTCAGGAGCGCTCGTTGTCCGCCACTACCCGCAGAGAAATGGGGCAATTGGCGGCATTGCAAGACCAGCGGGAAGACAAGCAAGCCCGCGTTGGCACTGCTCAGAAAAAGGTGACCGATTGCCTGCGACAGGTGGAAAAACTCCAGGAACTATCTCTTTTACTGGCACAGGAGCCAACATGAACCAGGTATCAGACAAACCTGCTGAACGCCCACGCTCGAATGAGTCACGAGAGGAACGAGAGCCGGGAACTGCGGGCGTGGTGCCGGCGGAATTGACGCGGTTGTTCGCCCAGTTCTGGGCCGGTGACGATGAGGGGGCAGGCGATCGAGGTTCCCTGCGGGGAACAAAAGCCTCGGGCGGCACGGCCATGATTGAGGCGCTGACCGAGCAACTGGTGCCTCGTCTGCAGGCCACTTCGCAGTGGCCGCTCCAAGCTGTGTTGTACTTGCCCCGCCTGGGGCGGATCAACGCCAGTGTGCGCCGCGAACAGAGTAGCTGGAGTATCGATCTGGAAGCGCAAGAGGAGGCGACCGCACGCTGGCTTAGCGGCGTACGGCAACAGTGTGAAGATCGGTTTGCACTGACGCTGGGGCGGTCGGTCAGCCTGTCTCTACCTACTATCGGCAGCACATGATAGTGCCGCTTTTGACATTACCTTCGATCAACGGCGACATAGCTGCTGCGCGACGTCGACTGGGACGCGGCCTGAGCTTGGTGTTCCATGTGGCCGGGCAGGCAGGTCAGATGCTGCTCGAACCTGGACGTGCTCCCGCCGGTGGCCAGGCGATGTTCTTCGAAACCGCGTGTGGCGTGCTGGCTCTCGCTGAAGCTGGGCCGTTGCTCAGCCTGCTGGGTGAATGCCCCGTGACGTTAGCCCCCTCCGGCAACGATCCGGATTCCTGGTTTTGGGCGTTGTTCCAGTTTTACCTGAGCCCTCAGGTGAAAGCCGTGTTGGGCTATGTGCGATTGCTGGAGGCCGAACAACTCCCCAAGGCGTTTGGCTGCCGGCTCAGTGTGGCCCTGGGTAAAGCCCGGGTCGAAGGGTATGTGTGGCTGGCTCCCGAGAGTTTTCTGGTGTTGTGCGACGCCGGCCCATGGCGCGCCACGGCCCGACCGATGCCCGCGTCGTTTCGGTTGACCATTGCAGTGACCCTGGGGCGCCTGCAGTTGCCGATCGCCCAGGTACGCAGCCTGCGCACTGGTGATGTGCTGGTGCTTGAGCAGAGCTTCTTTGTGGCCGAGGGCAGCGGCTACCTACAGGTTGGCACACAGCGACTGTATGGGCGCATTGACGATGACAGCGGGCCGTTAGGCCTGACCCTTACTTCAATTGAGGAGACGTCTGTGGACGAAGAATATCTAGCCCCCGACTACGCTGGGGATGAGGGTGATGAGCCTGTGATGGACGTATTCGGTCACGAGCCGTTCGACGAACTGAGCATGGCGCTGAACGTGCGCTGCGGCACGTTGAACTTGACCCTGGGCGAGTTGCGTAACCTCGCGCCGGGCGCGGTGCTGGGCATCGCCGGTTATGCGCCAGGCATGGCTGGCCTCTATTATGGCGATCGACCGATTGGCCAGGGACAGTTGGTTGAAGTCGACGGGCGTCTGGGCTTGCAGTTATCCCGTGTGATGTTCGGCCGATGATACTTCAGGGGTTGGACCCCTTAGTCCTGGCGGTCTTTTTAGCGGCATTGTCATTGATGCCCATGCTGTTGATCGTCTGCACGGCGTTCCTGAAGATCGTGATAGTGCTGATGATCACCCGTAACGCCATTGGTGTGCAGCAGGTGCCGCCGGGCATGGCCATCAATGGCATCGCGCTCGCAACCACGCTATTTATCATGGCGCCGGTGGGGTATGAAATAGCTGAGAACATCAAAGCCGCACCGCTGGACCTGAGCAATGTGCAGACGCTTCTGCAGACGGGAAGTGAAGCGATTAAACCGTTGCGTGCCTTCATGTTGCGTAACGTCGACCCGGATGTGCTGACACATCTGCTGGAAAACACGTCACGTCTGTGGCCCGCTCAACTGGCCCGGGAGGTGCAACGCGAAGACTTGATTCTGTTGATCCCGGCGTTTGTGCTGTCGCAACTGCAGGCGGGGTTCGAGATCGGCTTCCTGATCTATATCCCCTTCATTGTCATCGACTTGATTGTCTCCAACCTACTGTTGGCGTTGGGCATGCAAATGGTCTCGCCGATGACCATTTCCTTGCCGCTCAAATTACTGTTGTTCGTGATGGTGTCCGGTTGGTCACGGTTGCTTGACAGTCTGTTCCTCTCCTATCTCTGAGTGGCTTATGGAACCCATTGTGCTGTTCAAGCAGGGCATGCTGTTGGTGGTTGTTCTATCGGCACCGCCGTTGATCGTGGCGGTGGTGGTGGGCGTGATGACGTCTCTGGTACAGGCGTTGATGCAGGTGCAGGACCAGACGTTACCCTTCGGCATCAAGCTGGTGGCGGTGGGTATCACGTTGATCATGACCGGCCGCTGGATTGGCGTGGAGCTGATCCAACTGATCAACCTGACCTTTGACATGATCGGCCGATCGGCCCTGAACTGAGACTCTGCCCGTGCTGCTGTATCTCGAGTATTTGCCCAGCCTTTTGGTCGGCATGGCGCGTATCTACCCCTGTGGCATCCTGGTGGCGGCGTTCTGTTTTCAGCATATAAAGGGCATGCCGCGGCATACCATCGTGATGGTCCTGGCATTGATACCTGCACCGGGTATTCATGCGGCGCTGGCAGGTCAGGATTATTCCGCGATGCTGCTGAGTGCGCTGGTGCTCAAGGAGGTGGCCCTGGGGATTCTGATGGGTGTGCTGCTGTCGATGCCGTTCTGGATGTTTGAGTCAGTGGGGGCGTTGCTCGATAACCAGCGCGGCGCTTTGGCCGGTGGGCAGCTCAACCCATCGCTGGGGCCGGATGCGACGCCGATCGGACACTTGTTCAAGCAGCTGGCGATTTTTCTGCTGATGGTGAGCCTGGGGTTGGGCACGCTGACCCAAGTGATCTGGGACAGTTACCTGATCTGGCCACCCACGGCGTGGTTCCCGCTGCCGGCGGCAAATGGCATGAGCGTATTCATCGACCTGTTGGGCGACACCTTTAGGCACATGATGCTTTACGCTGCACCGTTTATTGCGGTGCTGTTGTTGCTGGAGTTCGGCATCGCGCTACTTGGGGTTTACAGCCAGCAGTTACAAGTGAGTACGTTGGCACCACCGGTCAAGAGCCTGGCGGGAATAGGTATCCTATTGCTCTACTTTGCGCTGTTGCAGGACCTGATCATCGGGCGCATGGGGTTGTTGGGCGATCTTAAACACTCGTTGAGGCTGCTGATCAAGGTCGCCATCCCATGAGTGATTCCGGCGAAAAAAAGCACCCGGCGTCAGCCAAGAAACTGCGTGACCAGCGTAAGAAAGGCCAGGTCGCCCAAAGCCAGGATGTGTCAAAGCTGCTGGCGTTGACGGCCATCAGCGAGATTGCCCTGTTCACTGCCGAGACTAGCCTGCAACGCTTCCAGCAACTGATGCTGCTGCCGATATCACGTTTGACTCAGCCTTTTGTGCGAGCGTTGGAGGAGGTGCTGCTTGAAGGGATGGTGGTGTTTTTCTCATTCGCTCTGCTGATGGCCGCAATGGCAATTACCACCAAGCTGATCAGCAGTTGGATGCAGTTCGGGATGCTGTTTGCACCAGAGACCCTGAAGCTGGATTTCAACCGCCTCAATCCGCTCAGTCAAGTCAAGCAAATGTTCTCTGCCCAACAGTTGATGAACCTACTGATGAGCATCGTGAAAGCCTGCCTTATCGCTTTGATTCTGTATGTGGTGATCTGGCCCTCATTGGGTACGCTGATCAACTTGGCTACCAGTGATCTGCAAAGTTACCTACTGGCATTGATAGCGCTGTTTCGCCACTTGCTGCATGCCTGCCTTGGCATGCTGCTGGTACTGGCGCTTATCGACTTCGTCATGGTGAAGCACTTCTTCGCCAAGCGCATGCGCATGACCCAGGTCGAGGTGGTCAAAGAGTACAAGGAGATGGAGGGCGACCCTCACGTCAAAGGCCAGCGGCGTTCACTGGCGTATCAATTGGCTCAGGAAGAACCCAAGGTCAAACTGCCCAAACTGGAAGAGTCCGACATGCTGGTGGTCAACCCGACGCACTTTGCAGTCGCCTTGTACTACCGCCCAGGTAAAACGCCGCTGCCCTTGCTGGTCAGCAAAGGCACGGATGCTGAGGCCCGCCAACTGATCCAGCGCGCCAAGGCGGCTGATGTGCCGGTGATCCAATGTGTATGGCTGGCTCGCACGCTCTACACGAATAAGCTGGGAGCAAGCATCCCTCGCGAGACCTTGCAGGCGGTGGCGCTGATTTACCGCACCTTGCGCGAACTCGATGATGAAGCCAAGCGCGAAACCCTCGAACTGCCGGAGCTTGAACGCCGTTGATCAGCGGCTTGAGCCAATGTCCAAGGCTTGCAGGTTGGCCAGTTAAAGCATCCGGCTAAGGATTCTGTCCAGCGTGCTGTGGGTTGCAGGCAGTGCGTGCCAGATCACCAGCGTGTACTGGGCGTCTAGGTAAACAAAACACCCATCGAATGCCAGTGCCTGCTCAAAGCGTCGCTCCGACACGGGTTGCAATTGGCCGGCCTGCAAGGCAATGCCGGGGCGGTTCCCTGCGCGCAGTGCACACACTACCGGGTACAAGGGTCTGGTGAGTGGCAGAGCCACTCACCAGACTGTCCAGAAACACCTGGCGTTGATCGTCAGGCATTTCCTGGCGACTCATCGTTCCAGCGACACCGTCTGGTAGTCCGGGCGCTCGCCGGCGGGGCCGGGTTCGGCGCGCATGGATGACGGCCACCAGATCACCATCTGGTCCTTGGTCGATTGCGGGCGTGAGCACGAATCGCCTTTGCAGGTGGGCGTACAGCCGCTGACGAGCAATGCCAGGCCGATCAAGATGACGCATAACGGGCTGTGTTTCATGGTTGGGCCTTCTGAGCTGGAGTGATCAAGGAAGGGCGGGGTACGCTGAGGTGTTCATCCTTCACCACGGTGCGCATGGCGATAAACACTTCGGCCTCTTCACCTGGCTTGAGCCACGCACGCGGCCATACGGTGACCGCCAGGGTCTGCGCGGTGCTGCACTCTTTCTCGTCGATACGTACGTTACGTTTGAACTGATTGCGCAACACCACCACCGCTACGTTGAATTCCGGGCCTGCGTACCATTGGCTGCGTCCGGTATTCAGCGCGAGCAAATCTCGGGTGCTGCATAAAGTGTTCAGTCCCAGGGGCATCGGTGCCGCCTTGAAAGGTTTGGGCACTTCCCCACTGACCAGATGTGCCAGGGTAGTAATGATGTCACTGCGTTTTACTACCGGTTGATGGGGGGAGTAGCGCCTTGCCAGCGGTGCGAGGGCGGCTTGCAGCTCGGCTTGGTCAGCTTGTGGCAAGTAACGCGACGGATCGTCCTGGTCGCCGATAACCCGTGGGGTGAGGATGAACAAGCGTTCGCGCCGATTGTTCTGGCGTTCTGTCGAGGAGAACAACGCTTTGCCCAACAGTGGGATATCGCCCAGGAGGGGAATCTTGCTTTGCTTGTCGGCACTTTCAGTGACCTGGAAACCGCCAACCACCAGCGAGCGCTTTTCCGCCATTACGGCTTGGGTGCTGACCTTGCCCCGGCGGACATCAAGGTGGTTGGGGTCAGGGTTGGACTCGTCGAAATTGCCATCTTCAATGTCCACTGCCAAATGGATCTGGTGACTGCCGCGACTGGTGGTAACCCTGGGGACCACCTGGAAGCTGGTGCCCACGGTGACCGGCAAAATTGTTGCGTATTCAGTGCCACGACTGAGGTACTGGGTGCGGTTGAAGTCGATTACCGCTGGTTGGTTTTCCAGGGTGAGCACTGAAGGGTTCGAGACCATGGTTGCCAGTCCCTTTGTTTCCAACGCGCGGATATCGGCGTAGAAACGGTCACGGTTCTTAATCGACAATTGCGATGAGGTACCGGGTGCCATGTTGACCTTGAAGCGGCTGTTCTGGAAGCCCCAGTTCACCCCGAATTCGCGCAACTGCGTACGATCGATATCGAGAATGATCGCATCGATTTCGATCAGCTTGCGCGCGACGTCGAGTTGGTTGATTAGCTCGCGGTACATGGCCTGGCGTTCAGGCAAGTCATAAATCAGCACAGCGTTGTTGCGCACATCGGCTTCGACGCGTATTCGGCCGCCGGATACCGGTGCTCGTGGGGGCAGCGCCGGCCCTGCGTCCACTTGCCCTGTGTTGCCGTTTGCACCGAGCATTTGGCCCAGCAGCGGGTTGCCCAGCCGAGGTACGTTTGGCGTGATAAAAGCAGGCTGGTGCGTGGGGCGTTGGCTCAGGGCGGAGAGTGCTGAGCCAGAACGTGGTTCCAGCAACCCTCGTAAAATGCTGGCGACGCCGAGGATGTTGAGTTTTTCGCCGCGATAGTCCACTTGGCGATCAGCTGCGTTGGCGAACTTCAGCGGGTAACTCAGTACGCTCTGTTTTTCATCCGCTGAGCGGCGTTGACTGCTGAACTGCTTGATCTGTTCGATGTAGCGCTTGGGGCCGGAGACAAGTACCACGCCATCTTCCGGTAATTCTCCCCAGCCGAAACGGCTATCGAGCAGTCCGATATCAGTCAGCGCCTGCTTGAGGTCGCTGATCGTTTCCGACGAGACTTCCAGGCGCGCGGAGTCCTGTTGGTCCAGCGTGCTGATGTAGAGGGTGTTGTTGTAGAGATACCACTGAAAGCGATGCTCAATCCCTAGTCTGTCCAGCAGTGACTGAGGAGTATTCGCGCGGATCTTGCCGTTGACGTTGCCTTCCAGCAGGCCTTCGATTTGCAATTGAGTACCGAAGGTTTGGGCGAAGTCCTCGAGTACGTCTCGTAGGGGTTTGTGCTCCGCCTCGTAGGCGTAGGCGGTATTTTTCCATTCTGCGGGAACGGCAGCCAACGTGCTGCTTAGCGGGATCAATAGCGAGCAAAGCAGGCAAAGGCTGCACCAAAGGGCGCATTTTGATAAAACGCCGGACGAATAAAAACGCAGACTCCTGCGCTCGCGGGTCTTGTTATTCATGGAAAGTGCTCTGGTTAGTACAACTGTGAACGTAGTGGGAAGGGCTTGACGCTCAGGGAGGGGCGCCCAAGACGTGCGAAGATGGCTCGCCATGTATCGCGCTGATTGAGCAAGGCGACCACACGGTTGAGCACATGCGCCTCATCAGTTCGCCTTTCAGACGCTGAGTAAGCCATAGCGCACCCGTGTTTCGATTCTGAGCCAGTGCCCGCTGGAAATGCGCGAGATTGGCGGTACCCAGGCGCGCCCAATACTGTAGAGCGACGCCGTCAGTTCGAGTTGAAGTCAGTTCGGCGCCAAGCAACAGAACGTTTGTCTGATTGGTCAAGGTGACGTCACCGTCCTCTTCAAATAATGTCATTTGTTCTTCTTTGTTGCACAGCCAGTTGCCAATTGAATGGTTCATTTACGTGAAAAAATCAATGGTAGTTTTGAGTGACTGATTGACAAGTTTTGCGTGATCCTGATCAAACGAATTGGCCATCTCTTTGTTAAGTGCCAACCTGAAAAAAAGTTCGCCATCCCAATTGTCGGGTGACGCTTCACTGAAAAAAGACTTGAATTCCTTGTCAGCGTTCTTCCGGATTCTTGTAACTTCTGAAGTGAAGGTGCTATAGAAGTCCATGATCTACCTGTATGACTGATGATTGTCGAGTGAGTGGAAAATTCATTGCTAAATAGGGAATATTAATAAACGACTGGAGCGTCGCGAGGTCAGACATCGATCCAACGATCTTTGCCTTGTTCGTAAAGAGCGTTGCGCATGTCGTGCCAGCTGATTCGGAAATCTCCTTCGTCTGTCTTCAATACAAGTGTTTGGGAGTGGATTGAATTGTCGGCGGTAAGCTTCCAGAGCGTGCTCCCATGATGGGCTAAACAGTGCGTTACTTCTGTAAGGTCATGTGGGTGGCACATTAGTGTCGCGCTGATTTCATCGACTTGGCTTTTCAGCAATTGCTTAACGAGGGCTGCCACTCGTTGGGAGGCTACAGTCTCGTCAAGCAGGCTACCAATAGCCTGCTTGGTGATCTGGGTGGCGTAATGCTCTAAGTTGTCGCACATCGTTTGCCTACTACGTTCCCACCGCTTGAGCTGAGCGTCGGCGCGTTGCCAGATTTCAAGCGAGGCCTTTTCCAGCAACTCCTCACATTGTTTTTCTGCACACCTGATCAACTCCTCAGCTTGAATGCTTGTGTCACGCAACAACTGATTAGCATGCTTCCAGTCTGCTAGCTCTTCCCGAGGGATTATGTTGCGTGGCACGCTAGACGAGCGCCCGGATAACTCAATGTTGGAGCGGCATAACATTGTTGAACTCCTCACGTGTGTCTGCGGTGGGCATGTCATCACATCTCCGATGTAGTAGCGCGCCATACGACGGCCTGCCAGAGTGTGTCGAGTCGGTTACCTGTGATTCCGTGCAGAGGGTGTTTTGCCTCAATCTCGATTACACATTTACGGGGGAATCGCAATCTAAGACGCTGCCAGATCGCGGGTTCTACCCAGCTATAGAGCAGTTGTAGCGGGTCAGAACCGGGCGGCAGCATCACGGGGGGCAGCGCCTTGGAAAGACGCCTGCACCATTGGTGATGAATGTTAGTCAGGAGGGCTGAGTCCTGGGGGTTAAAGGTGTCGTGAACCAACGCCAACATTAGGTTGAGTTGTTCCCTCGAGGCCAGAACCAGGCGGATTACTGTGGGGTGTGGGTCAACGGGCAAACAGGCTGCATAACCTGAGAGGTTGTCGGGTGCTGACTGTCCACTACGAAAAAGCGTTTCAATCACAGTGTACTCTTCGCCCTTCCAGTCTTCGTGGGCAGATTGCCAGGGATACACCCACCATCGCGCCCACGACAGGTGTTCATGAAACTGATGGTCGAGACTAGGCGTCATGAGTCGAAACCGTTGATTTGTCGGTTGAGCCCGCCTGATGAAGACCGTTTTGACGCCGTTTGTATAGGAACAATATGGCGAGCGGTAGCGAGACCATGCCGAGTAGTAAAACGATCATGCTGGTTTGCCAGAAACCGAGATCATCCCCGGGCACCAGGAAAGGGCCGAAGTACACTAGCCGTTGAGGTTCCTGGTAAATCGCCGCAGGCACGAATATCACCGAGAGTTTCTGCAAGTTGTCCACTGCCGTAGACATGCCAGGGATACTGCTCGCCACCAATCTGCGGATCCGTGCTCTGATATTATCGGGGTCCAGCCGTGGATCGTGCTTGATGAATACAGAAGCAGATGCCGGTTGTACTGGCTCCCCCGGAGCGATGCGTTCAGGCAGTACCACATGCACGCGTGCGACGATGACGCCGTCAATGTTGGACAAGGTGGCCTCAAGTTCCTGGGACAAGGCATAGATGTAGCGTGCCCGTTCCTCCAGCGGCGTTGAAATTACCCCTTCCTTGCGGAATGTATCCCCCAGCGTGGTGCGCGCGACTCTGGGTAGTCCTACGGCTTCCAGCGTTCTTACGGCACGCCCGATATCAGCGGTGTTAACCGTGATGACAACACCGTCCTTGGCCGGAAATTTGGTGGCACGAATATGTTTATCAGCCAATTCGGCAACGACTTCATTGGCCTCCTGTTCGGAGAGCTGGCGATGAAGTTCCACGCGATCACTGCATCCGCCTAATAGGGATACAATACCAATGAACATGACGGCAAGGAGAGAAGGGCTCATTGTCATTACTGCAGGTTACATATTTTGTCGAGGCCTTGGGTCGTCTTGGCGAGGCATTTCGTCAATAGATGTGGAGTAAGTTGTGCGTTGAAGAAGTCGCGAGGGAACGTTTTGTAGACTTCAAAATCCAGCTCTTTTTTAGGTGCGCGGACCAGTTTGGTAAAACGGTTCATTGAGGCGCTGAGCTGATTGGATGCCTCAATAAAAAGCTGCGGGGCAGCCGACCTTGAGGGCACTGCCTTCGCATCGCTTGAGCCTTCAAGCATTGATGAAAAAAAACTAGCATCACTACCGGAAACTGGTTGCTCAGATGCTGAGTAGGTAACGCCATCGCTATCGGACTGATCTGAAAAGTAAGTTTCTTTTATTCGCATGGCATGTGGGCTCATTGATTACGTAAAGTAACTTTGTATGAGAGCAGATGTAGTGACCTTTAGGCTGGCAACAGGGTTACCTCTTGTCCATAGGGACAAGAGGCAACCGGTAGATCAACTGATTATTTACTGACCTTTGGCTTTTTGTAGCATGTCGTTAACGTTTTTCATCTCGGCGCCTAGCCAGTTATTATCTAAGGTGTCTCTTTGGATCTTCTCCTTTATTATTTTACTCTCCGCCTCTACGTCACTTAGACCAGGGTATAGGAAAGAGGGAGCGTAGCCTTGACCGACTGGATTAGTCATATGATCTCCTAGCTATATTTGAGTTTAGTTATCCCAGCATATAATTGCTTGGGTGTTATCTGTGTGGCTGTCGAGAAGGTTGGGTTCCCTGTGCGCCGGGATTAAATGTTTCTAATTGTATATTTCAATGAGTGTATTTATGTATGCAGCCAATGCCTTGATAGGCAAGGCATTCCAGGGATGTTTATGATTAAAACACTGTGGCCTTTCAGTCAGAAAACGAACGACATTGGCCTCACGCCAGTGAAATTTCCAGATGTTTGATCCTGTGGTACAGCGTACGCTTGGAAACACTTAATTCAGTGGCCACTGTATTTACACAGTATCCATGGCGGCGCAAAGACGCCTCAATCAGCATTTTCTCTATTTGCTGCAGACTTGACTTCAGGCTTGTTTTTTTGTCCTGGTGGGGCGTGGGCGAATTTGAGAGCACTGGCAGTCCTAATACAAATCGCTTCGCCGTTGAACGCAGCTCGCGAACGTTGCCCGGCCAGGAGTGAGCGAACAGCTGCTGCAGCAGGCTCTCGGGTGGAGGAGGGGCAGGAAGTTTGAAATATTCTGCTTCTTTCTGGATCATCTCCAGAAACAGTGAAACGATACAGTCGCGTCGATCCCGCAAGGTAGGTAGCTGAATGTTGACTACGTTCAGGCGGAAGTACAGGTCGCGCCTAAAGGTGGCTTGCTCTACCATTTCGTGCAACGAATGCTGGGCTGACGCTATGACGCGCATGTCCACCGGGATAAAGCGGGTCGAACCCAGGCGCTCCACGCCGCGTGATTCCAGTACGCGCAGCAATTTGGCTTGCAGGCTCAGTGGCATGCTGTCGATTTCATCCAGGTACAGCGTGCCCAGGTGGGCGGCCTCGACATAACCGGCGCGTGATTGTATCGCGCCGGTATAAGCGCCGCTGTTGACGCCGAACAATTGGCTTTCGGCGAGACTTTCAGGGATAGCTGCGCAGTTTACGGCGATGAAGTTACCCCGCCGGCCGGATAGATGATGAATTCGCTGAGCCAATGTATCCTTGCCAGTGCCGGTTTCCCCTAGTAATAAGATATCGATGTTAAACGTAGCCGTGCTACCCAACATGCTTCTAATATCGGGGTCGTCAATCAGGTATAACTCCGTCTCATTTTCCATGTGGTCGAGCGCCGACATCGAATGATAACTCCATAATTGCTATTACGTCATTGCAGGTAATGCTGTCGAAGGCTCGCTTCAGTAGATAGAATTTTAAGACGGTTGTCACGTGCTCCTTGGGTCTTTATGTACCTCAGGCTGCGTAAGATAAGTTGTATTCTAATATTGATGCTTTGTGTTTTAGCTAACGGCCAAAGAGGCGATAGGAGAAGTCTGAAGCTTTCTGAATGTTTGGCTTAAACTTTTAATCGGTGCGATATATAAATAGTCGCCCACAAAAAAGCCGATGCTAAGCATCGGCTTTTTTACTGTTTAGAGGGCAGGTAATACTTACACGTTGAAACGGAAGTGCATCACGTCGCCATCTTTAACAATATATTCCTTACCTTCCAGGCGCCACTTGCCCGCTTCCTTGGCACCGGCCTCACCCTTGAACTGGATGAAGTCGTTGTAGGCAATCACTTCGGCGCGGATAAACCCTTTTTCGAAGTCCGTGTGGATCACCCCAGCAGCCTGTGGTGCGGTAGCACCGACCTTGACGGTCCACGCGCGGACTTCTTCGACACCGGCGGTGAAGTAGGTCTGCAGGTTGAGCATTTCGTAACCGGCGCGGATCACGCGGTTCAGGCCAGGTTCTTCCAGGCCCAGGGCCTCGAGGAACATGTCCTTTTCTTCGCCGTCATCAAGCTCGGCGATTTCCGCTTCGATCTTGTTGCACACCGGCACCACGATGGCGCCTTCTTCGTCGGCGATGGCCTTGACTACGTCGAGCAACGGGTTGTTCTCGAAACCGTCTTCAGCGACGTTGGCGATGTACATCACAGGCTTGGTGGTCAACAGGTGGAAGCCCTTGATCACGGCCTTCTCGTCAGCGCCCATGTTCTTCATCAGGCTGCGTGCCGGCTTGCCTTCGGTGAAGTGCGCGATCAGTTGCTCCAGCAGACCTTTCTGGACCACTGCGTCCTTGTCGCCGCCCTTGGCGTTGCGCGCGACTTTCTGCAGTTGCTTCTCGCAGCTGTCGAGGTCGGCGAAGATCAGTTCCAGGTCGATGATCTCGATGTCGCGTTTCGGGTCGACGCTGTTGGAGACGTGGATCACGTTCTCGTCTTCAAAACAGCGGACCACGTGGGCGATGGCATCAGTCTCGCGGATGTTGGCGAGGAACTTATTGCCCAGGCCTTCACCTTTCGACGCACCAGCAACCAGGCCGGCGATGTCGACGAATTCCATGGTGGTCGGCAGGATGCGCTTGGGATTGACGATGGCCGCCAGGGCGTCCAGGCGTGGATCCGGCATCGGCACGATACCGCTGTTGGGCTCGATGGTGCAGAAGGGGAAGTTCTCCGCTGCGATACCGGACTTGGTCAGGGCGTTGAACAGGGTGGATTTGCCGACGTTGGGCAGGCCGACGATGCCGCAATTGAATCCCATGGTGTTTCCCCTCGGTAAGAGTCAGGCCTTCTGGCTGTGCAGGTTTTTCATCGCGCGGTTCCATTCACCGGCGAAGATATCCGGCAGCACGCCGAGGGCAAAGTCGATGCTGGCATCGAGTTTTTCCTGTTCGGCGCGTGGCGCACGACCCAGGACGAAATTTGAAACCATACTGGCGACGCCTGGGTGGCCAATGCCGAGCCGCAGGCGGTAGAAATTATTCTGATTACCCAGCTGCGCGATGATGTCGCGCAGGCCGTTGTGCCCGCCATGCCCGCCGCCGAGCTTGAGCTTGGCAACGCCGGGTGGCAGGTCCAGTTCGTCATGGGCCACCAGGATTTCTTCGGGTTTGATCCGGAAGAAGCCCGCAAGCGCCGCGACAGCCTGGCCGCTGCGGTTCATGTAGGTGGTGGGAATCAGCAGACGAACATCCTGGCCCTGATGCGAGAAGCGCCCGGTCAGGCCGAAATATTTGCGATCGGCCGCAAGGCTTACACCTTGTGCGTGGGCGATGCGCTCAACAAAAAGGGCCCCCGCGTTATGCCGCGTCTGTTCGTATTCGGCGCCTGGATTTCCCAGGCCAACGATCAGTTTAATGGCAGTCACGACAGGGGCCCTTCCTTTGGAGTTGTGGATAACATCGCCAGACCTGAGTGCGGCGAAAGTGGACGACACTACATCATTTACTCAAGAGTAAACGCCGCGTTATCGCCCGCTTTCTCGCTACGTTTCGGTCCGCGATGTTTCCTCAAGCTCCGGCAATACAGAGTGGATTACTCTGCAGCGCCTTCTTCAGCTTCTGGAGCAACGCGTGGAGCGTGAACGTTGGCAACTGCTTTGTCATCACCGTGAGCCAGTGCGACAAACTCAACGCCTTTAGGGGCTTTGAGGTCGGACAGGTGAACGATGGTGCCGATTTCAGCGGCCGACAGGTCGACTTCGATGAACTCAGGCAGGTCTTTCGGCAGGCAAGTTACTTCAACTTCGTTCACAACGTGCGAGATTTCGCCGCCTTTCTTGACCGGAGCTTCTTCACCAACAAAGTGCACTGGCACGATAGCGGTCAGTTTCTGACCAGCGACAACGCGAACGAAGTCAGCGTGCATGATGAATTGCTTGGATGGGTGACGCTGCATTGCTTTAACGATGACGTTCTGCTTGGCACCGTCGACGTTCAGCTCGATAACGTGGCTGTAGGCCGCTTCGTTTTCGAACAGCTTGGCGATTTCCTTGGCCAGGATGGTCACGGATTCAGCAGGCTTGTTACCACCGTATACAACGGCTGGGATGTTGGCGGCGTGACGCAGGCGGCGGCTCGCACCTTTCCCCAGGTCAGTACGCGCTTGGGCGTTCAGAGTAAAGTCAGTCATTTTGTATCTCCAAAATAGCCATCATCGAGCGGCGTTTGCGACCAGCGCCGGCCTCGACATGGGCAAAAAAGCCCCGCCCCAACAGAATGTCGGGGCGGGGCGCTTTTCGTCAGTAGGATGTGCCGAAGGTTTTACCCTTAGCGGAACATCGCGCTGATCGATTCTTCATTGCTGATGCGGCGAACCGCTTCGGCAACAACCGGTGCGATATCCAGTTGACGGATACGCGAACAGGCTTGAGCAGCAGCGGACAGCGGGATGGTGTTGGTCACCACCAGTTCGTCCAGCATGGAATTCTCGATGTTCTCGATCGCTCGGCCCGACAGCACAGGGTGTGTGCAGTAGGCGAAGACTTTGGCCGCACCGTGCTCTTTCAAGGCTTTCGCCGCGTGGCACAGGGTGCCGGCGGTGTCGACCATGTCATCAACCAGAATACAGGTACGCCCTTCGACATCACCGATGATATGCATCACTTCAGAGTGATTGGCTTTCTCGCGGCGTTTGTCGATGATCCCGAGGTCCACGCCCAGGGATTTGGCAACGGCCCGTGCACGCACGACGCCACCAATGTCCGGGGACACGATCATCAGGTTTTCAAAGCGCTGGTCTTCGATGTCATCCACCAATACGGGGGAGCCGTAGATGTTATCTACCGGAATATCGAAGAACCCCTGGATTTGGTCAGCGTGCAGGTCAACCGTGAGAACACGGTCGATGCCTACCACGGTCAGCATGTCAGCAACGACTTTCGCGCTGATGGCCACACGTGCGGAACGCGGACGGCGATCCTGACGGGCATAACCAAAGTAAGGGATTACAGCTGTGATTCGAGTCGCTGAGGAGCGGCGGAAGGCATCAGCCATCACGACGAGTTCCATCAGGTTATCGTTGGTCGGAGCGCAAGTCGGCTGAATAATGAAGACGTCTTTACCGCGAACGTTTTCATTGATCTCGGCTGTAATTTCGCCGTCGGAGAATTTACCGACAGAGATGTCACCGAGAGGGATATGCAGCTGACGTACGACACGTCGAGCCAGATCGGGGTTGGCGTTCCCCGTAAAGACCATCATCTTGGACACGCGCAGTACCTAGAGGCTGAGGGTAACCTGGATGAGTATAGGAAAATGGCAGGGGCGGCTGGATTCGAACCAACGCATGGCAGGATCAAAACCTGCTGCCTTACCGCTTGGCGACGCCCCTGTATCTGTTGCAACGAGTGCCTGACACTCGATTCCTTTAGAGCAGACTTTGCAGCTTGCGATGCAACATCGAAACGTTGCTTCCCTTTGCTACAAACCCTGTAAGGGTCTCTGTAAGAAGGGCCGAGACTTTATCAGCTTCAGCTTTGCTTGGGAAGCCCCCAAACACACAACTTCCAGTTCCGGTTAATTTTGCTTCGGTAAATTTACCTAACAAATTCAAAGCGTTACGTACCTCTGGATAACGCCTTGCTACAACCGGTAAGCAGTCATTTCGACTGTTTCCCTTGGGAACGGGGCGCACTTTAATGGGAGAAGAGTTACGTGTCAACAACGGATCTGAAAAAATTTCTGCTGTACTTACAGATACTTGCGGAACAAGCACGACATACCACGGCTCCTCGGGGTATTCCGGGCTGAGTTTCTCCCCCACGCCCTCGGCGAAAGCCGCGTGCCCACGCACGAAAACCGGGACGTCGGCACCCAGCGTCAGGCCCAGCGCGGCGAGGCGATCATGGTCCCAACCCAGTTGCCACAAGTAATTCAGACCCAGCAGAGTTGTCGCGGCATTCGAGCTGCCACCACCGATGCCGCCACCCATGGGCAGGATTTTATCGATCCAGATATCGATGCCGAGCGGACAGCCGGATTGCTCCTGAAGTTTTTTTGCGGCCTTCACGATCAGGTTGCTGTCGTGAGGCACGCCTTCGAATTCGGTATGCAGCCTGATCACGCCATCGTCGCGCACGGCGAAGGTCAGCTCGTCGCCATAGTCGAGGAATTGAAACAACGTCTGCAGCTCGTGATAGCCATCTTCACGGCGACCGAGAATGTGCAGCATCAGGTTGAGCTTGGCCGGGGAGGGCAGGGTCAATTTTTGTACGGACACGTTATTGCCCCAGTTTGCGTGGTTGCCAGTCCTTGATCACCAGCGTGACATCAAGGTCGGGACCATGCAGCTTGACGCGCTCGGGCAACCAATAGCCGCTTTGCTCCACGTAGCTCAAATATTCGACCTGCCAGCCATCCTGCTCCAGGCTGGCCAGGCGGCTGTCGCCGTTCAGGCTCAGGCGACTCTTGCTATCAGGCGCTGGCAGGCCACGGACCCACCACACCAGATGAGACACCGGCAGTTTCCAGCCGATCTGTTCTTCCAGCAACGCTTCCGGCGAGGTCGCCTCATAACGGCCCTGGTTGGCCACTTCAAGGCTGACTTGCCCCGGCCGGCCGGTCAGGCGTGCGGCGCCACGGCCCAGCGGACCCGACAGGCGAATATCGTAGTAGTCCTGGCGCTGCAGCCAGAACAAGGTGCCGCTGCCGGAGTCTTTCGGCGCGCGAACCCCCACTTTGCCTTCGATCTGCCAGCCATCGATGCTGCTGAGCTGGTCCTTGTGCTGCTTCCATTGCGCCGGGTTGCCCTGGCCTTCAACGGATTCGCGGCTGCCGATGCCCGCACAACCGGCGAGCAGGGCGATGAAGCTGAAAATAACAACATGGCGCAAAAACATAGGTTTAAAGGGTCTCGGATCCGGTCAGGCGCTTGATGGTGCCGCGCAGGATGGGGCTTTCGGGTTGTTCCTTGAGGAATTTCTCCCAGATTTGCCGTGCTTCACGCTGTTTGCCATTGGCCCACAGCACTTCGCCCAGGTGCGCGGCGACTTCCTGGTCGGGGAAGCGTTCCAGTGCCTGGCGCAACAAGCGTTCGGCCTCGTCCAGGTTGCCCAGGCGGTAATTCACCCAGCCCAGGCTGTCGAGCACGGCCGGGTCTTCCGGGTTCAGCTTGTGGGCTTGCTCGATCAGCACCTTGGCTTCGTCGTAGCGCGTGGTGCGGTCGGACAAGGTGTAGCCCAGGGCGTTGAGGGCCATGGCGTTGTCCGGATCGCGCTTGATGATCAGGCGCAGGTCTTTTTCCATCTGCGCCAGGTCATTGCGTTTTTCCGCCTGCATGGCGCGGGTGTATAGCAAGTTCAAATCGTCCGGGAATTGCAGCAACGCTTGTTGCAGCAGCTTCCAGGCGCGCTCGCCCTGATTGTTGGCCGACAAGGTTTCGGCCTGGATCAGGTAGAGCTGGATCGCGTAATCCGGTTCGGCATCCCGTGCGGCGGCCAGGCGTTTCTCCGCCTCGTCGGTGCGGCCGTTGCTCATCAGGATATCGGCCTGGCGCAATTGGGCGGGCAGGTAGTCGTTGCCGGGGCCGACCTGGGCGTACTCGAGCAGGGCGGCTTGCGGATCGTTGCGCTCTTCGGCGATGCGCCCGAGGTTCAGGTGTGCCGAATCTACATGGCTTTCACGCTGGATCAGCTCTTCCAGGTAACCCTTGGCCTCGTCCCAGGCCTTGGCTTCCAGGCAGACCAGTGCCAGGGAATAACGCAATTCGTCATCGTCCGGGTATTGCTGGACCAGGTTGGCGAACTGCACTTTGGCGTCCTCCATGCGGTCCTGTTCGACCAGCATGCGGGCGTAAGTCAGGCGCAGGCGCTTGTCGTCCGGATACTTCTTGAGGCTTTTTTCCAGCAGCGGAATCGCTTCCTTGCCACGGTTGAGGTTCTGAAGCAGGCGTGCACGCAGCAGGATCGGGGCGATTTCGCCTTCTTCCGGCGGATTCTGCTCCAGCAGCTTCAGTGCGGCGTCGGCTTCATCATCCTGTTGCAGCAGCAACGCCTTGCCGAAAATCAGCTGGCTGTTCTTCGGGTGCTTTTGCAGCAGGCGGTCGAAACTCTTCATCAGGCCATTGCGCGTGTCCTGGTCGGTGTCGGCAGCCGACAGCGCGAGGAAGTCGAAATGGGTGTCGCCTTTGCCCTGCAGGACTTTCTCCATATAGACCATGGAGTCGTCATAGCGCCCGGCGCGTGCCAGTTGAATGGCTGCCGCGCGCTGTGCTTCCAGGTCGTCCGGGGCGTTTTTCGCCCAGATCAGCGAGGAGTCCAGCGCAGCCTGGTCGGCCCCCAGGTACTCGGCGATGCGGAAGGCCCGCTCGGAAATCCCCGGATCCTGGGTGTTGATGGCCTGGGTCACGTAGTTGTCCAACGCAATGTCGAAGCGATTGCGTTGGCCGGCCAGTTCCGCAGTCAGCAGGCTGTACACCGTTTCTTCGGTGAACGAAGAATAAACCTTGGGCTTTTCAGGGGCGGGGGCGCTGTCTTCCACCGGTGGCGTACCGTCCGGCGACACGGGAGCCATGGCCTGGCAGCCGCTGAGAAAGACAAAGGCGAGGAGCAACGCGGAAGATCTATTCATATAGGAAGAGGACGACTAACCTGCGGTCGGATCATCATGACACAAGCCTTCGGCCAAACATAACCGAGTCTCAGTTGATGCCTTTATAGACACAAGGCATTAGGACAATAGACGACGGTGGTTGTTCTGAATCTTTCGAAGTAGGACAATTGTCGGCTTCCCGACATCATCAGCGATATTGAATGGCCTTCCTCGCACTCGGTATTAACCACAAGACTGCCTCCGTAGACGTGCGCGAGCGCGTGGCGTTTACGCCGGAGCAGTTGGTTGAGGCCCTGCAGCAGCTCTGCCGGCTCACCGACAGTCGCGAAGCTGCGATCCTTTCGACCTGCAATCGCAGCGAGCTTTATATAGAGCAGGAGCATCTTTCAGCGGATGTCGTACTGCGCTGGCTGGCCGATTACCATCATTTGGACCTCGATGACCTTCGCGCCAGCGCTTATGTGCACGAAGAGGATGCGGCAGTTCGTCACATGATGCGTGTGGCGGCCGGTCTCGATTCGCTGGTGTTGGGCGAGCCGCAGATTCTAGGGCAGATGAAATCCGCCTACGCCGTGGCGCGCGAGGCCGGCACAGTAGGCCCGCTGCTGGGGCGGCTGTTCCAGGCCACCTTCAATTCCGCCAAGCAGGTGCGCACCGACACTGCCATCGGTGAAAACCCGGTGTCCGTGGCGTTTGCCGCCGTCAGCCTGGCCAAACAGATTTTCAGTGACTTGCAACGCAGCCAGGCCCTGCTGATCGGCGCCGGCGAGACCATCACCCTGGTCGCTCGCCACCTGCATGACCTGGGCGTGAAGCGTATCGTGGTCGCCAACCGTACGTTGGAACGCGCGAGCATCCTCGCCGAGCAGTTCGGCGCCCATGCGGTGTTACTGGCGGACATTCCGGCGGAGCTGGTACGCAGCGATATCGTCATCAGCTCCACCGCCAGCCAACTGCCGATCCTGGGCAAAGGCGCGGTCGAGAGCGCGCTGAAGCTGCGCAAGCACAAGCCGATCTTCATGGTGGATATTGCTGTTCCCCGGGATATCGAGCCCGAAGTCGGCGAGTTGGACGACGTTTACCTCTATAGCGTCGACGATCTGCACGAAGTGGTCGCCGAAAACCTCAAGAGCCGCCAGGGTGCTGCCCAGGCCGCCGAGGAAATGGTCAGCACCGGCGCCGAAGACTTCATGGTGCGCCTGCGTGAACTGGCGGCGGTGGACGTGCTCAAGGCCTATCGTCAGCAAGGCGAACGCCTGCGCGACGAGGAATTGATCAAGGCCCAGCGCTTGCTGGCCAATGGCAGCAGCGCCGAAGAAGTGCTGATGCAACTGGCCCGTGGCCTCACCAACAAATTGCTGCATGCGCCCAGCGTGCAGCTGAAAAAGCTTACCGCCGAAGGCCGCCTCGATGCGCTGGCCATGGCCCAGGAACTCTTTGCCCTCGGTGAGGGCGCGTCAGATAGCTCTTCGGATAAAAAACCGCAATGAAAGCGTCACTGCTCAATAAACTGGACGTGCTCCAGGATCGTTTCGAAGAACTGACCGCCCTGCTCGGCGATGGCGAGATCATCGCCGATCAGGCCAGGTTCCGTGCCTATTCCAAGGAATACGCCGAAGTTGAGCCCGTGGTCGCCACCTATAAAAACCTGCTGAAAGTGCAGGCGGACCTTGAAGGTGCCCAGGCACTGCTCAAGGACAGCGACCCGGACATGCGTGAAATGGCCGTGGAAGAAGTCCGCGAAGCCAAGGAAAAACTCGCCGAGCTGGAAGGCGACCTGCAACGCATGCTGCTGCCCAAGGACCCGAACGACGGGCGCAACGTGTTCCTCGAAATCCGTGCCGGCACCGGCGGCGACGAGGCGGCGATCTTCTCCGGCGACCTGTTCCGTATGTACTCGCGGTATGCCGAACGTCGCGGGTGGCGCGTCGAGATCCTGTCGGAGAACGAAGGCGAACACGGCGGCTATAAAGAAGTGATTGCACGGGTCGAGGGCGACAACGTCTACGGCAAGCTCAAATTCGAGTCCGGCGCGCACCGCGTGCAGCGGGTTCCAGCGACTGAATCCCAAGGTCGTATTCACACGTCCGCCTGCACGGTGGCCGTATTGCCCGAGCCGGACGAACAGGAGGCCATCGAGATCAACCCGGCCGACCTGCGCATCGACACTTACCGCTCCTCGGGCGCCGGTGGCCAGCACGTCAACAAGACCGACTCGGCGATCCGCATCACCCACTTGCCGTCGGGCATCGTGGTGGAGTGCCAGGAAGAGCGCTCCCAGCACAAGAACCGTGCGCGGGCCATGTCCTGGCTGTCGGCCAAGCTCAATGACCAGCAGACCAGCGCCGCCGCCAACGCGATTGCCAGCGAGCGCAAGTTGCTGGTGGGTTCGGGCGACCGCTCCGAGCGCATTCGTACCTACAACTTTGCCCAGGGCCGGGTCACCGACCACCGGGTCAACCTCACCCTTTACTCCCTGGACGAAATCCTTGCCGGTGGTGTGGACGCGGTGATCGAACCGTTGCTCGCCGAATACCAGGCCGATCAACTGGCCGCGATAGGTGAATAAATGACCATCATCGCCAGCCTGCTGCGCGCCGCCGACCTGCCCGATTCGCCCACGGCACGCCTGGATGCCGAATTGTTGCTGGCGGCTGCCTTGGGCAAGTCCCGCAGCTACCTGCACACCTGGCCCGAGAAAATCGTCAGCAGCGAGCATGCGCTGATCTTTGCCGGCTACCTGCAGCGCCGTCGTGGCGGTGAGCCGGTGGCCTATATCCTCGGTCAACAAGGCTTCTGGAAGCTGGACCTGGAGGTCGCGCCTCACACGCTGATCCCGCGGCCAGATACCGAGTTGCTGGTGGAAACCGCGCTGGAATTGTTGCCCGCCACCCTCGCCAAGGTCCTCGACCTGGGCACCGGCAGCGGCGCCATCGCCCTGGCCCTGGCCAGCGAACGCCCGGCCTGGCAGGTCACCGCCGTCGACCGTGTGCTGGAAGCCGTGGCCCTGGCCGAGCGCAATCGCCAGCGGTTGCACCTCGCTAACGCTACGGTGCTGAACAGCCATTGGTTCAGCGCGCTGCAAGGTCATCGCTATGACCTGATCATCAGCAACCCGCCGTACATTGCCGCCAACGATCCGCACCTGGTGGCCGGCGACGTGCGTTTCGAACCAGCCAGCGCACTGGTGGCCGGTCATGATGGCTTGGACGACCTGCGCCTGATCATCAAGGAGGCCCCGGCCCACCTGAATGCCGGTGGGCGGTTGCTGCTGGAACATGGTTACGACCAGGCCCCGGCGGTGCGTGACCTGCTGTTGAGTGAAGGTTTCGAAGAAGTGCACAGCCGCATCGACCTCGGTGGCCACGAACGCATCACCCTGGGGCGCCGGCCGTGCTGACCGATCAGGAGCTGTTGCGCTATAGCCGACAGATTCTGTTGCAGCATGTCGACATAGACGGCCAATTTCGCCTGAAAAACGGCCGTGCCCTGATCGTAGGTCTTGGTGGCCTGGGTGCGCCCGTTGCGTTGTACCTCGCTGCCGCCGGCGTCGGCGAGTTGCATCTGGCGGACTTCGACACGGTCGACCTGACCAACCTGCAGCGCCAGATCATCCATGACACCGACAGCGTCGGGCAGACCAAGGTCGACTCGGCCCTGCGTCGCCTGACCGCCCTCAACCCTGAAATCAAACTGGTGGCCCATCGCAGTGCGCTGGATGCCGATTCCCTCGCTGCGGCGGTCGAAGCGGTAGACGTGGTGCTTGATTGCAGTGATAACTTCTCCACCCGCGAAGCCGTCAACGCGGCCTGTGTCGGTGCCGGCAAGCCTTTGGTCAGCGGCGCTGCGATCCGTCTTGAAGGGCAACTGTCGGTGTTCGACCCGCGTCGCGCCGAGAGCCCGTGCTATCACTGCCTGTATGGGCACGGCAGCGATACCGAACTGACCTGCAGTGAGGCTGGCGTGGTCGGCCCACTGGTCGGTGTGGTCGGCAGCCTGCAAGCCCTGGAAGCCTTGAAACTGCTGGCCGGTTTCGGTGAGCCGTTGGTGGGACGCTTGTTGCTGATCGACGCCTTGGCCACACGTTTTCGCGAGCTGCGCGTCAAGCGTGACCCCGGTTGCACTGTGTGCGGGGCGCCACATGGTTAAGGGCGCGCCGATCGGTGTGTTCGATTCCGGTATCGGCGGGTTGACCGTGCTGGATGAAATCCAGCAGCTATTGCCCCAGGAATCACTGCTGTACGTGGCCGATTGCGGGCACATCCCCTACGGCGAGAAAAGCCCGGCGTTTATCCTTGAGCGCTCCCGGCAGGTGGCGGCATTTTTCCAGGCGCAGGGCGCCAAAGCCTTCGTTATTGCCTGCAATACCGCTACGGTTGCCGCCGTGGCTGATCTGCGTCGGGATTTTCCCGATTGGCCGCTGGTGGGCATGGAACCTGCTGTCAAACCGGCGGCGGCAGCCACCCGCAGCGGCGTGGTTGGGGTGCTTGCCACCACCGGCACGCTGCAAAGCGCCAAGTTCGCCGCGTTGCTCGACCGCTTCGCTACCGATGTGAAGGTCATCACCCAGCCATGCCCGGGCCTGGTGGAGCTGATTGAAAGCGGTGACCTGACCAGCCCGGCCTTGCGCCAGTTGTTGCAGGGGTATATCGACCCGCTGCTCAGCGCCGGTTGCGACACCATCATCCTCGGCTGCACCCACTATCCCTTCCTCAGGCCGCTCTTGGCGCAGATGCTGCCCCCCAGCATTATCCTCATCGACACCGGCGCCGCCGTGGCCCGTCAACTCAAGCGTTTGCTGGGTGAGCGCGACCTGTTGGCCGTCGGCAATCCAGCACCGGCACAGTTCTGGACCAGCGGTGATGTGTATCACCTAAGAAATATCCTACCGACACTATGGAAATATCCGGGCGTTGTGAGAAGCTTCGACTCGTGAAAATTTCGTGAAATGCCTGCGTTATTAGCTGGAACTTCTGGCTACACGCCAGCTTCTATAGCGAGATAGCCTGTACACAACCATATAACTTCGTTCGGAAAGGATGTTTCTTATGAAGCGCTTGTTCTGTTTGGCTGCGATTGCGGCCGCTGTAGTGGGGCACTCTGTTTCGGCACAAGCTGCTGGCCTGGAGTTCGGGGTGGGGAGCACCAGTGATTCGACCATGACCTATCGCCTGGGGCTGACATCGGACTGGGATAAAAGCTGGTGGCAGAGCGATACAGGTCGATTGACCGGCTACTGGAGCGGCGCCTACACCTATTGGGATGGGGACAAGCGAGCCAGCGCCAGCAGCCTGTCGTTCTCGCCGGTGTTTGTGTATGAATTTGCCGGGGAATCGGTGAAGCCTTATATCGAGGCCGGGATCGGGGTGGCGGTGTTTTCCCGCACCAAGCTGGAAGACAACAACATCGGCCAGGCCTTTCAGTTCGAAGACCGCCTGGGTTTCGGCCTGCGCTTCGCGGGTGGGCATGAGGTGGGCATTCGTGCCACGCATTACTCCAACGCGGGTATCAGCAGCAATAACGACGGGGTAGAGAGCTACTCGTTGCACTACACCTTGCCGTTGTAACCCTTCAGAACACTGCAAAACCCATGTGGGAGTGGGCAAGCCCCTCCCACATTCAGCATCAGCGGTAGACGGTAGCGATACCCTGTCGCTCTTCCAGGCACTCCGGCGCGCCCATCTCGAATTCCCGGCAAATCAGTGGTCGTCGCTCGTAGATCGTGCACATCATCGTGTCCCGGTCCAGTGCCGCGCACCAGCCGTCATCCAGGCGCAGCATCACTTCACCGCCCCAGTCATCGGTATCGATATAGCGTTCCGGCACGCCGGTGTCGGTGATCAGCATCACTTCCAGCTGGCAGCAGCAGGCCGCACACGTCGAGCAAGTGATGGCGGGTTCGGCGATTTGGATGTGGGGGATGTTGGTCATAGGCGTGCAGTGTAAGGCAAGCGGGTGACGCACGTGTGATACGGCTGACGGACGTCAGCGCGCCAGCCGATGCAAACCCACGAACACCATCGCCCACAGCAACGCCAGCGCAACCATTGTTGGCGCGAAGCCGAAACCAAACTGCACCCCGGCCAGTTGGCTACCGGCGTAATAAGACAGCGGGCCGCCCAGCGCGCCCAGCGCAGCGGCACGCCACCAGGGACGGGCACTCCAGGCCAGGCAATGGCGCAACGTCGTCGCCAGCAATGCCCATAGCAGGATCAACCAGAAGGGAATCAACGTGCCCGGTTCCGTGAACTCAAACACCCCCAGCATGCGCAACGTGGTGTCCAACAGGGTGCCCAGAACCATCACGCGCAGGATCAACCTACCATCCTCAGCCCATGAACTTATCCACAGCAGGTGAACCGCCAACACGGCAAGCCCCACCATTAACCACGCGCTGTCCCCGCCAAGCACGCAGGCAAACCAGCCGCACTGAAACAGCACGGCATTGGCCAGCGTCTTAAGCACTGAAGCGCCCGAGCAGCGGCGGGTTGATCGCCGACGGCTTGGCCAGCAGCAACTGCGCAGTGCCAATGGTGCGTTCCATGAAGCCACCTTCGCAGTAGCACAGGTAGAACTCCCACAGGCGCAGGAAATACTGGTCGTAGCCCAGCTCGGCGAGGCGACCGTGGGCGCGGCGAAAGTTCTCATGCCATAGGCGCAGGGTTCGTGCGTAGTGCAGGCCGAAATCCTCCATGTGCAGCAGGTTCATATCGGTGTCGCGGCTGACGATATGCAACATGTTCTGCACACAGGGCAGGGCGCCGCCAGGAAAGATATAGCGCTGGATAAAATCCACGCTGCGCTTGGCCTGTTCAAAGCGTTGCTCACGGATGGTGATGGCTTGCAGCAGCATCAGGCCATCGTTCTTGAGCAGGCGCGCGCATTGTTTGAAGTAGGTCGGCAGGAAGCGATGGCCCACCGCCTCGATCATTTCGATGGACACCAGCTTGTCGTATTGGCCGGTGAGGTCGCGGTAATCCTGCAGCAGTAGCGTGACCTGGCCTTGCAACCCCAGGGCGTCGATGCGTTGTTGGGTGTAGGCGAACTGTTCCCTGGACAAGGTCGTGGTGGTGACCTGGCAGCCGTAATGCTGCGCCGCATAGAGCGCCATGCTGCCCCAACCGGTGCCGATTTCCAGCAGGTGGTCGGTGCGTTTGAGGGCGAGCTTCTGGCAGATGCGCTCCAGCTTGTTCAACTGCGCCTGTTCGAGGGTGTCGTCGGGCGTCAGAAACTGTGCCGCGGAGTACATCATGGTCGGGTCG
This sequence comes from Pseudomonas sp. NFPP28, assembly GCF_900115535.1. Classification (NCBI taxonomy): domain Bacteria; kingdom Pseudomonadati; phylum Pseudomonadota; class Gammaproteobacteria; order Pseudomonadales; family Pseudomonadaceae; genus Pseudomonas; species Pseudomonas sp. NFPP28. Next base: position 1,030,988 of record NZ_FOWT01000001.1, on the reverse strand, counting down.
AGGAATTCTTCGAACAGGTCGTTGCCCAGGTCGTAGTGGGCGGCGATGTTTTTCTGTGAACCCTTGCGCGTGTTGCGGTTGAGCCAGTGCAGGCCCTGGGTGAACGGCCGCGCCAGGCGTGCCAGGCCGCCTTCCATTGCATCGAGCACGTCCAGGTTGCTGACCATCACGCGCACCACGGCGGTCAGGTCCGGGCTGGTCCAGTAACCGTGGATAAACGCTTCGCCGGCGCCGATGGAGCCGTTGGCCGCCACCAGGCCCCACACGGCAGAGTCCAGGATCTGGATTTCCCCCATCAAGTGCGCTTCCTGTGCGCCGAACACTTGGCGCTCGCCGTCCTCGATCACCACCAGTTGGCCATGGCGCAGTTGGCTGAGTTGGCGCAACACCGCCTTGCGCAGCAGCGCGGCGGTCATGCCGTTGACGTTCAGGCGGTGAGTCTTGACCGATAAGCTAGGGGATTTCATGGCGGCGATCCTTGGTGTAACCGACTGCGGTGCGAGAGGCGCCATCGGCGGCCCGGTGGGAAAAAATCGGCGTGCGTTTGAGCAACAGGCGCAGGGCCTGCCAGTAAATAGCGAGGCAGGTCTTGGCGGTCATCCAGGGGAAACGCCACAGGTAGCGATGCAGGCTGGCGCGATCCAGCGTTTCTTTCTCCAGGCTCAACGTGGCGTCGAAGATTTTCTGCGTGCCCTGCCAATCGGCCATGTGCACGCCCAGCCTGGCGGAGGGAGGGCTGAAGCTCATGCGGTATTCCAGGTCGCGGGGTAGAAACGGCGACACATGGAAGGCCTTGGCCACGGCGAAATGCTGGTGTTCATCGGCGTCCAGGGCCTGGGCCGGCAACACGTAGTGATAGCGTTCGCGCCATGGGGTGTTGGTCACTTCACACAGGATCGCGGCCAGACGTCCGTCGGCCTCGAAGCAGTAGAAGAAACTCACGGGGTTAAAAGCCAGGCCCCAACTGCGGGCCTGGGTCAGTAGGCAGATAACGCCCTGGGGTGTACGCCCCAGTGCCTTGCCGACTTCCTGGCGCACGGCATCGCTCAAGTTCATGCCGCTGCGCGTCCATTCACGCAGGTAGTCCTGCTGACGAAAACCGAAGGGGGCCAGGCGGCTGCGCCCGGCCAGGGGTGAAAGCCCCAGCACTTGGTGTTCTTCGCTCAAATCCAGGTACAGCAGGCCGATGCGGTAGCGAAAGGCATGGGCCTTGGGCGCAAACCGCCGATGGGCGATCCACCCGCTGTACAGGGCGCTGTTCACAGGGTTTCCCCAAAGGCTTCGGCCACGCGCAGTGCGCTGACCACGCCGTCTTCGTGAAAGCCGTTGGCCCAGTAGGCGCCGCAGTAGAAGGTATTGCTCACGCCGGATATTTCTTCGCGACGCGCCTGCGCTGCCACCGCCGCCAGGCTGTACTGCGGGTGGGCGTAGGTGTAGCGGGCCAGTACCTTCAGCGGGTTGATCATGGTTGTCTGGTTGAGGCTGACGCAAAACGTGGTGGTGCTGTGGATGCCTTGCAGGATGTTCATGTCATAGGTCACCGCCGCCTGTGCCTGGCGATTGCCGGTCAGCCGGTAGTTCCAACTGGCCCAGGCGAGTTTGCGGTCGGGCAGCAGGCGCGTGTCGGTGTGCAATACCACGTCGTTATCGGCGTAGGGCATGGCGCCCAGGATCTCCTGTTCGGCCTGGCTCGGGTCGGCCAGCAACGCCAGGGCCTGGTCGCTGTGGCAGGCGAACACCACGCGATCAAATGCCTCACTGCCGGCCGGGCTGTGGATAACCACGCCGTCGTCGGTGCGTGCCACTTTATGCACAGGGCAATTGAGGCGGATCCGTTCGCGAAAGCTGCGGGTCAACGGCTCGATGTAGCGGCTTGATCCCCCTTCGATCACGCACCATTGCGGGCGGTTGTTCACAGAGAGCAACCCGTGGTTCTTGAAGAAGCGCACAAAGAACTGCAACGGAAACTTCAGCATATCGGCCAGGGACATCGACCAGATCGCCGCGCCCATCGGCACGATATAGTGCCGGACAAACCGCTCGCCGTAGCCGCCGGCGGTGAGGTAGCTGCCCAGGGTCATGTCAGCGCTGATGCGCTGCTGCTGCAGGTCCAGCGGCGCCTGGCGATTGAAGCGCAGAATATCGCGCAACATGCCCCAGAACCCCGGCGACAAAATATTGCGACGCTGGGCAAACAAACTGTTGAGGTTGTTGCCGTTGTACTCGAACCGGGTGTGCTCGTCGCACACCGAAAAGCTCATCTCGGTCGGTTTGAACGCCACCCCGATCTGCCCCAGCAAGCGGATGAAGTTGGGGTAGGTCCAGTCGTTGAACACGATGAAGCCGGTGTCGACCGCGTAGTTTTCACCCTCGACAGTGACATTGACGGTGTGGGTATGCCCGCCGATGCGGTCGCCCGCTTCGAACAGGGTGATGTCGTGACGGCGGCTGAGCAGATAGGCGCTGGTCAGGCCGGCGATGCCGCTGCCGATAATGGCGATCTTCACAGGTCGTCCTTTTTCGGCGGCGGGCTGCGCAACATGCGCTTGCCGATGATCAGTTGCGCACGGTTCGGCAGTTTCGACAGGGGCCACAACGTGGCGATGAACAGTGCAGGAAAGGCGATTTCCAGCGGGCGCTTTTCCAACTTGGCGAAAATGTGCCGTGCGGCTTTATCCGCTGACCAACTAAGCGGCATGGGGAAGTCATTGCGCTCGGTCAGCGGAGTGTCGACAAAGCCCGGGCTGATCACGGTGACGTCGATGTTTTCCGGCGACAGGCTGATACGCAGGGATTCGAACAGGTAGCGCAGACCCGCCTTGGACGCGCCATAGGCTTCGGCGCGTGGCATCGGCAGGTAGGTCACGGCGCTGGCGACGCCTACCAGGTGCGGGGTGCGCCCGGCGCGCAACAGTGGCAGGGCGGCTTCGATGCAATAACTGCTGGCCAGCAGGTTGGTACGCACCACGTGCTCGATGATCGATGAGTCAAACTGTCGGGCATCCACGTATTCACAGGTGCCAGCATTGAGAATGACCGTGTCCAGGGCGCCCCAGGCCTCGCCAATGCGCTCACCAATCTCGCGCACGGTCTGGCTGTTGGTCAGGTCGCCGGCCACCACCAGCACCTGGCCAGGGTAACGGTGGGCGAGCGCTTCCAGCGGGCCTTTCGAGCGTGAGCTCAAGGCGACGTGGGCGCCGCTGTTGAGCAACTCCACGGCCAGCGCGGCACCGATGCCACTGCTGGCGCCGGTCAGCCAATAACGTCGAGGCAATGTATCGCTCATCCCATTCTCCTTTTCAGCCAGCCAACGACGCTGCCCAGCACGGGCACGTGTTCGTACAGCATGGCGCCGGCATCGAAATAATCGCGGTGGCGGTACACCTTGTCACGCCACATCAAGTGCGAACAACCTTCCACCCGGATCACCTTGCCGCTGGCCAGGCGTGGGTGGCAGAAACTCATTTTCCAGCGCAGGTAACCTTCACCTTCGGTCACCTGATCGAAACCGTGGAAGTCGAAGCGTAACTGGCTGACGTTGCTGTACAGCTCGGCGAAGTAGCGGTGCAGGGCGGGCAGGCCCTGCACTTCATGCAGTGGATCCGCGAAGCGGATGTCCTGGCTGTACAGGCTGTCGAGCAGGTGCAGGTTGTGCTTGTCCAGCGTGGAAAAGGCCTGGGCGAAGCGACGCAGGAAGTCACTCATACTCGCCCCCAGCGGCTTGTCGCGAGGGCAGGCTGCGGAAGGCGGCCAGGGCGCGTTCACGGGACTTTTTCAGGTCGACAATCGAACGCGGGTAATCGGCCACGCCGAACAAACCACCGGCGGCTTCGGGGTTGTGCACTTCCTTTTTATTCAGCGCGGCCAGTTCCGGCAGCCAGCGCTTGATGAATACCCCTTCGCTGTCGAATTTTTCCGATTGGCTCAAGGGGCTGAAAATCCGGAAGTACGGCGCCGAGTCGGTGCCGGTGGACGAGCTCCACTGCCAGCCGCCGTTATTGGCCGCCAGGTCGCCGTCGATCAGATGGCGCATGAAAAAGCGCTCGCCTTCGCGCCAGTCGATCAGCAGGTTCTTGGTCAGGAACATCGCCACGACCATGCGCAGGCGGTTGTGCATCCAGCCGGTTTCAAGCAGTTGGCGCATGGCGGCGTCGATGATCGGCAGGCCGGTGCGCGCTTGCTGCCAGGCGGCCAGGTCCTTGGGCGCGTTGCGCCAGGCGACGGCTTCGGTCTCGGGGCGGAACGCCCGGTGGCGCGACACCCGTGGGTAACCCACCAGGATGTGCTTGTAGAACTCACGCCACAGCAGTTCGTTGATCCAGGTAATGGCGCCCATGTCGCCGCTTTCAAACTCGCCGCCGTTGGTCTGCAGTGCAGCGTGCAGGCACTGGCGCGGCGACACCACGCCGGCGGCGAGGTAAGCCGACAACTGGCTGGTGCCGGGCTTGGCGGGGAAGTCGCGTTCGTCCTTGTAGTAGCTGATCTGTTGGTCGGCGAAAGCGTCGAGGCGGCGCCGGGCTTCGTCTTCACCGGCGGGCCAGAGGGCACGCAGGGTCTCGCTGGGTGGCTCGAAACCGTCGACTGTCTTTGGGATCGGGTCGCTTTTCAGCTTGAGCGCAGCCTGGGCCTTGGGTGCCGGGACTATCCGGGGCAGGGCGCTGTGCAGACGGCTGTAGCAGACCTTGCGGAACTGGCTGAACACCTGGAAGTAAGTGCCGGTCTTGGTCAGCACGCTGCCGGGCTGGAAGAACAGTTGGTCCAGGTAGCTGTGGAAGCTGATGCCCGCCGACTCCAATGCCTTGGACACGGCCGCATCACGACGGCTTTCATGGATGCCGTATTCCTCGTTGACGTGCACCGACTCCACGGCCAGTTCACGGCACAGCGTGCCCAGCACGTCGGGTGCCTGGTCCCAGGTGGCTGCCGTACGGATCAGCAGGGGAATGTTCAGTTCGCCGAGTGTCTTGCTCAGGTCATCCAGGTTGCGCAGCCAGAAATCCACCTTGCACGGTGCATCGTCATGGGCCAGCCATTGTTCGGGCGTGATCAGGTACACGGCGGCGATCGGGCCCCGCTGGCTCGCGGCGGTCAGGGCGGTGTTGTCGTGTAGGCGCAGGTCGGTGCGCAGCCAGATCAAATGCATTTAAACGAGTCCACGCTGGATCAGTAGCTGGTGGGCCGACAACAACTCTTCGGCGACGAACAATTCAGGGATGTCCTGGGCTAATACGGCCAACTCGGCCTGGTGGATGCATACCGTTGGTCCGACGACCAACTTTGGGCAACGGACGCCGCCCAAAAGTTTTTCCAGACCCGACAAATGCAGCGCCTTGCTCGAATACAGCAGCACGGCCCGCGGTTGCAGGTGCTCCACCGCCAGGGCCAGTTCGCCGGCGGGCAACGGCCAGTCGAACACTTCCACCGGGCAATCGGCACTGCTGGCGAGCCAGGCACTGAGCCACAGGTGTGGCTCCAGGGGCAGGTCGGACTGATTGACCAGCAACAACGGTGCGCCGTGCAACTGGCGATTGTTGTGGTAAATGCGTGCGCCGAATTTGCTGCGCAGCCATGAGAGGAAAAACACCCGCTCCATCTGCGCGCCGAACTGGCCTTGCCAACGCTGTTCCAACGCTCGCAGCAGCGGCAGCATCAGTTGCTCGCACAACGTGCGTGGCGGGTACAGCGCCATGGCCTGGTTGAAGGCGTCATCGACCCGGCGTTCGGTCAATTCGCTGATGGCGTGCACCAGGTTCTGGCGCAGGCTGTGCCACTCGTTTTCCACCGCCTCGGGAAGGGATTGGGCCGAGTCGATCAGGCCTTTGACCTGGCTCACCGGCACGCCGCGATTGAGCCAGGTGAGGATGGTATGGATGCGCTGCACATGCTCGGCGCTGAACAGCCGATGGCCCTTGGGCGTGCGCTGGGGCACGATCAGGCCGTAACGGCGTTCCCAGGCGCGCAGGGTCACGGCGTTGACGCCGGTCTGACGCGCCACTTCGCGGATCGGCAGCCAGCCGTCTTCGAGCGCTTGGGCGATGTCGTCGCCGGGTTCGTCTAGCAGGGCAGCTTTCATGGTCTAGATCGCATTTCGCAGGCTTAGGTTTTCCGGGTGCGGTTGCAGGTAGGCCTGCTGCGCGATGTAGCGGTCCGGGTGTTGGCGAAAGTGGTGTTTGAGCAGGGTCAGCGGCACCACCAGCGGCACGATGCCGTGGCGGTACTGGCCGATGACGGTCTGCATTTCTTGCTTGTCATCAGCGCTGATGACCTGTTTGAGGTAACCGCTGATGTGTTGCAGCACATTGGTGTGGGTGCCACGGGTGGCGCACTTGGTGAGGCCGGACATCAGGTCGCTGAAGTAGCCCGCCGCCAACTCGTCGAGGTTGGCATCCTTGCTCATGCTGCCCAGCAGGTGGCCAAGGCGCTTGTAGTGCGCCGGGCTGTGGGCCATCAGCAGGTACTTGTAGCGCGAATGAAAGGCCAGCAGACGGTGACGGGTCAGGCCTTCGGCCAACAGTTTCTGCCAGCTGGCGTAGACGAATACCCGGGTCAGGAAGTTTTCCCGCAGCACCGGGTCGTTCAGCCGACCGTCTTCTTCCACCGGCAGGTTGGGATGGCGCGCACAGAAGGCCTGGGCGTAGATGCCGCGCCCACCGCCGTCCACAGGGGTGCCGTTGTCGCGGTAGACCTTCACCCGCGCCAGGCCGCACGACGGCGATTTCTGCATGAAGATATAGCCGCACAGGTCGGTGTGTTCCGCGGCCATCTGCTGGCCGTACTCGTCCAACGGTTGGGTGACGTTCAGCTCGCGGTGCACGGTACCGACGGCCTGCGGGTGGGCGGGATCGCCCACCAGACGGATCGGTTCGCGTGGAATGCCCAGGCCGATGGCGACTTCGGGGCACAGCGGCACGAAGTCGAAATAGTCGGCGAGGGTCTGGCTGCACAACAGGGATTGTTTATGGCCGCCGTTGAAGCGCACGTTCTCGCCCAGCAGGCAGGCGCTGATGGCGATCTTCGGTTTGGTGGTGCTGGACATACACGAACCCTCTGCAAGATTCCTGTACAAGATATAAATCCTGTACAACTAAATCTCATCATAGGTTCGATGCTGTACAAGTCAAATTATTTGTACAAGTTTTGCGAGTGATCTATTTCCAGCCGATTTTCCAGGCTTCCATATCCTGCAGGGTTTGCCAGGGCAGGCGTTCGCTGCGGTGCGTCATCACGGCTTGCAGTTCAATGTAGAGCACCGTGCCTTCTTCATCACGAAACAGCTCGGTGACCAGAAAGTGTTTTTCTTTGTTGCGAGGGTGGGCTGCTGTCCATTTCGACAGCAGCAATTTGGCGGGGTTGATGCGGTTCATTGCAGGTGCTCGATCAAGCGTCGCGCGGCTTCCTGGCCGCTGAGCCAGGCCCCTTCCACGCGGCCCGACAGGCACCAGTCGCCACACACGTACAGGCCCAGGTCGGCATCGGCGAGTACGCCGAATTCGTGGCTGCTGGACGGCCGTGCGTAGAGCCAGCGGTGGGCCAGGCTGAACGACGGCGCCGGCATCGCGCTGTGCAGCAGTTCGGCGAAGGCGCCGTGCAGGTGCTCGATCACCGCCTCTTTGGGCAGGTCCAGGTGGGCCTTGCTCCATGCGCTGGTGGCGTGCAGCACCCAGGTGTCGAGGGTGGTATCGCGCCCAGGTTTGCTGCGGTTGCGGGCAAGCCAGTCGAGGGGACTGTCTTGCACGAAGCAGCCTTCCATGGGGGTATCCAGGGGTTTATCGAAGGCCAGGGCGATGGCCCAGGTCGGGTCCATTTTCACCCCGGCGGCGGCACTCGCCAGCTTGGGCGCGGCGGCCAGCAGGGCGGTGGCCTGGGGCGCAGGTGTGGCGATGATCACGTGGCTGAAGGGGCCATGGTTTTCGCTGTCCGCGTCCAGCAGGTTCCAGTGGTGTTTGCCCTGGAACACCTCGGTAATGCGGCAACCGAACTCCACTGGCAGGTCGTCGAGCAGGGCGCGAGTGATCGCGCTCATGCGCGGCGTGCCGACCCAGCGGATCTGTTCATCGGGAGACGGGGTGAGTTGGCCGGACTTGAAGTTGTACAGCTGGGGTTTCCATTGCTCGGCCCAGCCGTTGCTTTGCCAGCGTTGCACTTCGTTGACGAAGCGCCGGTCGCGGGCGGTGAAGTATTGCGCGCCCATGTCCAGGGAGCCGGCATCGCTGCGCTTGCTGGACATGCGGCCACCACTGCCGCGGCTTTTATCGAAGAGTTGTACAGCGTGCCCCGCGTCTCTTAACGCTCGGGCGGCGGAGAGACCGGCGATGCCGGTGCCGATGATCGCGATGGGAACAGTCATGGGAGGCCTCGTTTTACCGTTGTGCACAGACTACGCGGACACCAATAGCTGTACAATATTGTTTTTTGGTATAAGTTTTGGCGTACCAGTTCTAACGGCGTAACCTATGGTTAAAGCTGAGGCTTAAGCCAGCGTTACGCCTGCTAACAAATGATCCCTGTTTATAAAATAGACCAGTGATCGGCGGCGAACGTTACATGAGGAGCGTCCCATGCATATTTTGCTGACCGGCGGTACTGGCTTGATTGGCCGCCAACTCTGCCAACACTGGCTCACCCAGGGCCATCGCCTGACCGTGTGGAGTCGCCACGCGGACCAGGTCGCGAAGGTATGCGGCGCCCAGGTGTCGGGAGTCAGCCGCCTTGAAGAGGTTATCGGCCCGGTCGACGCGGTCATTAACCTGGCGGGCGCGCCTATTGCCGACCGCCCCTGGACCCACAAGCGCAAGGCGTTGTTGTGGAGCAGCCGCATCAGCCTTACCGAGACCTTGCTGGCGTGGCTTGAGGGCCTGGAACAAAAACCAGCGGTGTTGATTTCCGGTTCGGCGGTGGGCTGGTACGGCGATGGCGGCGAGCGCGAATTGACCGAAGCCAGCGGCCCGGTGCAGGACGATTTCCCCAGTCAGTTGTGCATCGCCTGGGAAGAAACCGCCCAGCGCGCCGAAGCCCTGGGGATTCGTGTGGTCCTTGTACGTACCGGCCTGGTGCTGGCGGCGCAGGGCGGCTTTTTGTCGCGGCTGTTGCTGCCGTTCAAACTGGCGCTGGGCGGGCCTATCGGCAGTGGTCGGCAGTGGATGCCGTGGGTGCATATCAAGGATCAAATCGCCCTGATTGATTTTCTTCTGCACCAGCCTGACGCCAGCGGTCCCTATAATGCCTGCGCGCCGCACCCGGTGCGCAATCGCGAGTTTGCGAAAACCCTGGGCCAGGTGCTGCACCGCCCGGCGCTCATGCCGTTGCCGGCCTTTGTATTGCGGGTGGGCCTGGGTGAGTTGTCCGGCCTGTTGCTGGGCGGGCAGAAGGCGCTGCCCGAGCGCTTGCTGGCTGCCGGTTTCACTTTTCAGTTCACTGAGTTGCGTGCGGCTTTGGATGACTTGTCCGGCCGCCTCTAAAGATAGGATGTTGCATGACGGATCACGCGTTGTTACTGGTCAACCTGGGCTCGCCGGCGTCCACTTCGGTGGCGGATGTGCGCAGCTACCTCAATCAGTTCCTGATGGACCCTTATGTGATCGACCTGCCGTGGCCGGTGCGGCGCTTGCTGGTGTCGCTGATCCTGATCAAGCGCCCCGAGCAGTCGGCGCATGCCTACGCCTCCATCTGGTGGGACGAGGGTTCGCCGCTGGTGGTACTCAGTCGTCGCCTGCAACAGCAGATGACCGCGCAGTGGACCCAGGGCCCGGTGGAATTGGCAATGCGTTATGGCGAGCCATCGATTGAAAGTGTGCTGACCCGCCTCGCAGCCCAAGGCATCCGCCAGGTCACTCTGGCGCCGTTGTACCCGCAATTTGCCGACAGCACCGTGACCACAGTGATCGAGGAAGCCAAGCGTGTGGTGCGCGACAAAAAGCTCGACGTGCAATTCTCGATCCTGCAGCCGTTCTACGACCAGCCCGAATATCTCGACGCTCTGGCCGCCAGCGTGCGGCCCTACGTGGAACAGGATTACGACCACCTGCTGCTGAGTTTCCACGGCTTGCCTGAGCGCCACTTGACCAAGCTCGATCCTACCGGCCAGCACTGCTTCAAGGATGCCGACTGCTGCAAGAATGCGTCCGCCGAGGTGCTCAAGACCTGCTATCGCGCGCAGTGCTTCAGCGTCGCCCGCGACTTTGCCGCACGCCTGGGCTTGCCCGAAGACAAGTGGTCGGTGGCCTTCCAATCGCGCCTGGGCCGCGCCAAGTGGATCGAACCCTACACCGAGGCTCGCCTTGAAGCATTGGCCCAGCAGGGCGTGAAAAAGCTGCTGGTAATGTGCCCGGCGTTCGTCGCCGATTGCATCGAGACGCTGGAGGAGATCGGCGATCGCGGGCTGGAGCAGTTCCGCGAGGCCGGCGGCGAGGAGCTGGTGCTGGTGCCGTGCCTGAATGATGATCCGCAGTGGGCGAAGGCGCTCAATACCCTTTGCGAGCGCGCACCGACGGCGCTGTAACCGAACAAAGTGAAGATCAAGGTGTGGGAGGGGCTTGCCCCCTCCCACATTTGGTTTTGTTACAGGTTGAGGGTCAGGCTGACCGTGAAATTGCGCGGTTCGCCCGGGCTGATCCAGTAGTTGCTGTACGACCGCTCGTAATACTTCTCATCAAACAGGTTGTTGAGGTTCAAGCCCACGGTAATGTTGTCGGTGGCCTTGTAATGGGCCAGCAGATCAACCGTGTGGTAGGCCGGCAGCTCGAAACCCGTGCCAGCCTCGCCGGAGCGATCCCCTACATAGGTGAACGCCGCCCCCAGGTCTGAACCCCGCAACGCGCCATCCTGGAACTCATACACCCCCAACAGGCTGCCGCTGCGCTTGGCCACGCCGAGAATCCGGCTGCCGGCGGGAATGGTCGTGTCGCCCTTGGTGACTTCGGCGTCGATGTACGCAAAGGCACCTATTACGCGTACGGCCTCCGTCACTTGCCCCGTCAGTTGCAGGTCGAAGCCCTGGCTACGTGCCTTGCCCATGGCGCGGTTGGTATTGGTGGACGGGTCCAGCGCGAGCACATTTTCCTTTTCGATATGGAACGCGGCGAGGGTGGTGCTGAGGCGATCATCGAACAGTTCGCTTTTGATCCCGACTTCGTAACCCACGCCTTCTTCCGGTTTGAAGGTTTTGCCGTTGGCGTCCAGGCCGCTGTTGGGTTTGAACGAGGTGGAGGCATTGGCGAACACCCCGACTTGCGGTGTGAGCTGGTAAAGCAGGCCGGCGCGTTGGGTCAAGGCGTCGTGGGTTTGCCGGCTCTTGATGTGGTTGCGCGTGAAGTCATCGGTGCTCTGCTCGAAATGCTCGAAGCGCGCGCCAACCATGCCGCGCAGGCGATCGGTGAAGACGATCTGGTCTTGCAGGTTCAGCGCGTGGCTCTTGGTCTGTTCGAAGAAGTCGGTGCCGGAGCGCAGGCCGTTGGGCTTGGGTTGGCCGTAGACCGGGTTGTAGATGTCGATGGCGTAGGCGCTGCCGGCGATAGTGGTCACGCGCTCCTTCTTGCGGTAGTCCTCGTATTCGGTGCCGACCAGCAGTTCGTGCTGCCAACTGCCGATGTCGAACAGGCCGCGCAGTTCGAGTTGGGTAATGCTGTCGTGCCAGCCGGTTGAGCGTTCGCGGTAGCGGCGGTTAACGGTATGACCGTCGATGTTCAGCGCACGATTTTCCGAGGCGTCACCCCACAGGCTGCCTTGTTTGTAGTGGCTGGCCAGGCGCAGTTTCCACGCATCGTTGAGGTGATGCTCAAGGGTGGCCTGGAGACGGTTGTTGTGGTTGTCGATATCGCCGTCGTTGGGTTCGCCGAGGAAGGTGGCGCGAGATACGCCGGGGGCGTCGACGATGCCACGGTCGAAGGTAGAGCTGTGGCGGACGAATTCGCTCTCGACGAGCAGACTGGTATCCGGGTCCAGTTGCCAACTGAACGACGGCGCGACGAATACCCGCTTGCTCTGCACGTGATCGCGGAAACTGTGGTTGTCTTCCACCGCCAGGTTGACCCGCGACAGCACGTTGCCTTCGCTGTCCAGCGGGGTGTTCACGTCCACGGCGGTGCGATAGCGGTCCCAACTGCCGGCGCTGGTTTGCAAGGTTGTGAAGGCTTCAGGCTGGGGCTTCTTGGTAACGATATTCACCGTGCCACCGGGATCGCCGCGCCCATACAGGCTGGCGGCGGGGCCCTTGAGCACTTCGATACGCTCGATGTTCGCCGCGTCCGGTGTACTCGGATAGCCACGGTTGGCGCTGAAGCCGTCCTGATAGAACTCCGACGTGGTGAAGCCACGCACGCTGTACTCGTAGAGGGTCAGGCCGCCGAAGTTGTTCTGCTTGGACACGCCGCCGGCAAATTCCAGGGCCCGCTCCACGCTGGTACTGCCCAGGTCCTTGAGCACAGTGGCGGGAATCACGCTGATGGATTGCGGGATGTCGCGAATGGCGGCGTCGGTTTTTGTCGCACTGGCGGAGCGGGTGGCACGGTAGCCTTTGACCGGGCCGGTGGTGGACTCATAGGCATCGGTGGTGACGCTGATGGTATCGAGTTCCAGGGTGTTTTCTTCGGCGAAGGCGGGGTCGAGCAACAAACCCAAGGCCAGGCCAGCCAAGGGGGCGATTCTTCGAGACGGCATGATAGAGCGTTCCAATAGCGATATTGAAACAATATAACATGCCTAATGAGAATGAATTGCTTTGAAATATCTGTTTACAGGTGCCCGAGAGCGGGCACCTGTTCAAGGTGGCTTATTGCTCTTCCTTGACCGGCGCAGGTGGCGGACGCAGCCCGATTTCCGCCAGCAGCTTGATCTCTTTGCCGTTGCGCATGACCTGGATCGCCACCTTGTCGGTCGGCTTGATCCGTGCCACCTGGTTCATCGACTTGCGGCCATCACCGGCCGGTTCGCCGTTGATGCTGAGGATCACATCCCCCAGTTGCAGGCCGGCTTTCTGTGCCGGGCCATCGCGGAAGATCCCGGCGACCACGATGCCTGGGCGTCCGGTCAAGCCAAACGACTCGGCCAGTTCCTTGGTCAATGGTTGTACTTCAATCCCCAGCCAGCCGCGAATCACCTGACCATGCTCGATGATCGACTTCATCACCTCCATCGCCAACTTCACCGGGATCGCAAACCCGATGCCCTGGGAGCCGCCGGACTTGGAAAAGATTGCCGTATTGATGCCCGTCAGGTTGCCATTGGCGTCCACCAATGCGCCGCCGGAGTTACCTGGGTTGATCGCGGCGTCGGTCTGGATGAAGTCTTCGTAGCTGTTGAGGCCCAACTGGTTGCGCCCGGTAGCGCTGATTATGCCCATGGTCACGGTCTGGCCTACGCCGAACGGGTTGCCGATGGCCAGCGCCACGTCACCCACGCGCAAACCGTCGGAACGGCCGAGGGTGATCGACGGCAGGCTCTTCAGGTCGATCTTCAGTACCGCGAGGTCGGTTTCCGGGTCGCTGCCCACTACGCGGGCCAGGGTTTCGCGGCCGTCACGCAGGGCGACCACGATCTGGTCGGCGCCAGTGGTCACGTGGTTATTGGTGAGGATGTAACCTTCGGGGCTCATGATCACCCCGGAACCCAGGCTGGATTCCATGCGACGCTGCTTGGGCCCGTTGTCACCGAAGTAACGGCGGAACTGCGGGTCTTCAAACAGTGGATGGGCCGGTTTGTTGATGACTTTAGTGGTGTACAGGTTGACCACGGCAGGAGCGGCGATCACCACGGCATCGGCGTAGGTCACCGGGCCTTGCACCACCGAGTTGCTTTGCGGCGCCTGTTGCAGGTTCACATCCAGGCTGGGCAGACCCACCAGCTCGGGGTAACGCTGAATAATCAGCATCGCGATCAGCACGCCAGCCAGCAATGGCCATCCAAAAAAACGCAGCGCCTTGAGCATCAAGTAAGTCCTGACAGGTTGCAGGGGGCGGGAGAGCGCCCATAATGTCGCGCATTATACGAGGCTGTGACGCCTGCGAACCGGATATTTAGGAGTCTTTTATGGCCGTCCCCCTTACCACCCTCGTCGAGGAAGCAGACCGCTACCTCGGCAGCGCGAAAATTGCCGACTACTGCCCCAATGGCCTGCAGGTCGAGGGCCGGCCCCAGGTCATGCGCATCGTCAGCGGCGTGACCGCCAGCCAGGCCCTGTTGGACGCGGCCGTCGAAGCCCAGGCTGACCTGGTCCTGGTGCACCACGGTTACTTCTGGAAAGGCGAAAACCCTTGCATCACTGGCATGAAGCAGCGCCGCCTGAAGACGCTGCTCAAGCATGACATCAGCCTGCTGGCCTACCATCTGCCGCTGGACCTGCACCCCGAGGTCGGCAACAACGTGCAGTTGGCCCGTCAGTTGGACATTACCGTCGAGGGCCCGCTGGACCCGGACAATCCCAAAATCGTCGGGCTGGTCGGCTCGCTCGCCGAGCCCCTGTCGCCCCGCGACTTTGCACGCCGCGTGCAGGACGTCATGGGCCGCGAGCCATTGCTGATCGAAGGTAGCGAGATGATCCGCCGCGTCGGCTGGTGCACCGGTGGTGGCCAGGGCTACATCGACGACGCGATTGCGGCCGGTGTCGACCTGTTCCTCAGCGGCGAGGCTTCCGAGCAAACCTTCCACAGCGCCCGCGAAAACGACATCAGCTTCATCGCCGCCGGTCACCATGCCACTGAGCGCTACGGCGTACAGGCGCTGGGCGATTACCTGGCGCGGCGCTTCGCGTTGGAGCATTTGTTCATCGACTGCCCCAACCCGATTTGAGGGCCAAACCTGGGGGCATATTCATATACCGTTTCGGTCTAGTAGGCCGCCTGAATAGAAGCAGGTGCTGTGCTAGCATGCCCCGCTCGAACACGGCCCGCTGGCCGTCCATAAGATCGTTTTTCCGTGAGTAACCATGGTCGACAAACTGACGCATCTGAAACAGCTGGAGGCGGAAAGCATCCACATCATCCGCGAGGTCGCCGCCGAGTTCGACAACCCGGTGATGCTCTACTCGATCGGTAAAGACTCCGCCGTGATGCTGCACCTGGCGCGCAAAGCCTTCTTCCCGGGCAAGCTGCCGTTCCCGGTGATGCACGTCGACACCCGCTGGAAATTCCAGGAGATGTACAAGTTCCGCGACAAAATGGTCGAAGAGCTGGGCCTGGACCTGATCACCCACGTCAACCCGGACGGCGTGGCGCAGGGCATCAACCCCTTCACCCACGGCAGCGCCAAGCACACCGACATCATGAAGACCGAAGGCCTCAAGCAGGCCCTGGACAAGCATGGTTTCGACGCAGCCTTTGGCGGTGCCCGTCGCGATGAAGAGAAGTCCCGCGCCAAAGAGCGCGTGTACTCGTTCCGCGACAGCAAGCACCGCTGGGACCCGAAGAACCAGCGCCCCGAGCTGTGGAACGTCTACAACGGCAACGTCAACAAGGGCGAGTCGATCCGCGTGTTCCCGCTGTCCAACTGGACCGAGCTGGACATCTGGCAGTACATCTACCTGGAAGGCATTCCAATCGTGCCGCTGTACTTCGCCGCCGAACGTGAAGTGATCGAAAAGAACGGCACGTTGATCATGATCGACGACGACCGCATCCTCGAGCACCTGTCCGACGAAGACAAAGCCCGAATCGTCAAAAAGAAAGTACGTTTCCGTACCCTTGGCTGCTACCCGTTGACGGGCGCGGTGGAGTCCGAAGCCGAGACGCTGACGGACATCATTCAGGAAATGCTCCTGACGCGAACTTCCGAGCGCCAGGGCCGTGTCATTGACCACGATGGTGCCGGCTCGATGGAAGATAAAAAACGTCAAGGCTATTTCTAAGGGGCTGTCATGTCGCATCAATCTGATTTGATCAGCGAGGACATCCTCGCCTACCTGGGCCAGCACGAGCGCAAGGAAATGTTGCGCTTCCTGACCTGTGGCAACGTCGACGACGGCAAGAGCACCCTGATCGGGCGCCTGCTGCACGACTCCAAGATGATCTACGAAGATCACCTGGAAGCCATCACCCGCGATTCGAAGAAATCCGGCACCACCGGTGACGACATCGACCTGGCCTTGCTGGTCGACGGTCTGCAGGCCGAGCGGGAGCAGGGCATCACCATCGATGTCGCCTACCGCTATTTCTCCACCGCCAAGCGCAAATTCATCATCGCCGACACCCCCGGCCATGAGCAGTACACCCGCAACATGGCCACCGGTGCCTCCACCTGTGACCTGGCGATCATCCTGATCGACGCGCGCTATGGCGTGCAGACCCAGACCCGTCGTCACAGCTTCATCGCCTCGTTGCTGGGCATCAAGCACATCGTGGTGGCCGTCAACAAGATGGACATCAATGGCTTCGACCAAGGCGTATTCGAGCAGATCAAGGCCGACTACCTGAAGTTCGCCGACGGTATCGCCTTCAAGCCGAGCACCCTGGCCTTCGTGCCGATGTCGGCGCTCAAGGGCGACAACGTGGTGAACAAGAGCGAGCGTTCGCCCTGGTATACAGGCCAGTCGCTGATGGAGATCCTCGAAACCGTCGAGATCGCCAACGATCGCAACTACACCGACCTGCGTTTCCCGGTGCAGTACGTCAACCGTCCGAACCTGAACTTCCGTGGTTTCGCCGGCACCCTGGCCAGCGGCATCGTGCACAAGGGCGATGAAGTCGTGGTGCTGCCGTCGGGCAAGAGCAGTCGCGTCAAATCCATCGTCACCTTCGAAGGTGAGCTGGAGCACGCCGGCCCTGGTCAAGCGGTGACGCTGACCATGGAAGACGAGATCGACATCTCCCGTGGTGACCTGCTGGTACATGCCGACAACGTGCCGCAAGTGACCGACGCCTTCGACGCCATGCTGGTGTGGATGGCCGAAGAACCGATGCTGCCGGGCAAGAAGTACGACATCAAGCGCGCCACCAGCTACGTGCCGGGTTCCATCACCAGCATCGTGCATCGCGTGGACGTGAACACCCTGGCTGAAGGCCCGGCGAGTTCGTTGCAGTTGAATGAGATCGGCCGGGTCAAGGTCAGCCTTGATGCGGCCATCGCCCTGGACGGCTACGACAGCAACCGCACCACTGGCGCGTTCATTGTTATCGACCGCCTGACCAATGGCACGGTGGCTGCGGGCATGATCATCGCGCCGCCGGTCAATCATGGCGGCTCTGCGCAACATGGCAGCCTTGCGCATGTCGCCACCGAGGAGCGCGCACTGCGCTTCGGCCAGCAACCGGCGACCGTACTGTTCAGCGGCCTGTCTGGCGCCGGCAAGAGCACCCTGGCCTATGCGGTCGAGCGCAGGCTGTTCGACATGGGGCGTGCGGTATTTGTGCTGGATGGCCAGAACCTGCGCCACGACCTGAACAGGGGCTTGCCGCAGGACCGTGCCGGTCGCACCGAGAACTGGCGTCGTGCCGCGCATGTGGCGCGTCAGTTCAACGAAGCGGGCCTGCTGACCCTGGCTGCGTTCGTTGCGCCGGATGCCGAAGGCCGTGAACAGGCCAAGGCGTTGATCGGCGATGATCGCCTGCTGACCGTCTATGTGCAGGCCTCGCCACTGGTGTGCGCCGAGCGTGATCCGCAAGGCCTGTACGCGGCCGGTGGGGATAACATCCCGGGCGAATCCTTCCCGTACGACGTGCCGTTGAATGCCGATCTGGTGATCGACACCCAGGCCCTGTCGCTGGAAGAGAGCGTCAAGCAAGTGCTGGAGCTGTTGCGTCAGCGCGGCGCGATCTAACCCTCGCGGCCACGAAAAAGCCCGCCACCGAGTGATCGGTGGCGGGCTTTTTACCTATTAACAAATGTGCACACTGCCAATGTGGGAGCTGGCTTGCCTGCGATAGCGGCCTGCCAGTTGATATATTTACAACAGATCCACCGCTTTCGCAGGCAAGCCAGCTCCCACATTTTGATCACTGTTTACCTGGGAAGTCTTTGTGCAGCTTTTCCAGCAGTTGGTCCTTGTCTTCCCACAACCGATTGATCCACCCCTGGAACGCCAACCGATACGTCCCATCCTGCTCATAATTCTTGCCAATGAACTCAGCCGGAATCTGCACTTCCTCAAAGTGCACCACCACGTCCCGCACATTCCCGCACAGCAAATCCCAATAACCTGGGCGCCCAGCCGGGTAGTGAATGGTCACGTTCACCAGTGACTTCAACTGCTCCCCCATGGCATCCAGCACAAACGCGATGCCTCCGGCCTTGGGCTTGAGCAGGTAGCGGAACGGCGATTTCTGCTGGGCATGTTTACCGGCAGTAAACCGCGTGCCCTCGGCAAAGTTGAAAATACCCACGGGGTTGTCGCGAAACTTCGCACAGGTCTTGCGGGTGGTTTCCAAGTCCTTGCCTTTCTTTTCCGGGTGTTTTTCCAGGTAGGGCTTGGTGTAGCGCTTCATGAACGGGAAGCCCAGCGCCCACCACGCCAGGCCAATTACCGGCACCCAGATCAGCTCCTGCTTGAGGAAGAACTTCAGTGGGCGAATCCGCCGGTTCAGCACGTATTGCAGCACCATGATGTCGACCCAGCTCTGATGGTTGCTGGTCACCAGGTACGAGTGCTGGTAGTCCAGCCCTTCCAGCCCGGTGATGTGCCAGCGGGTGCGCCGTACCAGGTTCATCCAGCCCTTGTTGTTGGTCACCCAGGCCTCATGGGTGTGGTTCATCAGCCATTCGCTGAAGCGCTTGGCAAACGGCAAGGCCTTGAACAACGCCACGATAAACAGGAACGAACACAACAGGATCGTATTCAGCGCCAACAACAGCGACGCGATCATCCCGCGCACAGCGGCAGGTAGAAAATCCAGCATTTAGATATCCATAGGTCGGTTGGCGGCTTGGATCGCAGTCAGTGCGATGGTGTACACGATGTCGTCCACCTGGGCGCCGCGCGGCAGGTCGTTGACCGGTTTGCGCAGGCCCTGGAGCATCGGCCCCAGGCTCACGCAATCGGCACTGCGCTGCACGGCCTTGTGCGTGGTGTTGCCGGTGTTCAGGTCGGGGAACACAAACACTGTGGCCTTGCCGGCGACCTGGCTGTTGGGGGCCAATTGCCGGGCCACGTTTTCGTTGGCGGCGGCGTCGTATTGCAGCGGGCCGTCGATCAGCAGCGAGCTTTGCTGTTCGTGGGCGAGCAGGGTAGCTTCGCGGACTTTTTCCACTTCCTCGCCGCTGGCCGAATCGCCGCTGGAATAGCTGATCATCGCCACGCGCGGGGTGATGCCGAACGCAGCCGCCGAGTCAGCGCTTTGCAGGGCGATCTCCGCCAGTTCGGCGGCGCTCGGGTGCGGGTTCATCACGCAGTCGCCGTACACCAGCACCTGCTCGGGGAACAGCATGAAGAATACCGATGACACCAGGGTGCAGCCCGGTGCGGTCTTGATCAGCTGCAGGGCAGGGCGGATGGTGTTGGCGGTGGAGTGAATGACGCCAGACACCAGGCCGTCCACCTCATCCAGTGCGAGCATCATGGTGGCGATCACCACGGTGTCTTCCAGCTGTTGCTCAGCCATGGGGGCGTTGAGGCTTTTGCTCTTGCGCAGCGCCACCATCGGCTCGACATAGCGTTGGCGGATCAGGTCCGGGTCGAGAATCTCCAGGCCTTCGGGCAATTCGATGCCCTGGGCGCGGGCAACCGCTTCCACATCAGCCGGCTTGGCCAGCAGCACGCACCGGGCAATGCCCCGCGCCTGGCAGATCGCGGCGGCTTGCACGGTCAGCGGCTCGCTGCCTTCGGGCAACACGATGCGTTTGTTGGCAGCCTGGGCGCGCTGGATCAGCTGGTAGCGGAACACCGCCGGCGACAGGCGCATTTCCCGTGGTGTGCCGCAACGTTGGTGCAGCCAGCGCGCATCGAGGTGGCTGGCAACGAAATCCGTGATGATTTCCGCGCGCTCGCGGTCATCAATCGGGATTTCCTTGTTGAGGCTGTTGAGCTGGTTGGCGGTGTCGTAGGAGCCGGTACTCACCGACAGCACCGGTAGCCCGGCCTGGAACGCGCCACGGCACAGCTCCATGATGCGTGGGTCGGGCAGGGTGTCGCTGGTCAGCAGCAGGCCGGCCAGGGGGACGCCGTTGATCGCGGCCAGGCTGACGGCGAGGATGATGTCGTCGCGGTCGCCGGGGGTCACCACCAGCACGCCGGGCTTGAGCAGCTCCACGGTGTTGCGCATGGTGCGTGCGCAAATGATGATCTTGGTCATGCGCCGGGTTTCGTAGTCGCCAGCGTTGAGGATCTGCGCGCCCATCAGGTCGGCCACGTCGCGGGTACGCGGTGCGTTGAGTTCCGGTTGATAGGGAATGCAGCCGAGCAGACGGAAATCACCGCTGCGCAACAGCGGCGAATGTTCTTTCAGGCGAGCCGAGAAGGCTTCCATGCTTTCGTCGGTGCGCACTTTGTTGAGGATCACGCCGAGCACTTTCGGGTCTTTCGGGCCGCCGAACAGTTGGGCCTGCAATTCCACGCGACCTGAGAGTTCGGTGAGCACCTCGTTTTCCGGGGCAGACACCAGGATCACTTCCGCATCCAGGCTCTTGGCCAGGTGCAGGTTGACCCGCGCCGCATAGCTGGCGCTGCGGGTGGGCACCATGCCTTCGACGATCAATACGTCCTTGCCCACGGCGGCTTGCTGGTACAGCGTGATGATCTCTTCGAGCAACTCGTCGAGCTGGCCGTCGCCGAGCATGCGCTCTACGTGGGCCAGGCCCAGCGGCTGCGGCGGCTTGAGGCCGTGAGTGCGCGCTATCAGTTCGGTGGAGCGCTCGGGGCCGGTGTCGCCGGGGTGCGGCTGGGCAATCGGCTTGAAAAAACCGACTTTCAGTCCGGCCCGTTCAAGGGTACGCACCAGCCCAAGGCTGATGGAGGTCAGACCCACACCAAAATCGGTGGGCGCGATAAAAAAAGTCTGCATGCGGATTCTCTGGAGGTGCATGGCTTGGGTGGCGCTCTATGGCTGAGCGTCTACCGCGAATCAGGCGCCAAGGTTATCGTTATTCGCGCTCCCGCGCACACCAGCCGCAGGCAAAGGGCTGGCCTATTTTTTCAATACGTTGCGCGGGGTCCTGTACCCAGGCGCGTGACTGCCACGGCGGCTGGTGGCGCAGGTGCTGGGTGTGGCCGCAGGACAGCTCGGCAACCCAGTGCTGGTCGTCGTCCTGGTGGAACCCGATGATGAAGGATGCCGTTGATCGGTCCCGTCTGTCCGGGTTCTGTTCGCTTTCGGGCAAATCCTTGTTTAGACTTGTCCGTTCTTCATTCTTATGCAAAAGGTCTCGCCCCATGACGATCGCCGCTAACAAGGCTGTCTCCATCGACTATACCCTGACCAACGACGCTGGTGAGGTCATCGACAGCTCAGCCGGCGGCGCGCCGCTGGTCTACCTGCAAGGCGCAGGTAACATCATCCCAGGCCTGGAAAAGGCCCTGGAAGGCAAGAGCGTCGGTGATGAGCTGACCGTTGCCGTAGAACCTGAAGATGCCTACGGCGAGTACTCGGCCGAACTGGTCAGCACCCTGAGCCGCAGCATGTTCGAAGGTGTCGACGAGCTGGAAGTGGGCATGCAGTTCCACGCTTCCGCGCCGGACGGCCAAATGCAGATCGTCACCATCCGTGATCTGGACGGCGACGACGTCACCGTCGACGGCAATCACCCGCTGGCTGGTCAGCGCCTGAACTTCCAAGTGAAGATCGTTGCCATCCGCGACGCTTCCCAGGAAGAAGTGGCCCACGGCCACGTTCACGGTGAAGGCGGTCACCACCATTGATTATGGTTTGATCAATCGGTAGCAAAAACGCCCCGACTGGTTCGGGGCGTTTTTTTGCGCTTGAAAAAATGTGGGAGGGGGCTTGCCACCTCCCACAACAAAAATGCCCCGGACCTTTCGGTACGGGGCATTTCTTAACTGTTTCGCAACCTGGGCTGCGTGGCAGTTGTTACCACTTAGGCTGCAGCAGCAACGCTCAGAGCCTTGATGTGGCCATTCAGGCGGCTCTTATGGCGAGCGGCCTTGTTCTTGTGGATGATGCCTTTATCGGCCATACGGTCGATAACTGGCACAGCCAGAACGTAAGCAGCTTGGGCTTTTTCAGCGTCTTTGGTGTCGATGGCTTTAACTACATTCTTGATGTAGGTACGAACCATGGAACGCAGGCTGGCGTTGTGGCTGCGACGCTTCTCAGCCTGTTTTGCACGTTTTTTGGCGGAAGGTGTGTTGGCCACCGTCGAGCTCCTCGAAAGACTTTTTAGGAAATAGCAAACAAAATAGGCCGCGAATCATGCCGATGACTTGATGGGTTGTCAAGGGCGGCTGATGCGAACTGCTGAGTGGTCGATCTGAAGAGGCGGGTGATTTATTTCCGGCGCTTGACCTGTAAACTCGCGAGCTTTGGCTCTGTGCTGTTGCAGGCGCGCAGTATCGCATAAGTGGGCGCTTTGTACGCCTGCTCTTTATCTAAAGGCGCAAACTCTTTCAATGAATCTGCTCAAATCGTTGGCCGCCGTCAGCTCTATCACGATGATCTCCCGGGTCCTGGGGTTTGTGCGTGACACCCTGCTGGCGCGCATTTTTGGCGCCAGCATGGCCACGGATGCCTTCTTTATTGCGTTTAAATTGCCCAACCTGCTGCGGCGGATCTTCGCTGAAGGTGCTTTCTCCCAGGCATTCGTGCCGATCCTGGCCGAGTACAAGACCCAGCAAGGCGAAGAAGCCACCCGCACCTTCATCGCCTACGTCTGCGGCCTGTTGACCCTGGTGCTGATGCTGGTGACCATCCTTGGCATGCTCGCCGCCCCCTGGGTGATCTGGGCCACGGCCCCCGGTTTTGCCAATACCCCGGAAAAATTCGCGCTCACCACTGATCTGCTGCGAGTGACCTTTCCTTATATATTGCTGATCTCCCTGTCATCCCTGGCCGGGGCGATCCTCAATACCTGGAACCGCTTCTCGGTGCCAGCCTTCGTGCCGACCCTGCTGAACGTCAGCATGATCATCTTCGCGCTGTTTCTCACGCCGTACTTCGACCCGCCAGTGATGGCGCTCGGCTGGGCCGTATTGGCCGGTGGCCTGGCGCAACTGCTCTACCAACTGCCACACCTGAAAAAGATCGGCATGCTCGTATTGCCACGCCTGAACCTCAAGGACACTGGCGTATGGCGCGTGATGCGCAATATGCTGCCGGCGATCCTGGGTGTTTCCGTGAGCCAGATTTCCCTGATCATCAACACGGCGTTCGCCTCGCTGCTGGTATCGGGCTCGGTGTCGTGGATGTACTACGCCGACCGCCTGATGGAGCTGCCGTCCGGCGTGCTCGGCGTGGCCCTGGGCACGATTTTGTTACCGACCCTGTCGCGCACCTACGCCAGCAAGGACCGCCAGGAATACTCGCGCATCCTCGATTGGGGCCTGCGCCTGTGCTTCGTGCTGGTGTTGCCGTGCGCACTGGCCTTGGGGATCCTGGCTGAGCCGCTGACTGTGTCACTGTTTCAATACGGCCAATTCGATGCCCACGACGCACTGATGACGCAACATGCCTTGGTCGCCTATTCCGTCGGCTTGCTCGGCATCATCGTGATCAAAGTGCTCGCCCCAGGCTTCTACGCCCAGCAAAACATCCGTACTCCAGTGAAAATCGCGATTTTCACGCTGATCGTCACGCAACTGCTCAATCTGGTGTTTATCGGTCCGCTGGCCCATGCCGGCCTGGCCTTGGCCATCAGTGCGGGCGCGTGCATCAACGCAGGGCTTTTGTTTTACCAGTTGCGCAAGCAGCAGATGTTCCAGCCACAGGCCGGCTGGGGCCTGTTCACCCTCAAGCTGCTGGTGGCGGTCGGGGCGATGTCGGCTGTGTTGCTGGGGTTGATGCACTTCATGCCCGCTTGGGATGAGGGCCATATGCTGGAACGCTTCCTGCGCCTGGGTGCGCTGGTCGTTGCCGGTGTGGTGGTGTACTTCGGGATGTTGCTGCTGCAAGGCTTCCGATTGCGGGATTTCAATCGCAAGTCCCTGGGTTAGAGAGTTTGCCGCGATAAAACGGTTGTTTTATCGATTCGACCCATTTGGCCTGTTCAGTTGCCTGTCGTCCGGGGCCGGGTGTGGTTATAATCGACCACTTTATGAGCAAGAAGCGCGTTATGCAGCTGGTTCGAGGTCTCCACAACCTGCGCCCCGAGCATCGGGGCTGCGTCGCCACTATTGGCAACTTTGACGGTGTTCACCGTGGCCACCAGGCTATCCTGGCCCGGCTGCGCGAACGTGCGGTCGAGTTGGGCGTGCCCAGCTGCGTGGTGATTTTCGAGCCGCAGCCGCGGGAATACTTTACGCCCGAGACTGCGCCGGCACGCCTGGCCCGTCTGCGCGACAAGCTGCAGTTGCTGGCTGAAGAGGGCGTGGACCGCGTCCTCTGCCTGGCTTTCAACCAGCGTTTGCAAAGCCTCAGTGCGGCCGAGTTCGTCGACCGCATCCTGGTCGATGGCCTGGGCGTACAGCATCTGGAGGTCGGCGACGACTTCCGTTTCGGTTGCGACCGCGTCGGGGATTTCGATTTCCTGCAACAGGCCGGCGTCAACCAGGGTTTTACCGTCGAAGCCGCGCAAACCGTCGAATTGGACGGCCTGCGCGTGAGCAGTACCCAGGTGCGTAACGCACTGGCCGCCGCCGACTTCGCCTTGGCCGAGCGTTTGCTCGGTCGCCCGTTCCGCATTGCCGGACGGGTCCTGCACGGCCAGAAGCTGGCGCGCCAACTGGGCACGCCAACCGCCAACGTGCAACTCAAGCGCCGTCGTGTGCCGCTGACCGGGGTTTACCTGGTAAGCGTCGCCATCGACGGCCAATCGTGGCCGGGAGTCGCCAACATAGGCGTCAGGCCCACGGTTGCAGGTGATGGCAAGGCCCACCTGGAAGTACATTTGCTGGATTTTGCCGGTGATCTGTATGACCGGCGTTTGACGGTGGTTTTCCACCAAAAGCTGCGTGAAGAGCAGCGTTTCGCCTCCCTTGAGGCGTTGAAAACGGCGATCAATGCGGATGTCGCCGCCGCCCGTGCACTAGCCGCACCTAGCGCCCATCGCTAACCGAAGAGCCTTAAATGACCGACTATAAAGCCACGCTAAACCTTCCGGACACCGCCTTCCCAATGAAGGCCGGCCTGCCACAGCGCGAACCGCAGATCCTGCAGCGCTGGGACAGTATTGGCCTGTACGGAAAGTTGCGCGAGATTGGCAAGGATCGTCCGAAATTCGTCCTGCACGACGGCCCTCCTTATGCCAACGGCACGATTCACATCGGTCATGCGCTGAACAAGATTCTCAAGGACATGATCCTGCGCTCGAAAACCCTGTCGGGCTTCGACGCGCCTTATGTCCCGGGTTGGGACTGTCACGGCCTGCCGATCGAACACAAAGTCGAAGTGACCTACGGCAAGAACCTGGGCGCGGATAAGACCCGCGAACTGTGCCGTGCCTACGCCACCGAGCAGATCGAAGGACAGAAGTCCGAGTTCATCCGCCTGGGCGTGCTCGGCGAGTGGGATAACCCCTACAAGACCATGAACTTCAAGAACGAGGCCGGTGAAATCCGCGCCTTGGCCGAAATCGTCAAGGGCGGTTTCGTGTTCAAGGGCCTCAAGCCCGTGAACTGGTGCTTCGACTGTGGTTCGGCCCTGGCTGAAGCGGAAGTCGAGTACGAAGACAAGAAGTCCTCGACCATCGACGTGGCCTTCCCGGTCGCCGACGACGCCAAGCTGGCCGAGGCCTTCGGCCTGGCAAGCCTGGGCAAGCCGGCCGTCATCGTGATCTGGACCACCACCCCGTGGACCATCCCGGCCAACCAGGCGCTGAACGTGCACCCGGAATTCACCTACGCCCTGGTGGACGTCGGTGACCGCCTGCTGGTGCTGGCCGAAGAAATGGTCGAAGCCTGCCTGGCCCGCTACGAGCTGCAAGGGTCGGTCATCGCCACCACCACCGGCTCCGCGTTGGAACTGATCAATTTCCGTCACCCGTTCTATGACCGTCTGTCTCCAGTTTACCTGGCGGACTACGTTGAACTGGGCGCCGGCACCGGCATCGTTCACTCCGCGCCCGCTTATGGCGTGGACGACTTCGTGACCTGCAAAGCCTACGGCATGGTCAACGATGACATCCTGAACCCGGTGCAGAGCAACGGCGTGTACGCACCGTCGCTGGAGTTCTTCGGCGGCCAGTTCATCTTCAAGGCCAACGATTCGATCATCGAAAAACTGTCGGAAGTCGGCTCGCTGCTGCACACCGAAACCATCAAGCACAGCTATATGCACTGCTGGCGGCACAAGACCCCGCTGATCTACCGCGCCACCGCGCAGTGGTTCATCGGCATGGACAAAGAGCCGACCAATGGCGACACCCTGCGTGTCCGCTCGCTCAAGGCCATCGAAGACACCAAGTTCGTCCCGGCCTGGGGCCAGGCGCGCCTGCACTCGATGATCGCCAACCGCCCTGACTGGTGTATATCGCGCCAGCGTAACTGGGGCGTGCCGATCCCGTTCTTCCTGAACAAGGAAAGCGGCGAGCTGCACCCACGCACCGTCGAGTTGATGGAACAAGTGGCCCAGCGTGTCGAACAGGAAGGCATCGAAGCCTGGTTCAAGCTGGACGCCGCCGAACTGCTGGGCGATGAAGCGCCGCAGTACGACAAGATCAGCGACACCCTCGACGTGTGGTTCGACTCGGGCACCACTCACTGGCATGTGCTGCGCGGCTCGCACCCGATGGGGCACGAAACCGGCCCGCGTGCCGACCTGTACCTGGAAGGTTCGGACCAACACCGCGGCTGGTTCCACTCGTCGTTGCTGACCGGTTGCGCCATCGACAACCATGCGCCGTACCGCGAACTGCTGACCCACGGCTTCACCGTCGACGAGACGGGCCGCAAGATGTCCAAGTCGCTGAAGAACGTGATCGAGCCGAAAAAGATCAACGACACCCTGGGCGCCGACATCATGCGTCTGTGGGTCGCGTCGACCGACTATTCGGGCGAGATCGCCGTGTCGGACCAGATCCTGGCTCGCAGCGCCGACGCCTACCGTCGTATCCGTAATACCGCGCGCTTCCTGTTGTCGAACCTGACCGGTTTCAACCCGGCCACCGACCTCCTGGCGGCCGAAGACATGCTCGCCCTCGACCGTTGGGCGGTGGACCGTACCCTGTTGCTGCAGCGCGAGTTGCAGGAAAACTACGGCGAATACCGTTTCTGGAACGTCTACTCGAAGATCCACAACTTCTGCGTGCAGGAGTTGGGTGGTTTCTACCTCGACATCATCAAGGACCGCCAGTACACCACCGGCGCCAACAGCAAGGCGCGCCGTTCGGCGCAGACCGCGCTGTATCACATCAGCGAAGCGCTGGTGCGCTGGATCGCGCCGATCCTGGCGTTCACCGCCGACGAGCTGTGGGAATACCTGCCGGGCGAGCGCAACGAGTCGGTGATGCTCAATACCTGGTACGAAGGCCTGACCGAACTGCCGGCTGACTTCGAACTGGGCCGCGAGTACTGGGAAGGCGTGATGGCCGTGAAGGTTGCGGTGAACAAGGAGCTGGAAGTGCAGCGTGCGGCCAAGGCCGTCGGTGGCAACCTGCAAGCCGAAGTCACCCTGTTTGCCGAAGACGGTCTCACCGCCGACCTGGCCAAGCTGAGCAACGAACTGCGCTTCGTGCTGATCACTTCAACCGCGAGCCTGGCGCCATTCGCCCAGGCCCCGGCGGACGCGGTTGCCACCGAAGTGCCGGGCCTCAAGCTCAAAGTGGTCAAGTCGGCCTTCCCTAAATGCGCCCGTTGCTGGCATTGCCGTGAGGACGTTGGCGTGAACCCTGAGCACCCGGAAATCTGCGGTCGTTGCGTCGACAACATCTCGGGCGCTGGCGAGGTTCGCCACTATGCCTAACGCCAGTCGTTTCGGACGTCTGGGCTGGCTCGTACTGAGTGTGCTGGTCCTGGTCATCGACCAGGTCAGCAAGGCTCATTTCGAAGGCTCCCTGCAGATGTTCCAGCAAATCGTGGTGATCCCGGATTACTTCAGCTGGACCCTGGCCTACAACACCGGCGCTGCCTTCAGCTTCCTGGCTGACAGCGGTGGCTGGCAGCGCTGGCTGTTTGCCCTGATCGCCGTGGTGGTCAGTGCGGTGCTGGTGGTGTGGCTCAAGCGCCTGGGTCGCGATGACACCTGGCTGGCCATCGCCCTGGCCCTGGTGTTGGGCGGCGCGCTCGGCAACCTGTATGACCGCATTGCGCTGGGCCATGTGATCGACTTCATCCTGGTGCATTGGCAGAACCGCCATTACTTCCCGGCGTTCAACTTCGCCGACAGCGCCATCACCGTCGGTGCAATCATGCTGGCGCTGGATATGTTCAAAAGCAAGAAAACCGGAGAGACCGTCAATGACTGATCAGGTATTGGCTGAGCAACGCATCGGCCAGAACACGGAAGTCACTTTGCATTTTGCACTGCGCCTGGAGAATGGCGACACGGTCGACAGCACGTTCGACAAAGCCCCGGCCACCTTCAAGGTCGGCGACGGCAACCTGCTGCCGGGTTTCGAAGCGGCCCTGTTCGGCTTCAAGGCCGGCGACAAGCGCACCCTGCAGATCCAGCCGGAAAACGCCTTTGGCCAGCCCAACCCGCAAAACGTGCAGATCATCCCGCGTTCGCAGTTCCAGGACATGGACCTGTCGGAAGGCCTGCTGGTGATTTTCAACGATGCGGCCAATACCGAACTGCCGGGTGTGGTGAAAGCTTTTGATGACGCGCAAGTGACCATCGACTTCAACCATCCGTTGGCCGGTAAAACCTTGACGTTCGACGTTGAAATCATCAGCGTTAAAGCGATCTAACTGACAAAACCGGCGCCTGCGGGCGCTGGCTTGTGTGGGAGCTGGCTTGCCTGCGATAGCATCACCCTGGTGTACCTGATACACCGAGGTGCCTGCATCGCAGGCAAGCCAGTTCCCACAAGATCCAATTTCTTGCCGAGCAAGACACGAGGCACAGCATGCAAATCAAACTCGCCAACCCCCGTGGCTTCTGCGCCGGTGTGGACCGGGCGATCGAAATCGTCAACCGCGCCCTGGAAGTCTTCGGGCCGCCGATTTACGTGCGTCATGAAGTCGTCCACAACAAATTCGTGGTCGAAGACCTGCGTGCACGTGGCGCCATCTTTGTCGAAGAGCTGGATCAGGTGCCGGACGATGTAATCGTCATCTTCAGCGCCCACGGTGTTTCCCAGGCGGTGCGTACCGAAGCGGCAGGCCGCGGCCTGAAAGTCTTCGATGCTACCTGCCCACTGGTCACCAAGGTGCACATCGAAGTCGCGCGCTACAGCCGTGACGGTCGCGAGTGCATCCTGATCGGCCACGCCGGCCACCCGGAAGTCGAAGGCACCATGGGGCAGTACGATGCCAGCAATGGCGGCTCCATTTACCTGGTGGAAGACGAAAAGGATGTCGCCAACCTGCAGGTACAGAACCCCGAGCGCCTGGCATTCGTGACCCAGACCACCCTGTCCATGGACGATACCAGTCGCGTGATCGACGCGCTGCGCAGTCGCTTCCCGGCCATTGGCGGCCCGCGCAAGGACGACATCTGCTACGCCACCCAGAACCGCCAGGACGCGGTCAAGCAACTGGCAGACGAATGTGATGTGGTCCTGGTCGTCGGCAGCCCCAACAGTTCCAACTCCAACCGCCTGCGTGAGTTGGCTGAGCGCATGGCAACACCGGCGTACCTGATCGACGGTGCCGAAGATATGCAGCGCAGTTGGTTCGATGGCGTCGAGCGCATTGGCATCACGGCGGGTGCTTCCGCTCCGGAAGTGCTGGTGCGCGGCGTTATCCAGCAGTTGCACGCCTGGGGCGCCACCGGTGCCGATGAACTGGCTGGCCGCGAAGAAAACATTACGTTCTCCATGCCCAAGGAGCTGCGGGTTCGCTCGCTGCTGTGACGACCCGGTGTGCCGGATCAACTCCGGCACAATGCCTGCTCGGCACGCTCGCTGCGCAGGCTGATACGCCCGCTGGGCGCCAGCACTACCTGGTGCAGGCTCTGCGCCTGGTCCGTGGCACACACATGCACGGTGCCGGCACGGAAGCCTCCTCCTGAAAAGATGGGTTCACCCAGCCCGCTGAAGCGCACCTGGGTCTTGAGCGGCCCATTGCCCACGATCAGCACTTGCCCACTGGCCTGGCGCTCCAGCAGCACCGGGTTGTCATCGTCCTGGGGGCCGCGCCCGCTGATGTCCACGATGACCCGCCACCCCAGGCCCCAATTGTCCTTCAATGCGTAAATAACCACCGCCCGGTTGCGTGCGATGGCTTCGGTGCGTGCATATCGCAGGCCTTGCGCCAAGGCATGTGCCGCGCTCTGTCGCTGCTGTGATTCCAGCAGGCTCTTGAAGCTGGGCAGCGCCATGTTGGCCAGGATGCCGCTCAGGATCAGCCCGAGCAGCAGTTCGATCAAGGTGAAACCTCGTTGTTGCATGGGCCATCCCTCCGTGGATTTGGGTGCAGTCCTAGGTATAGCGTCCCGTCTGGGGGGGCGGATGATGGCCTTCATGTCCAAAGTATTTCCCTTTGTTCCGGTTGCAGCGCAGGTGAAAAACCGGCGCTAGTCTTGGGCCGCACAGCAGGTTTTAACTGCTCTTTTTTTGGACCTCGACACGGATGACGACGGTAATGCTTGCCTGTACGAACCCCTTTTTGCCCAATGCCTTATCCCGCGACCAAGCCGGTACGACACTGATCGAAGTGCTGGTCGCAGTGTCGATTCTCACCATCGGCCTGCTTGGCGCGGCGGTGATCCAGCTCAATGCGCTCAAGTACACCGACAGTTCCAGGATGATCAGCCAGGCCAGTTTCATTGCCTACGATATGCTCGACCGGATCCGTGCCAATTCCGGTGCCGACTACACGTGGGGGCGTACCGAGCGTGCCTTGGCCAGCAACGTTGCCGCCAGTGTGCGCGACCTGGACTTGCATGATTTCGAGGCCAACATTCGCGGTTTTGCCGGGGAGAGCGCCAAAGGCTCGGTGTCGATCGGTGGCGACGAGGTGACGGTCAGCATCAGTTGGGACGACAGTCGAGGTACTGGCAGGCCGGGCGCCCGGGAAACCTTCACCCTGACCAGTCGCATCCGCGATGAACCGGGAGTGGCGCAATGAGGTGTCTTGTTCGAGGTTTCAGCCTGATGGAGTTGCTGCTGGCCTTGGCGATGGGGTTGGTACTGGTGCTCTGGGCCAGCCAGGTGGCAATCAACACCAGGGCCACCAACGCCAGCCAGCAGGCCGCTTTGTTGATGCAGGATGATGCGCGGTTTGTGCTGGGCAAGCTGCTCCAGGATATCCGTCAGGCGGGCATGTTCGGCTGTCTGGCGACAGCGTTTATCGACAACGCCCCGCCCGCTTTTGACCGGCCTGTCGCTTGGCGTGTCGGAGGTGGGTCAACCTCGCTGACGCTGGTGACCGCGGATGTCGCCGTTGGGGGCGGCACGCCTGACTGGACTGTGTTGTCCGATTGCACTGGCAGCGCCCAGGCCTACGCTGGAAGCGCCCCGGCATCGGCACCCGGGCAAATCCGTTTTGCGTTACGCCAAGTTACCTACACCTTCGAAGCAGGGCAGTTGAAATTCAGTACACCTGCATCACCCGCCAAGGCGGTATTGGTGGATAACGTGAAGGCGTTCGATATCAGTTTTGGCGTGTCGGCCAAGCCTGCGTCAACGGAGGTGGTGCGCTACGACGCCGGCCCGGCCGACGAATCCTTGATACGCAGCGTGCGCATTGTGATGACGCTGCAAGACCCGACTGCCGGGGTGAAAGACCAAACCTACGCCGTCGTGGCGGCGCTGCGGAACCGGCTGGGGTAGGGCTGCCATGACACTTGCAGAAGGTTTTCGTCTACGACAGGCAGGCATGGTGCTGCTGGTCAGCCTGGTGTTGCTGCTGCTGTTATCGCTGATCGGCTTGTCCTCGATGCAGGCTGCGCTCACTCAGCAAAAGATTGCCGGTAGTTTCTGGCACCGTAATCAGTCGCTGCAAAGTGCCGAGAGTGGCCTGAGGCGCGGGGAATCTGCCATACAGCGTTCATTTGCAGCGTTGCCGTTATGTCAATCGATCGTCGACTGTGCACCGCCGGAGGCGGCATTTTTGGTGGTCGGGCCTGGAGTGGACCCTGTTTCAGGCATCAGTTGGGTGGCACTGAAAGGCGGCTTATACGGGGTTCAATCCCTCGGGCCTGCGGTAGGGCTCGCGCATTTGCCAGCGCAAATCCCTGCAGCGGTGTATCGAGTGACGGCAGTCGGGCTGCACGGGCAATTGCGCACGGTGCTGGAGAGTACCTATGCGCGGGTAGAAGAGGAGGGTGGCTCGCGGTTTCGGCGAGTGGCGTGGCGACAACTTCAATAAGGAGTAGTGGAATGGGCATGGACAGCCAGGGTTTTACCCTGATCGAGTTACTGATTGCCGTGATGATCATTGCGGTTCTGGCCGGGATTGCTTACCCCGGATACACCGGCTATCTGAAAAAAGTCTATCGCGCTGAAATCGTCGCGCTGTTGACCGAGCAAGCCCAGCACCTGGAGCGTTTTTATGCGAGGAACGGCAGTTTTATTGATGCAGGCGGCGTCAGTGCAGGCAATGATCACTATAGAATCACCGCTGCATTGAACCCTCAGGACTTCCAACTGGTGGCCACACCGGTCACCGACTCGGTGATGGCTGGCGATCCTTGCGGTGACTTCGGCCTGACCGGCACGGGCACGCGAACCAACCCGGGCGCTGCGCCGGAGATGTCGCGCAAGCTGTGCTGGGGGCAATGATGAGGGTGCTCGACGATTGGGCGCCGGGTGCGCTTGTTCCTATTTATCGGCTGGATCAAATGATGGCAGAGCAACAGCAGGTAGTGATTGTCGGTGGCGGAGTCATCGGCTTGTTGACGGCGTTCAACCTCGCCACGCAGGGGCAGTCGGTGGTGCTGCTGGAGCGCGCAGGGTTGGGCCAGGAGTCTTCCTGGGCGGGCGGCGGCATCGTCTCGCCCCTGTATCCGTGGCGCTACAGCCCGGCGGTCACGGCCCTGGCCCATTGGTCCCAGGATTTTTATCCACAGCTGGCGCAGCGTCTGTTTGCTGCGACGGGCGTTGACCCGGAGGTTCACACCACTGGGCTCTACTGGCTGGACCTGGATGACGAAGCCGAAGCGCTGGCTTGGGCCGCGCGTGAAGGCCGACCCTTGAGCAAAGTGGACGTGTCGGCCGCTCATGACGCCGTTCCGGTCTTGGGTGGCGGCTACTCCCAGGCGATCTACATGGCCGATGTCGCCAATGTACGTAACCCGCGCCTGGTCAAATCCCTCAAGGCCGCGCTGCTGGCGCTGCCTGGCGTGACCATTCATGAACGGTGCGAAGTGACTGGCTTTGTCCTGGATGCGGGTAATGTCGTGGGCGTGAACACAGCTGATGGTTCGATCTTCGGCGATCAGGTCGTATTGGCCGCCGGCGCCTGGAGCGGTGAGTTGCTCGGCACGTTGGGCCTGTCGCTGCCGGTCGAACCGGTCAAAGGCCAGATGATTCTGTACAAATGTGCCTCGGACTTCCTGTCGAGCATGGTCTTGGCCAAGGGCCGCTATGCGATTCCTCGGCGGGACGGGCACATTCTGATCGGCAGCACCCTGGAACATGAAGGCTTCGACAAGACCCCCACCCTGACCGCGCTGGAAAGCCTCAAAGCGTCAGCGGTGGAGTTGATCCCCGCCCTGGCGGACGCCGAGGTGGCCGGACATTGGGCCGGGCTGCGCCCCGGTTCGCCGGAAGGCATTCCCTATATAGGCCGGGTGCCGGGCTTCAATGGCCTCTGGCTCAACTGCGGGCATTACCGCAACGGCCTGGTGCTTGCGCCGGCGTCCTGCCAATTGTTTGCTGACCTGCTACTGGCACGTGCGCCGATCATCGACCCTGCGCCTTATGCGCCGGAAGGTCGGATCAACGCTGGATAGATTTCGGCCCTTGCTCCAGGTGCGCCTGGGTGCAATACCACTCCTGGCGTGAGCTCAAGGCGCGATCCTGCGGCAAATGCACGCCGCAGTGGGCGCAGCGCACCATCAGGGCCGCGTCGGGCTCGCTGGCACGCTGCTGCCTGGCGGCCGGGCTTTTGAACTTGCGCCAGAACCATACTGCGGCGGCAATGACGGCAATCCAGAACAGTAGACGAAGCATGATGGGCAGTTTCTCGACAAGGAATGCGCCAGTTTAGCCAAGGACGTGCCAGGCGCACAGCGCAATAATACCACCCACAAAAAAGGAGCCTCGCAAGGCTCCTTCTTGATGACGCCGGGTGCAATCAGTCGAACACACCAAAGGTCATGTAGCTGAACCACGAACGGTCCTGGTTATTGCCCAGGGCCTGCGGTTCTTCCTCTTCGATCACGTCGCCGTTCTCGTCGTGGGGCTTGAGCTCCGAAGGAATTGCGTCCTTGGCGTCCTGGTACTGCTTGATCACGTCCTGGTTGGCACGGGTTTCGCCCGGCGGCAGCGGTGGACGGGATTCGATCAGGCCCAGGGTGTACTTGCTCAGCCACGAGCGGTTGTCCGCTTCGGCCACCTGAGGCACGAACTGGCCGTCTTTCAGGCTTGGGTGGTCCGGGTAGTTGAGCTTCAGGGTTTCCAGGCTGGTGCTGGCCAGTTCGTCCAGGTGCAGGCGCTGGTAAGCCTCGGTCATCACGGCAAGGCCGTCACCTACGGAAGGGGTTTCCTGGAAGTTTTCCACAACGTAGCGGCCACGGTTAGCGGCGGCCACGTATGCCTGACGGGTCAGGTAGTAGTGGGCCACATGGATCTCGTAGGAAGCCAGCAGGTTGCGCAGGTAGATCATGCGTTGCTTGGCGTCCGGCGCGTAGCGGCTGTTGGGGTAGCGGCTGGTCAGCTGGGCGAACTCGTTGTAGGAATCGCGGGCAGCGCCTGGGTCACGCTTGGTCATGTCCAGCGGCAGGAAGCGCGCCAGCAGGCCAACGTCCTGGTCGAACGAGGTCAGGCCCTTCATGTAGTAGGCGTAGTCGACGTTCGGGTGCTGCGGGTGCAGGCGGATAAAACGCTCGGCGGCGGACTTGGCGGCTTCCGGCTCGGCGTTCTTGTAGTTGGCGTAGATCAGCTCGAGCTGGGCCTGGTCGGCATAGCGCCCGAACGGATAGCGCGACTCCAGGGCCTTCAGCTTCGCTGTGGCGCTGGTGTAGCTATTATTGTCCAAGTCTTTCTGAGCCAGTTGGTACAACTCGACTTCGCTCAGGTTTTCGTCGACGACTTCCTTTGTTGACGAGCAAGCAGCAGTCATGGCGAGGATGGCGATCAGCAGCAGGTGTTTCACTTGCATGGCGGCTTGCGTCCCTATGACGGCCGCTGTCTTGGGCGGGGCCGTCCTGTTATGATGAGCGCCCCGTTGAAAGCCTCGGGGCAAAAGACGCCGTATTTAACCACAAGCGCGCAGCCGAAACCAAAGGCTGTGCCACGCCTAGTCTGAGCATGTCCGATAAAATTGAACTTCGCGCAGAGGTGCCGTCCGAATTGGGCGGCCAACGCCTCGATCAAGTCGCCGCACAATTATTCGCTGAGCACTCGCGCTCGCGCCTTTCCGCCTGGATCAAAGACGGCCGCCTGACTGTGGATGGAGCGGTTATCCGCCCGCGAGACATAGTCCATGGCGGTGCGATTCTTGAGCTGACTGCCGAGCAGGAAGCCCAGGGAGAATGGGTCGCCCAGGACATCGAGCTGGATATCGTCTACGAAGACGACGACATCCTGGTCATCAACAAACCCGCAGGCCTGGTGGTTCACCCGGCAGCCGGGCACGCTGATGGCACCCTGCTCAATGCCTTGTTGCACCATGTGCCGGACATCATCAATGTCCCGCGCTGCGGCATCGTGCACCGCCTGGACAAGGACACCACCGGTCTGATGGTGGTGGCCAAGACCATTCAGGCGCAGACGCAGCTGGTTACACAGTTGCAGAGCCGCAGCGTCAGCCGGATCTACGAATGCATCGTGATTGGTGTGGTGGTAGCCGGCGGCAAGATCAACGCCCCGATCGGTCGTCACGGCCAGCAACGCCAGCGTATGGCGGTGATGGAAGGTGGCAAGCAGGCCGTCAGCCATTACCGAGTACTCGAACGTTTCCGCTCCCACACCCACGTGCGGGTCAAGCTGGAAACCGGCCGTACCCACCAGATTCGCGTGCACATGGCACACATCAACTTCCCGTTGGTCGGTGATCCGGCCTACGGTGGGCGCTTCCGCATCCCACCGGCGGCGAGCCAGACCATGGTTGAATCGCTGAAAAACTTCCCGCGCCAGGCGTTGCATGCACGCTTCCTGGAATTGGATCATCCGACGAGCGGTAAGCGGATGAGCTGGGAATCGCCTCTGCCGGACGATTTGGTCTGGTTGTTGACGCTGCTCAAGCAGGATCGCGAGGCGTTTGTCGGATGAGTGACTGGCTGATACCTGACTGGCCCGCGCCGGCTCAGGTGAAAGCCTGCGTCACCACTCGAGCGGGCGGCGTCAGTCTGGCGCCGTTCGACAGTCTCAACTTGGGCGATCATGTTGGGGATAACCTCGAAGCGGTCCTCGAAAACCGCCGCCGTCTTACCGACGCATTTAATATTCAGCCTGCCTGGTTGCGCCAAGTCCACGGGATAAGCGTGGTCGAGGCTGACCCGTCACGCATTGCCGAAGCCGATGGCAGCTGGACCAGCACCCCTGGCATCGCCTGCACCTCAATGACCGCTGACTGTCTGCCCGCATTGTTCTGCAACCGCGCCGGCACCCGCGTGGCTGCGGCCCATGCTGGCTGGCGTGGCCTAGCGGCAGGGGTATTGGAAGCGGCTTTCGAAAGCCTCGGCGCCGAACCTGAAGACGTACTGGTGTGGCTTGGCCCGGCAATTGGCCCACAAGCCTTCGAAGTCGGCCCGGAAGTACGCGAAGCCTTCATGCAGCCGTTGCCGATCACTGCCGAAGCGT
Source organism: Pseudomonas sp. NFPP28 (assembly GCF_900115535.1). Lineage (NCBI taxonomy): Bacteria > Pseudomonadati > Pseudomonadota > Gammaproteobacteria > Pseudomonadales > Pseudomonadaceae > Pseudomonas > Pseudomonas sp. NFPP28. The sequence continues at coordinate 993,956 of NZ_FOWT01000001.1, read as the reverse complement.
TCGTGCCCAGCCACAACCCAGGCAAGTTCATGGCCGACATCTATAAGCTCGCGCGCCTGCGCCTCGCTGCTCGCGGCGTTACTGCTGTCTATGGTGGCGGGTACTGCACCGTGACCGACCCACGCTTCTTTTCCTACCGGCGTAGCCCTCGCACCGGACGTTTTGCCTCCCTTGTCTGGCTTGAACGCTAGACTCCTTTGATCTGGGTCAAACCCGGTCCATATCCGCCGTCGCGCGCTTGAATCTTCCAGAACCCACCCCATCTATAAGGGTATCTGGCAGGTTTCTTCATTCAGGATGTTTCATAGATCCGGCCTGCTCAAAAGGAAGGTGACTAATGCGTATTGATCGTTTAACCAGCAAATTGCAGTTGGCACTGTCTGACTCTCAATCCTTGGCGGTGGGCCTCGACCACCCGGCCATCGAGCCTGCGCACTTGATGCAGGCGCTCCTGGAACAGCAAGGTGGTTCTATCAAGCCCTTGCTGATGCAGGTGGGCTTTGACGTCAACAGCCTGCGCAAGGAGTTGAGCAAAGAGCTCGACCAACTGCCGAAAATCCAAAACCCGACTGGCGACGTGAACATGTCCCAGGACCTGGCGCGCCTGCTCAACCAGGCGGACCGTCTGGCCCAGCAGAAGGGTGACCAGTTCATCTCCAGCGAACTGGTGCTGCTCGCCGCCATGGACGAGAACAGCAAGCTCGGCAAGTTGTTGCTGGGCCAGGGTGTGAGCAAGAAAGCCCTGGAAAACGCTATCAACAACCTGCGTGGCGGTGATGCGGTCAACGACCCCAACCATGAGGAGTCGCGCCAGGCCCTGGATAAATATACCGTCGACCTGACCAAGCGCGCCGAAGAGGGCAAGCTTGATCCGGTGATCGGCCGTGACGATGAAATCCGTCGCACCATCCAGGTCCTGCAGCGTCGCACCAAGAACAACCCGGTGCTCATCGGTGAGCCCGGCGTGGGTAAAACCGCGATTGCCGAAGGTTTGGCCCAGCGCATCATCAATGGTGAAGTGCCGGATGGCCTTAAAGGCAAGCGCCTGCTGTCCCTGGACATGGGGTCTTTGATCGCCGGTGCCAAGTTCCGTGGCGAGTTCGAGGAGCGCCTGAAATCCCTGCTTAATGAGCTGTCGAAGCAGGAAGGGCAGATCATTCTGTTTATCGACGAACTGCACACCATGGTCGGCGCCGGTAAAGGCGAGGGCTCCATGGATGCCGGCAACATGCTCAAGCCGGCCCTGGCGCGGGGTGAGTTGCATTGCGTCGGTGCTACCACGCTCAACGAATATCGCCAGTACATAGAAAAGGACGCGGCCCTTGAGCGTCGTTTCCAGAAAGTACTGGTGGAAGAGCCGAGCGAAGAAGACACCATCGCAATCCTGCGTGGCCTGAAAGAGCGTTATGAGGTCCACCACAAGGTGGCGATCACCGACGGTGCGATTATTGCGGCGGCCAAGTTGAGCCATCGCTATATCACCGACCGTCAGTTGCCCGACAAGGCCATTGACCTGATCGACGAAGCGGCCAGCCGCATCCGCATGGAGATCGACTCCAAGCCGGAAGTGCTCGATCGCCTGGATCGACGCCTGATTCAACTGAAAGTCGAGTCCCAGGCCCTGAAGAAAGAAGAAGACGACGCGGCGAAGAAACGCCTGGAAAAACTCCAGGAAGAAATCGTCCGCCTGGAACGCGAGTATTCGGACCTGGAAGAAATCTGGACCTCGGAAAAAGCCGAAGTGCAGGGCTCTGCGCAGATCCAGCAAAAGATCGAGCAGTCGCGCCAGGAACTGGAAGCGGCACGCCGTAAAGGTGACCTGAACCGCATGGCCGAGTTGCAGTACGGGGTGATCCCGGACCTGGAGCGCAGCCTGCAGATGGTCGACCAGCACGGCAAGCCTGAGAACCAACTGCTGCGCAGCAAGGTGACCGAGGAAGAAATTGCCGAAGTCGTCTCGAAGTGGACCGGGATTCCCGTGTCGAAAATGCTCGAAGGCGAGCGCGACAAGCTGCTGAAGATGGAAAGCCTGTTGCACCAACGCGTGATCGGCCAGGAAGAGGCCGTGGTGGCGGTGTCCAACGCGGTACGGCGTTCGCGGGCCGGGTTGTCCGACCCGAACCGTCCGAGTGGCTCGTTCATGTTCCTCGGCCCGACCGGCGTGGGTAAGACCGAACTGTGCAAGGCCTTGGCCGAGTTCCTCTTTGATACCGAAGAGGCCATGGTGCGGATCGATATGTCCGAATTCATGGAGAAACACTCGGTGGCTCGCTTGATCGGTGCGCCACCAGGCTACGTGGGCTACGAGGAGGGCGGTTACCTGACCGAAGCCGTGCGGCGTAAGCCTTACTCGGTGATCCTGCTGGATGAGGTCGAGAAGGCGCACCCGGATGTGTTCAACATCCTGCTGCAAGTGCTGGAAGACGGCCGCCTGACCGACAGTCACGGGCGTACCGTGGATTTCCGTAATACGGTGATCGTGATGACCTCCAACCTGGGCTCGGCGCAGATCCAGGAGCTGGTGGGTGATCGTGAAGCGCAACGTGCGGCGGTGATGGATGCGCTGAATTCGCACTTCCGCCCGGAATTCATCAACCGGGTCGACGAAGTGGTGATCTTCGAGCCTCTGGCGCGGGATCAGATCGCGGGCATTACCGAGATCCAGCTGGGTCGTCTGCGCGGCCGTCTGGCAGAGCGCGAGCTGTCCCTGCACCTGAGCCAGGAGGCGTTGGACAAGCTGATCGCGGTGGGTTACGACCCGGTGTATGGCGCACGGCCTTTGAAGCGTGCGATCCAGCGCTGGATCGAGAACCCGCTGGCCCAGTTGATCCTATCGGGCAGCTTCATGCCGGGCACCAGCGTCGAGGCGACCGTGGAAAACGACGAGATCGTCTTCCACTAAGCCCAAAGGGCAAAGCAAAAATGGGAGGCCCCGCATTGCGGGGCCTTTTTTTTCGATAGGGCGTTGAACTGTAAGGCAAAGGCTTGTAAAGTGCGCCCCGCAGCAACGTCAGCCCACGGGTTTCTTCTCCCCAAGAAGAAATCAGAAACAAGCGCAAATCATTGTCTTAAAAGCAATTTAAGGGGTTGACAGGGGTTTTTAAGATTGTAGAATAGCGCGCCTCAGAGACATGAACGTAGCGATACGGGCAAGTCGAAGAGAAGGTAGTAAGCAGCAACGTAGTACTTTGAAATATGTAGTTCCGTGATAGCTCAGTCGGTAGAGCAAATGACTGTTAATCATTGGGTCCCAGGTTCGAGTCCTGGTCACGGAGCCAATTTCAATATCGGGGTATAGCGCAGTCCGGTAGCGCGCCTGCTTTGGGAGCAGGATGTCGGGAGTTCGAATCCCCCTACCCCGACCATATTTGGGTCGTTAGCTCAGTTGGTAGAGCAGTTGGCTTTTAACCAATTGGTCGTAGGTTCGAATCCCACACGACCCACCATTTTTGAGACCAGTTAGCGCTGGAATCGAATCTTAAGATCAGAGGCCAAAAGCACTGATCGAAGAAGGCGACTGAGAGGTCGCCTTTTTTTTACCGGGGTATAGCGCAGTCCGGTAGCGCGCCTGCTTTGGGAGCAGGATGTCAGGAGTTCGAATCCCCTTACCCCGACCATATTAAAAATCCTCGTATCGAAAGATACGGGGATTTTTTTTGTGCGTGCAAAACTCAAGTCCGGTGAAAATCAAATGTGAGAGGGGGCTTGCCCCCGATGGCAGTGTGTCAGTCGACAAATCAATGACTGCTTCACCGCAATCGGGGGCAAGCCCCCTCTCACATTTATTGAGTGCCCTCAGGGGCCGAGTTGTCAGTGAAGTTTGAGTCGCGGCTCGGTGCCACGCCCAATCTTGCTCCCCAGCATCAGCATCGCCGTACGGAAGAACCCATACAGCGCCATCTGGTGCATGCGATACAGCGACACATAGAACATCCGCGCCAGCCAGCCTTCCAGCATCACGCTGCCGGTGAGGTTGCCCATCAAGTTACCGACCGCCGAGAACCGCGACAGCGAGATCAACGAGCCGTAGTCGGTATATTTGTAGGAAGGCAGGTCCTTGCCCTCGATACGCAGCTTCAGCGACCTGGCCAGCAACGAGGCCTGCTGGTGAGCCGCCTGGGCCCGTGGCGGCACGTTGCGGTCGGTGCCCGGTTGCGGGCAGGCGGCGCAGTCGCCGAAGGCGAAGATGTTCTCGTCGCGGGTGGTTTGCAGCGTTGGCAAAACCTGCAATTGATTGATGCGGTTGGTTTCCAGGCCATCGATGTCCTTGAGGAAACCCGGCGCGCGAATGCCGGCAGCCCATACCTTGAGGCTGGCCGGGATCACTTGGCCACTGCTGGTGATCAGCGCATCGGCCGTCACTTCGCTGACCGCCGAGTTGGTCAGTACCGTCACCCCAAGCTTTTCCAGGGTTTTATGCACAGGCCCGCCAATACGCTCCGGCAGGGCCGGCAGTACTCGTGGGCCGGCTTCGATCAGGGTGATGTGCATGTTTTCCGGCTTGATACGGTCCAGGCCATAGGCCGCCAGCTCATGGGCGGCGTTATGCAGTTCGGCGGCCAGCTCGACCCCGGTGGCACCGGCGCCGACGATGGCGACGCTGATTTTTTCTACCACGTCAGTCTGCCCGGCATGGGCGCGCAGGTAGTGGTTGAGCAGCTGCTGGTGGAAACGTTCGGCCTGCTTGCGGGTGTCGAGGAACAGGCAGTGCTGCGCCGCACCTTCGGTGCCGAAGTCGTTGGTGGTGCTGCCGACCGCAATCACCAGGCTGTCATAGCCCAGCACGCGCGCGGGCACCAGTTCACGGCCTTCTTCGTCGAGGGTGGCGGCCAGCTGGATCTTCTTCTGTTCACGATCAAGCCCGCTCATGCGCCCCAGTTGGAACTCGAAGTGGTTCCATTTGGCCTGGGCGACATAATTGAGTTCGTCTTCCGAAGAGTTCAGCGAGCCGGCCGCCACTTCGTGCAGCAGTGGCTTCCAGATATGGGTCAGGTTGGCGTCCACCAGCGTGATGCTGGCGGTGCCGCGCTTGCCCAGGGTCTTACCCAGGCGGGTAGCCAACTCCAGGCCGCCGGCGCCGCCGCCGACGATAATAATACGATGGGTCATGGGGATATCTCGCAAGGCTAAAAGAAATCGGAGCAGTTACCCCCGCGAGCGCCAGGCAGCTCATAGCGTCAGGTAACTCAAAAGGCGACTCAGCAAGCCGAGGCCGATTACCACGGCAAGCACCACGCCGAGGAGCAGCCACGGCCGGAAAGGCTTGCGCTCGACTCGGTTCTGGGAGAGTTGCAGGTACTCTTCGACATGCTGTTGGTCATCGGGGTTCAGGCGGCTGGTCATAAAGGCCTCGTCAGGTAGACGTTGCAAAAGGGCGCCACGTTACAGTCCGGGTGGGCTCAGAGGCTGATACCTACGTCGAACACTATGCTGCGGCCCAGGTTGTTGCGCAAGAAATCCGGTGCGTCGGGGTGAGCGAACAGCACCCGTGCAAAGGTCGGCCCCACCAGCGACAGCGAGCGCCAGCCCTGGCGCAGGTATTCCGTGGGCGGCGGAAAATGGCTGTTGAGGTCGAGCACTTCGCGCTTGAGGCTGGTGAAAGCGACGATATCCAGTTCGCCCAGGTCCATTCCGCGCTCTTTATAGTTATGCGCCTTCTTGCGCAGCGTGGGCGCCAGGCGCAGCAGAAACTCGTGGGCCGGGATGCGCCTCGGCTTGGCTTCGCGCCGTACCAGTTGGCTCAGGGAAAACGCACTGCGCCGACGCAGCAGTTCATCGCGCCATTCGTCATTCAGGCGGCGACCCTCGTCCAGCACGAAAAACACCTCGAAGCTGGCGTCGCGAAACAGCACGTCCGGCGGCTCTTGCCCGGCGGCGTGGAATTCTTCGGCACGGTAGGGCACGTTCAAGCCTTGCAGCAGGCGCTGGCAGACCCAACGCTCACGCTCCCATTTGCGGGCATTGGACAAGAACGCGTTGGCTTGTTCGGCCGCTACGGTGAGCAGGCGCAAGTAATCTGAGTCATCCATAGCTAGCAGCTTAGCGCCCAAACGATGACCGCAGGAAGTACCCCTGTGAAACGTCGGTGTAGACTGATCATCCGACTCTATTCGACCCGGGGAGTATCGCCGTGATCAGTGCCGCCATGTTGGCGCCGACAACCATGAGCATCGGCTCGCTCCTGTACGCGCCGGTGGTACTGTGGGCGATCCTGCGTTCGCCGTGGGTCGAGTTGTTCGCCGACCGGCGCCGCCAGCATTTGCTGTTCGGCACGGTGTTCGCGTTGTTCATGCTGTGGCTGGTGCGGCGGGATTTTGATACCGGCGTGTCCTACCACTTCATCGGTATGACGGCCGTGACCTTGTTGCTGGACTGGCCCCTGGCAATTGTCGGTGGTTTTGCCGCCCAGTTGGGCTTGATGCTGTTGGGGCGCCAGGATCTCGCTGCCCTGGGCGTCAATGGCCTGTTGCTTATCGGGTTACCGGTGCTGGTCACTGAAACCTGCGCGCTGCTGGTCGAGCGTGCCCAACCGCGCAATCCCTTCGTGTATATCTTCTGTTCCGGTTTTTTCGCGGCAGCCCTGTCGGCGCTCTTGTGCCTGCTGTGTGGGCTGGGGCTGTTGTGGTTCGACGGGCGTTTCGCCATGCCGGAATGGCTGGAGGATTTCGTCGGCTACCTGTGGTTGATCATCTTCCCCGAGGCCTTTATCAACGGCATGGTCATCAGTGCCCTGGTGGTGTTTTGCCCGGAATGGCTGGAGACCTTCAACCGCACGCGCTACCTCTCGGCGCCCTGGAAGGACGACGATTCGCAGCGTTGACCTGGATCAAATCCCGCGCCGCCGAGCAGGCCCATGCTCTGCGAAATTTTTCCAGGAGCGCGGATCATGAGTGTGTACGAATGGGCTCGGCAGGAGTTGCGCAGAAGCCAGGATGCGGCACAGGAAATCGGTTTTGACCCAGGCCTGACCTTGCGCGCCATGCTCAGCGCAGTGGTGCAGCAGAGCAAGGGGGTGCGCAGTTTCGAAGACCTGGCCGACGAGCTGCAATACCTTGCAGAGAACCTCGACGACCAGCAGGAATACGCCTTCATGCGCCCTTAGTGGCGCGGGGGCAGGTCTTCGGAAAACAGCTCGTCTTCGGCATCCGGGGCTACGGGAATCTTGTGTTCTTCAGCGGCCCAGGCGCCCAGGTCGATGAGTTTGCAGCGGTCCGAGCAGAACGGCCGGTTGAGGTTGGTCGCTTTCCATTCCACGGGTGCGCCGCAGGTCGGGCAGTCGACGGTCAAGGGTTGGCTCATGATCGGCCTCCACGCAAAGTAAGGTAAAAGTGGTGCAGTCGCTCGACCTCGCTGTGCAGCCAGGCAAGGTCCTGGTCATTGACCAGTACATCATCGGCATGTTTCAGGCGGTCTTCGCGGCTGGATTGGGCCTTGAGGATCGCCTGCACCTGTTGCTCGTTGATGCCGTCGCGCTGCAGGGTACGCTGAATCTGCAGCGATTGCGGCACGTCGATCACCAGGATGCGCTGGGTCATGCTGTACTGGCCGGATTCGATCAGCAGCGGCGACACCAGTATCGCGTAAGGCGATTTTGCGCGTGCCAGGTGGCTGCGGATCTCCTCGCCAATCAACGGGTGCAGCAAGGCTTCGAGCCAGCGCCGCTCTTCGGGTACTTCAAAGATCAGCTTGCGTAATGCGGCGCGGTCCAGTTGGCCGTCTGGCTGAAGTACGCCAGCACCAAAGTGCTCGGCGATGCGCTCCAATGCCGGCCGACCAGGCTCTACTACCCAGCGGGCGGCGTGATCGGCGTCCACCAAGTCGATACCCAGGTCGATAAAGTGTTGGGCCGCCGCGCTTTTGCCGCTGCCGATGCCGCCGGTAAGGCCTAGAATCCAGGGTGTTGCAACGCGAGTGGTCATCTGAAACCGACAGACTGCAAATAGAAGTCGCTTATTTGACCACCCCAGAGCAATGCAATCCAGCCGGCAGTCGCCAGATACGGTCCAAAAGGCATCGGTGCCGATGCCAGGGTGTTGCGCAGGCGCATCAGGATCAAGCCGACAAATACCCCGACCAGTGACGACATCAACAGCGTCATCGGCAGGATCTGCCAGCCACCCCAGGCGCCGAGCACCGCCAGCAACTTGAAGTCGCCGTGGCCCATGCCGTCCTTGCCGGTGGCCAGCTTGAACAACCAGAACACGCTCCACAGGCTCATGTAGCCAATCACGGCGCCCCACAGGGCGTCGGCCAATGTTGTCAGCAGGCCGAGACTGTTGACGATCAGTCCCAGCCACAGCAGCGGCATTACCAGCACATCCGGCAGCAGTTGATGGTCGGCGTCGATCAGGCTCATCGCCAACAACCCCCAACTCAGCACCATCACCATTCCTGCCTGCCAGCCAACTCCGAAATGCCAGGCCACCCAGGCCGAGATCAAACCGCATACCAGTTCCGTGAGGGGGTAGCGGATGCTGATCGCCCCTTGGCAATGCGCGCAGCGGCCGCGCAGGAACAGGTAGCTGAGCAGCGGGATATTTTCCCATGGGCGTATGGGATGGTTGCAGTGTGGGCAGCAGGAGTTGGGCTGCATCAGGTTGTAGGTCGGCCCGGCTGGTTCTGCGGGCAAGCCCAGCACTTCATGGGCCTGGGCGCGCCATTCCCGCTCGAGCATTTTCGGCAGGCGCCACACCAGCACGTTTAGAAAACTGCCGACGATCAGCCCCAGCACCGACGCTATCGCAACAAACGCCCAGGGATGCTCGCCCAGCAGCAGGCTCAAAATGCGCTCCCCAGTTGGAATACCGGCAGGTACATGGCAATCACCAGCGCGCCGACGATGCCCCCCAGTACCACCATGATCAGAGGCTCCATCAGGCTAGTGAGGTGATCGACCAGGGTGTCCACATCGGCCTCGTAATGGTTGGCGACCTTCTCCAGCATGCGGTCAAGCGTGCCCGACTCTTCGCCGATGGCCGTCATCTGGATGGCCATGCCGGGAAACAGGCCGCTGACGGCCATGGATTGATTCAGTTGCATGCCAGTGGATACGTCGTGTCGCATATGCTCGATTGCCTGTCTGAACGGCCCAGAACCGGCGGCCCCGGCCACCGAGTCCAGCGCCTGCACCAATGGAACACCGGCGGCGAAGGTGGTGGACAGCGTGCGGGCGTAGCGGGCCACGGCCGATTTTCTCAGCAGTTTGCCTGCAACGGGTGCTTTCAACAAACCGGCATCCAGCCACAGCTGGAAAGCCGGTAAGGCATGGTAGGCGTGGCGCAACCCAAAACCCGCGGCAAGCAGGCCCAGTGCCACGCCCCACCAGGCTCGCTGCATGAACTCGGACAAAGCGATCACCTGCAAGGTGAAGCCGGGCAGTTTGCCGTCGACTCCGGCGAACAGGCTTTGGAACTGCGGCACTACGTGGACCAGCAGCACGCCGGTGACCAGGCTGGCGACTATCAGCACGGTGATCGGATAGGTCATGGCTTTTTTGATCCTGGCCTTTAACTGCTCGCTCTTTTCCCTATGAATCGCTACGCGCTCCAGCAAGGTTTCAAGGGCACCGGCCTGTTCGCCGGCCGCCACCAGGTTGCAATACAACTCATCGAAACAGCGCGGATGCTTGCGCAACGCGTCGGCAAGGCTGGTGCCAGCGGCGATTGACTGTTGCAACCCCTGTAGCAGCTCGCGCAGCGTAGCGTTGTCAAAGCCTTCGCTGATGATGTCGAGGGCTTGCAGCAGCGGAATCCCGGCCTTCAGCAAGGTTGCCAGTTGGCGCGTGAGCAGGGTGATATCCGCTGATTTGATAGATGGCTTGAGGCCCGCTAGAACTGGAGAATGCTTGCGTACAAGCCCTGGGCTGATGCCTTGTCGGCGTAGCTGAGCCTTGACCAGGGCAGGGTTGTGCCCGGTGCTGTGCCCGGACACCCTGCGCCCTTTGCGGTTGATGCCTTCCCAAGCGTAGATCGTTGAAGCGTTGTCCATGTCACCGTTCCGCACAGAGGTCGTTGAAGATGTATAGCTTAGTCAGGTGACGGATTCGGACAGGCGGGCGGTGGCGGATAAAATGTCAGAATGTGCGTCCTGTGCGCGATTGACGGCCTGCGGATGAGTACACTGGCGCCGCTGCACAACACGGGGCGCAGGAAGCGCCTTGTCATGAGTTCTATCCTGGAGAGTGAATGTGAGACGTCAAAAAGGTTTTACCCTGATCGAGCTGCTGATTGTCGTTGCAATCATCGGCATTTTGGCCACCATTGGCCTGCCCATGTACACCACGCACCAGGCCAAGGCCAAGTTCACTGCAGGGCTGGCTGAAATCACCGCGTTGAAGCCCGGGTATGAAGACACCCTCAACCAGGGCACAGTGCCGACCTTGGCATTGATCGGCGGCACTAGCCCCACCGCCAATTGCACGATCAACGTGACAGGGGATGTGGCTACCGGCGCGGGCACCATCAGTTGCGAAATACTCGACGCCCCTGCGCCGGTGTTGGGCAAGACCATCAGCCTGACGCGCAACGCCACCACCGGTTGGAAATGCAGCACCACCGCTGATGCGAAATATGTTGCCAAGGGCTGCGGCGCCGACGGGGCATAGTTGCCGAACCATCCACAGGGAAGTTGAGGCGGCCGATGGCTTTATCTATACAGCAGCGTGGCAGTGTTTTCCTGGTGACAGTGGTGTGCCTGCTGGTGGCCGGAATATGTGCACCCTTCAGTGGGCATGATTTGCAGCGGGCTATGCAGATTGCCATCGGAGCGTGTGCGGTGCTGTATGGGGTGTCCGTGGTCCCTGTCGGCCAATTGTTGGACAGGCCAACCGCCCTGGGCCTGATACTGATTATCGTGCTTGGCCTGGTGTCATCCATGCTGGCCCATCAGCCGCTCTGGGCACTTGCCGAAATGGCGCTGTTTGTCAGTTGCGGGTCGATTGCCGTGGCGTTTGCCTTGCTGCGTCGCCAGGGCGGTGAGCCTTTGGATCGCGCCTTGGTCATGGTGGTGGTGCTGCTGTGTTTGATCAAGTCGATTCAATACCTGTATGCAGGCACACTTGTGTTTATCAGCGCTGAACGTGCGCTGGACCCTGACCTGCTGCTGTCCGGTTTTTCCAACAAGCGCTTCTACGGCCAGTTTCAGACGTTCACGCTGCCGCTGTTGGCGCTTCCTTTGTTGATCCCTGTGATCTCGCGTCCGCTCAAGGGGGCGGTGTTCGCGTTGCTGTGCGTGTGGTGGATGATTGCGATCGCCGGTGGTACGCGCGGTACCTGGCTTGGCATGTGCGTGGCCGGGGGTGTGCTGGCTGTACTTGGCGCCTCGGGGCGACGATGGCTGGGTTGGCAACTGGCCGCGATGTTTGGCGGGCTGCTGCTGTACTGGCTGGTGTTTGCGGTAGTGGCGGATTACCTGGGGGTCGAGGTCTCCAAGAGCGCCAGTGACCGCCTCACCACCTCCCTATCGGGCCGCGGTCCGATCTGGTGGCAGGCTTGGCATATGATCGTGGAATGTCCATGGTTGGGCTTCGGACCGATGCATTTTGCCGATATCGCCAATGAAATCGCCGCTCATCCACACCAGGCCATCCTGCAATGGGCGAGTGAATGGGGTGTGCCATCGGCCTTGTGCGTGGTGGCTCTGGCGTGGCGAGGCGGCTGGGCGACGTTCAGCGTGTTGCGTGAACGAGCGCTTTCCAACACTCGTGCTGATCTGTTGCGGCTATGCCTGTTTGCGGCCTTGGTAGGGGCGTTGGTGCAGTCCATGGTCGACGGCGTGATGGTGATGCCCAATTCCCAGGTCTGGCTGGCGCTGGTGGTGGGCTGGCTGATGGCGTTGCATGTGTGGAAAACCCCGGGAACCGCCGCGTTGCCACTGGCCTGGGCAGCCTGGAAAGTGCTGAGTGTGCTGGCCGTCGGTCTGCTGGTTTTTATCGCAGCTCGCGATGTGCCTCACATCAAGCAAGCCCAGCAGCAGTACCTGGACACTCATGTCGACCTGCTGCAACCCCGTTTCTGGGCCCAGGGCGTGATTGCGCGCTGAAGGCCGCAAGTTGCCGGACTCCCAATGCAGTGCTAGCTTTAGCCCACCGCCCGTGTAGCTCAGTCGGTAGAGCAGCGCACTCGTAACGCGAAGGTCGCAGGTTCGATTCCTGTCTCGGGCAAAAAGGCACCATGGCAACACCGTTTTCAGATGATCCCAGAATGGTTCTGAAGGCCAGACGAGCCGGCATTTGAGCCTGCTCTTTTGTATCTGCGCAACCTTGATGACCCAGATGCATCCCCATTCCTCGATCTAAGAGAACAACATGACCACGACTGAAATGACCCAGGAAGTTCGGCATCAAGCAGCCCTCGAAAAATACCTCGAGGAATCGCCGCAGCTTAAAGAAGAGATCAAGGACCTGAGCGCCGATGATCAGCGCGACCAGATCCAGTGGGCATTCGAGGATGAAGCCGAGAGCCAGGGCTATCAGCCTTGGGAGCTGACCCTCAAGTACACCTCGACACCGGAAGAATTCGAAGCGGCACGACTGGCCTTGCACAAAGAGGCGGCCGAAGTGCTGGGTGTCGAATGGGAAGAGTACTGCGAGATGAATGACCTTGTAGTCTGAAGTGTGTAGTGAGCGGGCTGCCCCCGCTCACTACCGCTTGCAACGGTCTAGATACTCAGGCGCATCGACAAATCCACCGCCTTCACATCCTTGGTCATCGCGCCAATCGAGATGTAGTCCACCCCTGTCTCCGCGATGGGCAGCAGGGTGTCTTCATTGATCCCGCCGCTGGCTTCCAGCTTGGCCTGGCCGCCGTTCAGGCGCACGGCTTCACGCATGTCTTCCAGGCTCAATTCATCCAGCATGACGATGTCCGCATCTGCGGCCAGGGCTTCGCGCAGTTCATCCAGGCTTTCCACTTCGATTTCCACCGGCTTGCCGGGTGCGATCCGGTGTGCGGCCGCAATCGCCTGGGCAATGCCGCCGCTGGCCGCGATATGGTTTTCCTTGATCAAAAAAGCGTCATACAAACCAATGCGGTGGTTGTGGCAGCCGCCGCAGGTCACTGCGTACTTCTGCGCCAAGCGCAGGCCCGGCAGGGTTTTGCGGGTATCCAGCAGCTTGACCTGGGTGCTGGAAACAAAGTCCGCCAGAAATTGGGCACGCGTGGCGACGCCGGACAGCAGTTGCAGGAAATTCAGTGCGCAGCGTTCGCCGCTGAGCAGCGAGCGCGCCGGGCCTTCAAGGTGGAACAGCACCTGGTTGGGGCTGACGCGTTCGCCATCGGCCACCTGCCAATGCACGGCTACCCGTGGGTCCAGCTGGCGGAACACCGCATCCACCCAGGCGGTGCCGGCGATCACTGCGGCATCGCGGGTGATGATGGTGGCCGTGGCCAGCCGTTCGGCCGGGATCAACTGCGCAGTGATGTCGCCGCTGCCGATGTCTTCCAGCAGTGCGCGGCGCACGTTGGCTTCGATTTCGGCGGTGAGGTCGGCAAGACGGAGGTTCGGCATAACAGGCTCCACAGACAAAGTGCCCCGATTATAGGGGCAGTGCGCGTCTGAACCCAGCGACCTGCTCATTTACCGCCAAATGACAGAGTGTGCTGGCGCAAACCCCCTTGTTTGCAAGATAATCTCGCGCCTTGCAATTGGCGTCATAGCTTTGACGTCTCGCCCAATACCGCCGTTTCAGGAGGCCAGGATGCACAATGACGGAAAGGTGGTGCCAATCAAGAAGGCGCATGCCACGCCATCGCCGCTCGCCCGACTGCCGGTGGTGTTGCTGCAGGTTCGCGACAAAGCGGCGCAACAGTTGCAGCAAGGGTTGCAGGAGCTGTTCGATAACGCCGACGACACACTGTTCGAAATGGCCGACAAGGCGCGCAACAACCTCGATCACCATATTTTCTTTGAAGCCATGCGTGATCTGCGCCTCAAGCGCAAGAATTTCGAACGTGTGTTCATGGAGCGTCTTTTCGACGCCTTTGCCAGTCTGGGCCAGGCAGGGCGGGGCGAGCTGCAACTGGTGCCGGTGGTTTCCTACGACGGCGTGCCGGGTTCGACCAGGGACGACCTGGAAAAAGCCGTGGCGCTTGACGCCATGTTGGGTCGGGTGCGCCACCGTGACGGCCTGGCTCTTGCGCAACTTACGGCACGCTTGAGCGCTTTACTGGGCAACCGTCTGGATGATCGTGAGAACCCGCTGGGGCCGGCGCTGCTGTGTGAGTTTTTCCTGCGGGCGGGGCGCAGCCTGGGCGTGGAGATCCGCGTCAAACTGGTCATGCTCAAGCTCTTTGAAAAATACGTGCTCAGTGACGCCGACCAGCTATACGGTGAAGCCAATCAACTGCTGGTCGCAACCGGCGTCTTGCCTGAACTCAAGGCCGTACCGTCACGGCGCATCGATGGGCGTGCGGCACCCGAGCATCCGCGCGAAGCAACTTCGCCAGTCGCCGACCGGTCCGGTGACGAAAATGGCCAGGAAGCCTTCGCCGCGCTTCAGCCGTTGCTGACGGCGGTGCGTGGCAGCGTGGCGCCGACGCTTGAGGCCAGCGCCGAGCCGTTGCCCATTTCCACCCAGGACCTGCTGCGCCTGCTCTCCCATTTGCAGCAGTACGTGCCGGAGCCTGAGTCGGAGGACGATTTCGACCTGCGCAGCCAGCTTGAACAATTGCTCACCCGTGTCAGCGTCAAGAGTGGTAAGTCGCGGGTGGTGGAGGACGCGGACGAAGACGTGATCAATCTGGTCGCGCTGCTGTTTGAGTTCATCCTCAATGACCGTACCGTGCCCGATGCCTTCAAGGCCCTGATCGGCCGCTTGCAGATCCCTCTGCTGAAAGTGGCGTTGCTGGACAAGAGTTTTTTCAGTCGCGCCAGCCATCCGGCGCGGCGCCTGCTCAATGAAGTCGCGACCGTCGCCATGGGCTGCAGCCCGTGTGATAGCCAGGCATGCGACCCTCTCTACCTGCGCATCGAGCAAGTGGTGCAGCGCCTGCTCAACGAATTTGTCGAAGATCCGGCGATTTTTTCTCAATTGCTCGCCGAGTTCAGCGCGTTTGCCGCCGAGGAACGTCGGCGCAGCGACTTGCTCGAACAGCACACCCGCGATGCCGAAGCCGGGCGTGTGCGCACTGAAGCCGCCCGCCAGCGTGTGGCTGATGTGCTGAATAAACGGCTGTTGGGCAAGGTCCTGCCGCGTCCTGTGGTGCAGTTCCTCCAACAGGCCTGGAGCCAGGTGTTGCTGCTGGCGAGCCTCAAGCACGGCGAGCAGTCAGTGCAATGGCAAGCTGGGCTGCGCACCATGGACGAGTTGATCTGGAGCGTCGGCCTGCAGCAGGACACCGAGGCCGGGCGACGTTTGCTGGACCAACTGCCGGGTTTGCTCAAGGCCTTGCGCGACGGTTTGACCAGCGCGGCGTTCGACCCCTTCAGCACCCGAGAATTCTTTGTGCGCTTGCAGGCGTTGCATATCCAGGCACCTGAAGGCGTTGATGAGCTGATCGAGGTGCGTGAGCCATTTGTGCTGAGTACGGCGTCACCCGACCCGGTCACCGAGCTGCCGGGTAACGATCCTGACCTGTACAAGGCTCTCCAACTCAAGGTGGGCGACTGGGTACTCTTCCAGGAAGGCCAGGCCAGCACGCTGCGCTGCAAGCTGACAGCGATCATGGCGCCGGCCAACACTTATGTGTTCATCAGCCGCACGGGGCTCAAGGTGTTGGAAAAGAGCGCCGGCCAACTGGCAATGGCGTTCAAGCGTGGCGCACTGCACACGCTGGAAGACGGGCCCCTGTTCGAGCGCGCCCTGACTGCTGTGGTGGACAAGCTGCGTCAACTCAATCGCGGCAAGTGATCGCAACCGGAGGGTCTAACGCGGCATACTGGTCACACTTTGTATCGTTCAAGGAACCTGTATGCAGTTGGACCCCACCATCGGTTGGTGCCAGGGCATCCGTCATTGCCCTTCGCCCAACTTCAACGAGCGCCCCGCCGGCGAAATCTCATTGTTGGTGGTGCATAACATCAGCCTGCCACCGGCGCAGTTCGCCACCGGCAAAGTGCAGGAATTTTTCCAGAACCGCCTGGATGTCACGGAACATCCCTACTTTGAAGGGATTGCCGACCTACGGGTATCAGCGCATTTTCTGATTGAGCGTGATGGCGCTGTGACGCAGTTTGTATCCTGCATCCACCGTGCCTGGCACGCCGGGGTGTCGTATTTCGAGGGGCGGGACACCTGCAATGATTTTTCCCTGGGGATAGAGCTGGAGGGCACGGATGATCTGCCGTTCACCGACGCTCAATATGCCGCACTGATCGACCTGACCCGCCAGTTGCTGGTGGCTTACCCAGGCATCACCCCTGAGCGCATTTGTGGTCACAGCGATATCGCTCCGGGACGCAAGACCGATCCCGGCCCCGCTTTTGATTGGACGCGCTTTCGCAGCGCCCTGCAGGATGGAGGACACGCACGATGAGTTTCCTGGTGTTGGTGCTGGCTGTATGGATCGAGAAGTTTTCGGCCCTGCGCCAGCGGTTGCAGCGAGATGGTGGTTGGTTGCGCGAACTGGCCAAGCTGGAATCGAGCCCGCGCATGGGCAAGCAGCCCTGGCTGATTCTGGCGTTGCTGGTGTTGTTGCCGGTGGCCTTGCTGGCGCTGTTGCTGCTGGTGCTGGAGCCGGTGGCGTACGGGCTGCTGGCGCTACCGGTGCACCTGTTGGTGGTGATCTACAGCCTGGGTCGTGGTGACCTGCTTGCCGGGCTTGGTCCGTTCCGCGATGCCTGGCGACGGGGTGACCTGCAGGCCGCCGAGCATGTGACCGAACGTGACCTGAGCCTGAGCGCCGACAGTGGCGAGCAATTGCTCGAACGCGTCCAGGGTCATCTGTTATGGCAGGCCTACCAGAGTTTTTTCGCGGTGATTTTCTGGTACTTCCTGCTGGGCCCGGTTGCCGCACTGGCTTATCGGCTGCTCGCACTGGCCAGTGAACACAGCAAAAACCCTTTGGTAGCCGAGCGGGCCGGGCAACTGCGCCACGCGTTCGATTGGCTGCCGGTACGCCTGCTGGCCGCCAGCTTTGCCCTGGTCGGAAATTTCGTTGCGGTCAGCCGTGTGATGCTCCATGAACTGCTGAGCTGGGACATCAGCGCCGCCCAACTGGTGGAAAAAGTCGGCCTGGTCGCCGCCGAAATCCCACCCCCTGCGGTCGGTCCCGATGGCATCAACAGCCTGGACCGACTCTGGGAACTGTTGCTACGCGCAGCGGTGCTGTGGTACGCCGGCTTCGCCATCTGGACCGTCCTACCCTGACCCTGTAGAAGCCGGCTCGCCGTAGTGAGCAGTCTCGCCTGTGGCGAGCGGGCTTGCTTGTGGCGAGCGGGCTTGCCCCGCGTTGGGCTGCGAAGCAGCCCCCCCAACCATTAACCTTAAGTTACAAAACTCCCTCTCAAATTGAGCTATACAGATGCTGGCTAACTGCCGCCCTGCACCTCAATAAAAATAAAAGAAAGGGAGTTCACCTGTGAAGAGCTTGCTCTATCCCGCCGTCGCCTTGATGAATCGCCTGAGCTTCGGCATGAAGTTCAGCCTGATCAGCGTATTGTTCCTGCTGCCGATGCTGGCAACCAACTATTACTTGGTGCGTGACTCATGGCGTGAATTCCAGGGCACTCGCGTCGAACTGCAAAGCCTCGATTTACTTGGCAGCAGCCTGGCCCTGCGCCGCGATCTGGAAACCCTCAACAACCAGGTACAGATCAACGCCACCCTCGGCCAGTCCGGCAAGGCCGGCGATCTTGACGGCAAGATCAGCGCCCTGGAACAAAGCGTGCTCAACCGCCTGCAGGGCCTCAACGCTAAGGCCACCGAGCCCGAGCAGATTGCGGCTTTCAATGCCAAGCGCGACGAGTTGATTTCGGCCTTCAAGACCCAGCAACAGGAAACGTCGCTGCTGAGCAAAAGTGCATTGATCGGCAAGTTGCTCAACAAGGCGCAGATGCTCAGCCAGATCGTCGCCAGCCAATCCGGGCTCAGCCGAGACGCCCAGAGTGACCTGCGCCAACTCAGCGAGCTGATCACCAGCGTCACCCCGCAAGTCACCCAGGCCCTGGGCGAAGGCCGGGCGATGGGCGCGTATTCCCTGGGCCAGGGTTTTCTCAATTCTTCGTCAAGCACACGGTTTGACGAGCTTTTACAGCAACTGGAAAAACTCCAGGCCGAATATGGCCTGAAGTTGCAGGATGCCCTGGGCTCCAGTACCGCAGCCCACGCGGCACTCGACAACCTCGCCACGGCCAGCAACGCCAGCCTCAAGCATGGCAGCGAGTTGTTTGAAGAGCAGGTGGTGATGGCCGAAACGCTCGACGCACCCTGGCAGGGCTTCTACGACGGCGTCAGCCAGTTGATGGCCCAGACCTATCAGATGGATGACGCCACCCTGGCGTTCCTCGGACAGCAGTTGGAGCAACGCCTGGCGCAAAACCGCACGCACATGGTGGTGCTCGTGTCGGCCCTGAGCGCCGTGTTCTTGCTGATCTTCTATTTGTACGCCGGTTTCTACGCGTCCACCCGCACCACGCTGCGGCGCCTGGGGGCGATGATGGACAAGGTGGCGGCCGGCGACATGACCGTCACTTTTGTTGCGCATAGTCGCGATGAGTTGGGCGACCTGGGCCAGGTGTTCAACGGCACCGTGGCGAAGATCCATGACCTGATCGAGCGCGTCGGGCACACCGTCAGCCAGGTCGAGCTCCAGGCCGGCCAGGTGGAAACGATCTCGGCTCAGAGCAACCAGGCGGTGTCCGGGCAGCGTAGCCAGATCGAGCAGGTGGCAACGGCCATGAACCAGATGTCGTCCACTGCCCAGGAAGTCGCGCGCAGCGCGGCGGCGGCAGTCAGCAGTGCACACAGTGTCAATGATGAAACCGTCAGTGGCCGTGGCCTGGTGCAATCCCAGCAGGGCAGCATCGCGCGGCTGGCCTCGGAGATCGATGAGTCGGTACGGGTGATCAACCAGTTGGCCACTGACAGCCAGTCCATCAGCAGCGTACTGGAGGTGATCAAAAGCATTGCCGAGCAAACCAACCTGCTGGCACTCAATGCGGCCATCGAAGCCGCGCGTGCCGGTGAACAGGGGCGTGGTTTTGCAGTGGTGGCCGACGAGGTGCGCACCCTGGCCCGGCGCACTCAGCATTCCACTGAAGAAATCGAACAGATGATCAGCCGCCTGCACAGCGGTGTGGCAGCCGCCGTGAAAACCATGGGCACCAGCCATTCCATGGCCAGTGGCACGGTCGGGCAGTCGGAAAAGGTCCAGCAGGCACTGGAAAATATTCTTGGCGCCGTGGGCATGATCGTCGACCAGAACCAGCAGATTGCCGCCGCCGTGGAGCAACAGACCGCCGTCGCCCACGACATTGACCAGAACATCGTCGAAATCAACCGCGCCGGCGAGCATGCGGCCCAGGGCGCACACCAGACCGAAGCGGCGAGCCGGCAGCTATCGATGCAGGTGATTGAGTTGAAGCAATTGATCGGTGCGTTTCGAGTGTAGGAAATGTAGGTAGGGCGTATTGCTTGCCGGTGTAGCGCTTGTCCTGATTTCCGTGCGTGTCTTTTCTGGCTGGGTGAATGGGTGAGAATTTGTTTCAGACAAATTCAAGTTCAGGGAGCACGGCGATGACCATTGCGGTCGGCATCAAAGGGCATTGCGCCCATTGTGATATCAGGTTTGAACTCAAGCCTTGGCAGTTGAATGCCATCGCCATCGAAGAGCCCTTCGATTGCCCGTATTGCCAGCAGTTCCTGCAGTTGAGTTGCCCTCGGCAATTGCGGGCGTTCAAGTTGTTGGGGCATTGGGCGCTGGTGCAGCCGAGCATGGCGGTGTTCACCTGCATGGTGCTGATCGTGGCACTGGTCACAGAATGGGTGGGGTTGATCACGGTAGTCGGGCAGTTCAACGTGTCACTGCTGGTGCTGCTGGTGCATTTCCTGGCGCTGCGCTATGCCCGTTACCGGCAGCGGATCACGTTGGATCTGCAAGTGGTCGCGCCAGTCTTACCAATTGAACAGCTCGCACGCATTGCGTGTGCTCGCCTCAGCCAACGATAGCGGGCTGATGCCCATGCGCTCGGCCAGGGCGGTGCAGATGGCCGGCAGGTGTTCGGGGCTGTTGCGTTGGCCCGGGAACATGGCCGGCGCCATATCGGGTGAGTCGGTTTCCAGCACCACCGCGTCCAGCGGCAGTTGCGCCAGCACCTTGTGCATGCGCAAGGCCTGGGGCCAGGTGGGGGCGCCGCCCAACCCCAATTTGAAGCCGAGCTTGATGTACTCGCGAGCCTCTTCGAGGCTGCCGGCAAACGCATGGATGATGCCGCCGCGGGGCAGGCGGATGCGCTTGAGGGTGGCGATCACGGCGGCGTGGCTGCGGCGCACGTGCAGCAACGCCGGCAGTTGGACGTCCACGGCCAGTTTGAGTTGGGCTTCAAACAGGCTTTGCTGGCGTTCGCGGTCCAGTTGTTCGAGGAAGTAATCCAGGCCTATTTCCCCCACGGCGCACAGTTGCCGATGGCCGTGCAGGCGCATCAACCAATCGCCCAACGCCGTCAGGTCAACTGGGCGATGATCGTCGAGGTACACCGGGTGCAGGCCAAAGGCGGCGAACAAACCTTCGTCCGCTTGCACCAGGTCCCACACTCTTTGCCAATTCTGCTGATACACCCCCAACACCACCATGCGCCGCACGCCCAGCGCTCGGCTGTGGGCGAGGACTTCCCGGCGATCGCTGTCGAAATCCGGGAAGTCCAGGTGCGTATGGGTGTCGATCAGCTCCACGCTCAAGCCTCGTGAATACGCTGCTTGAACGTCCGGCCGATGGCATGCACGCCGGGTTGATACTGTTCTTCTTCGATCGCCGCCAGGGCCAGGCGCAGGGCGGTATCGGCGATCAGTTGATGCTGCTGGGCCATGGCGTTGACCGGCAGCGGCAGGAAGTCCAGCAACTGGGTATCACCAAAGGTACCCAGGCGCAGCGGGCGCGACTTGAGCGGGAAGTCATGCAGTGCGTCGAACACGCCTTGCAGCAGCACGTAGGACGTGGTTACCAGCGCGTCAGGCAAATGCCCCAGTCGCTGGAGAAGTTGCTCCATCAGCTGTCGGCCGCAATCGCGACTGAAGGCTTCTGCGTGTTCAACGATCACCTCGCCGGTGAACCCGGCAAGGGCTTCACGGAAACCAGCGGCACGTTCCTGGCTGATGCTCAGCTCGGGTCGTGCGCCGATCAGCACGATCTGCTTGGGCAACGGTTGCAGCAGGCTGCTGGTCAATTGCTGGCACGCCTGGCGGTCGTCGCTGACCACCGAACAGAACTGATCCGCACCCATCACCCGGTCGATGGCAATCACCGGCAACCCCTTGGCTTGCAGCTCGCGATAACTGTCATCGCTGGCCGGCAGGCAACTGGCGACGAACAGCGCATCACAACGCCGCGCGCGGAACAGTTGCAGCAACTGGCGTTCGCTGTCGGCGTCGTCGTCGGAGCTGGCGATCAGCAACTGATAGCCCCGCGCCCGTGCGCCTTGCTCCAGGAGCTTGGCGATGCGTGCGTAACTGGGGTTTTCCAGATCGGGCAGGATGAAACCCAGGGTGCGCGTGTGCCGACTGCGCAGCCCGGCGGCCTGTGGGTTAGGAGTAAAGCCATGGGCTTCGACGACAGCCCGCACCCGTTCGACGGTGGCGTTGCTGATGCGTTGCTGTTCGGCCTTGCCGTTGATGACGTAGCTGGCGGTGGTCACGGACACACCGGCCAGACGGGCGATATCACTGAGTTTCAAACCGGGATTTCCTTGTTTTCTGGAGCTTGCCCCCGACATTTTGTCCAATCGTAACCGATTCCAGCACTCGACTAATGTCTCAGCTCAAGTGCCGAGTGGTTGTTCAAGGATGCGCAATTAACGCGTAATCTGCCATAAATTCT
Source organism: Pseudomonas sp. NFPP28 (assembly GCF_900115535.1). Lineage (NCBI taxonomy): Bacteria > Pseudomonadati > Pseudomonadota > Gammaproteobacteria > Pseudomonadales > Pseudomonadaceae > Pseudomonas > Pseudomonas sp. NFPP28. The sequence continues at coordinate 971,988 of NZ_FOWT01000001.1, read as the reverse complement.
AGATTAAACGTTTCAGCCAGCGTATTTTTACGACGTTCGCGACTGAGTAGCTACTGCCAACTGACTGCTCAGTCAGCTATTGATGCACACCCATTACACTGTTTGTTTAAAACAATACCTAGTGCGGTCACCGCACTAACTAGGAGAACGGCATGCTTGAGCTCACTGTAGAGCAGATTTCCATGGGCCAGGTGGCTGTGGATAAATCTGCTGCCTTGCACCTGCTCGCTGACAAACTGGTGGCTGATGGCCTGGTCGCCGAGGGTTATCTCAGTGGCTTGCAGGCCCGTGAAGCCCAGGGCTCGACCTTTCTCGGCCAAGGTATTGCCATCCCCCACGGCACCCCCGAAACCCGCGACCAGGTGTTCTCTACCGGCGTGCGCCTGCTGCAGTTCCCCGAAGGGGTGGACTGGGGCGACGGCCAGATCGTGTACCTGGCCATTGGCATTGCCGCCAAATCCGACGAACACCTGCGCCTGTTGCAACTGCTCACCCGTGCCCTTGGTGAAACCGACCTGGGCCAGGCATTGCGCCGTGCCGGAAGCGCCGAAGTCCTGCTGAAACTGCTGCAAGGCGCACCGCAGGAACTGGCGCTGGATGCACAGATGATCAGCCTGGGTGTGTCCGCCGACGACTTCGAAGAGTTGGTCTGGCGCGGCGCACGCCTGTTGCGCCAGGCCGATTGTGTGAGCAATGGTTTCGCCGCCGTGTTGCAGCAGGTTGACGCGCTGCCCCTGGGCGATGGCCTGTGGTGGTTGCACAGTGAACAGACCGTCAAGCGCCCGGGCCTGGCGTTTGTCACCCCGGACAAGCCCATGCGTTACCTCGGCCAGCCGCTCCATGGCCTGTTCTGTCTGGCCAGCCTCGGTGAAGCCCACCAAGCGCTGTTGGAGCGCCTGTGCGCCTTGCTCATCGAAGGTCGCGGCCAGGAACTGGGCCGCGCCACCAGCAGCCGAGCCGTGCTCGAAGTGCTTGGCGGCGAACTGCCTCCGGACTGGCCCAGCGCCCGCGTCACCCTGGCCAACGCCCATGGCCTGCATGCACGCCCGGCGAAGATCCTCGCGCAGTTGGCGAAAAGTTTTGACGGCGACATCCGCGTGCGCATCGTTGACGGCCCGGTCGGCGCCGTGTCGGTGAAAAGCCTGAGCAAGCTGTTGAGCCTCGGCGCACGGCGTGGCCAGGTGCTGGAGTTTGTCGCCGAGCCGACGATTGCCGGTGATGCGCTGCCCGCGTTGCTCGCCGCTGTGGAGGAAGGCCTCGGTGAAGAGGTCGAGCCGCTACCGACGGTCAGCGTCCAACCGGCAGCCCTGGATATCGAGCCGGTTGTCAATGCGCCGACCAGCGGCAGCCAGGTCCAGGCCATTGCCGCCGCACCGGGCATCGCTATTGGCCCCGCGCATATCCAGGTTCAGCAAACGTTCGATTACCCCCTGCGCGGCGAATCCTCCGCTATTGAGCGCCAGCGCCTGCACAGTGCCCTGGGCGAAGTGCGCCGCGACATCCAGGGCCTGATCGAACGCAACCCTTCCAAGGCGATCCGCGAGATTTTCATCACCCACCAGGAAATGCTCGACGACCCGGAACTCACCGACGAAGTCGACACCCGCCTCAAGCAAGGCGAGAGCGCCGAAGCCGCGTGGATGAGTGTGATCGAAGCGGCCGCCAGGCAGCAGGAATCGTTGCAGGACGCCTTGCTCGCCGAGCGCGCCGCCGACCTGCGTGACATCGGCCGCCGTGTATTGGCGCAACTGTGCGGCGTCGAAACCGCCCAGGAGCCGAGCGAGCCCTACATTCTGGTGATGGACGAGGTCGGTCCGTCGGACGTGGCGCGTCTTGATCCCGCGCGCGTCGCCGGCATCCTCACCGCCCGAGGCGGCGCGACGGCCCACAGCGCCATCGTCGCCCGTGCCCTCGGTATCCCGGCGCTGGTCGGCGCCGGCCCGGCGGTGTTGCTGCTGGCCTCCGGCACCCCCTTGCTGCTGGATGGCCAGCGCGGTCGCCTGCATGTCGACCCCGATGCCGCCACCCTGCAACGCGCCACGGTCGAGCGCGACACCCGCGAACAACGCTTGCAAGCCGCTTCGGCGCAACGCCATGAACCGGCGCTGACCCGCGACGGCCATGCCGTGGAAGTGTTCGCCAATATCGGCGAAAGCGCTGGGGTTGCCGGCGCGGTGGAACAGGGCGCCGAAGGCATCGGCCTGCTGCGCACCGAACTGATTTTCATGGCCCACCCGCAGGCGCCGGACGAAGCCACCCAGGAGGCCGAATACCGCCGCGTGCTCGACGGTCTTGGCGGTCGCCCGCTGGTGGTGCGTACTCTCGATGTGGGCGGCGACAAACCGTTGCCGTATTGGCCGATTGCCGAGGAAGAAAACCCCTTCCTTGGCGTGCGCGGCATCCGTCTCACCCTGCAACGCCCGCAGATCATGGAAGCACAATTGCGCGCGCTGTTACGGTCCGCCGATAGCCGCCCGCTGCGCATCATGTTCCCCATGGTCGGCAGCGTCGACGAATGGCGTGCCGCCCGTGATATGACCGAGCGCCTGCGCCTGGAAATCCCGGTGGCGGACCTGCAACTGGGGATCATGATCGAAGTGCCCTCGGCGGCCTTGCTCGCGCCGGTGTTGGCCAAGGAAGTGGATTTCTTCAGCGTCGGCACCAACGACCTGACCCAGTACACCCTGGCCATCGACCGTGGTCACCCCACCTTGTCCGCCCAGGCCGATGGCCTGCACCCGGCGGTGCTGCAACTGATCGACATCACCGTGCGCGCCGCCCATGCCCATGGCAAATGGGTCGGAGTGTGCGGCGAGCTGGCGGCGGACCCGCTGGCGGTGCCGGTGCTGATCGGCCTGGGTGTGGATGAGTTGAGCGTGTCGGCCCGCAGCATTCCGGAAGTGAAGGCGCGGGTGCGTGAATTCAGTCTGAGCGAGGCCCGGGGCCTGGCGCAACAAGCACTGGCGGTGGGCTCGCCCGCCGAAGTGCGTGCCCTAGTGGAGGCCGTGTAGATGGCAAGGATTCTGACCCTGACGCTGAACCCGGCGTTGGACCTGACGGTGCGCCTGGCGCACCTGGAACCGGGTGAAGTGAACCGCAGCGAAACCCTGCTGACCCATGCCGCCGGCAAGGGTGTGAATGTGGCGCAGGTGCTGGCGGATTTGGGCCATCAGGTGAGCGTGGGCGGTTTCCTCGGCGAGGCGAACCCCCAGGCCTTCGAGGCACTCATCGCCCGCCGTGGGTTTGGTGACGCGTTCATTCGCGTGCCGGGCGAAACCCGCAGCAATATCAAGATTGCCGAACAGGACGGCCGGGTCACCGATATCAATGCGCCGGGGCCGGTGGTCAGTGACGCGGCGCAAGCCGCGCTGCTCAAGCGCATCGCCGACATCGGTGCGCAATTCGATGCGGTGGTGGTGGCCGGCAGCCTGCCGCGTGGCATCAGCCCGCAGTGGTTCCAGGGGCTGTTGGAGCAACTGAAAAACCTCGGGTTGAAAGTCGCCCTGGACACCAGCGGCGAAGCACTGCGCGCCGGTTTGAAGGCGGGGCCTTGGATGGTCAAGCCCAACACTGAAGAACTGGCCGATGCCCTGGGGCATGCCCCAGATGCAATCAGCCAACTGCATCGGCAAGGCGTGGAACATGTGGTGGTTTCCGATGGCGCTGCCGGTGTCACTTGGTACCGCCCAGGCGCGGCGTTGCAGGCCACGCCGCCAAAGGTGACGGTGGCCAGTACCGTCGGCGCCGGTGACTCGCTGCTGGCCGGCATGCTGCACGGCCTGCTCAGCGGCGATACCCCGGAACAGACCTTGCGCCGTGCCACGGCAATTGCCGCCATGGCCGTGACGCAGATCGGTTTTGGCATCAGCGATGACGCGCAGTTGGCGCGCCTCGAAAGCGGCGTCCACGTGCGCACGCTGACAGAACAATAAGAGGGTTTGTGATGAAGTTAGCCATTGTTACTGCCTGCCCGAACGGCATGGTCACCAGTGTGCTGTGCGCCCGCTTGTTGGACGCCGCGGCGCAGCGCCAGGGCTGGAGTACCAGCGTTGAAGTGGTGGATGTGCAGCGCCCGGAGCGCCAATTGTCCCAGTCGGTCATCGACGACGCCGAATGGGTGTTGCTGGTCAGCAGCACCCCGGTGGAGATGCAGCGCTTTGTCGGCAAGCGCGTGTTCCAGAGCACACCAGCCCAGGCGTTGGCGGATGTCGACGCCGTATTGCGCCGTGGCGCCGAAGAGGCGCAGGTGTATGTCGCGGCTGAAGCCCCGGCCAGGAACGCGCCGCGCATCGTTGCGATCACCGCCTGCCCGACCGGCGTCGCCCATACCTTCATGGCTGCCGAAGCCTTGCAGCAGACAGCCAAGCGCCTGGGGTATGACTTGCAGGTCGAAACCCAGGGCTCGGTCGGTGCCCGTACGCCATTGAGCGCCGAAGCAATCGCCAATGCCGATGTGGTGTTGTTGGCCGCCGATATCGAAGTCGCCACCGAGCGCTTTGCCGGCAAGAAGATCTACCGGTGCGGCACCGGTATTGCGCTCAAGCAGTCCGAAGCCACCCTCAACAAGGCCCTTGCCGAGGGTGCGGTGGAAAGCGCGGCCAGCGGCGCGGTGGCCAAGCCGGAAAAAACCGGCGTGTACAAACACCTGCTCACCGGTGTGTCGTTCATGTTGCCGATGGTGGTGGCAGGCGGGTTGTTGATCGCCTTGTCGTTCGTGTTCGGCATTCACGCCTTTGAACAGGAAGGCACCCTGGCGGCTGCGCTGAAAACCGTCGGCGACCGCGCCTTCATGCTGATGGTGCCGCTGCTGGCGGGCTACATCGCCTACTCGATTGCCGACCGTCCGGGCATCGCGCCGGGCATGATTGGCGGCCTGCTGGCCGGCACCCTGGGTGCAGGATTTATCGGTGGCATCTTCGCCGGTTTCCTCGCGGGCTATTGCGTCAAGTTGATCACCCGCGCAGTGAAATTGCCGCAGAGCCTGGAGGCGCTCAAGCCGATCCTGATCATCCCGTTGCTGGCGAGTCTGTTCACCGGCCTGGCGATGATCTACCTGGTGGGGCCGCCGGTCGCGCGCATGCTGGTGGGGCTGACTGATTTTCTCAGCACCATGGGCACGACCAATGCGGTACTGCTGGGCATCCTGCTGGGCGGCATGATGTGTGTCGACCTGGGCGGGCCGATCAACAAGGCGGCCTACGCATTCTCCGTCGGCCTGCTGGCGGCCCACAGCGGCGCGCCGATGGCCGCGACCATGGCGGCCGGCATGGTGCCGCCGATCGGCATGGGCATCGCCACGTTCCTGGCACGCCGCAAGTTCGCCCAGACCGAACGCGAAGCGGGCAAGGCGGCGATGATCCTCGGCTTGTGCTTCATTTCCGAAGGCGCGATCCCGTTTGCCGCGAAGGACCCGTTGCGCGTGATTCCGGCCAGTATCGCCGGCGGTGCATTGACCGGTGCCCTGTCCATGTACTTCGGCTGCGTACTGGCGGCGCCCCATGGTGGCCTGTTTGTGCTGGTGATCCCGAATGCGATGAACCATGCATTGCCGTATCTGCTGGCGATTGTCGCCGGCAGCCTGCTGACCGGCCTGGTCTACGCGTTGATCAAACGCCCCGAAGCGCAAGAACTGACTGTGACCGTCTGACGCGGTGCTGAAAATGTGGGAGGGGGCTTGCCCCCGATAGCGGTGGGTCAGCCATAAGTGTGCTGGCTGACACTCTGCCATCGGGGGCAAGCCCCCTCCCACCGTTGATCGCTGTATAGGTGTCATCTCTGCTTCATCGGGGCGTGCTTTAGTGGCCCTTTTGATACTCAAGAGGGCATCTGCATGAGCCACTTCGATCTCGGCCGCCGCCGCGTGATGCAAGCCGTCGGCGCCGGCCTGTTGTTGCCGGGCCTGGCGCCGGCGGTGATCGCTTCGGTCAAGGACCGGCCGCAGCTCACCGATGGCGTGCAGTCCGGCGACCTGCTCGGCGACCGCGCCATGATCTGGAGCCGCAGCGACCGCCCGGCCAAGATGGTGGTGGAGTGGGACACCCGCAGCGTGTTCAGCAACCCTCGTCGTTTTGTTTCGCCGCTGGCCGACCAGCGCAGCGACTTCACCGCCCGCGTCGAGCTCACCGGGCTGCCTGTCGACCAGGCGATCTTCTACCGCGTGCACTTCGAGGACGCCCAGACCGGCATCGCCAGCGAACCCTGGTTCGGCCACCTGCGCAGCGTGCCGCAACAGCGCCGTGACATTCGTTTTGTGTGGAGCGGCGACACCGTCGGCCAAGGCTTCGGCATCAACCCGGACATCGGCGGCATGCGTATCTACGAAGCCATGCGCCTGCGTCTGCCGGACTTTTTTATCCACAGTGGCGACACCATCTATGCCGACGGCCCGGTGCCCGCGCAGCTCACCGTCGAAGACGGGCGCATCTGGCGCAACATCACCACGGAGGCCAAGAGTAAAGTCGCTGAAACCCTGGAGGAGTATCGCGGCAATTACCGCTACAACCTGATGGATGAAAACGTGCGCCGCTTCAACGCCGAGGTGCCGCAGATCTGGCAGTGGGACGACCATGAAGTGGTGAACAACTGGTCGCCGAGCAAGCAGTTGGATGAGCGTTACCGGGTCAAGGACATCAATACCCTGGTCGGCCGTGCGCGCCAGGCGTGGCTGGAATACTCACCGATGCGCCGCCAGGCAGCGGACGGCGGCGGGCGGATTTATCGCAAGCTCAGCTACGGTCCGCTGCTGGATGTATTCGTGCTGGATATGCGCAGTTATCGCGGGCCCAACGATGACAACCTCGGCGGCGAAAAACCCTTCCTCGGGCGTGCGCAATTGGACTGGCTCAAGCGGGAACTCAAGGGCTCCCAGGCGCAGTGGAAAGTCATCGCCGCCGACATGCCCATCGGCCTCGGCGTGCCCGACGGTGAAGTCAGCCCCGGCGTGCCGCGCTGGGAAGCCATCGCCAACAACGATCCCGGTGCGCCGCAAGGCCGCGAATGGGAAATCGCCGAGCTGCTGGGCTTTCTACGGGCGCAAAACGTGCGCAACCACCTGTGGCTGACCGCCGATGTGCACTACTGCGCCGCGCATCACTACCACCCGGATCGTGCGGCGTTCCAGGATTTCGAACCGTTCTGGGAGTTTGTCGCCGGGCCGTTGAACGCCGGGAGTTTCGGGCCTAATCCGCTGGACAAGACCTTTGGCCCCGAAGTGGTGTTCGAGAAGGCACCGCCGGCGCAGAACACCTCGCCGCTGGCGGGGTTTCAGTTTTTTGGCGAGGTGAACATTGATGGGCAGACGGCGGAGTTGACTGTGGTGCTGCGGGACCTGGATGGCGTCTCGGTGTTCGAACAAAAACTCCAGCCCACCTGACTTGGAATGCATTAAAAATTGTGGGAGGGGTGTAGCCCCCTCCCACAGGTTGAGTGTTGCTCGTTCAGGGGGTCAGTACACGTCGCGGCGATAACGCCCCTGCTCGATCAACCGCGCCACGGCTTCACTGCCGAGGATGTCCACCAGCGCCTGGTCCACCCCCGTCGCCATTCCCTGCAGGCTTCCGCACACATAAATCGCCGCGCCGTCGGCCAGCCATTTACGCAGCACATCCGCTGACTCGCGCAGGCGGTCCTGCACGTAGATCTTCTCTTGCTGATCGCGGGAAAACGCCAGGTCGAGCAACGCCAGATCGCCGCTGGCCAACCAGCCTTGCAGTTCGTCCTGGCACAGGAAGTCATGCTTGATATTGCGCTCGCCAAACAGCAGCCAGTTGCGCTGCTGGCCGTCGGCGATGCGGGCCTTGAGCAGACTGCGCAGGCCCGCCAGGCCGGTGCCGTTGCCCAGCAGGATCAGCGGCACCGGCGCCTGTGGCAGGTGGAACGCACTGTTGCGGCGCAGACGCAGGCTGATGCTCGAACCGAGGGCGGCGTACTCGGTCAGCCAGCCCGAGCCCAGGCCCAGGCTGCCGTCGGGGTGACGTTCCTGGCGCACGATGAGTTCCAGCACGCCATCGCTGGCAATCGAGGCGATGGAGTATTCGCGCATGCCCAGCGGCACCAACGCGTCCACCAGCGCCTGGGCGTGCAGGCCGACCAGGTGCGCGCGATGGGTCGGCAACTGGCGGGTGGCCAGGGCCTGGTCGAGCGTATGCGCCATGCCGTCGATCAATACGCTGTCACTGCCGGCCAGGCCCAGGCCTTCGAGGAAGTGTTCGATGGCCCACGGGCAATTGCGTGGCAGCACTTCCACCAGGTCGCCGGCTTGCCAGCTTTGTGGCGACGGCGAGGTGAGGCCCAGCAGGTAGACGTCCGAGCCGCTGCTGTCGCGGTTGAGCAATGAGCGGTGGCTGAGCGTCCAGTTTTCATATTGGGCCGTCGGCCAGGCGGATGCCGGGGCGTGGCCGGTCAGTTGGCCGAGTTGTTGTTGCCAGTGGAGCAGGGCGGCGGTGTCGCCGCTGTCCACTTCCACGGGCGCAAACAGTGGGTTGCCGCCCTGATGGGTCAGCCAGAAATGCAAGCGGCGGGCAAAGCCGCAGAAATGTTCGTACTGGCGATCACCCAGGGCCAGCACCGAGTAGTTCAGGCCCTTGAGGGACAGGTCCTGGCCGAGCACGCTGCGCTCGAAACCACGGGCATTGTCAGGCGCTTCGCCGTCGCCGAAGGTGCTGACCACAAACAGCGCGTTTTCCGACTGGCGCAGGTCGTCCTGGCTGACGCTGCCCAGGGGCTGCACCTTCACTGGCAGGCCGGCGGCCTGCAATTGCCCGGCCGTTTGCCAGGCAAGCTGTTCGGCGAAACCGCTCTGGCTGGCAAAACCGATCAGCCAGGCCGGGGCGTTACTGGGGTTGGTTGTGAGGCCTTTGCGCGCATCTCGCACCTGGCGTTTTTTGCGCCGGCGGTCCAGGTACAGCAGCCAGCCGGTGATGAAGAACAGCGGCATCAGCACCGAGCTGAGCGTGAGGACAATCCGCCCGATCAAGCCGAAGTAACTGCCGGTGTGCAGCGCATAGACGCTGGTCAGCAGTCTGGAACCGAGGCTTTTGCTGGCGTACTGGTCGTGGGACTTGACCTCGCCGGTGGCCGGGTCGAGGTTGATCTGGTTCAGCGCCCGGTCATGGGGCGAGTTTTTCAACAGGTAGTAGACGATGGCCGGTTGCCCGGCGACCGCTGGCATGCGGATGTTATAGGCGCTCAAGCCTGGGCCGGCGTTGCTGTAGATGCTGCTCCAGATCGCATCGTAGTTGGCCACCGGCGCCGCACCCTCGGGCGCCGGGCCGCGCTTGCGCACCCGTTCGTTTTGCGGGGCGTCGGACAACAGCTTGGTCAGGCCCTGGCTGTACCAGTCGTAGGACCAATACAAGCCGGTCAACGCCGACAGCAGGTAAGCCAGCAGGCACCAGGTGCCGAACACCGAGTGCAGGTCCCAGTTGAAGGCACGGCCCTTTTTGCGCCAGTCCAGCGTCAGCCAGGCCCGCCAGCTCGCCACCTGGCGCGGCCAGCGCAGGTACAGGCCGGAGAGGCAGAAGAACACCAGGATCAGCGTGCACGCGCCGGTGATGTTGCGCCCGGTATCGCCCATCACCAGGAAACGGTGGAACTGCAGCAGAAAGCCGAAGACATCCTGGCCGAGCACGTCGCCCATGTAGTCGCCGGTGTAGGGATCGAAATAGCGCAGTTGGCCACGGCGCTCGCCGGGCGGCGCGGTGAAGAACACGCGGGCGGCGTTGCCGCTTTCGCTTTCGACGAACAGCATGGCCACGGTCTGGCCTTCGGTGGCCTCCAGCTTGCGCACCAGTTCGGCGGGCGGCAGCACACCGGCTTCGCGTTTTTCCACGGTCAGCACGCTGGGGTTGAGCGCCCGCAGTATTTCATCCTGAAACGAGACCGCAGCCCCGCTGATCCCCATCAAGGCCAGCACCAGCCCGGCAGTGATGCCGAAGAACCAGTGCAACTGGAACAGGGTTTTCTTCAACACGTCTGACCGCCTCGTCTATCCGGATATGTAGGGCACGGCGCGCATTATGCCGTGGCTTGTCGAGAAACATTCTGTTTTACACGCAAAAGCCCCACGCATCCGATGCGTGGGGCCCTGTGCTGCGCGGCGCTGCTGCTTAAAAATGGAAGCTGGTGGTCAACAGGGCCGTACGACCGGCCGCCTGGTTGGCGAAGTGTGTCGAGAAGGCCTTGTCGTAGTAAACCTTGTCGGTCAGGTTTTGTACGTTCAGTTGCAGGTCGATGTTCTTGGTCAGTTTGTAGCTGGCCATGGCATCGTAGCGGGTGTAGGACGGTACATAGACGGTGTTGCCGGCGTCGCCATAAACCTGGTCGACGTAGAACGCACCGCCACCGAGGGTGAGCTTGGAGGTGACGTCGTAAGTGGTCCACAGGCTGAAGGTGTTCTTCGGCGTATTCGGCATCTGGTTGCCTTTGTTCGAACCCGCGCTGACGACACCGTTACGCCCGTTGAGGCCGGATTTGACCAGCTCGCTGTCCAGGTAGCTGTAGCCGGCGAACACTTGCCACTGGTCGGTGATCTTGCCGCTGGCAGACAGTTCCAGGCCGTCGACCTGGGATTCGCCGGCGTTCTGATAGGTGAGCGCGTCCACGAGGATACGGGTGTTTTTCTTTTCGGTGCGGAACACCGCAGCGGTGAGGGACAGGCGATCGTGGAACAGGTCCCACTTGGTGCCCAACTCGTAGTTGACGGTTTCTTCGGGCTGCAGGTCGCTGGTGGCGGCACCGGCTGAGAGTGGGTTGCCGTCCGACCCTTCACCGACCAGGCCACCGGCAGGTGTCGCCGATGTGGCGTAGGACGCATAGATGCTAGCGTTTTCCACTGGCTTCCAGACCAGGCCGGCCTGCCAGTTGAAGAACTGGCTGTCTTCCTTGATTTTGCTGCGGCCGGTGGCCGAGTCGGTGTTGGCCACGGTGTCGAAGGTGTCGTAGCGCAGGCCGACGTTCAGCAACCATTTGGGGTCCAGCTCGATGGTGTCGAATACATAAGCGCCACGGCTGGTGGCCTTGGTGGCGGTGCCGTAGTAGTTGCGGGCGATGCTGCCGGTCCAGGCGTCATCCGGGTTCGGATTGCTCAGGGAGGTGCACTGGCCGCCCAGGCTGCCTTTGGCCACGGTGCACACTGGATTGGCGTTGGGGCTGATGGTGTAGCTGCTGACGCGGGTTTCTTCACCGGTGAACTCCAGGCCGGTGGAGTAGCTGTGCTTGAAACCCAGGGCCTGGAACGTGCCGAACAGGTCGGTCTGATTGGTGGTGGTGGTCGTGGTCGAAACCCGGCTATTGGCGCGACGCCACACGGTGCCGTAGCGGTTGACGTTGAACTTGCTGTCGTCCGGCTGGGTAAGAATGTAGTCCTGGCCGGTGCTGCCATGGCGCAGGGTATTTTTCAGCGTCATGGTGTCGTTCAGGTCGTGCTCGATGGAGAACGTACTGATATCGGCGCGGGTCTTGCGGAAGTCGCGGTCCTTCAAACCGTAGAAATTATTGCTGTCGCCGCCATCGTTGGGCTTGTCATGCACATGGGCGGTGGCGGTCGACGAACCATAGCCGTAGGGAATCCCCGAATCCGGCAGGTCGTTGCTTTCCAGGTGGTAGTAGCTGAGGTTGACGCGGGTCGGGGTACCCAGGCCAAAGGTCAGCGACGGTGCCACGCCCCAACGGTCGTAATTGACCGCGTCGCGGCCAGCCACGTTCTGTTCATGGCTCATCAGGTTCAGGCGGAACGCGGCGCTGTCATCAAGGAACTGGCGGTTTACGTCGAGTACGTAGCGGCGGGTCTGGTCGGAACCGTAGGTGAAGCCGCCGTTGGTGAAGTCCCGCGCTTGTGGGGTCTTGCTCACCAGGTTGAGGCTGCCGCCGGCTGAACCGCGACCGCCGAACGAAGAGTTCGGGCCTTTGCTGACTTCAATCGACTCGATGTCGAAGATCTCACGGCTCTGGCCACCGGTGTCGCGCACGCCGTCCAGGTAGGTGTCGCCCTGGGCATCAAAACCGCGGATGAACGGGCGGTCGCCCTGGGGGTTGCCGCCTTCGCCCGCGCCAAAGGTGATGCCCGGCACGGTGCGCAAGGCATCCTGCAACGAGGTGGCGGCGGTGTCCTTGAGGACTTGTTGCGGCACCACGGTGACCGAGCGCGGGGTATCCACCAGCGGTGCGGTGTATTTCTGCGACGAGGCTTTTTCGACCTGGTAGGAGGTGTTGTCCTGCGTTTCCCCGGTGATGCTGGTGGCGCCCAGGGAAATGCTGTTGCGCTGGCCTTTTTGTTCAGTGTCTTCGGCAGCTTGTGCCAGATGGGCGACAGAGCTGGCGCTGAGGGCAACGCCGATGGCTGAAGCCAGCATGCGTGGTGAACCGGCAGGTATTTTTGTAGTGGTGCGCGACATGACGTGTCCTTTCCCCAAGGATGTGAGGTCGCGGAATATAGGGTGAACAAGACTTTCTATCAATTGCGATACATTGCTAATTGCATTGAATTTACATTCTTTACACTTTTTGCTTACGGTTTTTACGATCTCGTTCGTCCTGGCGTTTTACAGGGCGGATAAGAATCAATACCATTGGCGCCTCTCTGAATTCAGGTACTGCCCCATGCTGCTGCACATCCCCGGCCTGTTCTCTCGTGAGGAGGTGCAGCGCATCCGCCAGGCCCTGGAAAACGCCGAGTGGGCCGACGGTAAAATCACCGCCGGGCACCAGTCCGCCAAGGCCAAGCACAACCTGCAATTGCCCGAGGGCCACCCGCTGGCCAAGGAAATCGGCGCGGCGATGCTTGAACGGCTTTGGCAGAACCCGCTGTTTATGTCAGCGGCGTTACCGCACAAGGTGTTTCCGCCGCTGCTTAATTGCTACACGGCGGGCGGCAGTTTCGACTTTCATATCGACAACGCCGTGCGCCAACCCAAGGGCAGCCACGAGCGGGTCCGCACCGACCTGTCATCGACGCTGTTCTTCAGCGACCCGGACGAATACGACGGCGGCGAACTGGAAATCCAGGACACTTTCGGCCTGCAGCGCGTGAAGCTGCCGGCCGGCGACATGGTGCTGTACCCCGGCTCCAGCCTGCACAAAGTCAACGCCGTGACCCGTGGCGCACGCTATGCCTCGTTCTTCTGGACCCAGAGCCTGGTACGTGAAGACAGCCAGCGCACCCTGCTGTTTGAAATGGACGGTGCGATCCAGCAACTGACCGCCGATGTGCCTGACCACCCCGCGCTGATTCAACTCACCGGTACGTATCACAACCTGTTGCGCCGTTGGGTCGAGGTCTGACATGGGCTTTTTATTGCGTCGGGAAGAGGTACTCAACGTTGAGCAACTGCAAGCGATGCTCGACGATTCCCCCGTGCGCGCTGCCCAGGCAATCCTGATGGCGGCGAAGGAAGGAGTGGTCGATGCCCAGGCGTTGCTCGGGCAAATCCTGCTCGAAGGGCGTGGCATCGCACGCGATGAGACACTGGCCTTGCGCTGGTTCCAGATCGCCGCGCACAGCGGGCATTTGATGGCCCGCAACATGGTTGGGCGTTGCCGCGAGCATGGCTGGGGATGTGATGTCGATGAGGCGGCGGCGGCGCGGGAATATCGGGCGGCTGCCGACGCAGGGTTGGATTGGGGGCAGTACAACTACGCCAATCTGCTGGCCACGGGGCGCGGTGTCGCCGAGGACCAACGACAAGCATTGGCCTGTTATCGCCGGGCGGCCGAGCAGGGGCATGCCAAGTCGATGAACCTGCTGGGGCGTTACCTGGAAGATGGTCGGTTCTGCCCACAGGACCTGGACGCCGCTGTGGACTGGTATCGACGCTCAGCCGAGGCCGGTGATTTTCGCGGGCAGTTCAGCTATGCGGCGGTGCTGGCCGACAGAGGTCAGATCGACGCGGCGCTGGAATGGTTGCGCAAGGCGTTGGCGGGCGGGAACCTGAAGTTCTTGCGGGTGGCGCACAAGGCCTTGGTAGCGGCGAATGATCCGCGGATCCGGGCGATGGCCGGTGCCTATCAACAACGCGCGGTAAGCCTTTCTTGAGGTGTAAAAAAACCCATGACATGTCATGGGTTTTTTATGTGCGGCCGTTTTACACGTAGAACGATTTCAGTGGCGGAAAGCCATTGAACTCAACCGCGCTGTAGCTGGTGGTGTACGCACCGGTCGACAGCCAGTACAAGCGGTCACCAATCGCCAGGTTCAGCGGCAGGCCGTACTTGTAGTTTTCGTACATGATGTCGGCGCTGTCGCAGGTGGGACCTGCGATGACCACTTCTTCCATCTCGCCTTTCTTCTCGGTCCAGATCGGGAACTTGATGGCTTCGTCCATGGTTTCGATCAGGCCGGAGAACTTGCCCACGTCCGTGTACACCCAGCGCTCGACGGCGGTACGGGATTTACGTGCAACCAATACCACTTCACTGACCAGGATACCGGCGTTGGCGATCAACGAACGGCCCGGCTCCAGAATGATTTCCGGCAGGTCGTCGCCGAAATCTTCCTTGAGGAAGCGGATGATTTCTTCGGCGTAGGTTTCCAGGCTGTTGGTGCGGGTGATGTAGTTGGCCGGGAAGCCGCCGCCCATGTTGATCAGCTTGAGGTGGATGCCGTCTTCTTCTTTCAGGCGCTCGAAGATCACTTTGACCTTGGCGATCGCCGCGTCCCATACGCTGATGTCGCGCTGCTGCGAACCGACATGGAACGAGATGCCGTACGGCACCAGGCCCAGGTCGCGGGCGAGGATCAGCAGGTCCATCGCCATGTCGGTCTGGCAGCCGAATTTGCGCGACAGCGGCCAGTCAGCCGTGGTCGAGCCTTCGGTGAGGATACGCACATACACTTTCGAACCCGGCGCGGCCTTGGCGATGTTGCGCAAGTCGGCTTCGGAGTCGGTGGAGAACAGGCGTACGCCCTTATCAAAGAAGTAGCGGATGTCCTTGGACTTCTTGATGGTGTTGCCGTAGCTGATACGGTCAGGGCTGACGCCGCGGCCCAGTACCTTGTCCAGCTCGTAGATCGAAGCGATGTCGAAGCTCGAGCCTTTGTCCTTGAGCAGGTCAATGATCTCGACGGCCGGGTTGGCCTTGACCGCGTAATAGACCTTGGCGAATTCGAAACCGGCGCGCAGGTCATCGTAGGCCTGGCTGATCATCGCGGTGTCGATCACCACGAACGGGGTTTCTTGCTTGTCGGCGAACGCCTTCATTTTGTCAAAAGTGGCGCGCGCGAAATAATCTTCGACGTTGATCGACATGCTGGGAACTCCTAAGGGCAAACTGATTTAGTCAATGGGTGCAAATGAACGTCCTCCGTATCCCCACTTTGGTTCGCCTACTTCCCAAGGCATGTCGCCGAAAGCAAAAAGGCCATGGGATCAACCGCTTCCCTTGGCCTTGCTGTCTCGTCGTCAGTACTTGAGCCGGATGGATCGTTTCCAGCATGGACGTTCGGCGCGAACTTTAGGACGTGAGGGGCCATAGATCAACTAAAAATGTCGCGTTTTTGCACGCGCTCGTCGCACAGCCGCGTGCAGCTACTTATGTAACCGACCGGTGTGACGGAATGATGTTCCCCGAATGGGGCAAATCAGGGGGATTTCCTTGGCCCACCATAGAGCCAAATGTGGGAGGGGGCTTGCCCCCTCCCACATGTTGACCTGTGTTGTGTCAGGCCAACGCAGTTTCAGCTGGCGACACGATACTGGTCTTGCCCCCACGCGACTTACCAGAGCTCAGGTACTCGGCAATCGACTCCTGCGTCACTTCCCCGAGGAACACCCGTTCCGCATCCATCACCGGCAACCACGAGCGGTTGAACTCGTACATGCGTGACAGCAGGATGCGCAAATGCTCGTCGTACGCCGCCGTGGCGTTGAACTCGCGCAGATACTGGCCGCAAGTCCCGGTCTGACGGTGCAGGTCGCGACGGCGTACATAACCCAGCGCCTTGTTCTCGGCACAAGTGACGACCACATAGCGGCGGTCGGTTTCGTCCATCAGCTCCAGGGCATCGGCCACTGGAGTTTCCGGGCTCACCGACGGCGCGTTGTCCGCAGCATCCTCGGCCTTCACCAGCAGCAGACGCTTGAGGGTGCTGTCCTGGCCCACGAAGTTGCTGACGAACTCGTCGGCAGGGTGCGCCAGCAGCGTGTCCGGATGGTCGATCTGCAGCAATTTGCCGGCACGGAAGATGGCGATCTTGTCACCCAGCTTGATGGCCTCGTCGATGTCGTGGCTGACCATGATCACGGTCTTGTTCAGCGCGCGCTGCATCTCGAAGAATTCGTTCTGGATCATCTCACGGTTGATCGGGTCGACTGCGCCGAACGGCTCGTCCATCAGCAGCAGCGGCGCATCGGCCGCCAGTGCGCGGATCACGCCGATGCGCTGTTGCTGGCCACCGGACAGCTCACGCGGGTAGCGATGCAGGTACTGTTTGGGCTCCAGCTTGATCATGCTCATCAACTCGCGGGCGCGGTCGTGGCATTTCTGCTTGTCCCAGCCGAGCAGCTTGGGCACCACCACGATGTTTTCCTCGATGGTCATGTTCGGGAACAGGCCGATCTGCTGGATCACATAACCGATGTTGCGGCGCAGGGTCACTTCGTCGAGATCGGTGGTGTCTTCGCCATTGATCAGGATCTTGCCCGAGGTGGGCTTGATCAGGCGGTTGATCATTTTCAGCGTGGTGCTCTTGCCGCAACCCGATGGGCCGAGGAATACGCAAATCTCGCCTTCGTTGACGGTCAGGCTTACATCGTTCACGGCCGTTACCGTCTTGCCGTTGCTTTGGAAGGTCTTGGACAGGTTTTGAAGTTCGATCATTTGAGCAGTCCTTTTGGAGTCAGCGAGCGTTGCAGCCATTGCAGAAGCAGGTCGGCGAAGATGGCCAGGAGACTGACCAGCACGGCGCCGACGATCAGCATCGACATGTCGCTGCGGCTGATGGAAGCCAGAATAAGTACACCCAGGCCACCGGCGCCGATGGTGGCGGCGATGGTCATCACACCGATGTTCATCACTACGGCGGTACGCACACCGGCGAGGATCACCGGCACGGCGATGGGCAACTCGACCATGCGCAGGCGCTGGCCGAAGGTCATGCCGATGCCTTTGGCGGCTTCGCGAATGCCAGGCTCCACGCCAGTGAGGGCGAGGTAGGTGTTACGCATGATCGGCAACAGGGAGTAGAGGAACACGGCGGTGATCGCCGGCATCGGCCCCAGGCCCTGGCCGAATTTGGAGTAGAACGGCAGCAGCAGGCCGAACAGGGCGATGGACGGTACGGTCAGCAATACCGTGGCGCTGGCTTGCAGCGGGCCTGCAAGCGTCGGGAAGCGCGTCATCAGGATGCCCAGGGGCACGCCGATCAGGATCGCGAGGATCACGGCAATGCCGACCAGGGTGATGTGCTGCCCGGTCAAGTGCAGGACTTGGGCCCAATCAAGATGGGAAAAGGCGTTCAGGAATTCCATGTCTTCTCCTCTTATTGATTGATCGGATGCTGGCGCAGGAAATCGGCGGCAACAGTGGAAGGGCTTTCATGGTCGACGTCGACCCGGGCGTTCAGCTGGCGCATGGTTTCGTCGTCGAACAGCGCGGCCAGCGGCTTGAGCTCGGCGGCCAGTTGTGGATGCGCATCCAGATAAACCTGGCGCACCACCGGCGCGGCGGTGTAGTCGGGGAAGTAATGCTTGTCGTCTTCCAGCAACTTCAATTTGAAGGCATTCAGGCGGCCGTCGGTGGTGTAGACCAAACCGGCGAACACCTGCCCATTACGCAGCGCGGTATAGACCAGGCCAGCGTCCATCTGCCGGGTGTTCTTGCGGGTCAGGTTCATGTCGTACAGCTTGACCATGCCGGCCAGGCCGTCGGAACGGTTGGCGAACTCGGTGTCCAGGGCGACCAGGCGTGTGCCTTTGGTTTTTTCCGCCAGGGCCTGGGTCAGGTCGCTGATGCTGTTGATCTGCGGGAATTCCTTCGCCACGTTCTCCGGCAATGCCAGGGCGTAGGTGTTGCTGAAGCGCGATGGAGAGAGCCAGACCAGGCCCTTTTTCGCGTCGAGTTCTTTCACCCGAGCATAGGATTGTTCACTGTCGAGTTTCTCGTCGACATGGTTGTAGGCCACCAGCGACACGCCGGTGTATTCCCAGATCAGGTCCAGTTGCCCGCTTTCCTGGGCACTGCGCGCCAGGTTGCTGCCCAGCCCGCCGGTCACGCGGGTGTCATAGCCCTTGGTGCGCAGGTACTGGGAGGTGATTTCGGCGAGCAGGGTCTGTTCGGTGAACACCCGGGCGCCGATGCGGATCACCGGTTTTTCGGCGGCTTGTGCAACGCCTGCCAAGAGCAGGACGCAGCTCATTATCAATGTCAGTTTTTTCATGTCGGTTCCTTAAGACGCACGCAACCCGCGTTCCAGCCAGAGGCGGCTGGCCAGAGTCACCAGACCGTCGAGCAACAACGCCAGCAGCGCGGTGCACGCAGCGCCGAGCAGCAATTGCGGCTGATTGTTCAGGGCGATGCCAGGGAAGATCAGGCTGCCCAGGCTGTTGGCACCGATCAGGAACGCCAGCGGCGCGGTACCGACATTGATCGCCAGGGCCACACGCACACCGCCGACGATGATTGGCACGGCGTTGGGCAATTCCACGCGAAACAGCACTTGGCGCGGCGTCATGCCGATGCCGGTGGCGGCTTCTTTCAGGGAGCCCTGGACGTTTTTCAGGCCTTCGTAGGTGTTGCGCACGATAGGCAGGAGGGAGGCGAGGAACAGCGCGAAGATGGCCGGGCCGCTGCCGATGCCAAGGACGCCGAGGGCGATGGCCAGTACGGCCAGGGGCGGGACGGTGTTGCCGATGTTGAAGATCTGCATGAAGCGTTCTGCGCGCCCGACCATGTGCGGTCGGCTGAGCAGGATACCGGCGGGGATGCCCACAATCAGGGCGGCCAGCATGGAGACAAGAACGAGGATCAGATGAGCTTGCAGGTAAAACAACAAATCGTCGCGGTACAGTTCGATCGTGTTGATGCCGATCCAGTGGACCAGCAGGGCCAAGAGGGCGACGACAACCGCTCCTCCTATCAGCCCTTTGCCATAGCGAATAGCCACAGGCGGACTCCTTTTTTCTTCTGTCGGCGCCCACATTCTCCGGCGGCAATGCCATTCCTGGCTGCCTCTGAATGTGGTCGCGAAATGCAGCTCGCCGATACCGGCAACGCGGTATGCGATCGAGCCATGAGCGCAGCCTCGTCAGGCTAACTTGCTGATTTATCAGCCCCTGTTCCGAGTGCGGTAGCAGGGGAGTGGACGTCTCTACCTTTTAAAAGGTTCCACACTTGGCAGCATTTAGCCACCCCCAATGGGCTGAACGGTGGTCCGTCCTCCTGGGTTTGCGCTATACTCGCCGCCCTTTTTTGACTCACCTGCCAGGCGATTTCCCATGACCCACCAGGCCGCCGAAGTCGCGAAACGCCGCACTTTCGCCATTATTTCCCACCCCGATGCCGGTAAAACCACCATCACCGAGAAGCTCTTGCTGATGGGCAAGGCAATCGCAGTGGCCGGCACGGTGAAATCCCGCAAATCCGACCGCCATGCCACCTCCGACTGGATGGAAATGGAAAAACAACGGGGTATCTCCATTACCACGTCGGTCATGCAGTTCCCGTATCGCGACCATATGGTCAACCTGCTCGACACCCCGGGCCACGAAGACTTCTCCGAAGACACCTACCGCACCCTGACCGCGGTGGACTCGGCGCTGATGGTCCTCGACGGCGGTAAAGGCGTCGAGCCCCGCACCATCGCGCTGATGGACGTGTGCCGTCTGCGTGACACGCCGATCGTCAGCTTCATCAACAAACTCGACCGCGACATCCGCGACCCCATCGAGCTGCTGGATGAAATCGAAGCCGTCCTGAAGATCAAGGCTGCGCCGATCACCTGGCCGATCGGTTGCTACCGCGACTTCAAGGGCGTGTACCACCTGGCCGATGACTACATCATTGTCTACACCGCCGGCCACGGTCACGAGCGCACCGAAACCAAGATCATCGAGAAACTCGACTCCGACGAAGCCCGCGCCCACCTGGGTGACGAGTACGACCGCTTTGTCGATCAGCTGGAACTGGTGCAGGGCGCCTGCCACGAGTTCAACCAGCAGGAGTTCCTCGACGGCCAACTGACCCCGGTGTTCTTCGGGACCGCCCTGGGCAACTTCGGTGTCGACCATGTACTCGACGCCGTTGTCGACTGGGCGCCCAAGCCTCTGGCCCGTGTTGCCAACGAGCGCACCGTGGAACCGGTCGAAGAGAAATTCACCGGCTTCGTGTTCAAGATCCAAGCGAACATGGACCCAAAACACCGCGACCGCATTGCCTTCATGCGCATCTGCTCCGGCAAATACGAAAAAGGCATGAAGATGCGCCACGTGCGCACCGGCAAGGACGTGCGCATCGGCGACGCCCTGACGTTCTTCTCCTCCGAGCGTGAACAGCTCGAAGAAGCCTACGCCGGTGACATCATCGGCCTGCACAACCACGGCACCATCCAGATCGGCGACACCTTCACCGAAGGCGAAGCGCTGGGCTTTACCGGTATCCCGCACTTCGCCCCGGAACTGTTCCGCCGTGTACGCCTGCGCGACCCGCTCAAATCCAAGCAACTGCGCCAGGGCTTGCAGCAACTGGCGGAAGAGGGCGCCACCCAGGTGTTCTTCCCCGAGCGCAGCAACGACATCATCCTCGGCGCCGTCGGTGTGCTGCAGTTCGATGTGGTCGCCAGCCGCTTGAAAGAGGAATACAAGGTGGAGTGCTCGTATGAGTCGATCACCGTGTACTCCGCGCGCTGGATCGAGTGCAGCGATAAGAAGAAGCTGGAAGAGTTCTCCAACAAGGCCGTGGAAAACCTCGCGGTGGACGGCGGTGGGCACTTGACCTACCTGGCGCCGACCCGGGTGAACCTGGCGCTGATGGAAGAACGCTGGCCGGATGTGAAATTCCGCGCGACCCGTGAGCACCATTAAGGTCTGAGCGGTAAAGAACAGGGCGAAGCTGTGATGGCTTCGCCCTTTTTATTGGCCAAACAGAAATTAAAATGTGGGAGGGGGCTTGCCCCCGATAGCAGTGGGTCAATCAATAAATCCGCTGGCTGGTACGCCGCCATCGGGGGCAAGTCGAATCGTCGCACCGCCCCTCCCACATTTTGATCTTCATCGATCAGGGCTATTGGCGAGAAACCCACATCCCGTCTAGCGTTTGAAGTATTTCACTCACCCATCGACGGAATAGGAGGCCACCGTGCGTATAACTCAACGCGTCATTCAACTGTTGCTGCTGGGGGCTTTGGGCTTGTTCGCCTCATTGGCCCTGGCCGGCGCCGGCACGCCCCAATGGAAGGACACGGGCCCTGTCACCAAGAAAAAGCAGCAGGAGGTCAACTCTGGCAGCTGGCAGCCCCAGGCCCAGCCTGCGCCCAAGGAGGATGCGGAAAATCCCTATAACGAGGGGGAGGACAGTGCTACCTTCGACGACGGTGAGACCTGAGACTTGGCGTAAACCCGGCATCGGGGCTAGCGTCAATACTGGCGGCGGTAGACGGCTGTCGCGCGGGATTGACCTACTGACTGGACGGAATCAACCATGAGTATTTTTCAACGAGTTGTGCTGTTGATAAAAGTGCTGGTGCTGTTGTCGTTGGGGATGTCGTCGGCCTGGGCGCATAGCCCGGTGCAGAGCGGTGTTGTGGCTTCGGGGCACTGCCAGGATCTGCAACTGGCGAAGTCCGAGGCGGAGCCTGGCGACAAGGGCCAGGGTGGCAGTGAGGACGACGATGACTCCACCACCGACGAGCCGGACAGCGATGATCCGGACGCTGAAGGCGACAGCCAGACATAGTGTCCAAGGCTATGGAGGATTTAAAGGATGGAAGGTGGCAAGCCACCTCCCGTCCTCTTATAACGTGTTTGGTCCGACCTGAAGTTGTTTCAGTGCAAGATTGGCCCCAGCCCGAACGGTCTCAACTTGTGCATGAACCGCATCTTTCACAAGGGCCTCGTTAAAATCACTCAGCTCCTGATGCTTGATATGTTCGACACACAAATACAATAGGTGCAGGGCTACATCCATGGCGCTCTGAAAAGAGATCAGAGTGTTGTTGTGGCCCAATTCTTTTATTACGTTTTCCCAGCGTATATCCGACTCGGCCTGAAGCCGCTTAAACTCACCCATGGTGATGTCGTCGTCCTGGTAAATGGTGTTCAGCAAGTGCTCAAGAGAACGTGATACGGGGCGATATTTCATGGCGTTATCGATTTTCAATGATGAGGCGACTGAATCTAATCATTGATTTTGCAATTAACAATAGAGGCTTAGATGGTGTTACAGGTTTAGGAATAGAGGCGTGCGTACTATAATAAAGTTGCACTGAAAACAGCAGTATTTAAGGATGGACTACACACGTGGTGTGTTTTGAATCATTAATAAAAAGCCCCTGCCGCTAGGCTGATGCGCAACCTGGTGGCAGGGGCTGTGGAACTCGGAGCGTCAACCTCTAGCTGGAGTGGGGGAGACCGCTCCAGCCGAGCATCACGCGACGAACTGCTCCGCATAATGGCAGGCCACCTGGCGGTTATCCAAGGCCCGCAGTTGCGGCTCCTCGCTGCTGCACCGCGCCGTCGCATACGGGCAACGCTTGTGGAACGCGCAGCCCGGCGGCGGGTTCAGCGGGTTAGGCAACTCGCCGACGATCTTGATCTTCGGCTTGTTCGGGTCCGGATGGATGGTCGGGGTGGCCGACAGCAGCGCCTGGGTGTACGGGTGCAGCGGGCGTGCGTAGATGTCTTCCTTGGGGCCCACTTCCACCGGGCGGCCGAGGTACATCACCATCACGTCATCGGCGACATGCTGCACCACCGCCAGGTTGTGGGAGATGAACACGTAGGCCGTGTTGAATTCCTGCTGCAGGTCCATGAACAGGTTGAGCACCTGGGCCTGGATCGATACGTCGAGCGCCGAGGTCGGTTCATCCGCCACCAGCACTTTCGGTTGCAGCATCATCGCGCGGGCCAGGGCGATGCGTTGGCGTTGGCCGCCGGAGAACATGTGCGGGTAGCGCTGATAATGCTCGGGGCGCAGGCCCACTTGCTTCATCATCGCCTGCACTTTTTCGCGGCGTTCGGCGGCGGACAGGTTGGTGTTGATCAACAGCGGCTCGCCCAGTTGATCACCAACTTTCTGCCGTGGGTTGAGCGACGCGTACGGGCTCTGGAATACCATCTGCACGTCTTTGCGCAATTGCTTGCGCTGGGCCTTGTCGGCGCCGGCCACTTCCTGGCCGGCGATTTTCAAGGAACCGGAAGACGGCTCTTCGATCAATGTGAGCGCACGGGCCAGGGTAGATTTGCCGCAACCCGACTCGCCTACAACGGCGAGGGTCTTGCCGGCTTCCAACTCAAAGGACACGCCATTGAGGGCGCGCACAGTGGCGTGGCCCTTGAACAGGCCACGGGACACTTCGTAGTGACGGGTCAGGTCGCGGGCGGTAAGAACGACGGCCATTACGCCACCTCCTGGTTCAAGGGGTAGAAGCAGCGCGCAAGGCTGTTGGTTTTCGGATCAAGGCCGGGGCGCTGGCTCCGGCAGTTTTCCTGCACGTACGGGCATCGCGGCGACAGCAGGCAGCCCTGCGGACGGTCATAGCGGCCGGGTACGATACCGGGCAACGTGGCCAGGCGCGTGGCGCCCAGGCTGTGCTCCGGGATCGCCTTGAGCAGGGCTTCGCTGTACGGGTGCGCCGGGATGTCGAACAGTTGCGGCACCTGGCCGACTTCCACCGCTTGGCCGGCATACATCACGCACACGCGCTGGGCGGTTTCCGCCACGACCGCGAGGTCGTGGGTGATCAGCACCAGGCCCATGTTCTGTTCTTTCTGCAGGGCCAGCAGCAGGTCCATGATCTGCGCTTGAATGGTGACGTCCAGTGCGGTGGTGGGCTCATCCGCGATCAGCAGTTTCGGCTCGCCGGCAATCGCCATAGCGATTGCTACACGCTGGCTCATACCGCCGGACAGTTGGTGCGGGTAGGCATCCATACGGCTGGCAGCGCCCGGGATTTCAACCTTTTCCAACAGTTCGATGGCGCGTTTGCGCGCTTGTTTGCCGGACATTTTCAGGTGCAGGCGCAACACTTCTTCGATCTGGAAGCCCACGGTGTAGCTGGGGTTCAGCGCGGTCATCGGGTCCTGGAACACCATCGCCAGGTCTTTGCCGACGATCTGGCGACGCTGGCGATTGCTCAACTTGAGCATGTCCTTGCCGTCGAAGTTCAGGGCGTCGGCGGTGACGATGCCGGGGTGCTCGATCAGGCCCATCAGCGCCATCATGGTCACGGATTTTCCCGAGCCCGACTCGCCAACGATGGCCAGTACTTCGCCTTTGTCGACGGAAATGTCGAGGCCATCGACCACCGGCACGGCGGTCTTGTCGCCGAAGCGCACGTTGAGATTCTTGATTTCTAACAGTGACATGGGAATCTCCTCAGGCGGCGTTCTTGAGTTTCGGGTCCAGCGCATCGCGCAGGCCGTCGCCCATCAAGTTGATTGCCAGCACGCTGAGCAAAATGGTCAGACCCGGCAGGCTTACCACCCACCAGGCGCGTTCGATGTAGTCACGGGCCGAAGCCAGCATGGTGCCCCACTCCGGGGTTGGCGGTTGTACGCCAAGGCCGAGGAAGCCAAGGGCCGCTGCATCGAGGATCGCCGAAGAGAAACTCAGGGTGGCCTGGACGATCAGCGGTGCCATGCAGTTGGGCAGCACAGTAATGAACATCAGGCGCGGCAGGCCGGCACCGGCGAGGCGCGCGGCGGTCACGTAGTCGCGGTTCAGTTCGCCCATCACCGCCGCGCGGGTCAGGCGCACGTAGGACGGCAGCGACACGATAGCGATGGCGATCACGGTGTTGATCAGGCCAGGGCCGAGGATTGCCACAATGGCCACGGCCAGCAGCAGCGACGGCAGGGCCAGCATGATGTCCATCAGACGCATGATGGTCGGGCCGAGCAAGCGCGGGAAGAACCCGGCGAACAGACCCAGCAGAATGCCCGGGATCAGCGACATCACCACCGACGACAAGCCGATCAGCAACGACAGGCGCGAGCCCTGGATCAGGCGTGAAAGCAGGTCGCGGCCCAGTTCGTCGGTGCCGAGCAGGAATTGCATCTGCCCACCCTCCAGCCAGGCTGGCGGGGTCAGCAGGAAGTCGCGGTATTGCTCGCTCGGGTTATGCGGTGCAACCCACGGGGCAAAGATCGCGCAGAACACGATCAGCAACATGAACAGCAGGCCGGCAACCGCGCCTTTGTTCTTGGAGAAGGCTTGCCAGAATTCTTTGTACGGGGACGGGTACAGCAGGCTTTGATCGACTGCTGACACTGGAGTAGGTGTGGTCATGGTCATGATCTCAGCGCTGGTGACGGATGCGTGGGTTGGCGAAGCCGTAGAGGATATCCACCACGAAGTTCACCAGGATCACCAGGCAGGCGATCAGCAGGATGCCGTTCTGCACCACCGGGTAGTCCCGCGCGCCAATGGCTTCGATCAGCCATTTGCCGATGCCGGGCCACGAGAAGATGGTCTCGGTCAGGACCGCACCGGCCAGCAGCGTGCCGACTTGCAGGCCGACCACGGTCAACACCGGGATCAGTGCGTTACGCAGGCCGTGCACGAACACCACGCGCGTCGGCGACAGGCCTTTGGCCTTGGCGGTGCGGATGTAATCTTCGCGCAGCACTTCGAGCATCGACGAACGGGTCATCCGCGCGATCACCGCCAGCGGGATGGTGCCGAGCACGATGGCCGGCAGGATCAGGTGGTGCAGGGCGTCGAAGAACGCGTCCGGCTCGTCAGCCAGCAGCGTGTCGATCAGCATGAAGCCGGTGCGCGGCTCGATGTCGTAGAGCAGGTCGATACGCCCGGAAACCGGGGTCCAGCCCAGGCTCACCGAGAAGAACATGATCAGGATCAGGCCCCACCAGAAGATCGGCATCGAGTATCCCGCCAGGGAGATACCCATCACCCCGTGGTCGAACAGGGATCCTCGCTTCAATGCCGCGATCACCCCGGCCAACAGGCCCAGGATACCGGCGAACAACAGGGCGGCCATGGACAGTTCCAGGGTCGCGGGGAACAGGGCGGTGAATTCAGTCCACACGCTGGTGCGGGTACGCAGCGATTCGCCAAGGTCACCCTGGGCCAGTTTGCCGACGTAATCCAGGTATTGCGCATACAGCGGCTTGTTAAGGCCGAGGCGTTCCATTGCCTGTGCGTGCATCTCGGGGTCGACGCGCCGCTCGCCCATCATGACTTCGACGGGGTCGCCAGGGATCATGCGAATCAACGCAAACGTGAGCAACGTGATGCCGAAGAACGTGGGGATCAATAACCCCAGTCGGCGGGCAATAAAACTAAACATCTTGTCGTGTACCTCAATCAGCCGGTTAGGCAGGTCCGGCGCCGTCAATGTCGACGGCGCCGAGCGTTTTTCTTATTTACTTCACCTGGGTGGTGGCGAAGTTATTGTTCGTCAGAGGGCTTTGGGTATAACCCTCGACGTTCTTGCGCATAGCGGTGAACATTTTCGGGTAAGCCATGGGGATCCATGGTTGGTCCTTGTCGAAAACGTCCATGGCTTGTTCATAGAGTGCAGCGCGTTGTGCGGGTTCAGCCACAGCGCGCGCCTTGTCGATCAAGTCTTGAAACTCTTTGTTACACCAGCGCGCGTAGTTTTCGCCGTTTTTCGCTGCATCGCAACTCAGGTTCGGCGTGAGGAAGTTATCCGGGTCGCCGTTATCCCCCGCCCATCCGGCGGATACCATGTCGTGTTCACCGTTTTTAGCACGCTTGAGCATTTCGCCCCATTCCATGACTTTGATATTCACCTTCAGGCCAATCTGCGCCAGATCCGCCTGCATGCGCTGGGCGCCGAGCATCGGGTTAGGGTTGGTCGGGCCGCCGCCGTTACGGGTGAACAGGGTGAACTCGGTGCCTTCCGGCACACCCGCTTCCTTGAGCAGGGCACGGGCCTTGTCGAGGTCGCGCGGTGGGTTTTTCAGCTTGTCGTTGAAGCCCAGCAGCGTGGGGGGAAACGGGCCGGTGGCATCGACAGCGTTGCCTTTGCCGTACAGCGATTCGTTGTAGCCTTTTTTGTCGAACGCGATGTTGATCGCGTGACGCACCCGCGCGTCGCTCATGTACTTGTGTGTGGTGTTCAGTGCGGTGTAGGCGGTGGTCATCGCCGCCAGTTCATCGACCTTCAGGTTCGGGTCTTTCTTGATGCTTGGCAGGTCATCGGGCTTGGGATATAGCGCGACCTGGCATTCGTTGGCCTTGAGCTTCTGCAGGCGCACGTTGTTGTCGACCGCAATGGCCAGGATCAACGGATCGGCCGGCGGCTTGCCACGGAAGTACTCCGGGTTGGCCTTGAAGCGCACCTGGGCATCTTTCTGGTAGCGGATGAAGATGAACGGGCCGGTACCGATCGGCTTGCTATTGAGCTCATCGGTCTTACCGGCGGCGAGCAGTTTGTCGGCGTATTCAGCGGAGTGGATGGCGGTAAACGGCATCGCGACATCGGCCAGGAACGGTGCTTCAGGGCGCGTCAGGGTGAAGACCACCGTGTGGTCATCAGTCTTCTCGACACTTTTGAGCAGTTCCTTGAAGCCCATGCTTTCGAAATAGGGGAAACCCGTGGTGGATTTGTTATGCCAAGGGTGTTTCGGGTCCAACTGGCGCTGGAAGCTCCAGAGCACGTCATCGGCATTCAAGTTACGCGTGGGTTTGAAATAGTCGGTGGTGTGGAACTTGACGTCATCGCGCAGGTGGAACGTATAGGTCAGGCCGTCGTCACTGATTTCCCAGCTCTTGGCGAGCGCGGGAACAATTTCAGTGGTGCCTGGCTTGAAGTCCACCAAACGGTTGAACATGGTTTCAGCAGCGGCGTCAGCCGTCACGGCCGTGGTGTACAGGACCGGGTCGAAACCTTCCGGGCTGGCTTCGGTGCAGACCACCAGTGGTTTGGCCGAAACGCCGATGGCCACGCTCAACAGCGCGGCAGCCATGGCGGCTTGTAGTGGGAGCAATTTCATTCGGAGCCCTCTGCAATCGATGGGACCAGACAAACGTAGACGGCGGGCTCGTCCTGAGCCCGCCGCTTACTTGGCGCTGATTAAAGAATGTTGAACGGGATGGTGGTGACCAGGCGGAACTCTTTGATGTTGCCGTCAGCTTGTTGGGCGCTGGCGCGGTGAGTCACGTAGGTGCCACGGATCGTAGTGGCCTTGAGCGGGCCGCTCTGAATTGCGTAGGAAGTACCAACGCCGTATTCCTGGTGTTTCTCGCCGTCCATCAGGCGCAGGTCGCTACGCGATGCGCCGGCTTCGCCGTAGGCGGTGCCGTTGTAGTGAGTACCGTCGATGCCCCAACCGCGCGCCGAGTAGACGTTGAACTTCAGGCCTGGCACGCCGTATTCGGCCATGTTGATGGCGTAGGCGATCTGGAAAGACTTCTCGTTCGGGCTGTTGAAGTCCGAAGTCAGGGAGTTTGCCAGGTAGATGCCGTTGGTTTCGTGCAGGTAGTCGAAGTACTCGTCACCGTTCACTTCCTGGTACGAGAAGGTCAGGCTGTGGGCCTGGTGGGTCAAGCCCAGGGACAACGAGTAGGTGTCGTTGTCGATGTTGCCCATCTTCTTGCTGCCGGTGTCGGTGGTCTTGTAGTAGTTCAGGCCGGTGGTCAGTGCCAGGGTCTGAGCATCACCCAGTTCGTGGGTTGCGCCGAAGTAGTACTGGTTCCAGAAGTCTTCGACGTTGGCGGCGAACACGCTGGTTTTCAGGCTCTTGAACGGCTGGTAGTTGAAGCCCAGGGTCTTGACCTTGTCGGTTTCCTGGCCATTGCCGTATTCGGAACGGAATTTCGACAGGCTCTGCTCGGTACGCGGCGAAACGCGATCGAAGATACCGCCCTGGAACGACAGGTTGCTGAACTCTTCGCTGTTGAAGCTCACACCTTCAAAGCTCGAAGGCAGCGCACGGTTGCCGATGGTGTCGACGATACCGGTGCTGAAGTTCTGGCGACCGGCGGTCAAGGTGGTGTTGGAAACACGGAACTTGACGTTGGCCAGGCCCAGTTTGCTCCACTGGCCTACAGCGTCGCCGCCGGAGTCCGCCAGGGTACGGTTGGAGCCGCCGGCGATATCTTTGCGGTCGCGGTCGAGGGCGATGAAGTTGTAGGCAGCGACTTCAGTGCTGACCCCGACAGTGCCTTGGGTGAAGCCCGAGGTGTAGTTGAGGATGGTGCCCTGGGCCCAGTTGATACGGCGCGAGATCGGCGTTTTCACGCCGTCTTTGCGATAGCTGAAGCGGTCGTTGCGAAACTTCATTTCGTTCGCATACCAGTTGCGAGTGGTACCGCCCAGGCTTTGACCGTCGATGAAGCCCTTGGCCTCGCTTTGCGCGCTGGTGCCGGCCAGTGTGGTCGGCACGAAGTCCTGGCTGGAGGGTTCCGCGTAGGCGGTGGCCGTGATGCTGCTGATGGCCAGGGCCAGAAGCGCTTTGCTGCTCAGTTTCATGGGTTGAAGCTCCTTTGGTTCTCTTTTTAATGCCGGTCTTTTTTGGTGATCCGGCTATTGGGTGTGTAACTCGTTCAAGCCATTGCAAACGTTTGGCGTAGGAAAAATCCCAACAAAAGGCCGCGCGTTTGCAGCAAGGCGGGGGCCGCCCTGCGCAATCCGGTTATTTTCTTATGGGGTGATACTGACGCCCGAGAACACGTTGCGGCCGAATGGGCTGACCTTGAACCCTTCGACTTTGGCGCTTAACGGCTGGTTGACCGTCGAGTGGGCGACGGGCGTGATCGGCACCTGCGCTTTAAGCAGTTGCTGCGCCTGTTTGTACAGAACAGTCCGTTGTTCGCGGTCGGTCACGACCTTGGCTTGCTTGATCAGCTTGTCGTACGCCGGGTCACACCACATGGAGTAGTTGTTCCCGCCGATGGCGTCACAGCTGTAGAGGGTGCCCAGCCAGTTGTCCGGGTCACCGTTATCGCCGGTCCAGCCGATCAGGCTCACATCGTGCTCACCGTTCTTGGTGCGCTTGATGTACTCGCCCCACTCGTAGCTGACGATCTTGACCTTGAGGCCGATCCTGGCCCAGTCGCTTTGCAGCATCTCGGCCATCAGCTTGGCGTTGGGGTTGTACGGCCGTTGCACCGGCATCGCCCACAGGGTGATTTCGGTGCCTTCCTTCACGCCGGCAGCCTTGAGCAGTTCCTTGGCTTTTTCCGGGTTGTAGGCGGCGTCCTTGATAGTCTCGTCGTAGGACCACTGCGTCGGCGGCATGGCGTTTACGGCCAATTGCCCGGCGCCCTGGTACACGGCGTTCAGGATGCTCTGCTTGTTCACCGCCATGTCCAGCGCCTGGCGCACTTCAAGCTGGTCGAACGGCTTGTGGCGCACGTTGTAGGCGATATAGCCGAGGTTGAACCCCGGCTTGGTCAGCAGTTTCAGGTTCGGGTCGGCCTTGAGGGCGTCGACGTCAGCCGGGCGCGGATGCAGGGTCACCTGGCATTCGCCGGCCTTGAGCTTTTGCACGCGCACCGAGGCGTCGGTGTTGATGGCGAAAATCAGCTGGTCGAGCTTGACCTTGCTCGGGTCCCAGTACTGTTTGTTGGCCACATAGCGGATCTGCGAATCTTTCTGGTAACGCTGGAACACGAAGGGGCCAGTGCCGATGGGCTTCTGGTTGATGTCGCTGGGCTTGCCGGCCTTGAGCAGTTGCTCGGCGTATTCGGCCGACAGGATCGCGGCGAAGCTCATGGCAATGTTCTGGATAAACGCGGCATCGACCGTGTTCAGGGTGATCACCACGGTGTGCGGGTCGGTTTTCGCGACCTTGGCAATGTTCTTGTTCAGGCTCATCCCGTTGAAGTACGGAAACTCGGTGGGGTAGGCCTTGCGAAACGGATGGTCGGGGTCAAGCATGCGGTTGAAGGTGAACAGCACGTCGTCGGCGTTGAAGTCCCGGGTCGGCTTGAATTCCTTGTTGCTGTGGAATTTCACCCCTTCACGCAGGTGAAAGGTGTAAGTCAGGCCGTCCGGCGAAATATCCCACTTGGTTGCCAGCGCGGGTACGACACCGGTCTCGCCTTTTTCAAACTCAACCAGGCGGTTATACAGCGGCTCGGCCGCATCGTTATCGGTGGCGGTGGTGTACTGCGCGGTGTCAAAGCCGGCCGGGCTGCCTTCCGAGCAGAACACTAGGCTCCGCTTGTCAGCGGCGTGGCCCATCGTGGCCGCAGCCAGCAGGCTGGTACCAAAAATTGCGGATAGAACGGTGGTATGGCGCATGACGATCCCGATCCTTGTTTGTAGTTGTCATCAGCGAGCAATCACCCCGGCATTCAGCCAGGGAGACATCACTGATCCCACACGCAGCAAGTGCCTTTCCGAGTTTGGAGCCTCTGCTGTCCTACGACGTTATGGGTCGCGGACTTCGCAGTAAATGCGCCAAATCGGATTGACCCTGTAGGCAACGGCGCCGTGCATCGCAGTTCGTTGCTGTAGGAGGCAACGATTGCGAGCGTGGTCTGTTTCCTACGGGCCAGGCGGATGCAATAACGGCGACGTTATGAAACGTCGCCGTCATGGCTTCTTACTTGCCGCTTACGCTCACGCCATAGAAGGAGTTCAAGCCAAACGGGCTGATCTTGAAGTCCTGTACGGTGTTGCGCATGGGTTGATACACCGTCGAGTGCGCGATAGGTGTCATCGGGACTGCATCTTTGAGGATATGTTGCGCCTGCTTGTACAGCTCGGTGCGTTTGGCGACATCCGATGTGGCCTTGGCTTCTTTGACGATGCCGTCGAATTTCTTGTCGCACCATTTGGAGAAGTTGTTACCGGCCAGCGAGTCGCAGCCGAACAGCACGTTCAGCCAGTTGTCCGGGTCACCATTGTCACCGCTCCAGCCAATGATCATGGCCTGGTTCTCGCCACCTTTGGAGCGCTTGATGTACTCGCCCCACTCGTAGCTGGTGATCTTCACGTTGAGACCGATCTTCTTCCAGTCGTTTTGCAGCATTTCTGCCATCAGCTTGGCGTTCGGGTTGTACGGACGCTGAACCGGCATGGCCCACAGAACGATTTCAGTACCTTCCTTGACGCCGGCTTCCTTGAGCAGCGACTTGGCTTTCTCAGGGTCGTACTTGGCGTCCTTGATGGTGGTGTCATACGACCATTGGGTCGGCGGCATGGCGTTGACAGCCAGTTGGCCGGCGCCCTGGTACACGGAGTCGATAATCTGCTGTTTGTTCACCGACATGTCCAGCGCCTGGCGTACGCGCAGGTCAGCCAATGGGTTTGGCTGGTCGCTGCCCTTGACCTTGTCCATGACGTTGTAAGCGATATAGCCCAGGTTGAAACCGGCTTGTTGCGGCAGTTTCAGGGCCTTGTCATCGCCCAGCGCCTTGAGGTCGGCCGGACGTGGGAACAGGGTGATCTGGCATTCGTTTTTCTTGAGCTTCTGGATGCGCACCGACGGGTCGGTGGTGATGGCGAAGATCAGGTTGTCGATCTTCACGTCTTCAGGTTTCCAGTAGTCCTTGTTGCCGGTGTAGCGGATGTTCGAGTCTTTCTGGTAGCTCTTGAACACGAACGGGCCAGTGCCGACCGGCTTCTGGTTGATGTCCGCAGCCTTGCCTTCTTTCAACAGTTGGGCGGCGTATTCAGCCGACTGGATCGAGGCAAAGCTCATCGCCAGGTTCTGGATGAAGGCGGCGTCCACGGTGCCAAGGGTGAACTTGACAGTATGGTCATCGACTTTCTCGATGTTCTGGATGTTGGTGTCCATCCCCATGTCCGTGAAGTACGGGAATTCGGTGGGGTAGGCCTTACGGAATGGATCGTCCTTGTTGATCATGCGGTTGAACGTGAACAGCACGTCATCGGCATTGAAGGTACGGGTCGGCTTGAAGTACGGGGTGGTATGGAACTTGACGCCATCACGCAGGTGGAAGGTGTAGGTCAAGCCATCCGGGGACACGTCCCAGTTGGTAGCCAGCCCAGGAATCACAGCGGTGCCGCCGCGTTCGAACTGGGTCAGGCGGTTGAACATGGTTTCGGCCGAGGCATCGAAGTCTGTTCCGGTGGTGTACTGGCCTGGGTCGAAACCGGCCGGGCTCCCTTCGGAGCAGAACACCAGGTTAGTCGCCGCTTGGGCGAAAGGAGCTGCGGCCATAAGGCCAGCGCTAACAATTAACGGAATGACTGCGTGTTTAAGCATGTTGGCCTCATGATTTGTTGTCATTTTTGGTGGTGAGGGCGACCTCGTGAGTCGGCCTGCGGATACTTATGCAGGCGCCATACCCATTGCAAGATGCTGAACCGTTGCGAGGCTGAAACAGTGGTACGAACGTACAGGAATGTCGCAATTATGAAAGTTTCGACATATTTGCGTATATTTCGAGGGTTTTTTCGGTGCATCCGTCGCACCAAAAAGACCCAGCCGAGGCGTCTGGCGCACTCGGTTGGGGCGCTTCTGTTACTTATCTAGACTCACGCCGTAGAACGGTGTCAGGCCAAAGGGGCTGATCTTGAAGTCCCGCACTTCCTTGCGCAGGGGCTGGAAAACCGTCGAGTTTGCAATAGGCGTTATAGGTACTTGTTCCTTAAGGGTTTTTTGTGCCTGTTGATACCACTTGATGCGCTGTTCGCGGTCGTTGCTGACCTTGGCCTGCTGCACCAATTTGTCGTAGGCCGGGTTACACCATTTGGCGTAGTTGCTGCCCTTCACCGCAGCACAACTGTAGAGCACGCCGAGCCAGTTATCCGGGTCGCCATTGTCGCCCGTCCAACCATAAATCATGGCGTCATGCTCGCCATTTTTGGCGCGCTTGATGTATTCGCCCCATTCATAGCTGACGATATTGGCCTTGATGCCGATCTTCTCCCAATCCTGCTGGATCATTTGTGCCGACATGCGTGCGTTCGGGTTTGAAGCGCGCTGCACGGTCATTGCCCACAGGTTGATGGTAGTTCCTGGTGCAACCCCTGCTTCTTTTAGTAGCGCCTTGGCCTTGACCGGGTCATGGGGGGCGTCCTTGAGGGTGGGGTCATAAGACCACTGCGCCGGAGGCAGGGCGTTCTGCGCCAATTGTCCGGCACTCTGGTACACCGCCTTGATAATCGCCGGCTTGTCGATGGCCATGTCCAGGGCCTGGCGCACCTTGAGCTGATCCAGCGGCGGGTGGGTCACGTTGTAGGCCAGGAAGCCCAGGTTGAAACCGGCCTGCTGCAGCACGCGCAAGTTCGGGTCCTGCTTCATCACGTCGATATCGGCGGGGCGCGGGTAGCCGCTGACCTGGCATTCGCCGGCCTTGAGCTTCTGCAGGCGCGACGCAGCATCCGGGGTGATGGCGAACACCAGGTTGTCGAGCTTCACATCCTCGGGTTTCCAGTACTGTTTATTGGCTACGTAGCGGATCTGCGAATCCTTCTGGTAGCGCTTGAACACAAACGGTCCGGTGCCCACCGGTTTCTGATTGATCTCTTCGGCCTTGCCCTGCTTGAGCAGTTGCGCGGCGTACTCGGCCGATTGCACCGAGGCAAAGCTCATGGCCAGGTTTTGCACAAACGACGCATCGACGTTGTTCAGGTTGAAGCGCACGGTATGGTCGTCAAGTTTCTCGACGCTCTTGATCGTGGTGTTCAAGCCCATGTCGGTGAAGTACGGCGACTCGGAGGGGTAGGCCTTACGGAACGGACTGTCGGCATCCAGCAGGCGATTGAAGGTGAACAGCACATCATCCGCGTTGAAATCGCGGGTAGGGGTGAAGAAATCGGTGGTGTGGAACTTGACGCCATCGCGCAGATGGAAGGTGTAGGTCAGGCCGTCTTTGGAGATGTCCCAGCTTGTCGCCAAGCCAGGTTCGACTTCGGTGCCGCCACGCTTGAACTGCGTGAGGCGGTTGAACACGGTCTCGGCCGAAGCATCGAAATCGGTGCCGCTGGTGTACTGGCTGGGGTCGAAGCCGGCGGGGCTGGCTTCGGAGCAATAGACCAGGGTACTGGCCGCGTGGGCCACTGGCATGAAGGCCAGCAGTCCGGCGGCGAGGAGGAGCGGTTTTAAGGCAATTCTTTCCATGGAGACCCCTGAAGTGGCAGGTGTATATAAGCTGCCCAAACGAAAACGGCGCCACCGAGGGTAACGCCGTTCAGGTCTATCAGGTAGGGGTCACGGCATCTGCACTTCAATCACGCCATCGGCGCTCATGTTGACTTGGCTGGTGCCGGCTTCCACTTCAGGTGTGGGGGCTGAATCAGCCATCGCGGCTTTCATCATCATCCCGCCACGGGCGTAAGGCATCGGGTAGCCATTGGTGTTGAAGTTCAGGTTGACGATCTTGTAGCCCTTGCCGCCCAGCGCATCGGTGGCCAGTTGAGCGCGAGCCTTGAATGCGGCGACTGCATCTTTGAGCAGCGCATCTTCGCTGGACTTGCGCGTGGTGTCGGCGATGGAGAACTCCATGTTTTCCATTTTCAGGGTGCTCTGCAGTTCACCAGTGAGCTTGGACAGCGCCGGGAAGTCCGCACTTTCCAGGCGCAGCTCGGCGCGCTCGCGCCAGCCAGTGATCTTCTGGTTCTTGTTGTCGTAGATCGGGTAGCTGTTGCGGCTGCCCTGGCGCAGGGTTACGCCTTTGACTTCGCGGGCCTGGCCCAGGGCCTTGTTCATGGTGGTGGTGATTTCGGCGGCGAGCTTGGCCGGGTCGCTGTTCTGGGACTCGGTGTACAGCGTGACGATCATCTTGTCGCGGGCCACTTCCTGGCTGACCTCGGCGCGCAGGGAAATCTGGTTGTAGTTCAATCCTTCGGCGGCCACGGCCGGAAGGCTGGCCAGGGTGGCCACGCCGAGGGTGATAACAGCTGCACTGCGAGTGAAACGAGACATGAAAGCTCCTTGAGGTGATCGTGTTCGGTATGACTGTAGACGGTGGCACCGGGTTCTTCGGGTTTACACATTACCTACATGTTGTAGCGATGCCGACGAACGGGCATTTGCCCGGCCTGCGGCAAAGAGCCACACGCGCCGTGCCGGTGGGTCTGCTTCGTTTATACTCCTGCCGATCCGCCTGCAGCGCTCACCGGGAGAGCTCATGCTCGCCGCCGTAAAACTGACTTCCGCCACCCGCCAGAACCTCTGGCGCCTGACGTTCATCCGCACGCTGGTGCTGGCCGCACAGGCCGGCTCCGTCGGGCTCGCCTATTGGTTCGACCTGCTGCCTCTGCCGTGGCTGCAACTGGGCGTGACCCTGGGTTTCTCCATCGTACTGTGCGTGTTCACCGCCATCCGGTTGCGCACCACCTGGCCGGTGACCGAGTTGGAGTACGCCCTGCAATTGGCTTGCGACCTGTTTATCCACAGTGTGTTGCTGTATTTCTCCGGCGGTTCCACCAATCCATTCGTGTCTTATTACCTGGTGCCCTTGACCATTGCCGCCGTGACCTTGCCGTGGCGGTATTCGGTAGTGCTGTCGGGCATCGCCCTGACCCTCTACACCCTGTTACTGGCGCGCTTCTACCCGCTGCAAACCTTTCCCATCGCCCGGGAAAACCTGCAGATCTACGGGATGTGGCTGAGTTTTGCGCTGTCCGCCGCCGTCATCACCTTCTTCGCCGCACGCATGGCCGAAGAACTGCGCCGCCAGGAAGAGCTGCGCGCCATTCGCCGTGAAGAAGGCCTGCGCGATCAGCAACTGCTGGCTGTCGCCACCCAGGCCGCCGGCGCTGCCCATGAATTGGGTACACCGTTGGCCACCATGAGCGTGCTGCTCAACGAAATGACCCAGGACCACCACGATCCTGCGTTGCAGGAAGACCTCGGCGTGCTGCGCGAACAGGTCAAGCAATGCAAGCAGACCTTGCAGCAACTGGTACGCGCCGCCGAGGCCAATCGCCGCCTGGCGGTGGAGATGCAGGACGTGACCCAGTGGCTCGATGAAGCCCTGAACCGTTGGCACCTGATGCGCCCCGAAGCCAGTTACCGTTTTCATCTATTAGGGCAGGGCACGGTGCCGCGCATGGCGCCACCACCGGATCTGACCCAGGCGCTGCTCAACCTGTTGAACAACGCCGCCGACGCCTGCCCTGAAGGCCTGGGTGTGCAGCTGGACTGGGATGCCGAAGACGTGACCATCAGCATTCGCGACCACGGCGCAGGTGTGCCGCTGGCCATTGCCGAGCAGATCGGCAAGCCCTTCTTTACCACCAAGGGCAAAGGCTTCGGCCTTGGCCTGTTTTTGAGCAAGGCCAGCGTGACCCGCGCGGGCGGCTCAGTGAAGCTCTATAGTCATGAGGAAGGTGGCACGCTCACCGAGCTGCGCCTGCCCCGTGTCGCACGAGGAGATATCGATGAGTGACGAGATCCAAGTCGAAGGCGAAGAACTGCCGCACCTGTTGCTGGTAGATGACGACGCCACCTTTACCCGCGTGATGGCGCGCGCCATGAGCCGCCGCGGTTTCCGCGTCAGCACCGCTGGCTCCGCCGAAGAGGGCCTGACCATCGCCCAGGCCGACCTGCCGGACTACGCCGCGCTCGACCTGAAGATGGACGGCGATTCCGGCCTGGTGCTGCTGCCCAAGCTGCTGGAACTCGACCCGGAAATGCGCGTGGTGATCCTCACCGGTTACTCCAGCATTGCCACCGCCGTCGAGGCGATCAAGCGCGGTGCCTGCAACTACCTGTGCAAGCCGGCGGACGCCGACGATGTGCTGGCCGCCTTGCTCTCCGAACACGCCGACCTCGACACCCTGGTGCCGGAAAACCCGATGTCGGTGGACCGCCTGCAATGGGAGCACATCCAGCGCGTGCTGACCGAGCACGAAGGCAATATCTCCGCCACCGCTCGCGCCCTGGGCATGCACCGCCGTACCTTGCAGCGCAAGTTGCAGAAGCGTCCGGTACGGCGTTGAGCAATGCTGGATCAAAAAAGCCCGGACGTTCCGGGCTTTTTCTTCGCCAGAGTGGTTACTCAGTAGGGAAAGGCAACACGGCCGTCGAACAGGTTATAGCGCTGATCCGGCAACTTGGCCGGGGCTTTGAAGGATACATACAAAATACCGTCTTTTACCTTGGCAGCGCTCACTTGGAGTGAGGCTTGCGGTTCGATCGCAACGTGGTCGGGGAGGATGCTGCTGGAGAGGTTCTTTTTGGCAATCGACTCATCGAAGATATAAATTACCGGTTGGCGGTTTTTTACGGGCAGCGTGTCTTTTGCCCAGGTTGCCCAGCCCTTGGCGTTGAAGGCCTGGGTTGACGCCGATTGGATGCCGCTGTCCCTGAATACTCTCCCAACACCGTTTTTGAGTTTGTCAGCGCCCTCTGATGTAACAAAGGCGTAGCGATAGGCCTTGCCGCTGTATTCGGCTTGTTCATCCAGGTCGGACAGGAATTCGCTCACATTCGGTGGGTACTTGTTTGGATCGACCTCCGTGCGAAGGATTTCATTGATTTCGCCCGAACCGGCTTCGGTGTACTCATTCAGGCTCTCGTAATCTTCAGCCCTGGACGTCTGCGTCAAGCGGGTCAACTCGTCCAGCACCCGCTCGCGCTCTGCGCTACTCAGTGCATTTTCGTCTTTGTCTATCCGGCTGATGTCTTGCGCAAGTTGAGCTTTGGCAGAGGAGTTACTGGCATTCCATGGGAAATTTATACCTGCGCCTTTGTCCAGTTGTACCCAAATGCCCTCCTTGTCGAGATGCACAGTCATGATCGATTGCCTGGAGGTGGGGTCAATAATTTCGGCGTACTGATCGGTTAGTTTAAAATTGCTTTTGAGTTCATATACCCGTTCTATCTCCGAATGATCGGTGTGTCGAATGAACCACCGGTCCAGGCCGTCGGCGTCACGGAGGTGATAGATGTTGTTGGCGTTCTTCGTTGCGTGCTCTATAAGCCTTTCGCCGTCTTCGACGGCATGGGCACTGATGTTGTTAGATTCAGAGGGGCGCAGGCGATTGGCGGCTTCGGTGGGTGCCGGCGTTGTCACGTCTTCGGTTGGAGGGCTGTTGGGTGCTTCGATAGCCTCGTCTGCCACCGCCGATTCAATCGACGCCGTCCCTCTGTCGAGCTTGGATGCGCTGCCGGCGATACCGGGCACTGCATTGAGCACGCCAAACACGATCCGGTCGGTCCCGCGGGATTTGCCGTGGGCCAGATCATCGATACCGACGCCCACCTCTGTAATGCCGGCCCCTGTGTAGATCGCATCCAGCGCCAGGCCTACCTCCGGCATGACAAACGCCAACGGGGTCAGCAGCAACGCTGTGGCAGTAGCGGCCTCTGCCAGTTTCAGTGCGGCGTCCTTGATTACATCACCATCGGTAGTGATGTCGTGATCGGCGTCGGCATAGGCGCGCTCTTTTTGACGCTGGGTCATGGCCTTGAATGGGTCGCCGTTCAGGGGCTCCAGAGTAATATAGCGCTGAGGGTCCCAATCACTGAGTGAGGTAAAGCCCAGCGCATTGGGTTTCTGTGCTTCGGTCCAGCCCCCCAGTCCCACGAGGGACTGCTTCACGCCGTCAGAAAAAAACTTGTCGTCCTGGTCGTTCTTGGTGAAGTGGTTAAGCAACGCCGTCCGCTTGATCGGGTCAGCCGCCTGGTCGGCCAGCCAGGTTTTCATGGCTTCGGGGTTATCAAACCTGTGCAGGGGTGATGAGTTGCCCGGAATATGCAGCAGGGTGGTTTTAATCGGTTTGCCGTGGCTGTCCAGGCGGGTCTTTTTGTCGATGATGTACAGCAGGTCGGTAGATACGTCGCCATTGATCGACAGTAGACCAACGTCGACGTCGGGGTCCTTGGCATACGGGGCTTCCAGGTTCTTGACACTGGTTTCAGACCAAGGCTTTCCAGGTTGAAGGCCCGATGCACGTAGGACCAGGCGGGTTTCTTCATTGCTCAGGCTGCCGTCCTTTTGTTGTGCAAGGGCAGCTTGAACGAGGGCTATCTTGGTGAGTAGCTCGTAGGGTTTTTCATGGGTTGCCCAGAACGTGTCCAAGTAGGATTTGTAAGGCGTAATCAGCTCGGTTTCCCATACCAGATCCCGAAATTGTTGTGGCGTAAGCGAGACCTTTGACGACAGATTCGGTACTGAGTCCTTTGAGGTGCCTGTGCCTCGAACGACGTACTCGTATGTCGGGCTCATGAAATCGTGGGCCATCTGAATGACTGACACGAGAGGAAAGGAATGAAAAATATTCAACAGTCTTGAGGCTGTCGGGTGCGTCCGCGCCAGTCCGGTAGGCGATTCATCGTCATTGTTTTTCCTGCGTACGTTGGTCAGTGCGGCCTCGGTCAGGCTAATTTGGTTGAGTATCTTGCCATCCGACGGTGCCGGTTTGGTCGTGTCGTAGTTGGTCGTTACGATATAGGTATGGTCGGGGTTCAGCTGCAGCTTGAATTTTTTGCGCAACGCTTGCGCAATTATTTGTGAGGTTTCCTGTGCCGGCGTCAGGATGGTTTGGCTGGCATTTTTTATAAGGCGTTCAACGCTTTGGCTACTGTGGGACGCGTCGACCGTTTCATAGACTTCCGTGATCCGTCCAGGCGAGGCGGGCAGTTGTCTGGAGTCATCTATGGTTTGCTCCTGGACGGTAGGTATGGTCTGTGGGGGCAGGCGTACAAATTGTATCGGCGCGGGAAGGGTCATATAGGATTTTTCTCTCTGAGCGTGTTCCAAAGTGCCGAGAGTAAGTGGGACGGTTTCGAGTACTGGTTGCCAGCCGATGTAAGTCAAATAAATACTGAACGCTGACTGAATGAGCGACATCGAATTGCCCGCTGCGCTAAAGCCTACCTTATGATCCACTCACACTACTGCGCCGAGCGAAACAATGAATCAAAACGCTGAGTATTCCGCGGTCAACGACGCGGTGCGTGGGCAATTTCTACGGCGGGTGTGGGGGTTGATTACGCCCTACTGGCGCAGTGAAGAGAAGGGCATCGCCTGGCTGCTGCTGTTGGTGGTGCTGGGGCTTTCGCTGTTCAGCGTCGCTGTATCGGTGTGGTTCAACAGTTGGAACCGCGATTTCTACAACGCGCTGGAGCACAAGGACTACGACGCTTTTACCCACCTGCTGATGTACTTCAGCGTGATTGCGGTGGTGGCGATTGTAACCGGCGTGTTCACGTCCTATCTGCAACAGATGCTCACCATCCGCTGGCGCCGCTGGCTGACGGAACGCTACTTTGCCCAATGGCTGGGCCACAAGAACTACTACCACCTGGAATACGGCGGTTACACCGATAACCCCGACCAGCGTATTTCCGAAGACCTCAATGCATTTACCGCCAGCACCCTGACCCTGGGGCTGGGCTTTATCAGCAACCTGGTGAGCCTGGTGTCGTTCTCGGTGATCCTGTGGGGGGTGTCCGGCAGCATCGAAGTGTGGGGCATCACGATTCCCGGCTATATGTTCTGGGCCGCGCTGGTGTATGCGGTGATCGGCAGTTGGCTGACGCATGTGATTGGTCGAAAACTGATCGGCTTGAGCAACCGTCAACAACGCTTTGAGGCGGACCTGCGCTTCAGCCTGGTGCGGGTGCGGGAGAACGCGGAAAGCATCGCGCTGTTCAACGGTGAGCCTAACGAACACCATCAATTGAGCGCGCGTTTCGGACGGGTATGGAGCAACTTCTGGAGCATCATGCAGCTCAAGAAGCGTCTGAGTTTCTTCACCAGCGGTTACTCGCAGATCGCCATCATCTTTCCTTTTGTGGTGGCGGCGCCGCGTTACTTCGCCGGCAAGATCGAACTGGGCGTGCTGATGCAGGTGGCTCAGGCGTTCGGCAGCGTGCAGGGCAGCCTCAGTTGGTTTGTCGACGCCTATACATTGCTGGCCAGTTGGCGCGCCACCTGTGATCGTCTGCTGAGTTTCGGCCAGGCCATGCAAGACAACGAAACGCGCACCATGGGTATTGGCCTGCAGCATCAGGGCGCAGGTTTGCAGGTCAAGGACCTGAGTCTGGACCTGGCCGACGGCCGTCACCTGCTGCAAGGCGCCGACCTGACCGTTGCCGAGGGCGAGCGCCTGATGCTCAGCGGTCGTTCCGGCAGCGGCAAGTCGACGTTGCTGCGGGCCATGGGCAACCTGTGGCCCAACGGTCACGGCAATATCCGCCTGCCGGCCGAGCGCTATCTGTTCCTGCCGCAGAAACCCTACTTGCCGATTGGCACGTTGAAGGCGGTGTTGAGTTATCCACAGGACGACAGCGTCTACCCGGCAGAACGTTATGCACAGGCCCTGGAAACCTGTCGCCTGCCCCATCTGATCGGCCGACTGGAGGAAGCCAACCACTGGCAACGCATGCTCTCGCCGGGCGAACAGCAACGCCTGGCCTTTGCCCGCGCGTTGCTGTTCGCGCCGCAATGGCTGTACATGGACGAAGCGACGTCGGCCATGGACGAAGAGGATGAGG
Organism: Pseudomonas sp. NFPP28; assembly: GCF_900115535.1. NCBI lineage: Bacteria > Pseudomonadati > Pseudomonadota > Gammaproteobacteria > Pseudomonadales > Pseudomonadaceae > Pseudomonas > Pseudomonas sp. NFPP28. The sequence goes on along the minus strand of NZ_FOWT01000001.1, from coordinate 929,485 downwards.
CGACCTTGTATCAGGCGTTGATCGATGAGTTGCCGGGGCTGAGCATCGTCAGCGTCGGCCATCGCAGCAGCCTCAAGCGCTTCCATGGACGGCATGTGCGGATCGAGGGAGGGCAGTTGCAGGAACAAGTCCCAGTATGATGTGAGGCCGGGTCAGAAAAGGAACCGTTTTGGGGAGGACACTCACTCAAGGGGTGGGGGGATCCCCTATTTTTCCTACTGATCCAGAGGTTTTTTATGAATTCGGTGAATGCTTTTTCAACCACCCAGCCTTCCTATTACGCGGCTACCGCCCAGAGTGCCACACCTTCAGCCGCTCCCCAGCCTGAGCCTACCCGTGCAATGGCCACCGAAGAGAAAAACAGCGGGTGCATGAGCGGTTGTACCGGGCCGGTTGCGGCCAGTGTCGTGAATTCACTGGCTCGACTGGCAACGTCGGTGATTCATCTGATGAACAAGCAGGACGGCTGCAATCACAGGTCCAGCCACGAGGCGTTGACCAGGCTGTGATTTAAGCCCCGTTTTCAGCGGCCGGCAACGATTCCAGTCGAGCAGGTAGGCCCCAAAAAAAGCCCGGCTGATCATTGATCAGCCGGGCTTTTTTTGTACTTGAAGACGACTTACTTCTTCAAACCGTAATGCTCATCCAGCATGCCAGGGGCGTTCGGCGTTTTTGGCGCATAGTCCCGTGGCGGCTCCTGGTTTTCCCGCGGTGGGGTCAGGCGTTCCCGTGGGGTCTGCGGCGCATCGGAATGCAACGCGGCCAGCAGGCGCTGGCGGGTGATGTCGTCGAGGGCGAGGCGGTTGGCGCCATCGGCGAGATGATCCTGTACTTCCTGGTAGCTCTGGGTGAGCTTCTTGACCAGGGTCGCGGTGCTGTTGAAGTGGGTAACAACCTCGTTCTGATAACTGTCAAAACGTTCCTGGATATCATCCAGCTGACGCTGCGTGCGGTTAGGCGCGGCATTCGGCAGCAAGCGAGCAACCAGGAAACCAATGGCGACACCGGCAACCAGGGCAAGAGTCGGCAACAACCAAACTAAGAGCGAGTGTTCCACGAGTCCTTCCTCTATAAACGGCTTTGCTTTACGTTAACGGCTCAAACCTGCGCTGTATACCGCGATTAAGCTCGCAATGATGCCAAGCACAGACTTTTAGCTAGACGAGTCGACCCTTTGAGAGGTCACGGAGTTCATTCCTTGCTCATGCGTGAAACCCCCGTTTTGATCGATGGCCCGGTAGGCCAATTGGAAGCCCTGTACCTGGATCACCCCGAGCCACGTGGCCTGGCGCTGATCTGTCACCCTAACCCGGTGCAGGGCGGGACCATGCTCAATAAAGTTGTATCGACCTTGCAACGCACCGCCCGCGATGCCGGTTTGATCACCTTGCGTTTCAATTACCGTGGCGTCGGCGCGAGTGCCGGCACCCACGACATGAGTACCGGTGAAGTGGACGATGCTGAAGCGGCTGCTACCTGGTTGCGGGAAAAACACCCCGACCTGCCGATCACCTTGCTCGGGTTTTCCTTCGGAGGCTACGTGGCCGCCAGCCTGGGTGGCCGCCTGGAGGCCAAGGGCGAAAAACTCTCGCACCTGTTCATGGTTGCCGCCGCGGTGATGCGCCTGCGTGACAGCGACCAGCTGCCCCAGGCCTGCCCACTGACCCTTATCCAGCCGGAAACCGACGAAGTGGTCGACCCGCAGACCGTCTACGACTGGTCCGCCGCCTTGAATCGCCCCCATGAGCTGCTGAAAGTGGCAGAATGCGGACACTTTTTTCACGGCAAGCTCACCGATCTGAAGGATCTGGTGCTGCCGCGCCTCTCGAATTGATAGCAGTCTGATAAGCGATTACCCATGACGACTCGTACCCGTATCCTCACCGGCATCACCACCACCGGCACGCCGCACCTGGGCAACTACGCCGGTGCGATCCGCCCGGCGATCCTCGCCAGCCAGGACGCCAATGCCGACTCCTTCTACTTCCTGGCCGACTACCACGCCCTGATCAAGTGCGATGACCCGCAGCGCATCCAGCGCTCGCGCATGGAAATCGCCGCGACCTGGCTGGCCGGTGGCCTGGATGTGAACCGGGTGACGTTCTATCGCCAGTCGGACATCCCGGAAATCCCCGAGCTGACCTGGCTGCTGACCTGCGTGGCCGCCAAGGGCCTGCTCAACCGCGCCCACGCGTACAAGGCCTCGGTGGACAAGAACGTGGAAGCCGGCGAAGACCCGGATGCGGGCATCAGCATGGGCCTGTACAGCTACCCGGTGCTGATGGCGGCGGACATCCTGATGTTCAACGCGCACAAGGTGCCGGTCGGTCGCGACCAGATCCAGCACGTGGAAATGGCCCGTGATATCGGCCAGCGCTTCAACCACCTGTTCGGCAACGGTAAAGAATTCTTCACCATGCCCGAGGCGTTGATCGAAGAAAGCGTCGCCACCTTGCCGGGCCTGGACGGCCGCAAGATGTCGAAAAGCTACGACAACACCATCCCATTGTTCACCAGCGCCCAGGGCATGAAGGACGCCATCTCGCGGATCGTCACCGACTCCCGCGCACCGGGCGAAGCCAAGGACCCGGACAATTCGCACCTGTTCACCCTGTACCAGGCGTTTGCGACCAAGGCGCAGGAAGAAGAATTCCGTGCCGAACTGTTGCAAGGCCTGGGTTGGGGCGAGGCGAAGAACCGTCTGTTCCACCTGCTGGACGGCCAGTTGGGTGAAGCCCGCGAGCGTTACCATCAACTGATGTCGCGCCCTTCTGACATGGAAGACCTGCTGCTGATCGGCGCCAAGAAGGCCCGTGCCGTGGCGGCGCCGTTCCTGGCTGAACTGCGTGAAGCGGTGGGCCTGCGTTCGTTTGTCAACCAGGCTGCGGCACCGGTCGCCGCCAAGAAGAAAGCTGCGAAAGCCGCGCGCTTCGTGAGCTTCCGTGAAGACGACGGCAGTTTCCGCTTCCGCCTGCTGGCCGCCGACGGCGAGCAACTGCTGTTGTCGCGCAACTTTGCCGATGGCAAGGCGGCGGGCGCAGTGACCAAGCAACTGCAAAGCGGCGACGCGCTGGACCTGCGTACCGAGGCCCTGGGCTTCAGCGTGTGGTTGGACGGCGTGACGGTGGCGGACAGTGCTGAGTTCGCCGACGAAGCGTCCCGCGATGCGGCCATCGCCGCTCTGCGCGTCGCGTTGACCCCCCTCGAGGATTAACCCGACCAAGGGTTGATTGCCATTATCCAGGGCCGTCGTTACAGTGACGGCCCGTTTTTGTTGCCTTGCTAACGAAATTATGACGCCCCTAGAACGATATCAAGCTGATCTGAAACGCCCTGAATTCTTCCATGACGCGGCCCAGGAAACGGCGGTGCGTCATCTGCAGCGCCTGTACGATGACCTGCTCGCGGCCTCGCAAAGCAAGCCAGGGATGTTCAGCAAGCTGTTTGGCAAGAAAGACCACACGCCGGTCAAGGGCCTGTACTTCTGGGGTGGCGTGGGCCGGGGCAAGACCTACCTGGTGGACACCTTTTTCGAAGCGCTGCCGTTCAAGGAAAAGGTCCGGACGCACTTTCACCGCTTCATGAAGCGCGTGCACGAAGAGATGAAGACCCTGCCGGGCGAGAAAAACCCGCTGACCATCATCGCCAAGCGTTTCTCCGAAGAAGCGCGGGTGATCTGCTTCGATGAGTTCTTCGTCTCCGACATCACCGACGCCATGATCCTCGGCACCCTGATGGAGGAGCTGTTCAAGAACGGCGTGACCCTGGTCGCCACCTCGAACATCGTGCCCGACGGTTTGTACAAGGACGGCCTGCAACGCGCACGCTTCCTGCCGGCCATTGCGTTGATCAAGCAGCATACCGAGATCGTCAACGTCGACAGCGGCGTCGACTACCGTCTGCGTCACCTGGAGCAAGCGGAGCTGTTCCACTTCCCGCTCAATGAGGCGGCCCACGAAAGCCTGAAAAAGAGCTTCCGTGCCCTTACGCCGGAATGCACCCAGGCGGTGGAAAACGACAAGCTGGTGATCGAGAACCGCGAAATCATCGCGCTGCGCACCTGCGACGACGTGGCCTGGTTCGAGTTCCGCCAACTGTGCGACGGCCCGCGCAGCCAGAACGACTACATCGAACTGGGCAAGATCTTCCACGCGGTGATCCTGAGCGGCGTGGAGCAGATGAGCGTTACCACCGACGACATCGCGCGACGTTTCATCAACATGGTCGACGAGTTCTACGACCGTAACGTGAAGCTGATCATCTCGGCGGAAGTTGAGTTGAAGGACCTGTACACCGGCGGTCGCCTAAACTTCGAATTTCAGCGCACCCTGAGCCGCTTGCTGGAAATGCAGTCCCATGAGTTCCTGTCGCGTGGGCACAAGCCGTAACTTGACGTAACGCCTATAAAAGGTCCGCAGCGATTGCGGTCCTTTTATAGTTTGGGCGCTGGTTAATAAGTGATCTGGTCTGTGCTGGGTGGTGCCGGTTCTATGAGGAGCATTTCGCCCTTTTTTAACTCGTAGAGCGCGCCGTCCGGACCCTTGAATATTACTTTTAACTCCAGCTCCGGATATTTCTCCTCCTTGTTCTTTTTCTCATCCATTTGTGGATTCAACTGATCGGTCAGATTTTCGTTGAATTGACTTGCGTCTAACTTATTTGGTTGTACAGCTGGGTTGAACGATTGAGCGTTGCTGCCTATGGATGACATGATTGAGTCTCCGTCCTGATTTCAAGTAAGTCGGTTTGGAAAAAGCCCTTTGTGCATTCGGACCGTAGCTCGGCAGAAATCAACGGCTTCGACCTCGTTTAAAATGGCAGGCGCCCAAGGCGCAACCTAGCGACTTCATCTTATTCGTCAGTAGGAATTGGGTGAGGGGCTTGTAGGCGGGCATAGGGTTCTCAATTCGACCCTGCACCATTGCGGTGTACAGGGTCGTTTGCTTCGTCAAGCGGCGAACCTACGCCGCTTGCTGAAACTGCTGGCGATACTGGTTCGGCGACAACTCCGTGTGCTGCCTGAACAGCCGTGCAAAGAAACTCGCATCGTCGTAACCCACCTCATAACTGATGGTCTTGATGCTCTTGCGGCTGCCCGAGAGCAGGCCCTTTGCCGTCTCGATACGCAGCCGTTGCAGGTAGTGCAGCGGCTTGTCGCCGGTGGCGGTCTGGAAGCGGCGCATGAAGTTGCGGATGCTCATGCCGTGTTCCCGGGCCACGTCTTCGAAGCGGAATTTGTCGGCGAAGTGTTCTTCGAGCCAGTGCTGGATCTGCAGGATGATCACGTCCTGATGCAGCTTCTGTCCGCCAAACCCGATACGTCCTGGCGAATAGCTGCGCTGCACTTCGTAGAGGATATCGCGGGCCACGGCCTGGGCGATGTTGGCGCCACAGAAGCGTTCGATCAGGTAGATGTAGAGGTCGCATGCCGAGGTGGTGCCGCCGGCGCAATACAGGTTGTCGGCGTCAGTGAGGTGCTTGTCCTGGTTGAGCTGGACCTTGGGGAAACGTTCGCCGAACGCATTGAAGAAACGCCAGTAGGTGGTCGCTTCCTTGCCATCGAGCAGGCCGGCTTCGGCCAGCCAGAATACCCCGGTGGCTTCGCCGCACAACACAGCACCGCGTGCATGCTGTTCGCGCAGCCACGGCAGCACTTGCGGGTAGCGGGCGCACAAGGTGTCGAAGTCATCCCAGAAGGCCGGCAGCACGATGATGTCGGCGTCTTCGAGGCCGCCGTCCACCGGCATGATCACATCACTGAAACTGCACACCGATTGCCCATCGGGGCTGACCAGGCGTGTTTCAAACCCTGGCGTCAGGCCCAGGCCTTGTTGCTTGCCGTAACGCAGGCTGGCGAGGTGGAAGAAATCCTTGGCTTGCATGAGGGTGGAAGCGAATACCCGATCAATGGCCAAAATGCTGACGCGCCGCAAGGGCGTGGAGATTTGGTTAGACATAATTTCATTTATTCTTATAGGGGAAAGTGGTCACCAGACGGCTGGATCGTCTTATTTTTTGTCGCATGTGTCCAGTGTCCCGTGCTGCCTTCGCGGCATAGTCTCTGTGGGCTCGCTCTTGTCCGACAATCCATGCAGGTGACCCATGATTCCCAGAACCTTGTTCAGCCCGGAACACGAACTCTTCCGCGAGAGCGTGCGCACCTTCCTCGAAAAGGACGCCGCGCCGTTCCATGGGCAATGGGAGAAACAGGGCTACATCGACCGCAATTTGTGGAGCAGGGCGGGGGAGGCGGGCATGCTCTGCTCTCACCTGCCGGAAGAATATGGCGGGCTGGGCGCGGACTTTTTATACAGCGCGGTGGTGATCGAAGAGATCAGCCGGCTGGGCCTGACCGGCATCGGCTTTTCCCTGCATTCGGACATTGTGGCGCCATATATCCTGCATTACGGCAGTGAGGCGCTGAAGCACAAATACCTGCCCAAGTTGATCTCCGGCGAGCTGGTCACGGCCATTGCCATGACCGAGCCGGGCGCCGGTTCCGACTTGCAAGGCGTTAAGACCACGGCGGTGCTGGACGGCGATGAGTACGTGATCAACGGCTCCAAGACCTTCATCACCAATGGCTACCTGGCCGAGTTGGTCATCGTGGTCGCCAAGACCGATCCCAAGGCCGGCGCCAAGGGCACCAGCCTGTTCCTGGTGGAAGCCGACACGCCAGGCTTCGACAAGGGCAAGCGCCTGGAGAAGGTGGGCATGAAGGCCCAGGACACCTCGGAGCTGTTCTTCCAGGATGTGCGGGTGCCCAAGGAAAACCTGCTCGGCCAGGCCGGCATGGGCTTCGCCTATCTGATGCAGGAGCTGCCTCAGGAACGGTTGACCGTGGCGATTGGCGCTTTGTCGTCAGCCGAGGCGGCGTTGGAGTGGACCCTGGCGTACACCCGTGAACGCCAGGCGTTCGGTAAGGCGATTGCCGATTTCCAGAACACCCGCTTCAAGCTGGCGGAGATGGCGACCGAGATTCAGATTGGCCGTGTGTTTGTCGACAAGTGCATGGCGTTGCACCTGGAAGGCAAGCTGGATGTGCCCACGGCGGCGATGGCCAAGTACTGGGCTACCGACCTGCAATGCAAGGTGCTCGATGAGTGCGTGCAGTTGCACGGAGGCTACGGCTTCATGTGGGAATACCCGATTGCCCGGGCGTGGGCGGATGCGCGGGTGCAGCGGATTTATGCGGGGACCAATGAGATCATGAAGGAGATCATTGCGCGGGCGCTTTGATTGGGCGGTTCTGCTGATGGCCAAATCGGGGGCAAGCCCCCTCCCACACTTGAATGTATTCACAGATCAAAATGTGGGAGGGGGCTTGCCCCCGATAGCGGTCTTAAGATCAATCAAGGCGCTGGGTTCGGGTGATCCTTCTGAATCGCCTCAATCCCTTCCAATACCTCTTTCGACAGTTTCAGATCCGCACTGGCAATGTTGCTATCCAGTTGCTCCAGCGACGTGGCACCAATGATATTGCTGGTCACGAATGGTTGCTGCGTCACAAACGCCAGCGCCATCTGCGCCGGGTCCAGCCCATGCTCCCGCGCCAGTGCAACGTAGCGGCTGCATGCCGCTTCCGACTGCGGGTTGAAGTAACGGCTGAAGCGGCTGTATTCCGTCAGTCGCGCTTTCGCTGGGCGGGCGCCATTCTCATATTTGCCGCTGAGCATGCCGAACGCCAGGGGCGAATACGCCAGCAGGCCGCATTGCTCGCGAATCGCGACTTCCGCCAGGCCCACTTCAAAGCTGCGGTTGAGCAGGTTGTAGGGGTTCTGGATCGACACCGCACGCGGCCAGCCACGGGCCTCGGCCAGGGCCAGGAACTTCATGGTGCCCCACGGCGTTTCGTTGGACAGGCCGATGTGGCGGATCTTGCCGGCCTTCACCTGCTCATCCAGCGCTTCGAGGGTTTCTTCCAGCGGGGTGAGGTTGTCTTCGTCCTTGTGCTTGTAGCTCAGTTGGCCGAAGAAGTTGGTACTGCGTTCCGGCCAGTGCAGTTGGTAGAGGTCGATCCAGTCGGTCTGCAGGCGCTTGAGGCTGGCGTCCAGGGCTTCGACGATGTGCTTGCGGTTGTGGCGCAGGTGGCCGTCGCGGATGTAGTCGATGGTGTTGCCGGGGCCGGCGATCTTGCTGGCGAGGATCCAGTCGGCACGGTCGCCACGGCTCTTGAAGTAATTACCGATGTAGCGTTCGGTGGTGGCATAGGTGTCGGCCTTGGGCGGCACCGGGTACATTTCAGCGGTGTCGAGGAAGTTGATCCCAGCGCCCTTGGCCCGCTCGATCTGCGCGAAGGCCTCTGCCTCGCTGTTCTGCTCGCCCCAGGTCATGGTGCCCAGGGCTATCGCGCTCACGTTCAGATCCGTACGGCCCAGCTGTCGATAATCCATCGGGTACTCCTTCAGGGAAAACAATCATAAAAGCAGGTTGAATTTTTTTTCGCAATCTGCATAATTGCCCACCTCTTTCTGCAGTGGAAGTGATGCGCCGCCTGCCGAAGAATCTTGCCGTTGAACGGACGCGCCGACCCGAGCCCCCGATAGCGTCTGTATCCGGCTGCCTTTGACTTGTCAAAGTACGCACTATTCAGTAAGATCCGCCGTCTAATTTACAGGGCGGCCCCTGAGGCTATTAAAGAATGACAACTTTTACTGCAAAACCGGAAACAGTTCAGCGCGACTGGTTTGTCGTCGACGCCGCTGGTCAGACCCTGGGTCGTCTGGCCACTGAAGTCGCCAGCCGTCTGCGTGGCAAGCACAAGCCTGAGTACACCCCTCACGTTGACACCGGTGACTACATCGTGATCATCAACGCTGAGCAGGTTCGTGTAACCGGCAACAAAGCAAGCGACAAAATGTACTACCGTCACTCCGGTTTCCCAGGCGGTATCAAGTCTTCCAACTTCGAAGGCCTGATTGCCAAGAAGCCTGAAGCCCCGATCGAAATCGCGGTCAAAGGCATGCTGCCTAAGGGCCCACTGGGTCGCGATATGTTTCGCAAGCTGAAAGTCTATGCGGGCGCTGTACACCCTCATGCTGCTCAGCAGCCCCAAGAACTGAAGTTTTAACGGAATAGTTCATTATGTCGGCGACTCAAAATTACGGCACTGGCCGTCGCAAAACCGCAACCGCTCGCGTTTTCCTGCGTCCGGGTACTGGTAACATCTCGATCAACAACCGCTCCCTGGACAACTTCTTCGGCCGCGAAACTGCCCGCATGGTAGTTCGTCAGCCGCTGGAACTGACCGAGACCGTTGAAAAGTTCGACATCTACGTCACCGTTATCGGTGGCGGTGTAAGTGGTCAAGCTGGCGCAATCCGCCACGGTATCACTCGCGCTCTGATGCAGTACGACGAAACCCTGCGTGGCGCCCTGCGCAAAGCTGGCTTCGTGACTCGCGATGCTCGTGAAGTTGAACGTAAGAAAGTCGGTCTGCGTAAAGCGCGTAAGCGTCCGCAGTACTCGAAGCGTTAATTCGCTTTACGTTCCACAAAAACGCCCAGCCTCCTCACGGAGCTGGGCGTTTTTTATTGCCTGCGATTTATGCAGAAAAATCGCCGTGACAACTTGCCACATCCGTAGACCCCCTATACTACAAGGCCTGGAGGCGGAGCCCCGGGCAATTCCCTTGTCAGACGTGGGGCTTTTCATTACCATTCGGCAAAATTTTTATAAGTAAAGATTCAACACTTAGTAGACGCCTGATTTAACAGGCCAAAAAGCTGATGGGAGAGGACTGAATGAGCAATGACGGCGTGAATGCAGGCCGGCGTCGCTTCTTGGTAGCAGCCACATCCGTGGTGGGTGCTGCAGGAGCGGTGGGGGCTGCGGTCCCGTTCGTGGGGTCATGGTTTCCCAGTGCCAAGGCGAAAGCCGCAGGTGCACCGGTGAAGGTGAATATCAGCAAGATCGAGCCAGGTCAGCAGATGATTGCTGAGTGGCGCGGCCAGCCGGTGTTCATTGTTCGTCGTACCGAGGAAATCCTGGGGAATCTCAAGAAGATCGAAGGCCAGTTGTCTGACCCCAAATCCGAGAAGTCCGACCAGCCCGCCTACGCCAAAAACGAAGTGCGTTCGATCAAGCCAGAGATCCTGCTGCTGGTCGGTCTGTGTACCCACCTGGGTTGTTCGCCAACCTTCCGCCCGGAAGTGGCCCCTGTCGACCTGGGCAAGGATTGGGTCGGCGGTTATTTCTGCCCCTGCCACGGCTCCCACTACGACCTCGCTGGCCGCGTCTATAAATCCCAGCCTGCTCCCCTGAACCTGCCGGTTCCTCCGCACACCTACGAAACTGACGACCTCATTGTCATTGGCCTCGATAAGGAGAACGCGTGATGAGCAAGTTCATGGATTGGGTGGATGCGCGCTTCCCCGCCACTAAAATGTGGGAAGACCATCTCAGCAAATATTACGCGCCGAAAAACTTCAACTTCTTCTATTTCTTCGGCTCCCTGGCCCTGCTGGTGCTGGTCAACCAGATCGTCACCGGTGTGTGGCTGACGATGAGCTACACGCCGTCGGCGGAAGAGGCGTTCGCCTCGGTCGAGTACATCATGCGTGACGTCGAGTACGGCTCGATCCTGCGTCTGCTGCACTCCACCGGCGCGTCGGCATTCTTTATCGTCGTCTACCTGCACATGTTCCGTGGCCTGCTCTACGGCTCGTACCAGAAGCCGCGTGAGCTGGTGTGGGTGTTCGGCATGCTGATCTACCTCGCGTTGATGGCCGAAGCCTTCATGGGTTACCTGTTGCCGTGGGGCCAGATGTCGTATTGGGGCGCCCAGGTAATCATCTCGCTGTTCGGTGCGATCCCGGTGATCGGCAACGACCTGACCCAGTGGATCCGGGGCGATTACCTGATCTCCGGCATTACCCTGAACCGCTTCTTCGCCCTGCACGTTGTGGCCCTGCCGATCGTGATCCTGGGCCTGGTGGTGCTGCACATCCTGGCGTTGCACGAGGTCGGCTCCAACAACCCGGATGGCGTGGACATCAAGAAGCACAAGGACGAAAACGGCATCCCGCTGGATGGCATTCCGTTCCACCCTTACTACACCGTGAAAGACATTGTCGGTGTGGTGGTGTTCCTGTTCGTGTTCTGCTCGATCGTGTTCTTTTTCCCGGAGATGGGCGGTTATTTCCTGGAGAAGCCTAACTTCGAACAGGCCAACGCCTTCAAGACGCCCGAGCACATTGCTCCGGTCTGGTACTTCACGCCGTTCTACGCGATCTTGCGCGCGATCCCCGACAAACTCATGGGCGTGATCGCCATGGGCGCGGCCATCGCGGTGCTGTTCGTGTTGCCTTGGCTCGACCGTAGCCCGGTCAAGTCCATGCGCTACAAGGGCTGGCTGAGCAAGATCTGGCTGTGGGTGTTCTGCATTGCCTTCGTCATCCTGGGTGTTCTCGGCGTATTGGCGCCAACCCCTGAGCGTACGTTGCTGTCGCAGGTCTGCACCTTCCTGTACTTCGCCTACTTCATTCTGATGCCGTTCTACACCCGGCTCGAGAAGACCAAACCGGTTCCGGAAAGGGTGACTGGCTGATGAAAAAGTTATTCGTTGCTTTGATGCTTGCGGCGCTGCCGCTCCTGTCCTTCGCCGCCGAGCACGGTGGCCCGGCGCTGGAAAAAGTCGATATCGACGTGTCTGACAAGGCCGCCATGCAAGACGGCGCGCGTACGTTCGCCAACTACTGCATGGGCTGCCACAGCGCCAAGTTCCAGCGTTACGAGCGGGTGGCCGATGACCTCGGTATCCCCCATGAAATGATGCTGGAGAAACTGGTGTTCACCGGCGCCAAGATCGGCGACCACATGACCATCGGCATGAAGCCCGCCGACGCCAAGACCTGGTTCGGCGCGGCACCGCCCGACCTGACCCTGGTGGCACGTGTACGCGGCACCGACTGGCTCTACGGCTACCTGAAATCCTTCTACGAAGACCCGGCGCGCCCTTATGGCGTGAACAACCGTGTGTTCCCGAACGTCGGCATGCCTAACGTTCTGGTCGGCCTGCAAGGCAAGCAAGTGGTAGGATGCAAGCAGATTCAGGTCGTTGAAGACGGCAAGAAGCAATACGATCCGTTGACCGGCACACCTTTGACCCATGAAGCGTGCGATCAACTGAAGATAGAAACCCCAGGTTCGTTGACAGACGAGCAGTTCGACGAGAAGGTCAAGAACCTTGTGACCTTCCTGGCCTACTCGGCCAACCCGGTCAAACTGCAGCATCAGCGCATCGGTACCTATGTGTTGCTGTACCTGGCGTTCTTCTTCGTATTCGCCTATCTGCTCAAACGCGAATACTGGAAGGATGTGCATTGATCCAACCGTAAGCAATTGCTGTTAATCTTGCGCGCCCAGCGGCATCTCTGAATACGTAGCGGTCTGGTTGTTCCAGGCGTTACAGAGATGCTCTCTGGGCGCGCTCGTTTTTGAGCTTTCGATAATTTCAACAAGCGAGGAGGACCGCCATGGGCGTGACCAACCGGTTGGCCTGTTACTCCGACCCCGCCGACCACTATTCCCACCGAGTACGCATCGTGCTCGCAGAGAAGGGTGTCAGCGCCGAGATCATCAGTGTGGAAGCAGGTCGTCATCCACCCAAACTGATCGAAGTGAACCCCTACGGCAGCTTGCCCACCCTGGTCGATCGTGACCTGGCGTTGTGGGAGTCGACCGTCGTGATGGAATACCTGGATGAGCGTTACCCGCATCCACCCTTGCTGCCGGTGTACCCGGTGGCGCGTGCCAACAGCCGCCTGCTGATCCACCGGATCCAGCGTGACTGGTGCGGGCTGGTGGATTTGATTCTGGATACCCGCAGCAAAGAGGCGGCACGTGTACAGGCGCGTAAGGAATTGCGCGAAAGCCTGACCGGCGTTTCGCCGCTGTTCGCCGATAAGCCTTTTTTCCTCAGTGAGGAACAAAGTTTGGTGGATTGCTGCCTATTACCGATACTCTGGCGTTTGCCGATTCTTGGTATTGAACTGCCGCGGCCAGCCAAGCCGCTGCTTGATTACATGGAGCGCCAGTTTGCGCGTGAGGCTTTCCAGGCGAGTCTGTCTGGTGTCGAACGCGATATGCGCTAAGGCTTAAGGAGCCGCTGATGAACTCCAGTCGACCCTACCTGGTCCGCGCGCTCTATGAGTGGATTGTGGACAACGATTGCACCCCGCACATGCTGGTCAATTCCGAATTTCCTGCGGTTCAGGTACCGCAGGGTTTTGCCAGCGACGGGCAGATTGTGCTGAACGTATCACCCAGTGCCGTGCGCCACCTGCACATGGACAACGAAGCGGTCAGCTTCGAAGGGCGTTTCGGCGGCGTGCCGCATACGCTGTACGTGCCGATTGGCGCCATCCTCGGCATCTATGCCCGGGAGAATGGTCAAGGCATGGTGTTCGATCTGGAGTCGCCTTTCGAGGACGACGAATCGATCGAAAGCGAACAGGGCGATGATCAACCGCCACCGGATTCCGAGCCACCGCGTCCCAGCGGCCGGCCGAGCCTGAAAGTGGTGAAATAAACGGCGTTCCCCTCGGGGTTTGTCGAAAAAATGCCTCGACCTGTGTCGGGGCATTTTTTTGCGTGAAGGATGTGGATGAAAGTCGCGCCCGGACGGTGATCGTACAACCACCATGGGCTATGATGCGTGCTCAAGTTCACCGAGAAAGATGATTCATCATGGAAAACGCCAACACCGCCCCTCGTCTTCCCCGCAAGCGCCGCAGCCTTGCCCAGGAATTGGTCACGGTGTTGTCCGAGCAGATCCGCGATGGCCAGCTCAAGCGGGGTGACAAGTTGCCCACCGAGTCGGCGATCATGGAGGCCCATGGGGTCAGCCGCACGGTGGTGCGGGAGGCTATCTCACGTCTGCAGGCGGCGGGGCAGGTGGAAACCCGTCATGGTATCGGCACCTTTGTGCTGGACACGCCGAGCCCGAGCGGCTTTCGCATCGACCCGGCCACTGTGGTGACATTGCGTGATGTGCTGGCAATTCTGGAATTGCGGATCAGCCTGGAAGTGGAATCCGCTGGCCTGGCCGCTTTGCGCCGCAGCGATGAACAATTGGCCGCCATGCGCGCGGCGCTTGATGCCCTGAATGAAAGCGCGGCCCACGCAGGCGACGCGGTGGCCTCCGACTTTGCCTTCCACCTGGAAATTGCGCTGTCCACCGGCAACCGCTACTTCACCGACATCATGACGCACCTGGGCACCAGCATCATTCCACGTACCCGCCTGAATTCGGCGCGCCTGGCCCATGATGACCAGCAGCACTACATGAGCCGTTTGAGCCGCGAACACGAAGAGATCTATGAGGCGATTGCCCGCCAGGATTCGGATGCGGCGCGGGCGGCGATGCGATTGCATTTGACCAACAGTCGCGAACGGCTGCGCCATGCCCATGAAGAGGCAGAACGGGCAGGTTGATCAAGCCGCCGGTGGGCGAATGGTCGTTGGCGGAACAGTGGCCAGGGCATCGAGCACGATAATGCTGTCTCCGCCCCCCTCAGCCATGAAAATGTATTTGGCTGTTATAACCACCCACAAGTCCGCCAGCTTGAAATAGACAAAATCGCCTACCTGAGCCTCCCTTTCCAGCTCGAAATAATTGGGTTTGTTGGCGCGACCTGAGGATGTTGATCGGATATGGCAGTAGATACGCATATGAACCTCATGGCGTGAGGGAGATAAAAACGTTAAATGCACGAGCAAGCGGGTTGCATTAAAAAGCCCCAAGAATCCACCCTGGGGCTCTTGAGGCTATTTATGAGTTTTTGCCGACTTTGGGCGTAACTGTCAGAAATCACAGTTGCGACAGGCGGCGGTGATCAAGCTGGCGTGTTGGGCTTATAGTCCTTAAGCAACAAATACGTACTCCACCCCCACCAATCATTCGTCCAGTGCTTGTCGTTCAAGTCATTCACATCCTTGCGGCGCAGCACCTTGTCTCCCTCCATCTTGAACAGCGGCGAAAAGTTGTTCGCCGGGTTCTGTGCCGCATTCAGGTCGGGCACATACAGCGGTGCCTTGAAGTTGGCCGGGGAGGGTGCGGCACCACTGATAAACGTCTCGAAGATTTCATCGGCTGAGGCTTGCACCGCACGTTTGACCTGCAGCCGGTTGTCCGCATCGATATCATCGAAGTAGCGTTTATCCCCGTACGCGTGCCATTGATCGCCCAGGGCATTGCGCACTTTCAGCCCGAATTTGCTGTCTTCATCGTGCATGAAGCGGCTGATCAGCGAACCAAGTTCACCGGGTGTCACCACCGCTGCCAATTGTTTGCGCGGTACACGCAAGTGGCCTGCGGAGAACAGATCGGTCAAAAAATGATCGGCAAAACTGTTCATTGCATAGGCCAGTTCCAGCGCCTGGTCGGTTCCGGTCTGGTGGGCCACGACGGCTTGTTGCAACGCCGCCGTATGCCCTGCCAGGTACGCGGACAGCGCCCATTCGCCGAAGTGATCGGCATTGTCCGCCGCCAACTTCAAATAGCGCCCCAGTGGAATCAGCGCCGACACCGCACTGCCACCGCCGGTGATGCGGTTCCATTCTTCAGACAAGGTATCACCCAAGGCGTCGTAGGCTTCATGGGCTTGCTTGCCATCCTTGATCGCCTGTTTGACCGCGTTGATCTCCTTTTGCATCACCGCGAGGATCTTGTGCGCTTCTTCCCGTGAAGCGGGCAGCACGGCGAGCGTGTTGAAAGCAGCGGTAAAGCGTTGCACGCGTTCGGCCGGGGAGGTGCCATCGCTGATGGGTTGGCCGGGGATGCCATAAAAGTCGCCGCCCAAGGCAATGACCTGGCCGTAAGTCAACGCCAGCCCGTTGGGCAGGTGCAACTCGACTTGGCGGGCGGGAATTGCCGGGGCGTCCTTGGCGAAGCGCAGCAAGGTGTCGTCGCCGATGGCGGTGTGTTCACCCCCTTCGAAACGCAGGACAGGTGGTTTCTTTTCGGATACTGCGAGATCAAGACCTGACATGTTAGCTCCTTGCTATGTCGTAGGAATCTTCCGTAATTACTGTATACATATACAGTTGTTGCGAGCATAGAGGAAAAACTTCCTACGTCAAGACGGCGCTCTTCAACCCCTCGTTGAATGAAGTCTGATCAATTGCAGTTGACGAATCTTTTTATAGTTGTACGATGACGTACGACATCACCAAAACCAACAACAACCTTTCGATAGAAAGTCTTCGCCCAGGGTGTTCGAATAATGAATCCACAAGAACTGAAGTCCATCCTCTCCCACGGTCTGCTGTCTTTCCCGGTGACCGATTTCAACGCCCAGGGTGACTTCCACCAGGCGGGCTACATCAAGCGCCTGGAATGGCTCGCCCCTTACGGCGCCACTGCCTTGTTCGCTGCCGGCGGCACCGGTGAGTTTTTCTCCCTCGCCGCCAGCGAATATTCCCAGGTGGTGAAAACCGCCGTTGATACCTGCGCCACCAGCGTGCCGATCCTCGCCGGCGTCGGCGGTTCGACCCGCCAGGCTATCGAGTACGCCCAGGAAGCCGAACGCCTCGGTGCCAAGGGCCTGCTGCTGCTGCCGCACTACCTCACCGAAGCCAGCCAGGACGGCGTTGCCGCCCACGTTGAAGCGGTGTGCAAGTCGGTCAAGATCGGCGTGGTGGTCTACAACCGCAACGTGTGCCGCCTGACTGCGCCGCTGCTGGAACGCCTGGCCGAGCGCTGCCCGAACCTGATCGGCTACAAGGATGGCCTGGGTGACATCGAGTTGATGGTGTCGATCCGCCGTCGCCTGGGTGACCGTTTCAGCTACCTCGGCGGCCTGCCGACGGCAGAGGTTTACGCCGCTGCCTACAAGGCCCTGGGCGTGCCGGTGTACTCCTCGGCGGTGTTCAACTTCATCCCGAAAACCGCGATGGATTTCTACCACGCGATTGCCAAGGACGATCACGCCACCGTCGCCAGGATCATCGACGACTTCTTCCTGCCGTACCTGGATATCCGTAACCGCAAGGCCGGTTACGCGGTAAGCATCGTCAAGGCAGGTGCAAAAATCGCCGGCTACGACGCAGGCCCGGTGCGCACGCCGCTGACCGACTTGCTGCCGGAAGAATACGAAGCCCTGGCCGCGCTGATCGACAAGCAAGGCGCGCAATAACCTATCTACAAGGCCGCTGAGCAATCAGCGGCCTTTTGCGTCAGGAGAAGATTTGTGTCCCAAGCCCAACGTTTCGATAACTACATCAATGGCCAGTGGGTGGCCGGTGCCGACTATTGCGTCAACCTCAACCCGTCGGAGTTGTCCGATGTCATTGGCGAATATGCCAAGGCGGATGTCGCTCAGGTCAACACTGCCATTGATGCCGCCCGTGCCGCATTCCCAGCCTGGTCTACGTCCGGGATCCAGGCGCGTCACGATGCCTTGGATAAAGTCGGCAGCGAGATCCTCGCCCGCCGCGAAGAGCTCGGCACCCTGCTGGCCCGTGAAGAGGGCAAGACCCTGCCCGAAGCCATCGGCGAAGTGACCCGCGCCGGCAACATCTTCAAATTCTTCGCCGGCGAATGCCTGCGCCTGTCCGGCGACTACGTGCCGTCGGTACGCCCAGGCGTCAACGTTGAAGTCACCCGTGAAGCCCTGGGTGTGGTCGGCCTGATCACGCCGTGGAATTTCCCGATCGCCATCCCCGCGTGGAAGATCGCCCCGGCCCTGGCCTACGGTAACTGCGTGGTGATCAAGCCCGCCGAGTTGGTGCCGGGCTGTGCCTGGGCCCTGGCCGAAATCATTTCCCGTGCCGGTTTCCCCGCCGGTGTATTCAACCTGGTGATGGGCAGCGGTCGCGTGGTGGGCGATGTGCTGGTCAACAGCCCAAAGGTCGATGGCATCAGTTTCACCGGTTCTGTGGGGGTTGGGCGCCAGATCGCCGTCAGTTGCGTCTCGCGCCAGGCCAAAGTGCAGTTGGAGATGGGCGGCAAAAATCCGCAGATCATCCTCGACGACGCCGACCTCAAGCAGGCCGTCGAGCTGTCGGTACAGAGCGCGTTCTACTCCACCGGCCAGCGTTGCACCGCTTCCAGCCGCCTGATCGTGACCGCCGGCATCCACGACCAGTTCGTCGCGGCCATGGCGGAGCGCATGAAGTCGATCAAGGTCGGCCATGCACTCAAGAGCGGCACGGACATCGGCCCGGTGGTGTCCCAGGCCCAGTTGGACCAGGACCTCAAGTACATCGACATCGGCCAGAGCGAAGGTGCACGGCTGGTGAGCGGTGGCGGCCTGGTGACCTGCGACACTGAAGGCTACTACCTGGCACCGACGCTGTTTGCCGACAGCGAAGCTGCGATGCGTATCAGCCGTGAAGAGATCTTCGGCCCGGTGGCCAACGTGGTGCGCGTGGCGGACTACGAAGCGGCGCTGGCCATGGCTAACGACACCGAGTTCGGGCTGTCGGCGGGCATTGCCACCACCTCGCTCAAATACGCCAACCACTTCAAGCGCCATTCCCAGGCCGGGATGGTGATGGTCAACCTGCCGACTGCCGGTGTGGATTACCACGTTCCTTTCGGTGGCCGTAAGGGCTCATCCTATGGTTCGCGTGAGCAAGGTCGCTATGCGCAAGAGTTCTACACCGTGGTGAAGACCAGTTACATCGGTTCGTAAGACGCATCACCTTGTGGGAGCCGGATGCCTGCCGGCTCCCACACGAAAAACAGAAAACCATTACCCGCAAAAAAAATAATTAGTGGGAGTACTTCTACATGCAAGCGACCAAGCCGACCCACGTCCGCTATTTGATCCTGCTCATGCTGTTCCTGGTGACCACGATCAACTACGCCGACCGGGCCACCATCGCCATCGCGGGTTCCAGCCTGCAAAAAGACCTCGGCATCGACGCGGTCACCCTCGGTTATATCTTCTCTGCATTCGGTTGGGCCTACGTAGCCGGGCAAATCCCCGGTGGCTGGCTGCTGGACCGGTTCGGCTCGAAAAAAGTCTATGCCCTGAGCATCTTCACCTGGTCCCTGTTCACCGTGCTGCAAGGCTATGTCGGTGAATTCGGGGTCTCCACCGCCGTGGTTGCGCTGTTCATGCTGCGCTTCATGGTGGGCCTGGCCGAAGCGCCGTCCTTTCCCGGCAACGCTCGGATTGTGGCCGCCTGGTTCCCTACCGCCGAGCGCGGTACGGCATCGGCGATTTTCAACTCGGCGCAATACTTTGCCACCGTGCTGTTTGCGCCGCTGATGGGCTGGATTGTCTACCGCTTCGGCTGGCAGCACGTGTTTATCGTGATGGGCGTGATTGGCATCATTTTCTCGTTGATCTGGCTGAAAGTGATCCACAGCCCGCGCCAGCACCCGATGATCAACGAAGCCGAGTTCAACCATATCGCGGCCAACGGCGCCATGGTCGATATGGACCAGGACAAAGGCAAGGGCAAGAAAACCGACGGGCCGAAGTGGGATTACATCCGCCAGTTGCTGACCAACCGCATGATGCTCGGCGTCTACCTGGGCCAGTACTGCATCAACGGCATCACCTATTTCTTCCTCACTTGGTTCCCGGTGTACCTGGTGCAGGACCGGGGCATGACCATCCTCAAGGCCGGTTTCATCGCCTCGTTGCCGGCAATCTGCGGGTTTATCGGTGGCGTGCTCGGTGGGGTAATTTCCGATTACCTGCTGCGCAAGGGCCATTCCCTGACCTTCGCGCGCAAGGCGCCAATCATTGGTGGCCTACTGATCTCCAGCAGCATCGTGGCGTGCAACTACGTGGATATCGAATGGATGGTGGTCGGTTTCATGGCCTTGGCCTTCTTCGGCAAGGGCGTTGGCGCACTGGGTTGGGCGGTGGTGTCCGACACCTCGCCGAAACAAATCGCCGGCCTCAGTGGCGGCTTGTTCAACACCTTCGGTAACCTCGCGTCGATCACCACGCCGATTGTCATCGGCTACATCATCAGCACCACCGGTTCGTTCAAATGGGCCCTGGTGTTCGTCGGCGCCAACGCACTGGTAGCGGTGTTCAGCTATCTGGTCATCGTTGGGCCGATCAAGCGTGTAGTACTCAAAGAGCCGCCCACCAAGGGGCCTGAGTTGACCCACCTAACCGAAGCGCATTCCTGAGGGGCGATGTAATGCAGTTGATTGAACATGCCGACTCGCCGCGCTCGATTCGTTTGCACGAGCGCGACAACGTGGTGATCGTGGTCAATGACCAGGGCGTCCCGGCCGGGACCGAGTTCCCGGACGGCCTGGTGACCGTGGATTTCATCCCCCAGAGCCACAAAGTGACCCTGGAAGATATCCCCGAAGGTGGCCAGATCATTCGCTACGGCCAGACCATCGGTTACGCCCTGGCGCCGATTCCACGCGGCAGTTGGGTGCAGGAAGATCAACTGCGCATGCCCACCGCGCCGCCGCTGGACAGCTTGCCGCTGTCCACCGAGGTGCCTGAAACCCAGGCGCCACTGGAGGGCTTTACCTTCGAGGGGTATCGCAACGCCGACGGCACTGTGGGTACGCGCAATATTCTCGGCATCACCACCACGGTGCAGTGCGTCACGGGCGTGCTGGACCATGCGGTCAAGCGCATCAAGGATGAATTGCTGCCCAGGTACCCGCATGTCGATGACGTGGTGGCGCTGACCCACAGCTACGGCTGTGGCGTGGCGATTACCGCCACGGACGCCTACATCCCGATCCGCACCGTGCGCAATCTGGCGCGCAACCCGAACCTGGGGGGCGAGGCCCTGGTGATCAGCCTGGGCTGCGAGAAATTGCAGGCCGGGCAGGTGATGCACGACAACGACAGCTCGGTGGACCTGAGTGAGCCCTGGCTGTATCGCCTGCAGGACTCCAGCCACGGGTTTACCGAGATGATCGAGCAGATCATGGAGCTGGCGGAGGTGCGCTTGAAGAAGCTTGACC
The DNA here is from genome assembly GCF_900115535.1 of Pseudomonas sp. NFPP28. NCBI lineage: Bacteria > Pseudomonadati > Pseudomonadota > Gammaproteobacteria > Pseudomonadales > Pseudomonadaceae > Pseudomonas > Pseudomonas sp. NFPP28. Next base: position 908,580 of record NZ_FOWT01000001.1, on the reverse strand, counting down.
AGCGCCGTCGCGAAACGGTGCCGGTGTCCGAGCTGATCCTGGGCATGCAGTGCGGCGGCAGTGATGCGTTCTCTGGCATCACCGCCAACCCGGCGCTGGGCTATGCCTCGGACTTGCTGCTGCGGGCCGGGGCGACGGTGATGTTTTCCGAGGTCACTGAAGTACGGGATGCCATCTACTTGCTGACTTCGCGTGCAGAGACGAAGGAAGTTGCCCAGGAGCTGGTCCGGGAAATGGATTGGTACGACCGTTACCTGGCCAAGGGCGAGGCGGATCGCAGTGCCAACACCACGCCGGGCAACAAGAAGGGCGGGTTGTCGAACATCGTCGAGAAGTCCCTGGGTTCCATCGTCAAGTCCGGCAGCAGCGCGATCAACGGTGTGCTTGGTCCGGGTGAGCGTTTCAAGGGCAAGGGCCTGATCTTTTGCGCAACGCCGGCCAGTGACTTTGTGTGTGGCACCTTGCAACTGGCGGCGGGGATGAACCTGCACGTATTCACCACCGGGCGTGGCACGCCGTACGGCCTGGCGATGGCGCCGGTGGTGAAGGTGTCGACGCGTACTGAGCTGGCGCAGCGCTGGCCGGACCTGATCGATATCGACGCCGGGCGCATTGCCACCGGGCGTGCGACTATCGAGGAGTTGGGCTGGGAGCTGTTTCACTTCTACCTGGATGTGGCCAGCGGCAAGAAGCAGACATGGGCGGAACACCACAAGCTGCATAACGACATCACCTTGTTTAACCCGGCGCCTATTACCTGAGACCGAGTCGCCTGCATCGGGGGCAAGCCCCCTCCCACATTTTGAACGGTGAGCACCGTCAGAGGTGGGAGGGGGCTTGCCCCGATAGCGGTAGACCAGACGAAGCGGCCTACACTGGCTTATCATTAGCCACCTAACGACGCTCACCAAGGTTCTCCCCGGCATGCTGGCAATTTTCCTCTCCACCCTCACCATCACCGCGCCGGTGTTTGCCATGCTGTTCCTCGGTGTGCTGCTCAAGCGCATCAACTGGATCAACGACAACTTCATCCACACGGCCTCGTCCCTGGTGTTCAACGTCACCATGCCGGCGCTGCTGTTCCTCGGCATCCTGCATGCCGACCTGCATTCGGCACTCAAGCCGGGCTTGCTGATCTATTTTGCCGTCGCCACCTTGCTCAGCTTTGCCCTGGCCTGGGGCTGGGCGATCTTTCGTTGCCCGCGTGAAGACCGGGGCATCTACACCCAGGGGGCGTTTCGCGGTAATAACGGCGTGATTGGCCTGGCGCTGGCCGCCAGCATGTACGGTGACTACGGCATCTCCCTCGGCGCGATCCTCGCAGCGCTGGTGATCCTGTTCTACAACACGCTGTCGACCATCGTGCTGGCGGTGTACAGCCCGGTGATCAAGTCCGACCCGTGGAGCATCTGCAAGAGTGTACTGGCCAATCCGTTGATCATCAGCGTGATCGCGGCGGCGCCGTTCGCCTATTTCCAGATCGGCCTGCCCGGTTGGCTGGAAAAATCCATGCAGTACCTGGCGGACACTACCTTGCCGCTGGCATTGATCTGCATCGGCGGCACCTTGTCACTGGCGGCGTTGCGCAAGAGCGGCAACATGGCATTGAGCGCAAGCCTGATGAAGATGGTCTGGCTGCCGGTGGTCGCCACCCTGGGCGCCTGGCTGCTGGGCTTTCGCGGGCCGGAGTTGGGGATTCTGTTCCTGTACTTCGGCGCACCGACCGCCGCGGCGAGCTTTGTGATGGCCAGGGCGGCGGAGGGTAACCATGAACTGGCGGCAGCGATTATCGTGATCACCACCTTGATGGCGGCGGTGACCACGAATATCGGGATCTTTGTGTTGCAGGCGGGTGGTTGGATCTGAACGCTCGGGTGCCTGTGAGGGCCAATCGGGGGCAAGCCCCCTCCCACATTGGACGGGAGAGCACAGTCAAAGTGGGAGGGGGCTTGCCCCCGATAGCTATCTGACCGTCACTGCTGATCGGTCTGATACGCGTCGATCACTTCCTGGGCGGCACGGAACGCATCAATCGCCGCCGGCACACCGGCATACACCGCACAATGCAGCAGCGCTTCGCGAATCTCTTCCACGGTACAACCGTTGTTCAGTGCGCCGCGCACGTGGCCCTTCAATTCCTGCGGGCACTTGAGCGCGGTCAGGGCGGCGAGGGTGATCAGGCTGCGGGTCTTCAGCGGCAACCCTTCGCGGTTCCATACGCTGCCCCAGGCATGTTCGTTGACGAAATCCTGCAACGGCTGGCTGAACTCGGTGGCATTGCCCAGGGCGCGGTCGACGAACGCATCGCCCATGACCTGGCGGCGCATTTGTACCCCGGGCTTCTTCTGATCGGTCATTGCGGTTCCCTCTTGTGTTGGCGGCGCCAGGCTTGCAGTGTGCTGAACAACAGGAAAGCCACCAGCACTGGCAGGACGTAATACAGCATCAGTTGTTCAAGCTTGTTGGCCAGGGGCATGCCCGTGGTGAACGCCATCACGTGCAGCCCGTACGCCAGATACAGGCCCAGCAGCACCAGGCCTTCGGCGCGGGTCACGCGGTAACCGGTGTAGAACACCGGCAGGCACAGCACCACCACGCCGAGCATCACCGGCAGGTCGAAATCCAGGGCATTGGGCGACACCGACAGCGGAGACGGGGCGAGCAGGGCAGTCAGGCCCAACACGCCGAGCAGGTTGAACAGGTTGCTGCCGATCACGTTACCCACGGCAATGTCCCGTTCGCCGCGCAAGGCGGCGATCAGCGACGTCGCCAGGCAGGGCAGGGAGGTGCCGACACCGATCAAGGTCAGCCCGATCACACGTTCCGACAGGCCCAGGTCGCTCGCCACATCCACCGCCGCGCCCAACAGCAAATGCCCGGCCAGCACCAGGATCAGAAAACCACCGATCATCAGCAGCACGCTGCTCAGCCAGGGCGCCCTGGCCACTGTGTCCAGGGTGCGCGGGCGGCGGGAGTGGCGCGTCTGGTAGTGCAATACGCCGAGGTAAGCGAGCAGGGCAACAAGCAGCACCAGGCCGTCGATGGGCGTGAGTTCTTCGTTGGCCGCCAGGGTGAACACCAGCAGCCCGGCCAGGATCATCACGGGGATGTCCAGGCGCACCAACTGGCGTGAGACCCGCAGCGGAATAATCAGCGCCGACAGGCCCAGGGTCACCAGGATGTTGAAGATGCTGCTGCCGATCACGCTGCCCACGGCGATATCGGTATTGCCGGCCAGGGTGGCTTGCAGGCTGACGGTCATTTGCGGTGCGCTGCTGCCGAAGGCGACGATGGTCAGGCCGATGATCAGTGGCCGCACCTTGAGGCTGGCGGCCAGGCGCATGGCGGCACGCACCAGGATTTCGGCACCGAGGATCAGCAGCACCAGGCCGCTGACCAATTCCAGCAGGCTCCAGGGCGAGAGGGCGGTTAATCCGAAAATGGCCAGGGCTCCGTTTTCAATTGCTCAGGGCTTGCACGCGAACTCGCGCCGTACCGCTGCCGATCATACCCAGCTGTTGGGCGGCCTTGCGTGAAAGATCGATCAAGCGCCCACGTGTATGCGGGCCGCGATCATTGATGCGGACAACCACGGATCGGTCGTTGTCGAGATTGGTGACCTTGACCTGCGTGCCGAAGGGCAGGCGCCGGTGGGCGGCGGTCAGGGCGTTCTGGTTGAAGGGTTCACCGCTGGCAGTTTTTTTGCCGTGGTGTTTGGCGCCGTAGTAGGACGCAGTGCCGGTTTCGTCGTAGCCGTTGGGGTCGATGAGGCCGCTGGCGCAGCCGGCCAACAGGGAGAACAGGGCCAGGAGGCCGAGTAGACGCTTCATTTCCAGGTTATCCCCCTATTGAATGTGGGAGGGGGCTTGCCCAGATAGCGGCGCGTCAGTCAATAGAATTGCTGGCTGATACACCCTCATCGGGGGCAAGCCCCCTCCCACAGTAGGCCGAGTTGAGCATGAGGTCTCACTCGGTCTCTTCACCGCTGTCAGCCTTCGAGTTTGCTTTTCAGCAATTCGTTCACCTGTTGCGGGTTGGCCTTGCCTTTGGAGGCTTTCATCGCCTGGCCCACAAAGAAGCCGAACATCTTGCCGCGCTTGGCTTCGTCTGCCGCACGGTATTGTTCGACCTGCTCGGCGTTGGCCGCGAGCATTTCATCCAGCACGGCCGAGATCGCGCCGCTGTCGGTGACTTGCTTGAGGCCGCGCTTCTCGATGATCTCGTCGGCGCTGCCTTCGCCGCCGGCCATGGCTTCGAACACGGTCTTGGCGATTTTGCCGGAGATGGTGTTGTCCTTGATGCGCAGCAGCATGCCGCCCAGTTGCTCGGCGCTGACCGGGGCCTCGTCGATTTCCAGGCCCTGCTTGTTCAACAGGCTGCCCAGCTCAACCATCACCCAGTTGGCCGCCAGCTTGGCGTCACCGGCAATGCTCACGACTTTTTCGAAGTAGTTGGCTTGCTCGCGGCTGGACGCCAGGACGCTCGCATCGTAGACCGACAGGCCGAACTGTTCCTGGAAGCGCTCGCGTTTCTGCTGCGGCAGTTCCGGCAGGGTGGCGCGGATCTCGTTGAGGAACGAGTCCTCCAGCACCACCGGCAACAGGTCCGGATCGGGGAAGTAACGGTAGTCGTTGGCTTCCTCTTTGCTGCGCATGGCGCGGGTTTCGTCTTTGTTCGGGTCGTACAGGCGGGTTTGCTGGATGACCTTGCCGCCGTCTTCGATCAGCTCGATCTGGCGACGCACTTCGCTGTTGATCGCTTTCTCGATGAAGCGGAACGAGTTGACGTTCTTGATCTCGCAGCGAGTGCCAAACTCAACCTGGCCCTTTGGACGGATCGACACGTTGCAGTCGCAACGCAGCGAGCCTTCGGCCATGTTGCCGTCGCAGATGCCCAGGTAGCGCACCAACGCGTGGATGGTCTTGACGTAGGCCACGGCTTCCTTGGCGCTGCGCATGTCCGGCTCGGACACGATCTCCAGCAGCGGCGTGCCGGCACGGTTCAGGTCGATACCGGTCGCGCCGGGGAATTCTTCGTGCAGGCTCTTGCCGGCGTCTTCTTCCAGGTGCGCACGGGTCACGCCGACGCGCTTGATGGTGCCGTCTTCCAGCGGGATGTCCAGGTGGCCCTTGCCGACGATCGGCAATTCCATCTGGCTGATCTGGTAGCCCTTGGGCAGGTCCGGGTAGAAGTAGTTCTTGCGCGCGAACACGTTGTGCTGGCCGATTTCGGCGTCAATCGCCAGGCCGAACATCACCGCCATGCGCACCGCTTCCTGGTTCAACACCGGCAGCACGCCGGGCATGCCCAGGTCGACCAGGCTGGCCTGGGTGTTGGGCTCGGAGCCGAACGTGGTGGCGCTACCGGAGAAAATCTTCGATTGGGTGGCGAGCTGGGTATGAATCTCCAGCCCGATCACGACTTCCCATTGCATAGTGTTCTCCTCAGAAGCCGGTAGGGGTGCGAGTGTGCCAGTCAGTGTTCAACTGGTACTGGTGCGCCACATTGAGCAGGCGGCCTTCCTGGAAATACGGGGCGAGCAATTGCACACCGACCGGCAGGCCATCGACGAAACCGGCGGGCATGGACAAGCCCGGCAGGCCCGCGAGGTTGGCGGTGATGGTGTACAGGTCTTCGAGGTACGCAGCCACCGGGTCGCCGTTCTTGGCGCCGAGTTTCCAGGCCGGGTTCGGCGTGGTTGGGCCGAGGATCACGTCGACGTGTTCAAAGGCGGCCATGAAGTCGTTCTTCACCAGGCGACGGATTTTCTGCGCCTTCAGGTAGTACGCGTCGTAGTAACCGGCCGACAGGGCGTAGGCGCCGACCATGATGCGGCGCTGCACTTCGGCGCCGAAGCCTTCGCCACGGGAACGTTTGTACAGGTCGGTGAGGTCTTTCGGGTTTTCGCAGCGGTAGCCGAAGCGCACGCCGTCGAAACGCGACAGGTTGGAGGAGGCCTCTGCCGGCGCGATCACGTAGTACGCAGGAATCGCGTGCTGGTTGTTCGGCAGGCTGATCTCCTTGATCACCGCGCCGAGGCCTTCCAGCGTCTTGACGCTGTTGTGCACCAGCTCGGCGATGCGCGGGTCGAGGCCGGCGCTGAAGTATTCCTTCGGCACGCCGATGCGCAGGCCCTTGAGCGAGGTGTTCAGGCTGGCGCTGTAGTCCGGCACGGGCTCATCGATGCTGGTGGAGTCCTGTTTATCGAAACCGGCCATGCCTTGTAACAATATCGCGCAGTCTTCGGCGGTGCGAGCCAGGGGGCCGCCCTGATCGAGGCTGGACGCGTAGGCGATCATGCCCCAGCGGGAAACGCGACCGTAGGTCGGCTTCAGGCCGGTGAGGTTGGTGAACGCGGCAGGCTGGCGGATCGAACCACCGGTGTCGGTGGCCGTGGCGGCCGGCAGGAAGCGCGCGGCGACGGCTGCTGCCGAACCACCGGACGAACCGCCGGGCACGTGCTCCAGGTTCCACGGGTTTTTCACCGCGCCGTAGTAGCTCGACTCGTTGGCCGAACCCATGGCGAATTCGTCCATGTTGGTCTTGCCCAGGGTCACGGCCCCGGCGGCAGCCAGCTTGGACACCACGGTGGCGTCGTAGGGGGCTTTAAAGTTGTCGAGCATCTTCGAGCCGCAGCTGGTGCGAATGCCCTGGGTGCAGAACAGGTCTTTGTGGGCAATCGGCGCGCCCAGCAGTGGGCCGTTTTCACCGTTGGCGCGACGTGCGTCGGCGGCCTTGGCCTGGCTCAAGGCCAGCTCTTCGGTGAGGCTGATGAAGCTGTTGACCTTCGGGTCGTGCTCGGCGATACGCGCCAGCAGGGTCTTGGTCAGCTCTTCGGAAGAAAACTTTTTGTCGGCGAGACCGCGGGCGATCTCGGCCAGAGTCATGTGATGCATTGCAGGCTCTTTCCCTTTAGTCGATGACTTTCGGAACCAGGTACAGGCCGTTTTCGACCGCTGGCGCGATGGACTGGTAGGCCTCGCGATTATTACTCTCGGTCACGACGTCAGCGCGCAGGCGCTGGCTGGCTTCCAGTGGGTGAGCCAGGGGCTCGATGCCGTCGGTATTCACGGCCTGCATTTGGTCGACCAGCCCGAGAATGCTGTTCAGGGCGGCGGTGGTCTGTGGAAGATCGACTTCATTGAGGCCCAGGCAGGCCAAATGAGCGATTTTTTCCACGTCGGAGCGTTCAAGCGTCATGGGAATCTCCAGTGGAAAACAGAACGGAGGCTGTCCGTGTGTTAGATTGTCGGAACACTACCGCATTTCTACGGTCTTACGGCCGCGATTGTGGGGTTAGGTGCACAGAAAGTCGGCCAATTTAGCACATTGGCGCCTTGCCCAAAATCCCTGTCGTTGTTAGAGTTTGCCGCACTTTTTTACCCACGCGTTGCCTAGGGTCCCTTTCCCATGTTCAAGAAACTGCGTGGCATGTTTTCCAGCGATCTTTCCATTGACCTGGGCACTGCCAACACCCTTATTTACGTGCGCGAGCGCGGTATTGTCCTGAATGAGCCATCGGTTGTGGCCATTCGGACCCATGGTAATCAGAAAAGTGTCGTTGCCGTCGGCACCGAGGCCAAGCGCATGCTCGGCCGTACACCAGGCAATATTGCTGCCATTCGTCCGATGAAAGACGGCGTGATCGCCGACTTCAGTGTCTGCGAGAAGATGCTGCAGTACTTCATCAACAAGGTTCACGAAAACAGTTTCCTGCAGCCCAGCCCTCGTGTGCTGATCTGTGTTCCATGCAAGTCCACCCAGGTTGAGCGTCGTGCCATCCGTGAATCGGCCCTCGGTGCCGGTGCCCGTGAAGTGTTCCTGATCGAAGAGCCAATGGCTGCTGCGATCGGTGCCGGCCTGCCGGTTGAAGAAGCGCGCGGTTCGATGGTGGTGGATATCGGTGGTGGTACCACTGAAATCGCCCTGATTTCCCTGAACGGTGTGGTGTATGCCGAGTCCGTTCGTGTAGGCGGCGACCGCTTCGACGAAGCGATCATCACTTATGTGCGCCGTAACTACGGCAGCCTGATCGGCGAATCCACCGCAGAGCGCATCAAGCAGGAAATCGGCACCGCCTATCCAGGCGGCGAAGTACGCGAAGTCGACGTGCGCGGTCGCAACCTGGCCGAAGGCGTGCCACGTGCCTTCACCCTGAACTCCAATGAAGTGCTGGAGGCTCTGCAGGAGTCCCTGGCGACCATCGTTCAGGCCGTGAAGAGTGCCCTGGAGCAATCGCCGCCGGAACTGGCTTCCGACATCGCCGAGCGTGGCCTGGTGCTGACCGGTGGTGGCGCCTTGCTGCGTGACCTCGACAAGTTGCTGGCCCAGGAAACCGGCCTGCCGGTGATCGTCGCCGAAGACCCGCTGACCTGTGTTGCTCGCGGTGGTGGTCGTGCACTGGAAATGATGGATAAACACACCATGGACCTGCTTTCCAGCGAATAAGCCTTTGCTGATGAGCCCATGTTTCGCCCGCAGGCAGCACTTTGCAGTGCTGCCTGTTGGCGTTTATCTTCTTCAATCTGCATCCAGGCCGGTTAGATGCCGTATGAATAAAGAGAACATTTGCCTGGGAGGAGCGGCTTATTAAACCGCTTTTCGCCAAAGGCCCCTCATTGGGCGTGCGCCTGTTGGTGCTGGTCGTGCTTTCGGTCGCGCTGATGGTGGTCGATGCCCGCTTTGCACTGCTCAAACCCGTGCGCAGCCAGATGTCGCTGGTGTTGATGCAGACCTACTGGATCACCGACCTGCCGCAACGTCTGTTCCAGGGCGTGGCCAGCCAGTTCGGCAGCCGCACCGAGCTCGTCGCCGAGAACGAAAAACTCAAGACCGAAAACCTGCTGTTGCAGGGGCGCATGCAGAAGCTGGCGGCCCTCACCGAGCAGAACGTTCGGCTGCGCGAGTTGCTCAATTCTTCCGCACTGGTCAATGAAAAGGTCGAAGTGGCCGAGTTGATCGGCATGGACCCCAACCCCTTCACCCATCGCATCATCATCAACAAGGGTGAGCGCGACGGTGTGGTCCTCGGCCAGCCGGTGCTCGACGCCCGTGGCCTGATGGGCCAAGTGGTCGAGCTGATGCCTTACACCTCGCGGGTGTTGTTGCTGACGGACACTACCCACAGCATCCCGGTGCAGGTAAACCGCAACGGCCTGCGCGCGATTGCCAGCGGTACCGGCAACCCCGAGCGCCTGGAGTTGCGTCATGTGGCCGACACTGCCGACATCAAGGAAGGCGACCTGCTGGTCAGTTCCGGCCTCGGTCAGCGTTTCCCGGCCGGCTACCCGGTGGCGACGGTCAAGGAAGTGATCCACGATTCCGGCCAGCCATTTGCCATTGTGCGTGCCGTGCCGACTGCAGCCCTGAACCGCAGCCGCTACCTGCTGCTGGTATTCAGCGACAACCGCACCCCGGAAGAGCGCGCCAACGACGCCGCCCAGGCCCAGGAAGCAGAAGATAAGCGAAACGGCATCGCGCCGATCGTTCCTGCGACGGTGCCCAAGCCTGCATTCGTGGGGCCGCCCGCACCCGCCGCTGCCCCGGCCGCGCCTGTGGCCACGCCGGTCAAGCCGGCCGCCCACAACGCTCGCCCGGCCAAACCGGCGGCGACCAAGCCACCGGCCGCCACGCCTGCAGCCAAGCCTCCAGCGGCCGCTGCGACCACCACGCGGCAGAGGGAAGAATAATGGCCGGTACTCATTCGCGTAACGGTTGGATCGTCTGGCTGACCTTTGCCATCGGCCTGTTGCTCAGCGTTTCGCCGCTGCCACAGTTCATGGAAATCCTGCGCCCGCTCTGGCTGGCGTTGCTGCTGGCGTTCTGGGCGCTGAACCTGCCGCACAAAGTCGGCATGGTCACGGCAATGTTCCTGGGCTTGGCGGAAGATGTGCTCTATGGCACCTTGCTGGGCCAGAACGCGTTGATCCTGACGTTGATCACTTTCCTGGTGCTGTCGTTGCAGCAGCGTTTGCGCATGTTCCCGATGTGGCAACAGTGCCTGGTGATCCTGGTGATCTTCGGCCTGGCACAACTGGTTCAGCTGTGGCTCAGTGCCTTGACCGGTAACCGCCAGCCCACCCTTGCGTTGGTGCTGCCGGCCCTGGTCAGTGCGTTGCTGTGGCCATGGGTCAGCTTCGGTCTGCGTGGGTTGCGTCGTCGCTACAAAATCAATTGAATGGATTGCGAGGCTCTGCCTGGTTATCGAGCCCTACAGGGAGAGTCTGCAATGAATTCGCTTTACCTGGCCTCGGGCTCTCCGAGGCGGCGTGAACTGTTGACCCAGATCGGTGTGCCCTTCACCGTGGTCAGCGCCGCTATTGATGAAACCCCTCTTACAAATGAATCCGCCGTTTCCTACGTCGAGCGCCTGGCGCGCGGTAAGGCTGCGGCGGGTTTTGCTGTGCTCTCAAATACGTCTGGCGCCTGTGTGCTGGGGGCTGATACGGCTGTGATCGTTGATGGTCAGATCCTCGGTAAGCCCGTTGACCAGGCCGACGCCTTGGCGATGTTGATGGCGTTGTCGGGGCGTGAGCACGAGGTGCTCACCGCCATTGCCCTCACCGACGGCCAGCGCTGCGAGTGTATTTGTGTAAGCAGTCGTGTACGTTTTCGCGACATTTCTGTCGAGGAGGCTACAACCTACTGGCACAGTGGCGAACCCCAGGACAAGGCGGGCGGCTATGCTATCCAAGGCCTGGGCTCGGTGTTTGCAGCCGGGCTCAATGGCAGTTATTCGGCGGTCGTCGGCCTGCCAGTGTGCGAAACCGCACAACTGCTCCATCAATTCGGCATACCCTGTTGGCAAAATCTTACCGCGCGCTGATCGCCGTTCTCCAGCGCCCAGCCTTTAGCGATCGGTCACTATTGTGAAAACGCCTGAACGAGACCCAGCCATGAGTGAAGAGATTCTGATCAATATCACGCCGATGGAATCGCGCGTGGCGGTGGTAGAGAACGGTGTTCTGCAAGAAGTCCATGTTGAGCGCACCCAGAAGCGCGGGATCGTCGGCAATATCTACAAAGGCAAGGTGGTGCGTGTACTGCCGGGGATGCAAGCGGCATTCGTCGATATCGGCCTGGACCGTGCGGCATTTATCCATGCCTCGGAAATTTCCCTGCGCGAAGGCCCGGCCGTGGAAAGCATCAGTGCGCTGGTGCACGAAGGGCAGAGCCTGGTGGTGCAAGTCACCAAGGACCCCATCGGTTCCAAGGGCGCGCGGCTGACCACGCAGTTGTCGATCCCGTCGCGTTACCTGGTGTACATGCCGCGTACGGCGCATGTCGGCATTTCCTTGAAGATCGAAGATGAAGCCGAGCGTGAGCGCCTGAAGAAGGTGGTCAGCGATTGCGTAGCCGCCGAAGGCATCAAGGAGGCGGGCGGCTTTATTCTGCGCACCGCTGCCGAGGGCGCCGGCGCCGATGAAATCCTCATGGACATCCGCTACCTGCGGCGTCTGTGGGACCAGATCGACGCCCAGATCAAGACCATCGGTGCGCCCAGCGTCATTTATGAAGACCTGGGCCTGGCCCTGCGCACACTGCGCGACCTGGTCAGCCCGAAGATTGAGAAAATTCGCATCGACTCGCGGGAAACCTTCCAGCGCACCACGCAATTCGTCGCCGAACTGATGCCGGAAATTGCCGACCGCCTGGAACACTACCCCGGCGAGCGACCGATCTTCGACCTGTATGGCGTCGAAGACGAAATCCAGAAAGCCCTGGAACGCAAGGTGCCGCTCAAGTCTGGCGGCTACCTGGTGGTGGACCCGGCGGAAGCCATGACCACCATCGACGTCAACACCGGTGCGTTCGTGGGCCATCGCAACCTCGAAGAAACCATCTTCAAGACCAACCTCGAAGCGGCTACCGCGATTGCTCGCCAACTGCGTCTGCGCAACCTGGGTGGCATCATCATCATCGACTTCATCGACATGGAAGACGAAGAGCACCAGCGCCAGGTGCTGCGGACCCTCGAGAAACAGCTGGAGCGTGATCACGCCAAGACCAACATTATCGGCATTACCGAGTTGGGCCTGGTGCAGATGACCCGCAAACGCACCCGAGAAAGCCTCGAGCAAGTGCTGTGCGAGCCGTGCAGCAGTTGCCAGGGGCGCGGTAAGTTGAAGACCCCGGAAACGGTTTGCTACGAGATTTTTCGCGAGATCCTGCGTGAAGCGCGTGCCTACCAGGCCGAAGGTTATAGAGTGCTTGCCAACCAGAAAGTGGTCGACCGGTTGCTGGACGAAGAGTCCGGCAACGTTGCCGAGCTGGAGGGATTTATCGGGCGCACGATACGCTTCCAGGTTGAAACCATGTATTCCCAGGAACAATACGACGTGGTGCTGCTCTGATCCCCATTCGCTTTCCTTTTATGAGACAGGCAGGCCTTGATCTGCCGTCCGACTACTGCCTTGAGGGTCGCCTGACATGGAGCGTCTGATACGCTTTTTTGCCGCTTTGACCCGTTGGGGGCTGGGCCTCTGCGCCTTTTCGCTGGTATTGGCGGCGGTGTACGTGAGCCTGGGGCGTGAATTGACGCCGCTGGTGGCCGAGTACCGTGCCGAAGTCGAAGCCAAGGCCCAGGCAGCCGTGGACATGCCTTTGCATATCGGCAGCCTCGAAGGCCGCTGGAGCGGCTTCGCGCCGGTATTGCTGGCCCATGATGTGATGCTGGGCGAGGGCAGCAGTGCCTTGCGCCTGGACCAGGTCGAAGTGGTGCCCGATGTCTGGGCCAGCCTGATGGCGCGCGAAGTGCGGATTGCCCACCTGCAAGTCAGTGGCCTGCAACTCAGCGTCAAGGAAGACAAGGACGGCAAGTGGGCCTTGCAAGGCCTGCCGGTTCAGGACGATCAGCCGCTGGACCCTGAGCAGTTGCTCACGAACATGCAGAAGGTCAAGCGCGTGTCACTGCTCGACAGCCAGGTGACACTGCAACCGTTCGACCAGGCGCCGGTGACCCTGACGTATGTCGGTCTGAACCTGCACACCGGCGTTACCCGCCAACGCCTGGATGCACGCCTGACCCTGCCCGATGGCCAGCCCCTCGCCATGAGCCTGCGCACCCGCATCCGCGCCAGCCAGTGGAAGGACGGCGAAGTCCAGGCTTATCTGAGCCTGCCCCAGAGTGACTGGGCCAGGTGGATCCCGGCGAAGCTGACTCAACAGTGGAAGCTCACGCAGTTCAAGGCGGGCGGCGAATTCTGGCTGACCTGGGCCAATGGTGCCGTGCAGAGTGCGGTAGTGCGCCTCAACTCGCCACAGGTGAAGGGCCAATACGCCGAGCGCAAGCCGGTGCACATCGAAAACCTCGCGCTTACGGCCTACCTGCAACGCAGTGACACCGGTCTCAGCGTGCTGTTCGACTCGCTGGCGATGAGCCTGGGCGAGACTCGCTGGGAATCCCGCCTGCAATTGCGGCAGACCCTGGCCACCGACAAGGACCTGGAAGTCTGGAAGCTCCAGGCCGACCGCCTGGACCTGACGCCTATCACACCATTGCTCAATGCGCTGGCGCCGCTGCCGGAAGGTTTTGCCAAGACGGTCGAGCACCTCAAGGCCACTGGCCTGCTGCGTAATGTGCTGGTGGACTTCCGTCCCCAGGACACGACCGATAAGAAGGTCAGCTTCGCCGCCAACCTCGAACGCATCGGCTTCGATGCCTACTTCGGCGCACCGGCTGCGCGTAACGTATCCGGCAGCATCAGCGGCGACCTGGGCCAGGGCGAGTTGCGCATGGACAGCAAGGACTTTTCCCTGCACCTCGACCCGATCTTCGCCAAGCCCTGGCAGTACCTCCAGGCCAATGCACGCCTGACGTGGAAGCTGGACAAAGAAGGCTTCACCCTGATCGCCCCGTACATCAAGGTGCTGGGCGAGGAGGGCAAGATCGCCGCCGACTTCCTGATCCGCCTGCATTTCGACCACAACCAGGAAGACTACATGGACCTGCGGGTCGGTATGGTCGATGGCGACGGGCGCTTCACCCCCAAATACCTGCCGGCGGTGTTGAGCCCCGCCCTGGATGAATGGCTGCGTACCGCGATTCTCAAGGGCGCGGTGGATCAAGGCTTCTTCCAGTATCAGGGGTCGTTGAACCACGATGCGCTGCCGGCTTCACGCAATATCAGCCTGTTCTTCAAGGTGCATGATGCCGAGCTGGCGTTCCAGCCGGGCTGGCCTCACGTGAGCAAGGTCAACGGCGAAGTGTTTGTCGAGGAGAGCGGTGTGCGCATCCTGGCCAGCAAGGGCCAGTTGCTCGATACCAAGGTCAAGGACATCTACGTCAATATTCCCCATGCACCTGCGGGCAAGGACAGTCATCTGCTGCTTACGGGCGGTTTTGCCGGTGGCTTGGGCGATGGCCTGAAAATCCTTCAGGAAGCGCCGATCGGTACTGCATCGACCTTTTCTGGCTGGAAGGGCGAGGGCGACCTGCAAGGCGGCCTTGACCTGGATATTCCGTTGGCCAAGGGCGCCGAACCGAAAATCGTGGTGGACTTCAAGACCGACAAGGCGCGCCTGCAATTGGCCGAGCCGCCCCTGGACCTGACCCAGCTCAAGGGCGAGTTCCGTTTCGACAGCGCCAAGGGCCTGAGTGGCCAGAACATCACCGCCCAGGCGTTTGATCGGCCGATCACCGCGCAGATCGTTGCCGACGGCAAGCCGGGCAATATCAGCACCCGTGTGAATGCCAAGGGTCAGGTTACGGTCAAGCGGCTGACCGACTGGTTGAAAATCAGCCAGCCGTTACCGGTATCCGGCGATATTCCGTACCAGTTGCAGGTGACCCTGGATGGCGCCGACAGCCAACTGATGGTCAGCTCCAACCTCAAGGGCGTGGCTGTGGACCTGCCGGCGCCGTTCGGCATGCCGGCCAGCCAGGGGCGTGACAGTGTGTTCCGCATGACCTTGCAGGGCGCCGAGCGCCGCTATTGGTTCGATTATGGCGAGCTGGCCAACTTTACCTTTGCTGCACCGCCGGACAAATTCAATGACGGGCGCGGCGAGCTGTTCCTCGGTGATGGCGATGCTGTGCTGCCGGGCGCCAAGGGCTTGCGCATTCGTGGGGTGCTGTCGGAGCTGGATATCGACCCGTGGAAGAAACTGGTGGATCGTTATGCGGGCAATGACCCGGGCGGCAGTGCCAAGCAATTGCTCAGCGGCGCTGACTTCAAGATCGGCAAGCTGACCGGTTTCGGCACGCAGTTCGATCGAGTCAATTTGCAACTGGACCGCAAGCCTGCAGCGTGGGGCGTGCAGCTCGACAGCCAGCAGGCCAAGGGCTCGGTCAACCTGCCGGACGCCAAGGGCGCACCGATTGCGATCAACCTGCAGTATGTGAAGCTGCCGGCGGTAGACCCTTCGGTGCAGGCGGATGAAAACGCGCCGGACCCCTTGGCGAACATCGACCCCAAGGATATTCCGGCGCTGGATATCGCCATTGATCAATTGTTCCAGGGCCCGGACCTGATCGGCGCCTGGTCGCTGAAAATCCGCCCGACCGCCAAGGGCCTGGCCTTCAACAACCTGGACCTGGGTCTCAAGGGTATGCAGCTCAAGGGGGCGGGTGGCTGGGAGGGCGCGGCGGGAGACAGCAGCAGCTGGTACAAGGGGCGCCTGGACGGCAAGAATATTGGCGATGTACTCAAGGGGTGGGGGTATGCGCCGACCGTCACCAGCCAGGATTTCCATCTGGATGTGGACGGACGTTGGCCTGGTTCTCCGGCCTATGTAGGGCCCAAGCGTTTCTCCGGCAGCCTGGATGCGGCGTTCCGCAACGGCCAGTTCGTCGAAGTGGAAGGCGGAGCCCAGGCCCTGCGGGTATTCGGCCTGCTGAACTTCAACTCCATCGGGCGGCGGTTGCGCCTGGATTTCTCGGACCTGCTCGGCAAGGGTTTGAGCTATGACCGGGTCAAAGGCCTGCTGGCCGCCAGCAATGGCGTGTTCGTGACCCGCGAACCGATCACCATGACGGGGCCGTCGAGCAACCTCGAGCTCAACGGTACACTGGACCTGGTGGCTGACCGCGTCGATGCCAAGCTGCTGGTAACGCTGCCGGTGACCAACAACCTGCCGATCGCGGCGTTGATCGTGGGTGCGCCGGCCATTGGTGGTGCGTTGTTCCTGATCGACAAGCTGATCGGCGACCGTGTTTCACGCTTCGCCAGTGTCCAGTACAAGGTCGAAGGCCCGTGGAAGGACCCGAAAATCACCTTCGACAAGCCATTTGAAAAGCCAAACTGAGAGGCTGTGGAGTAGCATGGCCCCATGCCCTTTATGGAGTGTCGGCCCATGTCCTTTGCGGTAATTCAAATGGTCAGCCAGAGCGACGTGCTGGCCAACCTGGCCCAGGCCCGTCGCTTGCTGGAAGACGCGGCGGCTGGTGGTGCGAAGCTGGCGGTACTGCCGGAAAACTTCGCCGCCATGGGCCGTCGTGACGTGGCCGATATCGGCCGCGCCGAGGCGCTGGGCGAAGGCCCGATCCTGCCATGGTTGAAACAGACTGCTCGCGACCTCACCTTATGGATAGTGGCCGGTACTTTGCCATTGCCGCCCAAGGACCAACCGCACGCCAAGTCCAACGCCTGCTCGCTGCTGATCGATGATCAGGGCGAAATCGTTGCCCGTTACGACAAGCTGCACCTGTTCGATGTGGACGTTGCCGACGCTCGCGGTCGTTATCGCGAATCGGACGACTATGCTTTCGGGAGCAATGTGGTGGTGGCGGATACGCCGGTCGGCCGATTGGGCCTGACCGTGTGCTACGACCTGCGCTTCCCCGAGCTGTACAGCGAATTGCGCGCGGCGGGGGCTGAATTGATCACAGCGCCGTCGGCGTTTACCGCGGTGACCGGCGCCGCGCACTGGGATGTGCTGATTCGTGCACGGGCCATCGAGACCCAGTGCTATCTGCTGGCGGCCGCCCAGGGGGGTGTGCATCCGGGGCCGCGGGAAACCTATGGTCATGCGGCGATTGTCGACCCCTGGGGGCGCGTGCTGACACAACAGGATCAAGGCGAAGCGGTGTTGCTGGCCGAACGCGATAGCAGTGAACAGGCGTCGATAAGGGCGCGCATGCCGGTGGTCAGCCATCGGCGCTTTTTCTCGCAGGGCGCACAGCGACCTGCTTCGGAACGATGAATTTAAGGCCATACCTATGAGCGAGTTGTTGTCCTCAGTCAGTGAACACCTCCTGGCACCCGGTGGCGTGACCATCGAAAGCTTGCAAACCGTGCTGGGCGATCTTGCCGGGCCGGGCATCGACGCGGCCGACCTGTATTTCCAGGGGCAGATTTCCGAGTCCTGGGCGTTGGAAGACGGCATCGTCAAGGAAGGCAGTTTCAACCTTGACCAGGGTGTGGGCGTGCGGGCGCAGTCCGGTGAGAAAACCGGTTTTGCCTACAGCAATGCGATCACCCTGGAGGCTTTGGGCCTGGCCGCACGTGCCGCACGCTCGATCTCCCGTGCCGGGCAAAACGGCACGGTGCAGGCGTTCAGCACCCAGGATGTGACCCAGTTGTACGGGCCGGAAAACCCGTTGGAAGTGATGACCCGTGCCGAGAAAGTCGACTTGCTCAAGCGTGTCGATGCCGCGACCCGTGCATTGGACCCGCGTATCCAGCAGGTCACCGTGAGCATGGCCGGCGTGTGGGAGCGCATCCTGGTGGCGTCCACCGATGGCGGCCTGGCGGCGGATGTGCGGCCGCTGGTGCGCTTCAACGTGAGTGTGATCGTCGAGCAGAACGGCCGCCGCGAGCGCGGCGGCCATGGCGGCGGCGGGCGTACCGACTATCGTTATTTCCTCACCGACGACCGTGCCATGGGCTATGCCCGTGAAGCGCTGCGCCAGGCGCTGGTCAACCTGGAAGCCATCCCGGCACCGGCAGGTACATTGCCGGTGGTACTGGGCTCGGGTTGGTCCGGCGTGTTGCTGCACGAAGCAGTCGGCCACGGCCTGGAAGGTGACTTCAACCGCAAGGGCAGTTCGGCCTACAGCGGGCGCATGGGCGAGATGGTTGCGTCCAGGCTCTGCACCATCGTGGATGACGGCACCCTGGCCGGGCGCCGTGGCTCGCTGAGCGTCGACGACGAAGGCACGCCGACCGAGTGCACCACCCTGATCGAAAACGGTGTGCTCAAGGGCTACATGCAAGACAAGCTCAACGCCCGCCTGATGGGCGTGGCGCGTACCGGTAATGGTCGTCGTGAATCCTATGCGCACCTGCCGATGCCGCGCATGACCAACACCTACATGCTGGGTGGCGAAAGCGATCCGGCTGAAATCATCGCCTCGGTGAAGCGCGGCATCTACTGCGCCAACCTCGGGGGTGGTCAGGTGGATATCACCAGCGGCAAGTTCGTGTTCTCCACCAGCGAGGCTTACCTGATCGAAGACGGCAAGATCACCGCGCCGGTCAAAGGCGCAACCTTGATCGGTAACGGTCCGGAAGCCATGAGCAAGGTGTCGATGGTCGGTAACGACCTGTCGCTGGACAGCGGCGTGGGCACATGCGGGAAAGATGGGCAGTCGGTACCGGTCGGTGTCGGCCAGCCAACGCTGAAGATTGATGCGATCACCGTGGGTGGCACGGGGTCTTAAGCGGTGGAGCTTCGGGTGGCGAAGGCCGCCACCCGGGGAAGGGCATCAACGCAGGCCGCGTTGAGTCTCGTCCAGCTCACGGATGTACTTGAAGATTTTACGGCTGGTGGCCGGCGCCTTGTTATGCGCCAGCTCGTGCTGGGCCTGACGGATCAGGGAGCGCAGTTGCTGGCGGTCCGCGTCCGGGTAGTCCAGCACGAATTTCTCCAGCACCGCGTCATCGCCCGAGATCAGGCGGTCACGCCAACGTTCCAGGTTATGGAAGCGTTCGTTGTACTGGCGAGTGGAGGCATCGGTTTGATCGAGCAAAGTCAGAATGGCGTCGATGTCCTGGTCGCGCATCAGCTTGCCGATAAACATGATGTGCCGTTTGCGCGCGATATTCGCGGTGTGCTTGGGCGCATCGGCCAGGGCCCGGCGCATTTCGTCGGTCAGTGGCAGTTTTGCAATCAAATCTTTTTTGAGCGTTGTAAGGCGCTCGCCGAGGTCAACCAGCGCATGCAGCTCGCGTTTAACCTGGGTTTTGCTTTTCTCCCCATCGAGGGAGTCGTCGTAAGAATCAACCATGGTGGCAGTCCGCAAAGAAACGCCGCCATGATAACCAGTCGGGGGCCGCTTGTCCGGCCCGGTCGCTCGATGGCCTTAACCGAAAGCAGAATTTGAGTGGAGAAAACCATGAGTGCAGCCCAAAGCGTCGGTCCGCAAGCGTTACCGGCACTGCAGGAACAAGTCGAGCAGATCCTTGCCGAGGCCAAGCGCCAGGGGGCCAGTGCCTGTGAGGTGTCGGTGTCGCTGGAGCAGGGGCTGTCGACGTCGGTGCGCCAGCGGGAAGTGGAAACTGTCGAGTTCAATCGTGACCAGGGCTTTGGCATCACTTTGTATGTGGGGCAGCGCAAAGGTTCGGCCAGTACCTCGGCCAGTGGCTCGGAAGCGATTCGCGAGACAGTCGCCGCTGCGCTGGCGATTGCCAAGCACACGTCCGAGGATGAAAGCTCGGGCCTGGCCGACAAGGCGCTGATGGCCAAGGAGCTGAAGGACTTCGATCTGTTCCATGCCTGGGATATCACGCCGGAGCAGGCCATCGAGCAGGCGCTGACCTGCGAAGCCGCCGCGTTCGACGCCGATGCCCGCATCAAGAACGCTGATGGCACCACGTTGAGTACTCATCAGGGCTGCCGCGTATATGGCAACAGCCATGGTTTCATCGGTGGTTATGCGTCCACTCGCCATAGCCTGAGCTGCGTGATGATCGCCGAGGCCAACGGCCAGATGCAGCGCGATTACTGGTATGACGTGAACCGCCAGGGCGATTTGCTGGCCGACCCGGTCAGCATTGGCCAGCGCGCTGCACAGCGTGCGGCGAGCCGCCTGGGCGCGCGCCCGGTGCCAACCTGCGAGGTGCCGGTGTTGTTTTCGGCGGAGTTGGCCGGCGGCTTGTTCGGCAGTTTCCTGGGGGCGATTTCCGGCGGCAACCTGTACCGCAAGTCGTCGTTCCTTGAAGGTGCGATCGGCCAGAAGCTGTTCCCCGAATGGCTGACCATCGATGAGCGTCCGCACCTGATGCGCGCCATGGGCAGTTCGGCGTTCGACGGTGATGGTCTGGCCACGTATGCCAAGCCGTTTGTCGAGAACGGGGAATTGGTGTCCTACGTATTGGGTACTTACGCCGGTCGTAAATTGGGCCTGCCAAGCACAGCAAACTCCGGTGGCGTGCACAACTTGTTCGTTACTCATGGTGATGAAGACCAGGCGGCGTTGCTGCGGCGCATGGGGCGTGGCCTGCTGGTGACCGAGTTGATGGGCCATGGCCTGAATATGGTTACGGGCGACTACTCCCGTGGTGCAGCGGGTTTCTGGGTGGAAAACGGCGAGATTCAGTTTGCCGTTCAAGAGGTGACGATTGCCGGCAACATGCGCGATATGTTCAAGCAGATCGTCGCTGTCGGAAACGACTTGGAGTTGCGTAGCAATATCCGTACGGGTTCGGTGTTGATCGAGCGGATGACCGTCGCTGGCAGCTGATCCTTCAGACGCGCTTCAACAAGAAGGCGCGCCATCTTTATAGATGGCGCGCCTTTTTTGTGGCTGCGTGTCAGGAGGATTATCCTGTTACTCTTGTTTTGATTCTCAATATCATTTAATAATAAATATCATTACCGAGTGAGCGTGGATCATGAGTTCTGTCCTGCATGAGGATCCTTACCTGGAGAGCTGGCGCTGGATGAGTCGCCAGATTCGTTGCGGCCTAGACCCCAACGAGCCGCGCCTGATCGAACACTACCTCAATGAGGGTCGATACCTGGCGTGCTGCACCGCGACCCATCCGTGGACGATCGCTGAAACCTCATTCCGCCTGTTGCTCGACACTGCCAGCGATATCGCACTGCCGTGGCATTGGCGTTCCCTGTGCCTGGACCAGGCCTGGCGCCCGCTGCGCGACCTGGAAAAACTCTCCCACTGTGCCTGCAGCCTCAAGCGCTGGCAGACCTTTGCCTGGCAATTGGCGACCTGCGAATTGCTGCCTTCCATTTCTGTTTCTGACCTGGTGCAAGGATCTAACGATGAGTAACACCCGTATCGAACGCGACAGCATGGGCGAACTGCAGGTGCCTGCCGAAGCCTTGTATGGCGCACAAACCCAGCGCGCGGTGAACAACTTCCCAATCAGTCATCAACGTATGCCCGCGCAATTCATTCGCGCTCTGATCCTGGCAAAGGCAGCTGCTGCCAAGGTTAACGTTGACCTCAAGCAGATCAGCGAAGGGCAGGGCAAGGCCATCGTCGATGCCGCCCAAGGCTTACTGGAAGGCGACTTCATGCAGCACTTCCCGGTGGACATCTTCCAGACCGGCTCCGGCACCAGCTCCAACATGAACGCCAACGAAGTGATTGCAACCCTTGCCAGCCGCTTGCTGGGTGAGCCGGTCAACCCAAATGACCACGTGAACTGCGGCCAAAGCAGCAACGACATCATTCCGACCACGATCCACGTCAGCGCCGCGCTGGTGCTGCATGAGCAAACACTGCCCGCACTGTTGCATCTGGTGCAGGTGATCGAGCAGAAGGCGCAAGAGGTTCACCCGTTCATCAAGACTGGCCGCACTCACTTGATGGACGCCATGCCGGTGCGCATGAGCCAGGTGCTCAACGGTTGGGCGCAGCAGCTCAAGGCCAATATCGGGCATTTGCAGGACCTTCTGCCGAGTTTGCAAGCGTTGGCTCAGGGCGGTACTGCGGTCGGCACCGGAATCAACGCACACCCGGAATTCGCGGTGCGTTTCAGTCAGCAATTGAGCAGCCTGACCGGTGTGAAATTCACCCCGGGCAAGAACCTTTTCGCCCTGATTGGCTCCCAGGACACCGCCGTCGCTGTGTCCGGGCAGTTGAAAGCCACCGCCGTGTCGCTGATGAAAATCGCCAACGACCTGCGCTGGATGAACTCCGGCCCACTCGCAGGCCTGGGGGAAATCGAGCTGGAAGGCCTGCAGCCTGGTTCGTCGATCATGCCCGGCAAGGTCAACCCGGTGATCCCTGAAGCCACCGCGATGGTGGCCGCACAAGTCATCGGCAACGACACGGTCATCACGGTCGCCGGCCAGTCGGGCAACTTCGAACTGAACGTGATGCTGCCGATCATCGCCAATAACCTGCTCAGCAGCCTCGAGTTGCTGGCCAACTCCAGTCGTTTGCTGGCAGACAAGGCCATTGCCAGCTTCAAGGTCAATGAGGCCAAGCTCAAGGAAGCGCTGTCGCGCAACCCGATCCTGGTCACCGCACTCAACCCGATCATCGGTTACCAAAAGGCCGCTGAAATCGCCAAGAAGGCCTATCAGCAGGGCCGTCCGGTGATTGATGTCGCCCTTGAGCACACCGACTTGCCGCGCAGCCAACTGGAAATCCTGCTGGATCCGGAAAAGCTCACGGCCGGCGGCGTGTAATCACCGACTCTGCTTTGGAGGCTCACCATGGAGCACTGGAAACGCACGATCGAACGGGCCAATCGCTGCTTTATGGCGGGTGAATTGGTTGACGCTCGCGAGGCTTACTTGCAAGCCCTGGCCCTGGCCCAAGTGCTGTTCGAGCGCTGGGCAGATGCCGACGAAGCAGTGGCGGCTTGCGTCATTTCCCATCACAACCTGGCCGACCTGCACCTGCGGCTGAACCAGCCGGAAGAAAGCGCGGAATACCTTTGCGCTATCCACCAGCGTCTGTTGCAGACCATGCAGGACCCGCGCCTGAGCCCGCAGTTGCGGGAAGCGGCGCTGCGCCAGAGCAGCAAAACCTATGTCGAACTGTTGAATTTCATCAGCGATCACGGCGAATACCCTCGCACCCATCGCTTGCTGGGCGGTACTGCGGCGCAGCCCGCCACGCCCCACTACGGAGCACATTGAAATGACTTACACCTTGCCTGCCTTGCCTTACGCGTATGACGCCCTGGAACCGCATATCGATGCGCAAACCATGGAGATTCACTACACCAAGCACCACCAGACTTACATCAATAACCTCAACGCAGCGGTCGAAGGCACCGAGTTTGCGGGCTGGCCGGTCGAGAAACTGGTGTCCAGCGTGCAGCAACTGCCGGAAAAACTGCGCGCAGCGGTGATCAATCAAGGCGGCGGCCATGCCAACCACTCGTTGTTCTGGGCGGTGATGTCGCCCAAAGGCGGTGGCAAGCCCGAAGGTGCGTTGGGCAAAGCCCTCGACGAACAGTTGGGTGGTTTTGAGGGTTTCAAGGAAGCCTTCACCAAAGCCGCGTTGACGCGCTTCGGAAGCGGTTGGGCCTGGCTGAGCGTCACCCCGCAAAAGACTCTGGTGGTGGAGAGCAGTGGTAATCAAGACAGTCCATTGATGAACGGCAATACACCGATCCTCGGTCTGGACGTCTGGGAGCATGCCTACTACCTGCTGTACCAGAACCGCCGCCCCGAATACATCAATGCCTTCTACAGTGTTATCAACTGGCCAGAAGTTGCCGCCCGCTATCAGGCCGCTTTGGCCTGAAAACCACCCTCGACAAGATCTAAGGCCGACTATGGGGACTGACACACTGGCGATCAGCAGCGGACGAATGTTTCGTTATGCGTTTGGCTCGCTGCTGCTATTGGCAGGTACTGCATTGCTGGTGGCCCACGGGCTGGCCTGGCTGAACCTGGAACCGCGTATCCTGCGCGCCCTGCAAGGCGGCTCCATTTGCGCCCTGGGGACGGCGCTGGGCGCGGTCCCGGTACTGGTGATCCGACGCATGCCGGTGGCGCTGAGCGATACGCTGCTGGGTTTTGGTGCGGGGGTGATGCTGGCGGCGACGGCGTTTTCGCTGATCGTCCCGGGCATTGCCGCGGCTGAAAGCCTGGGGCTCTCGCCGTGGGGTGCCAGTGGTTTGATCAGCTTTGGCATCATGCTGGGGGCATTCGGGTTGTACTTGGTTGACCGTAAGGTCTCCGGGGCGAGTCCGGAAATGCTGGTGGGCACGCCGGACAAGCCGGTAATTCCACCGCGTATCTGGTTATTCGTGTTTGCCATCATCGCCCACAACATCCCCGAAGGCATGGCGGTAGGCGTTTCCGCCGGTGGTGGCATGCCGGATGCCGACAGCCTGGCCATGGGGATCGCGTTGCAGGACGTGCCCGAAGGACTGGTGATTGCGTTGGTGTTGGCCGGGGCGGGAATGTCGCGGGTCAAGGCGTTCCTGATCGGCGCTGCATCAGGTCTGGTGGAGCCCGTATTCGCTGTGCTCTGCGCCTGGCTGGTCAGCCTGGCCGAAGTGTTGTTGCCTTTGGGGTTGGCCCTGGCTGCTGGCGCGATGCTGTTGGTGGTGACCCACGAAGTCATCCCCGAATCGCGACGCAATGGTCACGAAAAACTCGCCAGCCTGGGCCTGTGCATCGGTTTTTGCTTGATGATGGTGATGGACACCGCTTTGGGGTAGGTAAAGTCTACTGTAGGAGCGAGCAAGCTCGCTTCTACAGAGGGTTATTCACCTTCGTCGAAGTAATTGTTGATCAGCGCCACCAGCGCGGCCATTGCTTCGTCTTCCTGCTCGCCTTCCGTCTTCAAGTGAATCCGGGTGCCCTTGCCGGCCGCAAGCATCATCATGGCCATGATGCTCTTGCCGTCGACCATGGATTCCGGTGTACGCCCGGCGCGGATCTGGCAGGGGAACTGCCCTGCTACGCCCACGAACTTGGCCGAGGCGCGGGCGTGCAAGCCCAGCTTGTTGATGATTTCAATTTCCAGAGCGGGCATCGCGGGGGTGTTCCTTTCAGCTAAGGTCGCGGTGGCGGACCTGGACGTTCTTTAGGGTTTGTTGCAGCACCTGGCCCAAGCGCTCGGTCAGGTAGACGGAGCGGTGATGGCCGCCAGTGCAGCCGATGGCAATGGTGACATAGGCGCGGTTGCTTGCAGCAAAGCGTGGCAGCCATTTGAGCAAGTAGGTGGAAATATCCTGGAACATCTCCTCCACATCCGGTTGTGCCGCCAGGTAGTCGGCCACGGGCTGATCCAGCCCGGACTGGTCACGCAGCTCCGGTTTCCAGTACGGGTTAGGCAGGCAGCGCACATCGAACACCAGGTCGGCGTCGACCGGCATGCCGCGCTTGAACCCGAACGACTCCACGAGGAATGCCGTGCCCGGCTCCGGCTGGTTCAGCAGGCGCAGCTTGATGGCATCGCGCAACTGGTACAGGTTGAGGCTGGTGGTGTTTATCTTGAGGTCGGCGAGGTCAATGATCGGTCCCAGCAGCTTGGTTTCGTCTTCGATGGCTTCGGCCAGAGAGCGATGGGGACTGCTGAGGGGGTGGCGCCGGCGGGTCTCGGAGAAGCGTTTGAGCAGGGTCTCTTCGTCGGCGTCCAGGTACAGCACGTCGCAATGAATGTGCTTGCCCCGCACTTCCTCGAGCAATTGCGGGAATCGCTCGAGGTGGCTGGGCAGGTTACGGGCATCAATCGAAACGGCGACCAGCGGTTGGGCCAGTTCGGTATGGATCAAGGCGCGTTCCGCCAACTCTGGCAGCAGGCCGGCGGGCAGGTTGTCGATGCAATAGAACCCGTTGTCCTCAAGAACGTTGAGGGCGGTGCTTTTACCCGAGCCGGAGCGGCCGCTGACGATGATCAAGCGCATGGTTACTGCCCGCTCTGTTCATCCAGGACAACCTGGTACAACGCCTCATTGCTGCTGGCGCTACGCAGTTTGTCGCGTACTTCCTTGCGGTCGAGCATGCTGGCGATCTGCCGGAGCAGTTCCAGGTGCGCATCGGTAGCGGCTTGCGGGACCAGCAGGACGAACAGCAGGTCTACCGGCGCACCGTCGATGGCGTCGAAATCGATGGGGGCTTCCAGGTGCAGCAGGGCACTGACAGGTGTTTCGCAGCCTTTGAGGCGACAGTGAGGAATGGCGATGCCGTTGCCAAAACCCGTGGAACCGAGTTTTTCACGGGCAATCAGCGCATCGAAGACATCCTGCATCTCCAGATCCGGCACTTCGCGCGCGATCAGGTTGGCAATTTGTTCGAGGGCTTTCTTTTTACTGCCGCCCGGCACGTTCACGAGGGAACGGCCGGGGGTCAGGATGGTTTCAAGTCGGATCATGGGGGGAGAGTTAACGACCTGTACCTTGCATCAGGTGCAGATTCTTTTCCTTATGCTTTATGAGTTGGCGGTCCAGCTTGTCGTAGAGCGAGTCGATCGCCGCGTACATGTCTTCATGTTCCGCATTGGCGACGAGCTTGGCATTCGGTACGTGCAGGGTGGCCTCGATTTTCTGCTTGAGCTTATCGACCTCCATGATGACCTGCACGTTGGTAATCTTGTCAAAATGCCCTGCAAGCTTGTTCAACTTGCTTTCGGTGTACTCACGCAGGGGCTTGGTCACTTCCAGTTGGTGTCCACTGATGTTGACTTGCATACAGCTTCTCCTTCGTTGCCAGTGCATAAAGCGGCAGGCAAAGGCGCCTGCCACTGGAACGCTGTGGCCCGCCCGTCACATCAAACGCTTACGCTCGCTGGAAGGCGCGATCCCGAGGGACTCGCGGTACTTGGCGACGGTTCGACGGGCGACCTGAATGCCTTGTGCCTCCAGTAAACCAGCGATCTTACTGTCACTCAATGGCTTTTTCTGATTTTCCGCGGCAACCAGTTTTTTGATGATCGCGCGGATCGCCGTGGACGAGCATTCACCGCCTTCGGAGGTGCTGACGTGGCTGGAGAAAAAGTATTTCAGTTCATAAATACCCCGTGGGGTATGCATGAATTTCTGCGTGGTCACGCGTGAAATGGTCGACTCATGCATGCCCACCGCTTCGGCGATGTCATGCAGTACCAGCGGCTTCATCGCCTCGTCGCCGTATTCCAGGAAGCCGCGCTGGTGCTCGACGATCTGGGTGGCGACTTTCATCAGGGTTTCGTTGCGGCTTTGCAGGCTCTTGATGAACCAGCGGGCTTCCTGCAACTGGTTGCGCATGAAGGTGTTATCGGCGCTGGTGTCGGCGCGGCGGACGAAACCGGCATATTGCGGGTTGACCCTCAGGCGTGGCACCGACTCCTGGTTCAGTTCCACCAGCCATCGCTCGTTGTCCTTGCGCACGATCACGTCGGGAACCACGTACTCGGCTTCGCTGGACTCGATTTGCGAGCCAGGGCGCGGGTTGAGGCTCTGTACCAGCTCGATGACCTGGCGCAGGTCGTCTTCCTTGAGCTTCATGCGGCGCATCAACTGGCTGTAGTCGCGGCTGCCCAGCAGGTCGATGTAGTCGGTGACCAGGCGCTGGGCCTCGGCGAGCCATGGGGTCTTGGCCGGCAGCTGGCGCAATTGCAGCAGCAGGCATTCGCTGAGGGTGCGCGCGCCGATACCGGCAGGCTCGAACTGCTGGATGCGGTGCAGGACGGCTTCGATCTCGTCCAGTTCGATATCCAGTTCGGGGTCGAAGGCTTCAAGAATTTCTTCGAGCGTCTCGTCTAGATAACCCTGATTGTTGATGCAGTCGATCAGGGTTACGGCGATCAGGCGATCGGTGTCCGACATCGGTGCCAGGTTCAGTTGCCATAGCAGATGGCTCTGCAGGCTCTCGCCGGCAGAGGTGCGGGTGGTGAAATCCCACTCGTCATCGTCGTTGCTGGGCAGGCTGCTGGCGCTGGTCTGGTAGACATCTTCCCAGGCGGTGTCGACCGGAAGCTCGTTGGGAATGCGTTCGTTCCATTCGCCTTCCTCAAGGTTGTCCACCGTGGGGGCGGTTTCCTGGTAGGAGGGTTCCTGCACGTCGGAATTGGGTTTTTGCTCGATGTTATCGGCCAGCGGGTCTGCATTATCGAAGTCGTCGCCTTCTTCCTGGCGTTCGAGCATCGGATTGGACTCCAGGGCCTCCTGGATTTCCTGTTGCAGGTCCAGGGTCGACAATTGGAGCAGGCGGATGGCCTGTTGCAGCTGCGGTGTCATCGTCAGCTGCTGGCCCATTCTCAGGACTAGCGATGGTTTCATGGCAGGGGCTTAACACCTTATTCGCCGGCGCAATGCGCCATCCACGACAGGGCGCGTGAGCGCCAAACATAAGCAAATTATATGCCTGATGTCGGGTGCTTTGCCTAGAGCGCGGTAACAATAAAAATCCGGAGGTTTTCATTGACTCCCGCGCACCTTGGCGAACGCCGTGACACCACGGTGTTTACAGGCGGAACTCGTGACCCAGATACACTTCCTTGACCAGTTCATTGGCCAGGATTGTGGCGGAATCACCTTCGGCAATCAGCTGGCCGTCATTGACGATATAGGCGGTTTCGCAGATGTCGAGCGTCTCACGGACGTTGTGGTCGGTGATCAGCACGCCGATGCCCTTGGCCTTGAGGTGATGGATGATCTGCTTGATGTCGCCGACCGAGATCGGGTCGACGCCGGCAAACGGCTCGTCCAGCAGGATGAACTTGGGTGCAGTGGCCAGGGCGCGGGCGATTTCCACGCGGCGACGCTCACCACCGGACAGGCTCATGCCGAGGTTGTCGCGGATATGGTTGATGTGGAACTCCTGCAGCAGGCTTTCCAGCTCCTTGCGACGGCCGTCACGGTCGAGTTCCTTGCGGGTCTCGAGGATCGCCATGATATTGTCCGACACCGACAGTTTGCGGAAGATCGACGCTTCCTGTGGAAGATAGCCGATACCGGCACGGGCGCGGCCGTGCATTGGCTGGTGGCTCACGTCCAGGTCATCGATCAGCACGCGCCCCTGGTCCGCCTGGACCAGGCCGACGATCATGTAGAAGCAAGTGGTCTTGCCGGCGCCGTTAGGGCCGAGCAAGCCGACGATCTGGCCGCTGTCGATCGACAGGCTGACGTCGCGCACGACCTGACGGCTTTTATAGGCCTTGGCCAGATGCTGGGCTTTCAGGGTTGCCATTACTCGGCCTTCTTCTTCGGCTGGATAACCATGTCGATGCGTGGACGAGGCGCGGTGACCTTGTTGCCATTGGCACGACCGGCGTTTGCAATCTGTTTCACGGTGTCATAGGTGATCTTCTCACCTTCCGTGGAGTTGCCATCGGGGCTGAGCACCTTGGCCTGGTCGATCAGGACGATGCGGTTCTGCTGGGCATGGTACTGGATGGTCTTGCCGTAGCCCTTCATCGGTCCGGTATCGGTCGCGGACTGCTTCTGTTCGAAGTAAGCCAGGTTGCCGACCGAGGTCACGACATCGATATCGCCGGTCTTGGTGCGCGTAAGCGTCACGGTATTGCCGGTGATTTTCATCGAACCCTGCGTGATGATCACGCCGCCGGTGTAGGTGGCCACGCCTTGCTTGTCATCCAGTTGCGCATCGTCAGCTGAAATGTGGATCGGCTGCTGGCTATCGTTCGGCAGAGCCCAGGCGCTCACGCTTCCCAGTGCTGCGCCCAGGCCGAGCAAAATAGGGAGAGTTTTAACGAGCCTCATACTGTCCTCTTACGTTCGATAGCAGGTGTATCCTGCTTTCTTTCAAATACGCTTTCATTCCCTTGCCAGTCGATACACCGCCAGCGCCGTCGATTCTAACGTCTTGCTCGGTCTGCGCATATTGCTTCTGCGGGAATACGGTCATGCGACTGCTGGTAATCACGGTCTCACGGCTTTTATCGTCAGTGCGCGCAATGCGCACCGAGTCGATCAGTTCCACCTCGGTACCGTCCGGGTTGACCTCGCCACGCTTGCTGGTGACGTGCCATGGGAACTCGGTACCGCGGTAAATGTTCATGTCCGGGTTGGTCAGCAGGGTGACTTCGGTGGCCTTCACATGCTCGACCTTGTCCGAGGTCATCTCGTATTGCACCTTGCCGTCAGGCAGGAACTGCACGCTTTTGGCATTGATGGCGTAATAGTCGATAGCGCCCTCGTCAACCTGCGCAGCAGGCTGGTCGAGAAAGCGCTCCGGGCTGATATTCCAGTAGCCCACCGCCAGGAACAGCGCGGCGATGACCCCGAATAACAGGAAGTTGCGAATCTTTTTGCTCGGCATAAAACGCTCTATAAGTAGGCGGCGTGGGCCGCTTCAAGGCTGCCCTGGGCACGCAGGATCAGCTCGCAGAACTCGCGGGCGGCACCTTCGCCGCCGCGGGCGCTGGTGATGCCATGGGCGTGTTCGCGAACAAACGCCGCCGCATTGGCGACGGCCATGCCCAGGCCTACTCGGCGAATCACCGGCAGGTCTGGCAGGTCGTCACCCAAGTAGGCGACCTGCTCATAGCTTAGGTTGAGTTGGCCAAGAAGCTCGTCCAGAACCACCAGTTTATCCTCGCGGCCCTGATACAGGTGAGGAATCCCCAGGTTTTGTGCACGCCGTTCCACAACGGGCGTTTTCCGGCCGCTGATAATTGCCGTTTGCACGCCCGCCGCCATCAACATTTTGATGCCCTGGCCGTCCAGCGTGTTGAATGTCTTGAATTCGCTGCCGTCTTCGAGAAAGTACAGGCGGCCGTCGGTCAGCACACCGTCAACGTCGAAAATCGCGAGTTTGATATTTTTGCCGCGTTGCAACAGGTCGCTGGTCATCTACATCACTCCTGCACGCAGCAAGTCGTGCATGTTCAGGGCGCCAATCGGGCGGTCGTCGCCATCAACCACCACCAGCGCGCCGATCTTGTGGTCTTCCATGATCTTCAAGGCTTCGGCTGCCAGCATCTCGGGGCGCGCGGTCTTGCCGTGGGGTGTCATTACCGCGTCGATGGTGGCGGTGTGGATATCAATCGTGCGGTCCAGGGTACGGCGCAGGTCGCCGTCGGTGAAGACCCCGGCCAGGCGGCCATCGGCCTCGAGGATCACGGTCATGCCCAGGCCCTTGCGGGTCATTTCCATCAGCGCGTCTTTCAGCAGGGTGCCGCGCTGGACGTGAGGCAATTCATCGCCCGAGTGCATGACGTTTTCCACTTTCAGCAGCAGGCGGCGGCCCAGGGCGCCGCCTGGATGGGAAAACGCGAAGTCTTCAGCGGTAAACCCCCGGGCTTCCAGCAGTGCTACGGACAAGGCATCGCCCATGACCAGTGCCGCGGTGGTGGAGGAGGTGGGTGCCAGGTTCAGCGGGCAGGCCTCGTGGTCCACGTGGACGTTCAGGTTCACTTCGGCGGCCTTGGCCAGCGTCGACTCCGGGTTGCCGGTGATGCTGATCATCTTGATGCCCAGGCGTTTGATCAGCGGCAACAGGGTCACGATTTCGTTGGTCGTGCCGGAGTTGGACAGGGCAAGGATGATGTCATCCTTGGTGATCATGCCCATGTCGCCGTGGCTGGCTTCGGCCGGGTGCACGAAAAACGCGGTGGTTCCGGTGCTGGCCAGGGTGGCGGCGATCTTGTTGCCGACGTGGCCCGACTTGCCCATGCCGACCACCACGACGCGGCCCTTGCTGGCCAGAATCATCTCGCAGGCGCGTACGAAATCCGCGTCAATATGCGTCAGCAAGCCTTCTACGGCTTCAAGCTCGAGGCGGATGGTGCGTTGTGCGGATTGAATAAGGTCGCTGGATTGGCTCATGTCTGAAATCGTATAGCCTGACGAAAAGTCGGCGATTATAGCGGTAATGATCAATTCCCTCACGCAAGTTCGTCAGGGTTTGTTCGCAATGTGCTTGAGATTCAACCCCAGCAACGATTTTTCCCTGTCCCCAATCTGAACAAGCACTGTTCCGGCCTTGGGCGCCTTGTACCAGCAGTGATATAGTTCGCCGCCAGTTCGGTCCGCCCAGCCCACGTGGCCAACTATTGCACAAAGGTTGCAAACGTTTGTCGCAAGCGTGGTGTCTGAGTGAGAGGCTGCATCCCAAGGAGTTTAGATGAGTGCCGATAACGCCTACGCGGTCGAGCTGAAGGGACTGACCTTCAAGCGCGGGACGCGCAGCATCTTCAATAACGTCGATATCCGCATTCCGCGCGGCAAGGTCACGGGCATCATGGGGCCTTCCGGTTGCGGCAAGACCACGCTGCTGCGCCTGATGGGCATGCAATTGCGCCCCAGTGCGGGAGAAGTGTGGGTCAACGGCCAGAACCTGCCGACGCTGTCGCGCAGCGATCTGTTCGATGCACGCAAGCACATGGGTGTGCTGTTCCAGAGCGGTGCGCTGTTCACCGATCTTGATGTTTTCGAGAACGTGGCCTTTCCGCTGCGGGTGCATACCCAGCTGTCCGATGAGATGATTCGTGACATTGTGTTGCTGAAACTGCAGGCCGTAGGCCTTCGCGGCGCCATCGACCTGATGCCCGATGAATTGTCTGGTGGGATGAAGCGCCGTGTGGCGCTGGCGCGTGCCATCGCCCTCGACCCGCAGATTCTCATGTACGACGAGCCCTTCGTCGGCCAGGACCCCATCGCCATGGGCGTGCTGGTGCGTCTGATCCGTCTGCTCAACGATGCACTGGGCATCACCAGCATCGTGGTCTCCCACGATCTTGCAGAAACCGCGAGCATTGCCGATTACCTCTATGTAGTGGGCGATGGCCAGGTGCTGGGGCAGGGCACGCCCGAAGAGCTGATGAACGCCGACAACCCGCGCATTCGCCAATTCATGACCGGCGATCCTGATGGCCCGGTGCCTTTTCACTTTCCGGCGGCGGATTACCGCTCAGATCTTCTGGGGAAGCGCTGATGCGCAAGACATCTCTTATCGAGAAGGTTCGCCTTTTCGGTCGCTCGGGCATCGACATCGTCGAAGTGCTGGGCCGTTCGACGATTTTCCTGTTCCACGCATTGCTCGGCCGTGGCGGCATTGGCGGCGGCTTTGGCCTGCTGGTCAAGCAGTTGCATTCGGTGGGCGTGATGTCCCTGGTGATCATCGTGGTCTCCGGGGTGTTCATTGGCATGGTGCTGGCGTTGCAGGGCTTCAATATCCTGTCCAGCTATGGTTCGGAGCAGGCGGTGGGGCAGATGGTCGCCCTGACGCTGTTGCGTGAACTGGGGCCGGTGGTGACCGCCCTGCTGTTCGCCGGGCGCGCGGGCTCCGCGCTGACCGCCGAAATCGGCAACATGAAGTCCACCGAACAGCTGTCCAGCCTGGAAATGATCGGCGTGGACCCGCTCAAGTACATTGTTGCCCCACGCCTGTGGGCCGGCTTCATTTCCCTGCCACTGCTGGCGATGATCTTCAGCGTGGTCGGGATCTGGGGTGGTTCGTGGGTGGCGGTGGACTGGCTGGGCGTCTACGACGGCTCCTACTGGGCCAACATGCAGAACAGCGTGACGTTCACTGGCGACGTGCTCAACGGCATCATAAAGAGCATCGTGTTCGCCTTTGTTGTCACCTGGATCGCCGTATTCCAAGGCTATGACTGTGAGCCCACATCAGAAGGGATCAGTCGCGCCACCACCAAGACCGTTGTGTACGCCTCGCTGGCGGTACTGGGCCTTGACTTCATTTTGACCGCCTTGATGTTTGGAGATTTCTGATGCAAAACCGCACTGTGGAAATCGGTGTCGGCCTTTTCTTGCTGGCTGGCATCCTGGCTTTACTCTTGTTGGCCCTGCGCGTCAGCGGCCTGTCGGCCAGCCCCACTGCCGACACTTATAAACTTTACGCATACTTCGACAATATCGCCGGTTTGACTGTCAGAGCTAAAGTGACCATGGCCGGTGTGACCATCGGCAAGGTCACGGCAATCGATCTGGATCGCGACAGCTTCACCGGCCGAGTGACGATGCAACTGGACAAGAAGGTAGATAATCTGCCGACAGACTCCACTGCATCTATTCTCACTGCGGGTCTGCTGGGCGAGAAATACATCGGTATCAGCGTGGGTGGGGAAACAGCCCTGCTCAAGGATGGCTCGACAATCCACGACACACAGTCGTCGCTGGTGCTTGAGGACCTGATCGGTAAATTCCTGCTTAATACGGTCAATAAAGACGCCAAATGAGGAATCTGTTCATGATCTCTACCTTGCGACGTGGCCTGCTGGTGCTGTTGGCAGCGCTGCCGCTGATAGCTAACGCGGCAGGTTCTGCGCACGATCTGGTGCAAGACACGACCAACAAAATGCTGGCTGACCTCACTGCCAATAAAGAGCAGTACAAGCAAGATCCGAGCAAGTTTTACGATGCGCTCAACGCCATTGTCGGCCCGGTGGTCGATGCCGAAGGCATTTCCCGCAGCATCATGACGGTCAAGTATTCGCGCAAGGCGACGCCTGCGCAGATGCAGACCTTCCAGGAAAACTTCAAGAAAGGCCTGTTCCAGTTCTATGGCAACGCGCTGCTCGAGTACAACAACCAGGGCATTACCGTTGCTCCCGCCGGGGACGAGTCGGGTAATCGCACCAGCGTCAACATGAGCGTCAAGGGCAACAACGGTGCCGTCTACCCTGTGCAATACACGCTCGAGAAGGTCAACGGCGAGTGGAAGCTGCGCAACGTGATCATCAACGGTATCAACATCGGCAAGCTGTTCCGTGATCAGTTCGCTGATGCGATGCAGCGTAATGGCAACGACCTGGACAAAACCATCAACGGTTGGGCCGGTGAAGTCGCCAAAGCCAAGGAAACATCCGATAAAGAAGCCGGGAAGCCTGTGCAATGACCGAGTCGGCTGTTCGTCTTGGCGACGCCGGTGAGTTGTTCCTCAGCGGCGTGCTGGATTACCGCACCGGGCCTGAGCTGCGCAAGCAGGGTCAGGCGCTGATCAAGACCAGCACTGCGCCCGCGTTGGTGCTGGATTGTTCTGCCGTGACCAAGTCCAGCAGCGTCGGCTTGTCGCTGCTGCTGTGCTTCATGCGTGATGCTGAGGCGGCCAGGAAGCCGGTCAGCATCCGGGCATTGCCCGAAGACATGCGCGAAATCGCCGAAGTTTCCGGTCTGACCGAGCTGCTGGCGCATCCTTAATACACATTATTAAAGAAGCCCCCCGTCAGAGTCCTGCTATGCGGGGTTCGCAGGCGCGGGGCTTTTTTGTATGATGTGCGACCCGCGCGCACTGGGCGCCGATAGAGGTTGAGCATGCAGGCCCTAGAAGTTAAGAGCTTTCTTGAAGGAAAGCTGCCGGAAACGACCGTTGAAGTTGAAGGCGAAGGCTGCAACTTCCAGCTGAACGTGATTAGCGATGAACTGGCGGCACTCAGCCCGGTCAAGCGTCAGCAGCAGATCTATGCCCATTTGAACCCGTGGATCACCGATGGCAGCATCCATGCGGTCACTATGAAATTTTTCAGCCGCGCGGCCTGGGCCGAGCGCACCTGAGCCCCCAAGGCGTCGAGATTCTTATGGATAAATTGATTATTACCGGCGGTGCCCGCCTTGATGGCGAGATTCGCATCTCCGGTGCAAAAAACTCCGCCTTGCCGATCCTGGCAGCGACCCTGCTGTGCGATGGCCCGGTGACCGTGGCCAACCTGCCGCACCTGCACGACATCACCACCATGATCGAGTTGTTCGGTCGCATGGGTATCGAGCCGGTGATCGACGAGAAACTGGCCGTCGAAATCGACCCACGCACCATCAAGACCCTGATAGCCCCGTACGAACTGGTGAAAACCATGCGTGCGTCGATCCTGGTGCTTGGCCCGATGGTTGCCCGTTTCGGCGAAGCCGAAGTCGCCCTGCCTGGCGGTTGCGCCATTGGCTCGCGTCCGGTTGACCTGCACATCCGTGGCCTTGAAGCCATGGGCGCCGTTATCGACGTCGAAGGCGGCTACATCAAGGCCAAGGCGCCGGAAGGCGGCCTGCGTGGCGCCAATTTCTTCTTTGATACTGTCAGTGTGACCGGCACCGAGAACATCATGATGGCCGCTGCCCTGGCCAAAGGCCGCAGCGTCCTGCAAAACGCCGCGCGCGAGCCGGAAGTGGTCGACCTGGCCAACTTCCTGAACGCCATGGGCGCGAAGGTTTCCGGTGCGGGCACCGACACCATCACCATCGATGGCGTAGAGCGTCTGCATACCGCCACCTACAAGGTAATGCCTGACCGCATCGAGACCGGTACCTACCTGGTTGCCGCCGCCGTCACCGGTGGCCGCGTCAAGGTCAAGGACACCGATCCGACTATCCTGGAAGCGGTCCTGGAAAAGCTGCGCGAAGCCGGTGCGGAAATCACTACCGGTGAAGACTGGATCGAGCTGAACATGCACGGCAAGCGTCCCAAGGCCGTCAACGTGCGTACCGCTCCGTACCCGGCGTTCCCGACCGATATGCAAGCGCAGTTCATCTCCCTGAACGCGATTGCCGAAGGCACCGGTGCCGTGATCGAGACCATCTTCGAAAACCGCTTCATGCACGTGTACGAATTGCACCGCATGGGCGCGAAGATCCAGGTCGAAGGCAACACCGCCATCGTCACCGGCACCGAGAAACTCAAGGGCGCGCCAGTCATGGCCACCGACCTGCGTGCGTCGGCCAGCCTGGTGATCTCGGCGCTGATCGCCGAAGGCGACACCCTGATCGACCGCATCTACCACATAGACCGTGGTTACGAGTGCATTGAAGAAAAACTGCAGATGCTCGGCGCGAAAATCCGCCGCGTACCGGGCTAGTCCCGGAAGCTGTAACGGTGGGGGAGGGTAATCTTTCTCCACAGGATTTGTTTCAAATCGAGGCTGTAATAGCCTCGATCTGTGTCCGGCGCCGTTTGCGACCGGACCGCAATAGCCTGATAAAGGATTGACGTTTCCCATGTTGACCATCGCACTGTCCAAGGGCCGCATCCTTGACGACACGTTGCCGCTTCTGGCTGAAGCGGGCATCGTGCCGACCGAGAATCCGGACAAGAGCCGCAAGCTGATCATCCCCACGACCCAGGACGACGTGCGCCTGTTGATCGTGCGCGCTACCGACGTGCCGACCTACGTTGAACATGGCGCGGCCGACCTCGGCGTCGCCGGTAAAGACGTGCTGATGGAATATGGTGGCCAGGGCCTGTACGAGCCGTTGGACCTGCGTATCGCCCTGTGCAAGCTGATGACCGCCGGCCGTGTCGGTGATGTGGAGCCGAAGGGCCGCCTGCGCGTGGCGACCAAGTTCGTCAACGTCGCCAAGCGCTACTACGCCGAGCAAGGCCGCCAGGTCGACATCATCAAGCTTTACGGCTCGATGGAGCTGGCGCCGTTGATCGGCCTGGCTGACAAGATCATCGACGTGGTCGACACCGGTAACACCCTGCGCGCCAACGGTCTTGAGCCGCAGGACTTCATTGCCGACATCAGCTCCCGTCTGATCGTCAACAAGGCATCGATGAAGATGCAGCACGCCCGTATCCAGGCGTTGATCGACACGCTGCGCAAGGCAGTGGAGTCGCGACACCGCGGTTGACCTACCCGCGCGGCCCTGGGTCGCGCCCGTCTATCCGCCTCATAGCCAGAATTCTCAGGTGCCCAAGCGGATCGACTGCTAACTTTCGGCGCCTGAGCATTTTTGCCAATCCTATGAGGCCCTCGCTATGACCACGTCCACTGCAATTGCCCGACTCAACGCTGCCGACCCGGATTTTGCCCATCATCTGGATCATCTGCTGAGCTGGGAAAGCGTGTCCGACGATTCGGTCAACCAGCGGGTGCTCGACATCATCAAGGCCGTGCGCGAGCGCGGTGATGCGGCGCTGGTGGACTTCACCCGCCAGTTTGACGGTCTGGACGTCAAGTCCATGGCTGACCTGATCCTGCCCCGCGAACGCCTGGAGCTGGCCCTGACGCGCATCACCGCGCCGCAGCGCGAAGCCCTGGAAGTGGCGGCGGCGCGTGTGCGCAGCTACCACGAAAAACAGAAACAGGACTCCTGGAGCTACACCGAGGCCGACGGTACTGTGCTGGGCCAGAAGGTCACGCCGCTGGACCGCGCCGGTTTGTACGTGCCGGGTGGCAAGGCTTCGTACCCTTCATCGGTGCTGATGAACGCGATCCCGGCCAAAGTGGCGGGCGTGACCGAGGTGGTCATGGTGGTGCCGACGCCGCGTGGTGAAATCAACGAGCTGGTGCTGGCAGCGGCCTGCATCGCCGGTGTCGATCGGGTTTTCACCATCGGTGGTGCCCAAGCCGTTGCCGCCCTGGCCTATGGCACTGAAAGCGTACCGAAGGTCGACAAAGTGGTCGGCCCCGGCAACATCTATGTTGCCACTGCCAAGCGCCATGTGTTCGGCCAGGTCGGTATCGACATGATCGCCGGCCCTTCGGAAATCCTCGTGGTGTGCGACGGTCAGACCGATCCGGACTGGATCGCCATGGACCTGTTCTCCCAGGCCGAGCACGACGAAGACGCCCAGGCGATCCTGGTCAGTCCGGACGCCGAGTTCCTCGACAGGGTCGCGGCCAGCATCAATAAGCTGCTGCCGACCATGGAGCGCGCCGAGATCATCGAGAAATCGATCAATGGCCGTGGTGCGCTGATCCTGGTGCGCGACATGGAGCAAGCCATCGACGTGGCCAACCGCATCGCGCCGGAGCACCTGGAGTTGTCCGTCGCCGACCCACAAGCCTGGCTGCCGTCGATTCGCCACGCCGGTGCGATCTTCATGGGCCGCCACACCAGCGAGGCCCTGGGCGACTACTGCGCAGGCCCGAACCACGTGCTGCCGACTTCCGGCACCGCGCGTTTCTCGTCGCCGCTGGGGGTGTATGACTTCCAGAAGCGTTCGTCGATCATTTTCTGCTCGCCGCAGGGCGCTTCCGAGCTGGGCAAGACTGCCTCGGTGCTGGCCCGTGGTGAATCCCTCAGCGCGCACGCCCGCAGCGCCGAATACCGCATCCTTGAAGAGAAGGGGAACTGAGACATGAGCAAATTCTGGAGCCCTTTCGTCAAGGACCTCGTGCCTTACGTGCCCGGTGAACAACCGAAGCTGACCAAACTGGTCAAGCTCAATACCAATGAAAACCCCTACGGTCCGTCGCCCAAAGCGTTGGCGGCAATGCAGGCCGAGTTGAATGACAACCTGCGCCTGTACCCGGACCCCAACAGCGACCTGCTCAAACAGGCGGTGGCCACGCATTACGGGATCGACGCCGCTAAAGTCTTCCTCGGCAACGGTTCCGACGAAGTGCTGGCGCACATCTTCCACGGTTTGTTCCAGCACGACCTGCCGCTGCTGTTCCCGGATATCAGCTACAGCTTCTATCCGGTTTACTGCGGCCTTTATGGCATCAAGTCCGACCCGGTGCCGCTGGATGACCAGTTCCAGATTCGCGTGGCGGATTACGCCAAGCCCAACGGCGGGATCATTTTTCCCAACCCGAACGCGCCGACCGGCTGCGTGCTGGCGCTGGACGCGGTGGAGCAGATCCTCAAGGCCAGCCCGGATTCGGTGGTGGTGGTCGATGAAGCCTATATCGACTTCGGCGGTGAAACCGCGATCAGCCTGGTGGATCGCTACCCGAACCTGCTGGTCACCCAGACCCTGTCCAAATCGCGCTCACTGGCCGGTTTGCGTGTGGGCCTGGCCGTGGGCCACCCGGACTTGATCGAGGCGCTGGAGCGGGTCAAGAACAGCTTCAACTCCTATCCACTGGACCGCCTGGCGATTGTTGGCGCGGCGGCGGCGTTCGAGGACCGTGAGTATTTCGAGAAGACGTGCCGGTTGGTGATCGACAGTCGCGACAAGCTGGTCGCGCAACTGGAAGAGAAAGGCTTTGAAGTGCTGCCCTCGGCAGCCAACTTCATCTTTGCCCGTCACCTACGGCACGACGCTGCGGGCCTGGCGGCCAAGTTGCGTGAGCAAGGGGTGATCGTGCGGCACTTCAAGCAGGAGCGGATTGCCCAGTTCCTGCGGATCAGCATCGGTACGCCGGAGCAGAACCAGGCGTTGATCGATGGGCTCGGTGAGCTCTAAGCCACACTGAAGAGCAAAATGTGGGAGGGGGCAAGCCCCCTCCCACATTGGGTTTCGCGGTACTGGTTAGAGCAACGGCTCATCCGACTTCTTGTTCTTCCAACCATCATTGCCCGGCAGCAGCAGGTTCAAGCCAATCGCCACCACCGCACACAGGGCGATGCCCTTGAGGCCGAAGTCATCCGGGCCGGTGCCGGTGCCGACCAGCACACCGCCAATCCCGAACACCAGGGTCACCGACACAATCACCAGGTTGCGCGCTTCGCCCAGGTCGATCTTGTGGCGGATCAGCGTGTTCATCCCCACCGCGGCAATCGAGCCGAACAGCAGGCACAGAATCCCGCCCATCACCGGCACCGGAATGCTCTGCAGCAACGCGCCGAACTTGCCGATGAACGCCAGGCTGATGGCAAACACCGCTGCCCAGGTCATGATCTTCGGGTTGTAGTTCTTGGTCAGCATCACCGCGCCGGTCACTTCGGCGTAGGTGGTGTTGGGTGGGCCGCCGAACAGACCGGCAGCCGTGGTGGCAATGCCGTCACCCAGCAGGGTGCGGTGCAGGCCGGGCTTCTTCAAGTAGTCGCGACCGGTCACGCTGCCCACCGCAATCACGCCGCCGATATGTTCGATTGCCGGGGCCAGGGCCACCGGGACGATGAACAGGATCGCCTGCCAGTTGAATTCCGGCGCGGTGAAGTGGGGCAGGGCGAACCACGGGGCCGCCGCGATCTTCGCCGTGTCGACCACGCCAAAGTAGAACGACATGGCGAAGCCCACCAGCACGCCGGAGATGATCGGCACCAGGCGGAAAATGCCTTTGCCGAACACCGCCACGATCAAGGTGGTCAGCAGCGCAGGCATCGAGATCATCATCGCGGTCTGGTAATGGATCAGCTCAGCGCCATCACCGGCTTTACCCATCGCCATGTTCGCGGCAATCGGCGCCATGGCCAGGCCGATGGAGATGATCACCGGCCCGATCACCACGGGCGGCAGCAGCCGGTCGATAAACCCGGTGCCTTTGATCTTCACCGCCAGGCCCAGGAAGGTGTACACGAAACCCGCCGCCATCACCCCGCCCATGGTCGCCGCGAGGCCGAACTGGCCCTTGGCGAGAATGATCGGGGTAATGAAGGCAAAGCTCGATGCCAGGAAGACCGGCACCTGGCGCCCCGTCACCACCTGGAACAGCAACGTGCCCAGGCCAGCGGTGAACAGTGCGACGTTTGGATCAAGACCTGTGATCAGTGGCATCAACACCAGCGCACCAAATGCTACGAAGAGCATTTGTGCGCCAGACAGGATCTGGCGCCAAAGCGGGTCGTTGAATTCATCCCGCATGCTCACGCGTCCTTCTGCTTGGTGCCGAAGATCTTGTCACCGGCATCGCCCAGGCCTGGGATGATGTAGCCGTGTTCATTCAGGCGCTCGTCGATGGAGGCGGTGTAGATCTGCACATCCGGGTGGGCCTTCTCGACGGCGGCAATGCCTTCGGGCGCGGCCACCAGCACCATGGCGCGTATGTCCTTGCAGCCGGCTTTTTTCAGCAGATCGATAGTGGCAACCATGGAGCTGCCGGTGGCGAGCATCGGGTCGATGATCATCGCCAGGCGCTCGTTGATTTCCGGGACGAGTTTTTCCAGGTAGGTGTGGGCCTGCAAGGTTTCTTCGTTGCGGGCCACGCCCACGGCGCTGACCTTGGCGCCCGGTATCAGGCTGAGGACGCCTTCGAGCATGCCGATACCGGCGCGCAGGATCGGCACCACGGTGATTTTCTTACCGGCGATTTTCTCGACCTGGACGGGACCGGCCCAACCAGGGATTTCGTAGCTCTCCAAAGGTAAATCCTTGGTCGCTTCGTAGGTGAGCAACGCTCCGACTTCCTGAGCAAGCTCACGGAAGTTCTTCGTGCTAATGTCGGCGCGGCGCATAAGGCCGAGCTTGTGTCGGATCAGCGGGTGGCGGATCTCGCGAGTGGGCATGGGAAAGGCTCCGGCGGCGGGCAAAAAAACCGGCCTAGATTAATCTATCCGAGGGTGTTGTCCTATAGACATCTAGTACGTTAGTCCATTAAGGCTTGCTCGGAGCGCACGAGAAGCGTACCTTCGCCCGCTTTTCTTGCCACAGCACCCCCTTGGAGAGCGCCATGTCCGCTGATCTCGAGCATATCCGTCAAATCATGCGCGAGGCTGACTGCCTGTACACCGAAGCGCAAGTCGAAGAAGCGATCGCCAAGGTCGGCGCACACATCAGCCGCGAAATGGCCGACACCAACCCGGTGGTCTTCTGCGTGATGAACGGTGGCCTGATCTTCGCCGGCAAATTGCTGACCCACCTGCAATTCCCGCTGGAAGCGTCCTATCTGCACGCCACCCGTTATCGCAACGAAACCAGCGGCGGCGACTTGTTCTGGAAGGCCAAGCCGGAAGTCTCGTTCATCGACCGCGACGTGCTGATCATCGACGACATCCTCGACGAAGGTCACACCCTGGGCGCGATCATCGACTTCTGCAAACACGCCGGCGCGCGCAAAGTGCACACCGCCGTGCTGATCGACAAGGACCACGACCGCAAGGCGCGTCCGGACCTGAAAGCCGATTACGTCGGCCTGCCGTGCATCGACCGCTACATCTTCGGTTACGGCATGGACTACAAAGGCTACTGGCGCAACGCCAATGGCATCTTCGCCGTCAAAGGGATGTAAGCCATGGCCCGCTTTCTTGATCAGACGCTGTTTGCCGAACTGGCCGAGAAAGCGGCCACCCACCCCCGTGGCCGGCACCACCATAACTTCCACCAGATGGAAGAACCCTGCCATCGCCTGGCGGTGGGCCTGCAACCTGACACTTATGTACCGCCGCATCGGCACCTGAGTGCGGACAAGGCAGAAACCTTGCTGGTGCTGCAGGGCCGCTTGGGCTTGCTGGTCTTCAACGAAACCGGCGAGGTCGTTGCCAAGCGTGTCATGCAGGCCGGCGGTGA
Source organism: Pseudomonas sp. NFPP28 (assembly GCF_900115535.1). Taxonomy (NCBI): domain Bacteria; kingdom Pseudomonadati; phylum Pseudomonadota; class Gammaproteobacteria; order Pseudomonadales; family Pseudomonadaceae; genus Pseudomonas; species Pseudomonas sp. NFPP28. The sequence continues at coordinate 865,755 of NZ_FOWT01000001.1, read as the reverse complement.
ATGCGCCGGTGTCGATCTGCCGCCGGGCGTGTTTCATGGCCTGGTGGTGCTGGAGCCCGACACGGTGATGTTCGAGTGCAAGGCCGGGCCTTATCGTCCGGTGGGCGAGGGCGAACAGCCCGACTGGGCGCCCCGCGAAGGCGAGGCCGGTGTGGCCGAGTACCAACGCTGGATGCTTGCCCAGTTCGATTGAGCTACAGTGCTGGGCCCACCTTGCCGGAGCGGCCCATGAGCCTGTTGATACGCACCTGCGCCGCCCTGGCGCTGACCCTCAGTTTGCCGCTGGCTGCCGCGCCTGCGCCGATGCACAGCCAATTCCTGCCTTCGGACGACCTGACCCTGCGCGCTGAAGCGCCGGAGCAGCAGCAACTGTTGCAAGTCACCGACTACGCGGTGGTGGTGGGCAACCAGCGCCAGTCCAGCCAGCAGCCGATCCCGGTGACCTCGCCGCTGATGATCCGTCTCAAGGGCAAGTCCCTGAACAAAGGTGCGACCATCGCCCAGGTGGTGCTCAATTTCGACGCCGAAAGCAAAAGCCTGAAAAAGCCGGTGTATGACGACTCCAGCAAAACCCTGACGCTGTCTTACCCCTTGGCCCAATACCGGGTGATTGTCGACCTGCTGCGCAATGACACGGTGTATGTGCAGTTCCTCAGTTATGCCAACGGGCATATCTGGGCGGATTTGCACACGGGTGCGGTTAAAGCCAGGTAGGCCCCGCCTACACAAGCCCGCGCCCCGCAGGTAGACTTCAAACCCCGTTTAAATGTCTGCAGGCTGGAGTCGGTAATGCGTAAAGATAAGAAACAGGTGATTGGTGACGAGATCGGCGACGATCAGATCAAGTTGTTCCTGGACTTCGAGCCGGTCGACGCAACTTCTCCGTCCCTGCACAAGCTGATCAAGGCCTACCGTGGCCTGCGTATCGACGATTTCGAGCGGTTCCTGGGTTTCTTCAAGGAAGCCGGCCTGGACCTCGACGGCAAGGATGCGCATGGCCAGACCTTCGTCGACCTGATCAAGGACCAGCGCAACGCGGACGAGTACATCGAACTGATCGAAAACGCTCGCGGCTGATTATCCGATACACAAAAAAACGCCCCGTTCTCATGCCGAGAACGGGGCGTTTTTTATTGCCTCAAGGCCTCAAGCGTAGCTCTCGGTCTCGGCGGCAGGCTCAACCAGTTCCAGGCTGATGTTGTTCTGCGCGTTGATCTTGCGATACAACTCGGCATCCGTTTCCAGGACCTTTTCACGGGCCGGGAAGATCTCGTGCAGTTTGGCAGCCCACTCACCGGCGGCTTTTTCCGGGAAGCACTTCTCGATCAACTCCAGCATGATCGAAACGGTCACCGACGCACCTGGGGACGCGCCCAGCAGCGCCGCGAGCGAGCCGTCTTTGGCCGCGACCAGCTCGGTGCCGAATTGCAGCACGCCGCCTTTTTTCGGGTCTTTCTTGATGATCTGCACCCGTTGGCCGGCCACTTCCAGGCGCCAGTCTTCGGCTTTCGCCTCGGGGTAGAAGCGGCGCAGGGATTCCAGGCGCTGTTCCATGGACTGCATCACTTCGCTGACCAGGTACTTGGTCAAGTCCATGTTGTCGCGGGCCACGGCCAGCATCGGGCCGATGTTGCCGGCGCGAACCGACAGCGGCAGGTCGAGGAACGAGCCGTGCTTGAGGAACTTGGTGGTGAAACCGGCGTAAGGCCCGAACAGCAGGGACTTCTTGCCATCGACCACGCGGGTGTCCAGGTGCGGCACGGACATCGGCGGCGAACCAACGGCAGCCTGGCTGTAGACCTTGGCCTGGTGGTGCTTGACCACTTCCGGGTTGTCGCAACGCAGCCACTGGCCGCTGACCGGGAAGCCGCCAAAGCCTTTGCTTTCTTCGATGCCCGAGGCTTGCAGCAGCGGCAGGGCCGCGCCGCCGGCGCCGAGGAACACGAACCTGGCGTCGACTTCGCGGCTGCTGCCGCTGTTGACGTCCTTGATGCTTACGGTCCAGCCCGCGCCGTTGCGCTTGAGGCCGGTGACGCGCTTGCTGTACTTGACCTGGGCGTCTGCCGAGCTGGTCAGGTGGCTGAGCAACTGGTTGGTCAGCGCGCCGAAATTCACGTCCGTGCCGTTCATTACACGGGTGGCTGCGATTTTCTCGTCGAGCGGACGCCCCGGCATCATCAGCGGCATCCACTCGGCCATCTCGCTACGGTCTTCGGTGTAGTGCATGTCCGAAAACGCGTGGTGCTGGCTGAGGGTTTCAAAGCGCTTCTTGAGGAAGGACACGCCTTTTTCGCCCTGCACGAAGCTCAGGTGCGGCACCGGGCTGATAAAGGACCTGGACGAACCAAAGGTGCCCTTTTTGGTCAGGTACGCCCAGAACTGCTTCGACACCTCGAATTGGGTGTTGATGTGCACGGCTTTCTTGATGTCGATGGAGCCATCGGCGGCCTGCGGCGTGTAGTTCAGCTCACACAGCCCGGCGTGGCCGGTACCGGCGTTGTTCCACGGGTTGGAACTTTCCGCGGCACCCGAATCCATCAGCTCAACGACTTCCAGCTTCAGGCCGGGGTCGAGCTCTTTGAGCAGTACGGCCAGGGTGGCGCTCATGATGCCGGCCCCTACCAGTACTACGTCGACTGCTTCGTTATGCGCCATTTAACGCGTCTCCAAAATCTGCAGCACCAAATTGACGGCATGGCTGCCAGGAGTGATGGGGCGGTTCACGTGTTGCCCCAGGTTACCCATGGCCAGGATCGCCATGTCCGATTCGCAATTCTTTGCATGTTCAGCGCACGCTTCCTGCCGGGCTAATCTGCCTATGAACGCATTCATGGGCGCCTGTGGCAATTCGACTTATGGTCAAAGCGTGCGATTCGTGCAACCAATCCGTAGCGGACAGGCTCAAGCTCCCGTTGTTGAGGAGTACTCGATCCTGTGTGGTTGGGCTGTTCCAGACGCTGATGGTGCTTGTACAAACGCCAAACTATTCATTTGCTCGCCACACTCTTGTGAAGTTGTGAAAACCCGTTTTTTCACGCTCTTTTGAAGACGTGAACCTCAAAAAAGGGCTGCCCCAGCCTGGCACCTGGCCCCTAGCCGACACGCGGCAAAACGGGCAAACAACTCAAGTGGCCGAGCGCAATGGCAGCTCTGGCAGATTCGGCAAAGGCGGGTGGTTTGCAAAGAAAACAGCAAGCGCGCCAGCTTCACTCGATCTGTGTGGGCGGCTCTCTGTGGGCGATTCTTGGAGCTAATGCCGAGGCATTAACGATGCTGCGAGGCCCGATCAGGAGACGTCCTTATAATCGGGGGGAGATTGTAGCGAAGAACGCCAGGGAAATGGGCGTGTTTTATGACTTTTATTAGGCGTTCGGTCAGGCGGCCAACGGTTGGTGACGCGACGGCTGCGCTGCACGTGGGCTGACACGGGCGCTGGCTGGCAGCGGGTGGTGCATCCAGCTCAGGCGGATTTCATCGATTTCCACCCAGCCGTCGCCTACAGGAGGCTGGCAGCACTCTTTGAAGGCCTGGCAACGGCCTTGCACATCGAGCAGGGCGAACTGGCGAAGGGCGGGTTTGCGTGTGAACAGTGACCAGAGAAATTGCATGGCGACAGACCTCTTGAAATTGGGGCCAAGCTTGCCTGTCGGGCATGACGGCTCTGTGTATCAGCCGTGACATATCAGTGACATCGAACCGCTACAGTCTGTGCAGGTCTCAGGTTGTAACTGGCGCTAGTTCCCGGCACTGGCGCACCGCTATACTGCCCGCCTGTCGGTACCCGATTTCTGGAGAGAAGAGCATGTTGCAACGCCTGTTGTTCGGTTTGATCACTGTGACCAGTTTGACCCTGGTTGGCTGCGCCAACAGCCCGCAACAACTGACCCCGGAACCAAAAATCACCACGCAGTTGGCCCCCGTGGGTCACGGCCAGCCGGTGTCGGTGCGTGTGGTGGATGGTCGTCCGTCGCCTACGCTCGGTTCGCGCGGCGGCCTGTATCCGGAAACCGCCCTGGTCTCGGTGAATGCTCAAGACGTACTGCCCAAGCTGCAGGCCCAGGCCGAAGCTGCCGTGCGCCTGCTGGGTTTCACCCCGAGCCCCAACGCGCCGGGTGCTCCGCAGTTGACGATCACCCTGGCCGAATTGAAGTACCAGTCGCCTAAAGACGGCCTGTACGTGACCGAAGCATCCATCGGTGCCACCTTCAAGTCCGACGTCACCGCCGGCACCCGTCGCTACAGCGGGCGCTACGGTGCGTCCCTGAACCAGCGTTTCGGTATGTCGCCGAACCAGGAAACCAACACCAAATTGGTCAGCGACGTGCTGAGCGATGCCTTGACCCGCCTGTTCAAGGACCCAAGCATCGGTTCGTTGCTCAGCGCGCAATAACCGGTCCTTAAAAAGCCGGGCTCATCACTGAGCCCGGTTTTTTTTCGTCTTCAGTTTCATGCAGCCGTGTCGATACAGAAATCCAGCAGGCTCACCCCGGTCAACAGATCGGCCTCCGGCAGGTCGGCATGCTGGTGTCCGCCAAGGGCGCAATACACCAGCCAGTGGCGGTCCTGGACGTTGAAGGCCAGGCCGCCGATCAGCGCTTCCTGCTCATCGCTCGGGGCGATCAGATACAGCCGATCCTGGTTTTGCGCGTGCAGCATGACAAGCTCCTGAAACGTCGAAGGGCAACAGAGTGGCTTGTTAAGGTGACGTTCAGGTGACGCTGTAAATTACTGGATACATTAGCCGTCAATGGGGGAGGGAGCATTTCAGGCGCCGGAGGCCACTATCGTTCAGGTTTGTATCTGAACCGATACCAAAACACTGTTTTGCCGAGGTTTGCGATGGCGCTGCCCGCACTTTTGACCAATGTTGTTGCTTTGGCCGTGGCCTGTCCGGGCGCGGCGCTGCTGTTCATTACCCGCCTGCGCGAACAGCGCGCCATGGCCGACCTCACCGCGCAGAGCGAAGATCGCGCAATTGATCAGCCGATGTTGTTTCTGGATGTGCGCACCGAACGGGCGCATCGCCTGGCTTACCGCGTCGGGTTTGCCTGCCTGGGCGTGGCGCTGGCCATCTCCTGGCTCAGCACCCATCTTTAAACACGCCACAAAGCACATGTGGGAGGGGGCTTGCCCCCTCCCAGATTTGGAGCGGTGTTTTACAGAGGAATGCCGGCCTTGACCCGATACTGATTGCGCACCGGCGTCGCATATTGCACCACCAGGAACGGCCGGTGCTCAGCCGGGCAGTCATTCAGACGTCGCTCCCACTCCGCCTTCGCCTTGGCCAGTTCATCAGCCGGGAACACTTCGGCCGCCGTCGGCACCTGCAATTGCGGGTCGGCGTCGCTCCACTGGGCGTAGGCCAGGTAATGCACCGGGAACAACCGGTAGCCCCCCAGAATCTGCCGGTCCATTTCTGCGGCCAGCAACTTGGTGTCTTCGAAACGCTCGGTAATCGGCGGCGCGAAGTTAATGTGCACGCGACCCTTGTAGCCGGTGATGCCCAGGGCAATGCTCACATCATCTTCGCCCTGCGCCTTGACGTAGGTGCCGGTGGTCGCGCGGATGTACAGCTCGCGGGCCTTGGCTGAATCACACGGGTCGTATTCGTAGCTGATGGACACCGGCGTCAGGTTCAGCGACTGGATCACCTCGGCAAACGGCTCGTCCTTGCGGCTGACGTGGAACATCTTGAGGATCGCCGACTCGGTACGGTCATCTCCATCCTTGGCGCGCCCTTCGGCCTGGGCGATCCAGATCGACGCACCGTCGTTGCGGATCGAATGGTTGATGTAGGCCGACAGCAGCTGATACGCCGCCATCTTCTCTTTGCGCCCGGTGATCGAGCGGTGCACGATGAAACTCTTGTTCAGGCGCATCAGGTCGCTGACAAACGGCTTTTGCAGCAGGTTGTCGCCAATGGCGATGCGAGGTGTCGGCAGGCCGGCGTGGTATACCGCATAGTTGACGAAGGCCGGGTCCATCACGATATCGCGGTGGTTGGCCAGGAACAGGTAGGCGGTGCCGGACTTGAGCTGCTCGACCCCGGTGTAGGTCACGCCGTCGGTCGCCCGGTCAATGGTGTGGTCGACGTAGTACTCGACTTTGTCCTGCAGCGTGGCCACGGTGGTGACGCCGGCGAATTCACGGCGCAGTTTGCGGGCGATCATCGGCTTGAGCAGCCATCCCAGGGCGCCGGCGAAGCGCGGGAAGCGGAAGTGGGTCAGGATGTCCAGAAAGGCCTTGTCACTGAACAGACGTGCCAGCACTGCCGGGACTTCGCTGTCGTTGTAAGGTCGGATGGTATCGAATTCGCCCATCATGCTCTCTTGTTAGAAACGGCTAGGGTAAGTAAAGGAAATACCAGGGTGCGGCCCGAGTAATGGGCTCGGCCAAAAATAGCCCTGTAAATAGACCGGCGATTATACGCACAAGTCACCTTGGAGGCTGCGATGCTGGAAAACGCGACGTACGATTGTCCTTATTGCGGTGAAGTGGTCGAGACAACGGTGGATTTGTCCGGGGGGGATCAGGTTTATATAGAGGACTGCCAGGTGTGCTGCCGACCGATCATTTTCGATCTGCAGGTACATGGCGAAGAATGGATGCTTGAAACCCGTAGTGAAAACGAATAGCGGGGACGCTGATGCAACGAATCTACGAACCGGAAAACCTGATGGAGGGCGAGCTGCTGCAACAGATGCTCGCCAGCGAAGGTATCGAGGCGCACCTGGTGGGGCGTCATTTGCTCGGTGGCACCGGCGAATTGCCCATCTTCGGCCTGCTGGGCCTGGAGGTGGACAATGACCGCGCCCTGTACGCCCGCGAGTTGATTACCGCCTATATCGGCGCACAACCGTTGCCGGGCGACGAACCCGACAGCTTCCCCGACGTGCTGGTCTGTTAGGCTGTCGGTCGGTTTACCCAAGAGTCGTGTTACCCCATGTGTGGACGTTATGCCCTGTTTCGCTGGACCCCCGCTTTTGCTGCCCTGCCGGGCTTTCCGGCCGACCAGCAGGCCCAGTGGAACATTTCCCCGAATGATTCTGTGCTGATCCAGCGCGCCGCCGACGGCCAGCGCACCCTGGCTCGCGCCCGCTGGGGGCTCACCCCGCCCTGGTTGACCGATCTTTCCCGTACCCCCGCCCACGCCCGCGCCGAAACCCTGGCCGAACAGCCGATGTTTCGCGAAGCGTTCCGCCAGCGTCGCTGCCTGCTACCGGCCAATGGGTTCTACGAATGGCGTGGCACCCAGCGCAAGCGCCCGTACTGGCTGACACCGGGGGAGGGCTCCACGTTGTTTTTTGCCGCGATCTGGGAGGCCTACCCGGTGCAGGAACAGGTGTGGCTGAGCACCGCGGTAGTGACCCAGGCCGCGCAGGCCCAGCGTCGGCCACTGATTCTGGATGAGGCCGGACAGGCAGCCTGGCTCGACCCCGAGACGCCGTTGCATGTGTTGCAAGGCCTGCTGGCCAGCGAGCCGAGCGCGTTGCGCGAGCGGGTCCTGGCCAACATGGTCAATGATCCCAAGCTTAACGGGCCGGAGTGCCTGACCCCGGCTTAAACCTTGAACTGATTGATCAGCCGGCGCTGCTGCTCGGCCAACTTGGTCAAGTCGGCACTGGCCGCACTGGATTCATCCGCGCCGCCCGCCACTTCATTGGCCACCTGGCCGATATTGATCACGTTGCGATTGATGTCCTCGGCCACCGCGCTCTGCTCCTCGGCGGCACTGGCGATCTGGGTGTTCATGTCGTTGATCACCGACACCGCCTGGGTGATGGTCTCCAGTGCTTCGGCCGCCTTGGCCGCGTGTTGCACGCTTTCATCGGTGCGGTTCTGGCTGTCCTCCATCACCCGCACCACATCCCGCGTGCCTTGTTGCAACTGCTGGATCATGGTCTGGATTTCTTCAGTGGCCTTTTGCGTCTTCTGCGCCAGGTTGCGCACTTCGTCGGCGACCACGGCAAAACCACGACCTTGCTCGCCGGCCCGCGCCGCCTCGATGGCGGCGTTGAGTGCCAGCAGGTTGGTCTGCTCGGCAATCCCGCGAATCGCCGTGAGGATGGCGTTGATGTTTTCGCTGTCCTTGGCCAGGGTTTGCACCACACCGACGGCCTTGCCGATTTCCTCGGCGAGCGCGCCTATGGAGGTGGAGGTGTCACGCACAATACGCATGCCCTGGCTCGCGGCCTGGTCGGCATGGCTGGCGGCCTGTGCGGCTTGGGTGGCATTGCGTGCAACGTCTTGCGCAGTGGCGGTCATCTCATGCACGGCGGTGGCGACCTGGTCGATCTCCACCATCTGTTTATGCACACCCTGGTTGGTACGGATCGCGATATCAGCGGTGTGCTCCGACGAGTCGCTGACCTTCTGCACCGAACTCACCACCTGGGTGATCATGCCTTGCAGCTTGATCAGGAAGGTGTTGAAACCGTTGGCAATCGCGCCCAGTTCGTCGGCGCGATCACTGGTCAGGCGCCGCGTCAGGTCACCTTCGCCCTGGGCGATGTCATTGAGCATCGCGACCATTTGCTTGAGTGGCCGGGCGATGCCGTGGCCTACCAGCCAGATCACCAGCAGGCCGATACCGGCGATCAGCAGGCCGGCGATGGTCATGCCGAAAATATCGGTCCTGCGTTGGGTTTCCAGGTCGCTTTGCAGTTTCTGCGAGTCGGCCATTACGGCACTCAAAGGCAGCTGCATCATCAAGGTCCAGCGCGCATCGGTCTGGCCGATGTTGAACGGCAGGAACAACTCGATATGCCCGTGCTCCTTGTCGATGTCGTAGCGCACTTCGCCGATTTTCAGCTGGCCGAGGTTGGCCAGTTCATTGCTGTCGAGCAGGTCGCTGGCCTTTTCGCCGAGTTTGCTGGCGTCCTGGGTGTAGGCTACCAGGCGGCCGTTGCTGGAGATCAGCGCCAGTTCACCGGCACCGTTGTAGAGTTTCTGGTCGGCCCCGGTCAGCATGTCCTGGATGAAGTTCACCGACAGGTCGGCGCCGACGATCCCCTGGAACGTGCCATCGATCATGATTGGCTCGATAAACGAGGCCAGCATCACCATCGCGTTGCCCACCTTGTAGGGCGCGGGGTCGATGACACAGGCCTTTTTGCTTTCCTTGGAGCACAGGTAGTACTCGCTGGCGCGCACGCCTGTGGAGAGGATTTTCTGGTCGGCCACGTCGGCCAGTTTATCCATGCCCAGGCTGCCATCTGCGTTGCGGTACCACCACGGCAGGAAACGTCCGTCGGCGCCCATGCCGACAGTCGGGCTGTTCACGTAGGCCGCGTCGTTGTGATCGATAGCGTTGGGCTCCCAGCCGATGTAGGCGCCGAGGATTTTTGGATTGCGTACCACGGTTTCGTGCAGCAGGTTGATCAGTTGCTCGCGGCCAATCTGCAGAGCGGGTTCACCCTTCGCGTCTTTCATGCCGAGCAGTGCGTTGGTAGTGGCCAGGCTTTTGGCGGTTACCAACGGCGCTTCCAATTCACGCTGGATCAGCGTGGCCTGGGTTTGCGCCAGGGCGGTGAGGCGCTGTTCGATAATCTGTTCGAACTGCACCTGGGTGCGCTTCTGCACCATCTCCTGAGTGCGTGCGCCGGCAAACAAGGCGTAGAGCACCAGCACCGCCACTACGCTCAGGACAATGGCCCCGGCCAGGGCCGCGACAGAAAATTGAATCGACTTGAATTTCATGAAAGCTCCGGGCGCAGGGGAGAGGGCCTGTCTTGTGTATCGGCCGAGGGCGAGGTGGGCATGAGGGGGGCGCCGGCAAAATAGGGGGCTGTGTCGCAAACAGAATGCTCGGCGCCGCCGCTGACATGTGAGATGTATCGGAAAATCAGCGGTTACATGTCTGGTGTATCTGGCGTCGATACAAATGTGCGCCTACGATACGCGCCATGTTTAAGGGCTTGCTATCAGGGAGAGTATTGATGAAGAAGTCATTGGTGATAAGTGGTTTGGTCGCGGCGATGCTGCTGGCCGGGTGTCAGTCGGTCAATACCACCAGCGGCGGTGCTGTCGGGGTAGAGCGCAAGCAGTACATGTTCAGCATGCTGTCGAGCCAGGAAGTCGACCAGATGTATGCCCAGTCCTACCAGCAGACCCTGGGGGAGGCCAGCAGCAAGGGCCAACTGGACAAGACCAGCGCCAACGCCAAGCGCGTGCAGGCCATCGCCAACCGCTTGATCGCCCAGGCGCCGACGTTTCGTGCGGACGCGGCGCAGTGGAAGTGGGAAGTGAACCTGATCAAGAGCGATGAGATGAACGCCAACTGCGGGCCTGGCGGCAAAATCTTCGTGTACAGCGCGTTGATCGACAACCTCAAGCTCACCGATGATGAGCTGGCCGCCGTGATGGGCCATGAAATCGCCCACGCCTTGCGTGAGCATGGCCGCGAAGCCATGTCCAAGGCCTACGGGATCGAGATGGCCAAGCAGGGGGCCGGTGCGTTGTTCGGCCTCGGCCAGGACAGCCTGGCCCTGGCCGATACCGTGGCCAACTACGGCATGACCTTGCCCAACAGCCGCAGCAATGAAAACGAAGCGGACCTGATCGGCCTGGAGCTGGCGGCCCGTGCCGGCTACAACCCGAACGCGGCGATTACGCTGTGGAACAAGATGGCCAAGGCTTCGGAAGGCGCACCACCGGAGTTCATGAGTACTCACCCGGCTTCCGACAGCCGAATCGCCTCGTTGCAGGCGGCGATTCCGAAGGTGATGCCGTTGTACCAGCAGGCCAAGAAATCCTGACCTTTTGAAGATCTAAATGTGGAAGGGGGCAAGCCCCCTCCCACAGGAACCCTTAGATCCACCCGCTGCTTTGCATGGCTTTGTACACGGCCACAATGGCCAGGATGAAAAACGCTGTAGCGGCCAAGCGACGAATCAACGTCAACGGCAGTTTCTCCGCCGCGAAATTCCCCGCCAAAACCACCGGCACGTTGGCAATCAGCATGCCCAGGGTGGTGCCGATGATCACCAGCCACAGCTCCGGATACTGCGCCGCCAGCATCACCGTGGCGATCTGCGTCTTGTCACCGATTTCCGCCAGGAAGAACGCGATCAGTGTGGTCAGGAACGGCCCGAATTTGCGTGTGGTGCTGGCTTCGTCATCGTCGAGTTTGTCCGGCACCAAGGTCCACAGCGCCGTGGCGCAGAAGCTTGCCGCCAGGATCCAGTGCAACACCGCATCCGAGAAGAAACTTCCGAACCACGCCCCCACGGCACCAGCCGCCGCATGGTTGGCCAGGGTCGCGGCAACGATGCCGGCGATGATCGGCCAAGGTTTGCGAAAGCGTGCGGCAAGGATGAGCGCGAGCAGTTGCGTCTTGTCGCCGATTTCGGCCAAGGCAACGATTGCGGTGGGTACGAGCAATGAATCCAGCATCAGGTAGGTTTCCAGGGGCGGGTCGACACGGCTATGACACGTACAGCCTTCCCGCCCCGGGTAAGGTGTGCGTGTCATAGGTCTTGTCAAACCCCGGTCCGTCTGTGCGGACTCCTGGGTCGCATACGCCATGGTCTGCTGACCAAGTATGTTGACGTATGCCGGACGAGCGTGGCGCTCGTGGGAGACTACTCCCCTAGGACGCTGCGGATTCTGCCTAGGCAAAATCCATTCGGCAAGCCTTCTTTTTCAAACGCCCGTCAGCCGCGCTTGGCACGGTAGATGCGAAAACCGTTGCCTTCGGCCTTCACCGCACACACGCCCAGATGCTCTTCGATCAAAGGCTGGTACTTCAGGAAGCTGTTGGCAACCAGGCGAAGTTCGCCGCCCTTTGCCAGGTGTTTCGCCGCTTTTCGCAGCAGATTCTCGGTGGCGAAATAATCGGTATGCACACCGACATGGAACGGTGGATTGCTCAGAATCGCGTTCAAACCCATCGGTGCCGCGTCGATGCCATCGCCGGTCAATACCTCGGCTTCCAGACCATTGGCGGCCAGGGTCAAGCGACTGCTGGCGGCGGCGAAGGCGTCCACGTCGAGCATCGTCACCGTGTTGTGCGGATAGCGCCGTTTGACCGCAGCCCCCAGCACCCCAGCGCCGCAACCAAAGTCCAGCAGATGTCCGCTCGGCAGTTTGTCCAGGTGCTCCAGCAGCAGCTCGGTGCCGCGATCCAGACGGCCGTGGCTGAACACCCCCGGCAAGCTCACTACCTTCAACGGGCCTTCGGTCAATGGCACTTCGAAGACCTGCGCCAGGCTCTCCAGCTCGACCGCTTGGGGGGCGTTGACCACGGTGATCTGCCACAGTTGGCAATGCCGCGCGCTGTCGAGTTTGCGCGGTTTGCCGAAGGGGATTAGCTGTTTGGCGGCACTTTCGATCCCGGCCTTTTTCTCGCCGACCAGGAACAACTCGGCGCCGGGCAAACGGGCGGCCACGGCGTTGAGCAGATAGTCGGTCAGGTCCTTGGACTTGGGCAGGAAGATCACCGCTGTATCAAACGCCCTGTCAGGCACGTTCACGCCAAACTGGCTGCGCTCAGGGAAACGTGCGTCGAGTGCCGCCTGGTCGCCGGCGTGCCAACTCCAGCCGTGGGCGTTGGGCAGGCGACCGAGCAGATCGTCGGCGGGCAAGCCCACCAACAGCAGGTTGCCTTGAAAAAGTTCGGCCTGGCGAAGCAGTACTTCACTGCGCGGATCCATGGTCTGCTCCTTGAAAAGGGGCGCAGTTTATCAACTGACGACGCGCAGCGGGGCCCCACTGAAGAAGCGCCGGGCGTTTTCCGCCAGTTGGCCGACGATGCGCTGCCGCGCTTCGCGACTGCCCCAAGCGTTGTGCGGGGTCACGATCAGCCGAGGGATGTCACCGGCCAACAGCGGATTGCCATCCACCGGCGGCTCCACGCTCAGTACATCGGTGGCCGCGCCGCCCAGATGGCCGCTGCGCAAGGCGTCCGCCAGGGCCTGCTCATTGATCAAGCCACCGCGCGCGGTGTTGACCACAAACGCGCCGGGCTTGAGCAGCGCCAGTTCGCGGGCGCCGATAAAGTCGCGGGTGTGTTCGTTGAGCGGGCAGTGCAGGGTGAGCGCGTCGACCTGCGCCAGCAGTTCATCCAGTGGCACGCGGTCGGCGCGGGCAGGCCGCCCCGGAATCGCACCCAGCACCACACGCATGCCGAAGGCTTCGGCCAGGCGCGCCACGGCGCCGCCCAGTTCACCGTGGCCGAGCAGGCCGAGGGTCTTGCCTTCGAGTTCGACAATCGGGTGGTCCAGCAGGCAGAACTGCTTGGCCTCCTGCCACTTGCCGGCGCTCACGTCTCTTTGGTAATCCTTCAAGCGCGTCGCCAGGTTGAGCAACAGCATGATCGTGTGCTGCGCTACCGACGGCGTGCCATAGCCCTGGCAGTTGCTCACGGTGATGCCATGGGCGCGGGCGGCGTCGAGGTCGACGTTGTTGGTGCCGGTGGCTGAAACCAGGATCAGCTTGAGCTCCGGGCAGGCCGCCAGGGTCGCGGTATTGAGGGCGATTTTGTTACTGATCACCACGTGGGCGCCTTGCACGCGTTCAACCACGTTCTGCGGTGTGGTGTCGGTAAACAACTGCAACTCGCTGAAGCTGTTGCGCAATTCGCTGAGGTCAAGGTCCCCCAGGTCCAGGGACGGGTGATCAAGGAAGACGGCGCGGCGATTGTTCGTCATCAACTGTACCTTTTGCGACAGAGTTCGAAGGCGTAATCTGCCGAGCCTATCAGATGAAATAATCCGTTACTTAATGGAGTGAGTATGTACGCCGCCGAGTTCTTGACCGTAGCTCTGATTCACTTGTTGGCGGTGGCCAGCCCCGGCCCGGATTTCGCGGTGGTGGTGCGTGAAAGCGTGACCCACGGCCGCCGCGCCGGTACCTGGACCGCATTGGGCGTGGGCTCGGCGATTTTCCTGCACGTGGGCTACTCGTTGCTCGGCATCGGCTTGATCGTGTCCCAGTCCATCGTGCTGTTCAACGCACTCAAGTGGGCGGCGGCGGCCTACCTGCTGTACATCGGCTTCAAGGCCCTGCGCGCGCAGCCGGCCAAGCCACCTGTTGAAGGCGAGTTGCACCGCGAGGCGGGCGAACGCACCCCGCGTGGGGCGTTCACTGCTGGTTTTGTGACCAATGGCCTGAACCCCAAGGCCACCTTGTTCTTCCTGTCGTTGTTCACCGTGGTGATCAACCCGCACACCCCGCTGGCGATCCAGGCCGGTTACGGTGTGTACCTGGCGGTGGCGACGGCGCTGTGGTTCTGCCTGGTGGCGATGTTGTTCAGCCAGCAGCGCGTGCGTGCGGGGTTTGCGCGGATGGGGCATTGGTTCGATCGGACCATGGGCGCGGTGTTGATTGCGATTGGAGTCAAGCTGGCCTTCACCAGCATGAAATAAGCCGGATACTGGCGCAAAGCTAGCATTCGCTGGGGTCTGCAAATCATTCCTTTGGCTGATTTGGCTGAAACATAAGGTCTCTAAAGTGCAGGTCTTCAAGCCAAGACCGTGCAGTCAGAAAAGGGATTCGTATGTTGCAGACCCGTGTTATCCCGCCCGCCGAAGGTGCGTACCAATACCCGCTGTTGATCAAACGCCTGTTGATGTCCGGCACCCGCTATGAAAAGACCCGGGAGATCATCTACCGCGACAGATTGCGTTACACCTACCCGACCCTGATCGAGCGCGTTGCGCGCCTGGCCAACGTGCTGACTGACGCCGGGGTCAAGGCCGGTGATACCGTGGCGGTGATGGACTGGGACAGTCACCGTTACCTGGAATGCATGTTCGCCATCCCGATGATCGGCGCGGTGATCCACACCATCAACGTGCGCCTCTCGCCGGAACAGATCCTCTACACCATGAACCACGCCGAGGACCGCTTCGTGCTGGTCAACAGTGAGTTCGTGGGGCTTTACCAGGCGATTGCCGGGCAGCTCACCACCGTCGACAAGACCCTGCTGCTCACCGATTGCGAGGCCAAGACTGCCGAGCTGCCCAACCTGGTGGGCGAGTACGAAACCCTGCTGGCCGCCGCCAGCCCGAAGTACGACTTCCAGGACTTCGACGAAAATTCTGTCGCCACCACCTTCTACACCACCGGCACCACCGGCAACCCCAAGGGCGTGTATTTCACCCATCGCCAACTGGTGCTGCACACCATGGGCGTGGCGACCATCATGGGCAGCGTCGACAGTGTGCGCCTGCTGGGCACCAACGATGTGTACATGCCAATCACGCCGATGTTCCACGTGCACGCCTGGGGCCTGCCGTATGTGGCGACCATGCTCGGCCTGAAACAGGTCTACCCCGGTCGCTACGACCCGGAATACCTGGTGGAGCTGTGGCGCAAGGAAAAGGTCACCTTCTCCCACTGCGTGCCGACCATCCTGCAGATGGTGCTCAACGCCAAGGCCGCCCAGGACGTGGATTTCGGTGGCTGGAAAATCGTCATCGGCGGCAGTGCGCTCAACCGTTCGCTGTACGAAGCGTCCAAGGCCCGTGGCATTCAGTTGACTGCGGCCTATGGGATGTCCGAGACCGGGCCGCTGGTGTCCTGCGCCCACCTCAACGAAGAATTGATGGCGGGCACCGAGGATGAGCGCACCACGTACCGCATCAAGGCCGGCGTGCCCGGACCGTTGGTAGAAGCGGCGATCATCGACGGCGACGGCAACTTCCTGCCCGCCGATGGCGAGTCCCAGGGCGAGCTGGTATTGCGTGCGCCGTGGCTCAGCGAGGGTTATTTCAACGAGCCGCAAAAGGGCGCCGAGCTGTGGGCCGGCGGTTGGATGCACACTGGCGACGTGGCGACCCTGGATGCCTTTGGGGTGATTGATATCCGCGACCGCATCAAGGACGTGATCAAGACCGGCGGCGAATGGATCTCGTCCCTGGCGCTCGAAGACCTGGTCAGCCGTCACCCGGCGGTACGCGAAGTAGCGGTGGTGGGCATTGCCGACCCGCAGTGGGGCGAACGCCCATTTGCCTTGCTGGTGGTGCGTGATGGCCATGTGATAGGCGCTCGTGAGCTCAAGGAACACCTCAAGCCGTTCGTGGAACTGGGCCACTTGAGCAAGTGGGCGATTCCGAGCCAGATTGCCGTTGTTACTGAAATTCCCAAGACGAGCGTAGGAAAACTCGACAAAAAACGTATCCGTATCGACATCATCGAATGGCAGGCCAACAACAGCACGTTCCTGTCCACCCTGTGAGCTGATTCGCCGCGCCCTTGTGGCACGGCAATGCTCTATCTCGCGCCTTGACTTGTGATTTGCCGATTTTCAGCCATCCTTGCCGCGTCGGCCTTCGCCGACGTGGCGAAAGGGTCGTGGCAGACGGGTCGGTGATGCAAATCACACTTTAGAGGGATCAAGCACTACCCCCTGCTGGCTATAGTCCCTTCCAGAGTTTTTCACGGATGTTCCGCTTCGGGCCATGGGGGCTCGGCTGCCGAGCGGCATTGGAATCGTTGTATTCCGGCCGTTACACGCATCACAGAAAGAACTCACTGCCATAACAATAAAATGCACATGGAGTAGCGTCGATGACCTCAGTAAACCAGTTCTGGCGCCGGGCAAGACTGCCCCTGGCCGTCAGTCTCGCTTCTACGCTCGCCGGGCCCGCATTCGGCGTCAGTTTCAACATTGGTGAAATCGAAGGGAGCTTTGACTCGTCGCTTTCCGTGGGGGCGAGCTGGTCGACGGCCAAGCCCAACAAAGATCTCATTGGTGCGAACAACGGTGGTCGTGGCCTGTCCCAGACTTCCGATGATGGTCACCTTAACTTCAAGCGCGGTGAGACCTTCTCGAAGATCTTCAAGGGCATCCATGATTTGGAACTGAAGTACGGAGACACCGGTGTTTTTGTACGAGGCAAGTACTGGTATGACTTTGAGCTAAAGGACGAAAGTCGCCCCTTCAAGGACATCAGTGACAACAACCGTAAAGAAGGCGCCAAGTCCTCTGGCGGGCAGATCCTCGATGCCTTCATCTACCACAACTACAACATTGCCGATTTGCCGGGCAACGTGCGCTTCGGCAAGCAGGTGGTGAGCTGGGGTGAAAGTACCTTCATCGGCGGCGGCATCAACTCCATCAACCCGATCGACGTGTCTGCGTTCCGTCGTCCGGGGGCTGAGATCAAGGAAGGCTTGATTCCGGTCAACATGTTCTACGTGTCGCAAACCCTGACCGATAACCTGTCGGCGGAAGCGTTCTATCAGTTGGAGTGGGACCAGACCGTTACCGATAACTGCGGTACATTCTTCTCGCAGCCTGACGTGATATCTGACGGTTGCAGCGATAACCTGCGAGTGCTCAACAAGCGCTCGACCATTCCGGGTGCCGCTTTACCGACCTTGAATGCCCTGGGTGTAGACGTCAATAACGAAGGTGTACTGGTACGTCGTGGTCCCGACCGTGATGCGCGGGACAGTGGCCAATTTGGCGTGGCCATGCATTACAACTTCGAGCCGCTGGATACCGAGTTCGGCGCTTACTTCATGAACTATCACAGCCGTGCACCGATCTTCAGTGCTCAAGGTGCACCGTCGTCCGCTTATACCCGTCCGCTGGGGCCGCTGGCTGCGCTGCGTCCGCTGATCGTAGCCGGTAGCTCGAACTACTTCGTCGAGTACCCGGAAGATATCCGCCTCTACGGCCTGAGCTTCTCCACCACCCTACCTACGGGCACGGCCTGGAGCGGTGAGTTGAGCTACCGGCCGAATGCGCCTGTGCAACTGAGCACGACCGATATCCTGTATGCCGGTGTCACGCCCATTCCTGGCTTTGGCAATGCGTCCGTGCTGAAAGGGACGCCTGGCCAGGATTTGCATGGCTATAACCGCAAGGAAGTGACTCAGTTCCAGACCACCTTCACGCACTTCTTCGATCAGGTGATGGGCGCCAGCCGCTTGACAACCGTCGGTGAGATTGGTGTGACCCATGTGGGCGGCTTGGAAAGCAAGTCCGAGGCCCGTTACGGTCGTGATCCGGTGTTTGGCCCAGGTAGTCTGCCAGGTGGGTTTTGCAACGCCCTCAACAACTCGACGGCCACCGGCGCCGGTCTTCCCAATGCGGCAGGTTTGAACACCAACTGCAACAACGACGGTTACACCACCGCCACCTCCTGGGGCTACCGCGCCCGCGCCATCTGGGAATACCCGGACGTGTTCGCAGGCGTCAACCTCAAGCCAAACGTGGCGTGGTCCCACGACGTCAAAGGTTACTCGCCAGGCCCTGGCGGTAACTTCGAAGAAGGTCGCAAGGCGGTCAGCCTGGGCCTGGATGCCGAGTATCAGAACACCTACACCGCCAGCCTGGCCTACACCAACTTCTTTGGTGGCAAGTTCAGTACGGTGGATGACCGCGACTTTGTCGCTTTGAGCTTCGGCGCCAACTTCTAAGCACACTGCATTTCAGGAAGACCAGAACATGAAAATAACCAAAAGTCTGTTGCACGTGGGTGTGCTTGGGCTGTCGATCCTGGCGAGCAACGTCATGGCGGCAGTCTCGGCGGATGAAGCTGCCAAGCTGGGCACGACCCTGACCCCGATGGGCGCCGAAATGGCCGGCAACGCTGCCGGCACCATTCCAAAGTGGTCGCCACTGCCCACCAACGCCGGCGCCGTCGACGCCCGTGGGTTCCTGGCTAACCCGTACGCCAGTGAGCAACCGCAATTCACCATCACCGCAGCGAACGTCGAGCAGTACAAGGACAAGCTGGCGCCGGGGCAGTACGCGATGTTCAAGCGCTACCCGGAAACCTTCAAGATGCCGGTCTACCCGACCCATCGCGGCGCCACGGTGCCGGCGGATGTGTTCGCGGCCATCAAGAAGAACGCCACCACCACCAACCTGGTGTCCGGTGGCAACGGTCTGGAAAACTTTGAAACCGCCGTGCCGTTCCCGATTCCCAAAAGCGGCGTCGAGGTGATCTGGAACCACATCACCCGCTATCGCGGTGGCAGCGTGACCCGCCTGGTGACCCAGGCCACGCCGCAAACCAACGGTTCCTACAGCCTGGTGTACTTCCGCGACCAATTTGTGTTCCGTGACAAGATGAAAGACTTCGACCCGAAAAACCCGGGCAACGTGCTGTTCTACTTCAAGCAGCAAGTGACCGCGCCGGCGCGTCTGGCCGGTGGTGTGCTGCTAGTGCACGAAACCCTGGACCAGGTGAAGGAGCCGCGTTCGGCGTGGGTCTACAACGCCGGCCAGCGCCGTGTGCGCCGGGCGCCGCAAGTGTCCTATGACGGCCCGGGTACTGCGGCCGACGGCTTGCGTACCTCCGACAACCTCGACATGTACAACGGTGCGCCGGATCGCTACGACTGGAAGCTGGAAGGCAAGAAAGAGATCTACATCGCCTCCAACAGCTACAAGATCGACGATCCCAAGCTCAAGTACGCCGACATCATCAAGGCCGGCCACATCAACCAGGACCTGGCTCGCTACGAGCTGCGCCGTGTCTGGCACGTGGTCGCGACCTTGAAGGAAGGCCAGCGCCACATTTACGCCAAGCGTGACTTCTTCATCGACGAAGACACCTGGCAAGCAGCGGTCATTGACCACTACGACGGCCGTGGCCAACTGTGGCGTGTCGCCGAAGCCCATGCCGAGAACTACTACGACAAGCAAGTGCCGTGGTACGCCCTGGAAACCCTCTACGATCTGCAGTCCGGCCGCTACCTGGCACTGGGCATGAAGAACGAAGAGAAGCAGGCGTATGACTTCGGCTTCACTGCGACCACCAGCGACTTCACCCCGGCGGCCCTGCGCCAGGATGGTGTTCGCTAAGCTGCACGCGTAACTCAATGTGGGAGAGGCGGTGCGACGATTCGACTTGCCCCCGATAGCGGTGTGACAGTCAAGCAGTGCATTGACTGATCCGCCGCCATCGGGGGGCAAGCTTCCTCCCACATTTTTTGTCGCAGTTCTTTTTCAGTCATTTGTAGCAAAGATCTACAAACCTGCCGCTTTTACCGCTAGTCTGCGGACATCTGCAATGCCGACCACAGCCTTCTACAAGAGCCCGGCGATGACTGATCTGTCCCGAATCCAAGGGCCTGCCAGTGCGGTAATCCCGACCCTGGAAGGGCGCTTCTACAGGCCACCCCTGCCTGACGGCTACGTGCTGCGACCGCGCTTGTGCGAACGCCTGAGCGCCGGGCTGGACGGGCGCCTGTTGCTGGTCAGCGCGCCGGCCGGGTTCGGCAAGAGTTCGTTGGCGGTGGAGTTCTGCCAGAGCCTGCCGGCCCATTGGCAAAGCCTGTGGTTGGGCCTGAGTCCGCGGGACAACGACCCCGGTCGTTTCCTCGAGCGCCTGCTCGATGGTTTGCAGCAATTCTTCCCGCAACTCGGCGCCCAGTCCCTGGGCTTGCTGAAAATGCGCCAGCGTCATCAACCCTTTGCCTTTGAAGAATGGCTGGACGGCCTGCTCGACGAGCTGGCCGTGCACCTGTCCACCCGTGCGCCGCTGTTGCTGGTACTGGATGACTATCACCTGGCCCAGGGGCCGGTGCTTGACCGCTGCCTGCAGTTTTTCCTCAATCATCTGCCCGATGGTCTGGTGGTGATGGTGACCAGTCGCCAACGTCCGGACTGGCATCTGGCGCGGCTGCGTCTATCGCGCCACCTGCTGGAACTGAATGAACAGGACCTGCGCCTGACGCACGACGAATCCCTGGCGGTGCTGGATCGCCACAGCAACTCCCTGCGCGGCGAAGCCCTCGACAACCTGATCCGCCGCAGCGAAGGCTGGGTCGCCGGCCTGCGCTTCTGGTTGCTGGCCGCCTCCGAGGCCGGTAGCGACGGCACCTTGCCGCAAAGCCTGAATGGCGGGGAAGGGCTGATCCGCGACTATCTGCTTGAAGAAGTGATCGACTGTCTGCCGGCCGAAGTACAGGCGTTTTTGTACGATACAGCCCCGCAGGATCGTTTTTGCAGCGAACTCTGTGATGCTGTGCGTGAGGCCCACGACAGCGCCGAAATCCTGCGTTACCTGCAAGCCCACCAAGTCTTTCTGGTGCCGCTGGACGAGCAGGGCCACTGGTACCGTTATCACCATCTGTTTTCCGACCTGCTGCGCACGCGGCGCGCCAGCAGCCATGTACTGCCGGCCGCGAGCCTGCACCTGCGTGCGTGCCGCTGGTTCAACGCCCAGGGCTTGATCGATGAGGCGGTGGAACAGGCGTTGCGCGCCGGCCACCTGGATGTGGCGGCCAACCTGGTACAGAACCTGTCCGAAGAACAACTGCTGGCCGAGCAAAACGTGGGCATGTTGCTGCGCTGGAAAATGGACCTGCCCGACAGTCTGCTGATCAGCACGCCGCGTTTGATCGTGCTGTACAGCTGGGCGTTGGGCCTGGCTTGCCAGTTGGACGCGGCGGAAGAATTGTCCAGTTACCTCAGTCGCTTCCTGCCGGCACCGTCGGCCACCGCGCAAAAGTCGATGCTGGCCCAGTGGCTGGCGCTCAGCGGGATCATCGCCCGAGGCAGGGGGGATCGTGAGTTGACCCAACGCTATTGCAGCGAAGCGTTGGAAAGCCTCCCGCAACGGCGTTACGGCCAGCGCCTGATGTGCCTGTCGACGCTCTCCAACCTGGCCATCGTCGATGCCGACCTATGGCGCGCCCGTGGTTTGAATCGCGAATCCCTGGAACTGGCGCAGCGGGTCGGCAACCCGTTGTTCGAGGCCCTGGCCCATTACGACCGTGCGCGGGTGTTGCAGGCGCGCGGCGAAATCCTGCGTTCCCTGGATGAAGTGCGCCAGGGCTTGCAGCGCCTGCATGGCCTGGCGCCGCAGCGCTTGTACGCGGTGCGTGCGCGGTTGTCGCTCTACGAAGGTTTTTTGCTGTTGGTGCGCCTCCAGCCTGAAGCCGGTCTCGCTCGCTTGCGCGCCGGTCTCGCCGAAGCCCGGGCTTGCCGCGATATCAGCGTGTTGATCGGTCATTGCGTGATCGCCAGTTTCGAAGGGCGTCGGGGTCAATTCGCCACGGCGTTCGCCGAGCTTGCCGAGGCGGAGCGCCTGATGCATATCTGGGACGTGCCACCGATCTACTACCTGGCGATGATTACCCTGATCAAGTGCGAGCTGTGGTTGGCCCAGGGCCGCACCGACTTGGCCGACGCCTGGCTGACCCGCCTGGGGCAGACCTACAACGGTGAACACGCCGCCGCCGCGCCAGAATTCCATCCGCACCTGCCCCAGCATATCGGGTTGCAACAGGCTGCGTTGGACGCCACGCGCCACCAGCCCGCTGCGGCGCTGCAACGCCTTGATGAACTGGCGCAGCAGGCGCATAACAGCGGGCGCCAGATGATCGCCCTCATGGCGCTGACCCAGCAGGCGCATTTACTGTTGGACAGCGGCCAGGAGGCCAAGGCGCGTCCGCTGCTGGCACAGGCGCTGGAGGCGGGGGCCGGTGGCGCGTTGCAACCCTTCCAGCGTCTGCTGGAAAACCACCCGGACTGGATGCGCGAGCAACTCGCCAGAGATCCCCATGGCCTCTTGAACGAGAGCCTGCTGGCGCTGTTGCCCGTCGCCTCGGTGGTGGAGACAGTGTCGACCCATGAAGCCCTGAGCGCACGCGAGCTGGCGGTGCTGCAACTGATCGCTCAGGGCTGTTCCAACCAGGAGATCAGTAATCGGCTGTTTATCTCCCTGCACACGGTCAAGACCCACGCCAGCCACATCAATAGCAAGCTGGGCGTTGAGCGGCGCACTCAGGCGGTGGCACGGGCGCAGGAGCTGAGGTTGATCGGCTAGGCCTGGGCTTTTGCGAAAGCCGCAGCCATGTAGTCTTGTTCTCGCAGTGAAAGACCAACCGCCTGAGCCACGGTCCTCCAATGGCTGACTGAGTTGATGCAGTCAGCGATGATTTCATCCGCCTTCCCGAGGTTCACACGGAAGAAACCGGCGACTTCTCTCGCCAGTTCCAGATCCAGCGCATTGTCGTATTCGGTAATATTGAGTTTCAGGCCATCTCCCAGTGGCGTGGGATTCAAGTCATACGCATCCGAAAGGCGCCATCCGTTGCCTGGCTCCAGGATAAAGCCATGATTACGCAAGTGGTCGTCGGTGTTTGAAACCAGGATATTGAACACGATGCGCGTCCACAGCTCTTGCAGATCCTGGTCGGTATTCGAGCCGCTGCGCATCAGCACTTCAGCCAGCTCCAGGTAGCTAGCGCCCGAGCTGGCGTCGTCACCATCGACTCGGCCAGTGAGCGTCATGGCGGATGCAAAGTGCAGACGGCCGCCTGCAGCCGTCCGGTCGAAACGTTTGACCATGAAGCAATGAAACTCGCTGGCATAGCGCTTGCCGATCGCCGAGGCGACCTTCAGGCCACAGGCCTTGGCCAGGGCGTTGACGACCAGCTCCCAGCCGCCCACATCGTAGGTGTCGCGGGTCGAGGGAAATTTGGCGATCCATAGATGGTTGTCGTGGTCGGCGACGCTGGCTTTCGGGCGTGCACCGCCCAGGGAGCCGCCGGGTGCAATCAACATGCGTAGCCATTGCCGGCCTTCTGGGGCCCGATTATCCGGGTCGTTTTCCAGCTCGCGACTGGCTCTTTCCAGCGTATGCAGCTCGACAAAAGGCGGCGCGGCAATGGTGTCCTGATCATCGAGAAAACTGCCGGTATCGTTCAGCCGGTAGCGTAGGGCGCCGGCGCGAAAGAGATCGTGTACGCCAAGCAGATAGTCCGACTCGCCGAGCCGAGTATTCGCGTCGTATAGTCCGTCGCGGATGTCGCGTTCCAGGCGTCGTTTCATCAGCAATCGCCCCCAGCGATCCGGGCAGGAGTCGCTGAAGACACCAAACATGTTTCGCCCCTCAACAGGGAACTGAGCGCCTGCATAGGGGCCGATGCCCGGGTCGATCCGAACGGCGTTCAGCGCCCGGTCTTGCAATGCCAGAGGGTCGCTTTCGTACTCGAACTTTTCGGTCACCCGGGTTTTTCTTGCGTGCAGCCAACCAAGGCGCCGGGGGCCGTCGATACCTTCCCAGTCGGCATAAACCCCAATCATGGTCATTACGTGTCTGTCCTTTGCCGTGGTGGGATCAGTGCGGCCAGTGCGTCGCTGCTGATCGTGCCCTTGTCGGGAGGGGGCGTAGGCTTTGACGGTAGTGGCTTCTTGCGGGCGATGGCTTTGTTTCTTGTAACTTTCTCTGACTCCATCGGCTTATTCCTGCGCGACGCTGATGCCTTGCCCGTTAGCAGTGTTGAATCCTGCAGATGTCGACCCAGTTCATCGTCCGCTGCAACGGCGTTTAGGTCTTTTTCGAGGCCCAGCACCTGCAATATCGCCAGGTAAGCACCCATCGTGCTTCCTGAAGAGCCCCGCTCCAAGGCTCGAAGTGTCATCTGGGACATGCCGGCGCGCTCAGCTGCTTGCTTGGCAGTGATTTTTCGGCGCAGGCGCGCAAGTTTGATCCGCTCGCCGAAATCCGAAAGCAGGTGCTCGGTAGTGGGTAGCAATGGGGCGACTTTTTTTGCCATGCTATTATTCCTGCACTTTTTGGTGCGAAGTGCAAAAATAATAGCACTTCTATTTCTTTGTAAAGTGCAATTATTCTGGAGATACAGGGCTCGGAACTATAGTTTAATTGCATTGATCACGATTCAGAGGCTCACCCATGACGCTCACGGCTCCCACGCTGATTCGCGAAACCTTCCCCGTAGGCCCCTTGCAGTGCAACTGCACCATCATCGGCGACCCCATCAGCAAAAAGGCCATCGTGGTCGACCCGGGCGGCAACCATGAGCTGATCCTGGCGCGGCTCGATGCCCTGGGCCTCAAGGTGGTCAGTATCATCCATACCCATGCCCATCTGGATCACTTCCTGGCGTCCGGCCAGTTGAAGGAGAAGACCGGTGCCACCTTGCACTTGCACAAAGAGGATCAATTCCTTTGGGACAATCTGGAAATGCAATGCCAGATGTTTCGCGTGCCCTACACCCCGGTGCCTTCGCCAGACCGCTGGCTGGAACATGATGAAGAGTTGGCCTGCGGGTGTGGCGTGGCATTGCACACCCCGGGGCATACGCCGGGCTCGATGAGCTTCTGGTTTGCCGATGCCAAGCTGCTGATTGCTGGCGACACCCTGTTCCGACGTGGTATCGGGCGTACGGATTTGTGGGGCGGCGACCAGGCGACCATCGTGCGTTCGATCAAGCAGCGGCTATACACGCTGGATGAGGGGGCGACCGTGGTGACCGGGCACGGCCCGGATACTCGACTGGGTGATGAAATGCGTGAGAACCCTTTTGTACGGGCGTGACAGATTAATTGCCGGGTAGGGCTGTTCTGTCAGAGGCAAGCGTTGCAGCAAAAACTCAGGTTGTGTTCAGCGTGCGTCTGCTACGGTTGCTGTAGCGACGGAATTTTTGCCGTTTGTCGTGTTCCAAACTCGGCACAGGTCCATTGCCAATGTCCTTTGCACCATAGAATGCAAAAGTAGGAGCTTCCTTCATGTTCACTTCGCGTCGTCTGCTTGTTGTTGCTACCGCCGTAGCCCTGTTGTCTGGCTGCGCATCACCTAATCCTTATGACGGCAGCAGCCAGGGACAGGCGAGTAATGAATCCGGCGGTATGAGCAAGACCGCCAAGTACGGCGGCTTGGGTGCCCTGGCCGGTGCACTGGCGGGTGCGGCCATCGACCATAACAACCGTGGCAAGGGCGCGCTGATCGGTGCCGTGGTGGCAGGTGCCGGCGCAGCAGGTTATGGCTACTACGCCGATCAGCAGGAAAAGAAACTGCGCGAGAGCATGGCTAATACTGGGGTTGAAGTTCAGCGCCAGGGCGACCAGATCAAGCTGATCATGCCGGGCAACATCACCTTCGCCACCAACTCGGACGCGATCTCCAGCAGCTTCTACCAGCCGTTGAACAACCTGGCCAACTCGCTCAAGCAGTTCAACCAGAACACGATCCAGATCGTCGGTTATACCGACAGTACGGGCAGCCGTCAGTTGAACATGGACCTGTCCCAGCGTCGTGCGCAGAGCGTAGCCAACTACCTGACGTCCCAGGGCGTCAACGGTGCCAACCTGAGCGCACGCGGTGCCGGCCCGGATAACCCGATTGCCAGCAACGCCGACGTCAACGGCCGCGCCCAGAACCGTCGTGTGGAAGTCAACCTCGGTCCGATCCCGGGCCAGCAGTATGGCCAGCCAGGTGCTCAGCAACAGGCGCCACAACAGAACAACCAGTTCCAGGGCAACCCGTACTCGCAGTACCAGTAAACATTCGCTAATAAAAAGGGCGCCTGTGAAAGGCGCCCTTTTTTGTGGCTGCGTGATTACATCAATCGATGTATTCGAACACCTTCACGATTTTCTGCACGCCGGACACACCTTGCACCAGGTTGGCTGCGCGAGTGGCTTCGGCCTGGGTCAGCAGGCCCATCAGGTAGACGATACCGTTGTCGGTCACGACCTTGATGCGCGAACCAGGGATCGCGTTATCGGTGAGCATCTGCGCCTTGATCTTGGTGGTCAGCAGGGCGTCGTTGCTGATGGCCAGCAGGGTGATCGGGTCCATCACCTGCAATTCGTTATGCACTTTCTTCACGCGCTGCACGGCAGCGGCGGCTTGCTCGGCCTGGGCCTTGAGGTCGGCGCGTGGCGTCTGGCCAGCGAGCAGTACGACGCCGTTGAAGCTGGTCACGACGATGCGCGAAGCGCCATTGCCCAAATCTGGCGCGGCCTTGGCGACGTTGACCTCGACCTTGGTTTCGATCAGCGAGTCATCGATCTTGCTGCCGAAAGTGCGGGTGCCCTTGTCATCCTGAATAGGGGTGTCACGAGTCGCGGTGATGGCCGTGCTGCAGCCGCTGATAGCGAGGCACAGGGTGATGGCCAAAAGGCTGAGGCGGTTAACGGTCATTCTTCACTCCCAAACAGTTGGCTGTCGATCAGATCGCACAGGCAATGGATCGCCAGCAGGTGGACTTCCTGGATACGTGCGGTGACATTGGCCGGGACACGAATTTCCACGTCTTCAGGCAACAGCAGTGAGGCCATGCCGCCGCCATCGCGCCCGGTCAATGCTACGACAATCATTTCGCGATCATGTGCGGCCTGGATCGCTTGAATAATATTCGCCGAGTTGCCGCTGGTGGAAATCGCCAGCAACACGTCTCCCGGTTGACCCAGGGCGCGAATCTGCTTGGAGAAGATTTCGTTGTAGCTGTAGTCGTTGGCAATCGAGGTGATCGTCGACGAGTCGGTGGTCAAGGCAATGGCTGGCAGGCTTGGGCGCTCACGCTCGAAGCGGTTGAGCAGCTCGGACGAAAAATGCTGGGCATCGCCGGCCGAACCGCCGTTGCCGCACGAAAGCATTTTGCCCTCGTTGAGCAAGGCGTTGACCATGACCTGACTGGCTTGCTCGATGTGCGGTGCAAGTACGTCCATCGCCTGTTGCTTGGTGTCGATACTGGCCTGGAAAAGCTGGCGAATTCGGGATTGCATGTCCATCTGTGTGACCTTAAGTAGCGCGGCTGTTTGGCACAGGAATGTGCAGCCCGCAAAGCAAAGAGCAAAAGTGTGTGGTGAAGATGTCCGGCGAATCAGCTGTCGAAGGCATTCTTGAGCCAGTTCAGATCAGCCTGACCAGACGGTGTGCTTTCTATGGCAACCACATCGAAACGGCAGGGGGCGTCGGCCCAGCGATGCTCTTTTTGCAGGAAAAACTGCGCGGCGAGTATCAGCTTCTGACGCTTGCGCCCGTCGATACTGGCGAGCGCGCCACCCCATTGTGCGTGTTTTCTGTAGCGGACTTCGACGAATACTACTGTATCGCCGTCAAGCATGACCAGATCAAGCTCACCGCGTTTACATAACCAGTTCTGCGCCAGCAGGCGCAGACCTTGTTGTTGCAAATACTCCAGGGCTTGCAGTTCGGCGTCCTTGCCGCTTTGTGCAGTGGACCGCTCGGGCATCAGCGCGGAGTGTCCGGCAGGCGCTGGATCTCGCCACCGACAAACTTGGCCCAAGGCATCTGGCGATCAACGCGCTGGTTGGCGCTGATACCCAGGTTGCCCGACAGGCCGTCGACACGGGTGTCTGGCAGCGCCTTGAGTTGCCCCAGGCGCGGCGCCAGGCGGTAGGCGTCGACGCCCATCGCGTACAGGCGGCCGAGGCTGCCATTGGCTTGTGGCCATTGTGCGGCTACCTGGTTGCGCAGTGGGTCGGTAGTGTTGAGCAACCAGGGCGTTTCGCAAAACATCACGTTGGTCATGTCCAGGTACTGGTTCTTGTCGCCGCTGGCGCTGAACACGTGGGACGTGGCGTATACCGGCACGTCGCCGGCATATTGGAAGTTCAGGGTCGGCTTGATCTGCTGGGCCAGTTGCGGTGTCACGGCCAGGAAGATGAACTCGATGTCCTGGCGACGCGACGGCTGCGCAGCGACATCAGTGCCGACGGTGCTTTGCAGGCTCTTGGCGCGGCCTTCGCTTTTGCGCAGCTGGAACAGATCGGCAATTTGCTGGGCGAGGGCGACGGGCTGATCGACATACTCAACCCCCATGACCTGGCCGCCATTGGCTTCCCAGTCCTGGCGGAAGGCTTTGTAGACACGCTCACCCCATTCGCCACGCGGAACCATGGCAGCCGCGCGATGCAGGCCGTCGGCACGGGCGCGGCGCGACACTTCGCGGGCTTCGTCTTCAGCGGCCAGGCCGAACTGGAACAGTTGCGCCGGGCTGCGATCAGTCTCGCTGTAGTTCAACGCCAGGGTGGTGATCGGCAATTGCGGGCGGGCACTGAGCTGTTTGACCAAAGGCTTCTCCAGCGGGCCGACCACCAATTGCACACCGGCGGCCTGGGCCTTGGCGTAGAAGTCGTCGAGGGAGGTCAGGCGTGAGCTGTCATAGAATTCGATGACCGGCGGCTTCTGCCCCGCTTGTTCGGCCTGGTAGTGCGCCGCCATGAAACCTTCACGCAGCGCTTTGCCGACGGAGGCCAGCGGGCCGTCCTGTGGCAGCAGCAAGGCGATCTTGTTCAGAGGCTGGCTGGCCAGTTCCTTGAGCTTGGTCAGCGGCGTTGGCAATTGCACGGCAGCCGGGTGGCCCGGATTCTGTGCGCGCCAGGTGTCGATGGCCGCCTGTTGCTGCTCCAGCGTACCGGCGCCCTTGACCGACTGGGCCAGGGTGATCCAACCATCCAGCACCGGATTGCCGCTGGCTTGCAGCTGTTCGGCCGGCACGGCGGCAATCAAGGTCCAGATGGCTTCGTGGTTGTTGTTGGCGGCATCACCCGTGAGCAGTGGGGCCATGGCGACACGTTCCCGGGCGGCAGCCAGGGTCTGGCCGTCGGCTTCATAAGCGCGGGCGTGTACGCTGGCGGTGCGGATCTGCTGTTCGGGCGGCAGGTCCTTCAGGTTTTGCAGGCTCGGGTGGCTCAAGGCAGTCAGCGCCGCCTTGGGCTGGTTGCGCGTCATGGCCAGTTCGGCAGCCAGGGTGCTGGCAAATACTTGCGCGGCGGGCTTGAGGACATCCAGGGGCACTTGCGCAAGAATCTGCGACGAACGCCCAGGGTTGTTCTGCTTGTAGGCCATGTCTGCCGCACTCAGGCGCAGCAACGCAGCCTTTTCTGGCGTCTTGGCGGTAGTGGCCTGTTCGAGCAGTTGCTCGATACTGGCGTCCGGGGTCCGTGGAAGGTCGCCAAGGCTGGACGAGGGCGAGCTGGCGCACGCGGCCAATAAGGCAGCGAGGCAGAGGGCGGAGAGCAGCCGCAGGCAAGCGATCATGTAAGTGTTCCTGATACCGATCAAATTAGCGTGGAATTGTACCCAAGCACTGGCCCAGGCGCGATGTTACTGGCGTGAAACCGTCGAATTAGGTCGTGCAAATGTTGCAACTGGCGTTAAACGGCTGAAAAGGCATCGGCGGTGATGGCATATTTTCAAGGCGCCTACGCGCTACAATGTCGCTTTTGCCAACCATCGAGGTGTGCGTTTTGACTGCTCCAGGTCCTTTGAATTCCACTGCAGGCTCGCTTTTTGTCGTGGCGACGCCCATTGGCAACCTGGACGACATCAGTGCGCGGGCACTGAAAATGTTGCGCGAGGTTAAATTGATCGCGGCGGAGGACACACGGCACTCCCAGCGTTTGATGCAGCATTTTGGTATCAGCACGCCATTAGCCGCGTGCCACGAACACAACGAGCGCGAAGAAGGCAGCCGCTTTATCGTGCGGCTGCTGGCCGGCGACGATGTGGCGCTGATCTCCGACGCGGGTACACCCCTGATCTCCGACCCTGGCTACCATCTGGTGCGCCAGGCGCGGGCCGCTGGTATCAATGTAGTGCCTGTTCCGGGAGCGTGCGCGCTGATTGCGGCATTGTCGGCGGCGGGTCTGCCGTCCGACCGTTTTATTTTCGAGGGTTTCCTGCCGGCCAAGGCCGTTGGGCGACGTGCGCGGCTGCAAGCGTTAAAGGAAGAGCCGCGCACCTTGATCTTCTATGAAGCCCCCCATCGCATCCTCGAATGCCTGCAGGACATGGAGCTGGTATTTGGCGGTGCGCGCCTGGCACTGCTGGCCCGTGAGCTGACCAAGACCTTCGAAACCCTCAAGGGTCTGCCGCTGGAAGAGTTGCGTGCGTTTGTCGAAGGTGACAGCAATCAGCAGCGCGGCGAGTGTGTGGTGCTGGTCGCAGGCTGGACCGCGCCTGAGGACGAAGATGCGGTGGGCAGCGAGGCCATGCGCATCCTCGACCTGCTGCTCAAGGAGATGCCTCTCAAGCGTGCGGCCGCCCTGGCGGCGGAAATCACCGGGGTGCGCAAGAACCTCTTGTATCAAGCGGCGCTGGATAAACAAAAAGGCGAATAGTTCCAGGGTTAAAGGGGTATTCCGTCTGAACGTGATGGCAATTCTGAACTTTTATTACTTGTCCTAAGTCCGTCGTGCCGTTAACCTGCGCGGCGGAGAGTCGATTGGACAGTCGCTGCCCTCTATGAAAATTAGGGGGGGGAGGAAAGTCCGGGCTCCATAGGGCGAAGTGCCAGGTAATGCCTGGGAGGCGTGAGCCTACGGAAAGTGCCACAGAAAATAACCGCCTAAGCACTTCGGTGCCGGTAAGGGTGAAAAGGTGCGGTAAGAGCGCACCGCACGACTGGCAACAGTTCGTGGCTAGGTAAACCCCACTTGGAGCAAGACCAAATAGGGTCCCAAGGCGTGGCCCGCGCTGGGACCGGGTAGGTTGCTAAAGATGTCCAGTGATGGCCATCGTAGACGAATGACTGTTCAAGACAGAACCCGGCTTATAGATCGACTCTCCACCTTTTTCCTTCTGTCCGAATCTCGAGCAGAAACCCGGTAGTAACGCAAGAATCCCTCCCTGCCGAATCATTGGCAGATGCGTCTTCGTAATACCAAAAAAATCTTACTCTTAATAAATTACTTTAACTTTAGCCTATAGCTCTTTGAGCTATTTGCGCTTGTTGGGCCAAAAACATCCTCGAACTCTGTTTTCTCCTCCCTTTACGCTCCTAAATCTCCGTTCTGTAAGGCTTTTCCTTGAATCCGCGCCTTGACGGTGTGGTGGGCGCATTCCTATAGTGTGCGCAAGTGGCGGAAAGTGGCACAAAGTGGGTTTTTTGAACGTAAAACGCTAAAATTTGGAGAAACGCATCTGTGTTTCGCGGAGCTAACGCTATCAGTCTCGATGCAAAAGGCCGTCTCGCCATGCCGAGCCGGTATCGTGACGAGCTCATTTCGCGAAGTTCCGGGCAGTTGATCATCACTATCGATGCCGTTGACCCTTGTTTGTGTGTTTACCCGCTCGATGAGTGGGAGTTGATTGAAACCAAATTGCGCGCCCTGCCTTCATTGCGTGAAGAGAACCGCCGCCTGCAGCGTTTGCTGATTGGTAACGCCGTCGACCTCGAGCTCGATGGCAGCGGTCGTTTCCTGGTGCCGCCGCGCTTGCGTGAGTACGCCAGGCTCGACAAGCGCGCAATGCTGGTCGGCCAACTGAACAAGTTCCAATTGTGGGACGAAGATGCCTGGGATGCTGTTTCTGCAGCTGACCTGGCTGCTATTCAACAACCGGGCGCCATGCCTGATGAACTGCGTGATTTGATCCTGTGACTATTGATAGCGGCTTTAACCACATCACCGTACTGCTTGACGAAGCCGTTGAGGCTCTCGCCGTACGCGCGGATGGCTGCTATCTGGACGGCACGTTCGGCAGGGGCGGGCATAGCCGGTTGATCCTCAGCCAGCTCGGGCCCGACGGCAAACTCCTCGGGTTCGACAAGGACCCCCAAGCGATTGCCACCGGGCAAGCGCTAGCGGCCGAAGACGGCCGCTTTGTCGTTGTGCAGCGCAGCTTTGCCGAGCTGGGTGCCGAAGTGGCCGAGCGCGGCATGGCGGGCAAGGTAGCCGGGGTTTTGCTCGACCTGGGCGTGTCCTCGCCGCAGCTCGACGACCCGGAGCGCGGCTTCAGCTTCATGAACGACGGTCCGCTCGACATGCGCATGGACCCGACCCGTGGCGTCAGCGCTGCGCAGTTCATCGCCACCGCGCCAGTGGAAGAAATCGCCCGTGTGTTCAAGGAATACGGTGAGGAGCGCTTCGCTGGCCGCATGGCCCGCGCCGTGGTCGAGCGTCGTGAAATCCAGCCGTTCGAGCGCACTGCCGACCTGGCCGAAGTACTGAAAGTCGCCAACCCAGCGTGGGAAAAGGGCAAGAACCCGGCGACCCGTGCGTTCCAGGGCCTGCGTATTCACGTCAACAACGAGTTGGGCGACCTGGAGGCCGGCCTCGAGGCTGCTCTCGAGGCGCTGGAAGTGGGCGGTCGCCTGGTGGTGATCAGCTTCCACTCTCTGGAAGACCGCATCGTCAAGTTGTTCATGCGTCGCCTGGTCAAGGGTGAGTCCGACAACCTGCCGCGCAACCTGCCGGTACGTTTCGAAGCCTTTGTGCCGAAAATCAAAATCCATGGCAAGGCGCAGTTCGCGTCCGAAGCTGAGCTCAAGGCCAACCCACGTTCCCGTAGCGCTGTCATGCGTGTCGCGGAGAAGTTGCGGTGAGCAAGCTTTTCGCCAAGCCCCTCCCGGGCGGCAGCTTCTTTATGTTGCTGCTGTTTGTCGGCGTGCTGATTTCCGCGATTGCGGTGTCCTACAGCGCCCACTACAACCGCCAGTTGCTCAATACCCTGTACGGGGAATTGAGTGTGCGCGACAAAGCCCAGGCGGAATGGGGCCGGTTGATCCTGGAGCAAAGCACCTGGACAGCCCATAGCCGCATTGAAGTGCTGGCGACTGAACAACTGAAAATGCACATCCCGGGCGCGGCCGAAGTCCGCATGGTGGCGCCATGATGAAACTCGAAGGCGCACTCTACCCATGGCGCTTCCGCCTGATGCTCGGCTTGCTGGCATTGATGGTGGGTGCGATCGCCTGGCGGATCATCGACCTGCAAGTGGTCGACCGTGACTTCCTGATCGGCCAGGGCGATGCCCGTAGCCTGCGTCACATCCCGATTCCGGCACACCGCGGCCTGATCACCGACCGTAACGGCGAACCGCTGGCCGTCAGTACGCCGGTCACCACCCTGTGGGCCAACGCCAAGGAGTTGCAGGTCGCCAAGGATCGCTGGCCGGCGCTTGCCGCCGCGCTGGGGCAAGACCCGAAAGCCTTGGCTGAACGCCTGGAAGCCCAGGCCAATAAAGAATTCATCTACCTGGTCCGCGGCCTAACCCCCGAACAAGGCCAGCAGGTGCTCGACCTTAAAGTCCCCGGTGTCTACGGCATCGAGGAGTTCCGTCGTTTCTACCCGGCCGGTGAAACCACCGCGCATATGGTCGGCTTTACCGACATCGACGACCACGGCCGTGAGGGTGTGGAACTCGCCTACGATGAATGGCTCGCCGGGGTTCCCGGCAAACGACAAGTCATCAAGGATCGGCGCGGCAGACTGATCAAGGATGTCCAAGTCACCAAAAACGCCAAGGCCGGTAAGCCCTTGGCGTTGTCGATTGACCTGCGCCTGCAATACCTGGCCAACCGCGAGTTGCGTAACGCGATCATCGAGAACGGCGCCAAGGCCGGCAGCCTGGTGATCATGGACGTCAAGACCGGCGAGATCCTCGCCATGGTCAACCAGCCGACCTACAACCCCAACAACCGTCGCAACCTGCAGCCGGCGATGATGCGCAACCGAGCGATGATCGACGTGTTCGAGCCGGGCTCGACCATGAAAGCCATCTCCATGAGTGCCGCCCTCGAAACCGGACGCTGGAAACCCAGCGACAAGGTCGAGGTGTATCCGGGTACGTTGCAGCTGGGCAAGTACACCATTCGTGACGTGTCCCGTACCGAAGGCCCGGTGCTGGATCTGACAGGTATCCTGATCAACTCCAGTAACGTAGGCATGAGCAAGGTCGCCTTCGATATCGGCGGCGAGACCATTTATCACCTGGCGCAGAAGATCGGTCTGGGCCAGCCCACCGGCCTGGATTTCCCCGGTGAGCGCGTCGGCAACCTGCCGAACTACCGCGACTGGAAAAAGGCCGAGACCGCCACGCTTTCCTACGGCTACGGCTTGTCGGTGACGGCGATCCAACTGGCCCATGCTTTCTCTGTATTGGCAAATAATGGGCGCATGGTTCCGCTGAGCCTGATCCATGTCGACGAAGCGCCGAAAGCCACCCAGGTGATACCGGAAAACGTCGCCAAGACCATGCAAGGCATGCTGCAACAAGTGATCGAAGCGCCACGCGGCGTATTCCGTGCCCAGGTGCCGGCGTATCACGTAGCCGGCAAGTCGGGTACTGCGCGTAAAACGTCGGTGGGTACCAAGGGCTACGCGGAAAATTCGTACCGTTCGTTGTTCGCCGGTTTCGGCCCGATGAGCGATCCACGCTACGCCATCGTGGTGGTGATCGATGAGCCGAGCAAAGCCGGTTACTTCGGTGGCCTGGTCTCGGCGCCGGTGTTCAGCAAAGTGATGTCCGGCACCCTGCGCCTGATGAACATCACGCCGGACAACCTGCCGCCGACCCAACAAGCGAACGCCGGTCCACCGGCCGCTGCTGTAAAAGCCAATGGAGGGCGCGGCTGATGTCTCTTAGCCTGAACAAGATTTTTGCCCACGCCGGCCGCGATCTTCTGATCCGTGAATTGAGCCTGGACAGTCGCAATGTGCGCGCCGGTGACCTGTTCCTGGCGGTGCCGGGTGGCAAGTTCGATGGCCGTGCACATATTGCGGACGCCCTGCAACGTGGCGCGGCTGCCGTGGCCTACGAAGTGGAAGGCGCAACCGTGTTGCCGATCACCGATGTTCCGCTGATTCCGGTCAAGGGGCTGGCCAAACAGCTCTCGGACATCGCCGGGCGTTTCTATGGCGAGCCAAGTCGACATCTCAACCTGGTTGGCGTTACCGGCACCAACGGCAAGACCAGCGTGACCCAATTGATTGCCCAGGCCCTTGACCTGCTGGGGCAACACTGCGGCATCGTCGGCACCCTGGGCACTGGTTTCTACGGCGCGCTGCAAAGCGGCCTGCACACCACGCCGAACCCGATTGCCGTGCAAGCGACCCTGGCCGACCTGAAAAAGGCCGGCGCCAAGGCGGTTGCCATGGAAGTGTCGTCCCACGGTTTGCACCAGGGTCGGGTTGCTGCCCTGGCGTTTGATGTGGCGGTGATGACCAACCTGTCCCGCGATCACCTCGACTACCACGGCACCATGGAAGCCTACGCGGCCGAGAAGGCCAAGCTGTTCGCCTGGAACGACTTGAAGTGCCGCGTGGTGAACCTGGACGACGAGTTCGGTCGCCAACTGGCCGCCGAAGAGCGTGAGTCGCGCCTGATCAGCTACAGCCTGGAAGATTCCAGCGCGTACCTGTACTGCCGCGACGCGCAATTCAATGACGAAGGCGTGCGCGCGACGCTGGTGACGCCCCAGGGCGAACATCATTTGCGCAGCACCTTGCTCGGTCGTTTCAACCTGAGCAACACCCTGGCGGCCGTCGGCGCATTGCTCGGCCTGGATTACGCCCTCGACGAAATCCTGCGTGTGCTGCCGAAGCTGGAAGGCCCGGTCGGTCGCATGCAGCGCCTGGGTGGCGGCAAACAGCCGTTGGTGGTGGTCGATTACGCCCACACGCCGGATGCCCTGGAAAAAGTCCTGGTGGCCCTGCGTCCCCACGCCAAGGGCAAGTTGTTGTGCCTGTTTGGTTGCGGCGGTGATCGTGATCGCGGCAAGCGCCCGTTAATGGCCGAGATTGTCGAGCGCCTGGCCGATGGCGTGCTCGTCACCGACGACAACCCACGCAGTGAAGACCCGAGCCAGATTTTCGACGACATCCGCGTCGGCTTCAAAGACGTGTCCAAGGCTACGTTCGTCGCCGGTCGCGGCGCAGCCATTGCCCAATTGATCGCCGGCGCCAGTGCTGACGACGTGGTGGTGCTGGCCGGTAAAGGTCACGAGGACTATCAGGAAATCAACGGCGAGCGCCATGCCTTCTCCGATCTGGTCGAGGCCGATCACGCCTTGACCGCCTGGGAGGTTGCCCATGCTTAAACCGATGACATTCAGCGAACTGGTCCAGGCCTTGTCGGCCCGTATGCTGTCGAGCGATTGCCGCTTCGACGGCGTGAGTATCGACAGCCGCAACATCAAGCCGGGGCAACTGTTTGTCGCCCTGGCGGGCCCGCGTTTCGATGGTCACGACTACCTGAATGAAGTTGCCGCCAAAGGCGCCGTGGGTGCCTTGGTGCAGCGCGAAGTCGCGGATTCCACACTGCCGCAACTGCTGGTCGCCGACACCCGTCTGGCCCTTGGTCAATTGGGTGCGTTGAACCGTGCCGGGTTCACCAACCCCGTTGCGGCCATCACGGGATCCAGCGGCAAGACCACGGTCAAGGAGTTGCTTGCCGGGGTACTGCGCACGCGCGGCCCGGTGCTTGCCACCCGTGGCAACCTGAACAATGATTTCGGCGCACCGTTGACCCTGCTCGAACTGGCCCCTGAACATACGGCGGCGGTGATCGAGCTGGGCGCATCGCGCATCGGCGAAATCGCCTACACCGTGGCGCTGACCAAGCCCCACGTGGCGATCATCAACAATGCCGGAACCGCCCACGTCGGTGAGTTCGGCGGCCCGGAAAAGATCGTCGAAGCCAAGGGTGAAATCCTCGAAGGCCTCGATGCATCCGGCACCGCTGTCTTGAATCTCGATGACAAGGCCTTCGAGACCTGGCGTGTACGCGCCGCCGGTCGCAAGGTCCTGACGTTTGCCGTGCTCAATGCTGCGGCTGATTTCCACGCATCCAACATCACCGTTGATGCCCGTGGCTGCCCGTCTTTTACCTTGCACACCCCGCAAGGCAATGAGCACGTGCAGTTGAACCTGCTGGGCAACCATAACGTCGCCAATGCCCTGGCCGCGGCCGCTGCCGCCTACGCCCTGGGCGTGTCGCTGTTCGGTATCGCCACCGGGCTTGGCGCGGTGCAGCCGGTCAAGGGCCGTACCGTGGCGCAGCTGGCAACCAATGGCATGCGCGTGATCGATGACACTTACAACGCCAACCAGTCCTCGGTCTGCGCCGCCATCGACCTGCTTAAAGGCTTCGATGGCCGCAAGGTACTGGTGCTGGGCGACATCGCCGAGCTGGGCGACTGGGCCGAACAGTCCCACCGTGAAGTCGGTGCCTACGCGACCGGCAAAGTCGACGCGCTGTACGCCGTCGGCCCGAACATGGCTCACGCTGTCAACGCGTTCGGCCCCGGCGCGCTGCATTTCGCGACCCAGGCCGAGCTGATCCAGGCGCTGGCGGCGGCTGAACACGACAAACACACAACCATTTTGATCAAGGGATCGCGCAGCGCGGTGATGGAAAACGTCGTCGCGGCCTTGTGTGGCTCAAGTACGGAGAAACATTAATGCTGCTGCTGCTGGCTGAGTATCTGCAACAGTTCCACAAAGGCTTCGCGGTCTTCCAGTACCTGACCCTGCGCGGGATCCTGGGTGTGCTGACCGCGTTGTGTTTGTCGCTGTTCCTGGGGCCGTGGATGATCCGCACCCTGCAGAACCTGCAAATTGGTCAATCGGTTCGTAATGACGGCCCGCAGTCGCACCTGTCCAAGTCCGGCACCCCGACCATGGGCGGTGCGCTGATCCTGTCGTCCATCGGCATCAGCACCTTGCTGTGGGCTGACCTGCACAACCGCTATGTGTGGGTGGTGCTCTTGGTGACCCTGTTGTTCGGCGCCATCGGTTGGGTGGACGACTACCGCAAGGTGATCGAGAAAAACTCCAAGGGGCTGCCAAGCCGCTGGAAGTATTTCTGGCAGTCGGTGTTTGGCCTCGCTGCGGCGATCTTCCTCTACACCACTGCGCCAAGCGCGGTGGAGACGACCCTGATCATCCCGATGCTCAAGGACGCCAGCGTTCCCTTGGGTATCGGCTTCGTGGTGCTGACCTACTTCGTGATTGTCGGCTCCAGCAACGCAGTGAACCTCACCGACGGCCTCGACGGCCTGGCGATCATGCCGACGGTGATGGTGGGCGGCGCGCTCGGCATCTTCTGCTACCTGTCGGGTAACGTGAAATTCGCTGAATACCTGCTGATTCCTTATGTACCGGGCGCGGGTGAACTGATTGTGTTCTGCGGCGCGCTGATCGGTGCCGGCCTGGGCTTCCTGTGGTTCAACACCTACCCGGCGCAAGTGTTCATGGGCGACGTCGGCGCCCTGGCGCTGGGCGCGGCCCTCGGCACCATCGCGGTGATCGTGCGCCAGGAAATCGTGCTGTTCATCATGGGCGGTGTGTTCGTGATGGAAACCCTGTCGGTGGTCATCCAGGTGGCGTCCTTCAAATTGACCGGGCGTCGTGTGTTCCGCATGGCGCCGATTCACCACCACTTTGAACTCAAGGGCTGGCCCGAGCCACGCGTGATCGTCCGCTTCTGGATCATCACGGTGATCCTGGTGCTGATCGGCCTTGCCACCCTGAAACTGAGGTAGAAACGAGTGTCCCTGATCGCTTCAGACCACTTCCGCATCGTTGTCGGCCTCGGCAAGAGCGGCATGTCCCTGGTTCGCTTCCTGGCGAACTGCGGCACGTCGTTTGCCGTGGCCGATACGCGGGAAAATCCACCGGAGCTGGTCACGCTGCGCCGTGACTACCCGCACGTGGAAGTGCGTTGTGGCGAGCTGGATGTCGAGTTTCTGTGCCGTGCCGATGAGCTCTACGTGAGCCCCGGCCTGGCCCTGGCGACCCCGGCCCTGCAAGCCGCCGCTGCCCGTGGCGTGAAGCTGTCCGGCGATATCGACCTGTTCGCCCGTAATGCGAAGGCGCCGATCGTGGCCATCAGCGGCTCCAACGCGAAAAGCACCGTGACCACCCTGGTCGGCGAGATGGCGACTGCGGCCGGCAAGCGCGTGGCCGTGGGCGGCAACCTCGGTACACCCGCGCTGGACCTGCTCAGTGACGACATCGAGTTGTACGTGATGGAGCTGTCGAGCTTCCAGCTGGAAACCACCCACGACCTCGGCGCCGAAGTGGCGACCGTGTTGAACGTGAGCGAGGACCACATGGACCGCTACAGCGGCCTGCCGGCTTACCACCTGGCCAAGCACCGGATCTTCCGTGGTGCGCGGCAAGTCGTGGTCAACCGCCAGGATGCCCTGAGCCGTCCGCTGATGGGCGAGGGCCTGCCCTGCTGGACCTTCGGCCTCGGCAAACCCGATTTCAAAGCCTTCGGCATCCGCGAAGAGAACGGCGAGAAATACCTGGCCTTCGAATTCCAGAACCTGATGCCGGTGCGCGAGCTGAAAATCCGTGGCGCCCATAACCAGTCCAATGCCCTGGCGGCGTTGGCGCTGGGGCATGCCGTCGGCCTGCCGTTTGACGCCATGCTCTCGGCGCTGCGCAGCTTTGGCGGCCTTGAGCATCGCTGCCAGTGGGTGCGCGACCTTGATGGCGTCAGCTATTACAACGATTCCAAGGCCACCAACGTGGGTGCAGCCCTGGCAGCCATCGAAGGCCTTGGCGCCGATATCGACGGCAAGCTGGTGTTGATCGCCGGTGGCGACGGCAAGGGTGCCGACTTCAAGGACCTTAAAGGCCCGGTGGCTGAGCATTGCCGCGCCGTGGTGCTGATGGGCCGCGATTCCGATCTGATCGCCGCCGCTCTCGGTGACGCGGTGCCGCAAGTGCGCGCCACGTCCCTGGACGACGCCATCGCCCGTTGCAAGGCCCTGGCCCAGTCCGGCGATGCGGTGCTGTTGTCGCCAGCCTGCGCCAGTTTCGACATGTTCAAGAACTACGAAGAGCGCGGCCAGCTGTTCGCCCGCGCCGTGGAGGCCTTGGCATGAATTTCCGGAATATCATCAAGCCGTACCCATCGCCGATCATTACCGGGCGCGGTATCGACCTCGATTTCCCGATGCTCGCCGGTTGCCTCGCCTTGTTGGGCCTGGGCCTGGTGATGATTACCTCGGCGTCGTCCGAAGTGGCTGCCGTGCAGTCGGGCAATACCCTGTACATGATGATCCGTCACCTGGTGTACCTGGTGATCGGCCTCGGCGCCTGCATCGTCACCATGATGATCCCCATCGCCACCTGGCAACGCCTGGGCTGGTTGATGCTGATCGGGGCGTTCGGCTTGCTGGTCATGGTGATCCTGCCCGGCATCGGCCGCGAGGTGAATGGTTCGATGCGCTGGATCGGTTTCGGCGCGTTCAACGTGCAGCCGTCGGAAATCGCCAAGGTGTTCGTGGTGATCTACCTGGCCGGCTACCTGGTACGTCGCCAGAAAGAAGTGCGCGAAAGCTGGATGGGGTTCTTCAAGCCGTTCATCGTGCTGCTGCCCATGGCTGGCCTGCTGCTGATGGAGCCCGACTTCGGCGCCACCGTCGTGATGA
This sequence comes from Pseudomonas sp. NFPP28, assembly GCF_900115535.1. NCBI lineage: Bacteria > Pseudomonadati > Pseudomonadota > Gammaproteobacteria > Pseudomonadales > Pseudomonadaceae > Pseudomonas > Pseudomonas sp. NFPP28. The sequence continues at coordinate 824,901 of NZ_FOWT01000001.1, read as the reverse complement.
TGGGCGCTGCTGCGGCGATGCTGTTCCTCGGCGGCGTGGGGCTGTTCCGCTTCACCCTGATGGTGGTGCTGGCCGTGGCTGCCGTGACGGTCCTGGTGCAGGCACAACCCTACCGGATGGCGCGTCTGATCACCTTTACCGACCCCTGGTCCGACCAGTTCGGCTCCGGCTACCAGTTGACCCAGGCGCTGATCGCCTTCGGTCGCGGCGAGTGGCTGGGCGTGGGCCTGGGCAACAGTGTGCAGAAGCAGTTCTACCTGCCGGAAGCGCACACCGACTTCGTGTTCTCGGTACTGGCCGAAGAGCTCGGTGTGGTGGGTTCGCTATGCACCGTCGCGCTGTTCGTGTTCGTGTGTGTACGCGGCATGTACATCGGCCTGTGGGCCGAGAAGGCCAAACAGTATTTCGCCGCCTATGTGGCGTACGGCTTGTCGTTCCTGTGGATCGGCCAGTTCCTGATCAATATCGGTGTGAACGTCGGCCTGTTGCCGACCAAGGGCCTGACCTTGCCGTTCCTCAGTTATGGCGGCAGTTCGTTGGTGATCTGCTGCGCGTGCCTGGGCTTGTTGCTGCGCATCGAGTGGGAGAGTCGAACCCACCTGGGCAGCGAAGAGATGGAATTCAGCGAAAGCGATTTCGCCGAGGAGCCGACCCATGGGCGCTAACGTGCTGATCATGGCGGGCGGCACCGGGGGCCACGTGTTCCCGGCCCTGGCCTGCGCGCGGGAATTCCAGAACCGTGGCTACACCGTGCACTGGTTGGGCACGCCGCGCGGTATCGAAAACGAATTGGTGCCGAATGCCGGCTTGCCGCTGCACCTGATCAACGTCACCGGCCTGCGCGGCAAGAGCAAGTTGTCCCTGCTCAAGGCGCCGTTCGTGTTGCTCAAGGCGGTGTGGCAGGCGCGCAAGATCATTCGTGAACTGAAGCCGGTGTGTGTGCTCGGTTTTGGTGGCTATGTGACCGGCCCTGGTGGCGTCGCGGCCAGGCTCGCCGGTGTGCCGGTGATTGTGCACGAACAGAACGCCGTCGCCGGCACCGCCAACCGCCTGCTGGTGCCCTTGGCGGCGCGGGTGTGCGAGGCCTTTCCGAAGACCTTTGGTGCATCGGACAAGCTGCGCACCACTGGCAACCCGGTGCGCATCGAACTGTTCATGGGCATCGCCCGTGAAGCCTTGGCCGGGCGCAAGGCGCACCTGCTGGTCATGGGCGGCAGCCTGGGCTCCGAGCCTTTGAACAAATTGCTGCCGCAAGCCCTGGCGCAACTTCCTGTGGAGTTGCGCCCTGAGGTCTTCCACCAGGCGGGCAAAGATCATGGTGAAGTCACCGCCACGCGCTATCGCGAGGCCGGTGTGGAGGCGAACGTACAGCCCTTCATCAAAGACATGGCCCATGCCTATGGCTGGGCCGACCTGGTGGTCTGCCGCTCCGGTGCGCTGACCGTCAGTGAACTGGCCGCCGCCGGTCTGCCGTCGTTGCTGGTGCCTTTGCCCCACGCGATCGACGATCACCAGACCCGCAACGCTGAATATTTGGCCGGGGAGGGCGCTGCCTTCCTGCTGCCGCAAAGAACGACTGGCGCCGCCGACTTGGCCGCACGCCTGACCGAGGTATTGATGCAACCGGAACGACTCAACAGCATGGCGAGCACCGCAAGCCGCCTGGCCAAACCTGACGCAACCCGCAACGTGGTCGATATCTGCCTGGAGGTGGCCCATGGTTGAGAATCAGAAAGCCATGCCGCAACCGGAAATGCGCCGCATCCGTCGCATCCACTTCGTCGGTATCGGCGGCGTGGGCATGTGCGGCATTGCCGAAGTACTGCTGAACCTGGGCTACCAGGTGTCCGGCTCCGACTTGAAAGAGTCGCCGGTCACCGACCGCCTGAAGTCGTTCGGCGCGCAGATCTTTATCGGCCACCGTGCCGAGAACGCCGCCGAGGCCGATGTGCTGGTGGTGTCCAGCGCCGTGAACACCTCCAACCCGGAAGTGGCCACCGCCCTTGAGCGCCGCATTCCCGTGGTGCCTCGCGCCGAGATGCTGGCCGAGCTGATGCGCTATCGCCACGGCATCGCCGTCGCCGGCACCCATGGCAAAACCACTACTACCAGCCTGATTGCCTCGGTGTTCGCCGCCGGAGGCCTGGACCCGACGTTCGTCATTGGTGGCCGCCTGAATGCCGCCGGCACCAATGCCCAGCTCGGCACCAGCCGTTACCTGATCGCCGAAGCCGATGAAAGCGATGCCAGCTTCCTGCATTTGCAACCGCTGGTGGCTGTGGTCACCAACATCGACGCCGACCATATGGCGACCTACGACGGTGACTTCAACAAGCTGAAGAAAACCTTCGTCGAGTTCCTGCACAACCTGCCGTTCTACGGTCTGGCGGTGGTGTGCCTGGACGATCCGGTGGTGCGCGAAATCCTGCCGCTGGTCAAGCGTCCGACCGTGACCTACGGCTTCAGCGAAGACGCCGACGTGCGCGCCATCAATGTGCGCCAGGAAGGCATGCAAACCTTCTTCACCGTGCTGCGTCCGGACCGTGAGCCCTTGGATGTCTCGGTGAACATGCCGGGCAACCACAACGTACTCAATTCCCTGGCGACCATCTGCATCGCCACCGACGAGGGCGTCAGCGATGAAGCCATCGTCGAAGGCCTGTCGCGCTTTGCCGGCGTGGGCCGTCGCTTCCAGGTCTACGGCCAGTTGCCGGTAGAGGGCGGTGACGTGATGCTGGTGGACGACTACGGGCACCACCCGACTGAAGTCGCTGCGGTGATCAAGGCCGTGCGTGGTGGCTGGCCGGAGCGTCGCCTGGTGATGGTGTACCAGCCGCACCGCTACAGCCGTACCCGCGACCTGTACGACGATTTCGTCAATGTACTGGCTGATGCCAACGTGCTGCTGTTGATGGAAGTCTACCCTGCCGGCGAAGAGCCGATCCCGGGCGCCGACAGCCGCAAGCTGTGCAACAGCATCCGTCAGCGCGGCCAGTTGGACCCGATCTACATCGAACGTGGCGTGGACCTGGCGCCAATCGTCAAGCCGCTGCTGCGTGCCGGCGACATCCTGCTGTGCCAGGGCGCCGGTGACATTGGTGGCCTTGCGCCGAAATTGCTGGCGAGCCCGCTGTTTGCGGCAAAAAAGGGAGCGGCGAAATGACCACTGACTACGCCTCCCTGTTTTCCACGATCACGCCTGCCGACTTCGGTCGCGTAGCCGTATTGTTCGGCGGCAAGAGCGCCGAGCGCGAAGTGTCGCTCAAGTCCGGCAACGCCGTGCTCGAAGCCTTGCAAAGTGCCGGCGTGAACGCCTTCGGTATCGACGTGGGCGATGACTTCCTCGCCCGCCTGCAGGCCGAGAAGATCGACCGCGCCTTCATCATCCTGCATGGCCGTGGCGGTGAAGACGGCAGCATGCAAGGCCTGCTGGAGTGTGCCGGCATCCCTTACACGGGCAGCGGCATCCTCGCTTCCGCGCTGGCGATGGACAAGTTGCGCACCAAGCAGGTGTGGCACAGCCTGGGCATTCCGACCCCGCGTCACAGTGTGCTGTGCAGCGAAGACGATTGTATTTCTGCAGCCAAGGAACTGGGCCTGCCTTTGATCGTCAAACCTGCCCATGAAGGCTCCAGTATCGGCATGGCTAAAGTGAACTCGGCTGCCGAATTGATCGACGCATGGAAAGCGGCAAGTACCTACGATTCGCAAGTGTTGGTGGAACAGTGGATCCAGGGTCCCGAGTACACCATCGCCACCCTGCGTGGCCAGGTATTGCCGCCCATCGCATTGGGCACGCCCCACACCTTTTACGACTACGACGCCAAGTACCTGGCTTCCGATACCCAGTACCGGATCCCATGCGGCCTTGACGCAGCCAAGGAACAGGAATTGATGGACCTCACGGCGAAAGCCTGTGAGGCGCTGGGTATCGCCGGTTGGGCGCGGGCAGACGTGATGCAGGATGACCAAGGGAATTTCTGGTTCCTGGAAGTCAACACCGCACCGGGCATGACCGACCACAGCCTGGTACCTATGGCCGCTCGCGCTGCGGGCCTGGATTTCCAGCAACTGGTGCTGGCGATCCTGGCCGCAAGCATTGAGCCACGAGGCTAAGGACATGAAAGGCGCATCGCTTCGTCATCAGCCCCCTCAAGCACCGAGCCGCAAGCCGGTGCCACGGGGTGCCAGCCGAATGGTGGCTAAAGAGCCGATGTCGGCGCGCCTGCCGAAAGCCAACTTTGGTTTCCTCAAGGCGTTGTACTGGCCGGTATTGCTGGTGGTGCTGGGCTTCGGAACCTACGAAGGCGCGCAGCGTCTGTTGCCGTATGCCGACCGGCCGATCACCAGGATCAGCGTGCAGGGCGACTTGAGCTACATCAGCCAGCAAGCGGTACAGCAGCGCATCGGCCCGTACCTGGCGGCGAGCTTCTTTACCATCGACCTGGCCGGCATGCGCTCGGAGCTGGAACAGATGCCGTGGATCGCCCACGCCGAAGTCCGCCGCGTATGGCCGGACCAGGTGACGATCCGCCTGGAAGAACAACTGCCCGTGGCCCGTTGGGGTGACGAAGCGCTGTTGAACAACCAGGGCCAGGCGTTCACCCCGCGTGAGCTGGCCAACTACGAGCACCTGCCGCAGCTGTTCGGGCCGCAGCGGGCTCAGCAGCAAGTGATGCAGCAGTACCAGGCCTTGAGCCAGATGCTGCGGCCACTGGGCTTCTCCATTGCACGCCTGGAACTGCGTGAACGGGGCAGCTGGTTTTTGACGACCGGGGCAGGCAGTTCCGGCCCGGGCATCCAGTTGTTGCTGGGACGCGACCGCTTGGTGGAAAAGATGCGCCGCTTCATTGCCATCTACGACAAGACCTTGAAAGAACAGATTACGAACATTGCGAGCGTCGACCTGCGTTACGCCAACGGCCTTGCCGTCGGCTGGCGTGAACCGGCAGCGCCCACGGCAGCGCAACCCGCTGTCGCGAAGAATTAAGAAGAGGCAGGACCCATGGCAAACGTGCAAAGCGGCAAAATGATCGTCGGTCTCGATATCGGCACCTCCAAGGTGGTGGCGCTGGTGGGCGAGGTCGGGGAAGACGGTGTCATCGAAATCGTCGGTATTGGCACGCATCCGTCCCGGGGCCTGAAGAAGGGCGTGGTGGTGAACATCGAGTCCACCGTGCAATCGATCCAGCGCGCCATCGAAGAAGCGCAGCTGATGGCCGGTTGCCGGATCCACTCGGCGTTCGTCGGCGTGGCGGGCAACCATATCCGCAGCCTGAACTCCCACGGCATCGTGGCGATCCGCGACCGCGAAGTCAGCTCGGCCGACCTCGAGCGCGTGCTCGACGCTGCCCAGGCCGTGGCGATCCCGGCTGACCAGCGGGTGTTGCACACCCTGCCGCAGGACTACGTGATCGACAACCAGGAAGGCGTGCGTGAGCCCCTGGGCATGTCGGGCGTACGCCTGGAAGCCAAGGTCCACGTGGTGACCTGTGCCGTCAACGCCGCACAGAATATTGAAAAATGCGTGCGTCGCTGCGGCCTGGAAATCGACGACATCATTCTCGAGCAGTTGGCTTCGGCCTACTCGGTTCTGACCGACGACGAAAAAGAACTGGGCGTGTGCCTGGTCGACATCGGCGGCGGCACCACCGACATCGCGATCTTCACCGAGGGTGCGATCCGTCACACCGCCGTGATCCCGATTGCCGGTGACCAGGTGACCAACGACATCGCCATGGCGCTGCGTACACCGACCCAGTACGCCGAAGAAATCAAGATCCGCTACGCTTGCGCCCTGGCCAAGCTGGCCGGTGCCGGCGAGACCATCAAGGTGCCGAGCGTGGGTGATCGTCCACCGCGCGAACTGTCGCGCCAGGCCCTGGCCGAAGTGGTCGAGCCACGCTACGACGAGCTGTTTACCCTGATCCAGGCTGAACTGCGCCGCAGCGGCTACGAAGATTTGATCCCGGCCGGCATCGTGCTGACCGGTGGTACCTCGAAGATGGAAGGCGCGGTCGAGCTGGCCGAGGAAATCTTCCACATGCCGGTCCGCCTGGGCGTGCCCCATGGCGTGAAGGGTCTGGGCGACGTGGTACGCAACCCGATTTATTCCACCGGCGTGGGCTTGCTGTTGTACGGGCTGCAAAAGCAGACCGACGGCATTTCCCTGTCGGGCCCGAGCAACCGTGACAGCTACCGCAGCGACGACGAGGCCAAGGCGCCGTTGTTCGAGCGGTTGCAGGCATGGGTCAAGGGCAACTTCTAATGATTTACCGCGACACCGCAACACCGTTGTAAGCAGTAGGCGAAAAAACTAGAGAAATGAAAGGAGAGGGAACATGTTCGAACTCGTAGACAACATCCCCGCAAGCCCGGTCATCAAAGTGATCGGTGTCGGCGGTGGCGGCGGCAACGCTGTCAACCATATGGTCAAGAGCAACATTGAAGGCGTTGAATTCATCTGCGCCAACACTGATGCCCAGGCGCTGAAAAGCATCGGCGCGCGGACCATCCTGCAATTGGGCACTGCGGTGACCAAGGGCCTCGGCGCTGGCGCCAACCCGGAAGTCGGCCGTCAAGCCGCGCTGGAAGACCGCGAGCGTATCGCTGAAGTGCTGCAAGGCACCAACATGGTGTTCATCACCACCGGCATGGGCGGCGGTACCGGTACCGGTGCTGCGCCGATCATTGCCGAAGTGGCCAAGGAAATGGGCATTCTGACGGTGGCTGTCGTCACCCGTCCGTTCCCGTTCGAAGGTCGCAAGCGCATGCAGATCGCCGACGAAGGCATCCGTCTGCTGTCTGAAAGCGTCGACTCGTTGATCACCATCCCCAACGAGAAGCTGCTGACCATCCTGGGCAAGGACGCGAGCCTGCTGTCCGCATTCGCCAAGGCTGACGATGTACTGGCCGGTGCCGTTCGCGGTATCTCCGACATCATCAAGCGCCCAGGCATGATCAACGTCGACTTTGCCGACGTCCGTACCGTGATGAGCGAAATGGGCATGGCGATGATGGGCACTGGCTGCGCCAGCGGTCCGAACCGTGCACGTGAAGCCACTGAAGCGGCCATCCGCAACCCGCTGCTGGAAGACGTGAACCTGCAAGGTGCACGCGGCATCCTGGTGAACATCACCGCCGGTCCTGACCTGTCCCTGGGTGAGTACTCCGACGTGGGTAGCATCATCGAAGCCTTCGCTTCCGAGCACGCCATGGTCAAGGTCGGTACCGTTATCGATCCGGACATGCGCGACGAGCTGCACGTGACCGTGGTTGCGACCGGCCTGGGCGCGAAAATCGAGAAGCCTGTGAAGGTCATCGACAACACCCTGCACAACAGCCAAGCCAGCCACGCCAGCCAGGCGGCTGCTGCTCCAGCGCCTTCGCGCCAGGAACTGCCGTCGGTGAACTACCGTGACCTGGACCGTCCGACCGTGATGCGCAACCAGGCTCAGGCCGGTGCTGCGGCGTCCCGTAGCCCGAATCCGCAAGATGATCTGGACTACCTGGACATCCCGGCATTCTTGCGTCGTCAGGCCGATTGATGGAATGTATCAGGGCTATGAAGGTGATTGGTGTTCAGCAAAGGTCTGGTCTGCTATTATCGCCAGCCTTTGTTGATACCAGTTCGCAATTTGCGCTGAAGCGGTCCAAGCCATGATTAAACAACGCACCCTGAAGAATATTATTCGTGCCACAGGTGTAGGTCTGCACTCCGGGGAGAAGGTATACCTGACCCTCAAGCCTGCACCTGTCGACACCGGCATCGTGTTTGTGCGTGCCGACCTGGACCCTGTGGTGCAGATTCCTGCTCGCGCGGAAAACGTTGGCGAAACCACGATGTCGACCACATTGGTCAACGGTGACGTCAAGGTGGACACGGTGGAGCACTTGCTCTCGGCCATGGCCGGTTTGGGCATCGATAACGCCTACGTCGAGCTCTCCGCGTCCGAAGTCCCGATCATGGATGGCAGCGCTGGACCCTTCGTATTCTTGATTCAATCTGCCGGCCTGGAAGAACAGGACGCAGCCAAGAAGTTCATTCGCATTCTGCGGGAAGTGACAGTAGAAGACGGCGACAAGCGCGCCACCTTCGTCCCGTTCGAAGGCTTTAAAGTGAGCTTTGAGATCGATTTCGATCACCCGGTATTCCGTGACCGCACCCAAAGTGCAAGCGTGGATTTTTCCAGCACTTCGTTCGTAAAAGAAGTCAGCCGCGCCCGTACCTTTGGTTTCATGAGTGACATCGAGTACCTGCGCAAGCACAACCTCGCACTCGGCGGCAGCGTTGAAAACGCCATTGTGGTCGACGCGGATGGTGTACTGAACGAAGACGGCCTTCGCTACGAAGACGAATTCGTGAAGCACAAGATCCTCGATGCAATCGGTGACCTCTACCTGCTGGGCAATAGCCTGATAGGCGAGTTCAAAGGCTTCAAGTCGGGCCACGCCCTTAACAACCAGCTGCTGCGCAAGTTGATTGAGCAGACAGACGCTTGGGAAGTCGTGACCTTCGAAGATGCCAGCACCGCACCGATCTCTTACATGCGTCCCGTTGCGGCGGTGTAAGTAACAACTCTCTTTCTTTAGTTTTGAAAGGCTGCCTTCGGGTGGCCTTTTTTTATACCCACTTTTTCTGACTCTGCCACTGTTCAAGTGTGGGAGGGCGCAAGCCACCTCCCACATTAGATCCGCTTCACTATTCAGAGGGTTGCTGAATCGGCAATGCGGTTTCTTCCGCTGTGCTTGGCCTCATACAACGCCTGGTCCGCACTCAACAGCAATGCCTCCAGCGACTGGCGACTGCGCTTGTCCCACGTACTCATGCCAATACTCACCGTAATCGGCTGTTCGTCCCCGGCCACCCGCGGCAAGTGCTCGACGCCGCTGCGGATATGCTCGGCGATCACCCAGGCACCCTTGGCATCGGTCAACGGCAACACCACCGCAAACTCTTCACCGCCATAGCGTGCCGCCAAGTCGGCCGGGCGGCGGATGTTGGTACCGATCACTTGGGCCACGTTACGTAGTGCCTCATCGCCGCCATGATGACCATGACGGTCGTTGAACGCCTTGAAGTGGTCCACATCGATCATCAGCACCGTGAGCGGCTCGGTCGAGCGTTGGGCGCGGTCCCACTCCAGGCGCAGGCGTTCGTCCAGCACGCGGCGGTTGGCCAGGCCCGTCAACGCATCGGTGGCTGCCAGTTCTGACAGTACCCGTTCAGCGCGCCGCCGCCGTCGCAGTTCCCGGCGTAGCATCCAGGTCAGCCACAACAAACCGGCACAGAGCACTCCTGTGGCACTACTGGTCAGCAGTGCCACGCGACTCCAGGGCGCGAATACGTCCTCGCTGGACAGCGCCACGACCACGATCAGTGGCAGTTCACCGACATTGGTAAAGGTATACAGGCGCTCTTTGCCACTGATGGCAGAGATCGCCTGAAAGCTGCCGCTTCCGTCACGCAGTATTCGCTTGAAGTTGGGCCGGTCACTGAGGTCCTTGTCGATCATGTCGCGTTCGAGCAGCGGCTGCTGGGCCAGGAGAATGCCATTCCTGCTCAGCAGGTTGACGCTGCTGCCGTTGCCGATGGTCAGGGTGTTGAAGAGCTGATCGAAATACGCCAGGCGCATGGTCGCAACCGCCACGCCGGCAAACTCTCCCTTGGGGCCTGACACACGTCGACTGAATGCCATGCGCCAGACCTGGTCGCATTCGCAACGGACCTTGAACGGCCGACTGATAAACAAGCCGGCGTTGGCGTCCTTGGCATGCACCTGGAAATAATCGCGGCTGGCAAAATTACGTGGCGTGGGCCGCAGCGTGGAGGAGTCGGCGATAACCGTACCGGTGGTGTCCAGCAGCAGGACCTCGCCTTTGAAAGGCGCCGCCGTGGACAAATCAAACTGCACCAGGTGCTGGATATTGGCGGCAACCTGGGACAAGTCTTCGCGTTGCGTGGCCGCAATCAGACCGTTGAGCGCCATGTCATACAGTTCGACGTTACGCAGCACGTCGGCATTGATCAATTGGGCGATGTTGGTGGTAGACCGCTTGGCCGCTTCGAGCGTGCTGGCGTGTTCGCGCATCAACAGCACCGCGACAATGATCACAATCAGGGCGACGCTGAGCCCGCTGCCCAGGATCAGTAACAACTCAGGGTGTACGGGTGAGGTACGAACAGGGCGTGGACTCATCGGGCAGACTTCAGCGGTGAGGATGCTGGCAGTTTAGTTCTACCCGATGAAAATTAAATACTTGGTTAAAAAGAAAAAATCACCCCTCAGAACACGTTGATCGGATAGTCGACGATCACGCGGTACTCGTCCACGTCCCGATCCACCGCCGCGTAGCCATTGCCACCGCGGTTGGTCGCCCATTGCAGGCGCACCGCCAGGTCCTTGGCCTTGCCGCCCTGCACCACATATTTCACGTCGATGTCGCGTTCCCAGTGCTTGGCATCTTTGCCATCGGCGCTGTACCAGGCGCTGTAGCCACGGCTTTGCGGATCAACTTTGGTCAGGTCGGTCTCGCCGCTGATATAGGACACCGCCGAAGTCAGGCCCGGCATGCCGAGGCCGACGAAGTCATAGGCGTACTTGAGCTTCCATGAGCGTTCGTTGGGGCCGTTGAAGTCGGAGTACTGCTGGGAGTTGTCCAGGTAGATGCTGTCGCCCTGGGCGATGTAGTCGAATGGCGTGTTGCCGTTGACCCGCTGGTAGGTGGCGGTGACGCTGTGGTTGCCCACGCCCACGGTGAAATGCAGGCTGTAGGTGTTGTTGTCGATGGCGCCGAGCAGCGACTGGCCGGTGTCCTGGGTGTGGTAGTAGTGCAGGCCCGGGTTGAGGCTGACCAGATCATTCAGCGCGTAGGTGTAGTCCAGGTCGTAGTAGTACTGGTTCCACACGTCCTTGAGTTCCGACGCGTAGAGGTTGCTGGTCAGCCCGGCGATGCCGCTGAACGATACGCCGGCCCAGTTCATGTGCTGGCTGTCCGCCGTGTTGGGCAGCGCGCCGTAGCTGGTGCCGATGCGGCGATGGCCGCTCTGGTTGTAGAGCTTGGTGAAACTGGCCTGGCCGCCTTCGAACATCCAGCCGTCGAGACTGTGGTTGGTCAGGCTCACGCCACGGAAGGTCTGCGGCAGCATGCGTGTCGCGCCGCCGGCGATCACCGGGTTATTGAGGATCAGGTCGCCGGCCTTCAGCTCGGTATCGAATGCGCGCATTTTCAAGGTGCCACCCGCGGTAGAGAACGAGCCGGGTGCCTTGCCGTTGCCACCACCATACGGAAGGATGCTGGAACCATCGGTGCCGCCACCGCCGTCGAGCTTGAGGCCGAGCATGGCATGGGCGTCCAGGCCGAAGCCGACGGTGCCCTGGGTGTAGCCGGATTCGAAGATACCGATGAAACCCTGGCCCCACTCCTTGCTGTCATCGGTGTGAATGTCGCGCCGGTCGCGGTTCATGTAGTAGTTGCGGGTGTTGATAGTGAGGTGGGCGCCTTCGACGAAACCGTCGGCGGGGGTAGTGTCTGCCGCGTGGGCAAGGGGAGAAATCGTTGCGGCTATTGCGAGGAATAACGGGGTGAACGTCAGCGAGTTCTTCACCGGTGGAGCTCCTTTGGTCAATCGGAAACGGCCAGTGTCGTTGGGGGTGCCTGGCCTTTTTTGACGGCAAAAAAAAGCCGCTGAACGTCAGCGGCTTTAAGACAGATTCCCAGTGTAGAGCCCTGGAAATAAGTCGAGGGAAATGCGGGTAAGCGGGAAAGCTGTCTTTGCCGTCGCGCTCATCGATGCGTCAAATTAACGCAGGTGAGCGGTGCGATACAGAGTGTAACAAGATAATGACTGTTGCCCAAATCGCAACAGTCATGGTGCTAGACCGGCAGGCTAATACCAAAGGTATTCCCACCGCCGTCACTGCGCACGAACACATCGCCGCCATGCATCAACGCAATCGCCTTGACGATAGCCAGGCCCAACCCGTGATTGGCCCCGCTGTTGCTGCGCGACGCGTCCACCCGATAAAAGCGTTCGAACAGACGCGGCAGGTGCTCGCTGGCAATCACTTCGCCGGGGTTGGTCACACCAATCGAGACCTGATGCTCCTGCACCTCTATGTTCACTGCGATGACCTGCCCGGGCGCGGTGTGTTGCACCGCATTGCTCAGCAGGTTGATCAGTGCGCGGCGCAGGTGGGCCTTCTCGATCTGCACCACGGCATCCCCGTGGACCTGCACCTGGACCTGGGCGTCTTCGAGGATGAAGTCCAGGTAGTCGAGAGTGGTGGCCACCTCGTCAGCCAGGGAGCTTTCGATCAGCTTGGTAGCCTTGCTGCCCTGGTCGGCGCTGGCGAGGAACAGCATGTCGTTGATGATCGAGCGCAGGCGCTCCAGCTCTTCGAGGTTCGATTGCAGCACTTCGAAATAATGCTCGGCCGAGCGCCCACGGGTCAGCGCCACCTGGGTCTGGCCGATCAGGTTGGTCAGCGGCGAACGCAGTTCATGGGCCACATCGGCGTTGAACGACTCCAGGCGCGAATAGGCTTGCTCGACGCGGTCCAGGGTGGAGTTGAACGAGTTGACGAACTGACTCAACTCCGGCGGCAACGGCGACAGTTGCAGGCGCCCGGAGAGCTTCGGTGGCGCGAGTTTCTGCGCCTCGTCCGAGAGTTTGCCCAGCGGTTTGAGGCCGATGCGCGCCACCCAGAACCCCAGCAACGACGCCAGCACCACGCCTACCAGGGCCAGGCTGATCAATGCCACGAGCAAATGATGCTGGGTGGCGCGGAAGTTCTCGGTGTCGATGGCGATCATGAAGCGCAGCGGCGGGCGCTGGTCCTTGGCCGGGAACTGGCTCACCAACACCTTGAACGGGTGCTTGTAGCCCGCCAGGTGCAAGTCGCGCTTGCCTGTGCGCCCTTCGGCGAAGGCGCGGATCTGCGCATCGGGGTTGCCATACTCGTAGTTCGGGTCGCTGCTCACCACCCAGAAGCGGATGCGTTTGTCTTCCTCACCCAGCAGCTTGAGCTTGGCCTTGATCTTCACCCAATGGTCCGGCGTACCGAAGCGGTTCACCGACGATTCGAGCACGCTGTAGCGCGCATCCAGCTCGGCGCCCGGCAGCAGCCCAAGGCTGCGGTCCACCTGTTGATAGAGCGCGCCGCCAATCAACAGGAAGATCAGCAACGCCACCAGGCTGAACATGCCGCTCAGGCGCAAGGCAATGGAGTTAGCCGACATTGCGACTCTCCAGCACATACCCCATGCCCCGGATGGTGTGCAGCAGCTTGGTGTCGAACGGCCCGTCGAGCTTGGCGCGCAGACGCTTGATCGCGACTTCCACCACATTGGCGTCGCTGTCGAAATTGATGTCCCAGACCATTTCCGCAATCGCCGTCTTGGAAAGGATTTCGCCCTGGCGTCGCGCCAATACGCTGAGCAGCGAGAACTCCTTGGCGGTCAGGTCCAGGCGCACGCCGTTGCGGCTGGCCTTGCGGCTGATCAGGTCGATCCACAGGTCAGCGACCGTCACCTGCACCGGCTCGTGCCCGCCGCTACGGCGGGTCAGGGCTTGCAGGCGTGCCACCAGTTCCAGGAAGGAAAACGGCTTGCCCAGGTAATCGTCGGCGCCTTCGCGCAGGCCGCGAATGCGGTCTTCCACGCGCTCGCGAGCGGTCAGCATGATCACCGGCGTCTGTTTGCGTGCACGCAAGGCGCGCAACACGCCGAAGCCATCGAGGCCGGGCAGCATCACGTCGAGCACGATCACCGCATAATCGTTCTCCAGCGCCAGGTGCAGACCCTCGACACCTTCGCGGGCGACATCGACCGTATAGCCTTGCTCGGTCAGACCGCGATGCAGGTAGTCCGCGGTTTTCTCTTCATCTTCAATAATCAGGACGCGCATGAGTCTTTTGCTCCAGGGCCGGGCTTCAATCTGTGGTCGCCAACGCAGGGGTTGGTATGGGCCGGTGGAAAAACTTCTCGAGGTACAAGTATATGACCGGCGTGGTGAACAGCGTCAGCGCCTGGCTCACCAGCAAGCCGCCGACCACCGCGATCCCCAGCGGCTGGCGCATTTCCGCACCGGGGCCGGCGCCGAGCATCAGCGGCACCGCGCCAAGCAGGGCGGCGAGGGTGGTCATGATGATCGGCCGGAACCGCGTGACGCAGGCTTCGTAGATCGCTTCTTCAGGCGCCAGCCCGCGCACGCGTTGGGCGTCAAGGGCGAAGTCGATCATCAGGATGCCGTTCTTCTTCACGATACCGATCAACAGCACCAGGCCGATCAAGGCCATGATCGAAAAGTCCTGGCCCATCAGTGACAGCATGATCAGTGCGCCCAACCCGGCGGATGGCAAGGTCGAGATGATCGTCAGCGGGTGCACGAAACTCTCGTACAACACGCCGAGGATGATGTAGACCGCCACCAGCGCCGCCAGGATCAGCCACGGTTGGCTGGCCAGGGAGCTCTGGAACGCCTGGGCCGCGCCCTGGAAGTTGCCGATGATGGTAGTTGGCATGCCGATTTCATTCTTGGCCTGGTCGAGCATGAGCACCGCGTCGCCCAACGCCACGCCCGGCGCCAGGTTGAACGACAGGTTGGCGGCCGGGAACATGCCGTCATGGCTGATGGAAAGCGGCCCCACCGTCGGTGGATCGACTTTGGCCAGCGCCGACAGCGGCACCATCTCGTTGGTCAGCGGCGAGCGCAGGTAGAAATAGTTCAGGCTTTCGGCCTTGCCGCGTTGTTGCGTGTCCAGTTCCAGCACCACCTGGTACTGGTTGATTTCGGTCTGGAACTCGTTGATCTGGCGTTGGCCGAAGGCGTCGTACAGCGCCTGGTCCACATCGGTGGCGGTCAGGCCAAAGCGTGCGGCGGCCTGACGGTCGATGCTGATGTGGGTGATGCTGCCGCCCAGTTGCAGGTCGTTGGACAGGTCGCGAAAGGCCGGGTTGGCGCGCAGTTTTTCGGTGAGGCGCTGGGTCCAGGTATTCAGCGTCGCGCCGTCATTGCTCTTGAGCACGTATTGGTACTGGGCGCGGCTGGGGCCGGAACTCAAGTTGATGTCCTGACCGGCACGCAGGTACAGCACAATGCCCGGCACCTTGGCCAGTTTCGGGCGGATGCGATCAATGAACTGGCTGGCGGACACATCGCGATCACCGCGATCCTTCAAGGCGATCCAGAAACGCCCGTTGGCAATGGTCTGGTTGCTGCCGGTCACCCCCACTGAATGCGAGAACGCTTGCACCGCCGGGTCGGCCTTGACGATCTCGGCCAGGGCCTTGTGCTTGGCGACCATGTCCGGGTACGACACGTCGGCCGCCGCTTCACTGGTGCCGAGTACAAAGCCGGTGTCCTGCACCGGGAAGAAACCCTTGGGGATAAACACATAGCCGACCACGGCCAGGGCCAGGGTTATCACAAAGATCGCTGCCATGGTGCGTTGATGGGCCAGGGCGCGGCGCAGGTTGCGCGCATAGCCGGCCAACAGGCGCTCGCTGAAACCTGGTTTGTCGTGGACGTGATGGGTGGGCGCGCGCATGAACAGCGCGGCGAGGGTCGGCGCCAGGGTCAGTGATACCACCACCGAAATCAGGATGGTCGAGGTGGCTGTCAGCGCGAATTCCTTGAACAGCCGTCCGACCACACCGCCCATGAACAGCAGCGGAATGAATGCCGCCACCAGCGAGAAGCTGATGGACACCACGGTAAAGCCGATTTCACCGGCGCCCTTGATCGCCGCTTCGCGCTTGTCGAGGCCCGCCTCCAGATGACGATGAATGTTCTCCACCACCACGATCGCATCGTCCACCACAAAGCCCACGGCAATCACGATTGCCACCAGTGTGAGGTTGTTCAGGCTGAAGCCCATCAGGTACATCAGCGCAAAACTGGCGACCAGCGACACGCCCAGCACACTGGACACAATCAGCGTCGCCGACAACTGGCGCAGGAACAGCGCCATCACCGCCACCACCAGCAGGATGGCGATCAGCAAGGTGACTTCCACTTCGTGCAAGGAGGCGCGGATGGTCTTGGTGCGGTCGGTCAACACGCTGACCTGCACCGACGCTGGCAACATGGCTTGCAGGCGCGGCAACTCGGCTTGAATACGGTCGACGGTCTCGACAATGTTCGCGCCGGGTTGGCGTGAGATCACCAGGTTGACCCCGGGCGTGTCGCCGGACCAGGCCTGCACGTAGGCGTTTTCCGAGCCATTGATGACTTTGGCGATATCACGCAGTTGAACCGGTGCGCCGTCCTTGTAGGACACGATCAACTGCGCGTAGTCCTCCGGGTGGAACAACTGGTCGTTGGTCGACAGGGTCGACACGCTGTTCTCGCCGTAGATCGCGCCCTTGGCCAGGTTGAGGCTCGATTGCTGGATAGCCAGGCGGATATCGGCGAGGGTCAAGCCGATGGCGGCGAGTTTGTCCGGCGACGCCTGCACGCGGATCGCCGGGCGTTGCTGGCCGGTGATGTTGATCTGGCCAACGCCGTCGATCTGGCTGATCTGCCGGGCCAGCAGGGTTTCCACGTAGTCGCTCAGCTCGGTGCTGGGCATGCTGTTGGAACTGACGCTGAGGATCAGTACCGGGCTGTCCGCCGGGTTGACCTTTTTCCAGGTCGGCAGGCTCGGCATATCGCTGGGCAGCTTGCCGGACGCGGTGTTGATCGCCGCCTGCACTTCCTGGGCGGCGGTGTCGATGCTCTTGTCCAGGGTGAATTGCAGGGTCAGCAGGCTGGAGCCCAAGGCACTGCTGGAGGTCATCTGGGTCATGCCGGGGATGGCGCTGAATTGCACCTCCAATGGCGTGGCCACGGACGAGGCCATGGTGTCCGGGCTGGCGCCGGGCAGGGTGGCGGTCACTTGGATGGTCGGAAACTCCGCTTCAGGCAGTGGGGCAATGGCCAGGCGCGGGAAGGCAATCAGCCCGAGCAGCACCAGGGCGAAGGTCAGCAGCAGGGTGGCGACCGGGTGGTCGACACACCAGGCTGACGGCGAACGGCTCATGGTTGCACCTTGGCATCGACGGTCTGGATGACCTGCGGTGGGTCCTTGAGTACCTCCACCTGCGCACCGGCCTTGAGTCGCGACTGGCCGTCACTGACCAGCACATCCCCGGCCTGCACGCCCTTGATGATGTTGAGGTCGCTGTCCTGGTACGTCACCTGCACCGGCACCACCTCGGCCTTGTCGCCGTTGACCCGGTACACGAAGTGCGAATCCAGGCCGCGCTGTACCACGGTCGGTGGAACGACCAAGGCGTTTTTGTCGAGGGCGGTCTGGATCTTGATAGTCACCAGTTGCCCCGGCCACAGGCGCTGTGAAGCGTTGTTGAACTCGGCCTTGGCGCGCAGGGTGCCGGTGGTGGAGCTGATCTGGTTGTCGATCAGGCTCAAATGGCCTTCGCCGAGCAAATCGCCGGTCTGGCCGTCGGTATCGGCGCCCAGGTAGGCGTCGACGCTGGCCGGGGTGGGCGCCGCGATCAGGCCTTGCAGGGTGGGCAGCATCTGTTGCGGCAGGGAGAACTCGACGGCAATCGGGTCGATCTGGGTCACGGAAAACAGGCCCTGGGTATCGGCTGTGCGCAGGAAGTTGCCTTCATCCACGGTGCGAATACCCACGCGGCCGCTGACCGGTGAGCGAATCTGGGTGTAGGAAAGTTGCACCTGGGCCGAATCGATGGCGGCCTGGTTGCCCTGGGCGGTGGCCTTGAGCTGGTTGACCAACGCTTGTTGCTGGTCATAGGTCTGCTTGGACACGCCGTCATCGACGCTCAATGCCTTGTAGCGCTTGAGGTTGACCAGCGCCACCTGCAACTGCGCCTGGCTTTCGCCCAGTTGCGCCTTGGCCTGGTCGAGATTGGCGCGGATCGAGCGGTCATCGATGGTCGCCAGCAGGTCGCCGGCCTTGACCCGTTGGCCTTCCTTGACCAGCAATTTTGTGAGGATGCCGTCCACCTGCGGGCGAATCACCACGCTGTGCAGTGACAGCACCGAACCGATCCCGCTGACAAAGCGCGGAACATCCTGCTGCACCACGCTCACCACCCGCACCGGAATCGCCGTGGGCGCCGCCAGTCTGGCTTTGGCTGGACGGGTCAAGGTCCAGGCTGCAACAGCCAACACTACGAGGACAGCCACGATCAGGGCGGTTTTGCGTTGAATGTGCATGGGGTGAGGCGCCAGGGCAAAGGATTGGAAGTGTGTGAGGCCTTTATAGCCTGCCAACCCGGTCAGCAAGGTGACTGCTAACTGACGGCGCTGTCAGTAAAGGCAGACCATTCGTACAGGTGGTGGTTAAAGATCCGAGGCGGGCAGGTATACTGCGCGCCAGCGTGGCCCGCAAGCCGGCCCCGCGTCATTTCTTGCACGCTCCGGAGCTTCCATGACTTCCCCGACACAACCCCCTGTTGAAGCGGCCGACCTCGTCGATCCGGCCAGCGCCGAAGGCGTTGAAAAAGCCGAGATCCCGGCGTTCAAATTCCCCTTCAAGCCGGGTGAGTTGGCCGGGGCCAAGAATGCCGCCCAGCCCTGGTACAAGAACGGTGCCAAGAATGGCCACACCAAGACCCCGGGCATGGCGCCACCGGGCACCCGCCGTTCCATGGGTAAACGTTAAGATTAATCCACTGTAATATTTGCGGGATGTTGCCTACAGCTCCAGTCGCTATTTCTTCTTGTAGGCCCACGACCGTTTCTTGAAAGCTTGCACAGCTTCCGCTGCACCCCTGGTTTTTCCACAGGGAGCAGCGGAGGGCGCTCTTTCCGGAAAAGGACGTTTCCTGTGGCCCTGATACACCTTTGTGTAGCGTTTGTCCTGTTGCTTGCGGTGGATGCCGTTGCAGGCCTTGATCAACCTCGACGCGAAATCCGCTTCGCCGTTGCCGCGCAATTTCCCCCCTTCCAGAGCCGCAACCCGCAAGGGCAGTTGGTCGGCTTGAATATCGAGTTGGGCAACGCCCTTTGCCAGCAGTTGAATGTTCGCTGTACCTGGGTCGACCAGGTGCTGGTCGAAAACTTCGGACGTCTTGAAGCGCGGCAATTCGATGCGATCATGGGCATTGCCCCTACACCCCTGCGCCGGCGTTGGGTCAGTTTTACCGACAACCTCTACCCCTTTACCACGCGTCTTGTCGCCCGTCGAAGCTCGGGCCTGATGCCGACACCAAGATCGCTCAAGGGCAAGCGAGTGGGCGTATTGCTGGGCAGTAATCGCGAAGCCTTTGTTCGTTCGCAATGGGCGCGCGAAGGCGTGATTATCAAGAGTTTCTGGCTCAACGACGAGCTGGTCCGCAGCCTGGTGGCAGGCGATATCGATGCGACCCTGCAGGGCACTGTGGAAATTCGCGAGGCCCTGCTCGACACGGCTGTCGGCCAGGATTTCGACTTTCTGGGGCCCGCCGTTTGTGCTGAGCTGTTAGGCAATGGTGTTGCGATTGCGCTGCGCAATACCGACACGGCGCTGCGTGTCGAGCTGAATCGTGCGCTTGAACAGCTCAAGCACAATGGCGAATACCAGCGGATCGTCGCGCCTTATCATCTGGACCGGCCGTGATGGCTAATTAATTGCGCGGAACATGAGCTGGATCAGTATTTGCCCCCTCGGTGCGCTTAGAGTCGACGCCCTGCCGACTCCCCCAACAATCACGAGCGCGCTTCTCCATGAAGATCAATCTGCCGGTCACCGGTCGGAATGTGGACTTTGCCCCCGACGCCAACATCCTTTCGACCACCGACCTGACCAGCGCGATTACCTACGCCAACCAGGACTTCATCGATATCAGCGGCTACAGCTGTGACGAGCTGCTGGGGGCGCCGCACAACATCCTGCGGCATCCGGACATGCCGGCCGAGGCATTCGCCCATATGTGGCAAACCCTCAAGAGCGGCCGGTCGTGGATGGGCATGGTGAAAAACCGCTGCAAAAACGGTGACCACTATTGGGTCAGCGCGTATGCCACGCCGGTGACCCGAGAGGGCGCGACCGTGGAGTATCAATCGGTGCGTATCAAGCCGGATGCGCGCAGGATCGCGGTGGCGGAGCGGATGTATGCGCGTTTGCGAGCGGGCAAGCGGCTGTCCTGGCCGGTCGTCGGCATGGGTGTGAAATTGTCGGCATGGGTCATCGCCACTTGCGCGGTGACCTGGGCCTTGGGCTTGGGCCTGACGGACTCCGCGCCGGTCTGGCAGTTACTGGCGTTGGTGTCGGGCTGTGCGGTGGGGGCGGCTGGCGTGCGGCTGATGTTGCGGCCCTTGGCTGAACTGCAAAAGCGCGCGCGCCGGGTGGCCGACAACCCGCTGAGCCAGGCGATCTACACCGAGCGCCGCGACGAGTGCGGGCAGATCGAGTTCGCCCTGCACATGCTCGAAGCCCAGGTCGGCGCAGTGGTAGGGCGTATCGACGATGCCTCCCAGCGCCTCTCCGGCCACGCTGCACGGTTGGTGCAGCACCTCGACAACAGTCACGCCAGCAGCCTTGGCCAGCAGACCCGGACCGACCAGGTGGCGGCAGCCATTCACCAGATGGCCGCCAGCGTGGCCGAAATGGCCAACCATGCCCAGCAGGCGTCCAAGGCGGCCGACCAGGCCGGCAACGAAACCCGTGAAGGTCACCTGCGTGTGGATGAAAGTCGTGATGCGGTGTTGCGCTTGTCCCAGGAGCTGGTGCGGGCCACGGAGGTTATCCACCAGTTGGAAAACCACAGCGGTGAAATCAGCAGCGTGCTGGAAGTGATCCGCACGATTGCCGAGCAGACCAACCTGCTGGCCCTGAACGCGGCTATCGAAGCGGCGCGGGCCGGTGAGCAGGGGCGCGGGTTTGCGGTGGTGGCCGATGAAGTGCGCGGCCTGGCCCAGCGCACCCAGCAATCGACCGATGAAATCCAGCGCATGATCAGCACCCTGCAAGGCGGCGCACGGGACGCGGTGCAGGCCATGGCGCACAGTGGCGAGTATGTCGACGCCAGCGTCAAACAGGCGCAGCGGGCCGCCGCCGCACTGGATGGCATCAGCCAGCGTGTCACACAAATCACCGCCATGAGCCAGCAGATTGCAACCGCCGTGGAGGAGCAGAGCACGGTGAGCGAGGACATCAATCGCAACATCGTCGGCATCCGTGATGCCGGGGAGGCCACCGTCAGTGCTGGGCAGCAGAGCCGGCTCAGTTCAAGCGATGTGGCCGCACTGGCGGAGGATCTACGGCAGTTGGCGCGGGAGTTCTGGTCTAGGCCGCGCGCAACGAGATAAACGCATAGTTGGCCGGCACTTCGGTGGCAATCTGCGCCCCGGCATCCAGCACTTGCTCGGCGATGTCCATTCCCGACACATGGAACACCCATTCATTGGCCACGGACGGCTGACCCACCGCCAACTCGATCGCTTGGGCAAACGCGCCCATGTCCGGCAGGTAAGCGGTAAACCCATCGCCCTTGAGCGCTGTAGTGCGAATGCCGAGCAAGGCGCACACCGCTTCCTTGGTCTGCACATCATCACGGTCGGCCTGACGTGAGCGCTGGATCAACTGCGCCAGTTCAGGGTCCATCAGCTGGCCGCCCACGATCAATTCCGGCCCCTGTTCCCATGACTCCGGTGGGCAATCCTTGGCGGCGGGGTTCAACGGGATATGCGGATTGATCTCCATCGGGTAGATGCGGCACACCAGCGGGCGACGCTCATAGATACGGCAGCGGTTGTCCTCGTCAAGATTCCGGCAGGGGCCGGCGTTGTAGGCGGCAAAGGTGATTGCCACAAACGCCTCGGTGTTGCCGCTGGGCACGACCACCGAACGGCGTTCGGCATGTTCGCGTTGTTGCAGGGGCAGGCCCAGGCCATTACCGAGGAAACCTTCCACCAGGACGATGACGCTGCCGCCGTCTGCCGCCCACTGGCGGGCTTCTTCGAGGGTCAGGGGCACGTGATGATCGGAGCAGCATTTGCCGCAACCTACGCAGGAAAATCGAGTGTTCATGGCGGATCTGTCACCAGGCTAGGTCAGAGGGCACGCAAGAACGGTGACGGGTTTTTACCTCTGTTCACCGTTTTGTCTCTGTGGAAGCAAGTTGCACGCCAGTGCCTGTCAGTCCTCTGTCACTACATCGCGTAGGACAAATCTCATGCCTGCGCTCTCATACAACTGCCGAGCGCGCAGGTTGCTTTCCAATACCTTGAGGTCCACATAGGGCTCGCCGCGCTGCTTGAACACCTGGAAGCTGTGCAGCAACAAGGCGCGGCCCAGCCCCTGGCCCTGGGCGCAAGGGTGAACGGAGAGGTTCTTGATGAATGCGCTGGTCCAGCATTGCGCGACGGCGAGAATGCCTTCGTGGTTGCTCGCCACCAGGCACAGCGTGGGGTCGAACTCGGCGTCGGTGGTGAATTGGCGCTGCCAGGTTTCCAGGTGGGGAACGCGGCCGCCGCCCTGGTCCTGGGTCAGGCGCAATACCGCATGAATCGCTGGTGCAAGCTCGTCACGATAATGATCCAACTGTGTATCCGCGGGCCACAGCGGGGCAGGCAGGCTGCCGGTGAGGTCGCGGCGCAGCAGTTGGAAGTATTCGCTCACAGGCCTTTTTGCGCCACGGTTTGAGCGGCCACTACCAGGCACTTGGTCAACTCGGGCGAAGAGAACTTGGTGAGCACCGCATCGGCGCCGGCCAGCCGGGCTTTTTCGCTGTTCATCGCGCTGTCCAGGGAGGTGTGCAGCAAGATATAGAGGTGCTGGAAGTCCGGGGTTTCGCGCAGGGTGCGGGTGAGGGCGTAGCCGTCCATTTCCGACATCTCGATGTCCGACACCACCACATTGATCTGCTCGGCTGTGCCTTGCAGCTCCAGCAGCACATCGATGGCTTCCTTGGCGCTGCGTGCGGTATGGCAAGTGAGGCCGAGGTTGCGCAAGGTGTGTACCGATTGCTGCAGCGCGACCTGGCTGTCGTCCACCACCAGGATGCGCGCATTGCCCAGCACTTCGGCCTCTTCCATGGTCAAGTCGGTGGGCGCCGCTTCGATTGGCGCCGGTGCGATGCCATGGATGACTTTTTCGATATCCAGCACCTGCACCAGGCCGCCTTCCACCTGGGTCACTCCGGTGATAAACGCACGGTTACCGCCGGAGCCGTAGGGCGGCGGACGGATGTCGGTGGTCAGGCAATGCACGATCTTGCTCACCGCCTGCACATGCAACCCCTGTTTGGAGCGGCTCACGTCGGTGACGATCAGGCAGCCACCGTCCGGGTCTGCCAGGGGCATTTCGCCGAGGGCGCGGCTCAGGTCGATCACCGCCAGCGAGTTGCCGCGCAGGGTGGCGATGCCTTTCACATGCGGGTGGGACTCCGGCAGCTTGGTCAGCGGCGGGCATGGGATGATTTCGCTGACTTTCAGCAGGTTGATCGCCATCAGCTTGCCGCTGCGCAAGGTAAAGAGCAGAAGCGAGAGTGAGTCTGCGCGGGCTTTGGTGGTGGGCATAAAAACCTTCTGTGGATCAGGGATGACGATCTATGGAAGGTTATCGACTTGAGCGGCCCATGCTTTAGGGGCATGGGCCGCTAAAATCATTCCTTCCACACCTGAGGATTCACCAGGTCCTGCGGACGCTGGCCCAGCAGGGCGCTGCGCAGGTTGTCCAGGGCACGGTTGGCCATGGCTTCGCGGGTTTCATGGGTGGCCGAGCCGATGTGCGGCAGGGTCACGGCATTGCTCAGTTGGAACAGCGGCGATTCGGCCAGTGGCTCTTGCTCATACACATCCAGGCCGGCACCACGGATACGCTGGCTTTGCAGGGCTTCGATCAGCGCCGGTTCGTCTACCACCGGGCCGCGGGAAATATTGATCAGGATCGCGCTGGACTTCATCAGCCCCAACTCGCGGGTGCTGATCAGGTGCCGGGTCTTGTCGCTCAACGGCACCACCAGGCACACGAAATCCGCCTCGGCCAGCAGCGCGTCCAGGCTGCGCAACTGTGCGCCCAACTCCTGCTCCAGCGCCGGCTTGCGGCTGTTGCCGCTGTAGAGGATCGGCATGTTGAAACCCAGGCGGCCACGCCGGGCCACGGCCGCGCCGATATTGCCCATGCCGACGATGCCCAGGGTCTTGCCGTGCACATCGCAACCGAACAACGGCGCGCCGACACTGGCTTTCCACTGGCCGGCCTTGGTCCAGGCGTCCAGCTCGGCCACCCGGCGAGCGCTGCTCATCAGCAGGGCGAAGGCCAGGTCGGCGGTGCTTTCGGTGAGCACATCCGGGGTGTTGGTGAGCATGATTCCGCGCTCGTTGAAGTACGCCACATCGTAGTTGTCGTAACCCACCGACACGCTGGACACCACTTCCAGCTTGCTTGCGCCTTGCAACTGCTCGCGCCCCAGCTTGCGGCCCACACCGATCAGGCCGTGGGCGTGGGGCAGGGCTTCATTGAATTGAGCGTTGATGTCACCCAGCTTGGGGTTGGGCGCGATCACCTCGAAATCCTGTTGCAGGCGTTCGATCATTGCCGGGGTGACGCGGCTGAAGGCGAGGACAGTCTTTTTCATTGCAGGCGGGCTCATCGACTACGGGAGAATGCCAAGCACGCTAACATTCCTGCCGACAGTTGTCAGGACGTCACATGTATCCATGTGAGCACCGGACCAAGTGTGGGAGGGGGCTTGCCCCCGATGGCAGTGGACCGGTCAACACATCTGGTGACTGACGCACCGCTATCGGGAGCAAGCTCCCTCCCACATCTGATCTGTATCACCTGGGAGAGATCAGTTCGCCAGGCGTGCACCGCTAAGGCTGCCACTCAATTCATACGCCACCAGTTCCGCCTGGTGCGCCGCCAGAATCTCCGGCAGCGAGCCGCGCAGGTATTCCACCCAGGTCTTGATTTTCGCATCCAGGTATTGGCGCGAGGGATAGATGGCGTACAGGTTCAATTCCTGGGAACGGTAGTTGGGCATGACCCGCACCAGGGTGCCGTTGCGCAGGCCCTCGATGGCCGCGTACACCGGCAATAGGCCAATGCCCATGCCGCTGGTGATCGCGGTTTTCATCGCGTCGGCCGAGTTCACCAGGAACGGCGAGGTATTGATCGCCACGCTTTCCTGGCCTTCGGGGCCGTTGAAGGTCCACTTGTCGAGCTGGATCACCGGGCTGACCAGGCGCAGGCAGGCATGGTTGAGCAGGTCATTGGGGCGATGGGCGCAGCCCTTGGCCTTGACGTAATCCGGCGAGGCACAGGCGATGCTGTAGGTGATGCCCAGGCGCTGGGACACGAAGCCCGAGTCCGGCAGTTCGCTGGCCAGCACGATGGACACGTCATAGCCTTCGTCGAGCAGGTCCGGCACACGGTTGGCCAGGGTCAGGTCGAAGGTCACGTCCGGATGGGTGCGGCGATAGCGAGCGATGGCGTCGATGACGAAATGCTGGCCGATGCCGGTCATGGTGTGCACTTTCAATTGCCCGGCGGGGCGCGCATGGGCGTCACTGGCCTCGGCTTCGGCTTCTTCGACATAGGCCAGGATCTGTTCGCAGCGCAACAGGTAACGTTTACCCGCCTCGGTCAGTGCAATGCGCCGAGTGGTGCGGTTCAACAAGCGGGTTTGCAGATGGGCCTCAAGGTTGGAGACCGCGCGCGACACATTGGCAGTGGTGGTATCCAGTTGCACCGCGGCGGCGGTGAAGCTGCCGGCTTCGGCCACGCAACTGAAGGCGCGCATGTTTTGCAAAGTGTCCATGGAGTGTTCTCAAGGGAGATGCCAAATTGTGACATGAAGTTGCGCGCAGGTGTGTATCCGCTGGGCGCTGTCCCCTCCCGACATGGGTGGCGAAGAGTCAGGACAACGTCCAGGCCTCACTGACTTTCGCCCTATAGTGCGGCATGTATTCCTGTAGCAAGTGATTGAATGCCGCCTGTGCGCGGGCGCGGTTTTCACCGGTAGGTACGTCGAGGGCGGCGTGGGCGCGCTGTATCAGGGTTTCGGCGGCCCGGGCGAGTACCGGACTGATGCGTTTGAGTGCGTCAATCTCCGCGGTCAGCGACGTACCGTGGGCCTGCCGGCCCAGGGTGTCGAGCAATGCATGAAAGTCATCGGCGTGCCGCTCTACGTAATCGTCCCAGCCCGGCTTCTCATCGGGGTTTTCCAGGTAGCGGCGGGCGATTGGCAGCAGATGATCCAGTGAGTCGCTGCCTAACCGTTCTTTGTGCAAGGTTTGCCGGGTGCGCAACGACTGCGCCTCGATGACGCTGAACTGTTCAACCTGTTGCGGCAGTACCAGATTGCGGTCTTTGTCCTCCGTATGACGGGTATAGAGCACCACCGGTTGGCCGTGCTTTATCTTTACCAGCACTTGGGTGGACCACGGTCTGGCGGGATCAGGCAGCGATTCGCTGATCGAGCGGACCAGGTGTCCCCAGCCGAATGTCTGCTCGCCAATGGTATCAAGTGCTTGGTCCAGCATTTCCTTGACGACTTGCCGGGATTCTAAAGGGGCAATATCGATTGTCAGGTAATCACCGCTCAGGTGCGGGTCATCGAGCTTGCGTTGGCTGACTTCAATGGTCACGCCTTTGCCCGCCCCGCCCTGTGACGAGGCCGCTACCCCGGCAGAGAAACTCTGTATCTGGGCGATGGCGGTCAGCTTGTAGACTTTCAGCGCATCGGGGCGCAGCTGAGCAGGGTGACGCTGGATCAGCGTGTACATTTCATTCTCCAGCGGCCTATCGATGCGCGACTGTGCCTTGAGCAGTACATAGCGCTCCAGCAATGATTGGGCCTGTTTGTTGCTGGCGTGGCGAGTGGCGTTCAGCTCGGACGCTGGCACGGGTGTGCAGACCTGCCGGGTGAATTGTTTGCTGGTGGCGTCTATGTGGTTTTTCATGTCGGCCAACAGTGCCAGGGGGTCGTCGTTGTAGTGCTTGTGCGAGGCCAGGCGACGATGCGCCAACTCCGGCGCCGTTTCATACAGGCTCAGGATATCCAGGGTGATGTGTCGGTGAGTGCGTTGCAGGGTTGGCTTTATCGTGGTTTTCACCTGCAGAGCACTGAAGACATTCACCGTCGACTTGTTATGGGCCGTCAACGCGAAGCCGCGTTCGGTGATCACCGGTTGGGACGTGTTTCTCACGCTGGGCAGCTCAACATCGGTCAGGCCTGCGTCGGCCAATGCCGCCCTGACATAGGGTTGGCTCAGCGCTGAGTAGGCCAGGTGTTTCTGCAGGTTGTAGCTATCACGCAACAAGCTGGGCAGGTTCTTCACAGTGCGACGGATACTCTCGCTTAGCGAGGTGCGAACGGAATGGCTGCGCGCATCGGCGTACTGTTCCAGGTTTTCGTATTCGCGAGCCGAAACATAGCCGATACCGAGTTGGCTGTGGGTCTGGAACAGCTTCTCGATCGATGACTTCAACTGTGCCTGCAGGCTGATGGCGCGCGTGCTTCTGATGCGCTGGTCGGCGCAGACCTCCAGGCGGGAGTCGGCTGCCAGCTGCGGCCCGGCACGCGTCTGTTGCGTTGGTTCCAATGCAACGTTGTAGCCGATATGACGGTGGTTGCTGCGTTCGCCGCCATTGCGGACATAGGCGAGTGCCGGTAATAACTTTTGCGTCAGGCGCAGATGTTTGCCAGCACTGACGGCTGCCCGGAACTGCCATTTGAGGGCTCGACACAGTGCATAGTCGGCCTCGATGTCCGGGTCCCTGGAGGTGCGGTGCCGGCGAAGCAGGTGTTCGGCCTTTTTGAAAAACGCGTAAAAGTCCGGTAATGCCTCTACCGACACCTCAAGGCTCGGCTCTCGGCTGGACAGCTTGTGGTGAAGCGCCTCTATTGACGCTCGATCGCGATGATCGTCTGCAAGCGGGATCAGCTTTTCCAGGACGCTGTCCGCAATCCAGCACACATCACGCTCCAGGGGGCGCATGCCGGGTTGCAGTGGTGCTGGCGAGAGGTGTAGCTGCCTGCGCAGAACGTCAGCGGTCTGTTGTGCAGGGGCGGATATGGCTGCTTCGAAAGGGCGTGCGTTGAGGACTGAAAACATTCGGGCACTCCAGAGGGTGGAATGCTCGTTAGTGTGCTTGCTGGCAGCGCACCGCGCTGTAGGGAGAATGTCCCTGTGCCGGGATAAATAGCCCTACATCCTTGGAGCCAGCTCGGATTATCGTCTGAACGGTAACAAAGATTCACAGGAATGCCAGCTTATCGTTCCCCATGCCGCCCCCTAGAATTGCGCCACCTCTCCCCGCAACACCCTCTCAGGAATTCACAGCAGTGCCGCGTCGCATCAGCAGAGAGCTCAAGACTCTCAGTGTTTGGGCTTTATCGTTCGCAATCAGCGGCTGCATCGGAACCGGAGGAGTAGCCCCTCAAGGCCAGTCCCTCAACGCCAATAACCTGGCTACCGACGACGCCATCCAGAGCGCCGCGCAAGACGCCCACTGGCCCACCGCACACTGGTGGCAAGCCTACGGCGATCCCCAACTGAACCGCTGGGTCGCCCTCGCTACCGAAAACAGCCCAAGCATGGTCATGGCCGTTGCACGGGTGCGTGAAGCACGGGCCATGGCGGGGGTTGCCGAGTCGGCCGAGTCGTTGCAGATCAATAGCGACACTACCCTCAAGCGTCACAATTGGCCGAAGGATCAATTCTACGGGCCGGGCGAGCTGAGCGGTGCCAACACATGGGATAACAATGCGTCCCTGGGCCTGAGCTACGCCCTCGACCTGTGGGGCCGTGAAAGCAATGCCAGCGAACGTGCCGTCGACCTGGCGCACATGAGCGCCGCCGAAGCGCGCCAGGCCCAGCTCGAATTGCAGAACAACGTGGTGCGCGCCTATATCCAGCTGTCGTTGCAGTACGCCAATCGCGATATCGTCGCGGCCACCTTGGCGCAACAGCAGCAGATTCTCGACCTGGCCAACAAACGCCTGAACGCCGGGATCGGCACCCACTTTGATGTCAGCCAGGCCGAAACGCCGTTGCCGGAAACCCATCGCCAACTGGACGCCCTGGACGAAGAGATCGCCCTGAGCCGCAACCAACTCGCAGCGCTGGCGGGCAAGGGGCCGGGGGAGGGCGCGACATTGCAACGCCCGACCCTGTCTCTCGCCGCGCCCCTGAAACTGCCGTCGCGACTGCCTGCGCAATTGCTCGGCCAACGCCCGGACGTGGTCGCCAGCCGCTGGCAAGTTGCGGCCCAGGCCCGTGGCATCGACGTGGCCCACGCCGGTTTTTATCCCAACGTGGACCTGGTCGGCAGCCTCGGCTACATGGCCACCGGTGGCGGCATGCTGGAGTTCCTGGCGGGCAAGAAATTCAACTACAACGTCGGTCCGGCGATCACCTTGCCAATCTTCGACGGCGGGCGCCTGCGTGCGCAATTGGGTGAAGCCAGCGCCGGTTATGACATCGCGGTCGCCAAGTACAACCAGACCCTGGTCAACGCGCTCAAAGGCATCAGCGACCAGTTGATCCGTCGCGAGTCCATGGACAAACAAGCGTCCTTCGCCGCGCAGTCGGTGGCCTCGGCGCAGAAAACCTACGACATCGCGATGATCGCCTACCAGCGCGGCCTCACCGACTACCTCAATGTGCTGAATGCGCAGACGTTGTTGTTCCGCCAGCAGCAGGTGCAGCAACAGGTGCAGGCCGCCCGCCTGAGTGCCCACGCCGAACTGGTCACCGCCCTGGGCGGCGGCCTCGGTGCTGGCAGCGACGTACCGCAAGACGCCAAGACCCTCCCGAGCAAGACCCCGACGGCACTGGCCGTGTTCGATCACTGAGTAGGATTTGATGACTCCCTTGCCTGCACCGCTGCGCTGGCTGCATGCCCTTGAGTGGCGCCGTGGTTTTTTCGACTGGGTACGCAGCGATGGCGTGACCTGGGTGTATATCTTCAAGGTGCTGGCCGCCGCGTTCCTCACGCTGTGGTTGGCCATGCGCCTGGAGTTGCCGCAACCGCGTACGGCGATGATCACCGTGTTTATCGTGATGCAACCGCAAAGCGGCCAGGTGTTCGCCAAGAGCTTCTATCGCTTCCTCGGCACTCTGGCGGGGTCGGCGGTGATGGTGCTGCTGATCGCCTTGTTTGCGCAGAACACCGAGTTGTTCCTTGGTGCCTTGGCGATCTGGGTGGGCATGTGCACCGCTGGTGCCACGCGCAATCGTAACTTTCGCGCCTATGGTTTCGTGCTGGCCGGCTACACGGCGGCGATGGTCGGCCTGCCTGCGCTGGCGCATCCGGACGGTGCTTTCATGGCAGCGGTGTGGCGGGTGCTGGAAATCTCCCTGGGGATTCTGTGCGCCACGCTGGTCAGCGCCGCGATCCTGCCGCAAACCTCCAGTGCCGCCATGCGCAATGCCTTGTACCAGCGCTTTGGGGTGTTCGCGCTGTTCGTCACCGATGGCCTGCGCGGACGCAGCCAGCGTGAAGGGTTCGAGGCCAGCAACGTGCGCTTCATCGCCGAGGCCGTGGGCCTGGAAGGGCTGCGCAGTGTCACGGTGTTTGAAGACCCGCACATGCGCCGGCGCAATGGTCGGCTCAGTCGCCTCAACAGCGAGTTCATGAGCCTTACCACGCGCTTCAATGCCTTGCACCAGTTGCTCGAGCGCCTGCGCAGCGATGCCGCCGACCATGTTGTCGCGGCGATCAAACCCGGCCTGCAAGACCTCGCCGAAGTGCTCGATGGTTTTTCTGGCCGTGCGCTCACCAGCCCTGACGCGGCGCGCCTGGTCAATCAACTGAGTGCCTACAAGGACAGCTTGCCCGCCAAGGTCCGTAGCCTGCGCGCGGCCTTTCAGGAAGGCGATCCCACCGAAGCCGAGCAGCTGGATTTCCACACCGCCTACGAGTTGCTCTACCGTTTCGTCGACGACCTGCACAACTACGCGCAAACCCACGCGTCCCTGGCCGATCACAGCCATGCGCGCGAGCAGTGGGACGAAACCTTTATCCCGAAGACCAACTGGTTGGCTTGCGTCGCCTCGGGGATTCGCGCGTCGTTTATCTTGATTGTGCTCGGCAGTTACTGGGTCGCCACCGCCTGGCCCAGCGGTGCGACCATGACCCTGATCGCCGCCGCCACCGTGGGCCTGTCCGCCGCCACGCCGAACCCTAAGCGCATGGCGTTCCAGATGGCCTGCGGCACGTTGCTCGGTGCGGTGGTGGGCTTTGTCGAAATGTTCTTCGTGTTCCCCTGGATCGACGGTTTCCCGCTGCTGTGCGTGATGCTTGCGCCGGTGATCATCTTCGGCGCGTTTCTCGCTTCACGTCCGCAATACGCGGGTGTCGGGGTAGGCCTGTTGATCTTCTTCAGCACCGGTTCGGTGCCGGATAACCTCACGGTCTACAACCCCTACACCTTTATCAACGACTACATCGCCATGGTCATCGGCATGCTGGTGTGCGCGGCGGCGGGGGCGATCATCCTGCCGCCCAACAGCCGCTGGTTGTGGCGCCGCCTGGAGCAGGACCTGCGCGAACAGGTGGTGTATGCGATCAGCGGCAAGCTCAAGGGCCTGGCCTCGAGTTTTGAAAGCCGCACCCGCGACCTGCTGCACCAGGCCTACGGCCTCGCCGTCGGCCAGCCGCAAGTGCAGCGCGACCTGCTGCGCTGGATGTTCGTGGTGCTGGAAGTCGGTCACGCGATCATTGAGCTGCGCAAGGAACAGGCGATCCTTCCGGTGCACCCGGCGTACGCCGAGTCCCAGCCGTGGCGCCAGGCGATCCGCGTGATGGGCCGCTCGCTGGTGCGGCTGTTCCTGCAACCCAGCGCGAGCAACCTGGAGCGCGGCCTCATCGCCGTCGACCATGCGATCAGCCGCGTACAGGCTACCGACGAACCCTTCGCCCCGCACTTCGACACGTCGGCCCTGCGCCGGGTGAAAAGCTACCTGCACTTTATCCGCACTTCATTGCTCGACCCGCAATCGCCACTCGCTGCCTTTAAAGGAACTGCGCATGCCCCGTGAAATCGCCTTCCACGGCATCTATATGCCGACCATGACCCTGATGTTCCTGATCGCGGCGGGGCTGGCCTGGGGTGTGGATCGCTTCCTGGCCGGGTTCGACCTGTACCGTTTTTTCTGGCACCCGGCGTTGCTGCGCCTGAGCCTGTTCGTCTGCCTGTTCGGCGCCCTGGCGCTGAGCGTCTACCGTTGAGAATGCCCCGATGAAAAAGTTTTTCAGCCTGCTCGCGACCTTGCTGGTACTGGCCCTGGCGATCTGGATTGGCCGCACGTTGTGGGTGCATTACATGGAAACCCCGTGGACCCGCGACGGCCGTGTGCGAGCCGACATCATCAACGTGGCGGCCGACGTCACCGGCGAAGTGGTCGACGTGCCGGTGCGTGACAATCAGCTTGTCAAAAAAGGCGACCTTCTGATGCAGATCGATCCCGAGCACTACCGCATTGCGGTCAAGCAGGCGCAATCGCTGGTCGCGTCGCGCAAAGCCACCTGGGAAATGCGCAAGGTCAACGCCCATCGCCGGGCGGACCTCGATGCGCTGGTGATTTCGAAAGAAAACCGTGACGACGCCAGCAACATCGCCGACTCCGCCTTGGCCGATTACCAGCATGCGTTGGCGCAACTGGAAGCCGCCGAACTCAACCTGAAACGCACCCGGGTGCTGGCGGCGGTGGACGGCTATGTCACCAACCTCAACGTGCACCGAGGCGACTACGCACGCATCGGCGAAGCCAAGATGGCGGTGGTGGATATGAACTCGTTCTGGGTCTACGGCTTCTTCGAAGAAACCAAACTGCCCCATGTGAAGGTCGGTGACAAAGCCGATATGCAGTTGATGAGCGGTGAGACCTTAAAGGGCCACGTAGAAAGCATCTCGCGCGGCATCTACGATCGCGACAATCCCGAGAGCCGCGAGTTGATTGCCGATGTGAACCCGACCTTCAACTGGGTGCGCCTGGCCCAGCGGGTGCCGGTGCGGATTCATATCGATGAAGTGCCGCAGGGGGTGTTGTTGGCGGCGGGGATTACGTGCACGGTGATTGTGCGGGAGTTGTCGGGAGGTTGAGGTCGTCTAATGACGGCGTGCGTTGGCCCGCACTTCGCGTCGCCGTCTGACCCGCATTATGCTGACGTATCGGCGGTGATTTCGTGTATTGAGCATCAGCAGGCAGACCAGAGATTGAAACAAGGGAAACAGTGCAAACATAGAAACCGGGTGGCTCCCCAGGTAGTCTGCCGCAAGCAATGCATTCAGGGCTGCGGTGCACACAAGTAGTGGCGGCCCTGAGCGTAACCCTCGTACCACCAGGGCTAATCCCATGCACATTACCAGCACCAATATCAGGCTCGCTGCTATCGCGTATTCGCTGGGGAGATAGTTGATTCGGGTGTAATACGACAGGCTGTGTGACAGGTTGCCTGAACTGCTGACCAAGTTCATGGACACTGCAGTTCCCACCGTGAAAGCGAAACGCTTGGTGTCACTGCGCAATGTCCCCGGTGCTGGGATCGGGCCGTTTTTAGTGCTCATGGCTGTCGAACTCCTCATAGAGAGTGATGATGAGGTGGTTGATGTTTCCTGATAGAACGCTGCTGGCTACCGCAAGCGGGGGTAGGTGGCGGGGATTACTTGCACGGTGATTGTGCGGAAGTTGCCGGGTGGTTGAGGTCGGCTATTGAAGGAGTGCGTTGGCCCTCACTTTGCGACGGCGTTTCACTCTCAAGATGCTGGTAAAACGGCGATGTTTTTTTGAGTTGAGAACCAAGATGTAAAGCAGAGCCGAGAATAGCGGCAATAGGTTGAGCAATGTCACAGCGTGGCTGCCCAGATAGGCGATCGAGAGCAAGATATTCGCGATGATCACAGTTACAAGTACTCGAGATGCATGACGGGATCCTTCCCACAACATCGCTTGGCCCACGTAGAAGATCAAGCAGAGTGCTACGCCGGTTCCGAAAGAATACTCGGTCGATAGGTGATAGAGCGCTGCGTAGTACGAGAGGCTATGCGCCATGTTGCCGGCAATCGTATTCAAGCAAAGCAGTAAGGCGCCACCCCATACCGGTAAAAAACGGTACGCATAACGGCGCCAAATTAAATACTCCCGGAAGGGGTCGACGCTATATTTCATGGCTGTCGAACTCCTCGTAGAGTGCAACGATCACGTGATTGACGTTTCCGGATAGAGTGCTGCCCGTGACAGCCAAAGTGGCGCCGATTTGGTCTTGGATCTGAGTCATGATGCTTAGGCGTATCTGGGAATTGCTGAAGCGTCTGGGCAACTGCCCAGACAACTGTTTCAGGCGAACCATTGCACTGGGGTGATGAGGGTTTTTCAGGCGTAATACTTCGCTGGTTAGCTTTGCGCGTTCCTGACGACTCATATGCCTCAAGACATCAGTGACTTCGCGCCCCGTCGAATGTTTGATCGCCATAATCGTTTTTACCGTGGCAAACGTAGTGCTTCCCGCACCGACGAGTGAGATTCCGTCTAGAGCGACGGTCATTGCCTGGTACCAACCTAACGAGTCGTAGTAGTCGTTCTCGGCGGGGTTGACGAACTCATTGTAGGTCCGCCATAGACTGTTGAGGCATTGCACGCCGCTTGCAGCCGTGCCGGCCAAAGCAACGTAGGACAAAGCAAGACTGGTACCTGCGCTGAACGGTGCCGCCGCGATTCCTGCCTTCGCAATTATGATGCCTATTACAGCCCCGCCGCAGGAACTCACGACTCCCGATGCTTCTTTCCACACCTGCGACTCACGCGGCGAACTTGCCGCCAGCTGCGCATATTCTTCTGCCGTCCTGACCGGCCCCGTCATTTCCCGCAACATCACGCGCTTGGGCCTGATACTGCACAGCGGCACAAACTCACGCAGTACCGTCACCTGATAATCACTGCCGATATGCACCACTGCGGCCCCGACGATGGCCGGGTCGGCATCTATGGTTCGATAGAGCTTGGGCAGGTCCAGCAGACTGGTCAGCCGCTGGCGAGTGGTGGTATGCGCTTGCGGCACACCGCTTTGTAGAAAATCCCTGGGCATCCTTTCACCTGTGAGTCGACAGAGGTGAAAGAGCCTGGGGATTGTTTCCTTGTAATGATGTCAGGCTGTTCGCTGTTTTTTGTAGGACGCGGCCTGGTAATTATCTCACTGCGCTATGAAGGTCTCGTGCAAATGCCGCCACAACAGCGCGCCACTGGCCTGCTTCTCAAACACCACTGTAGCGCGGCGATCCGTCTGCGTGCCGCTGGCATCCACCTGATGTTCGCGGTAAGTCACCGTCGCCCCACGAGCATGCCGGTCGATCCCGGCCATCTCGCTCAAGGTGATCTTCAACCCCGGGCGCATGCCGCCCAGACGCGTGAACAGTGCATTGACCCCGGCGGCGTTCACCCGTGCGCCGGTAGCGGGGGCGATCATGCTGAACTCCGGCGAAAAGCGGGCGAGCAACGTCTGCAAGGTGCCTTCGGGTGCGACACCGGCAAACCATTGTTCGATTTCGACGTGGGTCTGGATCACTTCTTCAAAAAAATCGCTGTAGTCAATCATCGGTCGGGCTCGCTGGCAGGGTGAAGCAGTGCACGTAGCCTGGACGCATCCAGACGCAGCACCGCAAAAAGAGGCAGCAGGGTCAGGGCTGCCGCCATCGTGAAGGTTATGGCGAAGGAATCCAAGGCTGACAACAGCGCACTCAGTGCAGCGGCGCCCAGGCAGAAGCTGACTTGTCGATTGATATTCCACAAGGCGCTGGCGTGGCCCATGCGTTCGGCAGGAATATCGAGAAAGGCCAGGGTCTGCGCGGTGCTGCTGCACAGGCTGCCTCCCAACCCCATCAACAAATAGGCTGGAATGATCAGTGCAGGGCCATTCAGCAACAGGATGCCCAGGCATTGCAGCAGCATGCCCGCCAACAACAACGGCTTCGGACCACAGCGGTTGAACAGTTTTTTGCTGAGCAAAATCGCCAGTGCCGACGCCAGTGCCCACGGCAGCATCAAGGCGCCGGTCTGTGTGGCGTCGTACCCGAGGCCGCGAAGATAGAGTATGGCGATGAGGCTGGTACCGATGAACACGCCGGGGATGCACAGGTAGATCAGCATCGCGGTGCGCAGCATTGGGCTGCGCATCTGTTGGAAAATACTGCCCACGTCCAGTGGCACACGACGGCTCGACGGCCTGTCAGGTTTTATCCATAGAACGGTCAGCAGCAGGGTCATCAACGCCAGTGGCAGATTGGCGTAGAAGATCCAGCGCCACGACACGTTGTCGACAATCAAACCACCCAGAGCCGGAGACAGCGCCGGCACCAGCAATGCCACCGACATCACTCGCGCTGTCAGTTGGCTGCGTTCAGCCGCCGGGAAATGCCGGTAAGCCATGGCCTGCCCGACAGGAATCAGCAAGCCACCGCCCAGCCCTTGCAGGGCACGCCAGCCGATCAGTGGTTCAATCGAACTCGCCTGGCCCACCATCACCGATGCCCCGGCGAACAGCAACAGGCTTGCCGCGATCAGCGTTCGCTCCCCCATCACCGCAGCCAACCAGACACTGAGCGGAATGATCACGGTCAGGCCGATCAGATAGGCGTTGCTGATCCATGCCAGTTGTGTGACCGAGGCATGCAGTTCGTGGGCGATATCCGGGTAGGCGACCGTGGCGACAAACGTGTTCACCAGGTCCAGGGCAAAACCCAATAAAAAGATCCAGGCGACTTTCGAGCGGTAGGTCATGAACGCAATCCTGCGAATGAAGCGGGCAGGGTAGGCCGCACACAACATTTGGGCTACGCCGGTTTGCCTGCTAGTTTGTCAAAAATATTTTGACAAAGAGACCTCCAACCCATGGTCAGCCTGGACCGATTCGACACCTTCAAGGCCGTGGTCGAGGCCGGCTCTCTCACCGCTGCCGCTGACCTGTTGGGCCAGACTCGCGCCGTGGTCAGCTTCAACCTCAAGCGCCTGGAGGCGGAACTGGGCGTTACTCTGTTGACCCGCAACACCCGCCAACTGGCGCTGACCGATGCCGGCGAACGCTTCTACGTGCGTTGCACGCGCATGCTCGAAGAAGCTCGATTGGCGGTGGAGGAAGCCCGCTCGGAGCATGCCCAACTCAAAGGCACGTTGCGCATCACCACCACCATCGAATACGCGTTGGCCGTGGTCGCGCCGGCGGTCGAAGCCTTCCGCCGCCTGCATCCGGACCTGGACATTCACTTGTCCACTTCCTCGACCCATGCCGACCTGATCTCCGAACGTTTCGACGTGGCGATTCGACTGGGCCGCCTGCTCGATTCCAATCACCGCGCGGTGCAATTGTCCACCTTCGAGGTGTTTGTCGTGGCGGCACCGGAGTTCGCCGGGGTTGACACGCTGGAGGCATTGGAGCCGTTGCCCAAATTGGCACATGGCCGTCTGACTGAGTTAAGTCTGACCGACCCCGAAGGTGGCCAACATCAGTACCGTCCCGGCAATGCTTCGCTGGTGGCCGATAGCGCGGCGGTCCTGCAAGCCTTTGCCGTGCGCGGGCATGGCGTGGCAGTGTTGCCGCAGTGGTTGGTGCAGGACGATCTGAACAGCGGGAGGTTGGTGCGCCTGTTGCCGGACCATCGCTTCGCTCCGCAAGGGGTCTATGCGATGTATCCGGACACTCGGCATTTGCCGCTCAAGGTGCGGGCATTTATTGATTTCATGAAGGGCTAGAGTGAGCCCGCCAGACCAAAACGCTTCTTCAGCACTCTCTCCAACAACCCCTTGGGCAACAGCGCCGCCATCAACGGCAACGCGCGGCTGCCGTTGCCCGAACGCAGCAGGCGCGGCGGTTGCGACTGTTGCACGGCCTTGAGTACGTCCGCCGCAAACTCATTGGCGGGTGTCGGCTTGTCCTGCGACGCCTGGCTGCGTGCGCGAATACCTTCGCGCAATGGCCACCACGGTGATTGCTGGTTGATCAACAATTCAGCCTGGGCGCCGGCGTTTTTTGCGAAGCTTGTATTGATAGCGCCGGGCTGCACTTCCATGACCCGCACGCCAAACGGCGCGAGTTCCATGCGCAGCGCGTCGCTCAGGGCATGTACGGCCGCTTTGGATGCGCAGTAGGCGCCCGCGAACGGCGTCACCAGCACCCCGGACACGCTGCCGATATTCACCACCAGGCCTTTGCGTTTGCGCAGCGCCGGAAAAAACGCCTGGGTCACGCCGATGATGGAAAACACATTGGTTTCGAACTGCCGTTGCATGGCGTCGGTGCCGCCGTCGAGCAACGGCCCCATGGCGCCATAGCCGGCGTTGTTGATCAGCACATCCAGCTCGTCCAGGTGCCCGGCCAGCGTTTGCAGGGCGGCGCTGTCATTCACGTCCAGCAGCACGGCATGGAAGCCGGCGTCGTTGAGGGCGATCACGTCTTCTTCGCGGCGGGCGCTGGCGAGCACGTCGTAGCCTGCCGCCTTGAAGGCGTCGGCCAGGGCACGGCCGATGCCGCTGGAACAACCGGTGATCAGTACGTTGGGCATGGATCAATCCTTTGTCAGTCCGAAAAACTGCCTTGCAGGTGCTCGGCACGAAATTCCAGGGTTTGCGGGCGATAGCCAGGGCGCAAGGGCGGGGTGGGCAGGCAGTCGTCCCACGTCGCCCCGGCCTGCAACTCGCCGGGGCCGCGATAGCGGGGGGCGGCGTAGACGTTGTCGGCCAGGTTGACCGAGTCGCCCGGTGCATAGGCGGCGACGCGCCAGCGCAGTTCGGTCAGCGGTACATCGTTGCCGTTGTTGAGGGTCAACTTGAGCGGGCGGTCGGCCGGGCACTCTTGCGGGGCGTAGCTGATGCGCAGTTCCAGGCGCGCCAGTTGCGAGGCTTCGCGGTTGTCCAGCCATACCACCCAGATCGCCACGAAACCCAGGCCCACGGCGGCGGCCAGCGACACCGGCAAGGCTCTGGCCGGGTAGCGCAGTAGCAGGACCAGCCAAGTGATGATCAGTAGAACGCCAAAAAACATGATGACAGTCTCATATGCGGATAAAACATCCTACTCGCGGGCGGGTGTGGATGCCTAACGCAGGATCAGTTTTCCTGTGCGAGGAACCGGCCCACGCATTTTGTCCACAGAGCTATAACAGGGAAGTACGGATTGTCCAGGATGTACTTATCGCAGTCTGATCAAGTGAGATAAACGATGACTATTGCAGCCCTTCTTGCTCCTGAGGTTACCTCTTCCCTAGCGTCGGTGGCGACCGCGCTTATCACATCTTCAAAAGTGGCTGAGCAGTCCCACCCTGCATCGCTCACGCAAACGATTGACGCGGCAGGATCACACCCGTTTTCGCGTAGGCAGGCTCAGAAGCTGACAAACCTGAAGCAAGTCATGCTGCAATCGCGTAACTGTGACATGAGCGCCAAGGGTGTGGGTATTGCCGTGGGCGGCATAGCCGTGCAGGAGGCTGGGCAAAAGTTAGCTGCCAGTGGTGGCCTTCTCTCCAAAGCCTTGGGTCTAGTGATGATTGTGGGAGGCAAGGTTGCCCAAGCGCATGGCGCCGAAAAATTCGATCTTGCAGGACGTCCGACGATCGCCCTCGGGAGCTCGCCCGAGTGGGACTGCCGACGCCGCTGAAACCTACCACCCCAGGTGTTTATTGGCTTCGAGACACGAACCAGTGTGGAGTCTTTTTACAAAAAACCGGGTACGCAGACGCTCTGTAAGCCCTTCAGTAACCCTACTGCCATCTTACGAAGTGAGATCCACCATGGCCATTCCAAACATCCTCGCTCCTGCGCAGATTTCTCCTGTAGTACCTGCATCCGTACCAGCGCCTGTCGTGCTGGGAACAATCGATCAAGCCCCCAGGGAGGAGGTCAGCTCGCGCCTATTCCCTCGTATGCAAAACATGGGGCTTACAAACCTGCGACAAACGGTTCTGCAAGGCGTCAATGACAAACTGAATGCGTACTTCTTTCCACCGCTCTACAACGATAAAAAGGACAAAGCCCAGGGGGCCGCTCTGACCGTTGTCGGGGGAATGGCCAAGGTGCTCGGAAAGACGGTGTCCAACTCCGGGGGATTTGCCTCCAAAGCCGCAGGTGGGGCGCTTATGTGGGGAGGGAAGGCCGCTGAAAAACTTGGCAAGGATCAATTCAAAAACGCGGGGAAAGATCACTCCAGCGGCAATTACAACGCCTTTTCCCCAAGAAATTGGGGCGTCAATTCGATGGGACACAATGGGGGCGTCCGCTGATAGGTGTAGAGAACCCTTGAACGAGAAAAGCCCCCACCCAACCCACTGCGGATAGGGGACGCAATGGGCTGGGCGAGGGCTTCTTGTACGACTGTTTTACTGCGCGATAGTTTTCACCGACACGCCACGTTCTACCGGTGTGGAGCGACCGTAGATATCTTCAAAGCGCTCGATATCGTCTTCACCCAGGTAGCTGCCCGATTGCACTTCGATGATCTCCAACGGGATCTTGCCCGGGTTGCGCAGGCGGTGCACCGAGGCGATCGGGATGTAGGTGGACTGGTTCTCGGTGAGCAGGAACACGTTCTCGTCACAGGTCACTTCGGCCGTACCGCTGACCACGATCCAGTGTTCGGCGCGATGGTGGTGCATCTGCAGCGACAGGCACGCGCCCGGCTTGACCGAGATGTGCTTGACCTGGAAGCGGCCGCCCATGTCCACCGAATCGTAGGAGCCCCACGGACGGTACACTTCACAGTGGTTCTGGGTTTCGCTGCGGCCCTGGTCGTTGAGGGTGTTGACCATCTGCTTCACGCCCTGGACCTTGTCCTTGTGGGCAATCATCATCGCGTCCTTGGTTTCCACCACTACGATGTTGTCCAGGCCGATCACCGACACCAGTTTGCCGTTGCCGTGGATCATGCAGTTGCGGCTGTCCTGGATCACCACGTCGCCTTTGCTGACGTTACCGTGGACGTCTTTGTCGTTGACCGCCCACAGCGAGGCCCAGCAGCCCACGTCGCTCCAACCGGCACTCAGTGGCACGACACAGGCGCGCTGGGTTTTTTCCATCACGGCGTAGTCGATGGAATTGTCCGGGCAGCAGGCGAAGGTGGCTTCGTCGAACGACACGGTATCGGCGGTCTGTTCGCTGCGTTCCAGGGTCAGCAGGCAGGTGTCGTAGATGTCCGGGTCGTGCTTTTTCAGCTCTTCGAGGAAGCGGCTGGCGCGGAACAGGAACATGCCGCTGTTCCAGAAGTAACCGCCGCTTTTGACGAACTCGACGGCGCGTTTTTCATTGGGTTTTTCCACGAACTGCTCGACGCGGCTCACGCCTTCGGGCAGCAGCGAATCGTTGGTGGACTTGATGTAGCCATAACCGGTTTCCGGGCGGGTGGCCGGCACGCCAAACAGCACCATCTCGCCACGCTCTGCGGCCACGGTGGCCAGGGCCAGGGCGCGTTGCAGGGCTTTCTGGTCGTCGATCACGTGGTCGGCGGGCAGCACCAGCATCAGCTCGTCACGGCCTTCGTTAACCAGCATCATCGCGGTGAGGGCCACGGCCGGCGCGGTGTTGCGGCCGAACGGCTCCATCAGGATGCGTTGGCTTTCCAACTTACGGGCGGCCAGTTGTTCGTTGACGATAAAGCGGTGGTCCTTGTTGCAGACCACGATCGGGGTGTCCATGCCTTCGAACACCAGGCGCTCCAGGGTCTGCTGGAACAGCGTGTGTTCACCGGTCAGGGCCAGGAACTGTTTAGGGAACTGTTTACGGGAAAGCGGCCAAAGACGTGAGCCGCTACCACCGGAAAGGATGACTGGAATCATGGGTGTTTCTCCTTGAATCGATATGGGTCAGAGCTACGAAGGTTTGTCGTTTCACTCTTGTTTTTGTCTCGGTCCGGGTTGGTCTCAACCAACCCGGAAAAATGCTTCAGCGGGTCGACACTGGGCGTTTGACCCAGACTGGCGAGAGGCTCGAACCGGAGCCCGTCACATACAGCACCGCCGCTTCACCGCGTTCCAAGGCAACCGGCTTCACATCGCCGACTTTCTTGTCACCGTCATACAACGCCAGGCTTACTTTCACCGGGTTGATCTCACGGTCGCCACGGCCCTTGGCTGCCACTGACTTGACCACATCCGTCTTGCCATCGGCGGTTTTCAGGGTCAGGGCCTTGTCGCTGAGGTTCTGCACGCGCACCAGGGATTTCTGCTTGTTCTTGAACGGCGGTTCTTCGATCAGTTGTGGCTGGCCGCTGCCGCTGTTGACCAGGGTGTAGTAGTGGTCCGGAGCGAGTTTGACCGGTACGGTCTGGCTGCCGACCTTGGCGCTGTAGTCACCGCCGGGCATGAAGCTGAAGTCGCTGCTGGCCAGTGGGGCCACGTCGCTCAGGTTGGTGGCGCCGACGGTAGCGCTGACTTCCTGGTTGCTGGCGTTGTAGATGCGCACGAAGCTCGAGCCTTTTGGCGCGGTAGGGCCGTACAGGGCGGCGTCGCCACCGGCGAAGGCGGACATTGATACGAAGCTCAAACCGGCTGCGATGGCCAGGGTTTTAGCGAGACGACGAGGAGTTGTAGTGAAAGTCATGTGAGTTACCTCTCTTTCAGTTTTGCGCCCGGTCGGGCGTCTCGGATTTAGTGTTGATGGCCATGTTCTGTTGGCGCGAACCGGCTTGTTTAAGCTGCGCAACCCACGCGGGGTCGGCATCACCGATTTCGTTGTTCACGGGCAGATAACGTTCAGGAAACTCCCAGATCAGCACCTGGGGCGGGCTGTTCTTGAAGTCATCGCTTTTCAGGTAGCTGAGCATCGGCAGGATCGGGCCGTGGCCGTCTTCGGCGTAGCTGACCACGTCGCTGCCCAGGGCTTGCTTGAGGGCGCCGACGAAATTCCAGTTGGGGTTGGCGCTGTAGCTGGTGCCCACCAGTGCCACCGGGGTTTCGCTGTCGCTGAACAGCGCGTCGTCACCTTTGGTTTCGGCCAGGTGCGTGACGCGTTTTTGCAGCGGCTCTTGCGGCGGCATCAGGTTTTCGAACAGCGGGTCCAGCGGCAGGAACAGACGCAGGTCGCCTTTGTGCGGTGTGGTGCTCTCGGCCTCGGTGACAAAACGCTGGGGCTCGCCGCTCAGCGGGGTCTTGGCGGCAATGGTCTTGGCCAATTGCTTGGCCGCGATTTCAGCGCCGTCCGGGGTCCAGTGGGTGTCGGTGCGCAGGAACACCTGCTTGCCGCCGAGCTTGGCCTGTTGCAGCGGGCCGAGCAGGTCCGGGGCGATGATCTTGTCGGCGGCGACACGGGCGTGGAAGTCCTGGTACAGGTTGGCGTGGATGCTCGCCGGCTTCACTTCACCCAGGTGTTCCGGGTACAGGCGTACCTTGGCCGGTACGATCGCCATCACCAGTTGGATGCCCTGGGCCTTGAGCTTCTGGCGTACGCCTTCGACCAGCGCGTAGTTACCTTCCAGGTTCTGGTCTTCGTTGACGGCGGGGTTGAACTCCTCGTCGCTGTACAACCAGTGA
The DNA here is from genome assembly GCF_900115535.1 of Pseudomonas sp. NFPP28. Classification (NCBI taxonomy): domain Bacteria; kingdom Pseudomonadati; phylum Pseudomonadota; class Gammaproteobacteria; order Pseudomonadales; family Pseudomonadaceae; genus Pseudomonas; species Pseudomonas sp. NFPP28. The sequence goes on along the minus strand of NZ_FOWT01000001.1, from coordinate 781,488 downwards.
TCGCGACCCAGCACCACGCCGGGACGGCCTTCATTGAACAGCTTGTAGTCCAGCGCCGCCCACAGGTTGGTGCCCAGGCGCTTGATCGGGAACTGGTCGTCGTAGTGGGTCTCGACCGCCTTGGTCCAGCGACCGTTGAGCACGGTGGCGTCGGCATTGGTGCTGAAGCCGAAGAAGCTGCGCAGCGACCAGGCGCCCAGGGCGAGCAACACCACCAGGAACAGGCCAATATAGAGGACGCGTAATGAACGGGTCATGGTCGGCTCCCTCAGAATTGGAAGTAAAGGAACGGCGAGAAACTCTGCGCCGACAGTTTGAGAATCGACGCCACGAACAGCAGCAGCACCGCAGCGCGCATGGCGTAGCGTGGCCAGTCAGCGGTCCAGTAGGCCGGTTGCACAGCGGCATCCTGGCCCACGGTGAAGCCGGGCTCGTGGATGCTGCCGGGGTTGTCGCCCGGCACGGCCTTGATCAGGCTCGGGTCGGCCGGCTTGGTCTTCTCGGCAGGGCGATTGGTGTAGAAATCGCGCAGGCCGAAGAACGCCAGGGTTGCGTAGGCCACCACCAGGGTTGCCACTTGCAGGCCGGTGAGGTTGGCGCGGTTGAGTTCCGACAGCGACCACTCGCCAAAGCTGAACATCGCACCGTACATACGGCCGGCGACGTGCAGGTTTTCGGCGCGGAAGATCACCCAGCCCATCACCACCAGCAGGAAGGTGAAGGCCCAGCGCACGACGTTGAAGCTGCGTGGCGCGGTGTTGAGGCCGATGGCTTTTTCAATCGCCAGCCACATGCCGTGCCACGCGCCCCATACGATGTAGGTGATGTTCGCACCGTGCCACAGGCCACCGAGCAGCATGGTCAGGAACAGGTTGCGGTAGGTGGTCAGCGTGCCTTTACGGTTGCCGCCCAGGGTGATGTACAGGTAGTCACGCAGCCAGGTGGACAGGCTGATGTGCCAGCGCCGCCAGAACTCGGTGATCGACTGGCTGATGTACGGCTGCTTGAAGTTTTCCATGAAGCGGAAGCCCATCATCAAGCCCAGGCCGATGGCCATGTCGCTGTAGCCGGAGAAGTCGAAGTACAGCTGCGCGGTGTAGGCCAGCGCGCCGAGCCAGGCATCGCCAGTGGTGGGGTTCTGCAGGGCGAAGCAGTGGTCGGCGACGACTGCCAGGGTGTCGGCAATGAACACCTTCTTGATGAAGCCCTGCATGAACCGCGTGCAGCCCTCGGAGAATTTGTCGAGGGTGTGGGTGCGGTTGTTGAACTGGTCGGCCAGGTCGCGAAAGCGCAGTACCGGGCCGGCAATCAGGTGCGGGAAGATCGCCACGAACGCCGCAAAGTCGATCAGGTTGCGGGTTGCCGGGGTATCGCCACGGTACACGTCGATGATGTAGCTGATCGACTCGAAGATGTAGAACGAGATACCGATCGGCAGCAGCACGTGGGTCAGGATGAACGGCTCAAGGCCCGCCGACTTCATCATCACGTTGATGCTGTCGACGCCGAAGTTGGCGTACTTGAAGTAGCCGAGGATGCACAGGTCGACCGCCACGCCGAGCAGCAGCCAGCGCTGGGCCGGCTTGGTGCGCACACCGGCGGCACCGACTTTCAGGCCGATCCAGTAGTTCCACAGCGTCACGGCGGCGAACAGCGCCAGGAAGTCCACTCGCCACCAGGCGTAGAACACGTAGCTGGCAATCAGCAGCAGCAGGTTGCGATAGCGTTGCCCGCTCAAGTAGTACAAGCCGAGAAAGATCGGCAAGAACAGAAACAGGAACACATTGGACGAGAAAACCATCCCGATCTCTCCATGTTTAACCAACAGTCAAGGGCCAGAGCCCCCCCAAACCCCCCCACAAAACATCGGGGGCGGGCCGTACAACATTCCAACTGACGAAACCGACTCGAACTGTGGGAGGGGGCAAGCCCCCTCCCACATGTTTTACCGCGTTTCGTCAGGAACCTTTGTTGCCTTTCTCATGCGTCGGGTCATAGACCTTGGTCAGGTCGCCCCCGAGGCGGAAGGTCTTGAACGGCTGCATCCCATGCTTGCGCTCGAGCACATCCGGCGCGCAGGTGTAGAGGGTGCAGAAGGGTTCGAGCCAGGCGAATTTCATGTCCTGCTTCAAGTCCTTCATGTCCTGTTCCTTGCCGTTCTTCTGTTCGAAGATCTCGGGATCCTTGACCCCGGCGAGCACTTTGTCGCCCAGGCGCTTGAGCGCGCCGTTGTTTTCCTGGCGCAGGTCCACGCCATTGACCAGGGCAAAGCTGGCGATCATCGACAGCGGCGGCAGAGCGTAGTTGTGGTACGACAGGGCGCGTTGCTGACGCTTCAATTCGTTCGGCAGGAAGCCCTGGTCGTCGACCTGGTTCACGCCGACCTTGTATTCCTTCACCGCCCAATCAAACAGATCGCGACGGTTGGTGGCGACGGACGTTGCCATCACCGACCAGGCGGCCCAGTAGGAGTGGTTGTTGGTTTTTTCCAGGGGCAGGTTGTCCCAGTCGCTGACCACTTGATCGGCGAGCTTGTTGAACCAGGCTTCGATCAGTTGCGATTCCTGCTGGTGATTGGCCAACGGGTGCGAGTCGGAGAACTTCAGGCGCACATAGGCCGAGGCCATGCTGCCCAGCGCCCACTTGCGCATGGACTTGCCGGTGTGGTTGAAGTCCTTGGACATCAATGCATCGGCCTTGGCCCACGACACCAGCCAGTTCAGGGTGCATTCGAGCTGCTCGGGGCGGCCGTCACGCATGAACTGCATCACGCGTTTGCTGGTGTCTTTTTCCAGCTTGGTGATGTCGGCGGTGCTGTCGCGGAAGGCTTTTTCCGACTGCACGTTCAGGGTTGAACGCGCCTTGTCCGAGCCTTCGTACTTGCTGCGAAACTGCAGCGGCCCGGTGTAGGGCGCCGGCATGGTGTCGCAGTTTTCCTTGAAGTCGCCGGTCTTGAACGCTTCAATCGGTGCGAAATAGCCTTGTGGCGGACGCAGCGGTGCGGCGGCGTTGACGGAGCCTGCGAACATCGCCAGGCCCAGCAGCGTAGGGATCAGTAACTTCTGCATAGGTAACCTCATTTCCCAGTTGAAGCGGTCTGTTGACCACCGGCCGGGAATACGTTGCGTGTGCAAATTTTCGCTTCGACCTTCTGCGCAGCAGCGCCCGCTTCGGGACCCTGCACTTCCACGGCCAGCAGGTTCTGCGAGGCCCAGTCTTCATCGGTGCGCAGTTCAAAGGCGAAACGCCCGTCTGTATCGGATGTCTCGGGTTTCTCGATCTTGATGTCCTCGTGGCGCCCGTTCATGTACCAGAGGGTGGCTTGCAGGGTTTTCACCGACGGATCGGCGAAGCGGATATCGACCTGGTGATTGGCATTACGCAGGTCTTTGTTCGAACTGTTCACCAGCAATTCGTTCTTGCCGGGTTTCAAGGTGGTGCTCGCGGTCATCTGCGCGGTCTTGCCTTCGCAGCCGTTGTCGAGCAGGGCCATCATCTGGCGGTAGATGGTCTCCTGGTCCAGGCGATACAGCGGCGAGAACTCCCAGATGAGGATTTTCGGCGGGGTCTTCTGGAATTCATCGCTGCCCAGGTACTGGATCATCGACCCTTCCAGACCGCCGCCGGGGAAGGCGACGTTGAGGATGTCGGCACCGATTTCCTGTTCCAGGAAGCCGGCGAAGTTGTAGTTCTTGCCGCTGTGGCTGGTGCCCACCAGGGTGATCTGCGGGTTGCCCGAATCGCCGAACAGATCGCCGTCGCCCGCTTCGCCCTTGGGCTCGGTGGTGAACTGGTCCATGTACTGGATCGCGTAGCTGGTGCCGCACAGTTGCCCGGCCATGTTGTGCAGGGTGCCGGTCTTGCCCATGCGCCCGGAGCGCTTGGTTTCGAATTCACGCTTGGGAATATCCGCGAACTCGGGCATCGCACGCACTTTGGCACCGACGATTTTTGCGGTGCGCTGGGCGCCGTACGGGGTCCAGTGCTGGTCGCCACGGAAGTAGAAATCGTGGGCCGGCAGCTCTTCCGGCAGTTGCTCGTTGGTCAGCGGCGACAGGTCCGGCACCACGTAGCCCATCTTGGCGAAACGGCCGAGCATGGTCTTGTAGTTGCCCAGGGCCTTGTCGAAGTCGAACTTGGCTTTCTCTTCCGGGTTGAGCTTGTTGCGGTTCACCAGCCCACGGGTCGGCTGGTAGACCACCACCAGTTCCACGCCCTTGGCCTTGAACGCGTCGTGCAGCTGTTGCATGCGCTTGTAGCCGGACGGGGTGGTGTCGAATTCGGTACGCAGGTCTTCCTGGGTGCGGAACAACCAGTCGCCCTGGGCTTGCACCAGGGTGGTGAAGTTCTGCTGATAGCGCGTGGTGTAGTTGCGCGCATCATGGGCGGCCGGGCACAGGCTGCAGCATGGCTCGGCGGTGAAGGTCGGCGCCTTGACGTCGTCGGCGCGTACGCCCTGGCTGGCCGCGAGCAGGCCGAGGGTCAGACCCGAGAGGCTCAGCAGTTTGATCATGTGTGGGTGCATAAGGGTCATCCTCAGTCCTGCATTTCGGTCTGGCGTTCGACAGGGTCGATCAGCACGGCTTTCTGCTGGCGCACCAGCAGGTCGAGAATCTCTTCCTGGCGATCGCCAAGCACGCCGGAGAAGCTGATGCCGCTGGATTTGGTCGGTGCCAGCATCGATACGCGGTACAGCTCGATACTCAACGGCGAGTCGATGGACAGCGGCCCGCTGCCGTTACCCGCCAGTTCACCGCCCACCACGATCAGCGAGACCTTGGCGTCGAACGGGTCGAGGGCGATGTCGCGGTCGGTGTCGGTCAAATCCTTGATGTGGCCGTACACACCGGTCAGGCCGTTGGCCATCGCGGTGTTTTCGTAGAGCTTGATGTTCACACTGTTGCGCACGCGGATGCCGTGGCGGCGGTTGCTGATCACCTTGTTGCCCCACAGCAGGTTGTCGCCGCTCTCATAGAGGGTGATGCCGTCGGTGTGGTTGCGGTAGATCTCGTTGTCGGCGATCAGGTTGTTCACGCTGTTACGGTCGATCACCAGGCCCGAGAGCTTGTTGTCGTAGCTGCGGTTGTTGAAGATGAAGCTGTCGTTCACTTCACGGGAAATGATGATGCCGTGCTTCTTCTTGGTGCCGTAGACGGTGTTGTCCGCGATGATCAGGCCGTGGGAACGGTCGTGGGGGTCAATGCCGTAGACGATGTTGTCTTTGTAGGTATTACCCTTGATCACGAAGCCCGTGGTCTCGTAGCAGTAGAAGCCGTACCACATGTCCGAGAACTCGGAATCGATGATCCAGCCGGTCGGCTCCGGACGCTTGAGCACCTTGGCCATGTTCGGCGTGTACTGGGAAATACTCACCCCGTACGACTTACTGTTGGCGTAGCCGAAACTGGCCATCTTGGTGTTGGAAATGTAGGTTTCGGTACCGCCCCAGGCCAGAAGGAACGGGCGGAATTCCTTGGGCGACTTGAACAGCGCCGGGCCGTTGGCCTTTTCGCTCCAGCCGGTGACCTTGGTGTCATGCACAAACAGCTGGCCGTCGTTGATCAGGAACGAACCGCCTTCCTGGGACAGGCGCAGCTCCTGGGTCTTCTTGTCGATTTCCAGGATGCCCTTGCGCCCGACCACGATCGGCAACTTGGCCAGGAACACACCCGGCGAGGTCTCGCTCAGGTACTGCTTGGGCACCTTGCCCAGCAGGTCCTTGAGGTTCATGTAGCCGTCGTCGACAAAGATCGCCTGGGGAATACCGTGCTGGCGCACCACCCATTCGGCCATCTTGTTGTCACCGCCGATGAAGTCCTTGAGCGCGTCTTCCTGCATCATGCGGCGGATGCTGATCTTGCCCGGCTTGGTTCTTACGATCTTTTTTTCCATCGCCGCGGCGGTGTAGCCCGACAGGTCCGGCAGGGCCGGCTTGGCCATTTCCAGCGGCGCGGTAGGCGGGCTGGAGATGGTGTAGGTCTTGGCCTGCTGCAGTTCCTTGGCGATGGTCGGCGCCTTGGCCGCCGTATCGGCAAACGCTGTGGCGCTGGCCAACAGCATTGCCGCGACGAGTAGGCTTTGAGCATTCATTGGGCGGGCTCCCATCAGAATTTCCAGATCACGTCGACAAACGCGCGATGCATGTACGAGTCGACGTTGCTGCCATAGGCATCGCCCGGTTTGAACACGCCGGCACGCAAACGCACCAGCGCTGACGGCTCATCGATCGACTGGCTGAGCGCAGCCGGCAACAGGCCGGTCTTGAAGTACTTAGTGACCACCAGGTCCATCTCCTGGCCCAGGTCTTTCTTGCCATCTTCAAGAGGCAGGGAAGTACTGGACAGGATCGCGCCGGTGACGTCGTCGGTGTTGTTCTGCACCGCATCGATACCGTTGCTGCCCACCGGCTTGTTGCCGTCGACACGCCAGAACTTGTGGTACACCAGGCTGGCGTCGTAGTCCTCGCGCAGCTGCCAGGAACCGAACAGGCTCATGGCCTGCATGTTGTTCATTTCGCCACGGAAGGCTTCACCGAAGCGGTGCACGCGGGACTGGGTGCCGGTCCAGTTCGAACGGTTGCTTTGCAGGCCGTTCTGCTCGTACTCGGCGCTGGCGCGGGAGTAGGCCGCGCCCACTTGCCACTGCGGGTCAAGGCGCAGGCGCACACCGAGGTCGGTGGCCCAGCCGCTCACGTCGTCGCTGCGCTTGGCGTTGGTCGGGCGGGTGCCGTCGGCATTCAGGGCATTGACCGAGTCACGGTCGCCGCGCATACCGGTGATGCTGGCCCAGTAGTTGACGGTGTTGGTATTGCGCCAGTTGTAGGCGTCGCTGTTGGCTTCGATGCCGAGCCAGGTCAGGTCGCCGTTTTCACGCTTGTCCAACGAGTCGGTGGGCACGCCCGGTTCCGGGTAGTCCAGCTTGCCGTTGTCATGGGTGTGGTGACCGCGCAGGCCGATCCACTGACCGGGCGTCCACTGGTAGGCGGCGTCGGCGTAGAGGTGCTGACGGTCCTTGTCCTTGGGCGACAGTTCCTTGAGGTCGGTGCGGTATTCGCTGAAACGTTCGGCGACGCCGACATTGGCCTTGAGCAGGGTCGTGTCGAAAGTCCAGTTCAGCGCTTCGATGTTGGTGTCGCGCCATTGGCCGTCGTCATTGCGCAGGCGTTGGCGACCCAGCTTGAGGATCTCGCCAGGGTAGGGCGTGAAGCCGCTGTAGCCGACCCAGAACTCGCGCATGGCCAGGTAGTTTTTCTTGGCCTTGCGGTCGTTGTTGGTGGTTTGCTGGTTCGCGTCATCGGCCGACTGTTGCAGCGTGTCGGTCTCGATGATGTCGCTGGACGCCACCGCCTGGCCCATGGCATAGGCGCTCCACGCGCCGCTTTCGCCGTAGATCCACGGGCGCAGGTCAAGGCCGATACCGTTGACGTCGCCGCCTTTTTGCGTGCCGAGGTCGCGGTCATCTTCGGACTGCGCGGTGGCTTTGACTTCCAGGCCGAAGTTCTTGGCTTCGGTCAGCGCGGCCAGGGTCGGGCACGACCACAGCAGGGCGAAGGTCAGGCCGATGCCGGCCTTGACGAATGGGTTGAGCTTCATAGGGATTCCTCGCCGTCGTCTTCTTCATCCAGGGCGTGCAGTTGCAACGTGCTCTGGGCCAGGGTGCCGCGGGCGGCCAGTTCCTGTTGCACCAGGCGTTGGCCCTGGGCGCGTTGTTCAGGCGTCAAAGGCGCTTCAAGCTGGGCGGCCAGGTCATTGGCTTCCGGGGTGTCCTGGGCTTTGGCCAACTGGCTGAAGACATAGGCGTTCAATGGGTCGGGCTTGGTGCCCTTGCCTTGGGAAAACAACTGGGCGATGGCGAAGTCGGCACTGTTCTGGCCGTTGCGCGCAGCGGTCAGCAAGTGGTCGAGGGCTTTTTGCGGGTAGACCTTGCCCAGGTAGCCACGGCGATAGATCTGGCCGAGGTAGTAATCGGCGGCCACTTCCTTGCCCACGGCTTTTTCGAAGTGCGCTTCGGCTGCCTTGGCATCCGCCGGCACCCACTTGCCTTCGTAGTAGAGCTTGCCCAGCAACAGTTCGGCGCGCGGCTGGTCGGCGGCGCGGCCGTTGTCCAGGTACTTCATCATCTGGTCGACGTCACCGAGTTCCGGGAAGTCATAGAGCAGTTGCGCCAGGCTGACCCAGGAAGCCGGGTAGCCGGGGGCGATTTTTTCCAGCAGGGCCTGGGCGGTTTTTTCGTCCGGCTGGCCGAGGGTGGCGTCACCCAGCACACGCGCCACGCTGTCGACACGCTGTGCGGTAACGGTGCCACGGCTGTAACCGGCTTCCATTTGCTTGAGCAGTTCGGCCTGTTTTTCCGGCTCGGCTTTTTTCTGGTAGACCGTGGCCAGTTCGACGTAGCAAATGTCGGTGGTGTTCAGCGCGGCTTTGCAGATGCGCTCCACGTCATCCAAGTGCTGGTCGTAGGTGTCCTGGGTGCGATACAGCAGCACCTGGGCCAGGCCGGCTTCCGGGTAACCGGCGGCCTGCCATTGGCTGATCTGCCGCTGGGCATTCACGTTCGGGAAGCTGTGCGGGTATTGCAGGTACAGCATCGCCAGCGGAATCAGGGTGTTGCCTTCGCCATTGGCAAAGGCTTTTTTCAGCAGGCCTTCGGCTTCATGGTGTTCGGCTTCGGTGCTGCCGGGCTTGGCCACCAGCAGGCGACCCAGGCGCGCCTGGGCGCGGGGCGAGGTGTCCGCTGCCGCACGGTAGGTGGCTTCGGCCTGTTTGATTTGCGCCGGATCGCGAGTGCCTACCTGGATGTCAGCCAGGCCCACCTGGGCCTCGCTGTAGCCCAGGTCTGCCAGTTGCTGGTAATTCTGCTGCGCGGTGACGGTGTCGCCACGCTTGAGCGCTTCATTGGCCAGGCGTTGGTCGGGCAGGCCGGCGCAACCGGCGAGGGCGATGGCCAGCGCCAGGGGCACCGGCAGGTTTCGAAGGGCGCTCATGATTAAAGACCCGCAGCCATGGCTTTATCGATCAGCCAGTTCAGCGATGGGCCACGGTCGCTGGTGACTTCCACCGGGCGACCGGCGTAGGTGCTGTCCAGCGGTGCGTCCGGCTTGATCTGCACGCGGATGTCGGAGGACAGGTCGGCGCTGTTCAGGCTGGTGCTGCTGACGATGGTGCCGGTGCGGATCTGCTCCTCGTCGGCCACCTGGAAGCTCACCGGGGTACCTGGGCGCACATCGGCGAACTGGCGATAGGTGAAGCGTGCTTCCACGTTGGCCTGGCTGCCGCGTGGGACCAGTTGGAAGATCACGTCGCCCTTGCTGGCGTATTGACCGTCAGCCACCAGTTGCTGCGCCACCACGCAATCGCACGGCGAAGTCAGGGTGCCGGTCATTTGCTTGCCGAACAGCTCTTCAACCTTGGCCGGTTGCAGTTGGTCTTCGTCCAGGTGGCCCTTGAGCACGTCGAGCATGCTGGTGCTGAAGGTCGCCAGTGGCGCGCCTTTGGCGGCGACCGCATCACCCTTGAGCAGGCTCTGCACGGTGCCGTCGCGTGGCATGGTCACGTTCATGCCGGGCACGCTCACCAGGCCGGCCTGGGCATGGCTGACGAAGTACATGCCGTACACCGACTTGAAGACGAAACCGAAAGCCGCCAGGCCGACGATGAAGATACCCGCGCTGAACACCACGGCGCGCAGGCGGCCGGCGGCGCTCATGTTGCTGCCGCTGTCCTTGACCTTGCGTGCCTTGGTGAAGTTGTCACGTTGCAGGGTCGCCAGCACGTCGCCCATGGTCACGATGTCACCGGACAGGTGCGAGGTGATCAGATGGCGCAGGGTGGAAATATCCTGGGCGTCGAGGTTCTGGAACTGGCAACCGGTGCGACCGGTCTGGCGGTCGTAGGAGCGGATCTGCAGTTCCACGTCCATGGCCAGGCCAAGGTTATCGATGACGAATTGCAGGCGGCCCTTGTGCACTTCGCCGACGGTCAACGGCTGGGTGGCGGTGAACGCCAGGCCGCCGGCGGACAGGTCGATCACCCGTGCTTCGGTCTGGGTGCGGTCGGTGTTGAAGAAGCGCAGCTTGGCCGGGATTTTTACGCGGGCATGTTGGCGCTGGGCTTCGGATTCGTGGACAACATTGGCATTTACTTGGCTGTTCATCAGGGCAATTTCCTAGAGTTAATTCAGGCTTGGCAGGGTCAGACCATCATCAGCAACACGGCAACGAAGATGCTGCCGGCGGAGAAGGTCATGGTCCGAGACGACCAGGTGTTGAACCAACGTTGAAAGCTGGCCAAATCGCGGGTCAGTTTGGTGTCCTGGCGGGTCCAGGACTGTTGATCGAGGCGGAAGAACACGTAGATCTTCACCAGCGCGCCCATGATCTGGTTGTAATAGAGAATCACCGGGTACGCAGGGCCGATCTTGTGGCCGGAGCACGACAGCAGCAGGGTGAGAATCAGGCGAGTGATGCCGATCCACAGCAGGTACGCGAGGATGAAGGCGCCGCCGTATTTGAAGGTGGCGATGATCGCCACGGTCAGGCCGAGCAGGGACGTCCACATCGACACGCGCTGGTCGAACAGCACGATGCTCGTGAACAGGCCCAGCCGACGCACACCCAGGCCCAGGGCACGGGAATTCTGGCGCAGGTTATTGCCGTACCAGCGGAACATCAGCTTGCGGCTGGCCTTGATGAAGCTCTTCTCCGGCGGGTGTTCCACGGTGTTGATCGCGGCATCCGGCACGTAGAAGGTGTCGTAGCCCAGGCGCATCAGGCTGAACCAGCTGGACTTGTCGTCGCCGGTGAGGAACTTGAAGCGGCCCAGGCGCCAGTGTTGCAGCGAGTCGCTTTCCACGTCGGCGATAAAGCCCGGGTCGGTGACCACGCTGGCACGGAACACTGACATGCGGCCGGTCATGGTCAGCACGCGCTTGGACAGGGCCATGGAGCACATGTTGATGTGACGCTGGGCGAAACGCAGCTTGTGCCACTCGCTCATGATGTAGCCGCCGCGCACTTCGCAGAACTCGTTGGTGGTCAGGCCGCCGACGTTGCCGAACAGTTGGAACCACGGCACGGTCTTGCGAACCACGCCTTCGGCGAGCACGGTGTCGCCATCGATCACGGCAACCACGGCACGGTCGTCCGGCAGGTGGCGGGAGATGGCGCGGAAACCGAAAGCCAGGCCGTCGCGTTTGCCGGTGCCGGCGATGCGCACGAAGTCGAGCTTCACGTGCTCCGGTGGATTCATGCGTTCCCACAGGCTCTTCACCAGCAGCTCATCGGACATTTCCACCAGCGAGCAGACCACGGTGGTGGGGAAGCCACATTCGATGGCTTCACGGATCACCGAGCTGTAGACCTGCGCGGTGGTCAGCGCGTCGATACGGAAACTGGTGACCATCAGGAACACATGGGACGGGTCGGCGGCCTTGCCCAGCTTGCGCACTTTGCGGCGCAGGTGCGGGTAGACCACGTACAGGAACAGCATGCCGCGAAAGAAATGCGTAGCACCCATCGAGTAGCGCCAGATGCCGACGGCGCCAATCAGGAAAATAAAATTCTTCGACTCGGAGTCGAACGTACTCGCCGGCAAGAGCAGGGCGAGTCCCATCAGCAGGCTCAAAAAGAACAGCCAGCCGGCGGATTGGAGCAGTACGTGTTTTAACTTGGACATAAGCGTCATCCGAAGGTGAAGAAGGCTCCCGGCTGCAAGCGCTGGGGATAGGTACGCTTGCAGCCCGGAACTTGCCGTTGCTGTTACCAGCAAATGCCTTCGGTACGGCCTGTGGCACAGGTGGCCTTGGACATGAAGCCCACCAGGTCGATCACTTGCTTGCCGTGTGGTGCGTTCTGCGCCAGGGCACGGAACTTCTCATCACGGTTGCCCAGGATGATCACGTCGGAGTTGTTGATCACATCGTCGAAGTCCGAGTTGAGCAGGGACGACACGTGCGGGATCTTGCCTTCGATGTAGTCCTTGTTTGCACCGTGGACACGGGCGTACTCGACGTTGCTGTCGTAGATGCTCAGGTCGAAGCCCTTGCCGATCAGCATTTCGGCCAGTTCAACCAGCGGGCTTTCGCGCAGGTCGTCGGTGCCGGCCTTGAAGCTCAGGCCCAGCAGGGCGACTTTGCGTTTGTCGTGGCTGGAGACGATGTCGAAGGCGTTCTGTACCTGGGACTCGTTGCTGCGCATCAGCGAGTTGAGCAGCGGCGCTTCCACGTCCAGGGAGCTGGCGCGGTAGGTCAGGGCACGCACGTCTTTGGGCAGGCACGAACCACCGAAGGCGAAGCCTGGGCGCATGTAGTACTGGGACAGGTTGAGGGTCTTGTCCTGGCATACCACTTCCATCACTTCGCGACCGTCGACGCCGACGGCCTTGGCGATGTTGCCGATTTCGTTGGCGAACGTCACTTTGGTGGCATGCCATACGTTGCAGGTGTACTTGATCATCTCGGCAACGGCGATGTCCTTGCGGATGATCGGTGCGTCGAGTTCTTCGTACAGCGACTGCAGGACATCGCCGGAGGCTTTGTCGAACTCGCCGATGACTGTCATCGGTGGCTGGTCGTAGTCGGCGATGGCGGTGGATTCACGCAGGAATTCCGGGTTGACCGCGACACCGAAGTCGATGCCGGCTTTTTTGCCGGAGCAGTCTTCGAGGATCGGGATCACCACGTTCGCCACGGTGCCCGGCAGTACGGTGCTGCGCACGACCACGGTGTGGCGGGTGGTTTTGTCACGCAGGACAAAACCGATCTCGCGGCACACGGCTTCGATGTAATCGAGCTCCAGGTCGCCGTTTTTCTTGCTCGGTGTGCCGACACAAATCATCGACAGGTCGGTATCGCGGATGGCGTCGGCGAAGTTGGTCGTGCCGCGCAGTCGGCCGGTTTCGATACCCTGGCTCAACAGCTCGCCCAGACCGGGCTCAACGATGGGCGATTTGCCTGCATTGATCAGGTCAATCTTATCCTTGGAGATGTCTACGCCGACCACTTCGTGGCCACGGGCAGACAGGCAACCGGCACAGACTGCGCCAACGTAACCGAGACCAAATATGCTGATGCGCATCGCATTTACCTCTTTGTCTTCAAGACTGTGTTAATCATGCCAATTAATGGCGGAGTTCATGTTTGCAAGCGTCACTGATGCCGCGAAAGTTAGGCGAATAGACGCCAACTTACCGCGTACAGGCATGTTAATTAGCGAGTGACTAACAATTGCACTCAAGTTGTGCGCAACTTGGCCTTGTTATTGGGGCTTGCCCTGAAATGCAGCCGGCCTTTCTGGGGAAAGGTGCCGACGCCAGTGCCACAAGATCCTGATGGGGGCTTTAGGCCCTTATTTATCAACATCTTGGGTGTCGTCACTGACACATTTGGGTAAGCGCTGCCTTGGCCTATAGGGGATAGCAATTAATCCTTATCGCTGCCCTCAACTCATATCAGTTGATGATATGACCCGTGAGTCAAAGTTGATGGGGCAACTTTGCTACTTCCTTGGGTCGTCATGTAAGTCATCTCTTACAGAAGCAGAGAATTTCGTTACCGGTGGTATGAGCCGTGCGTTTAGACGAAGTTCCGGGCCGCTCATCCTGTTTCCTGAAATTTCTTGAAATATTAGGAAAGATGGCACTGGTAGTATATTGATAGCACTTGCTATTTGAGCCAGTAGTTATAGGGAGTTGGCGCGCGGGGATAGTTTTGTGCCACTAGTGTTTGAAAAAAGTGGTGCCACTACGAAAAAAATCGACGAATGTCGAGTGAAAGAATTGTTAGAGATGCGTCGGGATATTTTTTGACGTCAAAAAAATGACGATTCGCGAATTAAAATGCGGTTAAAAATGTGGGAGGAGCTTGCCCCCGAAGGCGGTGGGTCAGCTAAAGATAAGCTGGCTGATCCATCGCCATCGGCGGCAAGCCCCCTCCCACATTTGTTCATCAGTGTTCTCGGGAGCTTTATTCTGGTGCGTGATCGCGCAAAAACACCAGGTTATCCGGCTTGGACTGCTCGGCGTTGAAGCGATAGCCCTGCACATCAAACTGCTTGAGCTTCGCCGGGTCGTTGATGCGTTCCTCGATCACAAAGCGGCTCATCATCCCCCGGGCTTTCTTGGCGTAGAAGCTGATGATCTTGTACTGGCCGTTCTTCAGGTCCTTGAACTCGGTGTTGATGATCCGCGCCTTCAAGGCCGTACGCTTGACCGCCGAGAAGTATTCGTTGGAGGCCAGGTTGAGCAACACGTCGTCGCCTTGTTCGGCCAGCGCTTGGTTGAGCCACTCACTGATACGCGTGCCCCAGAAGGCGTACAGGTCCTTGCCACGGGTATTGGGCAACTTGGTGCCCATCTCCAGGCGGTACGGCATCATCAGGTCCAGGGGGCGCAGCAGGCCATACAGGCCCGAGAGCATGCGCAGGTGGTCCTGGGCGTAGCTGAAGTCGGCATCGCTGAAGGTCTCGGCGTTCAGGCCGGTGTAAACATCGCCCTTGAAGGCCAGCAGCGCCTGCTTGGCGTTTTCCTGTGTGAACGCAGGCGTCCAGCTGCCGAAGCGGGCGGCGTTGAGGCCGCCGATCTTGTCGGATACGTGCATCAATTCGCTGATTTGCGCCGGGCTGAGGGTGCGCAGTTGCTCGATCAGCTCCTGGGAGTGGTCCAGGTACTGCGGCTGGGTAAAGCGCTGGGTCGCCGGCGCGGTCTCGAAATCGAGGGTCTTGGCGGGGGAAATCACCATCAGCATGAAGTCGTCTCCTTTAAACGTGAGGCGATTCTAGGGGCTGGGGCGTTTTGACTCCACCTATGATGGCGATAGGCGTGATCCGCTATGATGGCCGGTGACTCTGGAGAGGGAGACCCTGTGTGCGAATAGCGCTTTTATTGTCGGCATGCCTGCTATGCCTGAATGCCCAGGCAGCACCCGTGGATGTGGCCAGCCTTGACCGTGGCACCTGGCCCGAAAAACTCGGCAGCCCGGCACTGTTCGATGTGGCTTCACGTGCCGAAATCCTCATGTTCGCCCACAGCCTGCTGGCCAGCGAGAACCAGGACGAAACCGCGCTCAAGCAGCGCCTGGGCCTGAAGATCATCAACCTGGCCGCCATCGACGACCTGCGCCGCCAGCTCTGGCAGCGCCTGCTGGAGAACTACACCTTCGCCCAGCAGAGCTGCGCGGAAGACGCCTCGTTCTGCTATCTGGTGGAGAACATGGACGACCTGCGCGAGCAGGCCGACAAGTTCGAGGTGAGCGAAGACTCCTTCTATATAGGCTGGGCCGCTCCGAGCCATACCTTCCATGAGCGCTACCTGGATGAATTGCTGCGCAAGGCCGCGCTGTTTCCGCAGATCAGCAGCGAAGTCGCACGTTTCGGCGACCATGAGCGCAATGGCGACGAGTTCAACGACCGCCTGTTCCTGATGACGTTCGACGGCGGCCCTGCGCCGGTCAGCGGCAATACCGACTGGCTCGCCGACTATTTGCGCAAGCAGAAGATGAGCGCGACCTTCTTCACCCTTGGCAGCAGCCTGCAGGCCCGTGTCGAGCGCAGTTCGGTTGCCGATGTGCAGGCGCTGTACCAGGGCCAGTGCGTCGGCACCCAGGGCTGGCAGTATCGTTCCCACAGCCATTGGGTGGACTGGCAGAGCTCGATTACCCGCAGCGCTTCGCTGGCACAAAACCTGATGCCGGAAAACTACGTGCCGCTGTTCCGTCCGCCCTATGGCCAGCGCCGCGCGGACAGCCAGGGGTTCTTTCAAGCCCAGGGCTTGCAGGTGGCGTTGTGGGACATCGATTCCCAGGATGAACCGGGCAAGCTCAAGGCCGATGAGTCGGCGCAACGGGTGCTGACCTTGATGCTGTTGTGGCGCAAAGGCGTGATTGTGTTCCACGACACCCAGGACAAGGCACGGGTCGCTTTGCCCATGCTGTTGCAGGCGACGGCGCAGAGTGGTCTGGGTTGGCAGGACTGCCGGGAGGCGTTTCGCTGAAGTGCCCGGAACTGTTGGGTTTTGGGCGATTTCGGGGTAATTTTGTGCGACATTTCGATGCAGGCGGACTTCCGACTTTAGCGGGGTAAGTGGCACTCGGCTAGTGCTATTCGTCATCCTGAAAAATAAACTTCAAAAAAGCGTCAAAGTGCTTTTTCCTGTCACACGTTTTGCGGTATTACGAAGTCAGATCGCCGAAACCTGCAACACAGGTGGCGTCTTCCAAGACTCCTCATGTGGGCACTGCGCTTGACGTCACTCAGGTGCAGTCGGTGGTCGAATCGAGGCGCAGCACCGCCCAGGTATTGCGTCGACTGGCTCCCACAAAGGTGACCGAGTATGGATGATCATGGACGTAACCCTTCTTCCGACCAGCCAATCCTTTATGTGCTTGATACCAACGTATTGATCCACGATCCAAACGCACTGCTCAACTTCGAAGAACACCACGTCGCCATCCCGATGATCGTGCTTGAGGAGCTCGATAAACTCAAAAGCGGGCACCACAGCGTGGCCGCCGAATGCCGCCAGGCCATCCGCCTGATCGACAAGACATTGGGCGAAGCTTCGCCAGAAGATGTCGAAGTCGGCGTGCCGATCCAGCGTGGCAAAAGCGGACCCAAGGGCTTGCTGTCGATTCTGATGAGCAAGCGCAGCGAGCCCAACAGCCTGCTGCCGGAAAACCTGAACGACAACAAGATCATCAACCAATTGATCGACCTGCACGCCCGTGACAAGGACCTGCGCGTAGTGCTGGTGACCAAAGACATCAATATGCGCCTCAAGGCCCGAGCGTGTGGGATCGCGGCCGAGGACTACAGTACCGACCAACTGGTCGACGACGTGTCGATGCTGTCCCGTGGTTATCACATGATGACTGGCTCGTTCTGGGACCGCGTCAGCAAGGTCGAAACCCGTCAGGACCATGGCCGTACCTGGCACCAGGTGCAGCTGATCGATAACCTGCCGGCCGTACATATCAATGAGTTCATCGTCGACGAACAGGGCTTCGTGGGCTGGATCAAAGAGATCCAGGTCGACAAGTTGCTGATCCTCGACCTGCATCAGGAACCCCTGTTGCACCAGGAGGCCTGGGGCCTGAAACCGCGTGATATCTACCAGAGCCTGGCGCTGTACGCGCTGCTCGATCCGGACATCCACCTGGTCAACCTGACCGGCGCCGCAGGCTCGGGGAAAACCATTCTCGCCCTGGCTGCCGCCATCGAGCAGACCATGGTGACCAAACGCTATCGCCGCATCATCGCCACCCGCAGCGTGCAGGGCCTGGACCAGGAGATCGGTTTCCTGCCCGGCACCGAAGCGGAAAAAATGGAGCCGTGGCTGGGGGCGATCACCGACAACCTCGAGGCCTTGCACATGGATGATGAAAACACCCATGGCAGTGTCGACTACATCCTCAGCAAAGTGCCGTTGCAGTTCAAATCCCTCAACTACATCCGAGGTCGCAGCTTCCAGCAGAGCCTGATCCTGATCGATGAATGCCAGAACCTCACGCCGCACCAGATGAAAACCATCATCACCCGTGCCGGCGCCGGTTCCAAAGTGGTGTGCCTGGGCAACCTGGCACAGATCGACACCCCTTACCTGTCCGCGACCAGCTCCGGGCTGACGTACCTGACTGAACGCTTCAAGGATTTCCCGAACGGCGTGCACATTGCGCTGCAGGGTGTTCCACGTTCGATCCTGGCCGAATACGCCGAATCCCATCTCTGACCCTCGGCACTGACTAAAACGGGCGTCCCATGGGACGCCCGTTTTTTGTGTTCAGGCCGACTGCTCGACCTGTGCCCAATCGATTGCCGGTTTATGTGCCCTGGAAAGCAGGGTGTACACCGACGGCAGTACAAACAAGGTAAACAGCGTGCCCACCAGCATGCCGATCACGATCACCAGCCCCAACCCGAAGCGGCTGCCGGCGCCGGCACCTGACGAGAACAGCATCGGCACCAGGCCCACCACCATGGCCGCCGTGGTCATCAGGATCGGCCGCAGCCGAATGCGTGCCGCGCGCATGATCGCCTGGGCCGGGGTGCAGCGGTACAGCACCTGCAGCTCGTTGGCGAACTCGACCATCAGGATCCCGTGCTTGCTGATCAGACCGATCAGGGTGACGAGGCCGATCTGCGTGTAGATATTGATGGTCGCCAGCCCCAGCGCCAGGGGAATCAACGCGCCGCAGATCGACAGCGGCACCGTGATCAGGATGATCAGCGGGTCGGTCAGGCTTTCATACTGCGCGGCCAGCACCATGTAGATCACGATCAGCGCGAACAGGAAGGTCAGCATCAGCGCATTGCCCTCGTGGATGAACTGCCGCGAATCGGCCTGCCAGTCATGGCTGAAACTGGCGGGCAACTGGCGGCTGTGTTCCTGCAAAAAGGCCACTGACTGGCCAAGGCTGACGCCGGGCGCGGGAATACCCTGGAAGGTCGCGCTGTTCTGCTGGTTGAACTGCTTGAGCTTGTTCGGCTCGATCACGTTGTGCAGGCTCACCACGGTGGACAGCGGCACCTGCTGGCCGGTGTCGGTGTCGACGTAGAAGCCATTCAGGTCCTGGGGCGTGAGGCGTCGCGAGGCCTGGCTCTGGGGGATCACATCGTAGGAGCGGCCTTGCAGGGCGAACCGGTTGGTGTAGTTCTCACCGATCAACACCGCCAGCGTGCTGCCGATGTCTTGCATGCGAATCCCCAGGCTGTTGGCCTTGCTGCGGTCGATGCGCACTTGGGTCACCGGGTTATTGAACGCCAGGTCACTGTCGACCACCGCAAACAGCCCGCTGGCCCGCGCCTGGGTTTTCAGCGTTTCCATGGCCTGGTACAGCGAGCGGTAGTCTTCTGTGCTGCGCATCACCATTTGCACCGGCAAGCCACCGGTGGAGGCGGGCAGTGGCGGCAACTGGAACACGAAGATCGAGTTGCCTTCCACGGCATCGACGCTTTGTTGCAGCTCGGCCTGGATTGTCGCTGCGCTGCGCTGACGCTGCGACCATTCGGTGAAGTTCACCCCGGCAAAACTCGCGGCGACACCGTCATTGCCGTTGATGATCCAGGTGCTCACGGTCTCCGGCAAGTGGCCGAGAATCCCGCTCAACTGATAGGCGTAGCGCTCTACATAATCCAGGTTGGCGTGCTGCGGTGACTTGATCGCCAGCAGCAGGTTGCCCTGGTCTTCGTTGGGCGCCAATTCCTTGCTGGCATGGCCATACAGCCAGGGCAGGCTGAGCAGCACCACGGCGCCGAACAACAGGATCAGCCCGCGCTTGCGCAGCGAGCCCAGCAACGCGCGCTGATACAGGCGTGCCAGGCGGTGGAAGAAGCGCTCGGCCAGGCGGCTCATGGTGCCTTCATGCTCCTGGCCCGGTAGCAGCTTGGCGCACATGACCGGGGTCAGGGTCAGGGCGATCACCCCGGAGACCAGCACGGCGCCGGCCAGGGTCAGGGCGAACTCCTTGAACAGCGCGCCTGTCAGGCCGTTCATCAGGCCGATGGGCATGTACACCGCCGCCAGGGTGATGGTCATGGCGATCACCGGGGAAGCGATCTCGCGCGCGCCGAACAAGGCAGCCTGCAGCGCGCTGCGGCCTTCCTTGACATGCCGGTGGATGTTCTCCATCACCACAATCGCGTCATCCACCACCAGGCCGATCGCCAACACCATTGCGAGCAGCGTCAACAGGTTGATGCTGAAGCCGAACAACGTCATCAAGCCCAGGGCGCCGAGCATCGACAATGGAATACTGACGATGGGGATGATCACGCTGCGCACCGAGCCCAGGCACAGGTAGATGATCACCACCACGATCAGGATGGCCTCGATCAGCGTTTCGATGACTTCGATAATCGAGGCTTCGATAAAGTGCGCGGTCTCGAACGCCAGCGCCACCTTGACCCCAGGCGGCAGGGTTTTCTCGATGTTCGGCAGCAGGCGCTTGATGTCGGCGACGATCAACAGCGGGTTGCCCTTGGGTGTCGCATAGAGGCCCAGGTGCACTGCGGGCCTGGCGTCCATCAACGCACTGGTTTCGTAGGCAGCCGAACCCAGCTCGACGGTCGCGATATCGCGCAGGCGCAGCAGGTGGTCGCCGTTGTTGCTGATGACCATGTTGCGAAACTCATCGAGGCTGCTCAGGTCGGTGTTGACCTGGATCGAGGAGATCACATAGTGGCCCTTGATCTGCCCCGGTGCTGCCTGGAAGTTGTTGTCGCGGATCGCCTGTTCCACCTGGGCGGCACTGATGCCGTGGCCTGCCATGCGTTGCGGGTCGAGCCACAGGCGCATGGCCAGGCGCTGGCCGCCGAAGGTCTCGACCTTGGCCACGCCGTCGATCGTGGAAAACAGTGGCTGTACCACGCGGCTCAGGTAATCGCTCAAGGCTGAGGCCGACAGCGAATCACTGGAAAATCCCACGTATGCCACCGCTGTCGCATCGCCGGCGGAACGTTCGATCACCGGGTCATAGGCCTGTTCAGGCAGGCGGTATTTGACCTGGTTGACCTTGGCAATCACATCGCTCAACGCCTTGGCCGAGTCCTGGTTGAGTGCCATGCGCAGGGTGATCTGGCTGCGGCCCTGCACCGATGAGGAACTGACATAGTCCACGCCTTCCACCGAGGCCAGCGACTGGTTGATCGGTTGGGTCACAAAGCCTTGCATCAGCTCGGCGGGCGCGCCGGGGTAATCGGTAGTCACGCTGATCACCGAGCTTTCCAACAGCGGGTATTGGCGCACAGGCAGGTCGAGGTAGGCCTTGAGCCCGGCCAGTACGATCAGCAGGCTGACCACCAGGGCCAGCACTGGGCGACGTACGAACAGGTCGGTGAATTTCACGGGTTTTCTCCGGCCATGGTCATCCCCGAGGACGGGTTGGCATCGTTCAACACCGTACGTTCGAGGGGCTCGATAGCGGCACCGTCACTGAGTTTGATCTGCCCGGAAATCACCACGCGGTCACCCGGATTCAGACCCGCATCGATCACTACGCGGCCATTGCGCCGCTCGCTGGTCTTGACCAATACGCGGCGGACGACGGGTGGGGTATTGGCATCGGTCGATGGCTGCACCACGAAGACATCTTCGCCGTAGGCGTTATAGGTGATGGCGGTTTCCGGCACGCTCAAGGTATTGCCGGGCAGTGACTGCGGCAGGCGCACTTTGGCGAACATGCGCGGCAGGGCGCCGTCGGTGGGGGCCTGCAGTAGCGCCTGGACGCTCAGGGTGCGCGAGCGGTCGAGGAACGGGTCGATACTGCTGATACGTGCGCTGAAGCGTTGCCCCGGCAGCGCATCGAGTTGCACATCCAGGGTATTGCCGACCTTCAGTTGGGCCAGGGCTTGCTCCGGCACGCTGAAGTTCACGTACAGGCCCTTGTCGCCGACCAGGTTGATCAGGCTGTCGCCGGGGTTCACAAATTGGCCCAGGTGAACCTTGCGGATCCCGAGGGTGCCGGCGAACGGTGCGCGTATGGTCAATTGGTCGATCTGCGCCTTCAGTTCCTGCAGGGCGCCTTGGGCGGTGGTGTATTCGGTCTGGGCATTGTCGAAGGCTTCGCGGGACGTGGCGTTCACCTTGACCAGGGTGCGCGAGCGTTCCAGTTTGACCTTGGCATTTTCCAACTCACCCTGCAGGCGCATCAGGTTGCCGCGTTGGGGAGCATCGTTGAGCCTGACCAGCACTTGGTCGCGCTCGACGCGCTGGCCGGATTCCACTGGCAACTGCACCACACGTCCGCCGACTTCGGCGGGTACGCTCACCTGTTGCACGGCTTCCAGCTCACCGATGGCTTCCAGGTAGCGGGTGAAGGGGGCGTCGCTGACCGGCGCCACCGCGACTTTGATCGGCGCGGGCGCGTAGGCAGCGGCAGCCTGATGGCTCCAGCGCCACAATGCCCACGCCAACGCAATGAGGACAACCACGGCGATCAACAGCGCCACGCTGGTTCGTGAGACGGCACGTCCGGATCGACTGACGTGTGACATAAGCTTCATTCCTTGAGCGGCAATCAGTAAATGGGCCAGCAGCCCGGCGTCAGTAGTTCGACGAGGTTCTCATCCGGATCGCGGAAATAGATGCTCGATCCACCTTTGGGCCAGTGGGTGCGCCCCTCGATGGCAATGTTCGCGTTGTCCAGGCGCGCCTCCCAGGTCGGCAGATCGTCGGCGTCGATGGCAAAGCAGATATGAATGCGCCCGTTGGCGTCATGGGGAGGGATCTCGCCGCCGCTCAAGTATTTGGTTTGAAGAGAGGCGCCCCGTTTGAAGAGCAAGAGAGTATTCTGCTGACCGACATTTAACGCGACGAGTACGTTGCTCTCGACCATCGTCTCAAGCTCCAGGTGCCGGGCGTAAAACGCTTTGGCGCGGTCGAGGTCGTCTACGTACAGCGCGGTCTCAATGATTCGTTTGAGTTGAGGCATGGTTTTGCTCCTTGTTGAAGGTTGCTCCCTGAGATGGAATTCACAGCATGGTCACGGTCCTACTGCGCAATATCGATTTGAATCTGTTGGTGGTGCTCGATGCACTGCTGACTGAAAAACACGTCACCCGCACCGGTGCGCGACTGCATTTGAGCCAGCCGGCCATCAGTCACTCCTTGAGTAAGTTGCGGGTGCTGCTCGACGATCCGATCCTGATCCGCGAGGGTAACGAAGTGGTACTCAGCGCCCTGGCGCAGAATATCCAGGTGCCGTTGCGCGACATCCTCAGCCAAATCGAAACGCTGTTCGGCAAGTCCATCGACTTCGACGCGGCCAGTTCCCAACGTACCTTTCAATTGGCGATGTCGGACTACGGCGCGGCGATTATCCTGCCCAAGTTGCTGGTGCGACTGCGCAGCGAGGCGCCGAACACCACGCTGGTGGTGACCCAGGGCAGCCGGCATGCGATGTTCGAGCAAGTGGCGCAGGGCAAGATCGACCTGGCGCTGGGGGTGTTCCCCAGCCTGACGCCCGATGTGTCGATGGAAGTGTTGTTCGAGGAAACGTTTTCCTGCCTGCTCGACCGGCGGACCCTGTCCAAGGACGGCATGCTGGATCTGGAGAGCTACCTGGAGCGCCCGCATATCCAGGTGTCCATGGACGGAGGTGCCAATGGTGAAGTCGATAGCCTGTTGCGTGCCGAAGGTTTGCGTCGTCGCATCGCCGTCAGCGTGCCGCACTGGCGTACGGCGCCGAGCCTGTTGCACAACACCGACCTGATCCTTACCGTGGCCACCCGCACGCTGGAAGACACGTTGCTCAACCCGGACCTGGTGCAATTGCCGCCACCGTTCAGCATTCCGCGCTTTCCCTTTGTGCAGATCTGGCACCAGCGATTCTGTGACGACCCGGCACATGCGTGGTTGCGCGAACAGGTCAAGCAAGTGGTAGCTCATACCGTGCAGGTCGACTGATCGGGGCGCAGGCGTAATCGCAAGTCCTGGCCCAACTGGGTCACTTCGTACAGGGTGAAGTCCAGGGAGTGGGTGAGGTTTTCCAGCTCCGGCAAATGCACCAGCGGCCGTGCGAGGTCGCCGAGCAGGCGCGGCGCGACGTACAGCAACAGCTCATCCACCAGCCCGGCGCGCAGCAGGTTGCCGGCCAGGGTCGGCCCGGCCTCGACCATCACATCATGCAAACCGCGCTGGCTCAGATGGACCATCAAGGCATGCAGATCGAGGCCATTCTGGTTGCCCGGCAGGCCGAGCAAGCGCTCGGCGTTGGCGCCTGGCGGCAGATGTTGCTCGTGCACCACATGCAGGCTTGGCGCCTGGTCGTCGAACACCCTCGCGGTACCCGGCACCCGCGCCTGGCTGTCGAGGATCACCCGCAGCGGCGCGATGGCTTCGGCGGATGCCATCTCGCGTACGGTCAATGAGGGGTTGTCGGCCAGCACCGTGCCGCTGCCGGTGAGGATCGCTGCACTGCGCGCTCGCCAATACTGCACATCGGCGCGCGCCCTGGCGCCGGTGATCCATTGCGAGCGCCCGTTGTTCAGCGCGGTGCGGCCATCCAGGCTCATGCCCATCTTCAGTTGCACCCACGGCCGCTGGCGCTTGACCGAGGACAGGAAGCCACGGTTCAACTCGCGGGCGACCGCATTGAGCAAGCCCACGCGAACCTCGATCCCGGCGTCGCGCAGTTCGGCGATCCCACGACCGTCGACCTGCTCGAACGGGTCTTCATGGGCAACGACCACACACGCCACGCCAGCCTCGATCAGCGCCTGGTGACAGGCACCGGTGCGCCCGACATGGCTGCAGGGTTCCAGCGTCACATAGGCCGTGGCGCCCTTGGCCAGGGCACCCGCCTGGCGCAGGGCGAAGACCTCGGCGTGCGGACCGCCCGCACGCCGATGCCAGCCCTCGCCCACGATGTGTGCACCGTGGGCGATGACGCACCCGACCCGTGGATTGGGCCAGGTGGAGTGACTGCCGCGCTCGGCCAACGACAATGCATGATGCATATGTTGAAAGTCGATTTCGCTGAAGTGGGTCATGGGCGGCGTTGCCCTGCCACAGCGTGGGCGGTGATCGGGTAGATACGCCCGTCGTAGGCGCTGGCCAGGAAGCCACTGCCTTCGGCGTCATGGGTCAGGCATGAAATACCGCTGGCGGTGATCTTCTCCACCTTTGCCCATTTGCGCTTGGCCAGGTCGAACACGGCCACGGTGCCGCCGTAGCTGCCGGTGGCGATCATCTGGCGGTCCTTGGAGATGGCAATGCACTTGATCGAGTGGCTGTGAGGGGTGTCATACACCTCGCTGTTGCCGGCTTGCCACAGGCGCAGCTTGAGGTCGCGACCGATACTGGCAAAGCCGCCCTGGATCTGCGTGCAGCCGTTGGAAATACGGTCGTGGGCCTTGTCCAGGTAGGTTTCCAGCTCGAAGTCTTCGATCCGGAAGAACGCTGCGGCCGCTGTCGCGCATACGCTGAACAGGTACTGTTCATCGGCGGCGATGCCCTTGATGGCGTTCTCGTGCATGCGCACTTCGCGCAGGAAGCGCGGCTGCTGGTGTTCCAGATTGAAGATCAAGGCTTCGCCAGTGTACGTACCGATTGCGGCGTGCAACTGGCCATCTTTTTCGAAGGTGGTGCCGCAGTTGAGCGGTGAGCGGTGCTGGTAGATGACGTCGCCGGTCTTGGCGTCGAACACCGTGCCCATCTGGCCGCCGGTCAACACGCTGTCGCCGAAGGGCAGCAGGAAGTTGCACAGACTGCCGGCCTTGGTGCTGGGCTGGCCATTGATCTGCAGGATGCCGGCATCACCGATGCTGTAGATGTCGTCGCCGACCACCGTGACGGCGTTCAAGCTGATGGCCGGCTCGATGCCGCCCACGTCCCATTCCTGAGTGATGAAATCCCAGGTGGCGTAGGTGGAACCGAAGGTCACGAAGGCGATGCGATGGTTGCCCAGCAATGCACAGCTGCGTGGCCAGATGATGCTTGGCAGTGAAGTCTGGGCGGTTTTTACCAGTTGGTTGTCGGGCGTCAACTCCCACAGCATGACGCAACGGTCGTAGCTGAGGCTGACCAGCAGGCGCTGCGCGTCGTTCCATACGATGCGCTTGATGCCGGCGGCATGGGCAGCTTGCAGGTAGGTGCCGCTGCTGCTGATCACGGAGATTTTGCCTTCGTCGTCACCGGCGAAAATGATGCCCTCACGGGACAGGGCAACGGTGTCGGTTTCGACGCCGCCCAGGTCGATCAGGTCCAGTTGTTCGCCGCTGGCAGCGTCCCAACGGCGGATCGAACCGTCATCGCTGCTGGAAACCAGGGTCTTGCCATCGGCGGCCCAGCACACCGAAATCACGTCGGCATCGTGACCGCTGAGGATCCGCAGGGTTCGCCCGCTGAGGTCGAACAGGCGGATGCTGTGGTCCCGCGAGCAGGTGGCGATGGTCTGGCCATCCGGTGAGAAGGCAGCCATTTCGATGTCGTCATCGTGACCCACCAGCACGCTTTTCAAGCGCAGCGAAGGGATTTCCCAGACGCGGGCGGTGTAGTCGCTGCTGGCACTGACCAGCAGGGTGCCGCTGGCGTTGAACGCACATTGGTTGGCCAGGTGGTCGTGGAGCACGCGCTGGATCGGCGTCTTGGTTTTTGCATCCCACAAAATAACCTGGTTGTCATAACCGGCGGTTGCAACGTAAGTATCGTTGAATGTTGCGATACCGCTAATAGGGCCAAAGTGTCTCATGCGTCATCATCCTTAATGTAGTGTGGGCGAAAGAAAGTGTTCAGGCGCGCTTCGGTTGTTTCATCAGGTTGATCACGTGGTTTTTCTTATCGACTTTCGCTTGCAGGTAATGAGTGTTATGTCGGGTGACAAACACACCGGTCGGAATAACGTTGTCCACTACAATGCCGTTATCCACCAGGGCCTGAACTTTGTCCGGGTTATTGGTGATCAATTGGCAATGTTTGATGTTCAGCGCTTTCAACATGCCTGCGGCCATGGAAAAGTCGCGATCATCTTCCGGAAAGTTCAGATGAGTATTGGCTTCGAACGTGTCCATGCCAGAATCCTGCAGGCGGTAGGCGTCCAACTTTGCATATAAGCCGATGCCGCGGCCTTCTTGGCGCAGGTAGATAAGATAGCCACCCACTTCCTGCATGCGCAGGATCGACTCGTTTAATTGCGGGCCGCAGTCACAGCGCTGTGAACTGAATACATCGCCGGTCAGGCATTCGGAATGAATACGCACCAACGGGCTGATGGGATTGGCGGGGCCAAGCTTTATCACGATATGTTCGTGTGCCGTGTCCAACCCACTGAACGTGTAGAAAGTTCCAGGGTTGGAATGGTCGTCCAGGGGGATATCAACATGGTTGCGTACGCTTAGGCGGTTCATGGCGGTTCCTTCCGTGCTTGAATGATCAACGCGTTATTGTTTTGGTACAGAAGAGGGATTACAGGGTTTGTGCGAGGCGAAAGCCCATTACGTAAATCTGTCGCGGATACTTGCCGTGACGCCGGCAATTGCGGGTCAGGTCGCGAAACCGCGTGAAGCTGCCACCACGGGCGATGCGGTGGGTGCCAACCACAGTGACGAGGTCGTCGGTGATGGCGGTGCCGCCGGGGTAGGGGGCGTAGTCGTCAGCGACGAATTCTTCGACATTACCGGCCATGTCCAGACAGCCAAATGGCGAAGCACCCTCGACCAGGAAGCCGACCGGAGTGGTGTCGAACAGGCCCAGTTCGGCGGTGTTGGCACGCTCGGGCAGGAAGGTATTTCCCCAGGGATATTCGAGGTTTTCCGGGCCGGCGGCGGCGTATTCCCATTCAGCCTCGGTGGGCAGGCGGAAGCTGCGGCCACTGGCTTCGCTGAGCCAGGCAGCGTAGGCGTCGGCGTCATCGGCAGTGATCCCGTAGACCGGATGGTTGGCGCGTGCGTGAGGGTACTGTCCGAAGGCCCAGCTTTCGGGAATCCGTGCCTGCGTGTTGGCTTCGAGAAAGGCTCGGTATTCGAGGTTGGTCACCGGATATTTACCGATGGCGTATGGCCGCAGGTGGACGCGATGACGAGGGACTTCCTTGGCGATCCAGTCCCGATCCAGGCCCAGGCCGCGCATGTCATGCATCACCTGGTCGACCGCCGATTCGGCCAGACCGATCTCGACGGTGCCTGCGCTGATTTGAATCATCGTGGGGTTGAGTACATCGAGCCTGGGGTCATGGGTCAGTGCCAGCAGTTGGGCGGCGGCATAGCGCCAGGCCAGCGGCGAGACAGGGTTTTCGACGCGGTCGGCCAACTGTTCGCTGGTCTCTTCCGACACCAGGCGCCAGGCTGCCAGCGGCAACTTGAGGTTGACGGCTTCGTGGAAATGCTCAGGCAGGCCCATCAAGAAACGGTCTGTCATTTCGGCGGTCAGGGGGCCGTCGAACACGGGCCAATGGTTGAAACCCTTGGAAGTCATAACGCTCGTTTTCCTACTGCGTGGGGGAAAAGGCACGTACACCCAGGCGTACGTGCCCGGCCTTCAGAGAGTGCAGATCAGCCCGGTTTGCAGGCAGTTGCGTTCGAAGTCATCCCAGTAGCCCTTGGGGTGCTTGGCCCGCTCGGCCTCGGAAATAATCGGTTTTTGCCACTGCAGGCGGGAGAAGCCGGCTTTCATGATCGCCAGCTCATAGCGTTCGCGGCTCCAGCGATGGAAGGTGAAGGCGCTGGGCGGTGTGGTGACGAATTCGGCGTGGTGGCGAAAGCCGCCTTCATGGGGTTCTTCGGTGAGTACGTGCACGCCGTATTTGGTGAAGTTGCCACGTTTCAATTGAAAGGTTGGCTCTACCGTGTAAGCCACGACCCGTCCACCTGGGGCGAGGTTCTTGGCGACGACCTGGAACATCTTGTCCAGTTTTTCTGGCGAATCGGCATAGTTGAACAGCCAGGCGGCGGTGATCAGGTCGAACTTGCCGAGAATGCCCAGATCGCAGATATCGCTGACGTGGTACTCGATCGGCTCCTGGTTGCGCGCCGACTCTTGCCGGGCCAGTTCAATCATGGAGGCGGAGATGTCCACGCCAACCACTTTGCTGGCACCTTGGCGATACAGCTCGCGTCCGAAGAAACCGAAACCGCAGGCCAGGTCCAGTACGGATTTGCCCTGGGGATTACCAACCATACTGAAGAAGGTTGCGGTTTCCACCGAGCGCTGCGAGGCGCTGTCCGTGAAAGCTTCGAAGCGTTCGCCGATGGCGTCGTAAGTTGCCGTTGCAGTTTGAGTGGTCATTGCCTCACCTTTTTAAAGTTAATAGCTGTCGTCAATCCCTGACTGGGAACATGAAGAAGTCTTCTGTTTTTGGTGACCCTGTTAGGCGTGAATCAAGTGCGAGTGGTAATAAGGAATCCTCCTATGACGACAAGTACGCCGACCAGTTTATTAATGTTGAGAGACTGTTTGGGAAAGCCCAATAAGCCAAAATAGTCAATCGCAATTGAAACGATAAGTTGTCCGATCAATACCGCCATGATGAAGTTGAGGGCGCCGAGTCGAGGCGCCATCAATAAGGCTACGGTAATATAAAAAACGCCGGCAACACCGCCCATCCAAATCCACCAGGGGCCGTCTTGCACGGCGGCAAGATTGGGGCGAGGCGCCTTGACTGCAATAATGACAACAATGAGTACAACCAGGCTGACCAATAGAGATACTGCCGTGGCCCATAAAGGATGGCCTAGCAGGTTACCCAGTTTTGCGTTGGTGCCTGCCTGCAAGGGCACTGCAAAACCGGCGAATAAACTGAGCAGGATGAAATACAGTAAGGTCATGAAGTGGGCATTCCGTTTTTTTTCAAGTTTTACGGTGCTTGGATTGTTGGCGCCAATTCTTTGTTCTGATGGGGTGTATTCGTCGCACTGATCGAGCATTGGCTACTGGTGATTCAGGGAAGGGGAATCAGGTGTGCGCAATCTTGACCGACGGGTTTACAATCGCTGCTCCTGATCAGGAGTATCCCTGTGCTGACTCATCTCGATTCCCAAGGTCGCGCCCATATGGTCGACGTCACCGACAAGTCCGTGACGTTCCGTGAGGCGGTGGCCGAAGCGCGTGTGCGCATGCTGCCCGAGACCCTGCAAATGATTGTCGACGGCGCCCACCCCAAGGGCGACGTGTTTGCCGTGGCCCGCATTGCCGGGATCCAGGCCGCGAAAAAAACCAGTGACCTGATTCCCCTCTGCCATCCGTTGATGTTGACAGGTGTCAAGGTCGAACTGAGCGCCGAGGGTGCAGACTTGGTGCGTATCGTGGCGCGCTGCAAACTCTCCGGCCAGACCGGCGTGGAGATGGAAGCCCTTACTGCTGCCAGCGTCGCGGCGCTGACGATCTACGACATGTGCAAGGCGGTGGACCGTGGCATGACCATCGAAAGCATTCGCCTGCTGGAAAAACTCGGCGGCAAAAGCGGGCATTTCAAGGCGGACCAGGCATGAGCATCAACGTATTGTTTTTTGCGCGTTACGCCGAAGCGGTGGGTTTTGATTCGTTGGAGATGGAGGGCGACTTCGCCACTGTCGATGCGGTGCGTCTGGCGCTGGCCAGTGACCCGGAGTTTGCAGTGCTCAACGAAACCAGTCTGATGTGTGCGCGCAACGAAGAGATGTGCGGCCTTGATGAGCCGGTGCAGGCAGGTGACGAAGTAGCATTCTTCCCACCCGTGACCGGAGGCTGAACATGGCCATTCGTGTGCAGGTCCAGGCGTTTGATCCCGGTGCTGAAGTCAACGCGATGCATGCGGCCAATGTCGGCGTGGGCGCGGTGGTGAGTTTTGTTGGCTATGTACGCGATTTCAATGACGGTCTGGATGTCGCGGGAATGTTCCTGGAGCACTACCCCGGCATGACCGAAAAGGCCCTGGCCAAGATCGCTGTGGAAGCCGAGCAGCGCTGGCCGTTGCTCAAGCTGGAAGTGCTGCACCGCATTGGCGCGCTGGAACCTGGCGAGCCGATTGTGTTTGTCGGGGCGGCCAGTGCCCATCGCCAGGCGGCGTTTGATGCCTGCGCGTTTGTGATGGATTACCTGAAGACGCGGGCGCCGTTCTGGAAGAAGGAAAATACCAGCGAGGGGCCGCGTTGGGTGGAAGGGCGCCACAGCGACCACGCCGCCGCGGATCGCTGGAAGTCTTAGGCCAAACACAGCACCAAATGTGGGAGGGGGCTTGCCCCCGATTGCAGTGGGTCAGCCAACAGAGATGTTAGATGTGCCATCGCTATCGGGGGCAAGCCCCCTCCCACAGTTTTCACTGCATTCCAGCTTACGGACGCTTGCGTTCAACGGCGCGCAACAGGTGCGTCGGCGGCGTCTCACAGCTGATCTTGCGCCCCAGCAACGCCTCGATCGACGGCAGCTGATACGAGTCATCTTCCCCGGCAAAGCTGATCGACACACCCGCCGCTCCGGCACGGCCGGTGCGGCCAATGCGGTGCACGTAGTCATCCGGCACTTCCGGCAGGGTGAAGTTGATCACATGGCTGATGCCGTCGATGTGAATCCCACGCCCGGCCACGTCGGTGGCCACCAGCACACGGATCTTGCCTTCGCGGAAGCCTTCCAGGGTCTTGATGCGCTTGTGCTGTGGCACGTCGCCCGACAGTTGCGCGGCGTTCACACCGTCACGCACCAGGCGTTCTTCGATCCGGCGCACCTCGTCCTTGCGGTTGGCGAACACCATCACGCGTTCCCAGCCGTTGTCGTTGACCAGGTTGTAGAGCAGCTTGTACTTATCGGCGCCGGCTACCGCGTAGATGTGTTGCTCGACGTTCTCGCTGGCGACGTTTTCCGCTTCGATCTCGACGATGGACGGGTCGGTGGTCCATTGCTTGGCGAGGTTCATCACGTCTTCGGTGAAGGTCGCGGAGAACAGCAGGGTCTGACGCTCGGATTTCGGCGGGGTCTGGCGAATGATCTGGCGCACTTGTGGGATGAAACCCATGTCGAGCATGCGGTCGGCTTCGTCCAGCACCATCACTTCGACCATGTCCAGGTGCACGTCGCCGCGCTGGTTGAAGTCCAGCAGACGGCCAGGGGTAGCCACCAGGATGTCGCAGTGACGGGCTTCGAGGTGCTTGAGCTGCTTGTCGAAGTCCATGCCGCCCACGAACGTCATGACGTTGAGGCCGGTGTACTTGGTCAGGTCGGCGGCGTCCTTGGCGATCTGTACCACCAGCTCCCGGGTCGGGGCGATGATCAGCGCGCGCGGTTCACCCATGTAGCGCTCTTTGGGCGGCGGCGTCTGCAGCAACTGGGTGATGATCGAGATCAGGAACGCGGCGGTCTTGCCGGTGCCGGTCTGGGCGCGGCCGATGGCGTCTTTGCCGGCCAGGGTAAAGCCCAGCACCTGCGCCTGGATCGGCGTGCAGTACGGAAAACCAAGGTCCTGGATGGCGTGCATCAGTTCCGGGGCCAGCTTGAAATCATGGAAGCGGGTCTTGCCTTCCTGGGGTTCGACGACAAAGTCTTCGAGTTTCCACGGAATTACCGGCGGTTTTGGCGCACGTTCACGGCGCGGTTTTGGTGCCACCGGTGCGGCAACGGGTTCGACCGGTCTGGCCTGTTCGGGTGGGGTCACCGTCGGCTTCTTCGGCTGGGCGGCGGGTGCGGTCCGGTCGGGCTGTCTGCCGTCATTGCGGCTGCCGGCTGTCGGGGCAGGAGCACTGGAATCAGGCGCGAGCGGCTCAGCCTCGCTTTTGCCGAACATCTTCTTGAGTGCTTTGAGCACGGTGATCTCATTAATTGGTTAAGGAATGTACGCCGGCCAGTGTAATGCAAGAATCGGGCGCGGCGTAGTGCGTCTGTCATACGGCTACATAAACGCAGGTGTTCAGCCCAGGCGAGCGGTCAACCAGGCACCGATATCGCGTATCTCCTCGGGTAACACTTCGTGGCCCATTGGGTATTCCTGCCATGTCACGGTGACACCACGGCTCTTCAAATGCTCGTAGGCGCTGCGGCCCATGGCGTTCTGCACCACGTCGTCGTACTGGCCGTGCAGGCACAGGGCGGGAATGCGCTGCTGGCTGGCGGACAATTCCAGCTCGTCGCTGAACGTGGGGGCATAGGTGGAGAGGGCAATCACGCCACCCAAGGGGCCTTCCCAATTCAGGAAAGCGGTGTGAAAGACCACGGCGCCACCCTGGGAAAAACCGGCGAGGAAAATCCGCGAAGCGTCTATTCCGGTTCTCTTCTGTGCCTCGATCAAATCCGTGACCATTTTTGCCGAGACTTCCAGCTCTTCCAGGCTGATGGAACGGGCCGGGCTCATGGCTTTGATGTCGTACCAGCTTGGCATCTCGTAGCCACCATTGATCGTCACCGGCCGGGTCGGTGCCTGGGGCAAAACGAAACGCGTGGTCAGCAGGCTTTCCTGCAGCGCCTCGGCCACTGGCAGGAAGTCATAGCGATCGGCACCCAGGCCATGCAACCAGATAACGCAGGCGTCTGCGGGCTTGGCGGGCTGAAGAATCAAGGGTTCGGTCATGTCTGCTCCATTAATGTGCGCGCGCTCCGATTAAGTGCGACGGAACGGTGCGCGATGGGTTGATCTGTTAAGAAGATGTCGCACGGTTGAATCTTTTTCTCTTGACCGGGGGCTGGAACGACTCAGCCGGCACTCTGGTACGGCGCTTGCTATGTGTTGAACGATGTCAGCGCTATCCCGGGACGGTAACACTATCAGTGACTGCCGCTTGTGGGATAGCAACTGGAATTACTGCGACAACTTCATGCCGCTTGACCCTAAAAAAAGCCAACACGGGTCGATATCGCCTCATAAGGGTGCGCTGAGGTTCGAGCTCCGACACAACAAGAGCAAACTGGAGGTTTGAATGAAGGTATTGAAATCCACCCTGGCCATCGTGACTGCGGCGGCTGTACTGGGTGTCAGTGGTTTCGCCCAGGCGGGCGCCACGCTGGACGCCGTGCAGAAAAAAGGCTTTGTGCAGTGTGGCGTGAGTGACGGCCTGCCGGGTTTCTCGGTACCGGATGCCAGCGGCAAGATCCTCGGGATTGACGCCGACTTTTGCCGCGCTGTGGCCGCTGCCGTTTTCGGCGACGCGACCAAGGTCAAATTCAGCCAGTTGAATGCCAAGGAGCGTTTCACCGCGCTTCAATCCGGCGAAGTCGACATTCTGTCCCGTAACACCACCATGACCAGCTCCCGCGACGCCGGCATGGGCCTGAAATTCCCAGGCTTCATCACTTACTACGACGGCATCGGCTTCCTGGTAAACAACAAGCTGGGCGTGAAAAGTGCCAAGGAACTGGACGGTGCAACCATCTGCATCCAGGCCGGTACCACCACCGAGCTGAACGTTTCCGACTACTTCCGTGGCAACGGCCTGAAATACACGCCGATCACCTTCGACACTTCCGATGAAAGCGCCAAGTCGCTGGAATCCGGGCGTTGCGACGTACTGACCTCCGACAAGTCCCAGCTGTTCGCCCAGCGCAGCAAGCTGGCCTCACCGAAGGACTACGTTGTTCTGCCGGAAACCATTTCCAAGGAACCACTGGGCCCGGTCGTGCGTAATGGCGACGACGAGTGGCTGGCCATCGTGCGCTGGGTTGGCTACGCCATGCTCAACGCTGAAGAAGCCGGCATCACCTCCAAAAACGTCGAAGCTGAAGCCAAGTCCACCAAGAACCCGGACGTTGCGCGTCTGCTCGGTGCTGACGGCGAATACGGCAAAGACCTGAAAGTGAAGAAAGACTGGGTCGTGCAGATCGTCAAGCAAGTCGGTAACTACGGTGAAGTGTTCGAGCGCAACCTGGGCAAGAGCACCCCGCTGGAAATCGACCGTGGCCTGAACGCGCTGTGGAACGCTGGCGGCATTCAATACGCACCACCTGTGCGCTGATCGCTGATGGTTCTGTCACCCGGTGGGCCAACCGCCGGGTGATGTTCTGTTCCATTATTTCCGGGGCACTTCATGCAAAATCAAATCGGCGCACCCAAGCAGAAGCTCAGCTTCAGCGACCCTAAAGTGCGTGCGTGGCTCTTCCAGATCATCACGATAGTGGCGGTGGTCTCGCTGGGCTGGTACCTCTTCAACAACACCCAGACCAACCTTCAGCACCGGGGCATTACCTCGGGTTTCGACTTTCTTGAACGCAGTGCCGGCTTCGGCATCGCGCAGCATTTGATCGACTACACCGAATCGGACAGCTATGCCCGGGTCTTCGTGATCGGCTTGCTCAACACCTTGCTGGTGACCTTTATCGGCGTGATCCTGGCGACCTTGCTGGGGTTCATCATCGGCGTGGCGCGGCTGTCACCGAACTGGATGATCAACAAGCTGGCGACCGTGTATGTGGAAGTGTTCCGCAACATTCCGCCGCTGCTGCAAATCCTGTTCTGGTACTTCGCGGTGTTCCTGACCATGCCGGGGCCGCGTAACAGTCATAACTTCGGTGACACCTTCTTTGTCAGCAGCCGTGGCCTGAACATGCCGGCAGCGATTGCCGCTGACGGATTCTGGCCGTTTGTGGTCAGTATCGTTGTCGCCATCGTGGCAATCGTGCTGATGGCGCGTTGGGCCAACAAACGTTTCGAAGCCACCGGCGTACCGTTCCACAAGTTCTGGGCGGGCCTGGCGCTGTTCATCGTGATCCCGGCGTTGTGCGCCTTGATCTTCGGCGCGCCGCTGCATTGGGAAATGCCCAAGTTGCAAGGTTTCAACTTTGTCGGTGGCTGGGTACTCATCCCTGAACTGCTGGCACTGACCCTGGCGCTGACCGTCTACACGGCAGCGTTCATCGCCGAGATCGTGCGTTCGGGCATCAAGTCCGTCAGCCATGGCCAGACCGAAGCCGCGCGCTCCCTGGGCCTGCGCCCTGGGCCGACGCTGCGCAAGGTCATCATCCCGCAGGCGCTGCGGGTGATCATTCCGCCGCTGACCAGCCAATACCTGAACCTGGCGAAGAACTCGTCCCTGGCCGCCGGTATCGGTTACCCGGAAATGGTCTCGCTGTTTGCCGGCACGGTGCTCAACCAGACCGGCCAGGCCATCGAAGTCATTGCCATCACCATGAGCGTGTACCTGGCGATCAGCATCAGCATTTCCCTGCTGATGAACTGGTACAACAAGCGCATTGCGCTGATCGAGCGGTGAGGAAACCAGCATGACTACGCATACATTCAAACCGGATATGCCGCCGCCGAACAAAGTGTTCGGGCCGATGGCATGGATGCGCGCCAACCTGTTTTCCAGCTGGCTCAACACCCTGCTGACCCTGTTGGCGTTTTACCTGATCTACCTGGTGGTACCGCCGATCCTGCATTGGGCGATCCTGGATGCCAACTGGGTCGGCACCACGCGGGCCGATTGCACCAAGGAGGGCGCCTGCTGGGTGTTTATCCAACAGCGCTTCGGGCAGTTCATGTACGGCTACTACCCCGGCGACCTGCGCTGGCGCGTGGACCTGACCGTGTGGCTGGCCATCGTTGGCGTGGCGCCACTGTTCATCTCGCGTTTCCAACGCAAGGCGATCTACGGCCTGAGCTTTTTGGTGCTGTACCCGATCATCGCCTACTTCCTGTTGCATGGCGGCATCTTCGGCCTGACCAACGTGGCGACCAGCCAATGGGGCGGGCTGATGCTGACCCTGGTGATTGCCACCGTCGGCATCGCCGGCGCCTTGCCGCTGGGCATCATGCTGGCGTTGGGGCGACGCTCGAACATGCCGGCGATTCGGGTGGTCTGCGTGACCTTCATCGAATTCTGGCGCGGCGTGCCGTTGATCACCGTGCTGTTCATGTCCTCGGTGATGCTGCCGTTGTTCCTGCCCGAAGGCATGGGCATCGACAAGCTGCTGCGGGCGTTGATCGGCGTGATCCTGTTCCAGTCGGCCTACGTGGCCGAGGTGGTGCGCGGTGGCTTGCAGGCGATTCCCAAAGGTCAGTACGAAGCGGCTGCAGCGATGGGCCTGGGTTACTGGCGCAGCATGGGCCTGGTGATTCTGCCGCAAGCCCTGAAGCTGGTGATTCCCGGCATCGTCAACACGTTCATCGCGCTGTTCAAGGACACGAGCCTTGTGATCATCATCGGCCTGTTCGACCTGCTCAACAGCGTCAAGCAAGCCGCCGCCGATCCTAAATGGCTGGGCATGGCCACCGAAGGCTACGTGTTCGCGGCCCTGGTGTTCTGGATTTTCTGTTTTGGTATGTCGCGCTATTCCATTCATTTGGAACACAAGCTCGACACAGGCCACAAGCGTTAGGAGTTGTTGTTATGAGCGAAGCGATCAAACAGCCTGTGAGCCCTGAAGGCATTATCCAGATGCAGGGCGTCAACAAGTGGTACGGCCAGTTCCACGTGTTGAAAGACATCAACCTCAACGTCAAGCAGGGCGAGCGTATCGTGCTGTGCGGCCCGTCGGGTTCGGGCAAGTCCACCACCATCCGCTGCCTCAACCGCCTGGAAGAGCACCAGCAGGGCCGCATCGTGGTCGATGGCGTGGAGTTGACCAACGACCTCAAGCAGATCGAAGCGATCCGCCGCGAAGTCGGCATGGTGTTCCAGCATTTCAACCTGTTCCCACACCTGACCATCCTGCAGAACTGCACGCTGGCGCCAATGTGGGTGCGCAAGATGCCCAAGCGCAAGGCCGAGGAAATCGCCATGCACTACCTGGAGCGCGTGCGCATCCCGGAGCAGGCGCACAAGTTTCCGGGGCAACTGTCCGGTGGTCAGCAGCAGCGCGTGGCGATTGCCCGTGCGCTGTGCATGAAGCCGAAGATCATGCTGTTCGACGAGCCGACTTCGGCACTCGACCCGGAAATGGTCAAGGAAGTACTCGACACCATGATCGGCCTGGCCGAAGACGGCATGACCATGCTGTGCGTGACCCACGAAATGGGCTTTGCGCGCACCGTGGCCAACCGCGTGATCTTCATGGACAAGGGGGAGATCGTGGAACAGGCGGCGCCGAATGACTTCTTCGACAACCCGCAGAATGATCGGACCAAGTTGTTCCTGAGCCAGATCTTGCATTGATCGATGCTTGAAACGATAAACCCGGCCTGGCGCCGGGTTTATTTTTGGGGCTAGGACACTTTGAGCGTTTCAGCGTTATCGTGTTTGATGTAGGTGAACGCGCCGCGCATGTCTGCACCCTCGGCCAGGGTTTTTGCGTCAGCCAGCAAATGCGGGTGACGATCCAGCAAGCGCATCAGTAATACCAGGGGTTTGGGGGCAAGCAGTTCGCCGCGTTCGTAGCGTGAGAACGCGTTGTGGCCGCCTCCCGACAGCAGTTCGACGGCCTCTTTTTGCGTAAGATGCAGCTTGCGTCGGATGCGTTTTATCTCGGCGCCGATGATTTGTCGGAAGGCAAGGATCAATTCTTCCTTGGCTTTGCCGTAGCGGTCTGCACTGTCGTTTTCTGGGTCCCAGAATCCGTCACCACACACCTCACACTCCCAGCCTGAAAGATTGTCGATCCGACGCTCCATATTTTTGACTCTGATTGTTTCGCTGCGGCCCTGGTAATAACTCAATGCATCGGGGGCCCCGCAGATGTAGCACAGCTCTTTCTTTTTCATGGGTTTTTCTCCTTGAAGGAGATCACCGGAGGTCTACCGTCTGTGCGGTAAGTGACCTTGATGTAAATCTCCCTACCTTTCGAGTGGGTGTGGTACACGTCCTGCCATACTCGATGGTCTCCATAAGTGGTCATCGACTTGTACAACATCCAGTTTCGCAACTCATAAATAACGTCCTGCATTTCCTCGATGCCAAATCCAAGACGCTCGCCACATTCCTCTGCTGTCCGGGTGAATGCTTTCCTTCCCAACCGCCTCACATCCGCCTTTATCACCGCCAAATCGTAATGAGGTGTGTACTTTTCCATAAGACACCTAAGTCCATAATTACCCTCAAAGGGTAATTTTACCAATCGAAAATACTGCTCCTTTACCTGCCTAAGAACCGTAGTGCGTTGCCTTTGTAGGCAAGTCCGAATAGGCTGTAGGAAAATTCATCCTATGATTGGACGAAAGCGCGGAGCCCATGACAGACATCGTCCCTTTGATCAAACGCTCCCTGGTCGACCAGGCCCTGGAACAGTTGCGCCTGCGCATCACTGAAGGCCGGTGGGCCATCGGTGAGCGCCTGCCCACCGAGCCCGAGCTGTCCGCCGAATTGGGCATCAGCCGCAACACCGTGCGCGAGGCCATGCGCGTATTGGCGTTCTCCGGCTTGATTGAAATCCGCCAGGGCGATGGCAGTTACCTGCGCTCGATGACCGATCCGCTGGGCACGATGCGGGCGCTATCCCACTGCACCCTGGAGCAGGCGCAGGAGACGCGGCAGATTCTTGAAGTGGAAGCCATCGGGTTGGCCGCCATGCGTCGTACCGAACAAGACCTCATCGCCTTGCGCGAAGCCCTTGACACCAGTGGCAAGCTGTTTCACGGCGACCTTGAGGCCTATATCAGCGCTGACCTGTTGTTCCACAAGCATCTGGTGGACGCCGCGCACAATCCGGCACTCAGCGAGCTGTACCAGTATTTCTCGCGCATCGTTGCCGCCCAGTTGCGCCAGACCCTGAACATTTCACCGCGTCGCCAAGCGGTGTTCGACCTGCACACCGCCTTGCTCGACGCCGTGGAACAGCAAAACCCTGAACGCGCCAAATCCCTCTGCCGGCAGTTGATCAATGAGCCTTGAAACCCAGCGCAAAACCGAATTCGAAGAACTGCTGATCGACGCCGAAGCCGATGACGAGGTGGTGCAGCACACGCCATCGCCAGTGAGCCGCCCATGGTTGTTGCTGCTGGGCCTGGTGCTGGTGGCACTGAACCTGCGTCCGGCACTCTCGAGCATGGCGCCGTTGCTGGCCGACGTCTCCGCCAGCCTGGGGCTGTCGGCAGCCCGGGCCGGTCTGCTGACCACGTTGCCGGTGTTGTGCCTGGGCCTGTTCGCGCCGACCGCTCCGTTGCTGGCGCGCCGCTTCGGCGCCGAACGGGTGGTGCTGGGCATCCTCCTGACCCTGGCTGCCGGCATCATCCTGCGCAGTTCATTTGGCGAAGCCGGGCTGTTCGTCGGCAGCCTGATCGCCGGAGCGAGTATCGGCATCATCGGCGTACTGTTGCCGGGGATCGTCAAGCGTGATTTCCCCCGGCAGGCGGGCACCATGACCGGCGTCTACACCATGGCCCTGTGCCTGGGGGCGGCATTGGCAGCCGGCGCTTCGGTGCCCCTGAGCCATTACTTCGGCGACAGCTGGAGCATCGGCCTGGGGTTCTGGGTCTTGCCGGCGTTGGTAGCGGCACTGGTCTGGTTGCCGCAGGTCGGGCACAAGCACGGTGCGCACCACGTGGCCTATCGCGTGAAGGGCTTGCTGCGCGACCGGCTGGCCTGGCAGGTGACGTTGTACATGGGCCTGCAATCGTCCTTGGCCTATATCGTGTTCGGCTGGTTGCCGTCGATTCTGATCGGCCGTGGCCTGAGCGCCACTGAGGCCGGGTTGGCGCTCTCGGGTTCGATCATCGTGCAGCTGTTCAGCTCGCTGGCGGCACCGTGGTTGGCGACGCGGGGCAAGGATCAACGGCTGGCGATTGTGGTGGTGATGCTGCTCACCCTCGGCGGCCTGTTCGGTTGCCTGTACGCGCCGCTCGACGGCCTGTGGGGCTGGGCGATCCTGCTGGGCCTGGGCCAGGGCGGCACCTTCAGCCTGGCGCTGACCTTGATTGTGTTGCGCTCGCGGGATTCCCACGTGGCGGCCAACCTGTCGAGCATGGCGCAAGGCTTTGGCTACACACTGGCGTCCATGGGGCCATTGGCGGTGGGTGTGCTGCATGACTGGACCGGCGGCTGGGGCGCCACCGGCTGGGTGTTCGCTGTGATCGGCCTGGGGGCCATCATCGCAGGTCTCGGCGCCGGCCGAGCACGCTATGTGGGCGTGCTCAGCGAGCGGGTTTGATCTGCGGCCTCGAGGTAACGCAGGGGCTGCGTACGGCCTACAGGTACACCACTTCCAGCGTCGCGGAGCCATCCATCGGCGTTTCCACACTCAGGTCGAGGTTCTGCTTGGCGTTGATCACGGCTTCCAGGGTCAGGGTGCTGGTCAGGTTCTGGATCGCTGATGGGCCGGCGGTGCTGCCAGCCACATCGGTAAAGCCCAGCAGGCTCCTGGAGCCGATATCGATGGGGTTGCTGTTGGATGTACGCCACGCCACCCCACCCGTGGTCGACTCGGTGCCATAAGTCACCGGCAAAGCATCGGCCACCGTTTGCTTGGGATCGAATTTCACCGAGTACACGCCAATCTTGTTACCCGCGCTGTCCAGGCCCAGGCCGTAGTAAATCTCGCTGTTGACGTGAGCCGAGCCGTCGCGGTTGTCGTGCATGCGCAGGGCATAGCGACCGGGGGCGTTGCAACTGACGGTCAGGGTCAGTGACTTGAGCGGCAGCCGGGTGCCCGTGGCCTGGTTGAGGTCCTGCCGGGAGATCTTGCCGAAGTCGATCAACCCACCGCCGGAAAACGCCGGGGTGCAGGCCATGGGGGTGATCAGGCCACCCACGGTCAGTTCCACCGTGGACGCGGCCTGGGCGGTTGAAATACTGGCCAGCCAGGCAAGGGCGGCCACGCGAATCAGTGAGGCGTTCATGGTTCAGCTCCTATAAGTACTTGATGGTCAGGGTCACCGAGCCTTCGAAGGGCACTTCTTCGCTCAGTGGCAGGGTGTTGGCGGGGGCGAGGGCTGGCACGACGTGCAGTTGGGCGGTCAGTTGCTGCACAGGTACTGGAGCGAATACGTCTTTTGGGGCAAATGCGGTGAGGAAGTGGTGCGAGAGAATGCTCGTGGGGGACCAGGACGAGGACGCCGTCGAGCCAATCGGTATCATCTCAACGCCGTCGGCCAACGCGGTATCGAGGGTCAGCAGCAGGAAGCCGAGCTTGGCGTTATTGCCGGTCAGCCCCAGGCCGAATGAGTTGGGTGAATCGTTGTAACTCGAGCCGAGGCGATTGTCCCGGGGCTCAAGGGCCAGCAGCGTCATGGCTTCACAGGTGATTGCCAGTTGCAGGCTGGTGGCGGGCAATAGGGTGGGTCGATCGCTGTTCAAGTCTTTGGCGGCTATCTTGCCCAAGTCATACACGCCGCCCTCGGACAATGCGGGCGCGCAGGCGCTGGGCGTGATCAGGCCGTTGATACTCAGCTCGACGGTTGAGGCGGCCTGGGCCTGTAGCATGTGGGCCAGCCACACGCAGGCGGTCAGTCGGATCAGTATCGCTTTCATGGTTGCGTTCCTATAGGTAATGAATTTCGAGGGTGCCCGCGCCGTCGAGGCGTACCTCGTTGCCCAGGTCCAGGGTGCCCAAGGGCGCAATGGTCGCTTCCAGGCTCAACGTGGCGCTGAGGTGTTGAATGGCAGTGGGTCCCCCGGTACTGCCGGAGGTGTTGCTGAACCCCAGGTAGCGATTGGCGCCTACCGCAGTGATGCGTGCGCTGGCGCTGCTCCAGGGCAGGCCGCCGGTGCTGGAGAAGGTGTTGAAGACATGGGCGAAGCTGTCGGCAGCGATGTGCGACGGGTCGAACAGCAGGCGATAACGCCCGATTTTCTGGCGGCTGGCGTCCAGGCCCAGGCCAAAGGTGGTTTCATCCGTGGCGCCGGTTGCCGAACCCTGGCGGTTGTCCTGCATGCGTATGGCAAAGGTCGTCGGTGCATCGCAGGTCACGCTGAGGGACAGGGGCCGTGGCGCCAGAAGGGTGTCCTTGTCGATGGACAGGTCGCCGATCGAAAGTTTGCCCAGCTCCACATGGCCGCCGTTGGACAGGGTGGGGGTACAGGCGGCCGGCGCAAAACGTGCCTGCCAGTGCAACTCGCGCGAGCGCCCGGCGGCGAAGGCGTCGAACAGCCCGGAGGTGTCCCAGGTGACTGCGTCGCGTACCCGGGCGGCATCTTCGTTGGCCCAGGCACTGGCCTGCAGCTGTAGCGACAGGTTGCGCCCGGTCACCGCGACGCCACCACGCATCGGCACCACGCCGTGGTCGGGCTGCCAATTCAGATGGCCAGCGACCACCGATGGCGCCTGCCCCGGGCCTGCAATCAAACCAAGCTCGACCGTTTGACCGTCGAGCACTGCATCGCGCACTTGCAAGCCGTAGCTGCCGCGCTCGGTGAAGCGAAAGCGCCCAGGGCCCGCGCCCAGCCCACGATAAAACACACTCATGTCGATAGGTTGCGGGCAGTTCAACGTCAGGCTCAGTTGTCGCTCTCCCAGCAGGCGCTCGGGGGCGGGCACCAATGCCACGGCGCGGTTCATCAAACCAAAGTCCATGTGCGTCTGGCTGAGGTTGAGTTTGCATTCGTCGGCGGCCAGGGCGTGGGCGCCGAACAGCACGCCCATGACGTACAAGACAGGTTTCAGGCCCATGGTCACAGTCCTCATGGTTGGTGGCACCGGGCGGGTGCGGTTTCGTAATACACCTCGGGGTCGACGTCGTCCGCCAATTCGTAGCTCAGGCGGCAAGGCGCCTGGCCCGGGGCCTTGATCCACAGAGGACGCGGGTTGAGTACGTCGGGCAGGAAGACTTTGCTGTCCTCCTGCACCAGAGTGATGAATTCACCGTCGGCGGTGCTGACGGTCGCGCCGCGCGGCAACGGCTGACCGTTGTCGGTGGTCACGTTCAATAGCGCGCGCCGGGTGAGGGCGACGCCGAATTCAACCTTGTCCACCGCGCCGCGCCCGGCGGAAATCACCGCCAGGCCGTTATGGATATCGGCGTTGCGCGGCAGTGAGCGCGTCTGCACTTCCACCGGGCTGCGGCCGTAGGCGTTGAGTTGCGGCACAACGGCCTGGCCTTGCCAGTCGGTCCACACCGGGCCGCTGGGCGTTGCCACCTTGATCCCCGCCATCTCG
This sequence comes from Pseudomonas sp. NFPP28, assembly GCF_900115535.1. Taxonomy (NCBI): domain Bacteria; kingdom Pseudomonadati; phylum Pseudomonadota; class Gammaproteobacteria; order Pseudomonadales; family Pseudomonadaceae; genus Pseudomonas; species Pseudomonas sp. NFPP28. The sequence goes on along the minus strand of NZ_FOWT01000001.1, from coordinate 738,151 downwards.
CCCACCGACATCACGGCAAAGGTGTCGCGTACCGGATAGGGCGAGAAGGTCAAGCCGTCGCCATGCACCACCACGCCGCCACGGGCGCCGCCCTGGTAACTGGAGTACTCGTCGTTGCTGCGGGTGTAGTTGAAGTCCAGTTGGCTGTACCACGGCAGGGCCGAGACACCGATCGAAGACTCCACCTCGCGGTCGCGGCTGTCATGCTCCACGCCCATGCGGTAACTCAACTGGTCGTTGAGTTGCTCGTTCAACCCCACGCCCAGGCGATGCTCACCGCCGGCCCTGCGCGCCCAAGTGCGGGCGCGACGGTTTTCACCCAGCGGCAGGCTGATGTTCAGGTAAACGCTGTCATCGTTTTGCTGGCGGCCGCCCACCTGCCATTCGGCACTGGCGGACACCGACACCCGGCCAAAACTGGTGCCCCAGGACGCCAACGCGCGGCTGCTGCTTTCACCGTTATAGGCCGCAGTGCGCGACACGCCGGCACTGAACGCTCCCAGCGCTGGATGCGCCCAGGACGCGGTGAGGCTTTGCTGATCGCGATAGCGCGAGCGCTGTTGGTCGCGACTGTTGCCGACGAAGGTTGAGTCCTCGAGGTCGCGATAGCCCTGGGAGCGCCACGAGCCGGCAGTGGTCACCGACCAGTTTTCACTCAAGCGCTGGGACCAGGACACGTCCGTCTGGACGCCACGCTCACGCCCCTCGTGGCTGGCCTGGGCCGCTTGCGCCGAGACCTGCAATTGGCTGTCCTGCCAGGGCAGCCAACCCAGGTTGATGCCCGCCGATCGATAGTCATCGGCCATCAGTGCACCGCCGCCGAGGCTGACTTGCGGATGGATCGCACCACTCCACCCCGCGCTGACCACCCAGGGCTCGGTGCCGTCACTGTCGCCAATCTGCCGCACGCGGCCCGCCGCCACGGAATACCCCGGCGCCGGCAAGCCCAGCCCGAGCATGGCGGCAGGCACCGTAAAGCGGCGTTCTTCGCCGGTGGTTTCCTTGATGGTGACTTCCACGTCGGAGCGGCTGTTCAAGCGGCGCACATCCGTCAGCGCGAACGGCCCGGCCGGCACCACGGTGGAGTGAATCAGCGCACCGTTCTGGCGGACTTCCACCTGGGCCGGGCTGTTGGCGATACCGTTGATCGTCGCGCCCTGATTCTGGTCTTGCAGTGCGGTTTCGGTCAGCACTTGGGCACCGGTGATCTGCGTGCCCGCCAGCACCGGGTTGTAGAGGCTGATCTGGCCGGCCTGGAACACGGCCTGTTGCTCGGCAAAGGTGCGCTGGGCATAGGCATCCAGATGAGTGGTGCGTGAGCGGCTGTCTTGCCAGGTCTTGACCTGGCGGCTGCGTACGATCCAGTCGCCGGCGTTGAAGCCGACTTCGGTGTTGGCTGAGCCGAAGCGGCTGGTGGCGTCACCGAACTCGTTATGCAGGCCCGTGAGGTCATAGTTGAGCAGGCCGGCAAAACCACCGGTCTGATAGCCGGAGATATCCTGCCGGGCGGGGCGCAGTGCGTCGGTCGGTACCACCAGGGCCAGGGTCAGGCTGGCCGGGTCTTGCTCGATGACGGTTTGTCGGTAGCGCTCGAGGAAACGATGGCAGCCTGGGGTCTGGACTTCATCGGGCACTATCAGGTTGGCCGCATCCAGCAGGGCCCGGCTAAAGCAGAGACTGCCCTGGCGGTCGAATTCCACATCCACCCGCCCACGGCGTTGGCCGTTGACGCTCAGGTTGACGGCATGCCTGCCCGTGGCAAAACGGGGCGTTTGCAGGAGCAGGTTGGCCAACTCCGGATCGATGCCGCGATGGGACAAGGTTTGGGGGTCGAAGGCGCCGGCAATCAGGTTGTCGCTCGCCCAAGCTGCCTCGTATGGCAGTGAACCACCCAGGGTCAGCGCCAGCCCTGCCAATAAGGTGTGCGCGCGGCGTGGTGAAACGGCGGGCACGGCTTGGCCGCGGCGATCAGTCATTACTGTGCTCACAAGGTCATTCTCAGCTGTGGGTGGCCTGCTGACTCTGCGGTTCAGTCAGGCCCTCTGGTGGCGTTGGCAGGCCACTCTTTTTTATAGGGTGATCGGTGCTTCGTAGGGCGCCACGGCAAAGCCATACACCGTGGCCGGTTGCAGTTGCACGCGACTCGCGCCGCTGCCGGTGGCCGTCACGCGCAGGGTTTCACCGGGCAGCACGTAGGTACGCGGCAGCAAGGCCGAACCGTCGCCGGGCAACAAGCGCAACTCCTGAGCCAGGCGTACCACATAGGCCGTGGGGTTGCTGACGCTCAATTGGTTGTTCTGCAGGCGCCACTCCAGTCCGGTCCAGGGTGTGCGGTTGGGGGGCAGGCCCTTGGGGTGCAGAATCACCGGCAGGTTCTGGCGCACGGTCACGCCCACCCGTGCGTGCCCGGCCTGGGCCGCCGAACGGCCTTGGGGCATGCCTTCGAATATCACCCGTTTCAGGCGCTGGGTTTTCAGCGGTTGCGGCGATTGCAGAATGAAACGGATCAATTGGCTCTTGTTCGGTTCCACCCGGGCCAGGGGCGGGGTCACGAACAACAGCGAGGCTTTGTCCTCGGGGATGTCTTCAAGGGTCACGTGCAACAGCGCCAACTTGTCGTCGGTATTGGTCACGGACACCGAGGCTTCGCCGTCCGCCTCGTTGACGATGACCACCGAGGTGTCGGGCACCATGCCGTCGGCCAGCACCCATGATGGGCCGGCGAACGTCAGGGCCAGTGCGCCGAGGTAGAGGCCGGCGTAGCGAATGGCGGTGAAGGCGCGGGTTGAAAAGGGCAGGGGGGACATGGCTACAGATACCTCAGGTCAAGCACGATGGAACCGTCCAGAGGGACTTCCTGCTTGAGGGTCAAATAGGCGGCCGCATTGATCGACGTATTGACTTGCAACGTGGCCGCGATCTGGCGGTGGGGTTCCGGCACCAACGTGCCGGGGTGAGCGAACCCCATGTAATTGTTCGGGTAGGCATTGCTTTCCGGGAACCAGGTCAGGCCCTGATTGCTGGACGCCAGCACCAATACGCGCTCGCCGTCGCCCATCACGTCGCGAAAGGCAATGGACACGGTGCCGAGTCGTTCGGTGGGCGCGTGGACGTTATGGCCCAGGCCATAGTAAAAGCCCGGGCCCAGGGATGAATCGGCGCGATTGTCCAAGCCCACCAATACAAACAGCACTGACTCGTTGCAGCTCACATTCAGGTCCAGGGCCTGGGTGGGCAAGACGCTGAATTCGTATTGGTTGAGACTGCGTGCCGGCACCAATCCGTGGTCGACGATGCCGTTGGCCGACAGCGTCGGTGTACACGCGCTGGGGGTGATTATCCCGGTCACATTCAATTCGGTACTGGAGGCCGCCAACGCTGCGGGCCCGCTACAGAGCAGGCAAAGCATGGCAAGAAGGCGTGAAGAGGTGTGCTTCATGGGGAGGTTCACCGGTTGCCTGGTTCTTCGTTTCAGTGCAGGGCACAGGCAGGTCTCATGACCTGCCTGTGTGCGTTTCGAGTGGGCTTAGAGGTAGCGCACCGTCACGGTCACCGAACCGTCAATGGCCACCTCGTTGGTCAGCGTCAATTGGCTGGAGGGGGCGATCTTGGGGCTGACCGTCAGGTCCGAGGTCAGCACCTGCACCGGGATGGGCGTGTCGACGGCGGTGTCGGCCACCGAGATCAGGTTGTCGGGCGTCAAGTTGCGCGCAACGACCCAGGTGACACCGCCGTCGACCGAGGTGATCGGCCGCCCCTCCACACCATCGGCAATCGGCGTGTTCAGGCTCAGGCCCATGGCCCCGAGCTTCTGCGTACCGTTGATCAGGCCCAGGCCGAATTCCGTGATGTCGCCGCCGTAGTTCGAGCCGGCACGGTTGTCATCGGCGTCCAGGGCCATGAGGGTAGCCGCATCACAGGTGACGGTCAGTTGTACGGTTTGCTCGGTGAGGGGCGTTACCTGGTCGACATTCAAATCCTTGGCGGAAATCTTGCCGTAGTCCACAGACCCGCTATTGGACAGGGCTGGAGTGCAGGCACTGGGGGTGATCAGGCCCTTGACGGTGAGATCGACGCTGGAGGCCGCGAAGGCGCTGGCGCTACCGGCCAGCAGTACGCTGGCGAACAAGGTATTCAAGGAAAGTTTCATGGTCAGGCTCCATATAAAGGGCAAGGGAAAAAGGGTTACCAGTACTTGAGTTGCAACGTGGCACTGCCATCGATCGGCAGCTCGTCCAGCAGGGTCAGGTCGCGGGCCGGGGCGATGATGGTGAAGGCCCGCAGGCGAGCGCTGAGCTCGGTGATGGCAATGGGGGTATAGGGGGCGCCCGCGGCGGCGAAGGCGGTGAGTGCGGCGTGCCCCAGGTAGGACGACGGCCCCCAGCTGGCACCGCCGTCCCGCGACATGATGGCCTGCACCGGTGTCGAATCCGCCACGGGTTCGAACAGTCCGAGCGCGACGCTGCCCAGCATCTGGTCATCGTTGACCACTCCCAGCCCGTGGAACACCGGATTGATGGCCGACGTTCCGCCACGGTTATCGACGGTGGTCAGGGTGAAATGCGTGGCGCCCTCGCAATGCACATCCAGTTGCATTTCACCGGGGAGCAAACGGGTCGGCAGATCGATGTCCAGGTCCCGACCGGTCAACTTGCCATGATCGACGACGCCCTCATTGGACAGGCTGGGGGTGCATGAACTGGGCGTAATGGTGCCCGAGACATTCAGGTCGGTAGTGCTGGCTGCGAAGGCTGCGGGAGCGCAGGTACTCAGTAACAGGGCAAGTGTGGCGCAGGTGTTTCTGTCCATCGGCACGGGTCCTTGTGTGAAGGGAAAGCAGTGGGGCTTACAGGTAGCGCAACTCCAACGTGGCGGAGCCGTCGAGGGGTTGTTCCTCGGTCAGGGTCAGGGTGCTGGTGGCGGCGATGACCGCGTAGATGCGCAGGTCGCTGCTCAAGGCGCGGATCGGGATTGGCGCCCAGGTCCCTGCGGCCTCAGTGCCGAATCCGGCCAGGCGGTCGCGGGTCCATAACGCGTTTTCGCTGCTCTGCTGCCAGGTGGCACCGTTGTCCCTGGATGCGAGGGTGGCGACCTGCACGCCGTCGGCGGTGGCGTTGTTCAGGCCCAGGTCAAAGGCACCTACCCGTTCGGTCTGGTTGATCAACCCCAGTCCATAGGAGGTCGGGCCGCCGATGGAGCTGCCGTCGCGGTTATCCAGGCCGATGAAGGCATACAGCGTGGCGGCTTCGCACTCCACGCCCAATTGCAACGTCGCGGGCGGCAACGCCTTGGCGCTGTGTTCGTAGAGATCGGCGGCGGATATCTTGCCAAAATCGACCACCCCGCCGCCGCTGAGCGAAGGGGTACAAGCGCTTGGCGTGATCAGGCCGGAGACGTTCAGGTCGGTGCTGCTGGCAGCCAGCAACGGGGTTGCAGTGGTCATCAGCAAGGTAGTGAAGAGCAGGGCATATTGGGCTTTCATGTGAACAGCGCATTCCTGGGCAAAGTGTTGGCACGAAGGGCAGTCAGTGGCTTGGGCGGGGCGCTGGCGTCGCGATATTGGAGGGATGTTGTAGGCGGCGACGCGCCTCTTGTTGCCTTGAGCCGGGACATATTTAACGCCCGTTCCCCTGGGGGCTGGAATGCAACAATTACGATAATGGCGCTGCCTGATACCGCTGCGATTTGCTGTTGGAATGTGCAGATCAACATGTAAGGAAAGTGGCTTAGTCGTAGTTGTTGTATCGCTCAAACTCATTCGTTCGGATATTTTTCGCGCTCTTTTTTAATCGATCCGGCTTCTTTTGAATGAAGCGGAATGTCTTTGCGCGAAAAGTTCGAGTGAAATCGTCTGACAGGCCATAAACCTTTTCAGGCGTCTCCTTGCGCCAGGTAAGCCTGGTGAGCTGATCGCTCTGCATGAGGTTGTTATGCCGGGCAATGCTCCACGTCGTTATTCACGAAAGGCTTCGCCCCCGGCTGATGTTCCCGCCCACTGGCAGCAGGCCCGGGTCCTGGTGGTCGATGATCATGCAACCTATCGATTGCTGGTCGGGTCATTGCTGCAGATGCTGGGGGTCGCTCACGAAGCCTGCGGCGATGGCCGCATGGCGCTGCACGCCTTGGAGACGGGGCATTTTGACTTGGTCATTACCGACTGCCGAATGCCGGTGATGGATGGCTTCGCCATGACGCGTGAATGGCGTCGACGCGAGTACGGCAAGAGCCGGCCTGGTATCCCCATCATTGCCATGACCGGACGCCTGGGGCCGGAAGAGATTCGCCGTTGCCTGGAATCCGGGATGGATGGGTGGCTGGTCAAACCCATCAACCTGGGCCAGTTGCACGAGTTACTGACGCAGTGGCTGGCGCCGGCGCCGTTGCTCTGCGCCCGTGGCCGGCAACCGCAGTCGCCGCGTCGTCGACGGGAACGATTCCCTTCCCGTGACAGCCTCATCGCGACCTTTGGCTCCTGGTCGGTGGTAGAGGCGATGTTGACAAGCCTGCTGCGAGAGGCCCGCGACGACTTGGAAGTGCTGGTGCAGGCGCGTATCAGCGGCGACGCCACGCTGACCTCGCAGCGCTTGCACCGACTGGCGGGCAGCGTGGCGTTTCTGGGAGCGACGGTTTTGGAGCGGCGGGCCGCGGTGTTGATTGACCGGGTACAGGCCAATGGGGTGGGAAGGAATCGGCAGGCATTGGAGCGATTCCACCGCGATGTCGAGTGTTATCTGCAGCGGTTGCATCAACTTTAAACTGAGATGCTTGTAAGAAGTTTCTTTGCTGATATGTAGGATTTATCTGTATGTAATTTCCTTTTGTTTTGTGGGTTAAATGCCGACTTCCAGCGACGTGGGGGGTAACGCGCAATCACCCAGTTATTTCAGGTTGTTACATGAGGCAGAGCGCGCTATTTTGCGTAAATTCAAATTGCCATCACGGATAGTGTCGATGATTCGCATAATTATTGCTGACGATCACCCTATAGTTCGGATTGGGCAAAAAGTGGTGATCGAGGCAAGTGGTAAATACAAAGTCGTAGGAGAAGCCAACGGGCCGGATGAGTTGTTGGCACTGGTGAGCGGTATCCCGTGCGATATCATCGTGACCGACTTTGCGATGCCAGGGAACCAACAGGCAGATGGGTATGGCTTGTTGGGCTTGTTGCATCGGCAATACCCCAAATTGCCGGTGATTTTGGTGACGATGTTCGCCAACGTTGTGACGCTGCGCGAAGCGTTTGCCCATGGTGCGCGGGCAATCGTGGCCAAGAGCGCGTCGGCGAGGGAGCTGCCCCTGGCTCTGCGGGCGGTGGTCGAGGGGCGTACTTTTGTCAGTGAGTGCCTGCGCCTGCAGATGGAGCAAGCCGACTTGGCGCATCCGTCCCAGCCGCAATTGTCGGGCAAGGAGCGGGAGGTGGTCAGAATGCTCGCCAGTGGCATGACTGTCAGCCAGATTGCCGCACGGGTCAACCGCAGTATCTCGACCATCAGCAAGCAGAAAAGCACGGCCATGCAGCGTTTGTGTATCTCCACCGATGTGGATCTTTTTACCTACGCACGGCAAAGCGGCATGGTGCCTTAGTTGGTGTGGATAATGGATAAGTTGCAGTTTTGTTACAGGCTTGATGGTGATTCGTATTAGTTGTATGGGGGGGTAAGCGTTGGCAGGTTAGTGTGTGTTCATGTACCCGATAGTTATAAATCGGCGACATAAAATACCTATGTCCAACACTGAGCTGAATACAGAGCAGCGTCTTGTTATAAGGCAAGATGCAAGTATCTGTATTGGCTTGAATGCGAGCACTTGAATCAATGAAATACTCACTGTCCCTTATTTCCTCCGTACTCCTGATCACGGCGAGTTCGAACTTGTTTGCCGCGTCCACCATAGACCTGAGCGTCGTGGGTACATTGACCCCTTCCGCCTGCACGCCAGCACTGTCACGCGCAGGAGTGGTCGATCATGGCAAGATTTCCATCGGCGATCTTTCTTACGACGCTTACCTGCCTGAGGCCACGCTGGCGTTGAGTGTCAACTGTGAGGCCGCGACATTGATGGCGGTCAAGGCCACGGATAATCGGTCCGGCAGTGCCTGGTTCGGTAGCGATACCGATGCGGTGTTTGGTTTGGGTTTCTACGGCGGGACCTGGCGCTTGGGCGGGTATCGCTTGATGGTGAAAAACGTCCAGGCCGACGGTGCCGTGGCCCCGGTGATCGAGTCCGTGGATGGCCAGACCTGGTTTCCCATCTCGCAAGATCAAACCTGGCAACCGCTCTGGATGCGCTCTGTAGGTGCGCCCGGTGAAGTCGACGCCATGCCGGTGCCGGTCCAGAACCTGGCGATGGACGTGATGGTACAGACACGGGTCAGAAAACCCAGGGGCGCCATCACCGAAGAGATCCCGCTGGACGGCAGCGCCACCCTGGATATCGTCTACCTCTGACGCACCCTCGTTTATCCATCGGGTGAATGAACATGGTGTTTCCAGGCGCCGCGGATTATCGTGCTGGCCTTATGCCGATAATTGCGGAGCCTGTTCATGAGTGATGCCCACAACGCCTTGATCACCGAGTTCTACAGCGCGTTCCAGCGCCTGGACGCCGAGGCCATGTCGGCCTGCTACACCGACGATGTGGTCTTCAGCGACCCGGCCTTCGGCGAACTGCGCGGCCGGGATGCCGGTGACATGTGGCGCATGCTCACCACCCGCGCCAAGGATTTCTCCCTGACCTTCGACAATGTGCGCAGCGACGACCGTAGTGGTGGCGCTCACTGGGTGGCGACTTACCTGTTCAGCGCCACTGGCAACACAGTGGTCAACGATATCCAGGCGCGCTTTGTGTTTCGCGACGGCAGGATCTGCGAACACCACGATCACTTCGACCTGTGGCGCTGGTCGCGCCAGGCCTTGGGCACCAAGGGGTTGTTGCTGGGGTGGACGCCGCTGGTGAAAAACGCCGTGCGTGCCCAGGCGCGCAAAGGCTTGAAGGCATTCCAGGCCAGTCGTTGATAAGCTTGGCAACTCCTATGCCTTGCCGAATCGATCCGTGAATACGCCTGACCCCAAACCCTGGTTCGTCTACCTGGTGCGCGCCGCCAATGGCTCGCTGTACTGCGGCATCAGCAATGACCCGGTGCGCCGGTTCGCCTCGCACCAGAGCGGCAAGGGTGCGCGGTTTTTCCTGTCCAGCCCGGCGGTGGCGCTGGTGTACACCGAGCAATGCGCGAGCAAGGGCGAGGCCCTGCGTCAGGAACGGCTGATCAAGAAGTTGAAGAAGAGCGCCAAGGAGTGCCTGGCGGCAAGTGGCTCATTGATTTGACTGATGAGTTCCCATCATGCCCGCGCCAGGGTTTGCAGGCTAAGCTAGCGATTCACTTCTCTCGCGGAGCCTGGCATGTCTGAGTTGATCCTCCACCACTACCCGCAGTCCCCCTTTGCTGAAAAAGCCCGGCTGTTGCTGGGCTTCAAGGGTTTGTCCTGGCGCTCGGTGCATATTTCGCCGGTGATGCCCAAGCCAGACCTCACCGCCCTGACGGGCGGCTATCGCAAGACCCCCGTGCTGCAAATCGGTGCCGATATCTACTGCGACACCGCGCTGATCGCCCGGCGGCTGGAACAGGAAAAAGCCGCTCCGGCCCTGTTTCTCCAAGGCCTGGAACTGGTCACCCAAGGCTTCGCCGCCTGGGCCGACTCGGTGGTGTTCTCCCATGCGGTGGCGCTGGTGTTCCAGCCGGAATCACTGGCGGTCAAGTTCGCCAAGGTGCCGCCGGAAATGCTCCAGGTGCTGGTGGCGGATCGCAGCAAACTGTTCAGCGGCGGCACGGCGACTCGGGTGCAATTGGATGTAGCCAAGCATCAATGGCCGGCGATTGTTGGCCGCATCGATCAGCAACTGCAGCACCAGGCCGGGGATTTCCTGTTCGGCGAGCCGTCGATTGCCGACTTTGCCCTGGCCCATCCCCTGTGGTTCCTCAAAGGCTCTTCAGTGACGTCGCCTTTGGTAGACGCCTATCCCGCCGTTGCCGCCTGGTTGGATTGTGTGCTGGGTTTCGGCCACGGTACCTCCACTCAGATGAGCGCCGAGCAAGCCCTGGACGTGTCGCGCAATGCGACGCCGGCTGCTCTGCCCGAAGAACTGTTTGAAGACTTGAACGGCTTCAAGGCAGGCCAGCAGGTGACCATTTCGGCGACCGACTACGGCACCGACCCGGTCGCCGGCGAACTGCTGTTTGCCGGGCGTGAAGAACTGATCCTGCGCCGCACCGACGAGCGCGCGGGCACCGTGCATGTGCATTTCCCGCGCATCGGTTTTCGCATCCAGGCGCAGTAGGGAAAAATATTTGCAAATAAAAGTGAGGTAAAACCACCGCGCAACCGTGTAGTGCTTGAAACTGCGATCTATTCGCATTAACAGCGTTTTCTACACGGGTTCTCACAGCATGAAGTCAGCGGCGGGCGGTTGGGTTAAACAGTGGCTGGGAGCCTCGGTATTGGCGGTATCGGGGCTGGCGGTGCTGCCCTTGAGCATGGCGCAGGCACAAGAGCAGCAAAGCGCCCAGTTCACCTTTGCCCTGGCAGCCAAGCCGCTGCCCCAGGCCCTGAGCGATTTCAGCCGGGTCACCGGGATCAGCGTGATCTACACCGACGAAGCGCCCTACAGCATCAAAGCCCCGGCGGTCAGCGGCCAGATGAGCGCGATCCAGGCCCTGCAGCGCCTGCTGGGCAATTCCGGCCTGACCTTCCGCCAGATCGACGCTCGCACCCTGGCCCTTGAGCCGGTGCCCACCGAAGGCGCGGTCAACCTCGGCGCCACCACCATCAGCGGTGCCAGCCAGGCCCAGGACAGCACCAGCTACCAGCCACCACCCACCAGTTCGGTGATGCGCTCCCATGGCCTGCTGCTGGAGACTCCGCAAACCGTCAACGTGGTCCCGGCCCAAGTGCTGCGCGACCAGACCCCGCGCAACCTGGATGACGCCCTGGGCAATATCAGCGGCATCACCCAGGCCAACACTCTGGCCAGCACCCAGGACGCGGTGATGCTGCGCGGCTTTGGCGACAACCGTAACGGCTCGATCATGCGTGACGGCATGCCCATCGTGCAGGGCCGTGCGCTGAACGCCACGGCGGAGCGGGTCGAAGTGCTCAAGGGGCCGGCGTCGTTGCTGTACGGCATCCAGGACCCGGGCGGCGTGGTTAACATCGTCAGTAAAAGGCCTGAACTGGTCCAGTCCACCGCCCTGACCGTACGCGGCTCCACCTTCGGTGACGGCAAGAACGGCAGCGGCGGCAGCCTCGACACCACCGGCCCGATTGGCGACAGCGGCCTGGCCTATCGGCTGATCGTCGACCATGAAGATGAAGATTACTGGCGCAACTTCGGCACCCACCGCGAGAGCCTGATCGCGCCGTCGCTGGCCTGGTATGGCGACAGCACCCAACTGCTGTTCGCCTATGAGCACCGCGAGTTCCTCACGCCGTTTGACCGTGGCACCGCCATCGACAAGTCCAACCACCCGCTGGACATCCCGGCCACACGTCGTTTGGATGAACCGTTCAACAACATGGAAGGTCGCTCCGACCTTTACCGCTTCGAAGCCGACCACGACCTGAACGACGACTGGAAAGCCCACTTCGGCTACAGCTGGAACCGCGAGACCTATGACGCCAGCCAGGTGCGCGTCAGCGCGGTAAACACCAACGGCACCCTGACCCGCAAGATGGATGGCACCAAGGGAGCGATCACCACCGACCGTTTCGCCACTGCAAGCCTGGAAGGCAAGGTCAATGTGTTCGGCCTGCAGAACGATGTGGTGTTCGGCCTGGATGATGAGTACCGCAAGATCTACCGCGCTGACCTGATCCGCCAGAATTCGCGCGGCACCTTCAACTACAACAACCCGGTGTATGGCAACGAAGTGGCGGGCACCACCGTCAGCCCCGCCGACAGCGCCCAGACCGACCTGCTGCGCAGCGACTCGCTGTTCTTCCAGGATGCGATTCACCTCAACGACCAATGGATTTTTGTCGCCGGTGCGCGCTACCAGATGTACGACCAATACGCTGGCAAAGGCGTACCGTTCAAGGCCAACACCAACGGCAATGGCCAGGCCTGGGTGCCGCGTGCTGGGCTGGTGTACCGCTACACCGATGAGTTGTCGTTCTATGGCAGCTACACCGAATCGTTCAAGCCCAACTCCACCATTGCTGCCTTGGCCGACGGCAGCACGCTGACTGGCGACCTGACGCCCGAGAAATCCAAGTCCTGGGAGCTGGGGGCCAAGCTCGACATCCCTGGGCGCATCACGGCCAGTGCCGCGTTGTTCACCATCGACAAGCGCAACGTGCTGGTATCGGTCGGTTCCGGCGCGAACACTATCTACAGCATTGCCGGCCAGGTGCGTTCCCGCGGCCTGGAACTGGACGCCACCGGGCAACTGACCGACAAGTGGAGCCTGATCGGCAGCTACGCCTACACCGACGCCGAAGACATCAAGGACAAGGACCCGACCCTGGAAGGCAACCGCCTGCAGAACGTGGCCAAGCACACCGGCTCGCTGTCGGTGGCCTATGACTTCGGCAACGTGTTCGGGGGCGATCAGTTACGGGTGGGGACCGGCGCGCGGTATGTCGGCGAGCGTGCAGGCGATGCCGCCAACGATTTCACCCTGCCGGGGTACACCGTGGCGGATGCGTTTGCCACGTATGACACCAGGATTGACGGGCAGAAGGTCAAGTTCCAGCTCAACGTGAAGAACCTGTTCGACCGCGTCTACTACACCTCGGCGGCCAGCCGGTTGTTTGTGTCCATGGGGGATGCGCGTCAGGTGTCGGTGTCGAGCACCCTGGAGTTCTGATGCGCCTATTGTGTGGCGAACTGGCTTCCGTGGTGAGCAGGCTTCTGTGGCGAGCGGGCTTGCCCCGCGTTGGGCCGCGCAGCGGCCCCAAACCTGGTCGGTGAGAAATAACTGGTATAGCGCGGTGTTCTGATGGGGGCTGCTGCGCAGCCCAACGCAGGGCAAGCCTGCTCGCCACAGGGGGAGGGAGCTGTTAGCGTTGCTGCCACTGACCGCTTTAGGAAAACGCTACTGATGTACTTTGGAAAATGGATATCCACCAGCGGGATGCTGGTGGGCTTGAGCTTATTGCTGGGTGGCTGCGCGAGTGTTTCCCAGACGTCCACCCCAACCATCATCGACCAGTTGATGGCCGACCCGGCCCTCAACGGCGCCACTGTGTCCCTGATGGTGCGTGATGCCCGCAGCGGCAGCACCCTCTATCAACACAACCCGCGAACCCGCCTGATTCCCGCATCCAATCTCAAGCTGCTCACCACCGCAGCGGCGATGGATGTGCTGGGGCCGCAGTATCGTTTTTCCACGCAACTGTTGAGCGACGGCACGCAGCAAGGCGAGCGTCTCAGCGGCAACCTGTACCTCAAGGGCCTGGGCGATCCGACCACGCAGTTCGCCGACTACCAGGCATTGGCGGCACAGCTTGCCGGCCAGGGCGTGCGTCAGATCCAGGGCGACCTGGTGTTCGACGATAGCTTTTTCGACGCCGAACGCCTGGGCGTGGATTGGGCCCAGGACGACGAAAGCACCTACTACGGCGCGCAAATTTCGGCGCTGACCGTGTCACCCAATTCTGATTTTGATGCGGGCACGTTGCTGGTCACCGCCAAAGCCCCCGCCGTGGTGGGTCAGCCGGTCAGCGTGTTGGTGAGTCCGTCCACCGACTACGTGCAACTGGACAACCGTGCTGTCAGCGGCCCCGGCAACAATTACGGCATCACCCGCCAGCACGGCACCAACCTGCTGCAACTCACCGGCGCGTTGGCGCCGGGCAAGCAAAGCCGGCAGTGGGTGAGCGTGTGGGAGCCGACGCAACTGGTGGCGAATCTGTTTGAGCAAGCACTGGCGCAGCAAGGCATCCAAGTGCTCGGGCGTCGTGTGATCGGCGGTGCCAGTCCTGCGACGGCCAAGGTCGTGGCGGAACATCAGTCGGCGCCATTGCAGGAGCTGATCACGCCGCTGCTCAAGCTTTCGAACAACAACATGTCCGAAGCCTTGCTCAAGGCCATGGGGCGCAAGACGTCCAATGCGGGCACGGCGCAGGCGGGGGTGGCCGCGGTGGCGGACTTCATGCGGCGCCAGGGCCTGGACCCGACGACTCTCAGCCAGGTCGACGGTTCGGGCCTGTCGCGGCGTAACCTGGTGTCTTCCCAAGGCCTCACCGATCTGCTGCTGGCCACCGCCAGACAGCCGTGGTTCGACGCCTGGTACAACGCCTTGCCGATTGCCGGCAACCCGGACCGCATGACCGGTGGCAGCCTGCGCTATCGCCTGAGTGGGACGCCTGCGCAAAACAACCTGCACGCCAAGACCGGCTCCATGGCCGGCGTGTCGTCGCTGAGCGGCTACATCAGCGACGCCCAGGGCCGGCGCCTGGTGTTTTCAATGATCAGTAACAACTACCTGAGCAGCGCCGCGCCGATCCGCGCCCTGGAGAACCGCGTGGCGTTGGCCCTGACCCAATGGCACGATTAGTTCAGGGCTGATAACCCATGCGCCAACTCACGGCCCGGGTCGCCGCCAGCAAGCGCTGCGCCGCCGGGCCGTCTTCATCGGCATGGAACAACGAGGTAGGGCCGACCACGGTCATCACTGCCGCGACTTGGCCGATGGCGTTGAACACTGGTGCGGACAGCGCATCGACGCCGGGCATCAACAAACCATGCACAAAGTGCAGGCCACGGCTGCGGATCTGTTCGCAGGTGATGGCGTAGGCCTGGTCGTCCGCCAACGCATGGGCGATGCCGGCCTGGATCTCACGTTCGCGCAGCTCCACGGTTTCCCGCGACGGCAGGAAGGCGCTGAACACCAGCCCGGTGGACGAACTGAGCAACGGCAGCACCGAACCCAATTGCGTCACCACCGTCACCGCGCGCACCGCCGGTTCGATCTGCACCACGGTCGCGCCCTGGTTGCCCCACACCGCCAAAAAGCAGGTTTCATTCAATTCATCGCGCAACTCCGCCAGGGGCAGTGCGCCGACTTTCAGCACATCCATGCTGCCCAGCGCCGCCAGGCCCACACGCAACGCTTCGCGGCCCAGGCCATAGTGGTTGGTGGCGGTGTTCTGTTCGGCGAAACCCGAGGCGATCAGCGCCTGCAGGTAGCGGTGCACCTTGCTGGCCGGCATCTGTACGTGTTCGGCCAGGCGTGACAGCGACGTGGCCGGGGACAACTCGGCCAGGGCCTTGAGAATATCGGTGCCCACTTCGGCCGAGCGGACTTTCTGTTTACCGGTGTCGCGGGGCTTTTCCATGGAGGGACGAGAATCCGAGAGATGAATGGGCGTCTTTATAGC
Organism: Pseudomonas sp. NFPP28; assembly: GCF_900115535.1. Classification (NCBI taxonomy): domain Bacteria; kingdom Pseudomonadati; phylum Pseudomonadota; class Gammaproteobacteria; order Pseudomonadales; family Pseudomonadaceae; genus Pseudomonas; species Pseudomonas sp. NFPP28. Next base: position 722,774 of record NZ_FOWT01000001.1, on the reverse strand, counting down.
TTGACGGTCGATAGTGATCAAATTACGTTATGCGTAACTGGATTACGATAAAAACAACTTCCGTGCAGAGGATGATCCATGAACCTCGAATACCTGTCGGGCTTTGGCAATGAATTCGCCAGCGAAGCCTTGCCCGGCGCACTGCCCGTCGGCCAGAACTCCCCGCAAAAAGCGCCCTACGGTTTGTACACCGAACTGTTCTCCGGCACCGCGTTCACCATGGCCCGCAGCGAAGCCCGGCGTACCTGGCTGTACCGCATCCAGCCGTCGGCCAATCACCCGGCGTTTATCAGGCTTGAACGACAGTTGGCCGGTGGTCCGCTGGGCGCGGTGACGCCCAATCGCCTGCGCTGGAACCCGCTGGATATGCCGAGCGAGGCGACGGACTTTATCGACGGGCTGGTCGGGATGGTGGCTAATTCCGGGTCAGAAAAGCCCTCAGGCATCAGCATCCATCACTACCGCGCCAACCGCTCCATGGAGCGTGTGTTCTTCAACGCCGACGGCGAGTTGTTGGTCGTTCCCGAGCAAGGCCGCCTGCGCATCGCCACCGAGCTTGGCGTGTTGGAAGTGGGGCCACTGGAAATCGTCGTGTTGCCTCGTGGCCTGAAGTTCCGCGTCGAGCTGCTGGACGCGCAAGCGCGCGGTTACGTCGTCGAGAACCATGGCGCACCCCTGCGCCTGCCGGACCTGGGCCCCATCGGCAGCAATGGCCTGGCCAATCCGCGTGATTTCCTGACGCCGGTTGCGCACTATGAAGATGTGAAGAAACCGACGACGCTGGTACAGAAATTCCTCGGCGAACTCTGGGCCTGCGAGCTCGACCATTCCCCACTCAACGTGGTCGCCTGGCACGGCAACAACGTGCCGTACAAATACGACCTGCGCCGTTTCAACACGATTGGCACCGTCAGCTTCGATCACCCGGACCCGTCGATCTTTACCGTATTGACCTCGCCCACCAGCACCCACGGCCTGGCCAACCTCGACTTCGTGATCTTCCCGCCGCGCTGGATGGTGGCCGAGAACACCTTCCGCCCGCCGTGGTTCCACCGCAACCTGATGAACGAATACATGGGCCTGATCCAGGGTGCCTACGACGCCAAGGCCGAAGGCTTCCTGCCGGGGGGCGCATCTCTGCACAGCTGCATGAGCGCCCACGGCCCGGACGGCGAGACCTGCACCAAGGCCATCAACGTGGAGCTGGCGCCGCACAAGATCGATAACACCATGGCGTTCATGTTCGAGACCAGCCAGGTGCTGCGCCCGACCCAGTTCGCCCTGGACTGCCCGCAACTGCAACCTGCTTATGACGCGTGCTGGGCCTCGCTGCCCGCTACCTTCAACCCGAACCGGAGATAACCCATGACGCAGCCCACACTCACCCGCAGCTGGGTGGCCTCCGCCAACGGTCACACCGATTTCCCCTTGCAGAACCTGCCACTGGGTGTGTTCAGCATCAACGGCGGTGCGCCACGCAGTGGCGTGGCGATTGGTGACTCGATCCTGGATCTGCATGCCGCCATCGACGAGTTCAGTGGTGATGCCCGCCGCGCCGTCGAGGCTACCGCCGGTGGTCAACTGAACGCATTTTTTGAACTGGGCCGAGGCCCGCGCGTGGCCCTGCGCGAGCGTCTGCTGGAACTGCTGGCCGAAGGCAGCCCATTGCAAACCCGCGAGGCACAGGTACTGCACCGCGCCGCCGATTGCCGGATGCACGTACCGGCGCAGATCAACGACTACACCGACTTCTATGTGGGCATCGAGCACGCGCAGAACGTCGGCAAACTGTTCCGTCCCGATAACCCGCTGCTGCCCAACTACAAGTACGTGCCGATTGGTTACCACGGCCGCGCCTCGACCATCCGCGCCTCGGGCGCCGACGTGCGTCGTCCCAAGGGCCAGACCCTGCCGGCCGGCCAGACCGAGCCGACCTTCGGCCCGTGTGCACGCCTGGACTATGAGTTGGAACTGGGTATCTGGATCGGCCAGGGCAACGAGATGGGCGATTCGATTGCCATTGGTGACGCGGCGGACCACATCGCCGGTTTCTGCCTGCTCAATGACTGGTCGGCGCGGGATATCCAGGCCTGGGAATACCAGCCATTGGGGCCGTTCCTGTCGAAAAGCTTCATCACCACCATCTCACCGTGGGTGGTCACGGTCGAGGCACTTGAGCCGTTCCGCACAGCGCAACCGGCGCGCCCCGAAGGCGACCCGCAACCGCTGCCGTACTTGCTGGATAAACGCGACCAGGCTGCGGGCGCCCTGGATATCGAATTGGAAGTGCTGCTGACCACCGCCGCGATGCGCGAACAGAACCTGCCGGCATTCCGCCTGGCCCTGAGCAACAGCCTGCACATGTACTGGACTGTCGCGCAATTGGTGGCGCACCACAGCGTCAATGGCTGCCAGTTGCAGGCCGGTGACCTGTTTGGTTCGGGCACCTTGTCCGGGCCGCAGGCGGGCCAGTTCGGCAGCCTGTTGGAAATGACCGAAGGTGGCAAAAAGGCGGTCGAGTTGCCGTCCGGCGAGGTGCGCAAGTTCCTCGAGGATGGCGACGAAATCATCCTGCGCGCCCGCTGCCGCCGCGAAGGCTTTGCCTCCATCGGCTTCGGCGAATGCCGTGGCACCGTGGTCGCGGCGCGCTAGGAGGGCCCGGCGATGGAACTCTACACTTACTACCGTTCCACTGCGTCGTACCGGGTGCGCATTGCCCTGGCGCTCAAGGGCCTGGATTTCACTGCCGTACCGGTCAACCTGCTGGTGCCGGCGGGCGGTGCCAATCGCCAGCCGGAGTACCTGGCGATCAATCCGCAGGGCCGTGTGCCTTCGTTGCGCACCGATGAGGGCGAGCTGTTGATTCAGTCGCCGGCGATCATCGAATACCTGGAAGAACGTTATCCACAGGCACCGCTGCTCTCCAACGACCTGGCGACCCGCGCCCATGAGCGTGCGGTGGCCTCGATCATCGGCTGCGATATTCATCCGCTGCACAATTCCAGTACCCAGAACCTGCTGCGCCAGTGGGGGCATGACGAGGCGCAAGTGCTGGAATGGATCGGCCATTGGATCAGCCAGGGCCTGGGTACGGTGGAGCAGTTGATCGGTGACACGGGGTTTTGTTTTGGCGAGCAGCCGGGGCTGGCCGATACGTTCCTGATTCCCCAGTTGTATGCGGCGGAACGCTTCAAGGTGCCATTGGCGGCGTACCCGCGCATCGGGCGGGTGGCGGCATTGGCGGCGCAGAATCCGGCGTTTGTGAAAGCACACCCCGCCAATCAACCTGACACGCCTTAGGACACACTGTGGAAGGGTGCAAGCCCCTTCCACATTTTGACCTGCAACACCCTTATAAAAATAATAGGTACCTTGCGATGCATAATCAGATTGCCAGCTTTCGCGCGGCACTCGACGCCCGTCCGGTGTCGCGCTACCAGTGGTTGATTCTCCTGTTGCTGGCGCTGCTGCTGGTGACCGATGGCTACGACGCCCAGGTCCTGGGTTATGTGGTGCCGGCGCTGGCCCAGGACTGGGGGCTGGAGAAGGCTGCCTTTGGCCCGGTGTTCAGCGCCAACCTGCTCGGGCTGACCTTGGGCTCGTTGCTGGTCACCCCGCTGGCGGATCGTTTCGGGGTACGCCGTATCCTGCTCGGCTGTGTGCTGATCTACGCCACCCTGACTGTGCTGATGGTGTTCGCCAACTCGCTGACCACGTTGATGGCCGCCCGATTCATCTGTGGCATCGGCATGGGCGGCGCAATGCCGAGTGCGATGGCCTTGATGTCGGACTATTCCCCTCCACGCCTGCGCACATTGATGGTGACTTTGGCGGCTTGTGGTTTCTCGTTCGGCGGCGCGGCGGGCGGGTTTGTGGCGGCGGGGTTCATCGAAGGGTTTGGCTGGCAGGCCGTGTTTCTCGCCGGTGGCGTGACGCCGTTGCTGCTGTTTCCGTTTCTGGTGTGGCTGTTGCCGGAATCCTTGCCACGTCTGTTGCGCGACGCTCCGCCTTATGCGCGGCTGCAAAGCGTGACGTCGCGGATGTTGCCGGGCTGGCAACCGCCGTTGGCCACCGAGGCGCAAAACCAACAGGAGCAGGGCAGCAAACTGACGGTGGTGGAGTTGTTCCGCAATGGTTATGCACGACCGACGCTGCTGATCTGGGCGACCTTTTTTGTCAGCCTGATCCTGTTGTACTTCATGATCAGCTGGTTGCCGTCGCTGCTGCTGGAAAGTGGGCTGGCGTTGAAAGAAGCCAACCTGGTGACCTCGATGTTCCTGTTCGCCGGGACCTTGGGCGCCATCGGCATGGCCTGGTTCGCCGACCGTTTGAAAAGCAAGGTGCGGCTGTTGTCCGGCGTGCTGGCGATAGCGGCGGTGTGCACCATCCTGCTCGGCCTGAACCATGACAACCCCCGTTACCTGGTGGCCTGTGTGTTTGCAGCCGGGTTTTGCATCATCGGTGGGCAACTGACGCTCAATGCCTTTGCCAGCAATTTTTATCCGGCACAGGTGCGCGCCACGGGGACGGGCTGGGCGTTGGGGGTGGGGCGGTTTGGTTCAATCCTGGGCCCATTGTTTGGCAGCATGTTGCTGGCGATGCATATCCCGGTGGAGCAGATTTTCTTCTTCTGCGCGATACCGGCGGTAGTGGCGGCGTTGTTGATTATCCAGGTGCGTTCGCCTGGGGCTGGGGGGCCGAAGAGCGCGATGCCCGGCGATATTCTCAAGGCACCGGCCAATCACTGACACTGCGAGCGAACTAGCTGTGGCAAGTCGTGGGTTCAGTGCACCACTGAGTTGGGCGGCAAATGCCCCAGGCGTTCGGTCAGGCGCAGGCGCTGGATCGGGTCTTCGCTGAGCATCAGCGCGTGTTCCAGATCGAAGCGCTCGGCGTTGGGGCAGTCCAGGCGCTGGTACAGGCTGGCCCGTGCCAGGTAATCGGCGGCGCTGGCATTGCCTAGTTCCAGCACACGTTCGGCGTCGACCAGGGCCTCGAGCGGGGCGTCGTTGGACAGGTGCAATTGCCGCAAGTTGCGGGACAGTCGCTGCAGGATCGAACGCGGGTCGGCGGTGTGCAGGTGGTCGGCCTGCAGCTTGAGGTTGGGGCCGTACTGGCGTTGCAGCAGGTCGCGGCAATCATTGGGATACAGGCGCCGGCCGCCGCATGGGTCCAAGAGGTGATCGGCGCCGGGTACGCGCAGCAGGAAATGCCCGGGGAAGTTCACGCCGACCATGGGGATATCCATCCGTCGCGCCAGCTCCATGGCGATCAGCCCCATCGCCAGGGGTTGTCCGCGCTTGCGTTGCAACACCTTGTCCAGCAGGGCGGCGGCGGGGCGCAGCGGGGTGAATTCATCCTGGGTAAACCCCAGGTCATTCAGGCGCCGCAGCAGCGGCTGGCCCAGCTCATCCGCCGGCAGCATGGGCATGCCGATGTTCACCTGTTGTTGCAGCAGCGTCAGCTCCTGCAGGATCACGGATGGCTGCACCGCCGGGTCATGCTCGGCCGCAATCCACAACGCTGCTTCAAACAGCGCGGGCGGGGAGCTTTCCAGGCAGGCGAAAAAGGCTTTGCGGGGGTTCATTGCAATCTCCGGCGGATGCCCCCGTTTTAGCCTTGCTGGGAATTTTCGTCCAGTGGCTTGGGAAATATCCTGCGCGCTTATGTCGCAAGCCCTACCAAATCGGCCGGCTTATTCCAGCGTATTCCGGCAGTTTTCTACCGCAAGCCTATACTTGGCCCACTACCAGAAGTGACTCGGGAGCTTGACGATGTTTGCTCTCATGCACAGCACCCGCCTTGAATCGCTGCACTTGAGCGTCGACCCGGTCACCGGGCTGAAGGCGGTCATTGCCATCCATAACAGCCGTCTGGGGCCTGCCCTTGGCGGCTGTCGCTACCTCTCCTATCCCGACGACGAAAGTGCCGTGGCAGATGCTGCGCGCCTGGCCCAAGGCATGAGCTACAAGGCGGCCCTGGCCGGTTTGCCGGTGGGCGGTGGCACCGCCGTGATCCTGCGTCCCGCTCATGTGGAAAACCGTGCCGCCTTGTTTGAAGCCTTTGGACGTTGCATCGAACAGCTCGACGGACGCTACATCACCGCCATCGACAGCGGCACTTCGGTGGCCGACATGGACTGCATCGCCCAGCACACCCGCTACGTCACCAGCACCACCGCTGCGGGCGACCCTTCGCCCCACGCTGCCATGGGCGTGTTCGCCGGCATCCGCACCACCGCCATGGCACGCCTGGGCAGCGACAACCTCGAAGGCTTGCGTGTCGCCATCCAGGGCCTGGGCAACGTCGGCTTCGCCCTGGCTGAACAACTGCACGCGGCCGGGGCCGAACTGCTGGTGAGCGACATCGACCACGGCAAGGTGCAACTGGCCATGGAGCAACTGGGCGCACACCCCATCGCCAATGACGCCTTGCTCAGCACGCCGTGCGACATCCTCGCCCCCTGCGGCCTCGGTGCCGTGTTCAACCGCCAGAGCGTCGGCCAACTGCGCTGCGCCGCCGTGGCCGGTTCCGCCAGTGCACAACTGACCCACCTCGACAACGCGGATCAACTGGAGGCGCGTGGCATCCTCTACGCACCGGACTACGTGATCAACTCGGGAGGGCTGATCTACGTCGCCCTCAGGCACAGCGGCGCAGAGCTCCCTTCCATCACCGCGCACCTGTCCAACATCGGCACGCGCCTCACCGAAATCTTCGCCCACGCCCAGGCCGAAAAACGCTCACCCGCCCGCGTGGCCGACGAACTCGCCGAGCGCCTGCTTTACCAATAGCCAGGTATTAAAAAGGCCCTGAACCAATGATTCAGGGCCTGTTCAATTCGGGCTTTATTCCGCCGCCGCGTTCAGCAACTCGGACAACGCGTCCGGCTGGCTCTTGAACGCCTTGGCGAACACATCGCGGTTCTTCGCCATATAGATCCCGGCTTCTTCCACCTGCTGCTCGCTCAGGGACGGCACGGCTTTTTGCAACACTTCTGCGAGCAACTCGGCGAGTTCAAGCATCTTGTCATGACGGTCAGCTTCGGCTTTATCCATGAACAAACGCTCCAGATCTCGGCTGCTGCGGTATACCACTTCGACGGCCATTCACCACCTCACATGCCTTCACGATAGTTGTCTTTTGCGACTACTGTATTTATATACAGCGAAAAGGGTAAGCCAAACCGTGGGGTTTGGGTAGCAGTTTTTTAATGTAGTCTGGAAATACGGGATTGGAGTGCCTCATATCACCCCGCCATCATCTTATACCTGCCCCTGGCCTTTTTTCTGCATGCAGAACAACCGTCACGTCCAACCCGCATTATCCGGTCGAGTCGACCTAAGGAAGCATCATCGTGAAAATCAACTGGGCCGAAAGGCTGCGCCAGCAAGTACATGGTCTGGCCGAGTCCCTGGGCAATCTGTTCGTCGAGTCGTTCCACTACCTGGCGCTGTTCGCCATTGGTGCGGTGACGGCCTGGGCGGCGGTGATGGAGTTTCTGGGGATGCTGGAGAACGGACACATCAAGATCGATGACATCTTGCTGCTGTTCATCTACCTGGAATTGGGCGCGATGGTGGGGATTTACTTCAAGACCAACCACATGCCGGTACGCTTCCTGATCTACGTGGCAATCACCGCGCTGACGCGTCTGCTGATCTCCAACGTGTCCCATCACAACCCGCCGGATGTAGGCATCATCTACCTGTGCGGTGGGATTCTGCTGTTGGCGTTCTCGATCCTGGTGGTGCGCTATGCCTCATCGGCATTCCCTTCCGTGAAGGTCGAAGGCCCGCGTCGCAAGGGCGAGGCGAGCCTGGAAACCGAGAAGGGCGAGCTTTAAAGCCCGACGCTGAAGGGCAGGGTACGGGCAGGCGGGCGCTGTAGCACTTTGTGGTCGCCATCCGTCATTACCGTGAGGATGTCCATGGCGCTGTGGCCCTGCTCGATGGCGATGCCGAACTGGATGCTCTGCACCAGACGCTTGAGCCGCTTGGGATCATTGCGTTGCTCGGCGCTGATCATGCGTTTGGCTACCACGCCCTGCTCGTTGGAGAGGGTCAGCATGATGCTGCCGTCCAGGCGTTGGATGCTCAGATTGACGCGGTATTGCGGGGTGAAGGTATCGGTGATGATCTGAAAAGGATTGTCCATGGTGTGTTACCGCCTGATAAGAACATGCAGTCATTGACGACCGGTGTCGGGATTAGTTCGCGTCTCCTGACCACCGGCCACTTCGTCGTTGAGGTTTAACAAAGTCCGTTTGCCTCATGAGCTGTACAGCAAAGGCCGTGCCGTGTGGGGCGCGTATCTCAATGTGGGAGGGTGCTTGCCGCCGATAGCAGAGCTTCAGCCAATGAATGCTTGGCTGGAAGACCGCTATCGTGGGCAAGCCCACTCCCACCGTTGTTTTGGGTCGTGCTTGAGTGGGGTGACCTGTTTCAGGGCAGTCCCGAGAAAACGATCGCTGACAGCGCAATCAAGCCAATCAGCACTCCACCCAACTGACCGCCAGGCCGCCCCGTGAAGTTTCTTTGTATTTGTCATGCATATCGGCGCCGGTATCGCGCATGGTGCGGATCACCCGGTCGAGGGAAATGAAGTGCTTGCCGTCACCGCGCAGGGCCATTTGCGTGGCGTTGATCGCCTTGACGGCGGCGATGGCGTTGCGCTCGATGCACGGCACTTGCACCAGGCCACCGACCGGGTCGCAGGTGAGGCCGAGGTTGTGTTCCAGGCCGATTTCCGCGGCGTTTTCCAGTTGCTCGGGGGTTGCACCGAGCACGTCGGCCAAGCCGGCGGCTGCCATGGCGCAGGCCGAACCGACTTCGCCCTGGCAGCCAACCTCGGCACCGGAAATGGAAGCGTTTTTCTTGCAGAGGATGCCGACGGCGGCGGCGGCCAGGAAGAAATTGACCACGTCGTCGTCAGACGCGTCGGCGTTGAACTTCATGTAGTAATGCAGCACGGCCGGGATGATCCCGGCTGCACCGTTGGTGGGCGCGGTGACCATGCGCCCGCCGGCAGCGTTTTCTTCGTTGACGGCGAGGGCGAACAGATTGACCCATTCCATGGCGGACAAGGTGGAGGTGATGACATTCGGCTTGCCGATTTCCAACAGGCTGCGGTGCAGTTTCGCCGCGCGGCGTGGCACATCCAGGCCGCCCGGCAGGATGCCTTCATCGCGCAGGCCTTGCTCCACGCATTCGCGCATCACCGACCAGATATGCAGCAGGCCACTGCGGATATCGGCGTCGCTGCGCCACGCACGTTCGTTGGCCATCATCAGTTCGGAAACCCGCAGGCCGTGCTTGTTGCACAAAGCCAGCAGTTCGACAGCGCTGGAGAAGTCGTAGGGCAATTGCACATCGCTGGCCGGTGCGATGCCGGAGGCGGCTTCGGCGGCTTCGATAATGAAACCACCGCCTACCGAGTAATAGGTTTGCTCGCTCAGCAGGCCGTTTTCACCGTAGGCGTGCAGGGACATGGCGTTGGGGTGGTAGGGCAGGCTTTCGTCCAGTAGCAGGAGGTCGGTGTGCCAGTTGAAGGCAATGTCCTGCTGGCCGGCGAGTAACAGTCGCCCGGATTCACGCAGTTGCTGGATACGCGCATTGATCGAGGTGGGGTCGACGGTGTCCGGCCACTCACCCATCAGGCCCATCACACAGGCGCGATCGGTGGCATGCCCTACACCGGTGGCGGACAGCGAGCCATACAAGCGTACTTCCACGCGGCGGGTGCCGCTCAACAATCGTTGGTCGATCAGGGCTTGGGCAAAGGTCGCCGCCGCGCGCATGGGGCCGACGGTATGGGAGCTGGAAGGGCCGATGCCCACTTTGAATAGATCAAAAACACTGATAGCCATGCTAAACCCTTACAAGCAATGGAGTAGGAATCGCTGCCATGTTTTGTAGGACGAGCGCAATTGGCGCGATACTGAGCCTCTGGCACGGCACTGACCAACGAATTATCCTAAGACACCCTTTAGCAGGACTAAACGCTATGATCCGGCCCCTCCATGGCCAGACGTATGTCTGGCTGCACGTTTTTTCCTGTGCTGCGCGGCACCTGTCGTTCACCCGTTGCGCCGAAGAACTGCACATCACGCCGGGCGCGGTGAGCCAGCAAATCCGCCAGTTGGAAGAGCGATTGGGGTTTCGTCTGTTTCATCGACGCGCCCGTGGGGTGGAGCTGAGTGCCGAGGGGCAACGTTTGGCCGCGACGGTGGGCGAGGCCTATGGCAGCATCGACGCGGAGTTGCAGCGCCTGGACGCGGGAATGATCAGCGGCACCTTGCGCCTGCGCTCGATCCCGTCGTTTCTCGGCAAGTGGCTGACCCCTCGGTTACCGCGTTTGCAGCAGCGCTTTCCGGATATCCAATTGCGTATGGTCGCCGAGGACAGCAGCATCGCCTTGCATGAGGGCGACTTCGACCTGGCCGTCGACTTGAACGACGGCAGCTACCCCGGCCTGTTATCCACCGCCTTGCTCGACGAGCAGATCTTCCCGGTGTGCGCGCCGAGCCTGCTACGCGGTCGCCCACCGTTGCATGGGCCGGCCGACCTGGTGCATTTCCCGCTGCTGCATGACATCACCGCCTGGCGTGGCAGTTATGAGTATGCGGAGTGGGAGTTTTACTTGAATGCCATCGGCTACCACGACGCCGATGTGCGCCGTGGCCACACCTTCAACCGCAACCACCTGACCATCGAAGCCGCCATCGCTGGCATGGGCGTGGCCATCGCACGCCGCACCTTGCTCAACGATGAATTGGAGCGCGGCACCTTGATCGTGCCCTTCGGCCTGGCCGTGCCTAACCATAAACGCTACGTACTGCTGTATGCGCCGGGTGCGCTGAGCCATCCGGGCGTGCGTGCGGTACATGATTGGCTGGTGGAGGAGGCGGAGATCTTTCGCGGATTGCACCCGTTGGGTGAGGGGCAACTGTAAGGTTGATTGCACGTAAGAAGATGTAACTAACTCCCCACCCTAACAGCGTTTTTGCTCGTCGTCAGGCTTAATTTGTAATGTAGGATTTATCTTTGCAAAGGGGTTGAATTGTTCTGCGGACTGCTCAATTGTGTAATCAAGAGGTCATGGTTTCACCGCCCCGGTGTCGCAGTTGTGACCTCTCGCGAGCTAGCTGAAATAAGGGAAGAACTATGCAAATCCAAGTCAATAGCGATAACCATATTGAAAGCAGCATCCGACTGGAGGAGTGGGTACGTACTACCATTGAGAGCACGCTCGAACGTTACGAAGAAGACCTGACCCGAGTGGAGGTCTACCTGCGGGATGAGAACGGCGACAAGCCCGGTCCCCACGATTTGAGTTGCCGCCTGGAAGCGCGGCCAAAAGGCCATCAGCCACTGTCGGTGCTGCATAAGGCCGATACGCTGGAACAGGCCATCGACGGTGCGGCGACTAAGCTGGACCATGCGTTGGAACATCTGTTTGGCAAACTGCAAGGCAAGCCACGCGCTGCCGCGAAAAACCAGCCAATCAATAAAGTGAATGAAGACGCGTTGGAAGAGGAATTCCTGGAAAACGAAAACGCTGTCATTAACGGCTGACCGATTTTCACCCCCCTACAAACGGGCCTGCAACTGCAGGCCCGTTTTCATTTACTGTCCGCGTCGGAAAAAGTACCGGCTCGATAGCGCCAGCCCACATGCACCCAACCCTGCAAACAGCATCGCCCAGCCGGCACCGTGGCGCAGTGCGGCCTGGGCCTGCGCGGCGTTCAACGCCGGTACATCGAGCTTGCCGGCCGCAATGTTCTGGCTGATGCCCGGCCAATCCAGCGCCGTGGTTTCGGGCAGCACACCGGCCAGTTGATCGCTGATCCCCAGCAACAGCACCAGCCCCATCAACGCGATGTTGAGCGCCAGGGTAATCAGCCGTGCGCTGAGGTCGATGCCCGAGGCCATGCCGGCGCGGTCCGTCGACACCGAGCCGGTCGTGGTGTTGGTGGTGGGGGAGTTGGTCAGCGCCAGGCCTGTGCCGGCAATGATGCAACTGCCCAGGATCAGCAGGATACTGGGTTGCGCCACCCCATTGGCAGCGGCCATGGCCAGGAAGCCGACACCCATCAACCCCAGGCCCAACGGAATGATGCGCTCGGCGCCATAGCGCAGGGCCAGGCGCTCAGCCAGCGGCGGTACCAGCAGTGTGGGCAGGGTGTAGGCGAGCAGGGCGCCGCCGCTGGTCAGGGTGTCGTAGCCCAGGCCGGCCTGGAAATACAGCGGCAGGTAGATCATGAACGGCCAGAAGCTGAAATTCATGCCGATCGAGCCCATCAAGGCGCCATTGAAGCGCTGGATGCGCAATACCGAGAAGTCGAACATCGGGTGGGCGCTGCGTCGTTCAACGACGATGAACAACAGCAACCCGGCCACCGCCAGTCCCGCCCAGCCGAGCATGACCGGTGTGCCAAAACCGTTCTCGGTGCCCTGGGTGATGAAATAGACCAGCGCGAACACCGACAGCGTCAAGGTGAGCATACCGGCGATGTCCAGGCGATGGCCGGCCGGGTCACGGGACTCCTGCACGCTGACATGCAACAGCACCAGGGTGAACAGGGTGAGCGGTACATGCACCAGGAACACCCAGCGCCAGTCCGCCACTGCCAGGATCAGCGCCCCCACCATCGGCCCGAAGCCCAGGCCCACGCCGGCGATTACGCCCCAGATTGCGAACGCCCGTGCCCGCGCCGCCGGTTCGCGAAACAGGTGCGACAGAATCGCGAACTGGCAGATCATCATCGCCCCGGCGCCCACGCCCTGGACGAAGCGCGCGGCAATCAGCGTCGGTGCATCGTTCGCCAACCCACACGCCAGCGAAGCCAGTCCGAACAACCATAGGCACAGCACCAGTATGCGCTTGCGGCCAAAACGGTCCGCCAGGCTGCCGGCTGCCATCAATACGCTGGTGCAGGCCAGGGTGTAGGCATTCATGATCCATTGGGCATCCTGGAAGCCTGTGCCCAATTGCTGCTCCAGCGTGGGCAGGATCACCGGCACGCTGGAGATTTCCAGGCCGAACATCAGGGCGACGAGGCACACGGCGGTGAGGGCGAGGCCGTTTCTGGCGGTGCGAGGTGGGTTGATGGCCGATAAGGTGGCGGCGGGTGGCATGGGATTCTCCTGAGGTCGAGGGGTCGTTAGATTTTCAGGGGAATCTGTTTCTTTATTCGTGATAAGTTTTCCGTCAACAGGGGAATCAAGGGCGACAATAAAATCATGGCCACTGCGCGTTTCGATGGCATTGAACTCTTTCTGCAGATCGTCGAAAGCGGCAACCTGACGGAAGCCGCCGAACGCCTGAACCTGACGCGCTCGGCGGTGGGCAAGGGCCTGGCGCGGCTGGAGGCGCGGCTGGGGACTTGCCTGTTGCAGCGCTCCACTCGCCGCCAGCGTCTGACGGAAGACGGGCAGGCTTACTACGAGCATTGCCTGCGCGCACTGGCCGAACTCGAAGCCGCCGAATCGGTGCTGGAGAGTGGCCGGCAGTTGCCACGCGGCCGGCTGCGCGCCAGCGTGCCGCTGGCCTTCGGGCATCACTATGCGGCGCCCGCGTTATGGGGGTTGATGGACCGTTACCCGCAACTGGAGATCGAGGTGTGTTTTGCTGACCGTATCACCGACCTGGTGCAGGAAGGCTTCGATATCGCCGTGCGAATCGGTGCTTTGCCTGACACCGAACGCTTGAGTGCACGGCGCCTGGGCGAACAGTCCGTGGGGCTGGCCGCTTCACCGGCGTACTTGCAGCGGGTGGGACGGATTGAATCGACGGATGACCTTGCCGGCCACCGCGGCATTGCCTACCGCAGCAACACCCCGCACCGTTCGCGGGTCGTATCGCCGTTGGTGCTGGATGACCTCCAGGCCGTGGCGGACGCTGCTATCGCGGGCGTCGGCCTGGCCTGGTTGCCCAGTTGGTTGATTGCACACTATGTGCTGCGCGGGCAGTTGGAAGCGGTGTTGCCCGCCTACCGTGAGCAACCCTCGCCGATCCACGTGATCTGGCCGACCGCCGCGCATATGCCGGCCAAGACCCGCTGCGCCATCGACGCCCTGGTCGCGGCCACTCCCAGTTGCCTGGCGGGCAGTTAGAACGCGATCGAGGTCTGTACGTACACCGTGCGCGGCTCGCCGACGTATTTGCCCTTGTTGTTATCGTCGAACGAGCGCGTGTAGTACTGCTTGTTGAAGATGTTTTTCACCCCCACCGCTACGTTCAAATCCGACAACTGCGGGCCGAAGTCGTAGGCGGCACGGCTGCTGAACAACATATAGCCCGGGATACGTCCGTTGGCACCGTCGGCACTTTCGGCCTGGGTGTTGGCGTTGTCGGCGAACTGGCTGCTCTGGTAGCTGCTGTCCAGGTTGAGTTTCCAGCGGCCTTCGGTGTAACCCACGCCAAGGGTGCCTTTGTGCTTGGACGAGAAGGGCACGCGGTTGCCTTTGTTCGGGCCGTCCTCGCGGATGGTGGCGTCGACGTAGGCGTAAGTGGCGTACACATCAAACCCGGCCAGCGCCGGGCTCAAGCCATCGAGCGCGTAGTTGACGCTGGTCTCGATACCCTGGTGGCGGGTTTCGCCACGGGCAATCACCGAGTCGTTGGTCTGGTTGCTTTCGTACTGGTTGTCGAAGTTGATCAGGAACGCGCCGATCTCGGCACGCAAGGTGCCGTCGTCGTAACGGGTACCCAGTTCCCAGGTGCGGGCTTTTTCCGGTTTCACTTCGCCGCTGGTCACGCGGTTGGGCATCTGGCTGTACTGCACGCTGCCGAACGAACCTTCGGTGTTGGCATAGAGGTTCCAGCTGTCGGTGAGGTGGTAGAGCACGTTCAGGGCCGGCAGCGCGGTGTTGTAGTCACCCTTGTATTTGACGTTGCTCAGGTTGTTGGTCTGCTGGGACTCGATCATCTCGTAGCGCACGCCCGGGGTGATGGTCCACTTGCCGATATCGATCCGGTCGTCGATGAAGAATGCATTGGCTTCGGTGCCGCCACGGGTGTCGCGGTCGTTGCGGCTGTTGGTAGTGGGAATCTGCTGGTTGGCGGCAATCGGCGTGCGATAGCGCAGCTCGTGGCCGGCCTCGTTGATGTAGCGGTAGCCGACGCCTACTTCGTGGCTGCTCGGGCCCACATCAAAGCCTTGGGCGAAGCGGGTCTCGATGCCACGCACCCAGTACTCGCGCGGGGACAGCGAGAGGAAGGTGCCCTGGTCCAGGTAACCACTGCGCAGGGTCTTGGTGAAGAAGCTATTCACGGTGAACTCGCGACGATCCTGCTCATAGCGGTAGCCGACGTTGAACATCGTGCGGCGGCCCCAGAATTTGTCGTAGGGGCGGGTGGACTGGTATGGATCGGCCTTGTAGTCCGCAACGTTCAACCCCCCAGGCATATCGGCCTGGCCTTCGTAGTACTGCGCCATGGCGTTGAAGCTGTTGGCGTCGTCGAGCTGGTATTTGCCCTTGAGGATCAGGTCATCGATGCGCGTGTTGCTGTTCTCGCGCCAGTCGCCGCCACGGGTGCCGGAGTACAGCAGCGCACCGCCCAGGCCATTGTCGGCCGTGCCGCCGGCCAGCAGGTTGCCGGTGGTCTTGAAGCCGTCATGGCTGGAGGACGGGCTGGTTTCGGTCTGCAGGCCGCCTTTCACCGTGGGCGCATCCGGGATCGCGCGGGTCACGAAGTTGACCACGCCACCGACGTTCTGCGGGCCGTAGCGCACGGCGCCGCCGCCACGCACCACGTCGACGGCATCCATGTTGCCCATGCTGATCGGCGCAAACGACAGTTGTGGTTGGCCGTACGGCGCAAACGGCACCGGAATACCGTCCATCAGCACCGTGGAGCGCGAGGCCAGGCGCGGGTTGAGGCCGCGAATACCGAAGTTCAGCGCCATGTCGTGGCTGCCGGTGCCGTTGTTGTCCGGGGCGTTGACGCCGGGGATGCGATTGAGCACGTCCCTGGCCTGGGTGGCGCCCTGGCGTTCGAACTCTTCGCGGCGGATCACATCTCGGGCGCCGGGGTGTTCGAACACATTGGTTTGCGCTGCGTCGCCGAGCCAGTCGCCGACCACGCTGGAGGTGCCCAACTCAATAGTGGTCGGTGCATTGGCCGGTTGCAGGCTGTAGGCATTGTCGCCTTCGGCGCGGGCTTGCAGGCCGGTGCCTTCCAGCAGTTTCTGCAGGCCGTCGGCGGCGCCATAGTTACCGGACAAGCCACGACTCTGCATGCCCGCGGTGACTTGCGAACCGAAGGAAATCAGCACACCCGCTTCACGTCCGAATTGATTCAACGCCGCTTCGAGCGAAGTCGGCGCGATGTGATACGGCTTGGCATCGGCCGCCATGGCGTGTGGCAGTACCGTAAGACTCAGGCTGGCGCCAAGTAGGAACTGGCGCAGGGTGCGGGCGAGAAGCGTGGGTTGCTGGGGCATGAAGAGCGGTCCTGAGAAGGAAGGATCAAGGGGGCTTTCCTTCTCTGTCACGCGAGGTGTGGAAAACGGCTCACAGTGTTTTGAATTAATTTCAGGCGCGTGCCTGCACCGTCACCCAATACCGCGTGAAGCGCCGCACTTTGACCGGCAGGCTCACTTCCAGCAGGTCCAGAATCCGTTCGCTGTCGTCCAGCGGGTAGCTGCCGGAGATCAGCAGGTTGGCCACCTGTGGGTCGCAATTGACCTGGCCACGACGATAACGGCCGAGTTCGCCGAGGAAATCTTCCAGGCGCATGTGAGCTGCGACCAGCATGCCGTCGGCCCAGGCGCCGCTGTTGGCGTCGCTAGGGCGCGGGGTGTCCCAGCCTTTGCGGGTGAAGTTGACCTGGCGCGCGGCCTCGACCGTCAGCGGCAGGCCGCTGTAGGTGTTGGGCATTACCTCGACGCGGCCATTGAATACCGCCAACTGGGTGTGGTCGTTGAACTGACGCACGTTCATGCGTGCGGCCTGGCTGGTAAGTAGACCCTGGCCGGTCAACACGTTAAGCGGTGTGTTGCCGGCGATACCGGTCAGCAGGATTTCGCCTTCAAGCAGGCGGATCAGTCGTTGCCTGCCATCGAAGTGCACATCCACCGCGCTGCCGGTATTGAGTTGCAACTGGCTGCCATCGGCCAATTGCACCTTGCGGCGTTGGCCGATGGGGCTGCGGTAGTCGGCGCTCAGCGGCGGCAGGATATGTTGCTGGCGCAGGCCCCAGGCGGCGGCCGAACCGGCGCCGAGGATCAACAGCAACTTGAGCGCCTGGCGGCGGCTGGTGGAGGTTGGCGCGTTCAACGCCGCATGGGCAAGGGGCGAGGGCATGCCGCGCAGGCGCTGGTTGACGCGTTGCATGTGGTCCCAGGCGCGCTGGTGTTCGCTGTGGGCGTTCAGCCAGTGTTGCCAGGCAGCCTGCTGGCGAGGGTTGAGTCCACCTTGCTGCATTTCCATCAGCCAATGCACGGCCTGTTCGGCGACTTGAGTGGAGAAGTTCATAGGGCGAAATAGCAGCGCATGGCCGCTTTGGTCAGGTGACGTTTGACGGTGGCGATGGAAATCCCAAGCTCCGCGCCGATTTGCGCGTAGGTCAGCCCATCCAGTTGCGCCAGCAGGAAGGCGCGCTTGACCTGCACCGGCAGGCCGTCGAGCAGTTGGTCCAGCTCGACCAGGGTTTGCAGGATGATTGCGCGTTCTTCTTCCGATGGCGCCACGTGTTCGGGCATGTGTGCCAGGGCATCGAGGTAGGCGCGTTCCAGGTCCTGGCGGCGGTAGAAGTTGAACAGCACGCGCTTGGCAACCGTGGTGAGAAACGCGCGGGGCTCGACCAGGGTGGGCGTTTCCCGCGCGGTGAGCACGCGCATGAAGGTGTCCTGGGCCAGGTCGGCGGCGCTTTCCGGGCAGCCGAGCTTGCGTCGCAACCAGCCGGTGAGCCAGTGGTGATGGTCGGTGTACAAAACTTCGACGGTGTTGGACGGGCTCAACGGGGACACTCCACAAGCATCGCCATGCTTTAGAGAACAAGAATTGTTCGCATTGTAGGGCGCATGGGTGGCTTCGGCAATCCATCCGCACAGGTGATTCATCCGTTCTGTTTTGCTTATGAGAATATTTATCATTAATATTGCGCGCTGATGAACCTGGCGCCTCCCGCATGAAAAGCAAAACCTCGCTGCCTGTCTCCTATCGTCTCGCCGTGACCTCGCGTGTGCTGGCTGCCGTGGTGGGCGGTTACCTGATGGCGTCCCTGGCCAGCATCTGTCTGGCGCTGTGGCTGCCTACTTCTCGCGCCGATGCGGTGATCACCGGAATGATGAGTTCCTTCGTGTTTTACCTGCTCGCTGTGCTCTGGTGTTTCGCCTGCCGCAGTGCCGCACGCGCCTGGTTCGGTGTGCTGCTGCCAAGTGCGGCGTTCGCCACCCTGGCGGGCGTGGGCTTGTGGATGACACGAGTATGAAAGAGGGTTTCCGTCAGGCCATGGCCTGGTTGCACACCTGGGCCGGGTTGATCTTCGGCTGGCTGCTGTTTGCGATTTTCCTGACAGGCACCCTTTCGTATTTCAAGGACGAGATCAGCCACTGGATGCAGCCCGAAGTGCAGGCCCGTCCCCTGGACGATGCGCGCAGCCTCACCGTGGCCCAAACCTATCTGCAGCAGGTCGCACCCACCGCCGCGCGCTGGTTCATCACCTTGCCGGACAGCCGCGACCCCGGCCTGTCAGTGATGTGGCAGGACAAGGTCGACCCCGGCAAGCGTGGCAACTTCATCCAGAAAACCCTCGACCCCGTCACCGGCCAGGCCGTGCAGGCCCGTGAAAGCATGGGCGGCGAGTTCTTCTACCGGTTCCACTTCCAACTGCAAATGCCTCACCCGTGGGGGCGCTGGCTGTCGACCATCGCCGCGATGGTGATGTTCATCGCGCTGATCACCGGCATCATCACCCACAAGAAAATCTTCAAGGACTTCTTCACCTTCCGTCCCCGCAAAGGCCAGCGTTCCTGGCTCGACGGGCACAACGCGGTGGGTGTGCTGGTGCTGCCTTTCCATTTGATGATCACCTACAGCAGCCTGGTGATCTTCATGAGCATGGTGATGCCGGCGCCGATCCTGGCTTCCTATGGCAACGACACCCGCGCCTTTTTCAGCGAGGTGTTCCCGAACACCAACAACGCGCCTGCATCGGGCCAGCCAGGCACATTGCTGCCGCTGGTGCCGATGTACGAGCAGGCGCGGGCACAGTGGGCGGGCGGGCATGTGGGGCGCGTGGCGGTGAATAACCCCGGCGATGTGAACGCCTCGGTCAATGTATTGCGCGCCGGTTCCGACAGCGTAGTGCACGATTTCGGCAGTACCGTGTCCTTCAATGGCAGCACCGGCGAACTGTTGCGAGTGAGCGGCGGGCAGTCGCTGCCGGCGGCCATCGGCGGCAGTTTCTACGGCCTGCACATGGGCCATTTCGCCGGCCCGGTGCTGCGCTGGTTGTACTTTATCTGCGGGCTGGCGGGCACGGCGATGATCGGCACCGGGCTGGTCATCTGGCTTGGCAAGCGTCAGCTCAAGCACCTCAAGAGCAATGTGATGCCGTTTGAACTGCGTCTTGTGGAAGTACTCAACATCGCCAGCATGTCCGGCCTGATGATCGCCATCGCGGCGTTTTTCTGGGCCAACCGCCTGCTGCCGGTGACCTTCGCCGAACGTTCCGGCTGGGAAGTGCAAACCTTCTTTATTGCCTGGGGCCTGAGCCTGCTGCACGCCATCCTGCGGCGTGGCCGCCAGGGTTGGGTCGAGCAGTTGAGCGTCGGCGCATTGCTGTTTATCGCCATTCCATTGCTCAACGCGTTGACCACCTCGCATCACCTGGGCGTTTCATTGGCCACCGGAGACTGGGCCATGGCCGGCTTCGACCTGACGTGCTTGGCCAGCGGAATATTCCTCGGCTGGGCCGCCTGGAAGATGCGGCATCGCACCGTGCCTGCGCCCAAGGTTGAACGCACACGCGGGTTGACGCTCAAGCAGGAGGCGAACTGAATGCTGCTTGCACTGCTGATGTGCTACGCCGGGTTTGCTGCGTTGTGCTTGTCCACCGACCGTCATCACGGCGAACTGTTGCACAGTAGACCCACGCCTCGCCGGCGCCTGGGTTTGCGTGTGGCCGGGTGGTTGCTGCTGACCGTGTCGATCTGGCCCGCCGTGGCCATCGCCGGTTGGGGCCAGGGCCTGGTGGAGTGGTGCGCCGTGTTGATGCTCAGCGCACTGCTGTTGGTGCTGCTGTTGCCGTATCGGCCAAGGCTGGCCCTGATCCTGGCGGGTGTCGGCCTGCTCGCCAGCCCTGTCGCAGCCTTCGCCACCCTCTGAGCCCGTCCATGATGATCAGCACCCCACCGGAACCCCAGGACAGCCAGCACGCTGACGCGGCCGGTGGGCGTGCGCATTTCCTGCAGGTGTTCCTGTCCCAGCGTTCGCAGATGGAGGCCCTGGTGAGTCGCCGCGTGGGGTGCCGCGCCACGGCGGCCGACCTGGTGCAGGACCTGTTCCTGCGCTTCTGGCGCCGGCCGCTGGTGCAGGTCGAAGAACTCAGCACCTACCTGCTGCGCTGCGCCGGCAATATCGCCATCGATCACCTGCGCAGCGAAGGCGCGCGGGTGCGCAGCAGCGAAGGCTGGCTGCCCGAACAGCACGACAACCAAGGCTCCGAGCCCCAGGCGGCGCTGGAAGCCGGCAATGATCTGCGCCATGTCGAAGCGGCGCTGCGCAGTTTGCCCGAGCGCACGCGGCAGATTTTCCTGCTCAACCGCATCCACGGCCGCAAGTACGCGCAAATCGCCAAGGCCATGGGCCTGTCCCAAAGTGCCGTGGAAAAACATATGATGCGTGCCCTCGAAGCCTGCAAAGCCAGCCTTCGCGACCCCTCATCCCCACGCACGCCAGGGAAAGCACCGTGAACGTCATCCCCACGCCCGCCCAGGAACAAGCGGCCCTGGCCTGGTTGAGCCTGCTGCACGACCAGCCCAGCAGTGGCGACCAGGCCACGTTCAGCCAGTGGCTGCGGGCCGACCCTGCACATGTCGAGGCCTATTCCCAGGCCCAGGTGCTGTGGGAGTTGAGCGAAGTCCCGGCGCGCAAGCTGGCGGACGAAGAAGCCATGGCCTTGCAGGGCTACCTCAATGCGATGAACACCCCGAAGCGTTCGCGGGTGCTGCGTTGGTCCGGGGCGTTGGCCATGGCTGCCTGCCTGGTGGTGATGGTGTCCATGGGGGCTGGTTGGCAGCCGTCGCGCTGGGTCGATGACCTTGGCGCTGACTACGTGACGGCACCCGGGGAAATCAAGACCGTCACGCTGGCCGACAACTCCCAAGTCACCCTGGACGCTGACAGCGCCATCGCCGTGGATTTCAACCATGGCGAGCGGCGTATCCAATTGCGTCGCGGGGCCGGCTTTTTCAGCGTGACCCACACCGGGCAATCCTTCGTGGTGGCGGCGGGCAGCGGTGAAGCGCGGGTGCTGGGCACCCAGTTCGAAGTGCGCCTGCGACCGGCAGGCGCCCAGGTGACGGTGTTGTCCGGGCGGGTTGGCGTGACGCCGTCAAAGCACGGCCAACAGCAGGTTCTTGCCGCCGGCCAGCAAGTGGCCTACGCCGATGGCATTGCCGAACCAATGCATGGGGTCGACAGCGAATCACGCCTGGCCTGGCGCGACGGCTGGCTCAACTACTACAAGGCGCCCTTGGCGGACGTAGTGAAGGACCTGGGCCGTTACTACCCCGGTCGCATCCTGTTGCTTAACGAAGAGATGGGCGCCAGGCGTGTCAGCGGCAGCTTCCCGAGCAAAGACCCACAGGCTGTGCTGAATGCCTTGCAGGCGGTTCTCGGTTTTGAACAGCACCAGGTGCTGGGGCGCATGATCGTGGTGCGCTGATTACTTCAGCGCCGCCATGATCTTCTCGGGGCTGTATTCGCGAATCAGCGTGCCGTTCACGTCCACAAACGGAATCCCGCCGCCGCCCAACGCCTCATACGTCTTGCGCGCCTGGGCGTCTTTCTCGATATCGAACGCCTGGTAGGGGATGCCTTTCTGGTCCAGGAAACGGCGGATCTGCTTGCAGTACCCGCACCACTCGGTGGCATACAGCACCACGCGCGCCGAAGCGCGCACTTGTTCAGGGGCTACCTGCGATGGGTTGAACACCCGCTCGATCTTGCCCCAGTTCTGGATCACCACCACCACCAGCAATACCAGCAGGACTTTCTTGAAGACCCCGCCCAGCATCAGTTACGGCGCTTGAGCTGGTCGGTCAGCTGGGTCGGCAGGCCCTTGATGATCAAGGTGCCGGCGGCTTCGTCGTACTCGATCTTGTCCCCCAGCAGGTGTGCTTCAAAGCTGATGGACAGGCCCTCGGCGCGGCCGGTGAAGCGACGGAACTGGTTGAGGGTGCGTTTATCCGCCGGAATCTCCGGCGAGAGGCCGTAATCCTTGTTGCGGATATGGTCGTAGAACGCCTTTGGCCGATCTTCATCGATCAACCCCGAGAGTTCTTCCAGGCCCATGGGTTCGCCAAGCTTGGCCTGGCTGCTGGCGTAGTCCACCAGGGTCTTGGTCTTTTCGCGGGCGGATTCGTCGGGCAGGTCTTCGCTTTCAACGAAGTCGCTGAAGGCCTTGAGCAGGGTGCGGGTCTCGCCCGGGCCGTCGACACCTTCCTGGCAGCCGATGAAGTCGCGGAAGTACTCCGAGACCTTCTTGCCGTTCTTGCCCTTGATAAACGAGATGTACTGCTTGGACTGCTTGTTGTTCTGCCATTCGGACACGTTGATCCGCGCCGCCAGGTGCAGTTGGCCCAAGTCCAGGTGACGGGACGGGGTCACGTCCAGCTCGTCGGTCACCGCCACGCCTTCGCTGTGGTGCAGCAGGGCGATGGCCAGGTAGTCGGTCATGCCTTGTTGGTAGTGGGCGAACAGCACGTGGCCGCCGGTGGAAAGGTTGGATTCTTCCATCAGCTTCTGCAGGTGCTCGACTGCGGTGCGGCTGAAGGTGGTGAAATCCTGCCCACCGTCGAAATACTCCTTCAACCAGCCGCTGAACGGGTGCGCGCCCGACTCGGCATGGAAGAAACCCCAGGCCTTGCCTTGTTTGGCGTTGTAGCTCTCGTTGAGGTCGGCAAGCATGTTCTCGATGGCGGCCGACTCGGCAAGCTCGGAGTCGCGGGCATGGAGAACTGCAGGTGTGCCGTCGGGTTTTTTGTCGATCAGGTGGACGATGCAATGACGGATCGGCATAGGCTTCTCGGCTGGTTGAGAGGGGAGCGGTGGGCCTCCCCGAAAAGTCGCCAAGTGTACCGCACCATTGGCCAAGACGTGCTTCGAAGGGTGTTTTGGGCACCTTCCGACGGGGCATATGCCTTTTTTTCACGGTTTAGAGCGATAAAGCTGACCAAATGGGTAGGTAGAGGCGGATATTTCCCCGTCTCTGTGCTAGTTTTGCCCCGTCTTACGCCAAGTCTCGGCGATAAGCGTGCATTCAGCATCTGTCAGGTCGAACCAATCCCCGTTTCAAGCATCTATAACCGCGATCTCCGTGGTTATAAGCCTGGGGTGCCAGGCCATGACGGTCGGGCTCGACGGCTGACACTGCACTCTGCAATCCATATGAATTTGATAGGGAAGGAACACCACAATGGCTATTACTAAAGACCAACTGATCGCTGACCTGGCTGAAGCAGTAGACGCACCAAAAACTACCGTGCGCGCTCTGCTGGACCAACTGAGCCAGGTTGTTGCTGACCAGCTGGAAACCGTCGGCGAAATCACTCTGCCAGGCATTGGCAAACTGAAAGTGACCGAGCGTCCTGCCCGTACTGGCCGTAACCCTTCGACTGGCGCCCCCATCGAAATCGCTGCCAAGAAAGTTATCAAGCTGGTTGTGGCCAAAGGCCTGACCGACGCTGTTAACAAGTAAGCCGCAGCAAAAAAAACCGTGCTTCGGAGCGATCCGGGCACGGTTTTTTATTGTCTGAAAAATGGCATGTTGCAGTGACGTCGGGGCGCAGCCGATAGCGTTCAATAACAGATTTTGGACATTTTTCAACTGTCAAGACTTACAGTAGACATCTGGCATCGAAACCGACATTAATGTTATGCCATCCTGAAACATATTTAGTGGAGATGGTTGCTAGCTAACCAAGGAGATAACTTATGTCCGGTAAAAACGCTCTTCATCCCGTGGAGTTTATTGACACGCACCAAGGCAGGATTGTCTGTAACAGTATCAGGCATCA
The DNA here is from genome assembly GCF_900115535.1 of Pseudomonas sp. NFPP28. Classification (NCBI taxonomy): domain Bacteria; kingdom Pseudomonadati; phylum Pseudomonadota; class Gammaproteobacteria; order Pseudomonadales; family Pseudomonadaceae; genus Pseudomonas; species Pseudomonas sp. NFPP28. Next base: position 698,521 of record NZ_FOWT01000001.1, on the reverse strand, counting down.
CGACGGGAAATGGGGGGTATGGGTACATATCAAAGAGATCAATAGCTTGCCCCAGAACACCAAGGTCCATTTTCATTGGAGGGCCAAAGGCGATGAAAATGTGAATGCGGACATCACGAAGGTAATTCCTTTTTGTGATGAGAAAGCCTTCTTAGCGCCTTACGATAAACTAATGGCACCTGTGCAGCGTGGTAACGTGGAGCTAAGCTATTCGTACACCGATGGTGGTGGACAAACTGTTACGTCCCCCGTTACTCACGCTGACATGGATTTTAGAACTCCGGGAGGTGTCTGCCAGTTCCAATAACAATACTGGGCGCACGTGGTAGGTATTGTTTACATTTGGGTAGTTGCGCCCACGCTATTGTCGTTATGAACACGTAGGCGACAGGATTTACTTCAGCCGCTTTTGTGCACCCAGCGAGTTTTTCGCCAGATCTGCTGCTCATTTTTGGTCTGGAAGGTCCAGGCCACAAACCGGCTCTGCTTCTGCCCCTGGGACATTTCCACCACCTGGCTTTCCAGAGCTCCAGCTTTTTTCAGTGCTGTCTCAATCGCGGGCAAGTTCGACGCTTTTGACACCAGGCAACTGAACCACAACACCTTGTGGGCAAAATGCGCACTTTCAGCGATCAGTTGCGTCACAAAGCGCGCCTCGCCACCTTCACACCACAGTTCAGCCGATTGGCCACCGAAGTTCAGCACCGGCAACTTGCGCTTGGGATCGGCCTTGCCCAGGGCGCGCCATTTGCGTTCGCTGCCCTTGGTGGCTTCGTCCATGGAGGCATGGAACGGTGGGTTGCACATCGTCAGGTCGAAGCGCTCACCCGGCTCCAGCAAGCCCAGCAGGATCTGCTTGGGGTTGGTTTGCTGGCGCAACTGGATGACCTTGCTCAGGTCGTTGGACTGCACGATGGCCTTGGCCGCGGCCACGGCGATAGGGTCGACCTCGGAGCCGAGGAAGTTCCAGCGGTATTCCATGTAGCCAATCAGCGGGTAGACGCAGTTGGCGCCCATGCCGATGTCCAGCACCTTGACGATCGAACCGCGCGGGATCTTGCCGTCATTGGTGCTGGCCAGCAGGTCGGCGAGGAAGTGTACGTAGTCCGCACGCCCCGGCACTGGTGGGCACAGATAGTCGGCCGGGATGTCCCAATGCTGGATGCCGTAGAACGCCTTCAGCAGCGCCCGGTTGAACACCCGCACCGCATCCGGGCTGGCGAAGTCGATGCTTTCCTTGCCGTACGGGTTGATGATCACGAATTGCGCCAGTTCTGGCGTGGTCTTGATCAGCGCCGGGAAGTCGTAGCGGCCTGTGTGGCGGTTGCGCGGATGCAGGGTGGCCTCTTTGCGCGGCACAACGGGTTTGGCCGTGGCTGCGGTTTTAGGCTTCTTGCGCGGAGGTTTTGGCGTGCTGGGGGCGGTCATTGGCTGCGTCGATTCTGAGGCTGTTTCAAAAGTGGCAGGTATTGTCACACATATACCGCTACCGCGTGTCGTAGTGGGAAGGGTTACTCGTGGACCCAAACCGGCGCACTCATGCGCAAGCCTCCCCCTGTGGTGGAGGCTTGCCGGTTTTGGTTGAGGGTGTTCATCTTCCAATGCACTTAGCTCTTCATGTGCTTGTCATGAGGTCCGGACGTCGGAATGGGTTGGGTACGTAGGTGGTCGCTGTACCTTCGAATTGTTGCCTTCCCCAAGCAGAACTGAATGACAAAAAGCTTCCAGAGTTCGTCTTGAGGCCGCTGTTCAAAATGTGCTCCCGAATGTGGCTATCAGAAATTTTTTCATCGTTCAAAATGGACATGAGCTTGTCGAAGCCAAGCCGATTACTATCTATTTCTCCCGCAGGCAGGTTCTGGTTAATGCGCACATGAATATGAAGGCCGGCCGTCCGGTTTCCGTAGATCGGGCTGTGCAGGTAAATATCGACTTTTTCTTTGTCAGGCTGGACCCCGTATACATCCTGCAAGTGTTTAAGGCTCATTTCCTTGAACTCATTGAGCATCGGAATATGTTTTTTTTGCAGGTCAATCGGGTTGACAATAAAAGATGAGTCAGTTCGTTTGTTATACGCAGCGATGGTCTCACGACTTTCAGGACCTTCAGCCCGCTGGGTGTTTACGCCAAAGAGTTTATTGAACGGTTCTTTGCCTTCAAAAACACCAGGCGGGACCCAATAGCCGACCAAGGCAAACCCACCCGTGTTGCGGGTACTTGCCAGAATGTCCTCCGGACGCTCAAAGGATTCGGATTTTCCGGGGACATATTTTGTATTGGGCATTAAAAACATGCCGCCCTCTGTGGAAAAGTGGGTGGCAGGAAACTGTTCTGGGTGCTGTTGGAATGCCTTTGCCTTCGGGTCGTCCTCTTTAGTAAAGAAGTTATAGATGAACGTTGGCAGTATTTCATTGTTGGCATAACGTGAAATGCGTTCTTGCATGCCTTCAGGGGGCACCAAGCCTATTTCTGGACAATTATATTTGGCCGCGGATTTTTTTGATATTTGAATACTGTTGGGGTCGTTTTCTCTATTGATCAAGGGGTGTGGAGATAGCGTAAGGCTTTGCTTGCTGACAGCGAGGGCTGGATTTTTGAAAACATTCGGGACAGTTAAAAACTCAATGCCATTATCTCTGGCTCTTTCCATTTTTGCGGCGATATTATAGGAGATGAAATGTTTATTCTTGGTTTGTGGGAAGTCGGTGAGTCTCCCATTGCTTTCCAACTGCTCGATCAGAGTCCGGTTATGGGGGAAATGATTCAAATGACTGTCGGGGGCGATGACAGTCGGATTCGGATTTGACTGACCAATAGGCAAATTCCGCAGGTCTTCTTCAAGGGGGTGGCGCCCTTGATTGATTCGCACATGTACATGAAGGCCGCACGAATCCATATCGTATACAGGACTGTGAGTGAATATCTCAACTTTTTCTTTCTCAGGATCCGTTTGATATACGTCCTTCAAAACCTTATTGACGGTACTGGTCAGCTCTTCAAGCAAGGGGATGTGTTTGCGCTCCAAGTTCACAGGTACCGATAGAAATCTGTTTCCGGTTCTCTGGAGGTATTGTTGATTAGACTCGGTATTGAAATCCCTGTCCTGTCGGTTTGGCGGCAGATGCCCGCGTTCTTCGAATGCAGGTGAAGATTCTGGAATCTTTACGTGTGGAAATAATTTTTGGAAGGTAGGGTAACGTTCATAGGTTCCTGGGGGAATCCAGTAGCAAACCAACCCGAAGCCATTCTTGCCACGTGTCTTTTCAAGTAACGCAGTGGCGTCATCCGTATACGTTTTGCCACGTTCAGGAATGTTGCTGGGGTTTGGCGATATCAGGAAACCGCCTAGTTGAGGGTCAAAGGACGTGGTCGAAAACTGTTCGGGCCGTGCTCCAAACCCCTCAGTCCTTCCTCCTGGCTCCCCGCGCAAGAATGCATCGATAAAGCCCGGGACACCGCCCCAGCCCTCTTTGTTGTCGTATAACTTGAAGAGCGCCTGGGTATTCGGAGGGGTGAGTAACGCCAGTTGATTGATATTGCACTTCTTCGCCGCTTTTTCAGTGCAAACAGGGCCTTTGGGTTTATTCCAGTTTCGTAAGTAAGCGAGGTCATATTTGTCATGGGTCTTAGGGTAGTTACGAGGGTCCTTTGCCTCTGGCATATGTAACCGGTCTTTTTCGTCATGAGTAATAGTGTGCTCTGTTTCCCAGCTGCGAAATGTTTGGCTTTTAATGGCGGGGTTTTTGTCTGCGGCGCTGGGAAGCGAGAGACTATCATGCTCAATGTAAGTGTTTTTTGCAGATGCCGGCGATAACGATGAAATATTATTCGGGATGACTGGCATGAGGGGATTCCTGTATTGGACGAGGAAAGTAAAGCCCCTTTGACTTTAGGAAGGTTGGAGGGAGGAATCCTGATCAGAATCTTTCATGGAGTGCAAATTTTTTTGTAAGTATTTTTGCTTCAAGGAACCAAGTTATGAAGGTTCTTTATGCCAGTGTCCCACTTACTTCTCCTATAGACACTCAGGCCTCCAATATGGCTACGCAATGCGTTGTGTGGCGACGGTTATAAAACTTATATCTTGAAGTTATAAGTGGTGGCTTTATCCTCTCTATAATCATCATGCTCGCAAGTGCTAAGTTGATCGCTTTAATAGCGTCGGCGGACGTCATTAGGAACAGTGATCCGCTTGGGGACGTGAAGAGAGTTAATTTAATGGCCTGAGGAGGCGTATTGCATTTGATCTTCATAAAAAAAGAGACCCGAAGGTCTCTTTTTTCACACGGTTTGATCCTTACAGGCTGGAAATCCGCGCATGTTGCTCCGCCAGTTTGCCCAGGGCCTGTTCGGCCTCGGCCAGCTTGGCGCGTTCCTTCTCGATCACTTCAGCCGGCGCCTTGTCGACGAACGCCGCGTTGGACAGCTTGCCACCCACCCGCTGCACTTCGCCTTGCAGGCGTGCGATTTCCTTGTCGAGGCGGGCCAGTTCGGCACCCTTGTCGATCAGGCCGGCCATTGGCACCAGCACTTCCATCTCGCCAACCAGTGCGGTCGCGGACAGCGGTGCTTCTTCGCCGGCCGCCAATACGGTGATCGACTCCAGCTTCGCCAGCTTCTTGAGCAGCGCATCGTTCTCGGCGAGACGACGCAGGTCCTCGGCACTGGCGTTCTTCACGAACACCGCCAATGGCTTGCCAGGCCCGATGTTCATTTCGGCACGGATGTTACGCGTGCCCATCATCAGGGTCTTGAGCCATTCGATATCGCTTTCGGCCGCCTCATCGATGCGCGCTTCGTTGGCTACCGGCCAGGGTTGCAGCATGATGGTCTTGCCTTCGATACCGGCCAGTGGCGCCAGGCGCTGCCAGATTTCTTCGGTGATGAACGGCATGAACGGGTGCGCCAGGCGCAGCGCGACTTCGAGTACGCGCACCAGGGTGCGACGGGTGCCGCGCTGGCGTTCGATCGGGGCGTTCTCGTCCCACAGCACAGGCTTGGACAGTTCCAGGTACCAGTCGCAATACTGGTTCCAGATGAACTCATACAGGGCCTGTGCGGCCAAGTCGAAACGGAACTGGTCGAGCTGGCGGGTCACTTCGGCTTCGGTGCGTTGCAGCTGCGAGATGATCCAGCGATCGGCCAGGCTCAGTTCGACGGCTTCGCCGTTCTGGCCGCAGTCTTCGCCTTTATCCAGCACGTAGCGCGCCGCGTTCCAGATCTTGTTGCAGAAGTTGCGATAGCCTTCGACACGGCCCATGTCGAACTTGATGTCGCGACCGGTGGATGCCAGCGAGCAGAAGGTGAAGCGCAGGGCGTCGGTGCCGTAGCTGGCGATGCCGTCGGCGAATTCGTCGCGGGTCTGCTTTTCGATCTTCTTCGCCAGTTTCGGCTGCATCAGGCCCGAGGTGCGTTTCTGCACCAGGGTTTCCAGGTCGATGCCGTCGATGATGTCCAGCGGGTCCAGCACGTTACCCTTGGACTTGGACATCTTCTGGCCTTGGCCATCACGTACCAGGCCGTGCACGTACACGGTCTTGAAGGGTACCTGCGGCGTGCCGTCCTCGTTTTTCACCAGGTGCATGGTCAGCATGATCATCCGGGCAACCCAGAAGAAAATGATGTCGAAGCCAGTGACCAGTACGTCGGTGGAGTGGAATTTCTTCAGGAATTCAGTCTGCTGCGGCCAGCCGAGGGTGGAGAAGGTCCACAGGCCCGAGCTGAACCAGGTGTCCAGTACGTCGTTGTCCTGTTGCAGCGCAACGCCGGCACCCAGGTTGTGCTTGGCACGCACTTCGGCTTCGTCGCGGCCTACATAGACCTTGCCCGACTCGTCGTACCAGGCCGGAATGCGGTGGCCCCACCACAGTTGACGGCTGATGCACCAATCCTGGATGTCGCGCATCCACGAGAAATACATGTTTTCGTACTGCTTGGGTACGAACTGGATGCGGCCGTCTTCCACGGCGGCAATGGCGGGTTCGGCCAGCGGCTTGGTGGAGACGTACCATTGGTCGGTCAGCCACGGCTCGATCACGGTGCCGGAGCGGTCGCCCTTCGGCACTTTCAGGCCGTGGTCGTCAACGCTCACCAGCAAACCCGCGGCGTCGAAGGCGGCAACGATCTGCTTGCGTGCTTCGAACCGGTCGAGGCCGGCGTATTCAGCCGGGATCTTGCCATCGACAGTTTCGTTCAGCGTGCCGTCCAGATTGAACACCTGGCAGGCCGGCAACACGGCAGCGTTCTTGTCGAAGATGTTCAGCAGCGGCAGGTTGTGGCGCTTGCCGACTTCGTAGTCGTTGAAATCGTGGGCCGGGGTGATTTTCACACAGCCGGTGCCGAATTCAGGGTCGCAATAGTCGTCCGCGATGATCGGGATACGGCGGCCCACCAGCGGCAGCTCGACGAACTTGCCGATCAGCGCCTGGTAGCGTTCATCATTCGGGTTAACCGCCACGGCAGCGTCGCCGAGCATGGTTTCCGGACGCGTGGTGGCGACGATCAGGTAGTCGTTGCCTTCGGCGGTCTTGGCGCCATCGGCCAGCGGATACTTGAGGTTCCACAGGAAACCTTTCTCGTCGTGGTTTTCCACTTCGAGGTCGGAAATCGCCGTGTGCAACTTGGTATCCCAGTTGACCAGGCGCTTGCCGCGGTAGATCAAGCCGTCTTCATGCAGGCGCACGAAGGCTTCTTTCACGGCTTCCGACAGGCCATCGTCCATGGTGAAGCGCTCGCGGCTCCAGTCTACGGACGAACCGAGGCGACGGATCTGACGGCTGATATTGCCGCCGGACTGGTCCTTCCATTCCCAGATTTTTTCCAGGAATTTCTCGCGGCCCAGGTCATGACGGTTCTGGCCGGTGGCTTCGAGTTGGCGTTCCACCAGCATCTGGGTGGCGATACCGGCGTGGTCGGTGCCCGGTTGCCACAGGGTGTTGCGGCCCTGCATGCGGCGGAAACGGATCAAGGCATCCATGATCGCATTGTTGAAGCCATGGCCCATGTGCAGGCTGCCAGTGACGTTCGGTGGCGGAATCATGATGGTGTAGGAATCGCCCGCGCCTTGCGGGGCGAAATAATTCTCGGATTCCCAGGTGTTGTACCAGGAAGTTTCGATGGCGTGCGGCTGGTAGGTCTTATCCATGCGCGGCGGGACCCTAGTTGGCATTAATTCAGGAAAGCCGGCAAGTATAACGGGGCTGGGAGCTGAGGGCGAGTTGAAGACTTGTGCGAATCAAATGTGGGAGGGGGCTTACCCCGATGGCGGCGTGTCAGTCAACGCAGCAGTCGTTGACCCATCGCTATCGGGGGCAAGCCCCCTCCCACAGGGAGATTATGCAAGGCTCAGGACTGGTACTGGCTGAGCAGCCGCTCCATCCGCGCATCCAGTCGCCGCTTGATCTCGGTTTCGATGTGCGGGGCAAAGTCGTCGATCACGTCCTGCATGATCAGTTGTGCGGCGGCGCGCAGTTCGTTGTCCAGGTGCAGTAGCAGGGCGTCGGGCCCTTTTTCAGCGGGGGCAGGTGCGACGGCGGGTGCTTCGACAACCGGCTCCGGCGCGACAGGTTTGCCGCCGACCATGTCGAACAGCAGCGGAATCTGTACCTCGCCCTCGACCGTTTCGGTCAACAGCGGCGGTTGCAAGTCATCATCACCCAGTAACTGACGGATCGACTCCAGGTCGTCCAGCAGGTGGTCATCTTTTTTCAGCGGGTTTGGCGTGTCCATCATTTACTCAAAGTCGTTGTAGCCGGTGATCCTGGAGAGGATAGCCCTGTTCGCGGTAGAAACGGAAACTCTCCCGCGCGGCCTGACGAATAGCCGGATCTTCCACCACCACCTCGGCCACACGGGCAAACGCCTTGGCGAACGGCGGCACTTTCAGGTCCAGGTTGACCAACAGGTCATGGTGATCGCCGCAACTGTCGCCCAAACCGAGCACCACCAGCCCTTCAGGTTCAGACTCGGCGGGGCCGTGGGGTACGAAGCTTTCGCCCTTGAAGCGCCACAGGCGGGCATCCAGCTCATCGCGTTGGGCAGCATCGCTGCAATGCAGGTAGATGCGGTGGCCCATGCGCCAGGCTTTTTCGGTGAGTTTGCAGGCAAAGTCCAGGCGCGCGAGCGGATCGGCGCTGGGCAGTATGTAGAAGTCGACTTGGGTCATTGCGGTTCCCGAGACCGAGGCGACATAAGCGTCGCCCCGGAATCTTCAGTTTCAGGCCTTGGCGCGATCCAGCAGGTACTGGGTCAGCAGCGGCACCGGACGGCCAGTGGCGCCCTTGTCCTTGCCGCCGCTGGTCCAGGCCGTGCCGGCGATGTCCAGGTGCGCCCAGTTGAAGTTCTTGGCAAAACGCGACAGGAAGCAAGCCGCGGTGATGGTGCCGGCTTTCGGGCCACCGATGTTGGCGATGTCGGCGAACGGGCTGTCCAGCTGTTCCTGGTACTCATCGAACAGCGGCAATTGCCAGGCGCGGTCGTCGGCGGCTTTACCGGCGTTGAGCAATTGCTCGATCAGCTCGTCGCTGTTACCCAGCAGGCCGGAGGTGTGGGAGCCGAGGGCGACGATGCACGCGCCGGTCAGGGTGGCGATGTCGATCACAGCCTGCGGCTTGAAGCGCTCGGCGTAGGTCAGGGCATCGCACAGCACCAGGCGACCTTCGGCGTCGGTGTTGAGGATTTCGACGGTCTGGCCGCTCAGGGTGGTGACGATGTCGCCCGGACGGGTCGCGCCACCGCTCGGCATGTTCTCGGCACAGGCCAGGATGCACACCAGGTTGATCGGCAGCTTGAGTTCCAGCACGGCACGCAGGGTGCCGAACACGCTGGCGGCGCCGCCCATGTCGTACTTCATCTCGTCCATGCCCAGGCCCGGCTTGAGGCTGATGCCGCCGGTGTCGAAGGTGATGCCTTTACCCACCAGGGCGTAAGGCTTCTCGGACTTCTTGCCGCCGTTGTATTGCATCACGATCAGGCGTGGCGGCTGGTCGCTGCCCTGGCCCACGGCATAGAAAGAGCCCATGCCCAGTTCCTTGATCTTCTTCTCGTCGAACACTTCGACTTTCAGGCCCTTGAACTCTTTGCCCAGCGCCTTGGCCTGTTCGCCGAGGAAAGTCGGGTGGCAGATGTTCGGCGGCAGGTTGCCCAGGTCACGGGTGAACGACATGCCGTTGGCGATGGCCGTGGCGTGGGTCACGGCGCGCTGGACTTCAGCCTGGGCGGCCTTGATGGTCAGCAGGGTGATTTTCTTCAGGGCGCGGGGTTCGGTCTTGGTGCTCTTGAACTGGTCGAAGATATAGCCGCCGTCCACCAGGGTCTCGGCCAGCAGGCGGGTCTTGCCGTAGCTGTCACGGCCTTTGACCACGACTTCGTCGAGGGCCAGCGTCGCGTCGCTGCCGCCCAGGCCCTTGAGGGTGCCGAGGATGCCGCTGATGATCTTGCGGAACGGACGGTCACCCAGTTCGGCGTCCTTGCCCACGCCCACCAGCAATACGCGGTCGGCTTTCAGGTTGGGCAGGCTTTGCAGCAGCAGGCTCTGGCCGACTTTGCCGGCCAGGTCGCCGCGCTTGAGCACCGCGCTGATGGCGCCGCCGCTGAGTTCGTCGAGTTGCCTGGCGGCCACGCCGAGCTTGCGGCCTTCGCCGATGGCGACCACGAGGGTGGCGGTTTTCAACGTTTCGGGGCTAACGCTTTTTACAACCAGTTCCATTTTCGGGTCCCTTATAAAGGTCGGTTAGCCAGGAGTCTGTACTCCGGCTTTAATACCAGGCAGCCGTGTAAGCCGCCGGCGACAAAGGCCGCAGTTTGAACCTCGCCGACGGAGCCTGACAACCCTTGGTGCACGCTTTGTGCGTGTGCACGAGCAAGCTCCGTGACAGGCGCGGTCAATCACAGGATAATGCGCCATCTTTTTAGCCGGCCCTGTGTAAATGGGCTGTCTCGGTATGCTTGCTTGTTTGGCCGCCTTAGCCTGACAACCCTGGAGTGTCTGGTTTGATCGTCTTCCGTTATCTGTCCCGCGAAGTCCTGTTGACCCTGAGTGCCGTGAGTGCGGTGCTGCTGGTCATCATCATGAGTGGTCGTTTCGTCAAATACCTGGCCCAGGCTGCCTCCGGCGCCCTCGACCCGGGTTCGCTGTTCCTGATCATGGGCTTTCGCCTGCCGGGCTTCCTGCAGTTGATCCTGCCGTTGGGCCTGTTCCTCGGGATACTGCTGGCCTATGGCCGCCTGTACCTCGAAAGCGAAATGACCGTGCTCTCGGCCACCGGCATGAGCCAGCAGCGCCTGCTGGGCATGACCATGATCCCGGCCGCCGGCATCGCGCTGATCGTTGCCTGGCTGAGCCTGAGTCTGGCGCCTCAGGGTGCCCTGCAGTTCCAGCTGGTGCTGAACAAGCAGGACGCGATGACCGAGTTCGACACGCTCGAGCCCGGTCGCTTCCAGGCGCTCAATGACGGTTCCCGGGTGACCTACACCGAAACCCTGACCGACGACCGCGCCAACCTGGGCGGTGTGTTCATCTCCGAGAAGCGCCTGGGCCAGGACAAGAAAGACCGTGGCATTTCCGTGCTGGTGGCCGATTCGGGGCGCCAGGAAGTCCGTCCTGATGGCAGCCGCTACCTGATCCTGGAAAATGGCTACCGCTATGACGGCAGCCCGGGCATGGCTGATTACCGCGCGATCAAGTACGACACCTATGGCGTGATGCTGGCTCGTCCGGACATCAGCGACGAAGTCACCGACCGTGATGCCATCCCGACGCCTGATCTGTGGGGCAGCACGGAACTGCGTTCCATCGCCGAGTTGCAATGGCGACTCTCCCTGCCGCTGCTGGTGTTCATCGTGACCTTGATGGCTGTGCCGCTGTCTCGCGTCAACCCGCGCCAGGGCCGCTTCCTCAAGCTGTTGCCGGCAATCCTGCTGTACATGGCCTACCTGACCATCCTGATTTCCGCCCGTACCTCCCTGGAGAAGGGCAAGTTGTCGCCGACCCTGGGCCTGTGGGTGGTGCACGGGATGTTCCTGGTGATCGGCCTGGGGCTGCTCTACTGGGAACCGATCCGTTTGAAACTGAAGAGCCGTCGTGGCCAGAAGGAGTTGGCTCGTGGCTAAGCTCGATCGCTACATTGGTAGCAGCGTACTGATCGCCATCCTGGCGGTACTGGGCATCATCCTCGGGCTGGCGTCGTTGTTCGCCTTCATCGATGAAGTGAGTAATGTCAGCGACACCTACACCGTGTGGGACGTGCTGAGCTACGTGGCCCTCACCGCGCCGCGTCGCCTCTATGACATGATGCCGATGGCCGCGCTGATCGGCTGCCTGATCGGGCTGGGCAGCCTGGCCAGTAATAGCGAACTGACCATCATGCGCGCTGCCGGCGTGTCCATTGGTCGTATCGTCTGGGCGGTGATGAAGCCCATGCTGCTGCTGATGGCCTGCAGCGTGCTGATCGGCGAATACGTCGCGCCACCAGCCGAAACCACTGCCCAGGCCAATCGCGCCCTGGCCCAGGGGTCAGGCGATGCGCAAAGCTCCAAGCATGGTCTGTGGCACCGCCAGGGCGATGAGTTCATCCATATCAACGCCGTGCAGCCCGGCGGACTGTTGATTGGTGTGACCCGTTATACGTTCGACAAGGAGCGTCACCTGCTGGAGTCCAGCTTCGCCAAACGTGCGCAATACGGTGGCGAAAAGTGGCAACTCAGCGATGTAACCACCACCTACTTCCGCAATATTGGCCAAGGCACCAAGGCCAGCACCGAAGTGATCAACGTACCGAGCCAGGAATGGGATATCGCCCTCAAGCCGGAGTTGCTGAATACCGTGGTGATGATTCCGGAAAGCCTGCCGATCTCCGGGTTGTGGGGCTATATCCACTATCTGAAGGACCAGGGCCTGAACAACGGCCGCTACTGGCTGGCATTTTGGGTCAAGGTGTTGCAACCGGTGGTGACCGCCGCGCTGGTGTTGATGGCGATTTCCTTCATTTTCGGCCCGCTGCGTTCGGTGACCCTGGGCCAGCGTGTATTCACGGGTGTGCTGGTGGGCTTCACCTTCCGCATCGCCCAGGACCTGCTTGGCCCTTCGAGCCTGGTGTTTGGCTTCTCGCCGCTGTTTGCGGTGCTGGTGCCCACCGGCATCTGCGCCCTGGCCGGGTTCTGGCTGTTGCGTCGAGCTGGCTGATGTCGCGCTTATGATCAAAAAATGCCCCGGTCGAGAGATCGGGGCATTTTTGTTCTGGTCAGCAAAGATGACGTCTGGCCTGAGCATCAGGTACAATTCCCGGCTATTTTTCAGCGGGCAATCTGCCTGCAGCCTTTTTGAGTGTTGATCCGTGAGTGATTTGAGTCATATCCGCAATTTCTCCATCATCGCCCACATTGACCATGGCAAGTCGACGCTGGCCGACCGGTTTATCCAAATGTGCGGTGGCCTTGCCGAGCGCGAAATGGAAGCCCAGGTCCTGGACTCCATGGACCTCGAACGCGAGCGCGGCATCACCATCAAGGCCCACAGCGTTACTCTGTATTACAAGGCCAAAGACGGTATCACCTACCAGCTGAACTTCATTGACACCCCGGGCCACGTCGACTTCACCTACGAAGTCAGCCGTTCCCTGGCGGCCTGTGAAGGTGCCCTGCTGGTGGTGGACGCCGGCCAGGGCGTGGAGGCGCAGTCGGTTGCCAACTGCTACACCGCGATCGAGCAGGGCCTGGAAGTCATGCCCGTGCTGAACAAGATCGACCTGCCCCAGGCCGAGCCTGAGCGCGTCAAGGAAGAGATCGAGAAGATCATCGGCATCGACGCCACCGACGCCGTCACCTGCAGCGCCAAGACCGGCCTGGGTGTCGACGAAGTGCTCGAGCGCCTGGTGCACACTATCCCTGCGCCGACCGGCAACTACGAAGATCCGCTGCAAGCGTTGATCATCGACTCCTGGTTCGACAACTACCTGGGCGTTGTCTCCCTGGTGCGCGTGCGCCATGGCCGCGTGAAGAAGGGCGACAAGATCCTGGTCAAATCCACCGGCAAGATCCACCTGGTGGACAGCGTCGGGGTATTCAACCCCAAGCACACCGCAACCGTTGATCTGAAAGCCGGTGAAGTGGGCTTCATCATCGCCGGTATCAAGGATATTCACGGCGCACCGGTAGGTGACACCCTGACGCTGAGCTCCACGCCGGACGTCGACGTGCTGCCAGGCTTCAAGCGCATCCAGCCGCAGGTCTACGCCGGCCTGTTCCCGGTCAGCTCCGACGATTTCGAAGACTTCCGCGAAGCCCTGCAGAAGCTGACCCTCAACGACTCGTCGTTGCAGTACACCCCGGAAAGCTCCGACGCCCTGGGCTTCGGCTTCCGTTGCGGGTTCCTGGGCATGCTGCACATGGAAATCATCCAGGAGCGCCTCGAGCGCGAATACGACCTGGACCTGATCACCACTGCGCCGACCGTTATTTTTGAGTTGTTGCTGAAAACCGGTGAAACGATTTACGTCGACAACCCGTCCAAGCTCCCGGATCTCTCGGCGATCGAAGACATGCGCGAGCCGATCGTGCGCGCCAATATCCTGGTGCCGCAGGAACACTTGGGCAACGTTATCACCCTGTGCATCGAGAAACGTGGCGTACAGCGCGACATGCTGTTCCTCGGCACCCAGGTCCAAGTGACCTACGACATGCCGATGAACGAGGTGGTGCTGGACTTCTTCGACCGTCTCAAATCCACCAGTCGCGGCTATGCTTCGCTGGATTACCATTTCGACCGTTACCAATCGGCTAATCTGGTGAAACTGGATGTGCTGATCAACGGCGACAAGGTCGATGCCCTGGCACTGATCGTGCACAAGGACAACGCGCACTACAAAGGTCGCCAGTTGACCGAGAAGATGAAAGAACTGATCCCGCGCCAGATGTTCGACGTCGCGATCCAGGCCGCCATTGGCGGGCAGATCATTGCGCGGACCTCCGTCAAGGCACTCAGAAAGAACGTACTGGCCAAATGCTACGGCGGTGACGTAAGCCGTAAGCGCAAGCTGCTTGAGAAGCAAAAGGCCGGTAAAAAACGCATGAAGCAAGTAGGTAACGTGGAAGTTCCACAAGAAGCCTTCCTTGCGGTGCTCAGGTTGGATAGTTAGGTCCTATGTCGCTAAATTTCCCGCTGTTGCTGGTCATCGCCGTTGCCGTTTGCGGTCTCCTGGCGTTGCTCGATCTGGTGTTCTTCGCCCCGCGTCGGCGGGCGGCTATCGCGGCCTATCAGGGCAGCGTCAGCCAGCCCGATGGCGTGGTGATCGAGAAGCTGAACAAAGAGCCTTTGCTGGTTGAATACGGCAAGTCGTTCTTCCCGGTGTTGTTCATCGTGCTGGTGCTGCGTTCTTTCCTGGTGGAGCCGTTTCAGATCCCGTCGGGGTCGATGAAGCCTACCCTGGACGTGGGCGACTTCATCCTGGTGAACAAGTTTTCCTACGGCATTCGCCTGCCGGTGATCGACAAGAAGGTCATCGAAGTCGGTGACCCGCAGCGCGGCGATGTGATGGTGTTCCGCTACCCGAGCGACCCGAACGTCAATTACATCAAGCGTGTGGTTGGTCTGCCGGGCGACGTGATTCGTTACACCAGTGACAAGCGCCTGTTCATCAATGGTGAGTCGGTGGCTGAAAAGCTGCTGGGTTCCGAGCCGAACAGCCTGGGCAGCGCCGAGCTGTACCAGGAAAAACTCGGTGCGGTGGAGCACGAAATCCGCAAGGAAATGAGCCGCTACCGTGCCCAGCCTGATGGGCAGTGGAAGGTTCCGGCCGGGCACTACTTCATGATGGGCGACAACCGAGACAACTCCAATGACAGCCGGTACTGGGATGACCCCAACATTCCCAAGGACCTGCTGGGCATGGTTCCCGACCAGAATATCGTCGGCAAGGCCTTTGCGGTCTGGATGAGCTGGCCGGAACCCAAACTCAGCCACCTGCCGAACTTCTCGCGGATCGGGCTGATCAAGTAATACAGGCGGCGCTGTGATCACAGCGCCGAATGCTTTTCTGGGGTGGGGACAAATCGGTCCTGCCTCATGCGGCACCAACCAGGATTTGAATTTGAACACTGCGTCAATCGTCGATGGCCGCCGGTGCCACCAACTAGATATGGATAAACCGTGACCGTTTCTCTAGCACGTCTCGAGCGCCAGCTCGGCTACACCTTCAAGGACCAGGAACTGATGGTCCTTGCCCTCACACACCGCAGCTTTGCCGGGCGTAACAACGAGCGCCTGGAATTCCTCGGTGATGCCATCCTCAACTTCGTCGCCGGTGAGGCGCTGTTCGAGCGCTTCCCCCAAGCCCGTGAAGGCCAGTTGTCGCGCCTGCGTGCGCGCCTGGTGAAGGGCGAGACCCTGGCCGTGCTGGCCCGTGGCTTTGGCCTGGGCGAGTACCTGCGCCTGGGGTCCGGCGAGTTGAAGAGTGGCGGTTTTCGTCGCGAGTCGATCCTGGCCGATGCCCTTGAAGCGCTGATCGGTGCCATCTACCTCGATGCCGGCATGGAAGCCGCCAAGGAACGTGTCACTGCCTGGCTGACTTCCGAGATCGAAAGCCTCACGCTGGTCGACACCAACAAAGATCCCAAGACCCGCCTGCAGGAATTTTTGCAGTCCCGCGGGTGCGAACTGCCACGCTACGAAGTGGTGGATATCCAGGGTGAGCCCCATTGCCGCGTGTTCTTCGTGGAATGTGAAATCACCTTACTGAACGAAAAAAGCCGAGGTCAGGGTGTGAGCCGTCGTATTGCCGAACAGGTAGCGGCCGCCGCAGCACTGATTGCCCTGGGCGTGGAGAATGGCCATGACTGATTCAACCGCAACACGCTGTGGCTATGTTGCCATCGTCGGCCGCCCGAACGTGGGCAAGTCCACGTTGCTCAACCACATCCTTGGCCAGAAGCTGGCGATCACCTCGCGCAAGCCGCAGACCACCCGCCACAACATGCTGGGCATCAAGACCGAAGGCACCGTGCAAGCGGTCTACGTCGACACCCCAGGCATGCACAAAGGTGGCGAGAAAGCCCTGAACCGCTACATGAACAAGACCGCTTCGGCGGCGTTGAAAGACGTCGACGTGGTGATCTTCGTGGTCGACCGCACCAAGTGGACCGACGAAGACCAGATGGTCCTGGAGCGCGTGCAGTACGTCACCGGCCCGTTGATCGTCGCGCTGAACAAGACCGACCGTATCGAAGACAAAGCCGAGCTGATGCCGCACTTGAGCTGGCTGCAGGAACAACTGCCGAACGCCCAGATCATCCCGATTTCGGCCCAGCACGGCCACAACCTCGATGCCTTGGAGCGCGTGATCGCCGAGCACCTGCCGGAGAACGAGCACTTCTTCCCGGAAGACCAGATCACCGACCGCAGCAGCCGTTTCCTCGCCGCTGAACTGGTGCGCGAGAAAATCATGCGCCAGATGGGCGCGGAGCTGCCGTACCAGATCACCGTGGAAATCGAAGAGTTCAAGCAGCAGGGCAAGACCTTGCACATCCATGCGCTGATCCTCGTCGAGCGTGACGGTCAGAAGAAAATCATCATTGGCGACAAGGGCGAGCGTATCAAGCGCATCGGCACCGAGGCGCGCAAGGACATGGAATTGCTGTTCGATTCCAAGATCATGCTGAACCTGTGGGTGAAGGTGAAGGGCGGCTGGTCCGATGACGAGCGTGCACTGCGTTCCCTGGGCTATGGCGACCTGTAAGGTCCTGAATGCACCGCGGGGCTGAAAATGTGGGAGGGGGCTTGCCCCCGATAGCGGTGGGTCAGTTGACAAATAAGTGACTGACACACTGCCATCGGGGGCAAGCCCCCTCCCACATTAGGTTTGTGTCGTTTTCAAAAGTGCATTCCAGCAGTGAGCAGCCATGTCCCAATCCCCACCCCCAAGCCAACTTGCCTACGTCCTGCACAGCCGCGCCTACCGCGAGACCAGCGCCCTGGTGGACTTCCTCACGCCCCAAGGCCGCCTGCGCGCCGTCTTGCGCAGTGCACGGGGCAAGGCGGGCACGTTGGCGCGGCCGTTCGTGGCCTTGGACGTGGAGTTTCGCGGCAAGGGTGAGCTGAAAAACGTCGGCCGCATGGAAAGCGTGGGTACCTCGGCCTGGCTCAACGGCGATGCGCTGTTCAGTGGCCTTTACCTCAATGAACTGCTGATCCGCCTGCTCCCCGCCGAAGACCCGCACCCGGCAGTATTCGAGCACTACGCCGCCACCTTGCTCGCCCTGGCCGAAGGCCGTCCCCTGGAACCCTTGCTGCGTGCGTTCGAATGGCGCCTGCTCGACGACCTGGGCTACGGCTTCGAACTGGCCAACGACCTGCACGGCGAGCCCATCGCCGCCGATGGTATGTATCGCCTGCAAGTGGACGCTGGCCTGGAGCGCGTGTACCTGCTGCAACCTGGCCTGTTCCAGGGCACCGAGCTGCTGGCCATGAGCGAAGCGGACTGGACGGCGCCCGGCGCCTTGTCCGCCGCCAAGCGCCTGATGCGCCAGGCCCTGGCCGTGCACCTGGGCGGACGGCCGCTGGTCAGCCGCGAGTTGTTTCGAAAGCCCTGACAACCCCGTGTATGCTGTGCGGCGTTTCTTTCCCTTTTCAGGAGCGCTTCCGTGAGCACCAGCAATCGCATTCTTCTTGGCGTCAACATCGACCACGTCGCCACCCTGCGCCAGGCCCGGGGCACCCGTTACCCTGACCCGGTCAAGGCCGCGCTGGACGCCGAAGAAGCGGGCGCCGACGGCATCACCGTGCACCTGCGCGAAGACCGCCGCCACATCCAGGAGCGCGACGTGCTGCTGCTCAAGGATGTGCTGCAAACCCGCATGAATTTCGAAATGGGCGTTACCGAGGAAATGATGCAGTTCGCCGAGCGCATCCGCCCGGCACACATCTGCCTGGTGCCGGAAACCCGCCAGGAGCTGACCACCGAAGGCGGCCTTGACGTGGCCGGCCAGGAAGCGCGGATCAAAGCCGCCGTGGAGCGCCTGTCGAAGATCGGCAGTGAAGTCTCGCTGTTCATCGACGCCGACGAGCGCCAGATCGAAGCCTCGCGTCGTGTCGGTGCACCGGCGATCGAACTGCACACCGGCCGCTACGCCGACGCCACCACGCCCACCGAAGTGGCCGAGGAACTGCAACGCATCATCGACGGTGTGAGCTGCGGCCTCAAGCAAGGCCTGATCGTCAACGCCGGCCATGGCCTGCATTACCATAACGTCGAAGCCGTGGCCGCGATCAAGGGTATCAACGAGCTGAACATCGGCCATGCGCTGGTGGCCCATGCGCTGTTTGTCGGTTTCAAAGGCGCTGTCGCCGAAATGAAAGCCCTGATCCTGGCTGCCGCCAAGCACTAAACAACGATGCAGTTGCAATGTGGGAGGGGATTGCCCCCTCCCACATGCGAACCCTTACTGTTTAGCCGTTGCAGGTGTATCGTATCTGCCCTTTGCAGGCCTTGGGCCTGCGGCCGATACGTGAGGTTGTTGTGTCCCGATCCTTTTCCCGTCGACAAATCCTGGGTGGTCTTGCAGGCCTGGCCGTAGTGGGCGTCGGTGCCGGTGGCGGCTACCGCTACTGGCTGGGGAAAGTTGCCGAAGCCGAGGCGGGGCACGACTACGAGCTGATCGCCGCGCCACTGGACGTGGAATTGGTGCCAGGGCACAAGACCGAAGCCTGGGCGTTCGGCCCTTCGGCGCCGGGCACCGAGTTGCGGGTGCGCCAGGGCGAATGGCTGCGGGTACGCTTTATCAACCACCTGCCGGTCGCCACCACCATTCACTGGCACGGCATCCGCCTGCCGCTGGAAATGGACGGCGTGCCCTACGTCTCTCAATTGCCGGTACTGCCCGGCGAATACTTCGACTACAAATTCCGCGTACCCGACGCCGGCAGCTACTGGTACCACCCCCACGTGAACAGCAGCGAAGAACTTGGCCGTGGCCTGGTTGGCCCGCTGATCATCGAAGAGCGCGAACCCACCGGTTTCAAGCACGAGCGCACCCTCAGCCTGAAAAGCTGGCATGTAGACGAAGAGGGGGCTTTCGTCGCATTCAGTATCCCGCGTGAGGCGGCCCGGGGCGGTACGGCAGGGCGCTTGTCGACGATCAACGGCGTGTCCCAGGCGGTGATCGATTTGCCGGCCGGGCAGATCACCCGCGTGCGGTTGCTCAACCTCGACAACACCCTGACCTATCGCATCAACATCCCGGATGTTGAAGCGCAGATCTACGCGCTGGACGGCAACCCCATCGAGCCACGCCCCCTGGGCAAGGAATATTGGTTGGGCCCGGGCATGCGTATCTGCCTGGCGATCAAGGCGCCGCCGGTGGGTGAGGAACTGTCGATCCGCAACGGCCCGGTACGTCTCGGCACCTTCCGTTCGGTCGCCAACACCGATGCGCCCGGCGAATGGCCGCCTGCGTTGCCCGCCAACCCGATCAGCGAACCGGACCTGGCCAATGCCGAGAAACTCAACTTCAATTTCGAGTGGGTGGGTTCGGTCTCGGTCAACATCGACAACGGCAAGCCACCCAGCCTGTGGCAGATCAACGGCAAGGCCTGGGACATCACCGACAAGACGTGCGCCGACCGCCCGATTGCCAAGCTGGAGAAGGGCAAGAGCTACATTTTCGAATTGAAGAACATGACCCAGTACCAGCACCCGATCCACCTGCACGGCATGAGCTTCAAGGTGATCGCCTCGAACCGGCACAAGGTGATCCCGTATTTCACCGACACCTACCTGCTGGGCAAGAACGAGCGTGCCCGTGTGGCACTGGTGGCGGATAACCCAGGCGTCTGGATGTTCCATTGCCACGTGATCGACCATATGGAAACCGGCCTGATGGCCGCCATCGAGGTGGCGTGATGCGCCAGATCCGCCCAACCGCAATCATTGATCGCAGCCGCGACCAGGACTTCATGCGCGAAGCCCTGGCCCTCGCCGCCGAAGGCGCCGCGCTGGGAGAAGTGCCCGTCGGCGCGGTGCTGGTGCAGGACGGTGAGATCATCGGCCGAGGCTTCAATTGCCCGATCAGTGGCAATGACCCCAGCGCTCACGCCGAGATGGTCGCCATCCGCGCCGCCGCGCAAGCCATCAGCAATTACCGCCTGGTGGGCAGCACGCTGTATGTGACCCTGGAGCCGTGCAGCATGTGCGCGGGTTTGATCGTGCATTCACGGGTTGCACGGGTGGTGTATGGCGCATTGGAGCCCAAGGCGGGAGTCGTGCAAAGCCAGGGGCAGTTTTTTACCCAGGGCTTTCTGAATCATCGAGTGTTGTTTGAAGGCGGGGTGCTGGCTGAGGAGTGCGGGACGGTCTTGAGCGAGTTCTTCAGGGCGCGCCGGGCCAAATCTGCTCTCTAAACGACGCTGGAAATCAAAAGGTGGGAGGGGGCTTGCCCCCGATAGCAGTGTGTCAGTAAGCATATTTATGACTGATGCACCGCCATCGGGGGCAAGCCCCCTCTCACATTTGGAACTCTATTTTATCAGTGAGGTATCAGCGTCATTTCCTGGCGATGATCACCGCCCGCATCGGCGCCGGCAGCCCTTCGATGGTCTTGCTGTGATCTTCGGGATCGAGGAAGTCACTCAACGACTGGTACTTCATCCACTCCGTCCCGCGCTGTTCCTCGACGGTGGTCACGCTCACATCCACGCAGCGCACATCAGTGAAGCCTGCACGGCGCAGCCATAGCATCAGCGCCGGCACTGAGGGCAGGAACCACACGTTACGCATCTGCGCGTAGCGATCTTCCGGCACCAGCACTTGTTGCTGATCGCCTTCGACCACCAATGTTTCCAGCACCAGTTCGCCACCTTTGACCAGGGTGTCTTTCAGCGCCAGCAGGTGTTCGATCGGCGAACGACGGTGGTAGAACACGCCCATGGAAAACACTGTGTCGAAGCCTTCCAGGTTTGCCGGCAGGTCTTCGAACGGGAACGGCAGGTGCCAGGCCCTGGGCTCGGACAGGTAGCGCTGTACCGCCTGGAACTGGCAGAAGAACAACCAGTTCGGGTCTACGCCAATCACGCTGTCAGCGCCGGCGCCAAGCATGCGCCACATGTAGTAACCGTTGCCGCAGCCTACGTCGAGGATACGTTTGCCCTTCAAGTTCAGGTGCGGCGCAACCCGCGACCACTTCCAGTCCGAGCGCCATTCGGTGTCCACATGCACGCCGAACAGGTTGAACGGCCCTTTGCGCCACGGGCTCAGGCCCATCAATGCAGTGTGCATCTGCGCGCGGGTGTCATCGTCGCAGTCGGTATCGAGTGTCAGGCCGTTGAGCAAATCCACGTCACTGGGCTGGATCTTTGGCAGCGCATCCAACGCACTCTGCCAACGCTCCAGGTCGCCATGGCCCTTTTCCATCTTGCTGTTGAGCTGCGCTTGCAGGCCCTGGGCCCACACGGCCAGGGGAGTGCCGACCAGATGGCGGGCGAGGGGGGAAAGATCAATCATGGCAAGGCAATCAACGAGGCAAAGTTAAGACACTGGAACCACGGCACGACTTTCGAGAACCCGGCTGCCAGCAGGCGTTCGCGGTGTTCTTCGAGGCTGTCGGGCTTCATGACGTTTTCGATGGCGCTGCGCTTCTGGGCGATTTCCAGTTCGCTGTAGCCGTTGGCGCGTTTGAACGCGATGTGCAGGTCGGTGAGCAGCGCGTGTTCTTCGGCATCGTTGAAGCGCAGCTTCTCCGAGAGGATCAACGCACCACCCGGCAACAGCGACTGGCGGATGCGCGAGAGCAACGCCAAGCGCTCATCGGGGGCAATGAATTGCAGGGTGAAGTTCAGCGCCACCACCGAGGCCGGGGCAAATTGCAGCGCGAGGATATCGCCCTCGATCACCTCGACCGGCAGCAACTCCTGGAACATCGAGTCCTGGCCATTGAGGTACTCACGGCAGCGCTCGACCATGGCTGTCGAGTTATCCACCGCGATCACCCGGCAACCGTCGGTGCGCACATGGCGGCGCAGGGCCTGGGTGACGGCGCCGAGGGACGAGCCCAGGTCATACAGCACGCTGTTGGGCTGGGCAAATTGCGCCGCGAGTACGCCGAGGTTCTCGACGATGGTCGGGTAACCGGGCACCGAGCGCTTGATCATGTCCGGGAACACCCGCACCACGTCTTCGTTGAAGGCGAAGTCCGGCACCTGGGGCAGGGGCTGGGCGAATAGGCGATCGGGTTCTTTGCTCACGGCTGTTCCGGCATTGATCTGGGAAAGGCCAGTATTTTAGCCAGGTTGAAGGGGGCGTGCGCGGTTTGTCTGAAAGACATCATCGATTCAGAAAAAAACTGCACTCGCTTATGAGGCGAGCACAGTTTTTAAAGTGGATGATTGCTGGCGTTGGCTACGTTCATTCTTTGAGATCAAACGTTGCCTCTATCTGGTAGGTATCTGAGCCATTGTTTTTTGCAGAGAGAGAAATGCTGCCAGTGTAATGTCGATTTGCATGGTCGGGTTTTATATCCAGAGTGCCCGAGTAGTTTAGAAGAACATCAGTGTTGCCTGGAACGACCGTGGCGCTCCGAAAACTTGAAAAAGAACCTAGCTTATGTGTGCCTGCTGTAATGTTTGGGTCCAGATTCAAACTTATTGATTTCCAAGCTCCTCCGGGAGTTTCTTCGCCTGAGTAAATCTCAAGTTCGTTGTTGTCTTTATATATATAGTGATCTGTACCATTGAACGCTGTCGGTTGATCATTCCTGGTAATGGTGCCCGTAAGGCGTCCCGTTGCTTTTTGTCCTTTAGGTTGTGCTGTGCTCATGATTCAAGACTCCCATCTTCGGTGAATGAGGTTTGACTTGCCGAGTAGTAGGAAGGCTATTCTTGATTCGGGAGGTCGGATACTGTTAGTAATGACAGTGTTGTAGAAGTTTTGGCTATAAATATTAGCGTTGATCTAATCAATAAGTTCTTTCGTTGGTACATTCGCGAATGGCTGAGTAGCGGTTGGAGAGAATGCCGCTGCTGTTATTCCCCACTGGCCCAGCCAATAGCTAGTGATCAGCAAGTACGGGGCCGCATCGAACGCCACCACAAACCGATTGATGCCAATCAGTGTGTCGGAAAACACAAACGACACGGCACCCGCCGCCGCCAGCAGAGCCGAGCGTTTTGGCACTTCGCTGCCCAGGCGTGCCAACGCTCGCCAGAGCATCGCGCTGATCACGGCGGCGTAAACCACCACGGGGATCAGCAAATCACCGAGGCCGTGCGAGATCAGGATGCTCAGTAGCACAACCCCCATGCCCAGCGCCAATACCAGCGGCAGCAGCGCCAGGCGGCGGCAATCACTGAAATAGGCCTTGAGATACGCCAGGTGCGCAAACAGGAACGCCCCCAGGCCAAAGATAAACAGGTCGCCGGGCCAGGCAAGCAGCACATCGCCCACCAGGGAAAAAATCAGCCCAAGGCTGATCCAGCGTCGATAGTCGGTGGGCGGTGCATCATGCAGCCAGCCCAGCAGCGCAAGTACCGGCAGCGGCTTGACCAATAGACACAGCAAGGTGGCATGGGTGCTCAGGCCGTAGATAAAAGTGCCGGCGCCCATCAACGCAAGAATCAGCCAGGGCATATCAGTTCACCGTAATGGCGCAGTCAAAGGTTTCGACAGGTTCGGCCTCCGGCTCCCAGGGTTGCTGGGAGGTCAGGCGCAAACGGCCCTGGCCGGAGGCGAAGGCCTGGAAGCGCCAGGTCGATTGGCCGCCGCCGCCGATCACACCCGACTCGCTGCTACTGTAGACCTCAGGGCTCAACGCGCGCAGTACGCCGCCGGCGGAATCCTGGATGGCCCAGCGGTAACCGGTAGTGGGGTTGCTCGGGAGGGTGAGGGTCAGGTTTTGCCCGCTTTTAAGCTGAAGCGGACAGGCGCTCTGGTTGTCCACGGTGACGTTTTGCTTCGGTGCACTGGCGCACGCGGCCAGCAGGGCAAGGCTCAAGGGGAGAAGCAGGCGGGCAGCGGTCATGGGGGCTCCGTTCATTCACGACGAAGGGCGAGCATAACCGAAGATGAGACAAGGTGTGACAACAGGGCAGCGGGCTTGTTGTGGCGAGCAGGGCAAGCCTGCTCGCCACAGGGGGCCTACCAGGCGCTGGATAGCTGTCAGAAGAGCACCTTCGCCACATCCGCAAAGCGCTTGGCAAAGTGCACCGTCATGCCTTCCTTCAGGTACTCCGGCAACTCTTCAAAACTCCCGCGATTCGGCTCCGGCAAGATCAGTTCATGGATCTTCTGGCGCCGCGCCGCGATGACCTTCTCACGCACCCCGCCAATCGGCAGCACATGCCCGGTCAACGTCAGTTCGCCGGTCATGGCCACGCCTTTTTTCGGCGGCTGGTTACGCGCCAGCGACAACAACGCGCTGGCCATGGTCACCCCGGCGCTCGGGCCGTCTTTGGGCGTGGCGCCTTCCGGCACATGCAAGTGAACGAAGGCTTCATCGAAGAATTTCGGATCGCCGCCAAATGACTTCAGGTTCGAACTAATGTAGCTGTAGGCGATTTCGGCAGATTCCTTCATCACTTCACCCAATTGCCCGGTGAGCTTGAAGCCGCGGTTGAGCGTATGGATGCGCGTGGCCTCGATCGGCAAGGTTGCGCCGCCCATGCTGGTCCAGGCCAGGCCTGTAATCACGCCGGTGCCGGACAGCACTTGCTCATTGCGGAACACTGGCATGCCCAGGGAGCTTTCCAGGTCCTTGCTGCCGATCTTGATCACCGAGTCCGGCTCATCCAGCAGCTTGACCACCGCCTTGCGCACCAGTTTGCCCAGCTGTTTCTCCAACTGTCGCACCCCGGCTTCGCGGGCGTAGCCGTCGATGAGTGCGCGCAGGGCGCCGTCGCTGATGGTCAGGCTGGTTTTCGCCACACCGGCTTTTTCCAGCTGCTTGGGCCACAGGTGACGCTTGGCGATGGCGACTTTTTCTTCGGTGATATAGCCCGACAGGCGAATCACTTCCATACGGTCCAGCAGCGGGCCGGGGATGGAGTCCAGGGTGTTGGCGGTGCACACGAACAGCACCTTGGACAGGTCCAGTCGCAGGTCCAGGTAGTGATCGAGGAATTCGACGTTCTGCTCCGGGTCGAGGGTTTCCAGCAGCGCCGACGCCGGGTCGCCCTGGAAGCTCTGGCCCATCTTGTCGATCTCGTCGAGCATGATCACCGGGTTCATCACCTCCACGTCCTTGAGCGCCTGCACCAGCTTGCCGGGCAGCGCGCCGATGTAGGTACGGCGATGGCCCTTGATCTCGGCCTCGTCGCGCATGCCGCCGACGCTGAAGCGGTAGAACGGCCGCCCCAGGGACTCCGCGATGGATTTGCCCACACTGGTCTTGCCCACACCCGGCGGGCCGACCAGCAGCACGATGGAGCCGGCGACTTCGCCTTTATAGGCGCCCACCGCGAGGAACTCGAGGATGCGGCTCTTGATGTCGTCCAGGCCCGCATGGTGCTTGTCCAGCACCTTGCGCGCATGTTTCAGGTCGAGCTTGTCCTCGCCGTACACGCCCCACGGCACCGAGGTGGCCCAGTCCAGGTAGTTGCGCGTCACCGCGTATTCCGGCGAACCGGTCTCGAGGATCGACAGCTTGTTCAACTCTTCGTCAATGCGTTTCTTCGCCTGGGCCGGCAGCACCTTGCCTTCCAGGCGTTGCTCGAATTGTTCGACGTCCGCGCTGCGGTCGTCCTTGGTCAGGCCCAGCTCCTGCTGGATGACCTTGAGCTGTTCCTTGAGGAAGAACTCGCGCTGGTGCTCGCCGATCTTGCGGTTCACCTCGGCGGAGAGTTCTTTTTGCAGGCGTGCGACCTCGACTTCCTTGCGCAGCATCGGCAGCACTTTTTCCATGCGCTTGAGCATGGGCACGCAATCCAGCACTTCCTGCAACTCGTTACCGGTGGCCGAGGTCAGCGCGGCGGCGAAGTCGGTGAGCGGCGACGGGTCATTGGGGCTGAAACGGTTGAGGTAGTTCTTCAGTTCTTCGCTGTACAGCGGGTTGAGCGGCAGCAGTTCCTTGATCGCATTGATCAGTGCCATGCCATAGGCCTTGACCTCGTCGGTCGGCTCGCTGGGCTGGTGCGGGTACTCAACTTCCACCAGGTACGGTGGGCGGTGGTGCTTGAGCCAGGTCTTGATGCGTACGCGGGTCAGGCCCTGGGCGACGAATTGCAGCTTGCCGTTCTCGCGGCTGGCGTGGTGCACCTTCACCAGGGTGCCGTACAACGGCAGGCTGGAGGTGTCGAAGTGGCGCGGGTCTTCCGGCGGCGTGTCCATGAAGAACAGGGCCAGGGAGTGATGGTCGGACTTGCTTACCAGCTCCAGGGTTTCGGCCCACGGTTCTTCATTGACGATCACCGGCAGCACTTGCGCCGGGAAGAACGGCCGATTGTGGATCGGGATGATGTAGACCTTGTCCGGCAGGTTTTGCCCAGGCAGGGCCAGGCCGGTATTGGACGACGCGGATTCAGCGTTTTCGGGGTCGGCGTAGTCGTTGAGGTCGTAATCGGGGAAATCTTGCTGGTCGCTCATGGGGCACCTGCATAAGGAAGTATGGTGCTTAGATGGGGCGGGGCAGTGGTGGTTTCAATGGCGGGGTGGAGTTAGCAACAAATTGCATGAATTCAGCTGATCTTGTGCAGATAACTCGGCAACGGCTGCTCCGGTAACACCGACAGCACCTTCAACCGCTGCAACATACGTTGCCTGGCCCGCTGCAAATGCTCGCGCAGGTTCAACGCCGCCGCATCAAACGCACCATGCAGTAGCAGCTCCAATATCAACCGATGTTCGGCCAGCATGGCTGGATCCGCGCCGATCCCCAGCAAGCGGTAGAAAATCCGGCTGATGATCATGGGGCTCTGGCCCTGGCGGATCAACGCCGCGATCTTGCGGTTCTGCAGGCCGGCGAGGCAGCGTTGGTGCAAGTCGTCCTCGATCTGTTCGATGGCCTCCAGGCTGCAGTGGGGGTTGTCCTGGGCGGCCAGCACGCGCTGCAGCATGGCTTCGAGCAACTCGCGGTCGAGGTGGGGCGCGCTCTGGCGCAGCGCTTCGGGTTCCAGGCAGGCGCGCAGTTCGTAGTCTTCGGTGACTTCCCGCGCCGTCAAAGGCCCCGCCAGCCATTGGGAGTAGGGCTCCTTTTCCACCAGGCCACGGTCGCGCAGGCGCATCAGCGCTTCGCGCACCACCGCACGACTGACGCCGTAGTGGTCGGCGGCGGCTTGCTCGTCGAGGCGGTAATGGCCGAAGGCGATGCAGGTGGACAGCGCCGCGCCGATTTCTTCGACGATGCGTTCGCCCAGGGGGCGCGTGTCCACCAGTTCATCGTCACGGTTGAGCCCCAGGTGTGCATGGCTCAGCGGCAGGCGCAGCGGTTCCATGGCCAGGCCTTCGGGATTGATCAGGTAACCCCGGCCGTTGAAGCGGCAGATCAGGCCTTCGTCATGCAGCAGGTCCAGGGCCTTGCGCACTGGGACACGGCTGGTGCCGAACAATTCGGCCAGCGGCGCTTCCAGCAACACCAGGCCATGGCGCGCAGTGCCGTTGACGATCGCGTCACGCATCACCTTGTGAATCATCGCGTAACGGGACGCCGAGGCGGACACTGCTTTCATCGTTTTCTCTGGAGGCTGTAGGAAGGTGGCCGAGGATTCTCTCATAAGTCGTGCCTGTCACTCTGCGCCACGTCGGTGGCACTTTTTTGGGGCCTTGAAAGCGAGGATGTTACTTTTTTGCACCAAAATGTACTTTTTAATAGAAGATACATTATTTCATTGAAAGTGTTTTCCCTCGTCCTGGCAAGATTTTTCCTGCCGTCTAAAAGCATCTATCCAGCTGCTCTGGGCAAGCTTCCCTCATCGCGCACACACGTGCCGATACAGACTGGCACGGAATCTGCCTTTGTAAAACGTACATTTTATGAATATGTACGTTTTGAGGATCAAGCCGATGTCAGACGCCACTTCCATGGCCGAGGATTTTGCCAGCGGTCGCAGTGACCCGGTGCAAGCCCTCGAACAGGCACTCGATAAGGCCAGCCAGGCCCCGGCCGTGTTTATCAGCCTGACTGCCGAGCGTGCGCGCCGTGAAGCCGAAGCCTCGGCTGCCCGTTGGCGCGCCGGGCAGCCATTGAGCGTGTTCGATGGTGTGCCGCTGGCCTGGAAGGACCTGTTCGATGTGGCCGGCAGCGTCACCACCGCAGGCGCTGCCTATCGCCGCAACGCGCCTGCCGCGTTGCTCGATGCACCTGTGGTCGGCCTGTTGTGCCGCGTCGGAATGGTCAGTGTCGGCAAGACCAACCTCAGCGAACTGGCCTATTCCGGCCTGGGTCTGAACCCGCATTTCGGCACGCCGCACAATCCCCATGGCGACGACCAGCCGCGCATTCCTGGCGGCTCGTCGTCCGGCTCGGCGGTGGCCGTGGCGGCCGGGATCGTGCCCATCGCCATGGGCACCGACACTGCGGGCTCGATCCGCATCCCATCGGCGTTCAATGGCCTGGTGGGCTACCGCAGCAGCCGCCGACGCTACAGCCGTGACGGCGTGTTCCCCCTGGCCCATACCCTCGACAGCCTGGGGCCGCTGACCCGCAGCGTGCGCGATGCACTGGCCATCGACGACCTGCTGCATGGCCGTACCCAGATCCACACTGCCCGCAGCCTCAAGGGCCAGCGCTTTGTGTTGGCGCAACAGGACGTCGAGCCCGCTGTGCGCAACAATCTGCTGCGCGCCGTGGAGCAACTCAAGGCCCGGGGCGCACTGGTTGAAGAACGTGAATGCGCGACCTTCCAGGCCACCCTGGACCTGATCAAGCACCACGGCTGGCTCGGTTCCTTCGAAGCCTTTGCCCTGCATGAATCGCTGCTCGACGGCCCTGATGCCGAGCAACTCGACCCTCGCGTACGTCGCCGCCTCGAAGCCGCGCGCGCACTGCCCGCCAGTCAGCTTATCCACCTGACCGATGCACGCCGCCGCCTGCAACAGCAACTGATCGACGACCTCGACGGCGCCATCCTGATCACCCCCACCGTCGCCCATGTCGCGCCAGCCCTGGCACCGCTGGAGGCCGACGACGACCTGTTTGTCAAAACCAATCTCGCCACCCTGCGCCTGACCATGCCCGGCAGTTTGCTCGACATGGCCTGCGTGAACCTGCCCAGCGGCCGCGATGCCCAGGGCCTGCCCACCGGGCTGCTTCTCAGCGCCCCCACCGGAGAAGACGCTCGCCTGTTGCGCGCGGCGTTGTCCGTCGAAACCGTACTTAACGTTTAAGGAGACACACCATGGCTAAAGACATCCTCTGTGCATTTGGCGTCGACGTTGACGCCGTCGCCGGCTGGCTCGGTTCCTACGGCGGCGAAGACTCGCCGGACGACATCTCCCGTGGCCTGTTCGCCGGTGAGGTCGGCGCGCCACGGTTGCTCAAGCTGTTCGAACGCTACGGCCTGCGCACCACCTGGTTCATCCCCGGCCATTCGATGGAAACCTTCCCGGAACAGATGAAGGCCGTGGCCGACGCCGGTCACGAAATCGGCGTGCACGGCTACAGCCACGAAAACCCTATCGCGATGACGGCCGAGCAGGAAGAAATCGTGCTGGATAAATCCATCGAACTGATCACCCAGGTCACCGGCAAGCGCCCCACCGGCTATGTCGCGCCGTGGTGGGAATTCAGCAAGGTGACCAACGAACTGCTGCTGAAAAAAGGCATCAAGTACGACCACAGCCTGATGCACAACGACTTCCATCCCTACTACGTGCGCAAGGGCGACAGCTGGACCAAGATCGACTACAGCCAGCACCCCGACACCTGGATGAAACCCCTGGTGCGCGGCGAAGAAACCGACCTTGTAGAGATCCCGGCCAACTGGTACCTCGACGACCTGCCGCCGATGATGTTCATCAAGAAAGCCCCTAACAGCCACGGTTTCGTCAACCCGCGTCACCTCGAAGAAATGTGGCGCGACCAGTTCGATTGGGTCTACCGCGAACACGAACACGCGGTGTTCACCATGACCATCCACCCGGACGTGTCCGGTCGCCCGCAAGTGCTGCTGATGCTGGAGCGCCTGATCGAACACATCCAGAGCCATGCCGGCGTGCGCTTCGTCACCTTCGACGAAATCGCCGACGACTTCATCCGCCGCCAACCGCGTACCTGAACCTTTGCAACCACCCCTGAGGCGCGACCCATGTCCATCTACAACAAGCTTGACCTGACTGGCTGGAAACCCCGGCAACTGACGTCCCAGGAAGTGCGCTTCGCCACCTGGATCGCGTTTTTCGCCTGGGTGTTTGCGGTGTATGACTTCATCCTGTTCGGCACCTTGCTGCCGGAGATTGGCCGGCACTTCGGCTGGGGTGAAGTGGAGCAAGCGGAAATCGCGACCTGGGTCGCGGTGGGCACGGCGGTGGTGGCGTTTGCCATTGGGCCGGTGGTCGACAAGTTGGGCCGGCGCAAAGGCATTATCTTCACCGTGGCGGGGTCCGCGCTGTGTTCGGCGCTGACCGCTATCGGTGGTGCGTGGGGCAAGTCGCCGCTGATTTTGATCCGTTCGTTGGGCGGCCTGGGCTATGCCGAGGAGACCGTCAACGCCACCTACCTGAGCGAGCTGTACGGCGCTTCGGAAGACCCGCGCCTGACCAAACGCCGTGGCTTTATCTACAGCCTGGTGCAAGGCGGCTGGCCGGTCGGTGCGTTGATCGCCGCCGGGTTGACCGCGCTGTTGCTGCCGATCATCGGCTGGCAGGGCTGCTTTATCTTTGCCGCGATCCCGGCCATCGTCATCGCGATCATGGCGCGCAAGCTCAAGGAGAGCCCGCAGTTCCAGATCCACCAGCGCATCAGCGAGCTGCGTAAAAGCGGTGCGGTGAAAGAAGCGCAGAACGTCGCCGTGACCTACGGCGTGGATTACGACGAACACAGCAAGGCCGGCCTCAAGGCCGCCTTCCGTGGCCCGGCGCGCCGCGCCACCCTGGTGATCGGCGCCGCGCTGTTGCTCAACTGGGCCGCGATCCAGGTGTTCAGCGTGCTGGGCACTTCGGTGATCGTCAGCGTGCACCACATCTCGTTCGAGAACTCGCTGATCATCCTCGTGCTGTCGAACCTGGTGGGCTATTGCGGCTATCTGAGCCACGGCTGGATGGGCGACAAGATCGGCCGTCGCAACGTGATCGGCCTGGGCTGGATGCTCGGCGGGCTGTCGTTCGCCGGGATGCTGTTTGGCCCGAGCAATATGCCGATGGTGGTCGGGCTGTACAGCCTGGGCCTGTTTTTCCTGATCGGGCCGTACTCGGCGGCGCTGTTCTTTATCAGCGAGAGTTTCCCCACCAGCATCCGCGCCACCGGTGGCGCGATCATCCATGCCATGGGGCCGATCGGCGCTGTAGTCGCAGGCTTTGGTGCGACCCAAGTGTTGTCTGCCGGCAGCGACTGGCAGACCGCCGCGCTGTGGTTTGGCGCACTGCCGTGCTTCCTCTCCGGCGCGCTGATGTTCGCCGCACGGCATGTGCGTCCGGAAACCGTTCAGTAAGGAGTGATCGATGATCCCTGAAGTTGCCTTGATTACCGGTGCCGCCAGCGGCATCGGCCAAGCCCTCGCGGTGGCCTATGCCCGCGTGGGTGTGGCGGTGGTGGGCGGGTATTACCCGGCCGATCCCCATGACTCGCAGGCCACCGTAGGCCTGGTGGAAGAGGCCGGCGGCAAATGCCTGATGCTGCCCTTGGACGTGGGCAATACCGCCTCGGTGGACGCCCTGGCCGAACAGGCGGTGGCGCATTTCGGCCGGCTGGACTACGCCGTGGCCAACGCCGGCCTGCTGCGCCGCGCACCGTTGCTGGAGATGACCGACGCGCTGTGGGACGAAATGCTCAATGTCGACCTCACGGGGGTGATGCGCACCTTCCGTGCGGCCACCCGCCATATGGCTGAAGGTGGTGCGCTGGTGGCGATTTCGTCGATTGCCGGTGGCGTGTATGGCTGGCAGGAACACAGCCATTACGCGGCGGCCAAGGCCGGTGTGCCGGGGTTGTGCCGGTCGCTGGCGGTGGAGTTGGCGCCGTTGGGGATTCGTTGCAATGCGGTGATCCCGGGGTTGATCGAGACGCCGCAGTCGCTGGATGCGAAGAATTCGCTGGGGCCGGCAGGCTTGGCGAAAGCGGCGCGGGCGATTCCCTTGGGCCGGGTAGGGCGGGCGGATGAAGTGGCGTCGCTGGTGCAGTTCTTGACCAGTGAGGCGTCGAGTTATTTGACCGGGCAAAGCATCGTCATCGACGGTGGCCTGACCGTGCGCTGGCCCGACTGACTAACTGGTTTACTGGGTCCAGTGTGGGAGGGGGCTTGCCCCCGATAGCGGTGCATCAGTCACCGTTGTTTTATCTGAACCACTGCCATCGGGGGCAAGCCCCCTCCCACATTGGACCTGTGTTTTGTTCAGGAGAATTTACATGTCCCAACTTTCAAACCGCCGCGCCGTGATCACCGGCGCCGGCAGCGGCATCGGTGCCGCCATCGCCCGTGCCTACGCCGCTGAAGGTGCCCGCCTGGTGCTGGCCGACCGCAATGCGGCCAGCCTCGCGGAAACCGCGATCAGCTGCCGCAACCTCGGCGCCGAGGTGTTCGAATGCCTGGCCGATGTCGGTACCGTCGAAGGCGCCCAGGCCAGTGTCGACCGCTGCGTTGAGCACTTTGGCGGCATCGACATTCTGGTCAACAACGCCGGCATGCTCACCCAGGCGCGTTGCGTGGACCTGACCCTTGAAATGTGGAACGACATGCTGCGCGTCGACCTTACCAGTGTGTTCGTCGCCAGCCAGCGTGCGTTGCCGCACATGCTCGCGCAGCGCTGGGGGCGGATCATCAATGTGGCTTCGCAACTGGGCATCAAGGGTGGCGCCGAGTTGACCCATTACGCAGCGGCCAAGGCGGGGGTGATCGGCTTTACCAAATCCCTGGCGCTGGAAGTGGCCAAGGACAATGTGCTGGTCAACGCTATCGCCCCCGGCCCGATCGAGACGCCTTTGGTCGGCGGCATCAGCGACGATTGGAAACGCGCCAAGGCCAGGGAACTGCCCCTGGGCCGTTTCGGCCTGGCGGATGAGGTGGCGCCGGTCGCGGTGCTGCTGGCCAGCGAGCCGGGCGGCAACCTGTTCGTTGGCCAGACCCTGGGCCCGAACTCCGGCGATGTCATGCCATGAGTGAGGTGTAGCCATGTGCGGACTCTGTGGATTGCTTGGTGAAGACCTGCACTGGAGCGACCCCCTGGGCGATGAGTTGCCCCGGCGTCGCGAACGCCTGCGCCGGATTGCGGCGATCAACCAGGTACTGGCGGTGTTCCGGCTCAAGGTCGAAGACTTCCAGGGCGCGTCCTATCTGCTATTGGGCGCCACCGGTAAACAGGCATTGGCCAGCGGCCTGGATCAACTCTGGCAAGCTGCCGAGACCCTGCTTGGCCGTCCGTTGGACCCGCTCGATCCGCGCCTGCTGGATCATCTGGAGGCCTGCGTATGAGCATCGCCCTCAACGTCATCACCGGCTTCCTCGGCAGCGGCAAGACCACGTTGCTCAAGCGCCTGCTGCAAGGCGAAAGCCTGGGCGACACCGCGTTGCTGATCAATGAATTCGGCGACGTCGGCATCGACCATCTGCTGGTTGAGGAGGTTGCGCCGGACACCGTGCTGCTACCCAGCGGCTGTGTGTGCTGCTCGATCCGGGGCGAGCTGAAAGACGCGCTGCTTGGCCTGCTGCAGCGCCGCGAGCGCGGTGAAATCCCGGCCTTCAAACGGGTGATCCTGGAGACCACGGGCCTGGCCGATCCGGCACCGATCCTCGCCACCCTGAACAACGACGTGCAGTTGCGCGGGCGTTTCCATATCGGCTTGGTGATCACCCTGGTCGACGCCAGCCACGCAGCCCTGCAAGAACGCCTGCACCCGGAATGGCTGGCGCAGGTGGCGGCGGCGGATCGCTTGCTGCTGAGCAAGACCGATCTGGCGGGGGATTGCGCAGCGCTACGGACCCATTTGCAGGCACTCAATGCCGGTACGCCGATCCTCGATACCCACGACATCCACAGCGGTGACCAGCTGCTGCTCGGCGAAGGCCTGCGCAGCGCCGAGCCCGCCGTTGAAGTCAGTCGCTGGCAGTTGCATCGCATCCCCACTGCCACTCACGGCGCCGCGCAAGTGTGCAGCCTGACGTTCGACCAGCCTCTGGATTGGGTGGGGTTCGGGGTGTGGTTGTCGATGCTGTTAAGATGCCACGGCGAACGAATCCTCCGGGTCAAAGGGCTGCTCAACGTGAACGCCAGTAACGCTCCCATCGTCATCCATGGCGTGCAGCACTGCCTGCACGCGCCGGTGCATCTGCCGGCGTGGCCGGGCAGTGATCGCCAATCGCGCCTGGTGTTTATCCTGCGTGGCGTAGACCCTGCGCTGTTAAGGCGCTCGTTTGAAGTCTTTTCGCGGCGGTGGGCGGCATGATCACACTGCGCGTCCTCGGCACCTCCGTGACCCTGCTTGAATGCCTGCGCGTACGTGCCGAACAAGAGCTGGGCATTCGTCTGGTGTACCAGGTGCACGATGTCGAACAGGCCCAGCGTATTGCGGTGATGCAGCCCGACAGCTACGACTTGTACGACCAGTGGTTCCACAACGTCGACTTTGTGTGGCCGGCCCAGGCGATCCAGCCTATCGACACCCGGCGCATCGCCTTGTGGCATGAAATCAACGACCTGCCCAAGCGCGGGCGCCTGTCGGCCGACGACCGCCTGGGCAGTGGCAGCGTGCCCAGTGAGCGGCTGTTCGT
This sequence comes from Pseudomonas sp. NFPP28, assembly GCF_900115535.1. Taxonomy (NCBI): domain Bacteria; kingdom Pseudomonadati; phylum Pseudomonadota; class Gammaproteobacteria; order Pseudomonadales; family Pseudomonadaceae; genus Pseudomonas; species Pseudomonas sp. NFPP28. Next base: position 663,693 of record NZ_FOWT01000001.1, on the reverse strand, counting down.
GCAGCACGACGGCAGCCTCGGCAGCACGGTCACCGAGCGCATCAGCATGCTGCCGCTGACCCACAACGCCGACAGTTTCGCCTACCGCCCCGAGCGCTTGCCCGACGGTTTTTGCCACGGTAACGAGAGCTGGGGCTGGCTGCTGGACCCGGCTTGGCGTGCGCGCACCGCGCTGCAAAGCGATGCCGCCATCGGCGCCCTGGATGCCGCGCTGGCGGTGCAGGGCGCGGGGCTGGCCAGCTTCAGGGACATCGGCAATATGAGCATCGAAGAGATCGACGTGCTCGCTGACATCCTGGTGCGTAAACAGAAAGAAGGGCACTTTGCGGCGTTCTGGTCCGACGATGAAGAAGCTGCGCAGTTGATGCTCAGCCCGAGTATCGATATCCAGAGCCTGTGGTCGCCGACCCTGATGCGTCTGCATCGCGCAGGGGTGAAATACCGCCTTGCCGTGCCGCGTGAAGGGTATCGCGCGTGGTTTGGCGGGTTGTCGTTGTCGCGGCATGCCAAGGGGCCGGTGCTGGATGCGGCGTATGCGTACTTGAATTGGTGGCTGTCCGGCTGGCCCGGGGCGGTGATGGCGCGCCAGGGTTACTACATTGGTAACCCCGCGCGCAGTCGTGATCACTTGAGCAGTGCCGAATGGGATTACTGGTATGCGGGGTTGCCGGCGCGGGAGGAGTTGTTGGGCAGCGATGGTTTGCCGTTGATCGATGTGGGGGAAGTGCGGGACGGGGGGTCGTATGAGCAGCGCATGGGGCATATTGCGGTGTGGAATTCGGTGATGGATGAGCACAATTATCTGGTGCGGCGGTGGGGGGATTTCATGCGGGCTCGGGGTGGGTAATTGTGTTCATATCAAGGTCGTTAAGTAGAGCAGGCGATAACTACCCTGTGGCGAGCGGGCTTGCCCTGCGTTGGACTGCGAAGCAGCCCCAAAACCGGCGACCGAAGAGTATCTGACTCAACGAATTCCTTCTTCAGGGTCGCTTCGCAACCCAGCGCGGGGCAAGCCCGCTCGCCACAATTGCAGTGTTCGCAACTGTAAGAGTGGAGCCATAAGTCGCCGTTATCAAAATAACGGATATGTACTCAACTCAAAACCTCAGCCAACCCTTTGTCGCCAAAAAACCGTCACCCAGTTCCCCGTCTTTATTGGGTGCACATACGCCCACTCCCAGCTAATCTCCTCAAATCGAATATTCAATCAAAATGGATATTTTTTTGACGCCAGGTCAGCAGTCGCAGGGAATGCACATGACAAAGGGACGTAGTGGCAGAGAGAGGCGAACGCTGCCAGAGGGCACTGCGATGAAGTGGCGCCACACGTTCCAGACCCGCATCGCCGGGGTGCTCGCGCTGCTGCTGCTGGTAGTCGTGGCCGCCACCTATTTCTCGGTAAAGACCGCCACCGCCCGCGCAGTGGAAAACCAGGCGCAAGTCCAACTGAAAACCGGCAGCCAGGTGTTCGAACGCTTGCTCGATCTGCGCGGGCGTCGCCTGCAATACGGCCTGGACTGGCTGACCGCCGACCTGCCGTTCAAGCAAGCCGTGGCCGACGGCAAGACCGTGCCGATCCTTGCTGCGCTGCGCCGTCACGGCACGGGTATCCGCTCCAGCGAGGTGTTTGTGCTGGGCCTGGATGGCAAGGTCATGGTCAGCACGTTGCCGATCCTCACCCGTGGCCAGTTTTTCCCCTACGACGATGCCCTGCGTCACGCGCGGCGCACGGGGCTGCAGATGTTGATCGTGGCCATGGATGGGCGTCCGTATTTGTTGGTGCAGGATGAAGTACTCGACCCGCTGCCTATCGCACGCATCGTCATGGGGTTCCCCATGGACAAGCTGTTCGCCAGTGAACTGCGTTCCATGAGCAACCTGGAGGTGTCGTTCCTCAGCGTGCAGGACGGCAAGCCCGGCCCGTTGTTCAGCACGCAGCCGGACGCCTACCAGGCCGGTACCCTCAGCCTGTTGCGCGACGGGCATGTCGACCCCGAACCGCGGATCCATTTGTTCTACGGCCAGCGTGTGCTCAGCCAGGTATTACCGCTGGCCAACACGGGCGACGGCGATGATGTGCGGGTGCTGTTGCAAAGCCCGCTGGACCACGCCCTGGAATCCTTTGCGCCGCTGGACCGGCAGTTCCTCGGGATTGCCCTGGCGGTGCTGGTGGTGTCGTTGGCCGGCGCGTTGTTTTTGGCGCGGCGAGTGTCGCGCCCGCTCAATGCGCTGGTGCAGGCGGCCGAACGCATCGGCGCCGGTGACTACCGCACGCCGGTGCGGGTGCGCAGCCATGATGAGTTCGGCCTGTTGGCCCGTGCGTTCAACGCCATGCAAAGCGGCATCGCTGTGCGTGAGCGGCAACTGGCGCACAACGCGTTGCATGATCCGCTCACCGGCCTGCCCAATCGCGCCCTGGCGATGGAGCGCCTGGGCAGTGCGATCAGCGCCGGCAGGCCGGTGGTGTTGCTGTATGTGGGGATCGAAAATTACCGGGTGATCAACGAAGGCTTTGGCCCCGAAGGTGTCGAGGAAATGCTGCGCGAAGCCAGTCGCTGCCTGGCCATGAGCCTGTTGGCCAGCGACACCGCGGCACGTATTGCCGGCAGTGAGTTTTTGCTGTTGCTGGAAAACACCGAGGTCGACCGCGCCGTGGCCCGCGCCGACCGCCTCTACGCGCTGCTCACCGAGCCCCAGCGCATCGGCAATGACGAACTGCGCCACGAAGTCAGCATCGGCATCGCGGCTTACCCCGCCGACGGCCAGCAAGTGGAAGAGTTGATCAGCCGCGCCGCCATCGCCCGGCATGACGCCGCGAGCCTGCCGGGGCATCTGCAGATCTACCAGCAGGACCGCGACCTGGCCCATCAGCGCCAGATCACCCTGATCCGCGACCTGCGGCGTGCGGCCATCGAGGGCGAGTTGTTCCTGTGCTACCAGCCCAAACTCGACCTCAAGCACGGCCATGTGCGTCAGGCCGAAGCCTTGTTGCGCTGGCAGCACCCGACCCTGGGCCAGGTGTCTCCCGCCGAGTTCATCCCCCTGGCCGAACGCACCGGCAGCATGAGCAGCCTGACGCTGTGGGTGATCGAAGAAGCGGTGCGCCAGATCGCCGAGTGGGCGCAGCGCGGCCTGCTGATCCAGCTGTCGGTGAATATTTCGGTGGACGACCTGGCTGATGACGACCTGGCGATTCGCGTCACCGCGCTGTTGATGCAGTACCAGGTGGACGCCGGGCAACTGATCTTCGAGATCACCGAAAGCGCGATCATGCACAACCCGCAACAGGCCCTCAGCGTGCTGGAGCAACTGCGCGGTTGCGGTATCAGCCTGTCGGTGGATGACTTTGGTACCGGCTACTCGTCCCTCGCGCAATTGCAGCGCTTGCCGGTGCAGGAGTTGAAGATCGACCAGTCCTTCGTGCGCAACCTCGACAGCACCAGCGGCGATGGCGTGATCGTGCGCTCCACCATCGAGATGAGCCACAACCTCGGACTCAAGGTAGTGGCCGAGGGCGTGGAGTTTGCCCCCAGCCTCAAGCTGCTCAAGCAGTGGAATTGCGATACCGCCCAGGGCTACCTGATCAGCCGCCCGCTGAACGCGATGGCGTTCGAGATGTGGATGCGGCGTGAGCGGGTGCCGATCTAGAAAAGCCTTTCCCTTCGACTGCAGATTTTCAAAACAGCGTCGATAACCTCTACAAGGCTTGACCGAATGCATAGTTTTTTGCCGACAGGCGGTTATGTATTGCTGTAAAACCGATGATGGCAATTGGCCTTGCTTGCGTCATCATGCATGCACTTCAATGTTTCTGTGCCAAGGCAGGCTGCTCTTTCAGCTCATTTCCTGCGGATCGACCATGGCTTGGATTTTTCACTCGTTACTTCGTACGGCACTGTTGCTGGCTGTGGCCGGCCCCGCATCGGCGGCGACGCTTGAGGTGTTGGCCCTGCAGGTCGACGGTCAGCCTGTTGCCGATGCCGTGGTCACCTTGCACGGCCCGGCGCAGGCGCCGCAAGGCGTGCTCAAGGCGGATATGGACCAGCGCGGTCAACGCTTCGCGCCCCATGTACTGGCAGTGCACACCGGTACCCAGGTGCGCTTTCCCAACAGCGACAATATTCGCCATCAGGTGTATTCGTTCTCCGCTGCCAAGCGCTTCGAACTGCGCCTTTACGAAGGCACGCCCACTGACCCGCTGCTGTTCGACAGGCCCGGCGTGGTGGTGCTGGGCTGCAATATCCATGACTGGATGCTCGGCTATATCTATGTCACCGATGACCCACGTTTCGGCGTCAGCGATGCCCAGGGCCGTGTGCGCCTGGAACAGTTGCCGGCCGGTGACTACCACCTCACCGTGTGGCATCCGCAACTGGCAGATATGCAGCCGTTGGATGGCGGCACCTTGCACATGCCTGCTGCCGGGCTCAGCCACCGTGTGACGTTGAGCCTGGAGCCCGCACCGGCGGATTTGCCGCCGCCGCCCAGCGCCTTTGGCGATGCCTTCAATCGAGCCGCCCATGAAACTGCGCAGTAGCTTCCAGGCGCGGGTCGCCTGCGTGTTGATCGTGCTGTCACTGGTGGTGATCGGCGCGCTGTATTTCAGCGTCAAGGCCGCCACCCGCTCGGCGGTCCACGGCCAGGCCCTGGCCCAGCTGGACGTGGGCACGCGGGTGTTCGAGCGCTTGCTCGACACACGCGGTCGGCGCCTGGCCGATGGCGTGCAGTTGTTGGCGGCCGACTTCGGTTTTCGCGATGCGGTCGCCAGTGGCGATTCGGCAACCCTGCGCTCGGTGCTGCTCAACCACGGCAAGCGCATCAACGCCAGCGACATGATCCTGCTGGGCATGGACGGAAAAGTCCTGGCCAGCACCCTGGAGGACGTTCCGGAGGGCTCGACCTTTCGCTACGACCAGGCCCTGCGCGAAGCCCGGCGCAATCGTCAGGCGATGCTGATGGTGCCGTTGCAGGGCGAGCCGCATCTGTTGGTGGAAGCTTCGGTGCTGGCGCCGTTGCCTATCGCGCGGGTGGTAATGGGGTTCAGCATGGACGCGGCATTTGCCGATGAGCTGCGTTCGTTGAGCAACCTGGAAGTCTCGTTCCTGGCGATTGATCATGACCGCCCCGGCGAGCTGGTCAGTACCCAGCCGCAAGCACTGCGCCAGAGCATCAGCGCGCTGATGCTGGGCGACTCGACGCGGCGTGGGGTGTCCACCACCGATCACCTTGAGCACCGCTTCCTCAGTCAATCGCTGGTATTGGCCAGTGATGAAAACGGCAAAGTCCTGGCCCTGCTGCAAAGCCCGCTGGATGCAGCGATGCAGGCCTTTGTGCCATTGGATGAAAAGATTCTCGGGATTGCCCTGGTCGCGCTGATCGCTTCATTGATCGGTGCCTTGCTGCTGGCGCGCACGGTGTCGCGTCCGGTGCAGGCCTTGGCGCAGGCGGCCGAACGCATCGGCAGCGGCGACTATCAGACCCCGGTGGTGCTGGCGCGCAGTGATGAACTGGGGCGCCTGGCCCTGGCGGTCAACGCGATGCAAAACGGCATTGCCGAGCGCGAACAACAGCTGGCGCACAATGCCTTGCATGATCGCGTCACCGGCCTGCCGAACCGTGCGCTGGCCATGGAACGCCTGGGCAGTTCGATTGCCCTGCAACGCCCGGTGGCCCTGATCTACCTGGGCATCGACAACCTGCGCGCCGCCAGCGAAACCGCCGGCCCCGAAGCGGTGGACCAACTGCTGATCACGGTCAGCCAGCGCCTGCAAGCGGCGTTGCGCCCCGGCGATACCGTGGCGCACCTGATCGCCGACGAATTCCTGCTGCTGCTCGAAGGGGCAGGCAGCGACGAAGCGGTGGGCATGGCCGACAAACTGCAACAGCTGCTGCTGCGTCCCCAGCGCATCAACGGCCATGACCTGGCGCTGGATTGTCGCCTGGGCATCGCGGTGTACCCGGTCGATGGTGAAAGCCCGCACACCTTGCTGGAACGCGCGGCCATCGCCATGAAGGACGCCGCGCAAATGCCCGGCCGCCTGCAAATCTACGAGCAGGGCCGCGACCTGGCGCACCGCCGCCAGATTACGCTGATCCGTGACCTGCGCCACGCGGCCAACCAGGGTCAACTGTTGCTGCACTACCAGCCCAAGCTGGATATCCGCCAGGGCCATGTGCGTCAGGCCGAAGCGCTGTTGCGCTGGCAGCATCCGCAGTTCGGCATGGTCTCGCCGGGGGAATTCATCCCGCTGGCCGAGCGCTCGGGCAGTATCCAGTTGCTGACCCAATGGGTCATCGAGCAGGGCATTCGCCAGTTGTGCGAATGGAACCGGCGCGGCCTGTCCTTGCAACTGTCGCTGAACATCTCGGCGGACGATCTGCTGGGCGATGAGCTGGCCCACCGGGTCTCGGCATTGCTGTGTCGCTATGGTTTGCCGGCCGAGCAACTGCTGTTTGAAATCACCGAAAGCGCGGTGATGCGTGAGCCGGAAAAAGCCCTCAAGGTGCTCAACTTGCTGCGCGATTGCGGTATCGGCCTGTCGGTGGACGATTTCGGCACCGGCTATTCGTCACTGGCGCACCTCAAGCGCCTGCCGGTGCAGGAGTTGAAGATCGACCAATCCTTTGTGCGCAACCTCGATGAAACCAGTGAAGACGCAGTGATCGTGCGTTCCACCATCGAGATGAGCCACAACCTGGGCCTCAAGGTCGTTGCCGAGGGCGTCGAATATGCCCACAGCCTGCGCCTGCTGGAGCGCTGGCAGTGCGACACAGCCCAGGGTTACCTGATCAGCCGGCCGTTGAGTGCCGACGCCTTTGAAGCCTGGATGGCCTTGCCGCTCAGTGCGCAAACTTCCCTGGTTCATTGAGTGACATGACCGTGCGTTTTTCTTTCCTGATCGGTTGCCTTGGCGCACTGGCCCTGCAAACGGCACTGGCCGACAACGGCCGCCTGATCGCTACCGGCGGCGCCAGCAGTATCGAAGGCGCGGCGGGCGGTGGGATCACACCCTGGGCAGTGCTGGCCGGATACGGCGAACAGCACGAATGGGGCGCCACGGCGTTCGCGGCCACGGTCAATCTGCCGGATTATCGGCTGGACGTGGCCGGGCTGGCGCTGGCCTACGACAACCGCGTCGAGGTGTCTTTCGCCCGCCAGCGCTTCGACCTCGGCAGCCTGGTGCATAAGCTCAATCTGCCCGAGGACAACCTGGGCCAGGACGTGGTCGGCCTCAAGGTGCGCCTGTTCGGTGATGTGATCTACGACGCGCTGCCGCAGGTTTCCCTGGGCCTGGAATACAAGCACCAGACGAACTTTGATATCCCCAGCCTGGTGGGCGCCAGGCGCGACAGCGACGTCGAAGGCTACCTGGCCGCCAGCCGCCTGTTCATGGGCGCCGCGTTTGGCTACAACGTGCTGGTCAACGGCAGCCTGCGCTACAGTCGGGCCAATGAAACCGGCTTGCTCGGCTTTGGCGGCGACCGCCGCGACAGCCGCAGCCTGCTCAAGGAAGGCTCGCTGGCGTTGCTGCTCAACCCGCGTTGGGCGGTGGGCGTGGAGTACCGTGAGAAGCCCGACAACCTGTCGTTTGCCGGCGAAAGTGATTGGGCGGATCTGTTCGTGGGGTACTTCCCCAACAAGCATGTGTCGTTTGTATTGGCTTATGCACGGCTTGGCGAAATCGCCACGCTGGACCACCAGAACGGCACGTATTTGTCCGTGCAGGGGAGTTTCTGATGCGCTGTCTACCGCTGGTTTTCGTGCTGCTGCTCAGCGCCTGCGCGCAGCAACCGCCCAAGGACGACAGCCTCTATCGCGACCTCGGCGCCATGCCCGGCATCACGCGGATCGTGGAGGGCATGTTGCTCAACATCGCCCGGGATGATCGTATCGTCGAGCGCTTCCGGCGCATTGATATCCAGCGTCTGCGCAACAAGCTGATCGAGCAGTTCTGTGTGGAGGCGGGTGGGCCCTGCACCTACACCGGTGACAGCATGGCCGAGAGTCACAAGGGCCAGAATGTGAGCCGCAGTGATTTCAATGCGTTGGTGGAGGACTTGATCAAGGCGATGGACAGCGAGGGAATTGCGGTGCCGGTGCAGAACCGCCTGATTGCGCGGCTGGCGGTGATGCGCGGTGAAGTCATAGAACACTGATAAAAAATGCGGGAGGGGGCTTGCCCCCCTCCCACAGTGACAGTTCTGTTGCCGGTGTCGCTTATTCCGGCAGTTTGAACGCCATCACATAGTCACCCTGCTTGGTGCCCAGGGAACCGTGACCGCCGGCCATGACCAGCACGTACTGCTTGCCATCCTTGCCGGTGTAGGTCATCGGGGTGGTCTGCGCGCCGGCTGGCAGGCGACCTTCCCACAGTTGCTTGCCGTTTTTCACGTCGTAGGCACGCAGGTACTGGTCGAGGGTGCCGCTGAGGAACGCGACGCCACCGGCGGTGGTGAAGGTGCCACCCAGGCTGGGCACGCCCATGGTCAGCGGGACCGGAACCGGCGAGCTGTCACGCACGGTGCCGTTCTTGTGCATCCAGATGGTTTTGTGGGTGGTCAGGTCGACCGCGGCCACATAACCCCATGCCGGTGCCTGGCACGGCAGGCCCATTGGCGACAGCAGGGCTTCGAGGATCACGCCGTACGGCGCGCCTTTGTTTGGCTGCACGCCTTCGGTTTCGCTGACGCGCGGGCCTTGCTTGGCGATGTCGGCCGCCGGGATCAGCTTGGACTTGAACGCCATATAGCTCGGGTTGACGAAGGCAATCTGGCGCACCGGGTCGACGGAAATGCCACCCCAGTCAAACACGCCGAAGTTGCCCGGGTACACGATCGAACCTTGCAGTGAAGGCGGGGTGAACGCACCGTCGTAGCGCATGGATTTGAAATCGATGCGGCACAGCAGTTGGTCGAACGGTGTCACGCCCCACATGTCACGCTCTTTGAGCGGCGGCGGCATGAAGTTCAGGTCCGACTTCGGCTGGGTTGGCGAGGTGTGGTCGCCCGCGACGGCGCCTTGCGGCACGGCCACTTCGTGGATCGGCACCACGGGTTGGCCGGTGGCGCGGTCCAGCACGTAGATGCTGCCTTGCTTGGTCGACGCCATCACCGCCTGCTTCACGCCGGCTTCGGTCTTGATGTCGATCAGCGACGGCTGGCCGCCTACGTCCATGTCCCACAGGTCATGGTGAGTGAACTGGAAGGTCCACTTCACATGGCCGCTGTCGATGTCCAGGGCGGTCAGGCCGGCGCTGTATTTTTCCGAGTCTTCGGTACGGTCGCCGCCGTATTGGTCGGGCATCTGGTTGCCCATCGGCAGGTACAGCATGCCGAGTTTTTCATCCACGGCGAACATGGACCACATGTTCGGCGAGTTGCGGGTGTAGGTCTTGCCTTCGGCCAACGGGGTAGTGTCGTCCGGGTTGCCACTGTCCCAGTTCCACACCAGCTTGCCGGTGTGCACGTCGAACGCGCGGATCACGCCGCTGGGCTCGTCGGTGGAGACGTTGTCGGTGACGTGGCCGCCGATCACCACCAGGTTCTTGGTGACGGCCGGTGGCGAGGTGGAGTAGTAACCGCCTGGGGCGAAGCTGCCGATGTTGGCACGCAGGTCGACCTGGCCTTTGTCGCCGAAGTCTTCGCACATCTTGCCGGTGTCGGCGTTGAGGGCGATCAGGCGGGTGTCGGCGGTTGGCACGAAGATGCGTTTCGGGCAGGCGTTCGGTGCGGCGGCCGGGCTGGCGCTGCCGGTCGGGCTTTGCTCGGAAGCGTACACGGCGTCATCGTGATACGACACGCCACGGCAGGTCATGTGTGCCCAGCCCTTGAAGTTCTCGGCACCCTGGCTGCTGATCTTCGGATCGAAGCGCCAGATTTCCTTGCCGGTGTCCGGGTCGAGGGCAATCACCTGGCTGTGCGGGGTGCACACGTAGAGCATGCCGTTGACTTTCAGCGGGGTGTTTTCCGCGGTGGTCTCGCCTGGATCATTCGGGCCAGGGATGTCACCGGTGCGGTAGGTCCACGCCGGCACCAACTTGTGGGCGTTTTCCGGGGTGATCTGCGCCAGCGGCGAGTAGCGGTCACCGTAGGCCGAACGGCCGTAGGAGTTCCAGTCGCCATCGGCCTGGGACGGCGCAGCGCTGGCCATGCCTGGCACCGCGTCGCGGTCCAGTTGGCCGGTCTTGACCATCTCACCCGGGTTGGTGAACTGGCTGGCCAGGGCGGTAGCACCTGCCAACACCACGGCGACGCTCAGCGCGCCAGTGCCCAGTGGGGCAGGTTGGCCGCGCAGCAACGGACGGCGGAACCACGGCAGCAGCATGACGATACCCAGGGCGAACAGCAGCGCCAGGCGCGGCACCAACTGCCACCAGTCCAGGCCGACTTCCCACAGCGCCCACACGGTACTGGCGAACAGCACCAGTGCGTACAGGCCCAGCGCGGCGCGGCGGGTGGCCAGCAACAGGATGCCGGTCAGGGTGATGCCGATACCGGCCAGCAGGTAGTACAGCGACCCGCCGAGCATCGTCAGCTTGATACCCCCGGCCAGCAAGGCCAGGCCCATGATCAGCAGCAAGACGCCTAGCAACCTGGGCAGCAGGCGGCTTGGGCTCGAAGCACCATCAGTGCTCATAGTGTGTTTCTCCGTGACGTTGGAATTATGTGACCCCGTGCTTCACTGTAGATGACGATTCGGCACGGGCTTGGTTCAGCGTTAATTCGGTTTTTCTGGGGATAAGTGGGGTTATCCACAGACGGGCGATTTATCCCCAGGCGCAGCTCGGGGTAAGACAGCGCTGTCTTTGCAGGTGGGAATAATCAGCAAGATGAGGTCGACCGGGGGCGTGAAACGTTTCAGTTTGTTGCGGCAAGGATAAAGGGAGAGGGCGTCGAGAGAAAGCGTAAATCGCAAGATGCATCATTTCAGATTTGGTAACAGTGACAGATAGTCGCTGCAACGTTGGCTTCATGAAGCCCTGCCCTGTGGCGAGCGGGCTTGTTGTGGCGAGCGGGCTTGCCCCGCGTTGGGCTGCGAAGCAGCCCCCTGTCAATTCACCGCATTCTTTGAGAAAGACTCAGTGACTGGTTTTGGGGCTGCTGCGCAGCCCTACGCGGGGCAAGCCCGCTCGCCACAGTAAGCGGGTTGCTACAGGCTGGGGGGAAATTTTTTAGAAGGTAGTTCGAACGCCAAACTGCACACTTCTACCCGGTGCCGGGGCAATATCGCGCAGGATCGAGCTGGCATAGCGCACGGTCTGGTTTGTCAGGTTCTCGCCGTTCACGAACGCCAGCCACTGGCTGCCACCCATATTGAAGTGATAACCCATGCTTGCGCCGAGCGTAGTGTAGCCATCGGTGCCGCTTTCGTTATCCGGCACGCGACCCTGGCCCGCCGCGTGTTCCACATCGATACGTGCCTGCCAGCGGTCCAGTTCCCATAGCAAGCCGCTGTTCAAGCGCAACGGTGCGATACGCGGGAGGGCTTCGCCGGTGTCGAGGTTGGTCGCACGGGTGTAGTCGCCTGACAGTTCCAGCGCGAACTTACCGTAGGCGCTTTCGCCAAGTTTCCAGTGATCCTGGGCTTCAAAGCCGGCGAAGCGTGCCCGCACGCCAGAGTACTTGTACTCAGGGATACCGCCCGCGTCTTCTTCGCCTTCATCGTTCAGCGTGCGACCGCTGCCCAACAGCCCGATGTAGTTGGAGAAGCGGCTGTAGAACACCCCGAAGCTGCCCTTGTGCGTGCCATTGTCAAAGCGCAGCGCCAGGTCGCTGGACACGGCTTTTTCTTTTTTCAGGTTGGCATCCCCCAGCTCGTAGGTGCCGGTGGCGACGTGGGCGCCGTTGGCATACAGCTCGTAGAAGGTCGGTGCACGCTCGGTGTAGCCCAGGGTGGCGGCCAGGGACCACACGGGTGTGAGGGTGTAGACCGCACCCGAAGACAAGCTGCCGGCGGTGAAGTCATTGGATTTGTCGGCATTGGCAAAACGCGCGTTGCCCTTGGCATCCGGGTCGACGCTGGTGTGTTCCAGGCGCCCGCCGAGGCTGAGTTTGAGGCGCTCGGTGGCCTGCATTTCTTCGAGGATAAACAGCGCGCCGGCGTTGGTGTCGGTCTGCGGCACGAAGGCCTCTTCGCCGAGGGCGGAGAACTCGTTGCGGGTCACTTGCGCGCCCACCACGCCATCGAACGGGCCAAGCGGCTGGTGGCGGGCTTCTATCCGGGCTTCATACCCCTTGTTCTTGAAGATCGTGCCGGTTTCGCCACCTTCGATTTCGCGGTGCTCGTAGTCGGTGTAGCCCGCGTCGAGTTTCACCGAGGTGAACGGACCCTGCAGGTTGCGGATCTCCGAAGCGAAGGCGTAGTGATCCTGCTTCATGCGGATGCGCACATCCTGTTCGGCAGGGGAGCCGTAGTTGGCGTCGTAGTTGCTGTAGGACAACCCGGCATAGCCGTCGTCCCAGGTGTAGGAACCGCCTACGGCACCGCCGTCCTGGCGCCCGTCGCTGTTGCCCAGGCGGCCATTCTTGCCGGGGGCGTCGTCGGTTGCCGGCGCGTGGCGGCTGCGCGCCTGACCTGGGATTTTCAGGTCGTTGAATTCCCGCGCGTTGGCGTCCAGGTGCAAGGCGAACGTGCCGTTGCCAGCCTCCAGTTTGCCGGCGCTGCTGCGCGTGGTGTCGGCGCCGCCGTAACGCAATTCACCGGCACCGTGGATGCCTTCGATGGCTTCGGTGGGGATGCGGTTGTCAAAGGTGTTGACCACGCCACCGATGGCGCTGCCGCCGTACAACAGCGCCGCCGGGCCGCGCACGATTTCAACGCGATCCACGTTGACCGGGTCGAGCGGCACCGCGTGGTCGTAGGACAGCGATGACGCATCCAGCGCGCCCACGCCATTGCGCAGGATGCGAATGCGGTCGCCATCCTGCCCGCGGATGATCGGCCGGCTGGCGCCCGGGCCAAAGTACGACGACGACACGCCTGGCTGCTTGTTCAGGGTTTCGCCGAGGCTGCCCTTTTGTTGCAGGGTCAGGTCATCGCCTTCCAGCACGGTGGTCGGCGAGGCGAGCTGCTCGCTGCCCAGGGGGTTGCCGGTGATGACTTGGGGTTGCAGCTCCAGGGCATGGGCTTCGGAGCCGATCAGGAGGGCGGCGGCGAGCGGGGACAGGCGCCATAGGGAAGAGAAGAGCATTGGGCATTCCTTTGTAAAGCAACGAAAAGATTTGATATGTATAGTTACAATATAACATCTCTTTTTCGCTGAAAACGGGAACTTTTTTGATCGTGCTAAAGTGCGCAGCTGTGTGTTCTCTTTTCTAAAGGCCTGGCATGACCGCGACAAGCAACGACCCTCTCCACGGCGTGACCCTGCAACACGTCCTCACCACCCTGGTGGAGCATTACGAATGGGCCGGCCTGGCCGAACGCATTGACGTACGCTGCTTCAAGAGCGACCCGAGCATCAAGTCAAGCCTCACGTTCTTGCGCAAGACCCCGTGGGCGCGGGAAAAAGTCGAAGGGTTGTACGTGAAACTGATGCGTACCAAACGCCCGCTGGACTGATCCCATGAAGCGGTTTGTGGCTGCGGCGGCGCTTGCTGGTTGGGTGGGGTTGGTGATTCAGCAATACCTGATTTTCTATTCGCGCTGGGAATCCGGCGCCAGCCTGATGGGCGGGCTGGTCAACTTTTTCAGTTTCTTCACCGTGCTCACCAACACCCTCGCGGTGGTGGTGTTGAGCTATGCGCTGGTGAAGCGCGATTCACCCGCGAAGCGGTTTTTCCTCGCGCCCGGCATCAGCAGTGGGATCGCCGTGAGCATCCTGGTGGTGGGCCTGGCTTACAACCTGTTGCTGCGGCATCTGTGGCAACCCGAAGGCTTCCAGTTCATCGCCGACGAGTTGCTGCACGACGTAATGCCGGTGCTGTTTTTTATCTACTGGTGGCAGTGCGTGCCCAAGGGCAACCTGCACCTCAGGCACATCGCCGGCTGGGTGATTTACCCGCTGGTGTACTTTGCCTATGTGCTGCTGCGGGGGGATTTGCTCGGGCAGTATCAGTACCCGTTCATTGATGTGGGCACCCTTGGTTATCCACAGGTGTTCGTGAATGCGGGGGGCATTCTGGCGGGGTTTGTCGCGATTGCAGCGGCAGTGGTGGGGCTGGACAAGCTCATCAAGCCCCAGCCCTGATTCATTCTTCGTCGCTGCCTTCGGCGCGCCAGTAACCGACGGTCTTGAGGAACTCCTCCTTGACCTGGTGCGTGTCCAGCAGCACGCGGCGCACCTGGCGCGACAGCTTGGTTTCGGTGGCGACAAAGCTGTACAGCGAGCCACTCGGCAGCGTCAGTTCGCGCACGGTGTCGAGCAGGTCGTCCTGGCCGCGAATCACCCAGATCACCTGGACGTCGGCCGCGCTTTGCAGCGCCTGCTTTTCGGCTGTATTGGCGATCTCGATCACGGCCAGCACGGTGCGCCCGGCCGGCAATTCTTCCAGGCGGCGAGCGATGGCCGGGATGGCGGTTTCATCGCCGATCAACAGGTAGCTGTCGAAGATATCCGGCACGATCATCGAGCCCCGTGGCCCGCCGATGTACAGGTGTTGGCCAACCTGCGCCTGCTCGGCCCAGGTCGACGCAGGGCCGTCGCCATGCAGCACGAAGTCGATATCCAGCTCACCGATGCTCAGGTCGAAACGCCGCGGCGTGTAGTCGCGCATGGCCGGTTGCGGCCCGTCGCCCTTGATGGCGAACGTCGGGCTTTCCAGCGCGGCCTGTTCGGCGGCGTTCTGGGGGAACAGCAGCTTGATGTGATCGTCACTGCCCAGGCTGACAAACCCGGCCAATTCTGGCCCGCCCAGGGTGATGCGACGCATGCGCGGGGTGATGTCCACCACCCGCAGCACCTGCAGGCGGCGACGTTTGATTTCGTGGGTAACGCGATGGATGGTTTGCGTATTCATTGGTTTTCCCCGTCGACAATGGCCTGGGCGGTGCTGTTGAGCAGCGCCGCGACACGCACGATTTCTTCCGGGCTCCAGCGCCCGTGGTGCGAATGCAAGGCATGGCGCAGGTTGTGCACCGCCTCGTGGATTTCCGGCGGGCGGTCCTGGCCGCGCAGTGCGCGCTTGCTCACGTCCATGCGCAGACGAATACCGTCGAGGGCAACCGTCTGCTCGCTTAAGAAGAGACGACCGGCGTCGGTGATTGTGTAGCGTTTTTTCCCGCCTTCGGTGTCGCCGCTGATCAACTCGCTTTCTTCAAGAAAGGTCAGCGTGGGGTAGATCACCCCGGGGCTGGGGCTGTAGGCGCCGTCGAACAGGCTTTCGATCTGACGGATCAGGTCATAGCCATGGCATGGCTGTTCGGCGATCAGCGCCGGCAGCAGCAATTTCAGATCGCCTGGGGCAAAGACCCGCGGGCCGCGGCCACCGCGTTCGCGACCGCCGCGTTTTTCGAAGCCGTCGTGGCTGTCGTGGTGAGGGTGTCCTCTCATTGCGCTTCTCCTGTCGTGGTTAGATACAACGTAAGATATATCTTATGACTAGGGCAAACGCACCCGACCAACGGCACGCAAGGCATTACGAGCCTGAAAAGCAGGCTGAAAGTTTCGAGTTATTCAACTCTGTATAAATAGAGTAACTACTCAAGTAGTCAGTGGTGTTCTCTTACACGCGTTGTCGGCACGCGAATGTTGGAGTTTTTATGCGCATGTCGTATTGTTCTTACATACTTTTTCGGTGCGTAATTATTCTCGTTTATTATCAAGTAGTCTTTTTCTTACAGGTGATTTTAAAGTTTTGGCAAAATGCCACTTTTTTCCCATATTACTAGGTGTGTCTCGGCTACATGAAGTAGAGAAGCGGACTGCTTACTTGAACTTTTATTTTGAGAATACTTGTTGGGCATAAGGCGAGACGGTGCGTTCGTCAATGCAAGTTGTTGAAAAGTTTGCGTAATGCAGGTTTTTAATGACTTCACTAAATTGTTTTTAACCAACAGGTATATCGCTATGTTGAAACAACTTTCCGTCGCGGCCGCTCTGGTCGCGGTCGCCTTGAATTCGTCCCTGGTCGTTGCCGCCGATGACGCGCGCACCGCCATCAACATCAAGGCCGACATCCCGACCAAGCAGTTTCATGCGCAGCCACGGGACCCGAACTTCGGTAAAGACGAAACCATGAACTACAACCCGGTGAGCGGTGAGCTGAGTTCCCTGCGCGCCACGTTCGACGTGAAAAACACCGACGGTTCGGTGCATGCCTACATCGAAGGCGGCCCGACGTCGGCCGCGCTGTACAACGGTTCCAACAGCATTGCGCTGACCAACACCTTCAACGGCGTCACCCTGACTGGCACCCCGCAGGAAGTGGTGGACGACCCTCAATCCACCCCGGGCACCCAGGCCGACCTGGTGATCACTCCGGCCAAGCCGACAGACACCCAGAATGGCCTGTACACCGCCAGTTACACGGTGATCTTCGACGCCGTGCCGCGTACGCCGAATCCGTAACCGACGCGGAGCACCCCTGGCCCCGTGATCGCGACGATCACGCGGGCATTGACCCAAGGTCGGTTGCCGGCAATGGCTGCCGACCTTGTCAAGCAGCCCTGACTGTGCGTATTTACGAGTATTCCGTTCATGTTTTCGAAGACGCCTATTGCGGGCGCGCTGGCGCTATTGATGTGCGCCGGCGCCCTGGCCGCGCCGACAGCGCCTGGCACGACGCCGGGCAGTTTGCTGTCACAGTCCAAGGGATTGCCAAACGATTTCGAAGAGCACTTTTTTGACGTGCCCTTGGCCGTGCGCGTGGAACTGGACCAACAGTTTCTCGGCGAGGCCATGATTGTGCTGGATCGCAATGACCGTATTACCTTACTGGAATTCACAGACGCCAACGACAGTCCCTTCGCGGCTTCAGAACGGGCCAAGTGGCAGCAACTCCTGCAACAGGGCATGACCCTTGGAAGTTGCGAAAGAAGTTGCCCAGAGCAACTCCTGGCGATGCACTACAGCCTGGAAAACTCATTGGTCTCGATCCTCACCGAGAACGTCGAGCGCACCACGCAGACCAAGCGTTATTACGACCAGCCGGAGGCCGGAAGCCTGGGCCTGATCGTCAATAACCAATTGAACCTCAATGGTGGGCAGGATGAAGCGTTGGGCGGCCGTTACGGCCTGGAAGCCAGCGCCAGCGTCGGCAATTGGACCCAGGCACTGAACCTGCAACTGTCGCGTTTCGGCGGCACCGATACCACGCTGTACCACGCCGTGCATGAGCTTTACAGCCAGCGTGAAATGGAAGGCAACTTCCTGCGCCTGGGTTACTTCACCCCTGGCTCCGATGGCCTCACGCGGCAGGTCCGCTCATTCGGCGCCAACCCCGACACCGCCGTGGGCCTGATGTACGGCAGCTCCGACAGCCTGCTGATCAACAACCCCAAGCCCAGCGTGTACCCGATTTACGTCACCGCCAGCCGCCAGGCGTCGGTGGAGATCTACCGTAATGGCCTGTTGATCAATAGCCAGCCGGTGGCGGCGGGGTTGCAGACCCTCGACACACGCTCGCTGCCGGGGGGCATCTATGAAGTAGAGGTGCGTCTGATCGAAGACGGGCTGACCACGGCCACCACCCAGGAACTGGTGTACAAACCCAACAACTGGCGCAATGCCGACGAACGCTGGCGCTATAACACCTTCGTCGGTCGGGAAACCAAGCTGCTCAGTAACTGGGACGAACAAGCCACCGGGTTCATGACCTACGGCGCCAGCGCCAACTACCTGGCCCATCCACGGGTAATCCTGGGCCTGTCCACGCGCAAAGTGCGCGAGAAGATGCAATACGGCACGTCCATCGACTGGACCCTGGCCAACAGCACCAGCCTCTACGCCAACGTCTACCAGACCCAGGACCATGGCACCGGCCTGGATATGCAAGGCCTCTACAGCTACGGGCACGGCAGCGTGGTACTCAGCCACAACCGCAGTTGGCTGGACACCCGCCGCACCTTCGAGATCCTCCCCGATGGCACAC
Organism: Pseudomonas sp. NFPP28; assembly: GCF_900115535.1. Classification (NCBI taxonomy): domain Bacteria; kingdom Pseudomonadati; phylum Pseudomonadota; class Gammaproteobacteria; order Pseudomonadales; family Pseudomonadaceae; genus Pseudomonas; species Pseudomonas sp. NFPP28. The sequence goes on along the minus strand of NZ_FOWT01000001.1, from coordinate 645,663 downwards.
GGCTGCGGCCGCGGACCGCCTTTATCGGCCAGACCAGCAACTCGTCGCTGTCGATCAACCATCGATTGAGCAACAAGAGTTCGATCAACTCGCGCCTGTCCTACAGCCAGGGCAACATCGAAGGGCTGGGCCTGGACCTGGGCTGGAACCAGCGCGGCAAGCTTCTCGGCAGCGACGCCAACTGGCGTTTTTCGGTGTTCGATCGCCCGGCCACCTCCAGCACCGGCGACAAACGCAACGTGGGCGTCGACGTGAGCGTCAGCCTGGCCCTGGGCGGGCCCAACGAGCAATGGTCCGCCAGCCTCGGTACGCGCACTGCCCGTGACGGCAGCCGCGACAACAATGGCTCGCTGACCTACCAGCGCACCCTGGACGATCACGTGCTGCAAAGCGTGTCGGCCACGGCGATTGCCGATACTTACGGCGTCGGGTTGTCCGGTCGTACCAGCTTCCAGACCGATGCGCTGTACGGCGATGCCTTTGCCCAGCGTTCCTCCTTCAACAACAAGATCACCGGTGGCTTGAACCTGAGCAGCACCGTCGCGGTGGGCGGGCAGAAAGTTGCCCTGAGCAGCCAGCCCCAAGGCCACGGCGCCGGGATGATCGTGGACGTGGAGACCGACCTGGACGACATCACCCTGCGCGCCGACGACCTTACCGGCGGCAGCAGCACCCTGCGGCCGGGGCGCAACTTCGTGCCCATCACCGCCTACAAGAACAGCACCCTGAGTTTCGACTTCGAGGGCAACCATCCACCGGCGGCCAACATTCAGCCGGCGCGGTCCAGCTACCACTTGAACAAGGGCGGGGTGGGCTACCGCAAGATCAGCGTGATGAAAACCGTCACGGTGCTCGGTCGCCTGCTGGATGCCCAGGGCCGGCCGCTCAAGGGGCACCACGTGATCAATCACGCCAGTCGCGGGGTCAGCGAGGTCGACGGGTTCTTCTCCATGGAGATGAACGCCAGCTCGCCCACCCTGGAAGTGCGCTACGCCAACCAGTTGCTCTGCCAGTTCCGCCTTGACCCCAGCCAGGCGCGCCAGGAGAGCGATGTGCTGATGATCGGTGACCTGCGCTGTACCCCTGACACCCTGGCCGAGGCCACCCTGGGCACGGCAACGGCGGGTTGAATAGTTCCTGGATAAATGGCCGCGCTTGGCCGCTTGCAAAACATGAGGTTGTGGCATGAAACGTTTTTGGTTGTTATGCGTATGTCTTTTCTCCCTGGGGGCCCAGGCGGGCCCCCAGATCAACGTAGGCGTGGTGTACGACTACCTGGAGGCGGGTAAGAGCACCTATATGAAACGGGTGTTCAATGGCGGCACCTCCACGGCGTTCGTCAAGGTCAACATCCTGGAAATGATCTACGACGCCGATGGCTCCTACCGTGAAGTACCGTTGCAGAACCAGCCCGGCGCCGCTGCGCGCGATGGCCTGATGGCCAGCCCGGCGCGGCTGATCGTACCGGCCAACGGCACCCAGGGCACGCGCCTGCTGTTCATGGGCAACCGTGACAAGGAACGCTACTTCCGCGTGCGCTTCGTACCGGTGGTGCCCGAGACCGAAGACGAGTTCGCCGTCACCGAAGAAGAGCGCAAGCAATACAAAGACAGCCTGGCCGCTGGCGTACGCGTGCTGGCGGGTTACGGCACGGTGTTTTTCGTGCGCCCCAGCAACGTGCGGTTTGACACCCAGGTGCGTGACGAAGGCAAGCGCTACACCTTGGTCAACAAGGGCAACAGTGTCGTGGTGGTCGATGAATTCAAGGACTGCTCGGCGGCCAATACCCTGGAATGCCGGCCGACGGTCAAGCACCACATCATGGCCGGTCGTTCCTATGGATTCGATAAAGAGCCTGGCCGCTCCTACCGCTTCAGCCTGATCGAAGGCAGCGAGAAAAAACCGATGGAGGTCAAGGGGTGATCACACTCTTCAAGACGCTGGCATTCGCCTCGCTCAGTGCCATTTGCGTGTTGCCCTCGGCCCGCGCGGCGGTAGAGCGGGAAACCTTCGAGGTGTTCGTGGAAATCCCCACGGCGCAGTTTTATGTGCTCCCGGTGGATCCGACCCTGGTGCAGCGCGACCAGCCGCTGGATTACAACCCGGTGTCATCGCAACTCAAGCCGCTGCGTGCGCAATTCGATGTGAAAAACGTCAGCGGCGCCATTGGCGCACGGCTGGATGCCGAACCGTTTCTGTTCAACGGCAGGGAGCGTATCGACCTGCGCGTGACCTTCAACAATCAAGAGCTGGGCCTGACCTCCAGCGAAGTGGTGTCCAGCACCGATGCCGCGCCGGGCAAGCGCGTGGCTTTGGAAATCGCCGCGATCAAACCGGCGGATGACTACGCCCCGGGTAACTATTACGGCACGGTGCACATGGTGTTCGATGCGCTGGCGCCGGGGGCGAATCCATGAGGTATTTACGTCATATCCAATGGGGCCTTGGCCTGGTTCTCACGCTGGTTGCGAGTGCAGCCCAGGCCGGTTCCGCCGAGGTCCGTGCCGAATTCCGTCCCGACCCCAGCAACCCGATGGTCAACCGCTTTACCAACGTCACGCCCAGTACGGGGTTCTGTAAGCACTTCGTTTATTACTGCGAGCCTAGAGGCTGGTTCAGTCTGGACATGCCCATCGGCCCAAGGCCGCAAACCACTGGTGGACCGGTTGCCGCCAACCACGCCGACCCGCGTCAGGGCGTATACCTGAAGGTTCCGTCCGAATGGCGAACCATCACGGTCACCAGCGCTGCTGGCGACAGCAGTCAGTTGGAGGTGCGTATCTCGGGGATCGGTGGCACCGAGCGTCACGGCGGGCATGTGACGCTGATCACCAATGGTGGAGACTACGAACAATTGTGGAGTACCGGACGCTGGCATAAAGCGCCGGCACCGTGTATCCCCACCGGAATGATCAATGGCACCGCTTACTGGGTCGAGTGGCTCTGGCATGTGCCGGAAAATGCGGGCGCCTGCGCCACCCAGGCGCTGTTTGATCTGCCCTATATGGATTTCCCCGACCTGTATTTCACTTACGAGCTGCGTACGCCCAACCCATTGGATATGCCCGCCGGGATTTACCGTGGCAGCCAGCTCTACACCGTAGGCCCGGGGATGGACTTCGATTTCGGCGACCGCGTGGTTCCGTTCGACAACGTCGCCATCCTGGACTTCGTACTGGATGTGGACCATATCCTCAAGGTCGAGGTGCCCCCCGGTGGCAATCGCGTACAGCTTGAGCCTCAAGGGGGGTGGCAGGCGTGGCTGCAAAACGGGCGCAAACCGACCCGGTTGTACCGCGACCAGACCCTCAACCTGTGGACCAGTACTCAGTTCAAGATGACCCTGGAGTGCGGGGCGCCCATGGGCAATTCCTGCAGCGTAAGCAACGGTACGCATCAGGTGCCGCTGGACATCGCTGTCACGTTGCCCGCAGGTTTGAGCGATGCCTCCGGACGTCCGGTCAACCGCTTGCCCCTGCGCCTTGACGGCAGTGGCAGCGAGCTGTTTAAACCGACCCGCTTTGTCGACCGCAAGCCCAGCACGCTGCACTTTTCCATTCAATCCGAGGGGGTGGCGCAGATGCTCGAACACGGCAGCGGCAGTACCTATACAGGCACAGCCACCGTGATCTGGGATTCGGAGGTTTAAATGAGTCACTATTGGATCAGCAGACTGATCCTGGCATCCGGGCTGACGGCCGCGTTGATCAGCCCTTTGGCCAGCGCACTTACCCAGGACATCACCGCCAAGTTCCGCCCCGACCCGTCCAACCCGACGGTCAACGAGTTCGTCAACACCACGCCCCAGAGCGGCATTTGCCCGGGGCATATCCCGGGGCATTGCAACGCGCTGGGGATCTTCACCATCCGCACCAACGCCTTCACGGCCGAGGCCAACGGGCCCATTCCCGCAAACCACCCCAGCCCCCGCCAGGGGGCCATGTGGAAGGTGCCTTCGGAGTGGCGTGCGGTGCAGGTCACCCATACCGAAACCGGGCAGACCGATACGGTACAGATGCGCATCGCAGGCATCGGCCATCGCTGGAACAGCCGCCCCGGCGTGAGTGCCTGGGGGCAACCCGGCTTGCCTTGGAGCAGCGCGTGGCGGGATGCGCCCAGCCCTTGTCGCGGCATCAACTATTTTGCCGCTGGAACCAACTTTGTGTTGTTCTTCTGGCTGGTCCCGGAAAACGCCGGGGTGTGTCACCGGGTGCCTTCCACCACCATCGACTGGTTCAACTACAGCAATATGGAGTATGCCTACGGCCTGAAAACCCCGAACCCGTTGGCCATGGCGCCGGGTGAATACACGGGCAGCCTCAGCTACGTACTCGGCCCGGGTGGGGATTTCGATTTCGGCGATGTGATGATCCCCAACGATAACGTCCTGACGTTCAACTTCACCCTGACAGTGGACCATCACCTGCGCGTACAGGTGCCGCCGGGCGGCAACCGGGTGCAATTGGAACCCCAGGGCGGCTGGCAGAACTGGCTGCAGAACGGGCGCAAACCGACGCGCCTGGCCAGGGACCAGACCGTCAGCCTGTGGTCGGGCGGCCCCTTCAAGATGACCCTGGAGTGCGGGCAGCCGCTGGGCAACACCTGCAGCGTCAGCAACGGCACGCACCAGGTGCCGCTGGAGGTGGCCGTCAGCCTCCCGGCGGGTTTGTATGACAGTGCCGGGCGGCCGGTCAACCGCTTGCCGCTGCGCCTGGACGGCAGCGGCACCGAGCGCTTCCAGCCGCGCATCTACATCTACCGGCAACCCAGCACCTTGCACTTTTCGGTACTGGCCGACGGTGTGGCACAGATGCTCGAACACGGCAGCGGCACCACCTATTCAGGAACGGCTACGGTGGTCTGGGACTCCGAAGTCTGAGGGCGCGGCCTCGCTTTGCAGCGGGCCCAGCGCCTCACGGGTCAATTGCCGGCGCAGGGCCTTGTGGGCCTGCGCCACGTCTTCCAGCCAGCGTTCATAGGTTGCCTGGCTAACGGGGGCGTCGGTCAGCACGCTGGCACGGGGCACGCCCAGCGCATCGGCCAGGGTCTCAACGCTTTGCCGCGAACCCTGGCCCTGCACCCAGGCGTGCTGGGCCTGCAGCAAGTCGTCCAGGCGTGCGGCTTTGTCCTGATGGACCTGGGTGTTCAGCGCCAGCGCTTCGGCGTGAGTGGCTTCCAGGTACTGGTCCCAGAACTCGACGTTCAACAACGCATCCACCCGGCCGTCGCCGGCCTCGCTCTCGATGACGGCCTTGTAGGTCGTCTCGATCAGTGCGGGGTTCACCGACGCGGTGACACGATAGACCATATGTTCTGCCAGCCAGGGCAAGTGCAGGCGTGCCTTGAGGGCGGTCTGCAACGCCGTGTGCACCTGCACTTCATCCACGCTGCCCGGTACGCCATCGATCACTTCGCTGGTCAGTCGCAACCCGAGCCCACCCTGGTCAATCGGCGCCAGTCGGTGCGCCACTTCCTGGCGGGCCAGGGCGGTGACGCGGCTCAGGCGTGCGGCCTGCCAGGCCAGGTGCGCCAGTCGCCGGGCAAAGGCGCCTTCTTCCAGGGCCGGGCGTGCAGCGTAGGCCTCGTACACCAGGGTCTGCACGCCCAGGCTATTGAACACCTGCGCACCCGCATCGGCGCAGTTGGCGGGCGCGCTGGCCAGGGTGAAGAAGCGCCTGCGCAGCGCTTCATCGGCGTGCATCGCGTCGAGCATGCGCCAGACGTTCAGGCTCAGCGCCCGCCGGTTGGCCAGGTACGCGGCCCGATCGCCCTCGGTCTCGAAGTAGTTGGGCGTCTGCAGGCTGCGGATCACTTCGAAGAAACCCTGGGAGCCGTGTTCCTGTTCCAGCTCGTCCCATTGGCGCTGACGCGATGGACCCTGTTCGGCCGGCAGGTCCTGCAGCCAGAACGCGCTGTCCTGTTCGCCACGCGGCGGGTAGGTGCGATAAGGGTCGAGGCCGGCGCCAAGGCGATAGCTGACCATGCGTTCTTCGTCGTCCAGGCCGAGCTGGTTGCGGTCCAACCGCGTGCGCGCCACCAACAGCGCCTCGGCTTGCCAGGGCAGAAACTTCGGCACGCTCTTGATCGGGCTGTTTTGCAGGTCGAGCAGGAAATCCTCGGGCCGTGGCTGTTCGAACAACCCTTGCGGCCACTGCGTCAACTGCGTATTCGTCAGGTACAGCTCGCGCAGGTCGGGCATGCCGCTGATGTCCGGTGGCTCGCGCAGCAGGCGGTTGTAGGACAGGTCCAGCACCTTGAGGCGGCTGAGGGTGTTGAGTTGGGCCAGGGAATGGGCGTCCCATTGCAAGGGGTTGGCGCTCAGCCCCAGTTGGGTCAGGCGTGGCAGAGTGGTGAGTGTTTCCGGCAGCCGCGTCAGGCGATTCTGCGCCAGCTCCAGAGTGATGAGGTTTGGAAACAATTCCAGGAACCTGGCCTGCGCATCGCCCAGTCCGGTGTCGCCAAGGTTCAGACTGGTGATGTGTTTGAGCGGTGTGCGCAGTGTCGGCATATGCAACAGGTAGGTACCCAGCGGCCAGCCTTCCAGGTCCAGGCGGCTGCCTGGCTGGCGCTCGCCAAACCCGTCGCGGTAGCCACTTGCCGATTTCTCCCAACTGCGCCGCAAGGCCTGGGACAGTTGAGAGCGCACCAGTCGCTCGGCGGTTTGTTCTTCGATGTTGCCCTGATGCCGGCTCGTGGGGGCCTCCACCCATTTCTTCAGGTCCTTGGCCAGCTGCTTTTTCTCCCGCTCCAGCTCACGCAGCGCCGTGAGGCCATCCGGTGAGTCAAACGCTTGCACCTGTTCCTGCACCTTTGCCGCGCTCAATCCCGGGTACAAGGCTTTGACGCGTTCTTCCACCGAGCCTGGCGACAGCCCCAGCAGCTTGCTCGCCCATTTGAACCTTGGCGCCTGCACCAGGCGCAGGGTCTCGCGTTCGGGCGGCGCGCCGATGGGGTCGGCGAGCACTCGGCAGCGATCCTCCAGCGGTACCAGGCGCTCCATCAACCAGTTGCGCAACGCCGGGCCGTCGGCGGCGGCGTCGCCCATCGCGGTACGCGTTGGCCTGGGCAGGGCGTTGAGCAATGCGCTGTAAAAGTCACTGGCGGGGTGCAGGCTCTGGTGAGCGCCGTCGTAGACCGCGTACTGGCCGTCTTCGCGATGTACCAGGATACGCCGGGCGTCGCCGCGACCCGCCTCGGCGCGCACTGCACCGCCGGTGGACTGGCTGCGCACTTGCAAGTGCAGCGCGGCGAGGGCCGGGCTGTGTTGCTCAAGCGCACCGAGCATCATGCGCTCGCTGTGCTCGTTGAGCAGCGGCGCGGCGTGGAAGCCTTCATACGCGTGAGTGGCCCGGGCTTGCAGTTGGAGTGCGCGCCCGAGGCTTTTGAGGCGCAGAGGCAAGTGATGGCCGTGGGTCATGAGCGCCCGTTCGTCCGGGCGCGCTTGTTCCAGCAGATATTCGACCTGGCTTTTGGGCAGTTCGGGGAACGCCTCGCGGACCCGCAGCGCCGTTGCCTGGTTCACGCTCTCGCTGTGCTGGTAGAGGTAGTCGAACACTGCCCGTTGACGTACGGCGAGCTGATCGGCCAGGCGCTGGCGCAATGCATCGATACGCGCCGCCCGTGTCTGCGGCAAGGGGCCGGCGAGGGCCTGGAGTTGCGCTTCGTTGAGAACGTCGAGCAGGCGCGGCGCCAGCTCGCCCCTGTTCAGGGCCTGGCGGCTGATCGGCAGCACGGCGTTGGCGTCGGTGGCGCCGTAACGCAGGGGCGCGCCGCCGAGGTCATCTTCTTCGTACACGTCAATCGCCTGGTCCGCTGGCCATTGCGGCAGTTCGGTGGCCAAGTGAGGGCTCCAGTAGGTGTCATCATCCACCGCCTCGCCGACCTTTAAACGTTGGGCCAGGCGCTCCGTGTGCTGCCTCAGCCGCCAGCGCTTGAGGCTGTCGGCCAGGCGCGGAGAGGGGGCTGCGTTGTCGCGATGCAGCGCACGCAGTTCGTTGTACTCGGTGCCACTGGTCTGGCGCAGTTGTTCCAGTTGCGCCGCGTCCAGGTCATTGACGCTGTGACCCAGGCGCCGCATCAATTGGGGGTCGTCCCAGGTCCTGGGGTCTTCGGCCTCGTGGGTCCAGGCACCCTGGCCGTTGTGTTGCAAACGCGGTGCGTAGGCGTCGGGGCGGCTGGGGTGTTGGATACGGTGGCCGGCGTCGTCGAGCCTGACTTCATAGTGCTCGCCGTCCAGGGGCAGCACGCTGCGGCCTGCGTGGGTGTGCAAGCCCAGCGCGTCGGGTGCCGAATCGCTGGGCAGGCCGGGGGCCTTCAACGCGTAGGGGCGCAGGTCGGGGTTCCACAAGCGCGGTTGACCATTGTGTTCGATGGCCTGCAGTTGATCGACGAAGGGCGAAGGGATGAGCTTGACCAGTTGGCCGCCGATGTGAAACGTACCCAACTGCACCACCTCGTTGACCACGCCGACCAGGTGTGTGGCCGCTTCCCTGGCCTGGCCTTCGGCAAGGTCCACCACACCTTCGACCACTTCATCGAGCAACTGGTAGGCGGTGTAGGCCAGCATCAGCTCACCCAGCCACGGCACGAAGGGTGTGATCACCAGCAAGGCGGCGTTGAAGATCTCGCTGAGCACGCGGCTGAAATTATCCCACCAGGCCCAGCGGGCGCGGCTGTCGCTGTCGGCGGTGGATACCACGATGTCGCGGGCGTCATTGAAGATCTTGTCGAGGCCGCGTTGCAGGCGATGGCGCCACAGGTCGCCGTCGATGGGCACGGCGGCGTATTGCAGGCGCGGCTGGTCCACCGGCGTGTCCCGCCAGGTAGGGCGCGTGTCCAGCGGATCGGTGCGGCGATACCACTGGACGCGGTTCAGGCGTTGTTCGAGGTTGGCGAAAAAGTGCCCGCGCTGTTGCTGGTCGATGAATTGGCTGAAGAACTGGCGGTACGCGGCGGTGCGCAACTTATCGGTCAGCGCTTGCATGAACGCCGCGCTGCTGGGGTATGCCATCAGTGGTGCCTGTGGGTCATGGGGGATATACGCCAGTACCGGCACGGTGACCGTTGCGCGCTCAAGGTCGGCGGCGATCAGCAGGATGCCGGTCAGGCGCGAGTCCATCATCTGCAACTCATAAAACTGCAGCACGCCTCGCTCGCCGTTGAGGGCGCGTTGCAGCACATGGAAACTGGCGGGGTCGATGGCGTGCGTGAGCAAGGCGTGGTGGGCCGCGGCGTTCAGGGCGGCTTTCTGGCTGGCGATGAGCGCATCGTGCAGCGCGGCCAGTTGCGTTTCGTCGGTGGGCAGCAGGTGCTGTTGCAGGTGGCGCTGGTACTGGGCACCCAGATCCAGTTGTCGGCACAGGGCGGTGAACTGCGCAATGCTCATCTGCTGCTTGAGGGGCTTGAGGGTGAAGTGACCGCGGGCGTCGGGCCGGCTGGTGTAGCTGGAGTCGTCGGTGAAGTGCTCATCCTTGGCAAAGTTGTGCAGGGCGGCGTCCAGCAGAGACACACTGCGGCTGGTGACACCCTGGATGAACGTGCCCTTGACGCTGTACAGGAACAGGAAGGTGTCCCGGACGCTGGCGTCCACGCCGTATGTTGTCTTGAGCGCCTGGGTCAGCAACGGCTCGGCGAAGGCATAGACGTCCTGGACCTGTTCGAGGCGCTCATCCACCGTGTTCTGGGTGACCCATGCCTGGGCGTTGGCCGTCTTGAGGCTGGCGTGAGCCTGAGGGGGCGCGCTGTGATACCAGGACGCGAGGTCCAGGCGGGCCTTGCTCAAGGCTTCAGCTCTGGCCGGCGAGGTTGCGAGCAGCCATGGCGGGATCTTCTGTTTGATCAATTCATAGTGCGGGCCTTTGTCTGGGTGGAGGGACGACGCGGGCGCGGGCTGCGGTGGCGGGTGCATGGCAGATGACCTTGAGGTGTAGAAAAGGTCGTCAGCCTAGGTGCCCTGGGGTGGGGGCGAGGCAGTAGATAGTTGAAGTCGCCTGCGCTTTATTCCTGGGGCTCGGTCGGCGGTGTTAACTGTCTACGTCTTCGGAGGTGGCGCAAGGGATTAGCTTGAGTGGACCCACCCCATGGAGAGACCTGGATGCCCCTCACTGCCAGCGCCCTGCGCCAAGCTCATATTGAACAGATCGAAACCCTGTTCAACGACCCTCCCTCCTTGTTGGCAGTCGCCCTGGACAGTGCCCAGGCTTACCTGGACCGTCATTTCAGCGCGCGTAACGAGCACGCGCGATGGCTCCATATCGCAACCCCTGAAGATCACCCCGATGAAGGCGCCTGGCGCTATGCCTCATTGGCGCAGATGGTGGTGGAGCGCCTGGCGACTGCTCGGCCAGTGTTGCTGGTGCAGGACTATCACAAGGTGGTCCGACGCGTACGCGAGGTGATTGGGCCGGGCGGGCCGAGCCTTGCCGAACTGGAGGTATTGATCAACGAATGCGGTAGCTTTCTGCTGGAGGCTTTTTCCCAGCGATTGCAGGCGTGGTGGCATGAGGCAATGCCCGTGGACAGCGTGCGCTGGGGGTATTTGTCCGATGAGTTGTTGGCGCTGTTCTACGATGCCCCCATGCCGCCTGGCATGAGCCCGGCGCGCTTTGCCGAGCTGTTTCCGAAAACCTTGTTGCGTGCGACCCGGCCCGACCGTGAGTGGAGCCTGCACAGCGCGGCATTGCGCGTGCAAACGCTGCACCTGCAGCAAAACCAGCTGCGCACGCTGCCTTGGCTGTTGCTTGAGCGGACCCTGGCGCTGGGGCGTTCGTCTTTGTTGGTCTACAACCCGGCCTCGGGAATCACCCCCATTGAAGCTATAGACGATATAGGGGCTTTGCTGGCTGCCGAGGTGGAACCGTCACCGTCAGGGCAAGTCGCACAGTGGTTTTCCCAGCCGGTGGAGGGGGACCCCTTCGATGCTTTGGCGGCCAGTTACCTGGAGCGGCAGTTGCGCGACCTCGACCGCATCGACCGCCGGGTGCCACGCACGCCCCAGGCTTTGCAACAGTTGCTGAACGACATCACTGACCCCTTTCACTGGTTTGTCGCGCGCCTGAGTTCTCTTCAACAGAAGTTGCGTGCTGGCTTGCCGCTGTGGCTGAGCCAGGCCGATGCCGCCGACAGTATCGCCTGTGCCCAATTGCTGCGTGGCTGTGTGCTGGCCGGGCATGCCGAGGGCGCACACGACTACCTGGAAGGTATCCCGACGATTGAGCAGTTTGCCATCGAGCAATTGCAAGGGTGTTTGCAGCAGCAGCCCTTGACGGCCAAGCTGAAAGCACAAGACATCAGCCTGCGGTTCGATCGCGTGATTGCCGCTGCCGTGCCGCTGCCGGGCGGCTTCATTGCCGGGGAAGTCGAACCCGTCACCGTGACACTGGTGCAATTGGCCCTGGAAAACCTCGCCGGCTTTCCACACACGCCCAAGTCGATCAGCCTCAAGGGCGAAAAGGCCCCGACGTGGTTGACGTACAACCTGCTGAGCACCTGCATCGAGCAGGTCGATATCGGGCAAGCCTATCCGCTGTTGCTCAAGCGCAAGCTGGTGGAGGACCAATCTGAAGCCACGCGCCGCCGGCGGTTGTTCAGCCGGCAACTGCGTAACCAACTGCCGCTGCTGGCTCTGCAATACAAAATCCAGGGGCTGCACGGCCTGACCCGCACCGGTTTCCTGCGCTTGCAGGCCGCGTTGCAAGCTACTCCGGCCCAACGCCTGCTCGATGGAAAAGGCATGGCCCTGTGGCCGCTGGCGTTTCGCGCTGCGCCCGATCAGGTGGCGGACGTGGTTGCCAACCAGTTCATCATCGGGCCCCAGGCCGGGCACGAAGGGCCGCACCTGTTGTACCGGCCACTGCTGAGCCCGACGTTGCAGGAGTATGAAAGCCTGGCGGCTTTGCTCGAGGCGATCAGGGCCCCTGGCGAACTGCAGGATCAGGTGCTGAGCTGGATAGATGCACGACGCCAGGCGATCTATGTCAAGGGTGGTTTCATCGAGCCGCACATCCGGCATTTTTTACCGACGGATGAGTTCACGGTCTACACCAAACCGGCTCCCGCACAACTGCACAAACAGGTGGTCGAGGGCGACCCGGCGCAACAGGTTTTCATTGCAACCGCCGAGGCGCTGGTGACCCTGGCCGACCGTCAGTCACAGTCCAATGCCGAACAGCGCTGGGCCACCCTGAAAAAACTCGGTTGGCTGCTGTTTACCAACCTGCTGCCGTTCCTGCGTGGGCCGGCGGCGTTGTCCGGGTGGCTGCTGCAGTTGACGGACAGCGTACGAGAGGATCTTCAGAGCCTGCACAGTACCGATGCCCAGGCGCGAGCCGCCGCCGTCACGGACATGCTGGTCAACCTGATAGCCGTGATAGCGCATCAGGCTGCCCCCCATGACGTGCAGCGCCATCTGGACCTGGAACATCCGGCGTTTGCGCCATTGGCCCGCGCCGAACCGTTGCCTGCCGCGCCGGTGCGGGTGGTGGCCCCGGCATCGTTCAGTGCGCCGCTTGGCTGGGCCAACGCACGGGATACCCTGACCCCGGCCATGCAGGCGCGGCTGACGGCCTTGAGCCTCGAGTCGCAGCCCACGCCCGACGATCTGAAACAGGCTGAAGCCAGCGGTCCGTTGCAAGGGTTGTTGAAACCCGCATCGGCTGTCGGCGGGTACTGGCAGGCGCTGGTACGCGGGCGGGTCTATCGCGTTCAGATCCAACAGGGGCGGGTACGGGTGGTCGGTGCCACGGACGAAATCCTGGGGCCCTGGCTCAAACACCTGGGCAACGGGCGTTGGGACATCGACCTGGGCCTGCACCTGCGTGGCGGCGCGGATGACCCTGCCCGGCAGGAAGCCCGCCAGGCAGCCAGTACACGGCGTGAAAGCCTGACCCGCGACTACCAGCAGGCACGCCAGGACCAGACGCGGGCTCGCCAGGCGATGGCGGTGGCCCGTGCACTGGTCGAACAGCCTGAAGGCGCCATTGATGAGCAACGTCGGGTGCAAGCCCGGCAGCGTTATCACCAGGAAGCCGAACGCGCCTGTGGTTTCGCCCGCAAGGAACTGCACACCCTGCGCGCATTGCGCGAATTGGCACCGCGCACGCGTTATGAAGAAGAGCTGTGCGGCGCCCTGGAGTCGGTTGTGTTGAGCACGCAATTGCTCAGCTCCCTGACCCGCGACCAGATGGTGGCAACCAACGCGCGACTCGATCCGGTGTTCAAATTGTTGGAGGACGAAACCGAGGATGAGGCTCAGTCCGACATCAACCGCCAGGCCCATGTGGAGTTGGGACAGGGCCTGCGCGAATTGGCGACGCTGCACGACCACGCTATTCACTGGCGAACCCTGGAGGACCTTCACCTGGACGAATTGCGGCAGGTTCCCAGGCTTGGCCGCGACAAGGCCGAGGCCTTGACGGCAGGCTTGCCCCCACGGCCATCGGTGCAGGACCTGCAAGCCCTGCAGTTCACCACGTTATGGGGTATCGCCATCGATGTTGCGGGGCCGCCTTTGGAGGACGCCTTCTTCGACAGCATCAGCGAAACCATCAACCGGGCGCGTCGGGCCAACCGTTCCATGGCGGACTTGCGTCACGTGGAGGTCACTGACCAGGAGCGCATCGAATTGCTGGAGAGCGTTGACCGGGTCTACGCGCAAACCGACGATCAGATCGAGTTCTGGCGGGCCATGGAGCCGGACAAGTTCAACGTGGATTACCTGCAAAAACTCCAGGCGTTACTGACACAGCTGCATCTGTACATCGAAGGCCAACTCAACGACCTGACGCAACCGGTCGCCAAGACCAGGCCACGGACCAAGCCGCCCGCACCCGTACCAGGGGCAAGGCGCAAGAAGATCATCCGCACGCGTAACCGCGACCTGTATGTTGCCCAACTGAGCGACCTGCCGTCCGACCACCCAGCCGCCGAACTGCGTGACCCTTCGGGCCAAGTCATCGCCGCCTTCACCGAAGCCGAAGACGGCGTGTGGGATGCCCGGCCGACACCCGCCCGGCGCCGCCCCGATCCGGCATTGAGCAGCCTGATGGAAAAAGGCGAAGCCCTGTTGGCGACGGTCGATAAAGCCATCAATCAGGTCAAGGCCATGATCCCTGGCGTCAACCAGCCGTCGAGCCTGCAATACCTGCTGGAGTCCCAGGCCACCCGTCGACGCTGGGTGGCCGAGGACATCAACAAGAAGCTGAGTGTGCTCGACAGTACGCGGCTGGCAGTGGTGCAACAGGCCAACGCCCGGGCCATGGTCAGCCGCTTGCACGCCTCGGTGGCGAGCCTGGAGGCCGCCGGCCTGGAGGCTCGCATACAGGCGAGCAAGGTACGGCCCATCACCCAGGACACGCTGGAGTTCCTGCATCGCCACCACGAGGTTCGGATAACCCGGCGCGGCGGGCGGGTGGCGCTCAAGGGGCACCGCGACGACTATCTGCAGGTCTACGCCGTCGTCGATGCCGCGAACGGCGAAGCGCTGTGTGTCGCCCATTTCCATTACCCGACGCAGAAGGCGTTGGACGATCATTTCGTGGCCGCCCACCTCAAGCGTCCCGAACAGGAACACCTGGGCCGCCAGGACCAGGCCGAAGTCGAGGCGGACAGGTTTGCGCGTATTCGTCGCGGGCAGACTGGTCAGTTGCAACCTGTGCCTGAGATCGAACGTCAAGCTCTCTCTCTGGGCGTGGCCAGGCGCCTGTTTTTCAGCCTCGACTGAGGTCAGCGTTTGCCCGGCACAGGGTCTGGCTGCCGGGTTGCAAGTACGGCATCAGCAACGGCGCCATGCCCTTGAGCACCTGCACGGGCAGGGCCGAGGTGAAGGTGAAGTGCTCGGCGGATTGGCCGGGGACAAACGCGGTTAACGTGCCGAAGTGGTGTTCGCCCAGGTAGAACACAAACGTGGCAGTGCGGTTGATCGACTTGGAACTGAGGATGCGCCCACCGGCGCCGATGGCCTCGATGCGATTATCGCCGGTGCCGGTCTTGCCGCCCATGGCCAGCGGCGTGCCGTCGGCCAGCTTGAAACTGCCGGCGACGCGTTTGGCGGTGCCGGCGTCCACCACCTGGGACAAGGCGCCGCGCAGGGCCCTGGCGACCTCGACCGGGATCACCTGTTTGCCGGGTGCCGGGTCGTTGACGACGCGCGTTTCGTACGGCGTGCCGGCGGCGAACAACAGGCTGTCGATACGCAGAACCTTGGGGCGCACTCCGTCGTTGAGAATAATGCCCATCAGTTCAGCCAAGGCCGCCGGGCGATCGCCAGAGCTGCCGATCGCCGTCGCCAGGGACGGCACCAGGTGATCGAAGGGGTAGCCCACGGCCTGCCAGCGCTGATGGATGTCGAGGAAGGCTTCGATCTCCAGCATGGTGCGAATGCGGCTGTCCCGCGCACTCTGGTGGCGGCTCTTGAACAACCAGCTGTACACCTCCTGGCGTTCGAACTGGCTGGCCTTGACCACCTCGCTGAACGTTGCCTCGGGATGGTTGAGCAAGTAGCCGAGCAACCACAGGTCCAGCGGGTGCACCTTGGCGATGTAGCCTTGGTCGGGCAGGTCGTAGGTGCCGGGGCCGTAGTCCTTGTAGAGTTTTTGCAGGCGTTCGTCGGTGAGTTTTTCGTGGGTCTTGATGCCGGCCAGGTGTGAGCGCACGAACAGGTTGAAGCTCGCCTGGCTGGCGTCGGGCAACAGGTAGCGGTGCACGGCCGCCAGGCGGATCGGCGTTGGGCGCAGGCTGTCGAGGAAGGTGTCCAGGCGTGCCTGGGTGTCTTTCTTCTGGTACTTCTTCCAGAACTTGCGCAGGAAGGTGGTGCCTTCGCGGTCAGCGAAACCGGCAAGGTATTCCTGGCGGCGCGGGTCGCTGTCGTCCTTGAGCAACTCGGCGCTGTTGTTCTCGCCCGAATAGGTGACATAGCGCACCACGTCGCGCATCAGCCGAATAAATGGCAGGTTGATCGATTCGCGCAAGGCGTCGCGCAGGGTCGGGCTGCGGCCGTTGTCCTGGCTGCGAAAGTTATGGAAGCTGTGCAAGCCGCCGCCGGTGAAGAAGCGCTCGCCGGGGCTGGCCGAGTAGGTGCGGTCCAGCGCCGCGTCGAGCATGACGGCCAGGGATTTGTCCGGGGCCTGGATCAGGTAATCGAGGGCCCAGCGGCTCAGGCGGTCCTGGTCGTCGACGGCGACTTTTTTCAGCGCGGCGGGCGCTTGCGCGGCGTACTTGCCGTGTAGTTCGGCGATGATTTGCAGGTAGGTGGTGAGCACCCGCAGCTTGGCGGTGGAGCCCAGCTCCAGCTTGCTGCCTTCGTTGATGTCGAAGGGCTGGTCGGTGTTGTCGGTCTGTACCCGCACCCGCGCACCGTCCGGGGTCAGTTCGAACAGGGTGAAACTGTAGCGCACCTGGGCGGTACTGGCGGGAGTGAGCAGGCGCTCGCCGATCAGGCCGATCTGGCGTGCATACTCGGGGTCGGCGAGGTGCTTGAGGTAGTCACTGACTTGGCCCTGCAACTGCGCTTGCAGGGTCGTGGTGGCGGACAGGTCCAGGCGGTCGAGGTCGTACAGCGGCCGGTCAAGTAATGCGGCCAAACGGCTGCGGGCCACACTGATGCCTTTATTGGTTTCTATCGGTTGAAGCGTGGGTTGTTGTGCCCAGTCGCGGTAAGTGACCTTGCTCGCCAGGGCGACCTTCAGTAAGTCAGGTCCGATCACGCCATTCTGGGCCAGTAGGCGTAAATGGCTGTCGGTCAGGTCGGCAAGTTCGTCCCGCCCTTTGGCGAGGTAATGGGAAGGACGACGCTGCGCGATGATCAACGACAGCACCTGACGCAACGCCAGGCCTTGCTGCGCATTCACTGGGCCGCGCAAGGCCTGGTTGACCTGGTTGAAGTCGGCGCCGTACCACACCCGCAACCCCTCGGCCATGCCGTGCACTTCGCCGTGCCCCGGCACCGCCGACAGCGGCACGCTGTTGAGGTAGTCGCGCACAATATCCTGCCGCGCCGGCAAGGTCTCGGGCCCATCGTGGTAAGCGCGCACGGCGGCGGAAAACATCTGTCTCAGCTTTTCCCCACCCGATACGGTCAGCCCGTCCGGCGAATGGCGATATTTCTCCAACTGGGTGGCGAGGGTACTGCCGCCGGCACTCTGGCCTGGCAGGTGCAGCAGCCGGGCGACTTGCGACCAGGCTGCCTTGGCGAAGCGTGGCCAGTCCACGGCGGGGTTGGCCTGGGGTTGCGCGGGGTCGAGCAGGTCGCGGTTTTCGATGAACAGCAAGCTGTTCACGACCAGTGAGGGGATAGCCGTGAAGCTTGAGTACAACTGTTGCGGGTAGTCGTACCGATACAGCGGCACGGCGCGACAATCGGTGATGGAAAGTCCCGCCTGGATTTTTTCCGTGTAGGGCACGAACAGCCCTTTGGCGCTGTAGTCCATCAACGCGGGGGAAAACCACGCCTGGGCTTCGATCACGTAGCCGCGCTTGAGCAAGCGCGGCAGGAATGTATCGAGGTCGCTGTAGCCCAGGCGACGATCGAATGGGCCTGCGCCGGGGTAAACGATCGCATCGCTGGGGCCGGGCCTGACGTCATAAGTCAGGTCGCGGGCCAGCCGGCTGAGTGCCTCGGCCTGCAGGTGCGAGGTGCGCATCTCCCTGGCGGCGGCAAAGCCCAGGGCGATCAGCGCCATCAGCACGATCAACCAGAACAGGCGACGCCCATGGCGCGGCCGGGGTTTACTTTCGGGTAAAGGCGCTGGGTCCGAACTGCCTTGTGGTTTCGCAGCCTTGGTCGATTCGGTTTGCCACAGTGCGCCCATAGTCGATTGATCCATTCACGCAGATTGATCGGACTTGCTTGAAGCGTAGTCGCTGGACGCTGCTTGTGAGGGAAATGTGTTTTTCGAGTCAGAACCTTCCGACGGTTATGGGGGCGGGCCTGCCGCGACGTTTTGCCGCTCAATGCAGGTCAGATGCTCCTGTTAAATTGCAAGACAGCGAGCACTTCCACTAAATTGCCTCGCTTTTATAGTGAAAGACCCTGCTCCGGGCTTTTTATACTGCACGCCCCGCTGATCTTGCCTGGCAAGAAGGGCCCGTCCATGAGGCGGCCCCGGTCTCGGCAAGGGTGCCGGCTTACCGGCCCGCGCCCTGGAGACTCGACGGACAATCCAATAACAAAATGAGGTTGTACCCTATGCCAGTCGGCAACCCACTGCCCCATGGCGAGACCGCTCAAGGCGGCCCGCTCAAACGCGAACTCGGTGAACGGCATATCCGCCTGATGGCGCTGGGCGCCTGCATCGGCGTCGGCCTGTTCCTCGGCTCGGCCAAGGCCATCGAAATGGCCGGCCCGGCGATCATGCTGTCGTACATCATCGGTGGCCTGGCGATCCTGGTGATCATGCGCGCCCTCGGCGAGATGGCCGTGCACAACCCGGTCGCCGGTTCGTTCAGCCGTTATGCCCAAGACTATCTCGGCCCCTTGGCGGGTTTTCTCACCGGTTGGAACTACTGGTTCCTGTGGCTGGTGACCTGCGTGGCGGAGATCACCGCCGTGGCGGTGTACATGGGCGTCTGGTTCCCGGATACGCCGCGCTGGATCTGGGCCCTGGCGGCGTTGATCAGCATGGGCACCATCAACCTGATCGCGGTCAAGGCGTTTGGTGAGTTCGAATTCTGGTTCGCCCTGATCAAGATCGTCACCATCATTGCCATGGTCATCGGCGGCGTCGGCATCATCGCCTTCGGCTTCGGCAATGACGGCGTGGCCCTGGGGATTTCCAACCTGTGGGCCCACGGCGGCTTCATGCCCAATGGCGTGCAGGGCGTGTTGATGTCGTTGCAGATGGTGATGTTTGCCTACCTGGGCGTCGAGATGATCGGCCTCACCGCCGGTGAAGCGAAGAACCCGCAAAAGACCATTCCCAGCGCCATCGGCTCAGTGTTCTGGCGCATCCTGTTGTTCTACGTGGGTGCATTGTTTGTGATCCTGTCGATCTACCCGTGGAACGAGATCGGCACCCAGGGCAGCCCGTTCGTGATGACCTTCGAACGGCTCGGTATCAAGACCGCCGCGGGCATCATCAACTTCGTGGTGATCACCGCCGCGCTGTCGTCGTGCAACGGCGGCATCTTCAGCACCGGGCGCATGCTCTACAGCCTGGCGCAGAACGGCCAGGCGCCGGCCACGTTCGGCCAGACCTCCAGCAATGGCGTGCCACGCAAGGCGTTGCTGCTGTCGATCTTTGCCTTGCTGCTGGGCGTGTTGCTCAACTACCTGGTGCCGGAAAAAGTCTTTGTGTGGGTCACCTCCATCGCCACCTTCGGTGCGATCTGGACCTGGCTGATGATCCTGCTGGCCCAGCTCAAGTTCCGCAAAGGCCTGAGCCCCGCCGAACGGGCAGGGCTCAAATACCGCATGTGGCTGTATCCGGTCAGTTCCTACCTGGCCCTGGCGTTCCTGGTGCTGGTGGTGGGCCTGATGGCGTACTTCCCGGACACTCGCGTGGCGCTGTATGTGGGGCCGGCGTTCCTGGTGCTGCTGACCGTGTTGTTCTACGTGTTCAAGCTGCAGCCGTTGAACACTGCCCAGGGGGCCACGCGTTCGGCGTGAGGCTCAATTGACCTGCTGTTGTGCCAGTTGCGCCGCTTCGGTCAACTGGCGCACCAGCCGATTGCGTTCGGCGATCTCCAACTCCATCAGCGATTGCCGACGTTCCAGGTAGGCTTCCGAGCGTCTGTCCGAGATCTCCAGGTTCAGGCTTTTCAATTGGTGACTCACGACGTTCTCGATGGTCGAGAAAGGTTCCGGGTAACTGCGGGCCAGGTACTCGATCCAGAACTCCTCCATCAGCACCGAGTTCTGCACTGCCTGGGTTCTCTCCAACCCGGCCAGACTATCGCGGGCTTCGACAATATCTTGCTCGTCGACCCACTCCTCCACGGAGTACAGCATCTCTTCGCGACGAATCGGCAGGTTGTACTCATCGCGAAAACGCAGCCGGTAATACAGTTTCACCTCGGCATCGTCCGGATCTATCTCCTCTTCACGCAACTTTTGCAGGTGCGTATCGGCCAATTCATCCACTTTGCGCAGGTAGAACAGGCCTCTGGCAAGGCTCAGCAGATCGTGGTCGGCCTGGCTGCTGCCGGCCTGGGACCGGGCCTGGTGGACCTTGTGCTGAATCTCCATATCGATGAAGGCGAGGATGGCGCCATCGCCGCACGTACCGGCGACATAGGTGTTCAGGAAAATCTGCTCGCGCAGCTCGGTCGATTGGCCCATGGCCTCGAGCAGGTGCCAGACCCTGGTGGTCAGGGTTTGCTGGCTGGCCGGGCTGTGGGTGTAGGCATAGGACTGGATCAGGTCGCGCAGTACCCGGAACGCGTCATCCGACCTCGCCCCCTCGTGGTGTTGCAACTGCTCCCATAACTGTTGCCGTTCACTGTGCTGTGCCACAGGAACCCCGGCCAGCCAGCGGCTGAATTCCCTGGACATGGCTTGTTGGTGCAAGGTCCCCGGCAATGCGCCACCGATGACGATGCCGGTGCGACGACGGTAGTCGCGAATCCTGGCCAGGGTCGTTTCGCTCAATGGGTTGTCATGCAGGATGGTGTTGCGGTTGGTCGGCCCCATGCGCACGTCGGAAAACACTGCGTCAGGTACCGTGGTCAAGCGGTTTTCCTGCAATAACAGGGTGCGCAGGCTGCTGCGGGTTTCGGCGCCGATGGGCCACTGATCAATGTTGGTCTGAGGCAACGACAGTACGCGCAGGCGGGTCATGCGGGAAATATCCGGGGTCAGGCCCAGGGGGTTACCATCCAGGTGGAGCTCGGCCAGTCGCGTCATACCGGCCAGTCGCTGGCGAGATTCGGCCGTCAGCACGATAGTGTTGTCGCTCAGGTCAAGGTTCTCAAGCTGGGTCATCTGCGTCAGGCTGGCGGGCAGCTCATTGAGCATGCAGTCGATTTTCAGGTGGGTCAGGCCGGTGAATTTGCCGAGGAAGGCGTTGCCGGTCTCCGGGAAGGCGTCGCCGTCGATGCGCAGGTATTCAATGTGCTCGAAGCCTCGGTTATTCAGGATGAAATCAGCGTCAGGCAAGCTGTTGCCGTCCAGGCGCAGCACCAGTTGGTGAGCGTCGAACAGACCCGTACCGCTGATATAGGCCACGCGTGTTTCCTGGCGCCAGGCCCGCAGGATGCTGTCGGCCAATTGCCGACGCACGCCATAGTTCCGAACGACCGGATCGGTGCGCGGGGCGTCGACGGCCTGGGGGGGACCGATCCAGCGTTGCAATTCGAATTGCAGGGCCTGGTACTCGGCTTTGCGGCGTTGCAATTCAATCAGGGCGGCGGGTTCGCTCATGCCCAGGCTGTCGATCAGTTCCTGCGCTCGGAATTGGCTGAAGCTGGGGTAGAGTTCACGCACCTTGCTCAGCAAGTCCACCGGCTGGTCCCCGCCGAATGGCCACAGCCCTCTCAATGAAAACGGATAGGCGATGAATGAGCTGTCCACCTGCATCGGCGGTTGCAGCCACGGCGGTATATGCCGTAGGCCGAGCAGGCCCTTGATTGCAATGCGCCGGTTCAACGCCAGCTCGGCAATCGCCTGTCGCAGGGGTGACAGGTCAATGCTGTCGGCAATGCCCAGTGCCCGGCACTCGGTTTCCGACAGCAGCAGGGCGATGGCGCTCAACAGGTCGCTGCCGACATCGGCGGGGTCGTTGAGCAAGCGGCCTTGCTTGTCATAAGCATGGAATCCGCCGTTGAATCGCGCCAGGGTGCGCCGATCGATACCGGCGAGGTGACCTGCGCTCTCCAGCAGACGGCCCCTGGCGTTGCCGTCGTGGATGTCCAGACGTAGTTGCCGGGGCCAGCCGGGCAGTTCCTTGAGCAGGTGCAAGGTGATCCTTTCGCTGTCGGGGTTGGCCAGGGTCCTGAGGTAAAGGCCTTCGTAGGCGCGGTTCAGGCGCATATCGTCGGCGGTGAGCCGGGCCTGTTCGACCAGGCGCAGGCCGACCCGGCCATGGTCCTGCAGTTGCTTGAGTTCCCGTGGGGTGGCTTGGTCGAGAATGGCCCTGACCGCGCTACGGGGCAGTTGCGGGAAACTGGATTTCAAGCGCTGTTCCAGCCGGTTGCCACCTTGCTCGCTCTGGGCGTACAGGTTGTCGAACAGTTGCGCGCGTTCGCGGTAGGCATATTCGGCGATGGCCTTGGCCAGTTTGAACAGGCGTTCTTCCTGGGTGGCCGGGAGTTCGCCGAGCAAGGCGCGAGTCAAGGCATCGTTCTGCACCAGCTTTTTCAACGGTTCGCGACTGCGGCTTTCGGCCTCCGTGAGGCGTATTTTCTCGGTAGTGGGGTGGTAGCGGTACTGGCTGATCACGCGGCCGTTGTCGTCGACAACCTCCAGGCTGTGGCTGTCCGGCCAGGTAGGCAAGTGGCTGGCGAGCTGCAGTTGCAAGGACGGTCGCGCATTCTGTTGGGCAGAATAGGTGGTCATCGCCTGGATAAAGTGCAGGATGTCGCGCTCGATGCGAAAGCGTTTGCAGGTGTCTTCCAGCAACGGCGGTGGCGGCAATTGAGTGCTGTGCGACTCGCGCAGGGCCCGTGCCGGGGTATCGGTGATTTTCAGGATACGCGCGGCGGTGGTTTCGTCCACGTTGTAGTCCTGGGCTCCCAGGCGGTAGAGCAGGCGATGATCGCTCCAGGTCATCGGGTTCTCGGTGGACAAGCGCCATGCGCCCCGACGGTTGTGTTCCAGAGTGGGCGTGTCGACGCCGATTTTTTCCGGGTGCTTGAGCCGCCACTTGCGCAGGCTGTTGTCATAGACAACCGGATACAGCGAGCCATAGAGCGGCAGCAGGGTTTGCCCGTCCAGGTCATACAGGCCATTGGCGCCCGCTTGCAAGTGTGCCGGCAGCACCACGTTCTGCTCGTACTGGTGCAACGAAAGGTCCAGGAGGCTGACATAGCCGCTGGGGCTGCGCTGGGCGCTCATCAGGTCGCCCAAGGTGGTGCGCAGCCCCTGGGCATCGGAAGCGGATTGCATACCCAGTTTCAAGCGTTCGTGGGGTTGCAGCACCGAGCCGATGGCCAGGTAGAAACTGTCGACGGCCGGCGATACCGGGATCGCTCCGCCGTTACGCATGTCGTAGGCTTCGTAGCGACCTTCGCCGTAGAACAGCAATTCCACCGTGGTGTCGTCGGGTCCGCTGGACTCGTAACGTTGCCCGGGATCGCCGCTGCTCATATCGGTGACCACGAAATGTCGTCCCAGGGTGTCGCGTAGCAGGCTGGCGGCGAACTCCCGTGCCCATTGATCGGTGTCCGGGTTGAATGCGCGGCGGTGGTAGAGGCCGTCGATGACCACATCGATACGCAGCGCGGTACGGTGATGCTCCAGGTGCTCGTGCAGGGCCTGCGGCAATTTGCCGGTCTGCAGCAAACGCGCCTGCTCAGGCTCGCTCAAGGGCATGTCGTTGAGCAACTGTGCCAGGTTTGCCGGGGTCAACGGGGCGAATCGCTCGCGCAGAGTCTTCAGCACAGACGTGACTTCTACCAAAGGGGGCGCGACCTTCAGCGGCGTAAAGAGGCGCGCGGGATCGCTGGCCGGTACTTCATGCCGGGCATGGTCGGCGTAGCGGTACAGCGCGCTGAACAGCGCCAACCGCCGGGCCTGGGCCAGCTCGCTGATTTGCAGGCGCACGCGGGCGATGCGTTGCGCCGTGGTCAAATGCGGGCTGCCTTCTTTGCCCAGTACCGAACCGGAAGGCTGTTGCTCAAGGATCAGCTCGAACAACGGCTCCTGGGAGACGACGGTGGTGTCCGGACCGTCCAGGGCGATATAGGTGCCATCGTCGCGGCGCTTGAGCTTGATAACGGCGCCCGTGGCCGGTGGGGTATCGGCGGCGGCATAGGTTTCGATGAGCGTGCCTTGGGCGTCATGCACCTGGAGGGACGCATCTGCTGGCCAGCCGGGCACGTGAGGCAACAGGCACAGCACCGCCCTATCGGCATGGGGCGGCAGGTGGCCGCGGCGGTGAAAGTCGCTGATCAACTGGTCTATGACCCGGTCAACCTGCAGGCGCCTGACGCCTTCGGTGAGGTTGACGGGGGCGGGCTCTCCGGCCCAGACGTTGTCCAGGGTGGCTCGGCTGGGCGAGATGCTGCGCAGCATGCGTTCCAAGTCGAGCCTGGGCACCGGGCTTGAGCCATTGGGCAGCATGCGCTCGATCAGTTGCACGTCGGACAGGTCATGGGCGTTTCTCAAGTCCAGGGTCCAGGCTTGCAAGGCGGGGTCGAACATGATCGGCGGCGCTGCGTCGCCGCGGTTTTCCTGCTTGAGCACGAACCTGAGGGTCTTGGCGTCATGGCTGATTTCCACGACGCGTCGCTCTTTACCGTAGTTCAACCAGGCGTACTGCTGCCCGTTGATCTGGTACACGCCCTGGGCATTGGGCGTCTGACCATTGAGCAGGTTCTGATCGAGAATGGCGTAGGGGCCTATGTCCGGTTTCCAGAGCACCCCGGTTTCGTCGTTGCGCATCAGCTTTTGCGGGTTGCCCAGGCGTTGCAGCAAACCTTGGATGCGTAGCCGATGCACCCGCCCGGCGGTGGTGATCAACAGACCGTTGATTGCCAGGTCCATCACATCCGCCAATGCGGCGGCAAAGTCCATGGCCTGGCCCTTCGCGGCTTCATTGATACCGACGATCGTGCTGTAGGTGAGGCTGCCGAATACCGCCGCCTGCATCACCCGGTTCAGGCCGGTGACGCCGCCGGGCATGGGCGTCAGCAGCAATTGCAGGATTTCGTCGGCGATGGCGGCAGCGCCGTCCATGACGGCCTGCAAGTCGCGGGTCGAGCGGCTGGTGGCCAGGGTGGAGAGATTGGCCTGGTAGTGTTGGACGTGACGGTATGTGAGGGCTTGCACCAGGGTTTCGGGACGCCCGTGCTTGGGGTCTGGGCTGAAGCGCAGGCTGTCCAGGGTCTTGGCCGGGAACAGGCGATGGAACGTGTCGTACAGGAAGCCGGCGAGGGCGCTGAGGTGCTCCGGGCGTCGCTCCTGCTGGTCGAGGCGCTTGAACGCCGTCATTTCGGTCACGGGCAGTTGTCGTGCGAACCAGCCCAGGTCATGTTGGCGGTGGCTGTCCTTGAGTTGCTGCATGAAGTGCGCGTGGGCCGCGTTGCTGTCGATGTGATAGTGCAGCGCACCGCCGGGACGGAACGGGAAGTAGGACACTACCCCGAGGCTGCCCACCCGGATCAGCAGCAGCGGCACCGGGATGGTCTCGCCGGAGGGCACGAACGGCACCGCCGGCAGCAGCGTGATGCCGGTGCTCATCCCAAGTGTTTCGAATTCCAGCGCCGCGCCACTGCCATCAATGGCCTGGGTCAGGCGGTGGTAGAGTTCAAGGGTGACGCCTGTCACGGCGCGGTTGCGATAGGCTTCCAACGCTTCGAAGAGCAGGCAGGCACGGGCGCTGTCCTGCAGCAACTGTTGCAGTCTCCCGTCCCGGCCCAGGGCTGCATCGAGCGTGCGTTGCAGTTGCCCGCCCAGGTCCAGCTCGCGGGCGATCTCGACAAAACCCTGGACGGTCAACACCGGGTTTTCATTGCCCGTGAAGTAGGAGGCATCGACGAAGGTACTGCCCTGGCGTTGCGGTGTGCCGGTGGTGAAGTCGAAGTTCAGGCACGCGGCGTCCCACAACGAGAGGGTGGACACATGGGAGCGGTATTTCCATTCATCGTATGCCCGGCGAAAACGCCGCCGTTCCCGGGAGAGGCTGGTGGAACTGGTGCGCGGTTCCCAGGGCATCGGCGGCTGCACCTGTTCCAGGTAGCGGGTGTGCAGGAACACGCGCTTGGGGTCCTGGTTGCCGATGCGCGCGCGCAATTGGGCCTGCCCCCACGTCTTGAACGTGCCGATCAGGGCGTTGTTTTCTGTCTCTACCGCTTTCAGGGCCTGGAGGGCATTGCGTTGCAGCCGCACATAATCGCGCTGCTGGTCAGGGCTCAGGGTGTTCAGTGTGCGCGTGAGGGTTTCACGGATCTGCTCCAGGGCTTGCTGTCGGCCCCAGGCATCACTCGATTGCAGGTTGCCCGACAGGCCGTTGAGCAGTTGATGGGTTGGCATGGGCCATTTCCTTTCACGGGTTAAGTGGAAGGAAATGGAATCACCCTGCCGGTTTTGCCGGGCGCTACCTATGTAGCGCGGGCTTGGGGGCCGAGTCCAGGCGCTTGAGCATGTCCAGCCACATAGCCAGGCCGACCATCAACAGCGCACCGGCCACGGCGGTCGCCAGTTGCATGGCGACGGCATCGTGGGCCAAGGCGTTGATCATGTCTGCCAGGGGCGCCAGCACGACCCCAAGGCAAAACACTTCCAGGGAGTAGCGGCCCATGCGGCACACCTCAGTGGCAACGCGGTTCTGCGTCCAACCGACGTGGGGCAACAGCTTCGCCGTAACGTAGGCCAGGGCGAGGAAGTGCACGAGGCGCACCGGTGACAAATCGGTCTTGCTGATCGGGTACAGCCCATCACTGAGCCAGGCCGGCATCCAGGCGTCATGCACGTGCGGCCAGCGCCACGACAGGGTGATCACCGCCGCCAGCACTACATACAGGGCACATGCGACAAACAGCGGCTGGCGCGACAACGGGCGTACCTGCACAGGTTTCGGCCGCTGGCTGTACACCGCCGCCGCGCCGCCAAGCACGAACAGCAACTGCCAGGTGACCGGGTTGAAGTACCACACGCCGTCGGCAATCGCGCGCAGGTTCCAGCCCATCCAGGGCGCCATCAAGTAGATCGCCAGCGACACGGCCACCACGGCCTCGACCCTGCGCATCATCATCGGCAGCACCAGCGGCAGGCCGCCCAACAGCACGATATACAGCGGCAGCGGGTCCATCAGGTTGGGCTTGAAGCGCAGCAGCAGTTCGTCGGTCAGCGCCTGCTGGGGGTGGGTGACGAAGTGCGTCAGGCCCATCTCCTCGACCAGGTCGCGGGTTTCCACATGGCTGTTGGCGAAGAACACGATGCCCATCAGCAGCGCCAGCAAAAAGATATGCACCACATACAGCACCCAGGTGCGTCGCAGGATTTTCAAACTGGCCAGCCAGTAACCGTCGCGCTGCAGGATCTTGCCGTAGGCGAGCACGGCGGCAAAACCGGCGAGGAACACGAACACCTCCGCCGCGTCGCTGAAACCGACGTTGCGCAAGGTGATCTGGCCGAGAGGGTTGTGGGGGACGTGATCCCAGAAAATGAAGATCAACGCCAGGCCCCGAAAAAAATCGATGCGTGGGTCGCGTCCGTCAGGCATGGCTACGGGCTCTTGAATGTCAGGTTTAACAAGGACAGGTGAGCGTGGGCGTTGTCGTACGCCGCACGTCGGGCGGGCGCAGGTTGGCGGTATTTGTAAGCAATTGCAAAGGTTGGATATTACTGAATGTCTCTAGACATCAATGATGACCAGTGTGCCATGGCTGCCGGCGAGCACTGCGTGGGCGATACCGGCTTCCACGAGGTACATCTGGCCGGCGCCTACCCTGATTTCGTCGTCGCCGATGCTCAGGCGCAACAGGCCATCGATCACCAGCAGGCCTTCGTTGTAGTCATGGGTTTCTACCTCGTACGCCTGCTCATCCATACGCAACACCTTGATCCACGCGGGGCCAACCTGGCCCAGACGCTTGGATTTCCAGCTCTCGGGTAGTTGCGCGGCCATGGCGGAAAAGTCCAGTAACGGCATGTGAATCTCCTTGTTTCAACGATGCCGTCGGTGGTCCGGTTCAGCGGTGAGGGTCGTTATCTTGATATCACGCGGCGCTGGCTTCGTGGGGTTCAAAGCTGTCCGCCCGCGCCATCTGCCACATCCGCGAATAGAACTCGCCATTCACCTCACCGGTCAACAATTCGCCCGGCTTGAGGAACACATGCAACTGCGAGAACAATTTGATCTCGGTCGCCGACATGCGTCGCACCAGGTGCTTGGCCGACAGTTGCGACGGATGCTCCAGGCCCGCCGCCGCGAGCATTTCCGCCAGGGCCTTGAGGGTGTTGCGGTGGAAGTTGAACACGCGCTGGGCCTTGTCCGGTACCACCAGGGCGCGCTGGCGCAGCGGGTCTTGAGTCGCCACGCCGGTCGGGCATTTGTTGGTGTGGCACGACTGGGACTGAATGCAGCCAATGGCAAACATGAAGCCGCGCGCCGAGTTGGCCCAGTCGGCACCGATGGCCAGTACGCTGGCGATATCGAACGCGCTGACGATCTTGCCGCTGGCGCCGAGCTTGATCTTGTCGCGCAGGTTCAGGCCCACCAGGGTGTTGTGCACGAACAGCAGGCCTTCACGCAGTGGCACGCCGATGTGGTCGGTGAACTCCACCGGCGCGGCCCCGGTGCCACCTTCCTTGCCATCGACCACGATAAAGTCCGGGAGGATGCCGGTTTCGAGCATGGCCTTGGCGATGCCCATGAATTCCCACGGGTGGCCCAGGCAGAACTTGAAGCCTACCGGTTTGCCGCCGGACAGTTCACGCAGTTGCGCGATGAACTGCATCAATTCGATCGGTGTGGAGAACGCGCTGTGACGCGACGGCGAGATGCAGTCTTCGCCCATCAGGATGCCACGCGTGTCGGCGATTTCCTGGGTGACCTTGTGCTTGGGCAGGATCCCGCCGTGGCCGGGTTTGGCGCCCTGGCTCATCTTGATTTCGATCATGCGCACTTGCGGGTTCTGCGCCTGCACGGCGAAGCGCTCAGGGTCGAAGCGGCCATCGCTGGTGCGGCAACCGAAGTAACCGCTGCCGAGTTCCCAGGTCAGGTCGCCGCCGTTTTCGCGATGGTAAGGGCTGATGCTGCCTTCGCCGGTGTCGTGGGCGAAGTTGCCGAGCTTGGCGCCCTGGTTCAGCGCACGAATCGCGTTGGCGCTCAGCGAGCCAAAGCTCATCGCCGAGATATTGAACACCGATGCCGAATACGGCTGCGTGCACTGCGGGCCGCCGACCATCACGCGAAATGCGCTGGGGTCGCTGAGCGGCGCCGGGCGCATGGAGTGGCCGATGAATTCGAAGCCCGACTGGTACACGTCGATCAGGGTGCCGAAGGGTTTGTCGGCGGTTTCGTTCTTCGCCCGCGAGTAGACCAGCGAGCGCTGGGCGCGGGAGAAGGGCAGGGCATCGCTGTCGGATTCGAGCAGGTACTGGCGGATTTCCGGGCGGATGGCTTCCACCAGGTAACGGATATTGCCCAGGATCGGGTAGTTGCGGCGCACGGCGTGGGGGCTTTGCAGCAGGTCGAACAGACCGATCAGGCTCAACACGCCGGTGACCACCGTGATGGGCCACAGCCATTCGTGTTCGATAAAGGGCAAGCTGGCAAGGGTGAACAGGACGCACACGGCAAAGAAGGCGTAACGGCTTAACAACGACAGGCTCATACGGTTTCCTTGGGTTCAGACTCTTTTGGTCGGTACGGCATTCTGCGCCTGTAAGGAAACCCTAGACAACCTGTGGGAATATTCAATTTGGCACGCTGGGTGAGACGGACTGGCCCGATATAGAGAGCTTGCGGCTATCAGTGACTTCGACGTGGGCCTGGTTGTCGGTGGTTGAGTCACCCCCGACAAAAACAGTAAAGGTGCCGGCCTCCACCACTGGTGCCAAATCCGCACCCAGTAAGGCAAAGTCATTTTCATCGAGTGTGAAAACCACTTCCCGGGTTTGGCCGGCTGCTAAATGCACTTTGCGAAAGCCGCGTAACTGGCGTACCGGGCGGGTGACGCTGGCGACAGCGTCCCGCAGGTAAAGCTGAACAATTTCGTCGCCTGCGCGTGGGCCGGTATTGGTGACGCTGGTCGTTACAGTCAAGGGCTGGCTGGAGCCGAGGCGCGTGCTGCTCAATTGAGGCAACTCGCTTGCCTGGAGTGTCTGGTTAGCAACCAACAACGTCTGCTGTGAGTTCTGACAGGGATATGCTTATTGCAATCTGTTCTCGTTTGGGTGTGTGGATTGTGTTACTGTATAACGCATCAAATGCACTCAAACGCCCCGGAGGCCTTATGAAAGCTGGTATCCATCCCGACTACCGCACCGTGCTGTTCCACGACACCGCCGCCGACGTGTTTTTCCTGATCGGCTCCACCGCCGACAGCGACCGCACCCATAAACACAGTGACGGCAACACTTACCCGTATATTCCGTTGGATGTGTCCAGCGCCTCGCACCCGATCTACACCGGCCAACAGCGCAAGACCCAGGCCGAAGGCCGCATTGCCGGGTTCAACAAGCGGTTCGCGTCGTTTGGCTCTAGCCCGAAAAAAGCCGAGGCCTGAGCGACATGATGGCGGCGTGTCCTACGCCGCCGTCTGCCGGATCGGCAAGACCACTCTAAATTTCGTACCTTTGCCCAGTTCGCTGCTGACGGAAATATCGCCCCGGTGTTTCTTGACGATGCCGTAGGACAGCGACAGGCCCAGCCCTGTGCCTTCACCCACCGGTTTGGTGGTGAAGAACGGGTCGAAGATTTTCTGCACGGTCTCAGGCGCAATCCCACAGCCGTTATCGGCCACTTCCAGCCATACATGCTCGCCTTCCACGCCATTGCTGATGGTGATGGTGCCGCGCTCGGGTCCCATGGCTTGCGCAGCATTGATCACCAGGTTCATCACCACCTGGTTGAGCTGGGATGCCAGGCACTCGATTTCCGGTAGCGGGGCATAGTGCTTGACCACATCGGCCTTGTACTTGAGTTCGCTGGCGACGATGTTGAGCGTGGAGTCGATGCCCTGTTGCAGGTTGGCAAATTGCCAGGTCTGGTCGTTGTCCACCCGGGAGAAGTTCTTCAGGTCCTTCACGATCTGTATCACGCGGCTGATGCCTTCCTTGGATTCCCTGATCAGGATCGGAATGTCTTCCTTGAGGAAGTCCAGTTCCACCTCGTCGCGCATCGCCTTGAGTTGATCGCGCTGTGTTCCCGGCGCAAGGGTTTGCTCGACCGTCCGGTAGGCATCCAACATCTGTTGCAGCTGGTTGAAATAGCCATCCAGGGTGCTGAGGTTGGAGGAGATAAACCCCACCGGGTTGTTGATCTCATGGGCCACGCCCGCCGCCAGTTGCCCCAGCGACGCGAGTTTTTCCGACTGCACCAATTGGCTTTCCAGGTGCTTGCGCTCGTCGATCTCCAGTTGCAACGCCTGGGTGCGCTGTTCCACCAACTGTTCCAGGTGCGCGGTTTGCAGGGAGGCACGCCGGGCCATGTCCCATTTGTTGGCCAGGGTGTTGGCCATTTGCTGGACTTCGATATTGTCGAAAGGCTTTTTCAGGATCAGCAGGCGATCATGGGCGTGCAGGCGCTCCAGCAGGTCTTCCCAGGAATAGTCCGAGTAAGCGGTGCACACCACCACCTGCAGGCCGGGCGCGACTTTCCAGAGTTCCTCGATGGTTTTCGCGCCATCCCAGCCCTGGGGCATGCGCATGTCGACAAAGGCCAGGGCGTAGGGTTGTTTGTTTGCCATGGCCGTGACGAGTAGTTGCAGGCCTTCCTCTCCACCGTATGCCGAATGCAACTCGAACACCTGGGCCTGGGCTTTGGCCGTGTCGCCGAACAGGGCCGACTCCATGTCATCCAGCGCCTGGTTGGATTCGACGGCTGGCATCAGGATTTTGCGAAAGTCGTCATGGATC
Source organism: Pseudomonas sp. NFPP28 (assembly GCF_900115535.1). Lineage (NCBI taxonomy): Bacteria > Pseudomonadati > Pseudomonadota > Gammaproteobacteria > Pseudomonadales > Pseudomonadaceae > Pseudomonas > Pseudomonas sp. NFPP28. Next base: position 613,988 of record NZ_FOWT01000001.1, on the reverse strand, counting down.
GACGGCGTGTCATCGATCAACAAAATGCGCCGGTTGGGAGGCTGGTTCATGGGGGGCTTCCGGCAAGAGTGAGAGGAATCGTCAAGGTAAACACCGCACCCAGGCCAGGCCCATCGCTGTGTGCGCTGAGCTGGCCGTTCATTTCCACGGCGGCCAGGGCGCAGCTGTGCAGGCCGAAGCCGTGGCCTTCCTTGCGGGTGGTGAAGCCGTGGGTGAAGATCCGGGTCATATTCTCGGGCGGAATGCCTTCGCCCTCGTCTTTCACGCTGATTTGCAAGGTGTCATCGGCACCCGGCTGGACAACCAGGGTCATTTGTCGTGGCCGGTCGGTGAGGTTGGACATGGCGTACTTGGCGTTGCTGATCAGGTTGACCATGATCAGCAACAGCCGGTGCTTATCCCCCAGGATTTCCGGCACCCGTGCGTACTCCTTGACCACCGTGACGTGGTGACGGCTCAGGGCACCGGCATTCATGCGCAAGGCATCTTCCATCAAGGCACTGATGTTGACCGGCTCCAGCAGCGTGGACGCACCGGCGTAGGATTGTTGGGTGGCGACGATGTCCTTGATGTGGTCGACGCTTTTGCTCAACTGCGCCAGTTCCTCGGTCATGCCCTGCTGTTCGGCGGCGATGGCCTCCACCAACTGGTTCAAGTAGCCGGGCAACAGTTTGCCCTTTTCATCTTCGGTAAGGAACGTGCCCAGGTCAGCCTGGCGTTCGTTGATCAACTGCATGGCTTTGCCCAGGCCCAGGGCCTTGCTGCTACGCAATTTGCGGCTGACCAGGTCGGCGGAAATGTTCACGCTGTTGAGCACATTGCCGACGTTGTGCAGCACGTTGGTGGCGATCTCGGCCATGCCGGCCTGGCGGGCGCTGTCCATCAGTTCACTCTGGGCATCCTTGAGCTGCCGCGTACGCCGCTCCACGCGTTGCTCCAGGGTTTCATTGGCCGCCTGCAAGGCGCGGTTGACCCGGTTGATCTCGGCGAAACTGCGCAACAGGCGCACGGCCAGATAGAGCAACAGCACCACCAGCAAGGTCGAGAAAATCAGCAGGTAACGGTGGTATTGATGGTCGACCAGGTCGGCCGTCTGCTGGTCCTGGTTGAGATGGGTGGTCAGGTCATCCAGGCGTTCGGCCACGGGCACCGCCGCGATTCGTTCGAGCAGGCTGTTGACCAAAGGCTGTTCGCGCAGGATCAGCGAAATATGATTGCTGAGAATATCGACCGGCGCCTGGAACTCGACAGGCAGCAACTCTTTGTTGACGGCCAGCTTGCCCAGGCCAACGAGAATGTCGGCGGCTCGATCATCGCTGGTGACCTGGGCGAACTCCAGGCTGCTGAGCAGCAGGTCGTAGGTGTCGGTGGCCACGCTTTGCAGTTGCGCCTTGCCCTCATCGTCCACACGGTTGAATTGGGCCTGGATATCGTCCTCGGCAGTCGGGAGGAAGGCCAGCGAGTTGCGCAGCACCGCGTTGTGGGATTTGAACTGGTCCACCAACCGGGCCTTTTCCTGGATGGCCGCCTCATAGGCTTGTTGATCGGCCTGCCAGCGGGGCAGGTCGGTGGCCTCGTGGTAGGAACCGCGGCTTTTCAGCTCGGTCCACAGTCGGGTCATTTCCAGCAGTGGCGCGACCAGGGGGTCGTAGTTATGGGTAATAGAGATCCTGGCCTTGAGCACCTCACTGTCCCATTGGGCATTGAGTTGCTGGAGTTGCCGGATCAGGTCCCGCGAGTGAGTGTAACTGGCTGTCTGGTCACGGCCTGACTTGAAGTACAGAAAGACCAGTGTCGAGGCCAGCAGCACGGTGATCAGGCCGAGCAGCAGTTGGCTGGTACGGCGTCTGGACAGGGTCATAGTGGTTTGCCCGCCCATTCGCCCGTCAGGGTCTTGAGGAATTGAATGATCAGGTCCTTGTCTTCCTGGGACGGGTTGCGCCCCAGTTGATACTTGAACATCACATCGACCGCTTCTTCCAGGGTCCTGGCCGAGGCGTCGTGAAAGTACGGGGCGGTGACGGCTACATTGCGCAGGCTGGGCACCTTGAACACATGGCGGTCCTCTTCGTCCTGGGTCTGCAGGTAGCGCCCAAGGTCCGACTCCACCGGATTGCCCCGTGCCTTGAAATAGTCGCCCATCACGCCGAACTTCTGGAACATGTTGCCGCCGATATTGACCCCCTGGTGGCAAGCAATGCAGCCGTAGTCCTTGAAGCGTTGGTAGCCGTACTTTTCCTGGGTCGTGAGGATCTCGGTGTTGCCCAGCAGGTACTGGTCGAATCGCGAGTTGGGTGTCAGCAGGGTGCGTTCATAGGTGGCCAGTGCGTTTTGCACATTGGCGGCGGTGACGCCGTCGGGATAGGCCTGGCTGAACGCGGTCTGGTAGGCAGGCATGGCGGACAGGTTCTGCACCACGGTTTTCCAGTCACTGCCCATTTCCACCGGGCTGATCACCACCTGTTCGACCTGGGCTTCCAGGGTATCCACCCGGCCATTCCAGAACTGCTTGAAGTTCAGGCTGGCGTTGAATACCGACGGCGTGTTGATCGCGACCGGCTTGCCGTCGAAGCCAAGGGAAAACGGCTTGTCGTCGGCACCGCCGGACGCCAGTCGATGGCAACTGGCGCAGGAGAGGGTGCCGTTGACCGACAGGCGCGGTTCGTTGAACAGCTGGCGACCCAGCTCGACCCTGGCCGGGTCCAGCGTGGGAACCGCAGGCAGCGGTTTGAGCGCTTCATCCAGTGGTGCGGCCAGCAGCGGTGCCGCCAGGCCCAGCATGAACATCAGGCCAAGACGGTAAGTTGAGACATCGCTCAAGCGAGCACTCCTTGCAAGCATAGGGCTATGGGGTGGGCATCAATGTCGCGCAGCCCACTTGCAGCAACTGGGCGAAGTCTTTGGCAGGCACGGCCTTGCTGAATAAAAAGCCCTGGCCTTCTTCACACAGCTGGGCTTGCAGGAAACTCAGCTGATCGAGGGTTTCGACCCCTTCGGCGATGATAGTCAGTTCCAGGCTCCTGCCCATGCCGATGATAGCGCTGATCAGTTGCTCGTCCTGGCTATTTACGTTCAGGCCACGCACGAAGGACTGGTCGATCTTCAACACGTCGATGGGGAAGCGTCTCAGGTAGCTGAGGCTGGAGTAACCGGTGCCGAAGTCGTCCAGGGCCAGGCGCACGCCCATGGCCTTGATGGTGTGCAGGGTCTTGACGGTTTCTTCGACATTCTGCATCAGCACGCTTTCGGTGATTTCCAGTTCAAGCAGATGTGGCTGCATATCGGTCTGCTTCAAGATTGCGACGAGGTTGTCGACGAAGTCGCGTTGACGGAAGTCGATGGCCGAGATGTTCACCGAGATGCACAGCGGTGGCAGGCCCATCGCACGCCAGGCCTGCACTTGCTCGCAGGCCTGGCGCAGCACCCATTGGGTCAGGGGCACGATCAGCCCGCTGTCTTCGGCCACGGGGATGAAATCGCCGGGGTTGACCCAGCCCGAGCGTGGCTGGAACCAGCGGATCAGCGCTTCGGCGCCGACGATCTTGCCGGATTTCAGGTCCAGCTTCGGCTGGTAGTGCAGCACAAACTCTTCGCGGTCCAGCGCCTGGCGAATCGCGCTTTCCAGGTTTTGCTGGTGTCGGGCGCGCCGGTTCATGTCTTCGGTGTAAAAGCTGAAACCATCCGGGCCCAGTTCCTTGCGGGTGCGCATGGCGGTCTCGGCGTGTTTGATCAGTTCCACGGCATTGCCGCTGTCATCGGGGTAGATCGCGATGCCCAGGCTGGCGGTGACGCTCAGGTCGTGCCCTGCGACATGTCGGGTGGCACTCACGGCCGTGAGGATTTTTTGTGCGATATGCTGGGTTTGCTGCGGATGCTCGATATCGCTGAGCACAACCACAAATTCGTCCGCGCCGTAGCGAAACACCGAATCCGATGCACGCACGCTCGCCACCAGGCTGTGGCTGACCTGTTGCAGTACCTCATCGCCCACCGGGTAGCCCAAGGCATTGTTGACGCGCTTGAAGCGGTCCAGCCCGATAAACATCACCGCCAGTTGCGTGTCATGCCGGTGGCCCAATGCAATCGCCTGCGTGAGCCGGTCGCCCAGCAGCGTGCTGTTGGGCAATCCGGTGAGGGTGTCGTATTGCAGCAGGTGCGAGACTTTGAGCAGCTCCTGCACACGTTCTTCGATAGTGCGCTCCAGGCCGATCACCTTTAGCGCTATGTCCTGGGCAAGCTGCCATTTCCAGGTCAGGGCGCTTGCCATCTGGCGGATCTCCAGATGATCGAAGGGTTTTTTCAGGATCAGCAGTTGGTCGTTGTACTTCAGTCGCGCCTCGATGGCTTCGAAGGAATAGTCGGAATAAGCCGTGCACAGGGCGATCTGCAGGTTGGGGTCAACGTTCCACAGCTGTTCGATGGTCTGCAGGCCATCCCAACCCGGCGGCATGCGCATGTCGATGAACACCAGGGCATAGGGCGCGTTGGCGGCCAGGGCCCGGTTGACCAGTTCCAGAGCTTCCTCACCCTGGTAGGCGGAGTCCAGTTTGAAGGCCTGGCGTACTTTAGGGGCGGTGCCGAACAGCGTTTCTTCAAGGTTCTCCAACGAAGGCTCGCCATTGGCATCGGCGCAGAGAATCTTGCGGAAGTCCTGGTGGATCGAGGCCGTGTCATCGACGATCAGAATGCGCCGGTTGGCCCTGGCGGAATCAGCAGTCATGGCCTGCTCCGTGACGACAAAAGGTTTGACGGCATAACGATTCCTTCCCTGATTTCGCCTCGGAGCGGGGCGCCAACCTGTTCTGTCAGCATAGTCGAGGTCGCTTGATATCGACGGCCAGTTGGCGTCAAATCAACCCCGCGCCTCAGGCGAAGGAAGCTGGCCGGGCACAAGGGTTCAATTTAGCTCAATTTTGTTTGATTTGAAGGCGCGGTCACCATGGATGAGAAACCCACTGTTTTACTGGTCGATGATGAAGAGTCGATTCTCAATAGCCTGCGCCGGCTGTTGCGCAGTCAAGCCTTCGACGTAGTGCTGGCCGGCAGCGGCGCCCAGGCTCTGGAGATCATGGCGGCACAGCCCATCGACCTGATCATGAGCGATGCGCGCATGCCCGGCATGGATGGCGCGCAGTTACTGGCCGAAGTCCACCGGCTGTACCCGGCCACCAGCCGTATCCTGCTGACCGGCTACGCTGACGTGCCGACCATCATCAAGGCGATCAACGAAGGGCAGATCCACCGTTATATCGCCAAGCCGTGGAATGACGATGAACTCAAGCTGATCCTGCAGCAGGCGCTTGAACATCAGCGGCTTGAACGGCTGACCCAGGTGCAGAACGACCAGCTCAAGGCGCTCAATGCCACCCTGGAAAAGCGCGTCGCGTCGCGCACCGCCGAGTTGCAGCAAACCGCCGACATGCTCGACCTGGCCTACGAAGAACTCAAGCGCAGCTACGTGACCGGCACCGAAGTGTTTTCGCTGTTGGCCAACCTGCGCCTGCCCAGGGACAAGCAGACCAACCGCGCGCTGATCGAACTGATCCGCGTGTACTGCGCCGCCCAGGCCATGGATGAAGCCAGCACCCGTGACCTGACCATGGCCGCCGCGCTGTACAACATCGGCAAGCTGAGCTGGACCGACAGCATGATGGTGTCGCCGTCGGACAAATTGCACAGCACCGACCGCACGCTCTACCGCGAGTACCCGGCCCAGAGTGAATCGCTGTTGATGACCCTTGAACCGATGAAAGACGCGGCGCGGATCATTCGCCATCATCAGGAGCGCTGGGACGGTACGGGCTTTCCCGACCACCTCAAGGGCGAGTCGATTCCTCCCGGTTCACGGCTGTTGAAATTGGCGGTGGACTTCATCGAGTTGCAGAAAGGCTTGATCCTCGAGCGCAACTTGAACAGCGATGAGGCCCTGCTGTTTATCCGCAAATATGCCGGGCGCCTCTACGATCCGGACCTGGTGGAAGATTTCGTGCAGGCCTGCGCAACCTTCCTGAGCGACGTGACCCTGGGCGACCCCACGGTAAAAGTCCTCACCACTCGAGAACTGGAGGCCGGCATGGTCCTGGCCCGCAACCTCAATGCCGACAACGGCATGTTGTTGTTGAACGCCGGCAAGGTGTTGAACCTGCCGTTGGTCGACAAGTTGATTGCGTTCGAAGCGATGGAGGGCGCCAAGTACAGCGTGTTCATCAAGACGCCCGAGGAGCAGGCGCAACTCCCCTAGTGCGCGCCGTACGGGGCCCGGCTTGCCTACAGGCCCCAGGTTTTACGCCGGCTGCCGTGATAGTCGATGATGCCCCTGAGCACGTACACGTCTTTCTCACCGTCTTTCCCGGTTTTCTCGAGCGCCACTCGCCATCGACCGCGCCCGGCGCCTGGGTCCAGTTGCGGCAGATCCACGTAGCTGTAGCTGCCGATTTTCTTGCCGCTGACCCGTCCTCCTTGAATGTCCTGAACGATTTCGTCGATTTTGCTTTTGGCGTTGGCTGGCAGCAGAGACAGTTGGGTTTCCATCAGCTCGTCGAACCTGACGATGTGGGCCGCCCCGTCGCCCGAGGGAGTGACGGGGCTAGGTGGCACAGGGGTTTGTGGCCTTTGAGGCAGCCTTTCACCGCGAGGAAGTGGCGGGTGTGCGGGTTGAAATTCCAAAGGCGTTGAGAATTTGGGAATGGTTCTTTCAAATTCCGCGACCGTCACGCTGTCCACCGCCTTGAAACTGGAGACTGCTCCGGTCCTTTCGCCGTGGGACAAGGCAATGTAGGGAATGCCGGCTTTTTTGAAATCGTCTGAAAATGAATCGACGCCGAGCTTCAGTAAAAGCTCACGGCGCCGTTCGGTCCTGAACGTTTCCAAGGCTTCCTGGATACTCGGGGCCTCGAGCAGTTTCTTCAAGGCCTCGTTAAAGCTGATGTTGTGTTGTGTAGCGATGTCCTGGACGATCTTCGTGCGTCCTTTTTCTCTCACAAACGCCTCGAGGGTTTCCTGGCGCCAGGTGGACAAGTGAAACTTATTATCGAACTTGGTCAGGCTGTTCAGCTGTTTCTGGGTGAACGCATAACCGACGAAAGTGGCGCCGGTATCGTGGTCGATAATACTGATCGATGCCCTGATGTGTTTTGAGAAGTCGTCGTTCCGGCCAACGATTCGTTTGATTTTAATAAACAGATTTTCCATCTCCTCGCTGGAGAGGGTGAGTTGTCCGGACAGGAAGTAGGTGGTCTTGTTCAGGTGTGTATAAAGGTTCGCTTCGAATTCAATGTTCAATAACGTCTCGCGCAGTCGCGGCGCGGGAACCCCCCGCTGCCCCCAGACAATGCGGCGGAACGTGGCCTCATCGACACCCAGGCGCTCCAGCGCGTTGTCCAGCAGTCGACGTTTCTGTGACGCGGTCACCTCCTTGAGCATCGCTTCGCCATGGGTAGCAGAGGAGTAGATGCGCATCGCTGCGATCAGGTCATCGTGCACTTGCTGTTCGGCGGTACGCCCCCCGAGAACGCCCAACACCGACCCGCCTCCGCGTGTCGTACGCTCAAAGCGTGGCTTCCAGCTTTTTGCATCGCCCGGCACGACCATGAAATCCGGCTTATTCCCCGTCGGGTGCTTGATAAAGCGCGCACCTTCTTCCACATGGGACGCATACAGGTAGTAGCGACCGTCGTTGCCCATCATCGCGACAAATTGCTGATTGCGACTGTCCATGAAACTGGGCGCGCCCATCGCGCGCGACAGTCGAAAATGGTGGGTTTGGGCAAACGCTTCGACGTCAAAAAGAGCGTCGATCGAGTGGGGCAGTCGGTACTCTGCGACATCGACCCAGGCCGGGTCCAGCGAGCGGATCGCGGGTTTGGCGAGAACGATGGAGGCTTTTTTGTCTTCGCCGATTTTGCGGATCAGGCCCGGGATGCTGCGCCCCAACTTCTGCGCGTTGCGCACCCCTCGGACGATGTAGCGATGGGCCAGGCGCCGCAGGGCCTTGAACAGGGACAGTCCGAGTAGGAAGTCAGCCACTTCGACGGAAAATAAAAAGCCGTTGACCGCCGATTCGAGGGCAATTTCCGCGTTGGTCCGCGAACGGTAATCGGCATGGGAAAGCTGAAAGCCCAGTTGTGCCGAATACAAATAGGCATGCAGCTCGGCGGTGATGGGGGTCAGGGCATAACGGTGCACGCTGCGAGTGTCATTGAATACCCGGGAGAGTTCGCGCACATCGTGCGTGGCCATCCGTTGGCTGAAATAGGCACGCCATTCGGGTTTGGCCTTGAGCGTGTCGAGTTCCGCCAGGCCCAGCACCAATTCCCTGAAGGGCGCATCATCGGGGGCCTCCGGTGTGTAGAGCACGCACACGCCACCGGGCCTGGTGCCCTTGCGCTGAATGACCAGCACGCCGTTGATCACCTGGCCTCCCTGGCCCCCCTCGAGCCCGCCTCCCATGACCAGGAGATTGACCTCGATATCGAACTGGCCGACCTTGGGCCGGGTGGTGGGGTCGGGATGCTGCGCAACCGCCTGCACCCAGTCCAGTCCACCGCCGGGTGTCTTGAAAATAAACAGGTCGTTGACAGCAGGATTGAGCCGGCTCTCCAAGGCGTCCTTGCGCATCCTTGCCGCATTCGCGCGCTGCCAGGCGCTGGCGAAAGCGCGACCTTCACCGTCTGGCGCGAACGCCGCCCTGAGGTACGCCGCGTACTGCTGGCCAATGTCGGCCTGTAGGGCAAGGGCGCGCAGGTCTGCGTTGTCGAGCCTGCCGACTTTTTCTCCTCGCGTGTCGAAAAGATCGGCAGTGGCGGTGATCGTTCTGTGCAATTCATGGGGCGACCACGCATCGACGTTGCGCCGGGCGTAGCTTCCCAGGGTGCGCAGGTCCACGACTTCTTTGGCGTTCCAGGTGCCGAAGGTCAGTGTCTGCTCCGTCAACACCAGGGGAATATCGAGCTGTGGGTCTTCGCAGATGTAGACCGTTTCGGATTCGTCGTCTCGATAACCCGTGACCTTGACCGGCATTGACGTGCTCACACGCAGTCGTACCAGGCTCTTGTGGACGTCCAGGTCCACATTGGCGTATTCCGGTTTCTGGCGGCTGAGCACCTTGCGGGTTTCATCCTCCGCGAACGCTGGCAGGGTCGAAATCTGTTCAAGCAGTGGGCGCAGCGCCTCATTGTTGTCGACCAAGGTTGTTTCCAGCTGTCGGTACAACTGCTGGTCCGCCGGGCTGGCCGTGCTCAGCCAGACGGGGTCGTGCGGCGCGACCAGGCGCAGGTTGCGTGCCGCGAGGGCCGCGGATACATCCAGGTGTGGCGCCAGGTCGGCGACCAGAGCGAGCTCACCGGCCAGTGGCAACGTCTGTTGGCGCAGAGCCGCCCGGGTGTTGAAGTACTGCCGTACCCGCAGGGAGCGGACGTGGTCGGCGATCACGTCGGCCTCGATCCGTGCCGGGTCGCTCGCCAATATTGGCGTGTCACTCGCGTGTGCTTGAGCGGCCAGCGGCAGGCTGGCAATCAGGCGTTGGCCCGCGGGGTCGCTGGCGCGCAGACGTGCCGCCACGGTTTCATTCAACCGCGCCAGGTTTTCAAATTCCTCGAAGCCTTCGCCAGGGCTGAAGAGCAGCACGCTGCCAACGGGCGGTGTGCCACCGGTGGCGTTCAGGATGAACGCGGCGGCGAACTCGCTGCCATTGTCCAGCGCCAGCCGGTACACGGCAGGTCTGGGGCCTGTGGGAAACACCTTTTTGCGCGCTGCGGCGGTGGGGTATTTCAATACCGTGTCCGCCAGTGTCCGTGACGCGGCCGACAATGTGCCGTCCAGCGTGCGCAGGGCCAATTGGTGGGCCAGGACCTGCCGGCGCAGGTCGACCAGTCGCTCCTCGAGGGTCGGTTGGTCGCCTTCCCGATCTCTCCAGAATTCATTGAGCTTGACCGTGAAGGCGATTTCCAGCACGCCCGCCAGTGTGGCGGTCGGGCTGGCCGCAGACAGGCGTTTGCCCTCGTCCACGGTACCGCTTTCCCGGTAGAAGGCACCGCTCTCTTGCGTCAGATAAGCCTGCGCGTCAGAGCCGCGTAACCTGGCCAGCAGTGATCCCAGGGGTTCGCTGCCCAGCCATTGTTTCTGGCCCGGTACGTCCTCGCGATAGCGGCTGTAGAAAATGTGGTTGGGATTGATGGGCCGCTGCAAATCAGGAAACAAGGCAGCCAACTGTTGCTGATACACCGTTTCAAGATTCGGCTGTTGCTGGAGCAGTTCGTCGGTCTGGGTATTGAACCTGCCGAGTGCCTGGATAAGCCGCACTTGCTGGGTGTCGCCGGTCTGGTTGGCGGCGGGTACCACCGGCAGGGTCACGGGTTGCGAGAGGTTGGCAGGCCCGTTGACCGGCAAGAGTGGTTCCGGGGCATCTGAGGGGGGAAGCGATGACTGGTACATGGTGAACTCGTATGGAAGGCGCTTGCTGCGCACGGCTGGATCAGAGTTCGGAGTCTAGGGGTGGCGGTTGCACGTGTTGCGGTGCATGTGTGTGGGTGAACGCGTGCCCGGGGGCGATTGCCTGCAACGCAAGCCCATGTGATCCTTGCCGCTTTTGCGCCTGAGGTTTATTGCATGTCCACCATTATCCGCATTGCTGCCGCCCTCCTGATCGGCAGTGATGGCCACACGTTGCTGGTCCGCAAGCGCGGCACCCAGGCCTTCATGCAACCGGGCGGCAAGATCGATGCCGGTGAGCAACCCGCCCAGGCCCTGGCCCGCGAGCTGCACGAAGAGCTGAACCTGCATATCGATCCAGGCCAGGCCTTGTACCTGGGGCACTTCTCGGCGCCGGCCGCCAACGAGCCGGGTTTCACCGTGGAAGCCGAGCTGTTCCAGGTGCGGATCGACGTACCGGTGACGCCTGCCGCTGAAATCGAAGAAATACGCTGGATCGATCCCATGGGCGACGGCGGCTTGCACTTGGCGCCGTTGACCCGCGACCTGATCCTGCCGTTCTACCGCGAATCGCTGGCCGGCTGCGCGACGTCCGCTTGATGGGGGGCGGTCAGCGAACCGCGCTGACCCCATCCAGGGTGGAGAACGAGGTGTCCTTGGCCGTCAGCAGGAAGTCGCGCATGTACGGTGCATCCAGCATGTCGGCGCGAATCCCCGCATACAACGTCGCGAACAAGCCTTTCTCGCCGAGGCGCTTGGCTTTCACATAACCACGCGAGCTGTATTCATGCAGCGCCCAGTGGGGCATGCCGCATACGCCACGGCCGCTGGCCACCAGTTGCATCATCATCACCGTCAGTTCCGAGGTGCGCACCTGGGCCGGTTCCACGTCGGCCGGTTCCAGGAAGCGGGTGAAGATGTCCAGGCGGTCACGCTCCACCGGGTAGGTGATCAGGGTTTCGGTCAGCAGGTCCTCCGGCACGATGTACGCCTTGTTCGCCAACGGGTGCTGATTGGCCACGGCCAGCATGGCTTCATAGGTGAACAGCGGCACGTAGGTGATGCCGGGCAACTCGAGCGGGTCGGAGGTGACCACCAGGTCGAGGTCGCCACGGGCCAGGGCCGGCAGCGGCGCGAAGGCGAAACCCGAGGCCAGGTCCAGCTCGACTTCGGGCCAGGCATCGCGGAACTGGTCGATGGTCGGCATCAGCCACTGGAAGCAACTGTGGCACTCGATCGCCATGTGCAGGCGTCCGGCGGTGCCGCCGGCCAAGCGCGCAATATCCCGCTCGGCGCCGCGCAGCAGCGGCAGGGTGGCGTCGGCCAGTTGCAGCAGGCGCAGCCCTGCGCTGGTGAAACGCAGCGGCTTGGTCTTGCGCACGAACAGCGGCATGCCCAGGCGTTCTTCCAGTTCCTTGAACTGGTGGGACAGCGCTGATTGCGTGAGGTGCAGGCGCTCGGCCGCTTCCACCAGGCTGTCGGCTTCGCGCAGGGCGTGCAGGGTCTTGAGATGACGGATCTCGAGCACGGGCTCTCCATGAATACAATTTGTGACGAATCGGGATGACGTGAGTTTGTCTCATGTTACAAGCCGTGTCGACAGTGACCGTTGAGCACTCTTCATCAAACTGTCACGCAACTGTGGCAGCGCGCTTGAACAAACTTCATCAGACTCGCGCTCTACTGGGGTTCTGCGTTTCGGTGTTTTCCATGCGTGTGTTGTTTTTATTGGCCGCCTTAGTGTTCGGCCTGCCGTCTTTTGCGGCTTCTCGATGTGATGTGAATGTCCCGACCCAAATGGTCGACCTGGCTCAGGTGAGCATCGCCTACCAGAGCATCGGCCGTGCGTCCGACCCTGCCTTGCTGCTGGTGATGGGCCTGGGCGGGCAGTTGATCCACTGGCCTGACGAGGTGGTCGTCGCCTTGTGCCAGCAAGGGTTCCGGGTGATCCGCTATGACAATCGAGACGTCGGCCTGTCTACCTGGCGCCAGGCTCCGGCCAATGCCAACCTGACCTTCGAAGTGCTGCGCTACAAACTCGGCCTGCCGGTGGCGGCTCCGTATACCTTGACCGACATGGCCGATGACGCCATAGGCCTGATGGACGCGTTGCAGATCCAGCAATTCCACGTACTCGGCGCGAGCATGGGCGGGATGATCGCCCAGCACCTGGCCGCCATGGCGCCGCAGCGGGTCGAAAGCCTCACGCTGATCATGACCAGTTCCGGCGCCGAAGGCCTGCCGGCGCCGAATGCCGCGCTGGTACAGTTGTTGTCGCGACGCAGCGCGCCGAATCGTGAAGTGGCCCTGGAGCAGCAGGCCGACTTGCTCGCCGCACTGGGCAGCCCGAACGTCAAGGATGATCGCCAGGCGCTGTTGCACCAGGCGGCGCAGTCCTACGACCGCGCCTTCAACCCGGACGGCGTGAAGCGCCAGATCATGGCGATCCTCGCCGAACCGAGCCGCGTGCCGTTGCTCAACCAACTGCGCGTGCCGACCCTGGTGGTGCACGGCACGGCCGACCCGTTGTTGCCGGTGATGCACGGCGTGCACCTGGCGGCGCATATCCAGGGCAGCCAGTTGAAGCTGATTCCCGGCATGGCCCATCGGTTCCAGGAAGCGTTCAAGGCGCCCCTGTTGACGGCCGTGTTGCCGTACCTGCAAGCCCATCGGGAAGATGCGGCGCACTGGGCGCAGATTGACCTGGGCGAGCCTTCGAAGGTGTTGTGACATTGGTGTATCGTGCAACCTTTACGGCGCATTACTGCCAGCGAGGTTGCCTGCCATGAGTACTCCCCTGAAAATCGATTTCGTCAGCGATGTGTCCTGCCCCTGGTGCATCATCGGCCTGCGCGGCCTGACCGAAGCCCTCGACCAGCTTGGCGCCGATGTGCAAGCCGAGATCCACTTCCAGCCGTTCGAACTGAACCCGAACATGCCCGCCGAAGGGCAGAACATCGTCGAGCACATCACCGAGAAATATGGCTCCACCGCCGAGCAATCCCAGGCTAACCGGGAGCGCATCCGCGACATGGGCGCCGGGTTGGGCTTCGCCTTCCGCACTGACGGCCAGAGCCGCATCTACAACACCTTCGACGCGCACCGCCTGTTGCATTGGGCCGGGCTGGAGGGCTTGCAATACAACCTCAAGGAAGCGTTGTTCAAGGCGTATTTCACCGACCGGCAGGACCCGTCCGACCACGCGACCCTGGCGATCATTGCCGAGAGCGTCGGGCTGGATATCCAGCGTGCGGCCGAGATTCTGGCCAGCGACGAGTACGCCGCCGAAGTCCGCGAACAGGAACAACTGTGGATCTCCCGTGGCGTGACCTCGGTGCCGACCATCGTGTTCAACGACCAGTACGCCGTGAGCGGTGGCCAGCCGGCTGAAGCCTTTGTGGGGGCGATCCGGCAGATCATCAGCGAAGCCAAAAGCTAAAGCCGAACGCAGGTCAAAATGTGGGAGGGGGCAAGCCCCCTCCCACATTGTTCTCCATTGGTCTTGAGACAGGTGCTGGCCCGTCCCTTGCATTGACCCCTTAAAGCCTTAGGGGACACTGCCTTGAACATTCTTGACCTCGACCACAGCCTCACCGGCCAGGCACCGATTGCACGGCGCCTGGCCAGTGGGCGCGCCCATCGTATCGACCTGCTGGACCTTGGCCCCAAGCTGCGCCTGTGGTCCACCGAAAAAACCTGGAAGCGCTTCGCCGAACGCCTGGCCCAACGGCCCCGGCCTTCCGACGCACGGCCGGAAATCCTGTTTGTCGGCTCCGGCGATTATCACCACCTCACGCCGGCATTCCTGGCTGATTTGAAAGAGCCCATCAGCCTGATCCACTTCGACAACCACCCCGACTGGGTGCGCTTTGCGCCCAAGCGTCACTGTGGTTCGTGGGTCAATCGCGCGCTGAAAATGCCGGCGATCAAACGCATCGTCACCCTCGGCCCGTGCAGCGACGACCTGCACAACCCGCAACTGCGCGGCGGCAACCTCGGTGCCCTCAAGCGCGGGCAATTGCAGCTGTTTCCCTGGCAGCATGCGCCCTCCAAAGTCTGGGGGCGGGTAGGGGACGGCGCTGGTCACCAGCAGCGGGAAAACCACCTGCATTGGCGCAACCTGGCCGAGCTGGACTGGGCGGCGTTCCTTGAGCAGATGATCGACAGCCTGCCCACCGAGGCAATCTGGATCACCCTCGACAAAGACGTACTCGCCAGCGAAGACGCCGCCACCAATTGGGATCAGGGCGGCATGCGCCTGACCCACCTGCTGCAAGCCTTGCGGGCGTTGGCGGCGCGCAAGCGCATCATCGGCATCGACGTGTGCGGCGAGTTCGCCACGCCGGCGTTCAGCAATGCCTTCAAGCGTTGGGAAGCCAAGTCCGACCAGCCGCCGCCCGAACGCTGGAGCCCTGAGGATCTGCAGCGCAATGCCGCGACCAATGAAGCCCTGATTGACCTGTTTGAGGAGCTGTTCCCGTGACCTTGACCGTGGTGTTGCTGGTGGCGTTTTCCATCGTGCTCGATGTGATCGGCCAGCTGTGTTTCAAGATCGGCCTGGACCGTTTGCCGGAGTTGGACGGCGGTTTTCGCCTGAATGCGTTCTGGGGCCAGGTGTTCAATGCGCCGTTGCTGTGGGCGGGGATCGGCGCCTATGCCGTCGAATTTTTCGTGTGGCTTGAAGCGTTGTCCCGAGCGCCGTTGAGCCTGCTGTTTCCGGCGGCCGCGCTGGCGTATTGCGGCGTGGTGCTGGCGGGCAAGGTGGTGCTGGGCGAAACCGTCAGCCGGCGCCGTTGGCTCGGTACGCTGGTGATTACCTTGGGTGTGATGTTGGTGGCGATTGCAGGGAGTCAGGCATGAGTACGCAAACGATGAATACGGGATGGTTGCATGGGCGTTTGGGCACGGTGGTGCTGTGGGCCTTGCTGATCTGCACGGAAAGCGCCGGCCAGCTGTTTACCAAAGTCGCTGGCGACCAGTTGGGGCAGATGGATTTCAACTGGCAGTGGCTGGGTGAGGTGGTGCGCAACCCTGGAATCCTGGCGGCGATTGCCAGCTACATCGGCGCGTTTTTCGTGTGGATGCTGATCCTGCGGCGCAGCAGCCTGTCCCTGGCGTTTCCGCTGAGTTCACTGGTGTTCGTGGTGGTGTTGCTGGGTTCGTGGCTGGGGCTGGGGGAACATATCAGCCCGCTGCACTGGGTGGGGGTGGCGGTGATTATCGGTGGTATCGCCCTCCTGGCAGAGGGCGAAGAAAACTGAGTGCCTAGGGTTTGCGGTGTGCCACCAAAAACCCTAGACCATGGGACACCGGAAGTGTTTTGACCCCTGCCTCCCGCTGCTGCCCGGCAATCTCCCGATGAAACGCCTTCACCTGGGTCCAGTGCATCTTCGGCCGGTAGTGATGCTCGGCGTGGTAGCCGTTGTTCATCCAGATCAGGTTGTACAACACGCTGTAGGAACTCACGCCCCAGGCGATTGGCAGGTCCGGGTTGCCGCCGAAATGCTCGTAGTAGCCATTGAGCGATGACAGGCACTGGCCCAGGTACCAGAACGGCAACAGCCACAGCACCGCCTGCCAGTTGTAGAACGCCAGCGCGATGTAGAACGCCACGGTCACGCCGATCTCGACCTTGACCCAGCGCGCATCGGCCGGGCGTTTGCGCTTCATCTCGTCATAGAAGGGCTTGGGGTCGTCGCGGAAAAAACTCAGGAAGGTATAGGCCCACGGGTTTTCCGGCTGGCCGTTGTGGCCACGCTGGTAGATCGACAGCGGGTCGATGGTCTTGCCATCCGGCCCCGGCAGGTCGGCGTTGCCACGGTGGTGGCGGTTGTGGATGTCGCGGTAGAGCGTCTGGGAGAAACCGATGGTCACCGACAGCAGCAGGTCGAAGGCCCGGTTCATGGCGCGATGGGTGAAGTAGGCGTTGTGGATCTGGTTGTGGGAGATGCTGTTGATGCTCCACGACAGGCTGACTGCGTAAAGCAGCGCCAGCGGCACCAGGGCCCACCAGCTCATGTGATGGAAGGCGGCAACCAGCCAGACGACAAACGCGAAATGCGCCAGGCCCAGGGCGATGGGCACCAGGTCCCAGAGCGAGTGATGGAGCAGGCGGTAAGCGGGGCGAGCCATGAAGAGTGTCCTGGAAAAGTGGGTTCCAGCACCTTGTTGCAAACCCCAGACCAACCTAATCGAACTTGTAGCTGATGGCCGTCTGCACCTGGCCCTGGTTCACATCGCCGGTCTCTTTGACGATGCTGCTGTTGGCGGCCGATCCCACCAAGTGAATCCAGCTGGCGCTGGTCAGCAAGGACCAGTTGGCAGCCAGGGGAAATTCGAAACTCTGGGTCAGCGTCAGGTTCTGGAAACCACCGCTGGCGTTGTAGGGACGAAAGCCGGTGGAAGCGGCTTCGTTGTCATCCACGCCAAAAAACGTGTTGGTCTGGCGTGCATCGGCAAAATGCGCGACCAGCCCGCTGCTGCCGATGATCCCGCCGCCCAGCGGGTAGCCCAGTTCGCCGCCCAGTTTGCCGAGGGCGCCACTCTGCGAATGCCCACCGCCCACGGCTTGCCCCAATTGCGCGTAGACCCTCCAGAAATCAGCCGGGGCGTACTGGACGAAGCCACCCACCTCGGCCATGTCCGACACATTGCGCAGGCCTTGCAGATCGCCATTGGACGTGCGCCCCGACAGGTAGTTGATATAGGGGCCGGCGGTAAAGCCGTGGGTGTTGAGCGCGCTCCAGGTCAAGCCGTCATCGGTGCCCAGGCTGACGCTGCCCCAATCCAGGTCCAGGTAGGGCACGGGGCGGACTTCGTAGCGGCTGGCGGTGGGGTCATGGGGTTGATAACTGATGCCTGCGCCCACTTCACCGGTGATGCCTTCGGCCAGGGCAGCGTTTGAAAAGCTCCAAAGGCCAAGCAAACCGGCGAATGCAGCGCATGTGATCCTGTACATGGTCAGGTTCCTTGATTGATTACGTGCGCATGAACGCGCGAAGGGCCCGCTTCACGCAAGCACTCATCTTGTTTGTAGCAAGCTACAAAAATTGTAGCTTCGACGACACATTCCGCCCTCGATACGCGCCAGAGCCCCAGCCCTGCTGGGTGGTGGCCAGTTGGCACAGTCCCTGCTCTACCTCTGGTGCAAGCGCACACAGCGCGCTCCTCCAAGGTAAACAACGATGATCCAGTGGCATATCGTGTGTGACTTCGACGGGACCATTACCCCCACCGATGTCATCGACAACGTCCTCCAACGCTTCGCCGGCCCCGAGTGGGAAACCATCGAACAGGAATGGCTGGATGGGCATATCGGTTCACGCGAATGCCTGAGCCGCCAACTGGCGCTGATCAAGGCCACACCTTCCGAGCTGCTGGCGTACTTCGACAGCGTCGAGATCGACCCGGACTTCCCCGACTTCGTCGACCACGTCATGGGACTGGGTGCGACCATCGAAGTGGTCAGCGACGGCATCGAGCAGGGCATCGCCCGCATCCTGTCGCGCAACTACGTGACCTTGCTGCCGATCCTTGCCAACCGCCTGCGCCAGGTCGACCAGAACAGCTGGCGCATCGATTTCCCGTATGCCAGCGACGCCTGCCGTGCCGCTTCCGGCAACTGCAAGTGCAAGTCCACCCCACGCAGCAAGCGCGTGCTGGTGATCGGCGACGGCAAGTCCGACATGTGCGTGGCCTCCACCGCCGACTTCGTGTTCGCCAAGGGCAGCCTCGCCAAGTACTGCGAAGCCAACGACATTCCTCACGCACGCTTCGACACCTTTGCCGAACTGCCTGCATTGCTGGCCCTGCTGCCTCAGGGCATCGCCGCCAACGCCACCACCTTTACTGCTGACAACCAGGAACTCTTCCATCATGTCTGATATCCGTATCGCTACCGCCGAAGACCAGATCCTTCTGGACAAAGAAGCCAAGTATTGCTCCTACGGCGACACCGTTCACTACATCGAGCCGCCGCGTATTTTCAGCCGTTGCGAAGGCTCCTACGTGTGGGACACCGAAGACCAGGCCTATCTCGACCTGCAAATGTGGTACTCGGCGGTCAACTTCGGCTACGCCAACCCGCGTCTGAACAACGCGTTGAAACAGCAGATCGACACGCTGCCGCAAATTGCCAGCCAGTACCTGCACAAGGGCAAGATCGAGCTGTCGGAAATGATCGCGGTCGACGCCAAGAAGAAATTCGGCCTCGACGGTCGCGTGCACTTCAACGTGGGCGGTTCGCAGTCCATCGAAGACTCCCTGAAAGTGGTGCGTAACGCCACCAACGGCAAGAGCCTGATGTTCGCCTTCGAGGGCGGCTACCATGGGCGCACCCTGGGTGCTTCGTCGATCACCTCCAGCTACCGCTACCGTCGCCGCTACGGCCACTTCGGCGAGCGCGCGCAGTTCATCCCGTTCCCGTACCACTTCCGTGGCCCCAAAGGCATGACCAAGGAAGAATACGGCAGCCACTGCGTGCAGCAATTCGCCCGCCTGTTCGAGACTGAATACAACGGGGTGTGGGACCCGAAAGTCGGCTCCAGCGAATACGCCGCGTTCTACGTCGAGCCGATCCAGGGCACCGGCGGCTACGTGATCCCGCCGATGAACTTCTACCGCGAGTTGAAGCACGTGCTGGATCAACACGGCATCCTGATGGTCTCCGACGAGATCCAGATGGGCTTCTACCGCACCGGCAAACTGTGGTCGATCGAACACTTTGACGTGCAGCCGGACGTGATCGTGTTCGGCAAGGCGCTGACCAACGGTCTCAACCCACTGGGCGGCATCTGGGCCCGTGAAGAGTTGATCAACCCGAAGATCTTCCCGCCAGGTTCGACCCACTCCACCTTCGCCTCCAACCCGTTGGGCACGGCGGTAGGCCTGGAAATGTTCAAGATGACCAACGAGATCGACTACGGCGCGATGGTCATGGCCAAGGGCAAGTTCTTCCTCGAAGGCCTGCAGGACCTGCAGAAACGTTTCCCGATCATTGGCGATGTCGACGGCCTGGGCCTGGCGCTGCGCTGCGAAATCTGCGCCCCGGATGGTTTCACCCCGGACAAGGCGACCCTGGACTACATGGTCGAAGAAGGCATGAAAGGCGACATGGTGGTGGACGGCCAGAAACTCGGGCTGATCCTCGACGTGGGCGGCTACTACAAGAACGTGATCACCCTGGCACCGTCCCTGGAAATCAGCTACCCGGAAATCGAGCTGGGCCTGAAACTGCTCGAGCAACTGCTGGTGCGGGCGACCAACCGGTGAACAGCGTCGGGATCGACCTCGGTGAAGGTGATGCCGGTTTCGTTCTCGGTGACGGTCCGGTCGGGATCCTGTTGATCCACGGCCTGACCGGCACCCCGACGGAGTTGCGCCAGGTCGCCAAGGGCCTGGCCAAGGTGGGCAATTGCACGGTGTACGTGCCCACCCTGGCCGGGCACTGCGGTGACAACAGCGACCTGCAGGCCACGGGCTGGATGGACTGGTACGAAGGCGTGCGCAAGACCTTCGTGGGCGTGAAGCAACGCCACGCGCAGGTGTTTGTCGGCGGCTTGTCGATGGGCGCGGTGATGTCGATGTACCTGGCGTCGGAGCATCCGGGCCAGGTGGCCGGTTTGCTGATGTATTCCACCACGCTCAAGTACGACGGGTGGAGCATCAACAAAATGGCGTTTATCACGCCGTTGCTCATCCGTATCCCGTTCGGCGTGCGCCTGTTCCGCTTTACCGAGAAGCCGCCCTACGGCATCAAGAACGAACGCCTGCGCGCCATCGTTGAACGGCAGATGAAGGAAGGCGAAAGCAGCGAGGCGGGCCTGTTGACGATGGAGGGCGTGACGGTGCGTGAATTGCACTGGATGAACGCCGTGGTCAAGAAACGCATGCCGTCGATCAACGTACCGGCGCTGGTATTGCACTCCATCGAGGACGACATCACCAGCCGCTGGAACGCCGATTACGTGGAACGCCACCTCGGCGGGCCGGTGACCAAGATCCTGCTGGACAACTGCTACCACATGATCACCGTCGACCTGCAATACCGCCGGGTGATCGAATTGAGCGCCGATTTCATCGAACAACACACCTCCGTCATGGGCGCCAGTTCACTTTGTGGCGAGCGGGCTTGTCGAATCGTCGCACCGCCCGCGTTGGGTGGCGAAGCCGCCCCAAACCCAGACACCTCGGTACTAACGAGGGGAATGCAGTGTCAGTGATGGGACTGCTTCGCAGCCCAACGCGGGGCGAGCCCGCTCGCCACAACAAGCCCACTCTCCGCCATAGACTCTGACAAAGGACACGATGTGATCACCGCCCAAGCCTTCCCGACCATCCGGGCTATCCAGCGCAGTGCCTGGAACGACTGTTTCCCGGGGGCCCTGGAGGACTGGGACTATTACGTCGCCGTGGAAAACGCCGCCATTGATGATTTCCAGTGGCGTTATCTCGCGGTTTATCAAGATGGAACGCTGGTGGCCGTGGCTGCCGCGTTCATCACGCATTATCGCCTCGACACCACGGTGTCGGGCGCCGGCAAGCGCTTGACCGAACGTGTCGAGCGATTGTGGCCGGGGCTTTTGCAGCTGGGGCTGTATGCCCTCGGATCGCCGGTGGCCGAACGCTGCGACGTGGGTTTCGCCAGCAGCGTGCCGGACGCCCAGCGTCCGCTGTTGCTCAAGCACCTGCTGGGCGCCGCCCGCCAGGATGCCGATGACTTCGGCATCGGCCTGGTGGCGGTCAAGGATGCGCCGAGCAAGGACCCGCATTGGCTCCAGAGCTGCCGCGCGGCAGGCTTCCAGAGCATGCCGAGCTTGCCCACTGGTGTGTTGCCGCTGCCGTACGGCTCGGTGGATGCCTACCTGGGTTCGCTGGGCAAATCCACGCGCAAGGACCTGCGCCGCAAGCTGCGTGCGCCGGGGCCGCGGGTGGAGTGGCGGCGCAATATCGACGACGTGCTGCCCGAGGTGATGCGCTTGTACGAGGCCACGCTCACGCGTGCCGAGTTGCAGTTCGAACGGCTGCCCTCCGGTTACTTCACCGGTGTGCTCGAACGCCTGGATGAGCGCGCGGTCTGTGTTCTTTACTGGGTGGACGAGCAACTGGTGGCGTTCAACCTGGTGCTGGTCGACCAACACCGGCTGGTGGACAAGTTTTTCGGGCATGACGTGGCGTTCACCCGCGACTACAACCTGTACTTCCGCAGCTGGCTGACCAATGTCGACTACTGTATTCAACACAATATTGCCGTGTATGAGTGCGGCCAGGCCGGGTATGCCAGTAAGCTGCGCCTGGGCTGCGAGTTCCAGGGCAACAGTGTGTTTTTCCGTCACCGCAACCGGCTGGTCAACGGCCTGCTCAAGCTTGTAAAACTGTTTATTCGACCGGACCGTTCCGACCCTGCCATGGCTGCTGCGATAAGCGAAACCTGATGATCACCAAGACCCGCCAGAAAGCCCGCCCCTTTGCCATTTCGCGCTGGAGCGTCCAGCGCAAGCTGGTGCTGGCGTTCTGGTTGGTCAGCGTGATTCCTACCATGATCGCGGCCGAGCTGGCCGCGACCACGCTGTCGCAGATCTTCGACAGCAACGTGCGCATCTGGCTGCAGGAGTCGACCAAGATCGTCAAGGACGAAATCGGCGACATCCTTCACGACAACGCGCGCATGGCCAAATTGTTCCTGCGCTACACCAGCCCGCCGTCAAGCCGGCAAGCCGCCAAGCACGACCGCCTGACCGCCGACATTGCCGACGCTACCGACATCGACGTGGTGGCGCTGATTCGCGCCAGCGACCACAAGGTCGAATTCAGCACCGCCTCCGATGACATCGTCAAACAGATCAACCTGACCAGCAACGCGGTGTTGCAGACCGTGCAGGTGGCCGGGGTGAATACCGGCCTGGTGGTGTCGACCTTCGAAACCAGCCGTGACGGTGTCGACTACCTGTTGCTGGTCGCCACCTACCTGGACAGCAGTTTCCTCACCAGCGTGGCCGATGTGCATTCCCTCGACCTGCGCCTGTACCTGGCCAACCCCGACGGTTTTTCCGAGATCTTCTCGACCCAGCGCTTCGTGGATCACCCCTCGCGCATCCCCAAGAGCGTCGAAGCGGCGATGCGCAGCACCCGCCAGCCCAGCGAGCAGTTCACCAACAACTACAGCGGGCTGTACTGGCCGATCTTCAATGATGCGGGGGATTTGCAGGGCGTGATTTTCAGCGGTCTGCTGCGCCACACCAGCCTGGTCGGGCTGGTCAACCAGAGCAACCTGTTCGTGCTGATCTTCCTGCTTAGCTCGGCCTTGTCGCTGGCGGCCGGGGTGCTGGTGTCGCGGCGCCTGACCAAACCGCTGCGCGACCTGTCCCAAGGTGTGGACGCGGTGATTTCGGGTCACTACGAACACCGTGTGCCGGTCAGCGGCGGCGATGAGCTGGCGCAGTTGAGCAGCACCTTCAACCATATGACCGAGCGCCTGGGCGAGTTGCATTACCTCGAGGCCCAGTTGCGCCGACGCGATCGCCTGCACGCCCTGGGCGAAGTCGCCATGGGCCTGGCCCACGAGATCCGCAACCCGCTGGGCATCATCAAGACAGCCACGCAACTGTTGCATCGGCGTGCCGATCTGCCGGAAACCGACAAGCGTCACCTGGAATACGTGGTCAGTGAGGTCAGCCGCATCAACGACCTGATCACCGAGTTCCTCGACTTCGCCAAGCCCAACCCGCCGCTGCGCGTGTTGCAGCCGGCGCGCGCGCTGGTGGACGAGATCCTCGGCTTTTGCGCGCCGGAACTGGCCACCCATGCGATCGATGCGCATGTCGATGACCAGGCGCCGGGAGCGACCATCTATGCCGACGCCAAGCAGCTCAAGCAGGCGTGTCTCAACCTGATTCTCAATGCCGTCGACGCGATGCCCGAAGGCGGGCGGCTGACGTTGGGCATTCGCTCGGTGGACGACAACACAGTGATCAGCATCGCCGACACCGGCCAGGGCATTCCGGCGGACATGATCGAACGTATCTTTACCCCGTTCGTCACCACCAAGGCCTCGGGCACCGGGCTGGGCCTGGCCAAAGTCTATTCGATCATGGAAAGTCACGACGGCAGCATCGAATGCGCCAGTGAAAAAGATGCCGGCGCCACGTTCAGCCTGTACATTCCGGCGATGGGCGAAGACGACGAGGACAGTCATGACGCATAACATTCTGGTAGTCGACGACGAACCCAAGCTCTGCGACCTGCTGGCGTCGGCCCTGGGCCAGAACAACGTGCAGGTGTTCATCGCCGGCAACGGCCTGCACGCGCTCAAGGTGCTGGAGCAGGAAGACATCGACCTGGTAATCAGCGACTGGCGCATGCCAGGCATGGACGGGCCGGCGCTGCTGGCCGAGATCAAGGTGCGTTACCCCCACGTGCCGGTGATCGTGATGACTGCCTACAGCACCGTGAAAAACGCCGTGCAGTCGATGCGCAATGGTGCCTACGACTACATCGCCAAGCCGTTCGATATCGACGAGCTGGACATCACCGTGGCCAAGGCCCTGCAGTTTCGCGACATCATGCGCGACAACGCGCGCCTGCGCGCCGAACTGGACGAGCATGCACAGTTCGACAGCCTGGTCGGCGACAGCCCGGCGTTTCGCAAAGTGCTGCAGGCGGTGGACTCGGTGCGCGACAGCAGCGCCACCATCCTGCTCACCGGCGAAAGCGGCACCGGCAAGGAAATGGTCGCCCGCGCCATCCACAAACACGGCAGCCGTGCCGACCAGCCGTTCGTGGCGGTCAACTGTGCGGCGATCCCGGAAGGGCTGCTGGAAAGCGAAATGTTCGGCCATCGCAAAGGCGCGTTTACCGGCGCCGTGGCCGACCGGGTAGGGCGCTTCCAGCAGGCCGACAAGGGCACGTTGTTTCTCGACGAAGTGGGCGACATGCCGTTGGCGTTGCAGGCGAAGATCCTGCGTGCATTGCAGGAGCGGGTGATCGAACCGGTGGGCGACCCGCGCGAGCGCAAGGTGGACGTGCGGGTGATTGCCGCCACCAACAAGAATTTGCTGGACGCGGTGGCCAACAAAGAGTTTCGCGAAGACCTGTATTACCGCCTCAACGTGTTCCCGATCCCATTGCCGGCCTTGCGCGAGCGAGTGGAAGACATCGCGCCGTTGGCCCGCCACTTCGCCCACACCCTGAGTGCCACCGCCGGCAAACGTATCACTGGCTTCAGCCCGGAAGCCTTGCAGGCCATGGCGGCGTATCACTGGCCGGGCAATATCCGTGAACTGCAGAACTGCGTGGAGCGCGCGACCATCGTGGCGGCCTCACCGGTAATCGAGGATATCGACCTGCCGGGTTACCTGTTTGCATCCAAACCGAGCGAGGGCGGTGTGACGGCGATCCTCAGCGATGGGCCGGGCATTCCCCAGGACCTGGATGCGGCGCTGGCAGAGGTGGAGAAGGCCTATATTCTGGCAGCGTTGCAGGAGAGCAACGGGGTGCAGGCCGCAGCGGCGGCGAAGATCGGTATTTCCGAGCGCAGCTTCTGGTATCGCCTGAAGAAGCTGGGTATTCAGGTCGACAAGATCGTCCGCTGACTCAACCGGGATAAAAATGTGGGAGGGGGCTTGCCCCCGATTGCAGTGGGTCAGACAGCTTTTCTGTATCTGATACACCGCCATCGGGGGCAAGCCCCCTCCCACAGTTTTGACCGTGTTGGGTCAGGTGTGGACGCGTACCCAGATGCTCACCAGCACCGTCGCGGCCATCAACCACGCCACGGCAGCCACGGCCAGTGACGCTTCCAGCCGCATCCGATCGACCATCACATACAAGGTCGCCAGGTACACAAAATACGGAATGATCGACCACATCCCGAACAGGATCGTGGTCTTCAAGTCGTCTACCGAGCGCCCTTTGCCGACGATGTAGTGGGCGATCAACGCAAAGGTCGGAAACAGCGGCACCAGCCCTGCGATGTAATAGTTTTTGGTCTTGGCCAGCGCCGCCAGAATCAGCACTACTGCCGCGCCAAGGGCGGCTTTCAATAGCAAGTCCATCAGTGACTCAACCCGTACTTCTTGACCTTGTCGAACAGCGTGGTCTTGGCCATCCCCAGTTCCTGGCTGGCCTGGGTCAGGTTGCCGCCGCTGCGTTGCAGTGCATCGTTGAGCAGGTTGCGTTCGAAGGCCTCCACTGCCTCGGTAAAGGCCAGCCCCTGGCCGCCGCTGCCGGCGCCGCTTTTCTTGAAGGCGGGCAGGCCGAGGGCGAAGCGTTCGGCGACGTTGCGCAATTCGCGCACGTTGCCCGGCCAGTCGTGGCTCATCAGGCTCGACAGGGTCTGGTTGTCCAGCTCCGGCGCGGTGCGGTCGAAACGCAGGGATGACTGCTGCAGGAAGTGTTCGAACAGTTGCAGGATGTCTTCGCGACGCTCGCGCAGGGGCGGCAGTTCCAGGGTCACCACGTTGAGACGGTAGTACAGGTCGCTGCGGAACTGGTTGGCGCGGCTCAGTTCGTCGAGGTCGGACTTGGTGGCGGCGATCACCCGGCAATCCACTGCGACACTCTGGTTCGACCCCAGGCGTTCCAGAGTGCGTTCCTGCAATACCCGCAGCAACTTGATCTGCAGGTTGATCGGCATGCTTTCCACTTCATCGAGGAACAGCGTGCCTTCGTGGGCGTGTTCGATCTTGCCGATGCGGCGCTTGCCGGCACCGGTGAAGGCGTTGGCTTCGTGGCCGAAAATCTCGCTTTCGAAGAGGTTCTCCGGCAGGCCGCCGCAATTGAGGGCGACGAACTGGTGGGCGTGACGCCGGCTGAAATCATGCAGGCAGCGCGCGACCAGTTCCTTGCCGGTGCCGGTCTCGCCTTCGATCAGCACGTTGGCCGAGGTGTCGGCGACGTTGGCGATCAGTTCGCGCAGGTTCTGCATGGCCGGAGAACGGCCGATGATGCGGCCTTCCAGCGAATCGCGCTCGGCCAATTGCCGACGCAGCGACCAGACTTCCCGCGCCAGCCCGCGCTGCTCCAGGGCGCGCCGGGCGACGTCGACCAGCCGTTCGGGGGAGAAGGGTTTCTCCATGAAGTCATAGGCGCCGTTGCGCATCGCGCCGACCGCCATGGAAATATCGCCGTGCCCGGTAATCAGCACCACCGGCAGGCTTTTATCCAGGGCCTTGAGGCGGGTGAGCAGCTCCAGGCCGTCGATGCCCGGCAAACGGATATCGCTGATCACGATGCCGGCGAAGTTTTCGCCGATGCGCTTCAAGGCTTCTTCGGCACTGCCCACGCCGACGCTGGGAATATCTTCCAGGGCCAGGGCTTGCTGGCAGCCGAGCAACACGTGGGGGTCGTCTTCGACGATCAGCACGGTGAGGTCTTCTTTAACGGCGGTAGCGTTTGTATTCATGTCGACTCAGCTTGTTGAGTGCCCGCCAGCGGCAGGCACAAGACAAAGGCCGTTCCACCACTGGCCGGGTGTTCCACGGCGAGGTTGCCGCCGGTGGCCGCCGCGAGGCTGGCGGACAGCGTCAGGCCCAGGCCCAGGCCTTGCTCGCCGGGCTTGGTGGTGAAGAACGGTTCGAACAAATGCTTGCGCGCCTCGGGATCGATGCCGTGGCCATTGTCGCGCACTTGCAGGCGGTATTTGCCCTCGCTGCTGCTGCCCTCCAGCCACAATTGCGGCGCCGGTTGGGCTTGCATGGCGTCGAGGGCATTGCCGATCAGGTTGACCAGGATCTGTTCCAGGCGCGTCTGGTCGATTTGCAATTGGGCGTGGGAAAAGTCGCGGTGCAGGGTCAGTGGCAGGCTGTCCAGGCGTGCGCCGAGCACCTGGAACGCGGCGTCTACCGCTTTGGCCAGGCTGGCTTCGCCCTGGTCGTCTCCGCGACGGGCGAAGGAGCGCAGGCTGGCCGTGATACGGCCCATGCGGTCGATCAGTTCATTGATGGTCTTGAGGTTGGCGCTGGCGGTATCCAGGGCGCCGCGCTCCAGGAAACGCACGGTGTTGCCGGACAGGGTCCGCAGCGCGGCCAGTGGTTGATTCAATTCGTGGGCGATGCTGGTGGACATCTGGCCGATGGCCGCCAGTTTGCCGGCCTGCACCAGTTCATCCTGGGCACGGCGCAGGGTTTCTTCGGCCTGGCGCCGTTCGCGGATCTGGCCCTTGAGCCGTTCGTTGCTGGCGCGCAGGTCGGCGGTGCGCTCGGCAATCCGTCGTTCCAACTGGCTGTTGGCTTCCTGCAAGGCTTCCCGTGCGGCGAGGCGGGTGGCGATGACTTTGCGTCGCTCGTTCCAGGCAATCAGCAAAAACGCCACCAGGCCAAACGCAACGGCCACCAGGATGCCCTGGTTGATTGCGGCGCGGCGCAGGTCGTTGAGCGGAGTGAGCAGGGTGAAATTCCACGGCGTGTCGTTGAGCGGACGGGTCTGCGCCAGGTAGCTGACTTCGTGGGCGTCGTTGACCACTTCGCTGTTGGCCGGGAAGGTCAGCTTTTCGGTACCTTCGTTAAGGCGCTCGCGGGCCAGGGGCTCCAGCTCGTTCAGCGTCGCCCAGTAATATTGCAGGCTGTGGGCCAGGCGGTCCTTGGTGTCATCGCTCAGCGGGCGCACGGCCTTGAGGCGCCGGGCTGGGTCACTGGAGAGGATGATGATGCCGTTTTCGTCGCTCACGAACGCTTCGAGGCGTGCGCGTTGCCAGCGCTCTTCGAGGGCTTCGAGGCGTACCTTGACCACCGCGACGCCGATGATCTTGCCATGCTCTTCCAGGCCGTGGGCCAGGTAGTAGCCGGGTTCGCCGTTGGTGCTGCCGATGCCGTAGAAGCGACCTGGCTGGCCCCGCACGGCGTTCTGGAAATAGGCGCGGAAGGACAGGTCTTCACCCTGGTAACTGTCGGCATCGCGCCAGTTACTGGTGGCCAGCACGCGGCCGGTGGTGTCCATCACGTAGATGGCCCGACTGCGACTGCGTCGGTTCAGGCCTTCGAGGTAATCGTTGACGGTCTTGCGGGTTTCCTGGTTCGGGTCGGCCAGCAGCGTGGAGACGCTGGACTCCAGTTCCAGCAGGCTGGGCAGGTAGGTGTATTTGCTCAGCTCGCTTTCGACGGTGCGGGCATGCAACTCCAACTGGCGTTCGCCGGTGTCGCTGAGGGTGCGGATGCCGTAGTACTCACTGACCCAGAAGCCGATGAAACCCAGGCCGATCATCAGGGCGATGATCAGTGGCGGCAGGAACAGTTGGCGGATCAGGCGTGGTTTCACGGCAAGTGATGGCGGTGCGGCGCGAAATTGGTTGGGGTCGCATTTCATCACAGATGCCTTGGGTCAACCAGTTGTGCTGATGGTGCTTATTCTGTGGCGAGCGGGCTTGCCCCGCGTCGGGCTGCGCAGCAGCCCCAAAATCAGGTACTGAGAGATGCCTGATACACGGCATTTTTCAGTACCGGGGCTGCTGCGCAGCCCGACGCGGGGCAAGCCCGCTCGCCACAACAAGCCCGTCTTCACAGACAGAGCAGCGAGTTGCTTCTTAGTGCTGCAGGATTTTCTCGAGGAAGTGCTGCGCGCGTTCGGAGCGGGCGCTGATGTCGCCGAAGAACTCTTCTTTCGGGCAGTCTTCGATGATCTTGCCGGCGTCCATGAAGATCACGCGGTCGGCCACTTTGCGGGCGAAGCCCATTTCGTGGGTCACGCACATCATGGTCATGCCTTCCTGGGCCAGTTGCACCATCACGTCGAGCACTTCGTTGACCATTTCCGGGTCCAGCGCCGAGGTCGGTTCGTCGAACAGCATGACGATCGGGTCCATGGCCAGGGCGCGGGCAATCGCCACACGTTGTTGCTGGCCGCCGGAGAGCTGGCCCGGGTGCTTGTGCGCATGTGCCGACAGGCCGACGCGCTCGAGCAGTTGCAGGCCTTTCTTGGTGGCTTCTTCCTTGCTGCGGCCCAGCACCTTGATCTGCGCGATGGTCAGGTTTTCGGTGATGGTCAGGTGCGGGAACAGTTCGAAGTGCTGGAACACCATGCCGACGCGCGAGCGCAGCTGCGGCAGGTTGGTCTTCGGGTCGGCGATGGACGTGCCGTCGACCACGATGTCGCCCTTCTGGAACGGTTCCAGCGCGTTGACGCACTTGATCAGGGTGGATTTACCCGAGCCGGACGGCCCGCACACCACGATCACTTCGCCTTTTTTAACCTCGGTGCTGCAATCGGTCAGCACCTGGAAGTCGCCATACCACTTGTTGATGTTCTTGATAGAGATCATACGGCAAACCTTTTTTGCAGACGCTTGACCAGCAGCGAGGCGGAAAAGCTGATGATGAAGTAGACGACACCGGCGAAAACCAGGAACTCATTGGAGCGGCCGATGATGTCGCCGTTGGAACGGGCGGAGTTGAGGAAATCCACCAGGCCCACGGTGTAGACCAGCGAGGTGTCCTGGAACAGGATGATCGACTGTTGCAGCAGCAACGGGGTCATCTTGCGGAACGCCTGGGGCAGGATGATCAGGCGCATCGTCTGGCCGTAGGTCATGCCCATGGCCTGTGCAGCCGCCATCTGGCCCTTGGGGATCGACTGCACGCCGGCCCGCACGATTTCACAGAAGTACGCGGCTTCGAACATCATGAACGCCACGACGCAGGAGGTGAACGCGCCGATCGGGGTGTCTTCGCCGGTGATCCAGCGCAATACGAACGGCACCGCCAGGTAGAACCAGGTGATCACCAGCAGCAGCGGGATCGAGCGGAAGTAGTTCACATAAGCGCCGGCAACGCGCGACAGCAGTTTGCTGGACGACAGGCGCATCAGCGCCAGGACCGTACCCAGCGCGATACCGCCGACCACGCCCATGACCATCAACTGCAGGGTCATGACCATGCCGTTCCACAGGCCCGGGATGGCGGGGATGATGCCGCTGAAATCGAAGTCCATTATTTACCCCCCACGGAGATCAGGCCGGGCACTGCGACTTTCTTCTCGACCACGCGCATCAGCAACATCAGGCTCATGTTCAGGGTGAAGTAGATCAGCGTGGCCAGGGTGAAGGCTTCAAACAGGTTGGCCGAGAACTCGGCGGTCTGTTTGGTTTGCGCCAGCAGTTCCATCAGGCCGATCAGGGACGCCACGGAGGAGTTCTTGAAGACGTTGAGGAATTCCGAGGTAAGCGGCGGAATGATGATCCGGTAGGCCTGGGGCAGCAGCACGTTCCAGTAGATCTGCGGCAGCTTGAAGCCCATGGCGCGTGCAGCGGATTCCTGGCCGCGTGGCAGCGCCTGGATGCCGGTACGCACTTGCTCGCACACACGGGCGGCGGTGAACAGGCCCAGGCACACGACAACGCTCAGGTAGGCCGAGGTGGTCGGGTTGAGGTCCTGTTTGTACCAGTCCTGCAGGTTCTGCGGCAGCATGTCGGGTACCAGGAAGTACCAGATGAACAGCTGAACCAGCAGCGGCACGTTACGAAACAGTTCCACGTAGCAGGTCGCGATGCCCGCTACGATGCGGTTTGGCACGGTGCGCATGACGCCCAGAATGGACCCCAGCAGCAAGGCGATAATCCATGCCACGACAGCGATGGCGATGGTCCAGCCCAATCCGGCGATGTACCAGTCGAGATAAGTCTCGCTGCCCACGCCAGTGGACTTGAAGAACACGCCCCAGTCCCAGTTGTAATTCATTAGGGTCTCCCCTCGAGATCGATCGATGTACAAGCACCCGCTTGGGGAAGATCCTTTCCCGCCTGGCGATGAACGCCAGGCACACGCGATCGGCTCGAAAACCGCCAGGTCGAGTGTTCCACAATAAAGCCAGCAGGTAGTAACAGACGCCTGAGGGAGGTTGGCTCCCTCAGGAGATAAGCTTAGTCAGGTATCAGATTTTTACGTCAGGGGCTGGTTTGTCGCTTGGGTTGGCGATCAGCTCCTTCACCTTGTCGCTCATCGGGAAGTTCAGGTTCAGGCCTTTTGGTGGGATCGGGCTCTCGAACCATTTGCTGTAGATCTTGTTGATTTCGCCGGATTTGTACAGGGCAACGATGGCGTCATCTACAGCCTTCTTGAAGTCCGGGTCGCCTTTGCGAACCATGCAGGCGTAGGCCTCAAAGGACTGTGGAGTACCGGTAATGACCCAGTCGTCCGGCTTCTTGGCCTTGGCTTCTTCACCGGCCAGCAGGGCGTCGTCCATCATGAACGCTACGGCGCGGCCGCTTTCCAGCATCTGGAAGGATTCGCCGTGGTCTTTGGCGGAGATGACGTTCATGCCCATCTGCTTGTCGGCGTTCATCGCCTTGATGATGCGCTCGGACGTGGTGCCAGCGGTGGTCACGACGTTCTTGCCTTTCAGGTCGGCGAAGTCGGCGTAGCTCGGCTTGCCATCCTTGTCTTTCTTGACCAGCAGACGGGTGCCGATTTCGAAGATGTTGACGGTGAAATCAACTTGTTGGGCGCGTTCGGCGTTGTTGGTGGTGGAACCGCACTCGAGGTCCGCGGTGCCGTTCTGGATCAGCGGAATACGGGTTTGCGAAGTGACCAGGTTGTACTTGGCCTTCAGGTCGGGTTTGTTCAGGTCTTTTTTCAGGGCTTCAACGA
Organism: Pseudomonas sp. NFPP28; assembly: GCF_900115535.1. Taxonomy (NCBI): domain Bacteria; kingdom Pseudomonadati; phylum Pseudomonadota; class Gammaproteobacteria; order Pseudomonadales; family Pseudomonadaceae; genus Pseudomonas; species Pseudomonas sp. NFPP28. Next base: position 581,988 of record NZ_FOWT01000001.1, on the reverse strand, counting down.
TAGCCAGCTGAATGTCGTGGGAGTAGCCCACAGGTTTGCCCGAGCCATCCGCGATGTAGGAAAACGGAATGGAGCTGTCGCGGTGAGCGAGGGTGATGGTGCCGGAGTCGTTGATTTTCTTCAGTGTGCCGGTGAGTTCGGCGGCGAAAACTGGAGTGCTGATCAGAGCAGCAGCGATAGCTGCGCCCAGGATATGGGGAACGATGCGCATCAATACTTCCTCGACATTTGTTTTTTTTATGAAGCCGGCTAGACGGCTCTCTTGTACAGCGAATGCCCGTGACGGCTCCTGAGGCGTCTCAGGCAATCGTCAGGGAGTGTAGAGCATGAGTCGTGCCATACCTCGAATAAAAGGTTATATCTTTGATTTATAAGGGTATTAAATTTTTTCTTCGAGGAATTTGTCACACCGTGATCCGGCAATCCGAATAGGCTGTGGTATGGCGTTCGGAAAACCGAATAGGGCGTGTGGGATTTATCTTGCATAAAAAAGCCCCTGGGCCTTCCGGCGCAGGGGCTTTGCGGGGCGACCTGATCAGGCCGCTTCAATCTTTGCACGGGTCTGCTCGACCTTGGACAGGTAACGTTGCACGTTGTCCTGTTCTTCCGGGGTGGTGAACAGGCCGAGCTTGGTACGGCGCCACAGCACGTCCTGGGGCTGGGTGGCCCACTCTTCGGCGCACAGGTAATCGACTTCGCGGGTGTACAGGCCACCACCCAGGTGGTCACCCAGGTCGGCCAGCGACTGCACACCTTCCAGCAGGCGCCAGGTGCGGCTGCCGTAGGTGGTGGACCAACGGCGGGCGATCTCGCTCGGTATCCAGTCGAACTTGCTACGAATGGCTTCGGCGAGGGCTTCTGGCGTCGTCATGTTTTCACCGCCCGGCAGGCTGGCGGTGGCGGTCCAGCTCGGGCGCATCTGGGTGAAGTACGGTGCCAGTTGCGCCATGGCCGATTCAGCGAGTTTGCGATAGGTGGTCAGCTTGCCGCCGAACACCGACAGGATCGGCGCTTCGCCCGTGCCACCGGACAGTGCCAGGGTGTAGTCACGGGTGATGGCCGACGGGTTGTCCGATTCGTCGTTGCACAGCGGGCGTACGCCGGAGTAGGTGTGCACGATGTCATCGCGGCTCAGTTGCTTCTTGAAGTGCGCGTTGACCACTTTCAGCATGTAGTCGGTTTCACCTTCGGTGATCGCCACTTTTGCCGGATCGCCGGTGTATTCGCGGTCGGTGGTGCCGATGATGGTCAGGTGGTTCAGGTACGGAATGGTGAAGACGATGCGCTGGTCTTCGTTCTGCAGGATATGCGCGTGGGCGCCTTCATACAGTTTCGGCACGATCAGGTGGCTGCCCTGGATCAGGCGGATGCCGTAGGGCGAATCCAGCTTCAGGTCGTCCTTGATGAACTTGGCGACCCACGGGCCGGCAGCGTTCACCAGGGCCCGGGCGCGGATCGAAAACAGGCTGCCGTCGGCGCGCTCCATGTTCATTTCCCACATGCCATTGCTGCGGTGGGCGCTGATGCAACGGGTCTGGGTGTGGATGTGTGCGCCTTTTTCGCGGGCGGCCATGGCGTTGAGCACCACGAGGCGGGCGTCATCGACCCAGCAGTCGGAGTATTCGAAACCTTGGGTGATTTCGCTTTTCAGCGGGCTGTCGGCGCCGAACTTGAGGCTTTTCGAACCGGCCAGTTTTTCGCGCTTGCCCAAGTGGTCGTACAGAAACAGGCCGGCGCGGATCATCCACGCCGGACGCAGGTGCGGGCGGTGCGGCAGCACGAAGCGCATCTGCTTGACGATGTGCGGGGCCTTGGCCAGCAGCACTTCACGTTCGGCCAGGGCTTCGCGCACCAGGCGGAATTCGTAATGTTCGAGGTAACGCAGGCCGCCGTGGATCAGCTTGCTGCTGGCGGAGGAGGTGTGGCTGGCCAGGTCGTCCTTTTCGCAAAGGAATACCGACAAACCGCGACCGGCTGCGTCTGCTGCAATACCGACGCCATTGATCCCGCCGCCGATAACGGCAACATCATAGACTTCGGCAAGCGGTGGAGCAGGCAAGGTAGAAGGGTTCATCGGCTGGCCTCGCGATCTTTTTCGTATTGGAATTCGAACATTAATGTTCATTTGCGAAAATGGTAGCGGATAAACGCGCGCGCAGCCACCTGAGTTCGATTGAAAAAACTCATCGAAGGGCGGAGAAAGGAAGATTTTTGAACATCAGCCAGTGCTGGCTGGAGAAATGGGTGGTCAGGTCAATAGCTATCGGGGGCAAGCCCCCTCCCACATTGGAATGTGATCAACCTGTGGGAGGGGGCTTGCCCCCGATGGCGTCAGTGCAGACGCTACACCACTTCCAGACGAACTTTGTGGTCATTGAGCAACTGCACCAACGCCGGCACCGGCTGCTGGTCAGTCACTAGGCAGTCCACCAAACTGATCGGCCCCAGGCGAATCATGGCATTGCGCCCGAACTTGCTGGAGTCCGCCGCCAGGATCACCTGGCGCGCATTGGCGATGATCGCCTGGGAAACCCGGACTTCCTGATAGTCAAAGTCGAGCAAGCTGCCATCTTCATCGATACCACTGATGCCCACCAAGGCAAAGTCGACCTTGAACTGGTTGATGAAATCGACACTCGCCTGACCGACCACGCCCCCGTCACGCCGCACATTGCCGCCGGTCAGCAGCACGTCGAAGTCGTCCTTGGCACTGAGCATGGTGGCGACGTTGAGGTTGTTGGTGATGATTTTCAGATGGTTGTGGTTGAGCAGCGCACGGGCGATGGATTCGGTGGTGGTGCCGATATTGATGAACAGCGAGGCGTGATCGGGGATCTGCGCGGCGATGGCTTCGCCGATGCGCTGTTTCTCGTCGCGCATCTGGTCGGCCCGCATGGCGTAGGCGGTGTTTTCGACGCTGGAGTCATAGGCCGCGCCGCCGTGGTAGCGGCGCAGCAGATTGGCGTCCGCCAGCTGGTTGATATCGCGGCGGATGGTTTGCGGGGTAACAACGAAGAGCTGCGCCATTTCCTCGATACTGACATAGCCGCGTTCGCGGACCAGTTCGAGGATTTGTTGTTGGCGGGGAGGCAGATTCATGGGGCGTCCTTTGGGCTGCCATACAAAAGTGGCCCATGATGACGCAGGAATCCGCTCCCTGCCAGTTACAACCCGACGTTGGCTTATTCAGCGCCTTCGTGCGGCTCCCAATCACGGGTGCGGCTGACAGCTTTTTGCCAGCCGGCGTAGAGTTTTTCCTTGGCGGCTTCGTCCAGTTGCGGTTCGAATTCGCGCTCGATCACCGCCTTGCCGCGCAACTCGTCCAGGCTGCCCCAGAAACCGCATGCCAGGCCGGCCAGGTAGGCGGCGCCGAGTGCGGTGGTTTCACGCATTTGTGGGCGCTCGACCTGGGTGCCGAGGATGTCGGCCTGGAATTGCATCAGGAAGTTGTTGGCCACCGCGCCGCCGTCCACACGCAGGGCCTTGAGGCGTTCGCCGGAGTCCTGTTGCATGGCGTCGAGCACGTCGCGGGTCTGGTAGGCAATCGACTCCAGCGCTGCACGAATGATGTGATCCACGCGTACGCCACGGGTCAGGCCGAACAGTGCGCCACGGGCATACGGGTCCCAGTAGGGCGCGCCCAGGCCGGTAAACGCGGGTACCAGGTACACGCCGTTGCTGTCCTTGACCTTGCCGGCAAAGTATTCGGTGTCGTGGGCATCGTTGATGATTTTCAGCTCATCACGCAGCCACTGCACGGTGGAACCGCCGTTGAATACAGCACCTTCCAGGGCGTAGGCCACTTCGCCACGCGGACCGCAGGCGATGGTGGTTAGCATGCCGTGCTTGGACTTCACCGCTTTGTCGCCGGTGTTCATCAGCAGGAAGCAGCCGGTGCCGTAGGTGTTCTTGGCCTGGCCGGCCTCGACGCACATCTGGCCGAACAGGGCGGCCTGTTGGTCGCCGGCGATACCGCCGATGGCGATGCCGCTTTTGGTACGGCCGTAGATTTCCGAGGAGGACTTCACTTCCGGCAGCATTTCGCGCGGCACGTCGAGGATCTCCAGCATCTTCGCATCCCACTCGAGGGTGTGGATGTTGAAGAGCATGGTGCGCGAAGCGTTGGTGTAGTCGGTGACGTGGGTCTTGCCGCCGGTAAATTTCCAGATCAGCCAGCTGTCGACGGTGCCGAACAGCAGCTCGCCGTTGCGCGCACGCTCGCGACTGCCTTCGACGTTGTCGAGGATCCACTTGAGCTTGGTGCCGGAGAAGTACGGGTCGGTGACCAGGCCGGTGGTGTCGCCGATGTATTGCTCGTGGCCGTCGCGCTTGAGCTGCTGGCAGATCTCGGTGCTGCGGCGGCACTGCCAGACGATCGCGTTGTAGATCGGGCGACCGGTGACTTTGTCCCACACCACGGTGGTTTCACGCTGGTTGGTGATACCGATGGCGGCGACCTGGTCATGGTGCAGGCCCGCTTGAGCCAGGGCCTCGACCATCACGGCGCTCTGGGTGGCGAAGATTTCCATCGGGTCATGTTCGACCCAGCCCGCCTGCGGGTAATGCTGGGCGAATTCGCGCTGGGCGGTGCAGACCACGTTGGCGTCACGATCGAAGATGATCGCCCGGGAACTGGTGGTGCCTTGGTCAAGGGCGATGATGTAGTTCTTATTCTGAATATCGGTCATGTCGAATGCCTTGGAAAATAAGAAAGTCGGTAATCAGCCTGGGCCGTAAAAAGGGCAGGTACGTTCAGGCTGGCGCTATCAGGAAATACGGGTCTTGCCGTTGACAGCCGTGTCAGGTGTTGCTTCAGCTATAGCAGGTGCGGCGCTCGGCAGGTGACGGGCAATCAGCCCGCGATAGGCCGCGGCGCCGAGGCATGCGCCGACAATCGGCGCGAAAATCGGTACGAGGAAGTAAGGAATATCGCGGCCGCCAGTGAAGGCCATTTCACCCCAACCCGCAAAAAAGGTCATCAGCTTGGGCCCGAAATCCCGCGCCGGGTTCATCGCAAAGCCGGTCAACGGGCCCATGGCGCTGCCGATCACTGCGATCAGCAGGCCGATCAGCAGGGGCGCCAACGGGCCGCGTGGCAGGCCGTTGTTGTCATCGGTGAGGGCCATGATCACGCCCATCAGGATGGCGGTGATGACCATTTCCACCAGGAACGCCTGGGCGGTGCTCAGCAGCGCATGGGGGTAGGTGGAGAACACCGACGCCAATTCCAGGCTGGCCTGGGAGCCGCGCACCATATGGTGGGTTTGTTCGTAATCGAAAAACAGGTTGCTGTAGAGCGTGTATACCAAGGCCGCCGAGCAGAAGGCGCCGGCGATCTGGGCGAGAATGTAGAAGGGCAGTTTGCGCTTTTCGAAGTCGGCGAAAATGCACAGCGCGATGCTGACAGCCGGGTTGAGGTGGGCTCCGGAAATACCGGCGCTCAGGTAGATCGCCATGCTGACGCCGACCCCCCAGATGATACTGATCTCCCACAAGCCAAAGCTGGCACCCGCGACCTTGAGCGCAGCGACACATCCTGTACCGAAGAAGATCAGAAGCGCAGTCCCCAGGAATTCGGCCATGCATTGGCTCGAAAGTGAAGGCTGTTGAAGAGCAGTTGTCATGGAAAACCTCAGTTGTTGTTCTTGTCTGGCGCACAACCTCAACGGGCTGTTGCGCGATTTTCACCGTGGCAGGGATCCCCATCCCGACCATGGCTTACTGCTTTGAACGCTGCGGGTGTATTCCTACAGTATTCGGAAACGAAAAAATATAGACAAGAATGACGGCTGTCAAAGGTCGAAAGTGAACTGTCAGTCACTTTCAAACTATTGGTCTGGTGAATGATCACGCTTGTCACATTGCGCTTGTAGCACAAGAGTGTGCGGACTAGAGCGTTTTACGTGGGCTTGGCCTAGAATTGGCCATCTGTTTGCCACGCCTCGGAGACGCTATGACGCCCGCATTGGACCTGTTGAAAAAAGTTCGCGCCGAACATCGAGTCCACAGTTACGAACATGACCCAAAGGCGGCGTCCTATGGGCTGGAGGCCGCGGAAAAATTGGGCCTGGACCCGGCGCAGGTGTTCAAGACCTTGCTGGCCAGCAGCGAGAAGGGCGAATTACTGGTGGCAGTGGTGCCGGTCGTCGGAAGTCTGGATCTGAAGGCCCTGGCGCACGCGGCAGGCGTCAAGAAAGTCGAAATGGCCGACCCGGCGGCCGCGCAACGCTCCACTGGCTATCTGTTGGGCGGCATCAGCCCGCTGGGTCAGAAAAAGCGTCTGCGCACGTTTATCGATGTGACGGCGCAGCCGTTCGCGACGATTTTTGTGAGCGCGGGGAGGCGCGGGTTGGAGGTTGAGCTGCCGGCGGCGGTGCTGGCTGAGCATACCCAGGCCAAGTTCGCGGAAATTGGCCGGGTATGACGGGGCTTTATACCGGGCTGTAACGCCGTACGCCGGATTCGACTGGAGGGAGGTGTGCGGCCGTGCTGCCGGACGCCTGGAACAACACCAGGTGCTCGGCGGCCACTCGAATTCCCACATCCGCACCGACCTGATGATCGGCATGGCTCGGAAAAATCGACTCCAACTGCGCGCCGGTCGGCAGTTGCAGGCGGTACAGCGTCGATGCGCCGAGGAACGTCTTGCCGACGATCCGCGCTTTCAACCCGCTGTCCGGCGCGTAGACGATGTCATCCGGGCGCAGCAACACATCCACCGCACCGCCGGTAGGCCAGGTGTAGGCGCGGTTGCCGCGCAGCTCACCCAGTTCGGTGCTGACCGATTCCGGCGAGCTCAATTGACCACGGATGAAGTAACCCTGGCCGATAAAGCTGGCGACGTAAGGTGTCTGCGGTTCGTGATAAAGGTTGTAGGGCGTGTCCCACTGTTCGAGACGGCCCTCTTTGAACACGCCGACCTGGTCGCTGACGGCGAAGGCTTCTTCCTGGTCATGGGTCACCAGGATCGCGCTGGTGCCGCGAGCCTTGAGGATGTCGCGCACTTCGTGGCTGAGCTTGCGTCGCAACTCGCCATCGAGGTTGGAGAAAGGCTCATCCAGCAACAGCAAGGCCGGTTCTGGCGCCAGGGCACGGGCGAGGGCGACGCGTTGTTGCTGGCCGCCGGATAGCTCATGAGGGAAGCGCTTGCCCAGGTTCTTCAGGTTTACCAGCTCCAGCAACTCGGCAACCACCCGGTCTTTTTGCGGGTGCTTGCGAATACCGAAGGCAATGTTGTCGGCCACGCTCAGGTGAGGAAACAGCGCGTAGTCCTGGAACACCATGCCGATGCGACGTTTCTCAGGGGCCAAGGTGAAGCCGGCACTGGAGATCACTTCGCCGGCCAGGCTGATTTCACCTTCGTGCACCGGCTCAAACCCGGCAATCGCTCGTAGCGTGGTGGTCTTGCCGCAGCCCGAGGAGCCCAGCAGGCAACCGATGTCGCCCGCATTGAGGTGCAGGTTGAGGTTCTGTACCACCCGTTGATCTTGATAGCCGCATGCCAGGTTGCGCAGGTTCAGCAGTAATGGATGGCTCATGCGTGGTGGTACGACGGTGGCACGAGGAATTCGAGCAGGGCCTTTTGTGCATGCAGGCGGTTTTCAGCCTGGTCCCAGGCGACCGAGCGAGGGTCGTCGAGCAGGTCGGTGCTGATCTCTTCACCACGGTGGGCCGGCAGGCAATGCATGAACAGGACATCGGGCGCGGCCAGGTCGAGCAGGGCGCGGGTCACCTGATACGGGGCGAACAGGGCCAGGCGCTTGGCGGTTTCGTCTTCCTGGCCCATGGAGGTCCACACGTCGGTGCTCACCAGGTGGGCGCCGATCACCGCGTCACGCGGATCGCGGACCAGGGTCACGCGGTCGCCGGCTTGCGCCAGGAAACGCGCGTCAGGCTCGTAGCCTACCGGGCAGGCCGCGCGCAGTTGGAAGTCGAATTGGATGGCCGCTTCTATATAGCTGTTGCACATGTTGTTGCCGTCGCCGATCCAGGCCACGGTCTTGCCCTGGATCGAGCCACGGTGTTCAAGGAAGGTTTGCATGTCGGCCAGCAGTTGGCACGGGTGCAGGTCATCGGACAGGCCGTTGATCACCGGTACACGGGAGTTGGCGGAAAATTCGGTCACGGTGCTGTGGGCGAAGGTACGGATCATCACGGCATCGAGCATGCTCGACATCACTTTCGCGCTGTCGGCGATCGGCTCGCCACGGCCCAGTTGGGTGTCGCGCGAGGACAGGAAGATAGCCTGGCCACCGAGTTGGATCATGCCGGCTTCGAACGACACACGGGTGCGGGTCGACGACTTCTCGAAGATCATGCCGAGCACGCGGTTTTTCAAAGGCTCGAACAGTACGCCGCGGTTACGCAGGTCTTTAAGCTCAATGCCTCGACGGATCACGCTGACCAGCTCTTCGGGCGTGCAATCCATCAGGGAGAGAAAGTGCCTTGCGCTCATCATTAACTACCTTTTTGCAACAGACCGCAGATACTCAAAGCCTTGTTTGTTGTGACAACGGGCGAGACCTGCGGCGAAAGCCGCACGGGGCGACGAAATAGGGGAAGGCGCGATCTTATAATTAAATGTCGCGTCTTACCAATAGGGCTACGGTTTTTAAGGGTGTTCAAGCAGGGCGCCGAAGCGCTTTTGAAGATGAATTCCAGACAGCAGCGGGCCATTTGTACACTGGCGCCGAGACCTTTTGCAATGCGCGGAGGCGGGCGCAGACCAGGCTGCGTCGGTTTCAGAGGCTATGGGGCGGGTTTTGAAACATTTGCTCACGCTTGCTCATGGCCGGGCCTGATGCTGGTCGATTCACGTGGCGAACGTTGCTGGCGCGCCTGCCGCTCCCGGCCCATAGTGGGATCAATGCCCCTATAAAAGAGACTGGCCATGACCAAGACTCTCCATCACCGTGCCTGCCATCTGTGTGAAGCCATTTGTGGCCTGACCCTGGAAACCACCCAGGCCGACGACGGCAGCCTGGCGATCACCTCGATCAAAGGGGATCCGCTGGATACATTCAGTCGCGGGCATATCTGCCCCAAGGCTGTGGCGCTGCAGGATATCCAGAATGACCCCGACCGCCTGCACCAGCCGATGTTGCGGGTGGGCCGTGAATGGCAGCCGATTGCGTGGGAAGACGCCTTTGCGCTTGTAGCCGAGCGGCTTTCAGGGATTCAGGCGCGGCACGGGCAGAATGCAGTGGCGGTGTATCAGGGCAATCCCAGCGTGCACAACTACGGACTGATGACCCACAGCAATTACTTCCTCGGCCAGTTGAAGACGCGCAATCGGTTTTCTGCCACCTCGGTAGATCAGTTACCCCATCACCTCACCAGCTACCTCATGTACGGCCATGGCCTGCTATTGCCAATCCCGGATATAGATCACACCGACTTCATGTTGATTCTGGGCGGCAACCCACTGGCGTCCAACGGCAGCATCATGACCGTGCCTGATGTGGAGAAGCGCCTCAAGGCGATCCAGGCCCGGGGTGGCAGAGTGGTGGTGGTCGACCCACGGCGCAGCGAGACGGCGGCGATGGCCGACCAGCACCTGTTCGTGCGCCCGGGTGGTGATGCGGCATTGCTGTTCGGAGTGCTCAACACGTTGTTTAGCGAGAACCTGACCCGCACCAGCCATTTGCCGGTTGAAGGCCTTGAGGAGGTTCGTCGCGCCATCGCTGGCTTTACCGCCGAGGCCATGAGCCGTCAGTGTGCGGTGCCTGCCGAACAGATCCGCCAGTTGGCGCGGGACTTTGCTGCCGCCGACAAGGCGGTGTGTTACGGACGCATGGGGGTATCGACCCAGGCGTTCGGCACGCTGTGCCATTGGCTGGTGCAACTGATCAACCTGGTGACCGGCAACCTGGACCGCGTGGGGGGGGCGCTGTGCACCACGCCGGCGGTGGATCTGGTGGCATCGACTGGTGGTGGGCATTTCAATCGTTGGCAGAGCCGGGTTTCCGGGCGCCCGGAGTATGGCGGCGAGCTTCCGGTGTCAGCATTGGCCGAAGAAATGCTCACCGAAGGGGAAGGACAAATCCGTGCGTTGGTGACGGTGGCGGGCAACCCGGTGTTGTCGACGCCCAACGGCCGGCAGTTGGAACAAGCCCTCGACGGATTGGAGTTCATGGTCAGCATCGACCTTTATATCAACGAAACCACGCGCTATGCCGACCTGATCCTGCCGTCCACGTCGGCGCTGGAGAATGATCACTACGACACCACCTTCAATATGTTCGCGGTGCGCAATGTCACCCGCTTCAATCGCGCAATCCTGCCCAAGCCTGCGGGCGCGCTGCATGACTGGGAGATCTTTGTCGGACTGGCCAAGGCCTTTGCCGCACAGACGGGCGCGGCGCTCAAGCCGACCATGCCGCCTGCGCAGATGATCGACTTCGGGCTGCGTGCCGGGGTGTACGGTGATGCGTCCAGCCACAAGTTGTCGGTGGCCGTGCTGGCGGACCATCCTCATGGTGTGGACTTGGGGCCGCTGCAGCCCAATCTTGCGGCACGCTTGAAAACCGTTGATGGCAAGGTACAGGCGGCGCCGGGGGTGATCCTTGCCGACCTGGCGCGTTTTGCCGCGCAGCCAGTGCCGGCGGCCGACGAACTGCTGTTGATCGGCCGCCGTCACGTGCGCAGCAATAATTCCTGGATGCACAACTACCATCGGCTGGTGAAGGGCAAGCCACGTCATCAATTGCTCATGCACCCGGATGATCTGGCCAGTCGGCAGTTGAGCGATGGGCAGCGCGTGCGCGTGAGTTCGCGCATCGGCATGATTGAAGTGGAAGTCCTGGCCAGCCTGGACATGATGCCCGGCGTAGTCAGCCTTCCGCATGGTTGGGGCCATGGCCGTCCAGGCGTGCAGATGACAATCGCCAGCGGACAGCCGGGGGCGAGCGCCAACGATTTGACCGACGAGCGGCAGTTGGATCAGTTGTCGGGCAATGCCGCACTCAATGGCGTTCCGGTGCAGGTAGCAGCCGCCTGAGCACCACGCTGGAATTTTGCGTTACAATGCGCCACCGTGCCGACCTGTGAGTCGCAAAGTTCCAGCCGAGGTGTTCCATGGATATCATCGAAACGATCAAAGAGCAGATTGCCAACAACACCATTCTGCTTTACATGAAGGGCGCGCCTAATGCTCCTCAGTGCGGTTTCTCCGCGAAAGCTTCCCAGGCCATCATGGCGTGCGGCGAGAAATTCGCTTACGTGGATATCCTGCAAAACCCTGAAATCCGCGCCAACCTGCCGAAGTACGCCAACTGGCCGACCTTCCCACAACTGTGGGTTGCCGGTGAACTGGTCGGCGGCAGCGACATCATCGTTGAGATGGCGGCTGATGGTTCGTTGCAAACGCTGATCAAAGAAGCGGCGGCAAATGCGGCGGCCAAGACCGACGCGTGATTGGCCTGCAATAAAAAGCCCCGCTTCTCGAGAGAGAGCGGGGCTTTTTTGCTTCTACAGGAAGCGGAGTTACTCGCCCATCTGCGACTGCAGGTAGTTTTCCAGGCTGACTTTATCGATCAGGCCCAGTTGGGTTTCCAGCCAGTCGATGTGTTCTTCCTGGTCTTCCAGGATGTCTTCCAGCAGTTCGCGGCTGCCGAAGTCACCTTTGGTTTCACAGTGAGCAATGGCGGCCTTGAGGTCGCTGTGGCTCTTGCGCTCGAAACCCAGGTCGCTGCTTATCATTTCCTGGGTATGCTCGCCGATGTTCAGCTTGCCCAGGTCCTGCACGTTCGGCAGGCCTTCCAGGAACAGGATGCGCTTGATCAGCGCGTCCGCGTCCTTCATGGCTTTGATCGATTCTTTGTATTCGCGCTTGCCCAGCTTTTCCAGGCCCCAATCGTCATACATGCGTGCATGCAGAAAGTACTGATTGATCGCGACCAGTTCATTGGCAAGGATTTTGTTGAGTTGCTGGATGACTGAGATGTCGCCTTTCATGACTGGGGTCCTGCCCTGTAATAGCTGTGTATAAAGCGGAGTTTGAGCGGCGAAATCCCTAGTGTCAAACCTAAGTTATTGAATAATAAATGAAAATTAATCGGAATAAGAATGTTTGTGTTCCGCGTCTTAGCGCTAACTTATTGAATTGCGGGCATAAAAAAACCGGACACTAAGTCCGGTTCTTTAAAACATGCCTAATCAGACGTGTGTAAATTCTGCTGAATAGGGGAGCGCAGCCTGAGCGGTCTGCAGCTGTGTCAGGGTTTCCCGTACCACTTGCTTGGCGAGGCAAGCACATTTGCCACACTGGCTGGCAACGCCGGTGGCTTCACGCACTTCCTTGTAGCTGCAGCAACCTTCATAGATTGCTTCGCGGATTTTTCCGTCGGTGACGCCAGTACAAAGGCACACATACATAAGGGAGAACCATCGCGGGTTTAAGGCTTAAGTGCGGTGGATCTTAATGTTAACGAGAATGATTGTCAAAGTAGAATCGTAGGGTATTCACTGGCACCGTGCCCGCACTGACGAACGGTTTTTTCAGTGTATGATGGTCGGTCTTCACGAAGCGTGACTGCGTCACAGGGCTGTCGCTTATAAACGGCAGACTCGAGGCCGGTCCTTTTACTTCAATCGTCACCCTTACATCAGGAGATAACCAATGAGCGTACTCGTCGGCAAACAAGCCCCGGATTTCGACGTACCTGCCGTCCTCGGCAATGGCGAAATCGTAGACAGCTTCAAACTGTCTGAAGCCATCAAAGGCAAATACGGCCTGGTGTTCTTCTACCCGCTGGACTTCACCTTCGTCTGCCCGTCGGAGCTGATCGCTCTGGACCACCGCATGGACGATTTCAAGGCGCGCAACGTTGAAGTGGTAGCCGTTTCCATCGATTCCCATTTCACCCACAACGCCTGGCGCAACACCGCCATCAATGATGGCGGCATCGGCAAAGTGAAATACACCATGGCTGCCGATATGAAGCACGACATCGCCAAGGCCTACGACGTTGAGTCCGAAGGCGGCGTGGCCTTCCGTGGCGCGTTCCTGATCGACGACAAAGGCGTGGTTCGCTCCCAGATCATCAACGACCTGCCACTGGGTCGTAACATGGAAGAGCTGATCCGTCTGGTCGACGCCCTGCAATTCCACGAAGAGCACGGCGAAGTCTGCCCTGCCAACTGGAAAAAAGGCGACAAAGGCATGAACGCTTCGCCGGAAGGTGTTGCGGCTTACCTGACCGAGAACGCCGGCAAGCTGTAAGCCACGTTTGCGGCAAAAAAACCGGCCTGAGAAGGCCGGTTTTTTTATGCGCGGGATTCCACTTCAGTCGTTGAAGTCTTCCCAGCCGCCCATCTGTTTCCAGCGATTGACGATGCCGCAGAACAGCTCGGCCGTCTTCTCTGTGTCGTAGCGGGCCGAATGAGCCTCACGACCGTCAAAGTCGATGCCGGCTGCCTGGCAGGCTTTGGCCAGCACGGTCTGGCCATACGCCAGCCCGGCGAGAGTAGCGGTGTCAAAGCTGGAGAACGGGTGAAACGGGTTGCGCTTCATGTCCAACCGCGCCACGGCGGCATTCAGGAAGCCCAGGTCAAAGCTGCTATTGTGGCCGACCAGGATCGCGCGTTTGCAGCCATTGGCCTTCAATGCCTTGCGCACGCCACGGAAGATATCGGTCAGTGCCGCTTCTTCACTTACTGCCATGCGCAATGGGTGATCGAGCTTGATCCCGGTGAACTCCAAGGCAGCCGCCTCGATATTGGCGCCTTCGAACGGCTCGACGCGGAAGAAGTGGGTGTGTTCCGGGAACACAAAACCCTGTTCGTCCATGCCGATAGTCGTCGCGGCGATTTCCAGCAGCGCATCGGTGGCGCAGTTGAAACCACCGGTTTCTACGTCGATGACAACCGGCAGATAGCCGCGGAACCGCTCGGCCATCGGATGACGGGATCCGCCACCGCTGTGCTCGTGTTCGTCATCGTAATGGTCTTCACTCACTTGCTTTCCTCCAGCAGGCGCCAGCGCAGTGTTTCACCGGCGCGCAGCGGGATGACAGTCAGCTCGCCAAACGGCAGGCTGGCAGGGGCGGTCCAGTCTTCACGAACCAGGGTAATGCGATCGGTATTCGCCGGCAGGCCGTAGAAACGCGGGCCATTGAGGCTGGCGAACCCTTCGAGCTTGTCCAGCGCGTTGCGTTGTTCGAACGCTTCAGCGTACAGCTCGATGGCGGCATAGGCGGTGTAGCAGCCGGCACAACCGCACGCGGCTTCTTTGGCGTGCTGGGCGTGAGGCGCGGAGTCGGTGCCGAGGAAAAACTTCGGATTGCCGCTGGTCGCCGCATCCAGCAAGGCCACCTGGTGCGTGTTGCGCTTGAGGATCGGCAGGCAATAGAAGTGCGGCCGAATCCCGCCTACCAGCATGTGGTTGCGGTTGTACAGCAGGTGATGCGCGGTGATGGTCGCACCGACGTTGGCCGAGGCCTCGGTGACGAACTGCACTGCATCGGCAGTGGTGATGTGCTCGAACACGACCTTGAGGGTCGGGAACAGCTCCACCACGCGACGCATGTGTTCGTCGATGAAGATCTTCTCGCGATCGAACACGTCCACATCGCCACGGGTGACTTCACCGTGGATCAGCAGCGGCATGCCGACGTCGGCCATGGCTTCGATGGCCGGCAGGATCTTGTCGATACTGGTCACGCCGGAATCGGAGTTGGTGGTGGCGCCGGCCGGGTACAGTTTGGCGGCGTGCACAAACCCACTGGCCTTGGCCTCGCGAATTTCTTCGGGCTGGGTGCGGTCGGTAAGGTACAGCACCATCAGCGGTTCGAACCGGCTGCCGGCCGGCCGTGCAGCGAGGATACGCTGGCGGTAGGCATCGGCTTGCTCGGCGTTACGCACCGGAGGAACCAGGTTAGGCATGATGATGGCGCGGCCAAAGGTACGCGCCACATCGGCCACGGTGTGGGGTAACGCAGCACCATCGCGAAGATGAATATGCCAGTCGTCGGGACGCAGCAGGGTCAGGCGGTCGGACATTGGGGATTCCAGGCGGGTCAATCTGGGGGGAATGCTACCGGAAAAGACTCTATCAGGCACTCGCTATCAAGTTTTGCAGGATGCAACCGATAGCCTTTTGTATGCCTTATCGATGTATGACGCTTTGAAGTGTTGTAGAAACCAGTGGAGCCTCCCGTGCGCCAGCATTATCTAGCCCTGCTCAGTGTGTTCGCCAGCCTGCCCGCGATGGCCCTCACGTTCCAGACACGTCTGGAGAACATTGAGTGGAAGGTAGAGGGCGACCAGTTCGAGTGCCGTCTGACCCAGCCGATCACAGACTTCGGTTCGGGTGAGTTCGTGCGCCGGGCGGGTGAGCAGGCAACATTTCGTCTGAAAGCCTATAACGGTTCGCTGGGCACAGGCTCGGCCACCTTGTTGGCCGCCGCCGCCCCTTGGCAGCCAGGCCGAGGCGATATCAACCTCGGCGCCGTGCGTGCCGGTAGTGGCGATGTGTTGTTCAATAGCTCGCAGGCCCAGGCCGGTCGCCTGTTCACCGGACTGCTGGAAGGGCGCAGCCCGACGGTCCGCCACTACGGCCGTGAAGGCGGCTACTCCGAAATCCGCTTGTTGCCGGTGAAATTCAATAAGGCTTATAACGACTACCAGCTGTGCACCGCCAAGCTGTTGCCGATGAATTACGATCAGGTCAAACAGACCGAAGTCGGATTCCCGGGTGGCGGTATCGAGTTGGACGCAGCCGCCAAGAAGAAACTCGACGTGATTCTTGCATTCATGAAAGCCGACCCGACGGTCAACCATATCGAGTTGAATGGCCATTCGGACAACAGCGGCAACCGCCTGACCAATCGCGACGTCTCTCGCCGCCGTGGCTTGGCGGTGATGGACTACTTCAAGGCCAACGGTATCCAGGAGTCGCAGATCACCCTGCGCTTCCATGGCGAAAGCTACCCCCTTGCGCCCAACACCAATGCGGCCAACCGGGCACGCAATCGTCGTGTGAATATCCAGCTTGAACGCGTGGCAGCCCCCGAGAAGCCGGCGCCCCAAGCCACTGGCGCAAGTAATCCTGCACACACGTCTTAAGGTGCGACCATCGGTCGTCCGTTCGACATAATCTGTCGCTTTATCTTCATTTGCTGTCGCGCCCCTGTAAATCCACGGTTTTGGTCGGTAGAATCGACGCCTTTCCGTACAACCCCGTGGAGTGATGGCATGGCCGACGTAAACAAGGTCGTTCTCGCGTATTCCGGCGGCCTGGACACTTCGGTGATCCTAAAGTGGCTGCAGGATACTTATAACTGTGAAGTGGTGACCTTCACCGCTGACCTGGGTCAGGGCGAAGAGGTCGAACCTGCACGTGCCAAGGCGCAAGCCATGGGCGTGAAAGAGATCTACATTGACGACCTGCGCGAAGAGTTCGTCCGCGATTTCGTCTTCCCGATGTTTCGCGCCAACACCGTCTACGAAGGCGAATACCTGCTGGGTACTTCCATCGCACGTCCGCTGATTGCCAAGCGCCTGATCGAAATCGCCAACGAAACCGGCGCCGACGCCATTTCCCACGGTGCTACCGGCAAGGGCAACGACCAGGTGCGTTTCGAGCTGGGCGCCTATGCACTCAAGCCAGGCGTGAAAGTGATCGCCCCTTGGCGTGAATGGGACCTGCTGTCCCGTGAAAAACTGATGGATTACGCTGAAAAGCACGCGATCCCGATCGAGCGTCACGGCAAGAAGAAGTCCCCGTACTCGATGGATGCCAACCTGCTGCACATCTCCTATGAAGGCGGCGTGCTGGAAGACACCTGGACCGAGCACGAAGAAGACATGTGGAAATGGACCGTCTCCCCGGAGAACGCTCCAGACAAGCCGCAATACCTGGAACTGACCTACCGCAATGGCGACATCGTCGCGCTGGACGGCGTCGAAATGACCCCGGCCACTGTGCTGGCGACCTTGAACCGTATCGGTGGCGAACACGGTATCGGCCGTCTCGACATCGTCGAGAACCGCTACGTGGGCATGAAGTCCCGTGGTTGCTACGAAACCCCAGGTGGCACCATCATGCTGCGCGCCCACCGGGCCATCGAATCCATCACCCTGGACCGCGAAGTGGCTCACCTCAAAGACGAGCTGATGCCCAAGTACGCCAGCCTGATCTACACCGGCTACTGGTGGAGCCCTGAGCGTCTGATGCTGCAACAGATGATCGATGCTTCCCAGGTGCATGTGAACGGCGTTGTGCGCCTGAAGCTGTACAAGGGCAACGTGATCGTCACCGGTCGCAAGTCTGATGAGTCGTTGTTCGACGCCAACATCGCTACCTTCGAAGAAGATGGCGGCGCCTACAATCAGGCGGACGCAGCAGGCTTTATCAAGTTGAACGCACTGCGCATGCGCATTGCGGCCAACAAAGGTCGCTCGTTGTTCTAAGTCTCAGCCGGTTTTAAGAATGGCCCCTTATTCAGGGGCCATTTTTTTGTCTATGGATTTTGTGTGGAATTGCGATGTTTATAGCTGGTTAAACATTTGTTGATGTTTTTCAGTCGACGCATTTTCAAATGCACCTTCGAGGGTGCTGTTGTTGAAAGTTTGTAGGGCGAATGATTTTTTTACACCTGACTAGGAACTGGTCTTACAGAAGATTCACTCATGAAAGTGAGGCAAACGTATAAAGCACGGAATACGCTGTAGGAATTAAGGGTGTAAGAGAATATGTTAAATGGAACTAAAACAGTCGGACATTTCTTGTCGGGATTCTTGAGTGGAGTGCAGAGGGAAGGGGCATTTCCTGAGAGTTGTGTGCGGCACGTTTACCCACCCCCTGATACTCCATGGATATTTCACTCAAAATATGTAAGTCCCCGGAAAGGTCTGAAAGGATCTATAAAACTGGATACATCTGAGTTGGCGTTTTTTTGTAGGGCGATTCCTTTATCGCTGTGGGGTGGGTCTCTGCTTGCTGTTGCTCGGGGGGGAACGCTATGCCAACCAGGAAACGACTAGGCTATTGTGCTTGCTCTAAATAATTCGAACAGCGAAATTGGACTTTCTCATGAATAAAGTGCTGATCGTGGATGATCATCCCGTCATTCGTCTTGCTGTGCGTATGCTAATGGAGCGTCATGGTTATGAGGTCGTTGCCGAGACCGATAACGGTGTCGATGCATTGCAACTTGCACGGGAGCATATGCCGGACATTGTCATACTGGATATTGGGATTCCCAAACTTGACGGGCTGGAAGTTATTTGCCGGCTGTCTTCTACCAAGCAATCCGTGCCCTTCAAGGTGCTGGTGCTGACGTCCCAGGCCCCTGGCCATTTTTCCATGCGTTGCATGCAGGCGGGGGCTGCCGGCTACGTGTGCAAGCAACAGGACCTGACCGAGTTGCTGAGTGCGATCAAGGCGGTGCTGTCGGGCTACAGCTACTTCCCCAACCAGGCACTCAACTCGGTACGCTCCACCATGGGCAATGCCAGCGAGGCCGATATGGTCGAGCGTCTGTCGGGTCGGGAAATGATGGTATTGCAGCAGTTGGCCCGGGGCCGGACCAACAAGGAGATTGCCGACGGCATGTTCCTCAGCAACAAGACCGTCAGCACCTACAAGACACGTTTGCTGCTCAAGCTCAACGCCCGCTCCCTTGTGGACCTGATCGAACTGGCCCAGCGTAACGGCTTGGTATAGAGGAGGGCACTGCAGCGCACATTGTCTGGGTGACCGGCAGAAAAAAGCCTCCGTAAGGGAGGCTTCCGGCCGTCGACCGTTCGATCACAGATCGAAGTCGTAATCTGCCAGCTGTTTTTGCAAGCGTCGTTCTTCCAGAAGATTGTCGATGGTGCGGCGTTTGCTCAAATTGGTCTTGGCTACCTCAATGGGTGCTTCTGCCCCATCGTCATCCGACTCAACAAGGTCGTCTTCCACTTCCAGTTGTTCTTTGCCAGTGCTCATAAGGTTCACTCCGGGCTAGGACTGCCGTTGGCGCTCCTTATAACGATAATCCATGATCGGGTAAAAAAGATTTTTTCAATCGGCTGATCGAAAAAACCAATGATCCCTCAATCGTCGGACGTCTTGTCCTTGTATTCGCACAGGTCTTCGATACGACAGCTGCCGCAACGCGGCCTGCGGGCCTGGCAAACGTAGCGTCCATGAAGGATCAGCCAGTGGTGAGAGTCCAGTAGATAGGGCTTGGGTACAAACTTCATCAACTGCTTTTCGACCTCAACCACGTTCTTCCCACGGGCAATGCCGGTTCTGTTGCTGACCCGGAAGATATGGGTGTCCACCGCCATCGTCAGTTGCCTGAACGCGGTGTTGAGCACCACATTGGCAGTTTTACGACCGACTCCTGGCAGGGCTTCCAAGGCTTCACGGGTTTGTGGCACTTCACCGCCATGCAGTTCCACCAGCAGGCGGCAAGTCTCGATAACGTTTTTGGCTTTGCTGTTGTAGAGGCCGATGGTCTTGATGTACTCAGACAACCCTTCCACACCCAGGGCATAGATCGCCTCTGGTGTGTTCGCCACGGGATACAGCTTGGCCGTGGCCTTATTGACGCCGACGTCGGTGGATTGGGCCGACAGGATCACCGCAATCAGCAACTCGAACGGCGAGGTGTAGGCCAGTTCGGTCTTGGGTTCTGGATTGTCTTCGTGAAGCCTGCGGAATATTTCCAGGCGTTTTGCGGCGTTCATGGGGCGGTGGGTTCCTTGCAGAAGGTCGGCGGGATTGTATCAACACACACCCGGTTTGCAGATCAGGCGTTGTTGAGCGCATCCATTTGGCGCTGCGCGTCCTCCAGCTTGCGTTGCGCCTCGGCCAGTTGCCGAGGTTCGATGTTCAGGTCCTGGGCTTTCTTCAGTTCCGCTCGACGCATCGCCAGCTGGATTTTGGCGCGTTTCAGATCAGCAGTGTTGCTGGATGACGTCGCTGCTTTCGGTACGACACCCACCTCCAAGGCGGCCAGCGCTTGTTCCGCCGCTTCGAATTGCCGTTGCAGGATGATCAACTGCGACTGCTGTTCAAAGGTCGGAGGGTGACCAAACGCCTTCAAGGATTTGTGCAATTGGGCCCGGCTCATTGCGACAGCGATTTTAGCTTTCTTGATCGCGACATCCTGTGCCGTATCGGCTTGCACAGGTAAAACCGGCACGGAGCGCTTGGTCCGGGCCTGGCGTTCAGCGAGTTTTTGCGCTTCCTCCCGTTGCAGGCGCGCATTGCGTTGCTCATACCGTCGCCTTGCCCGGTCGCGCTTGAGGTGGCGTTCATGGCGTTGCTGATCATTTGTCGCCAGGCCACCGACAATCGGCAATACGGTGGTTGTCGGGCGCATTTCAATGCAGTCGACGGGGCAGGGCGCGACGCAGAGGTCGCAACCGGTGCATTCATCCATGATGACGGTGTGCATCAGCTTGGCGGCGCCGACGATTGCGTCTACGGGGCAGGCCTGGATGCACTTGGTGCAACCGATGCACTCAGCTTCGCGGATGTAGGCAACCTGGGCGGGTGCTTCCCCGCGACTGGCGTCCAGATCCAGCACCGGCACCTGCAGCAACCGTGCAACGTCGGCGATGGTTTCCTGGCCACCGGGCGGGCACTTGTTGATCGCCTCGCCACGGGTGATGCCCTCGGCGTAAGGCTTGCAACCCGGGTGCCCGCACTTGCCGCATTGGGTCTGCGGCAGCAGTGCGTCGATGCGTTGAATGAGGTTCATGCTGTGATCACAGGCATAGCAAACTGGGTTTAATGGGAGGGCAGGGATTTGTTGTGGTGAGCGGGGCATGTCCGCTCGCCACAACAAGCTCCTTCACCACAACATGCCCATGCAAGGTAGCTTACTTGATGCGCTGACCCGGCTTGGCACCACTGTCAGGGCTGAGCAGGTAGATCTCTTCGCCACCAGGGCCGGCCGCCATTACCATGCCTTCAGACACGCCGAACTTCATTTTCCGAGGCTTGAGGTTGGCGATCATCATGGTCAGGCGGCCATCGAGTTTGGACGGGTCCGGGTAAGCGCTCTTGATCCCGGAGAACACGTTACGTTGCTCGCCGCCGAGGTCCAGTGTCAGGCGCAGCAACTTGTCGGCACCCTCCACGGCTTCGGCCTTGACGATCAGCGCGACACGCAGGTCCACTGCAGCAAAAGCGTCGAAGTCGATTTCCGCGGAAATCGGATCCTTGGCCAGCTCGCCATTACCCGCCGGCGCCGATTCGCCAGTGTCGGTCTGGCTGGCGACCAGGTCTTCTTTCGAAGCGTCGGTCATGGCCTGGACTTTCACCGGGTCGATACGGGTCATCAGTGGCTTGAACTCGTTCAACTGATGATTGCCGAGCAGGGTGGCGTGATCGTTCCAGGTCAGCGGCGCCACGTTGAGGAACGCCTCGGCGTCGGCGGCCAGCAGTGGCAGCACGGGTTTGAGGAAGATCACCAACTGGCGGAACAGGTTGATGCCTGTGGCGCAGATCGCCTGGACTTCCGCCTGCTTGCCTTCCTGCTTGTTCAGCGACCATGGTGCCTTGTCGGCGATCCAGGCGTTGGCGCGGTCGGCCAGGCCCATGATCTCGCGCATCGCACGGGCGAAGTCGCGGGCTTCATAGGCGTCGGCAATACTCGGCGCGGCGGCCAGGAAGGCGTCGGTCAGTTCCGGCGCAGCGTTCTCGGCTACCAGTACACCCGCGTTGCCCTTGTGGATAAACCCAGCGCAACGGCTGGCGATGTTGACGACTTTACCGACCAGGTCCGAGTTGACCTTCTGTACGAAGTCTTCCAGGTTCAGGTCCAGGTCGTCGACGCCACGGCCCAGTTTGGACGCGTAGTAGTAGCGCAGGTATTCCGGTGACAGATGGTCCAGGTAGGTGCGCGCCTTGATAAAAGTGCCACGGGACTTGGACATTTTCTGGCCGTTGACCGTCAGGTAGCCGTGTACGGCAATGCCGGTTGGCTTGCGGTAGCCCGAACCTTCGAGCATCGCCGGCCAGAACAGGGCGTGGAAGTTGACGATGTCTTTGCCGATGAAGTGGTACAGCTCGGCGCTGGAGTCCTTGCTCCAGAACGTATCGAAGTCCAACTCCGGCGTGCGGTCGCAAAGGTTCTTGAAGCTGGCCATGTAACCGATCGGCGCATCCAGCCACACATAGAAGTATTTGCCCGGCTCGCCCGGGATCTCGAAACCGAAGTACGGCGCATCCCGGGAGATGTCCCATTGCTGCAGGCCGCTGTCGAGCCATTCGGAGAGTTTGTTGGCCACGGCATCCTGCAGGGTGCCGCTGCGGGTCCAGGTTTGCAGCATCTGCTGGAAATCCGGAAGCTTGAAGAAGAAGTGCTGGGAATCCTTGAGCACCGGGGTAGCACCGGAGATCGCCGACTTGGGATCCTTCAGGTCAGTGGGTGCATAGGTTGCGCCGCACTTTTCACAGTTGTCGCCGTACTGGTCTTCAGTGCCGCATTTCGGGCAGGTGCCCTTGATGAAACGGTCGGCCAGGAACATTTTCTTTTCCGGGTCGAAATACTGGGTCACCGAACGCTGGTCGATATGCCCGGCTTCCTTGAGCCGCAGGTAGATCTGGCTCGACAGTTCACGGTTTTCTTCGGAGTGGGTCGAGTGGAAGTTGTCGAAATCCACCAGGAACTCGGCAAAGTCGGCGCTGTGTTCAGCCTGCACATTGGCGATCAGTTGTTCCGGGGTGATGCCTTCCTTTTCGGCGCGCAGCATGATGGCCGAACCGTGGGCGTCGTCCGCGCAGACATAAATGCATTGGTTGCCGCGATGCTTCTGGAAGCGCACCCACATATCGGTCTGGATGTACTCAAGCATATGGCCAAGATGGATGGAACCATTGGCATAGGGCAGGGCGCTGGTGACGAGGATCTTGCGTGGCTCGGACATGGGGCTCGGCTACTTGATGAAACGGAGGTCGGCCACTATAAAGCGCCGGGAAATATATTTCACCCCGTGGTGCTGTTTCAGAATCTTCCCAACCTGCGAAAGCATGCCGTAACGCCGCTGGAACGGTTAGGATAGCCGCCTGTTTCAGTCAGTCTTTTTCGGGAGTAGCCCATGAGCGCCGTCAATCGCGCAGCGGTGGAAGCCGTGCTTCGCCAGTACACCGACCCTTATTTGAACCAGGACCCGGTCAGTGCCGGCTGTGTACGCGCCATCGACGTCCAGGGTGACCAGGTGTCGGTCCAATTGGAACTGGGCTATGCAGCTGGTCTGTTCAAGAGCGGTTGGGCACAGATGCTGCAAATGGCCATTGAAGACCTCGACGGCGTGCGCTCGGCCAAGGTCGACATCCAGTGCGTGATCGCCGCGCACAAGGCCCAGGCACAGATCCCTGGCCTGGCCAACGTCAAGAACGTAGTGGCCGTGGCGTCCGGCAAGGGCGGCGTGGGTAAATCCACCACGGCGGCCAACCTGGCCCTGGCCCTGGCCCGCGAAGGTGCGCGCGTGGGCATTCTCGATGCGGATATCTATGGCCCGAGCCAGGGCGTGATGTTCGGCATCGCCGAAGGCACACGGCCGAAGGTCAAGGACCAGAAGTGGTTCGTGCCGATCGAGTCCCTGGGCGTGGAAGTGATGTCCATGGCCTTCCTCACTGATGACAACACGCCGATGGTCTGGCGCGGCCCGATGGTCTCCGGCGCTTTGCTGCAGCTGGTTACCCAGACCGCCTGGGGCGACCTGGACTACTTGGTGATCGATATGCCGCCAGGCACCGGTGATATCCAGTTGACCCTGGCGCAAAAAGTCCCGGTGGCCGGCTCGGTGATTGTTACCACGCCCCAGGACCTGGCGCTGCTCGACGCGAAGAAAGGTGTAGAGATGTTCCGCAAGGTCAACATCCCGGTGCTGGGCGTCGTGGAGAACATGGCGGTGCACATCTGCTCCAACTGTGGTCATGCCGAGCATCTGTTCGGCGAAGGCGGCGGCGAGAAGCTGGCCACTCAGTACGGCGTGGAACTGTTGGCCTCGTTGCCGCTGTCGATGCTCATCCGCGAGCAGGCGGATGGTGGCAAGCCTACCGTGGTGGCTGAACCGGACAGCCAGATCGCCATGATCTATCAGGAGCTGGCGCGTCATGTAGGTGCGCGGATCGTCCTGCAGGAAGCAGCCACACCAGCCATGCCGACCATCACCGTCAGCGACGACTGAGGCGGTTGAAGGGAAAAAAGCCCCGACGTGTCGGGGCTTTTTCATGTCTGGAAGATGGTCAAGGTGTGTTTGTTTCTCAATCACGCAGTTGGTCGTGTAAGCATTTGCTTACTTTTTCGTAAGTGTTTGGTTTTTTTACCTTCCACGGACGTCGGTTTTCTTCGAAGCTTTTTTCTAACCAATTGAAATTTAACAATTAATTATTCCGTATTCAGGGCGATTGCATGTCAGTTCATGGGTAGGATCCCGTTGAACTTCCTTTGGAACTCTTTAAGATCAGCCCTGTGTCCACGGATTGGCACGGCCATCAAGGAACGATGGTTGAAGGAACGTCGCAGGATGCGATTCATCAGGATGATGAAAAGGAATACAGGGACTAGGGAAAAAATGTGGGCGGGTCATACCGCCCCTTTTTTTTGCCTGTAGGAAAGAGAAACCGGCCACCTAGAAACGCAAAAAGGCCCGCAAGGGGCCTTTTGGATGGGGCGACGCTATCAGCGTTCGAGGTGTGCGATCTTACCTTTTTTGCCATCCCACTCCGCTGCATCCGGCATCGGATCCTTGCGCTCAGTGATATTCGGCCAGACTTCCGCCAGCTCGACGTTCAACTGAATGAATTCCTGCATCTCCGCCGGGACTTCATCCTCGGAGAAAATAGCGACGGCCGGGCATTCAGGTTCACACAGGGCGCAATCGATGCACTCATCCGGGTGGATAACCAGGAAGTTCGGGCCTTCGTAGAAGCAGTCCACCGGACACACTTCGACGCAGTCGGTGTACTTGCACTTGATGCAGTTGTCGGTAACGACGAAGGTCATTTCTAATTTTCTCCTCAGGCGGCGGCAGCGAAACCCTTTGTGGCAGGGCTCGCGAGGTTTGGGAGCGATAGTCTGCAGGCCAGGCTAATAGCCGGCAGCATCCCAAACCGCGCGAGAGTCTACCAGCTTGCAAGCGTGTGCGTTATATCCGAACTTGCAGTGCATATAACATTTCGAGCGCTTTTCGCGGCGTCAAGCCATCCAAGTCAAGCTTAGCCAATTCATCCAGCACCGGATGGGGCAGGCTGGCAAACATGTCGCTCTGGTGCGGCGCAGCCGGTTTGCTGGCGGCTTTGGCTGGGCTGGCGACCACCGTCTCATGGGGCAGGGCCGTGGTTTCCAGGCGGCTGAGGTGCTCGCGAGCGCGAATGATCACATCGTTCGGCACCCCCGCCAGTTGCGCCACGGCCAGGCCGTAGCTCTGGCTGGCGGGCCCTGGCAGTACGTGGTGCAGGAACACGATGCGCTCGTTGTGCTCGGTGGCGTTCAGGTGCACGTTGGCTACCAGCGGCTCGCTTTCCGGTAACACCGTCAGCTCGAAATAGTGCGTGGCAAACAGCGTGTAGGCACGCAGGTGCGCCAGGCGTTCGGCTGCCGCCCAGGCCAGGGACAAACCGTCGAAGGTGCTGGTGCCGCGACCCACCTCGTCCATCAGCACCAGGCTGCGTTCGGTAGCGTTATGCAGGATGTTGGCGGTTTCGCTCATTTCCACCATAAAGGTCGAGCGCCCACCGGCCAGGTCATCGCTGGAGCCGATCCGGGTAAAAATGCGGTCCACCAGGGACAGCTCGCAACTGGCCGCCGGCACAAAGCTGCCGATATGCGCCAACAGCACGATCAAAGCGGTCTGACGCATGTAGGTGGATTTACCGCCCATGTTCGGACCGGTGATCACCAACATACGGGTATCGTCGTCCAGGGACAGGTCGTTGGCAACGAACGGCGTGGTCAGCACCTGTTCTACAACCGGGTGACGACCTTGCACGATGCGCATGCACGGCTCGCTGACAAAACGCGGGCAGTTCAGATCAAGGTTCAGCGCACGCTCGGCGAGGTTGCTCAGCACGTCCAGTTCGGCCAGCGCTGCGGCAGTGTCCTGCAGCGGTGCCAATTGGCTGATCAAGTCCTCCAGCAGATTCTCATAGAGCATCTTCTCTCGAGCCAGGGCGCGGCTCTTGGCCGACAGTGCCTTGTCTTCGAATTCTTTCAGCTCCGGGGTGATAAACCGTTCGGCGCCTTTGAGGGTCTGGCGACGTTGATAATCGATCGGCGCCGATTCGGCCTGCTTGCTGGGCAACTCAATAAAGTAGCCATGCACACGGTTGTAGCCGACTTTCAGGTTGGCCAGACCGGTGCGGGCTTTTTCGCGGGCTTCCAGGTCGATCAGGAACTGCCCGGCGTTTTCGCTCAGGGACTGCAGTTCGTCCAGTTCGCTGTCGTAACCGGTCTTGAGTACGCCGCCGTCACGGATGATCGCCGGCGGGTTGTCGATGATGGCTTTTTCCAGCAAGGCCGCCAGCTCCGGGTAAGTCCCGGCTGTAGTTGCAAGCTGTTGCAGGTGCGGCGTATCCAGCTCGGTCATCGCCACCTGCAGTTGCGGCAGGGCACCGAGGGCATCGCGCAGGCGCGCCAGGTCACGGGGTCGTGCGTTACGCAGGCCGATCCGCGCCAGGATGCGCTCGATATCGCCGATTTCCTTCAACTGTGGCTGCAGCTTTTCAAAGCGATAGCCGTCCAGCAGGCAGGTAATGGACGTCTGGCGTGCTTGCAGCACTGTCAGGTCCCGCAGCGGACGGTTCAGCCAGCGGGTCAGCAGGCGGCTGCCCATGGCCGTCTGGCAGCGGTCGACCACCGATTGCAAGGTGTTATCGCGACCACCGGCCAGGTTGGTATCCAACTCCAGGTTGCGACGGCTGGCGCCATCGAGCACCACGGTATCGTCCAGACGCTCATGACGCAGGCTGCGCAAGTGCGGCAGGGCGGTGCGCTGGGTTTCCTTGGCGTAACCAAGCAGGCAACCGGCGGCGCCGATGGCCAGGGTCAGGGTCTCGCACCCGAAGCCTTTGAGGTCCTGTACGGAGAACTGCTGGCACAGACTTTTCAGCGCCGAATCACGCTCGAAATCCCACGGCGCACGGCGCTTGGCCCCACGACGTTTTTCTGCCGGCAGATCCTTTGGCCAATCATCCGGGATCAACAGCTCCACTGGGTTGATGCGTTCCAGCTCCGCCAGCAGGTTCTCCCAGCCCTTGATCTCCAACACGCTGAAGTTGCCGCTGGTGATATCCAGTACCGACAGGCCAAACAGGCGCTCATCGCCCAACACGGCGGCAATCAGGTTATCGCGACGCTCATCCAGCAGCGCCTCATCACTCACCGTTCCTGGCGTAATAATTCGCACCACCTGGCGTTCAACTGGCCCCTTGCTGGTCGCCGGGTCGCCGATCTGCTCACAGATCACCACCGACTCGCCCAGCTTCACCAGCTTGACCAGGTAACCCTCCAACGAATGGTAAGGAATCCCACACATCGGAATCGACTGCCCCGCCGACTGCCCGCGCGCGGTCAGCGTGATGTCCAGCAACTTGGCGGCCTTCTTTGCGTCTTCGTAGAAGATCTCGTAGAAGTCGCCCATGCGGTAGAACATCAACTGATCAGGGTGCTGGTTCTTGAGGCGCCAGTACTGCTGCATCATCGGGGTGTGGGAGGACAGGTCTGAAGTGGTTTTACTCATTGGTCGTAGGCAAATTCGTTGAAAGGAGTGGGGCAAATGTGGGGCATTCCGCCCTGCGATTTTGCGATGGGCGCAAGGTTAACATGCGAGGTCGGAGCTTCGCAGGTCGCAAACGGATAGGTAAAACGCAAAAGCCGGCGCTGCATTTACTTAACTGCAAGTAAACGCGCCGCCGGTATCTTTCATGCCTTTGTATTACAGCGACCGCACAGGGATGCAGATGTCGCAGATGAACTCACCGGTGTCAGAATCGGTTGCGGTTGCCGCAAAGAACATCTCGAAACATGGTCGGTCATCGCATTGCAGACCGCTGGAAGGCATCCATTCTCGCGTCAGCCACATCCAGGCATCGGCTATTTTTTCTGTTTTCCCTTTGAAGCTCGCTACGGCATAGCGGCCGCCCGGCAGGGTCTGGGTGTCTGCCTGGGCGCTGGTCACAAAAGAGGCTGGCACTTCAACGCAAGCATCGTAGCGGCACTTGTTCGGGGGCGTGATGGATGGGTCGTCATACCCTATGCCGTAACACCGTTCATCGCCGAGGCCATTGGAGTGCATCCACGGCGCCATGGTCCTGCGCCAGAAGTGGCCGATTGCGGGGCCATAGGGGCCGATCAGGCGTTGGTAGGCAACGCGTACCTTGGGTAAATCAATGATGCGTACGTCCATGGTGGGCTCTTTCGTTGAAGGAGAAGAGAGCCCAGCGTCGTCGAACGTACGCTCATTCGCCTGATGGGCATTGCCGAAGACCTGATCAGGATTGCTCTGCTGCGCACCCGGCCGCGGGCCGATGGCAGCCGCCTGTGCTGCCAGTCGCTGCGGTGTGTTGGTGCGCCACTCGGATGGCGTGCAGCCAAACTGTAGTTTGAAGGCCCGTGCGAATGCTTCGCCCGAGTTGAAACCGCTGGCCAATGCTGTTTCGAGTACGGTTTCGTGGTTGCCGCAGGACAGGCGGAACGCTGCCTTCTCCAGTCGCCGCCGGCGGACATAGCTGCCCAATGTCTCGCCCATCCACGCCGCGAAAATCCGATGAAAATGGAAGCGCGAAAAGTTGGCGATATCGGCCAACCGGGCACCCTCCAAGGGGGTATCCAGGTGGGTATCTATGTAGTTGAGTACGCGGTTCATGCGTCGGGCGTACTCGGCGCGGGATGCGTGGACGGAGGATTTGGTTGTCATAGTGCGTGATAGTATGCATAAAAAATGCAAATTAGCATTTGCCAAGCCAAAAAACTCCCGTCACTATCCTCGTTATGCAAAAACGCAACGTTTCTATCGTCTTAAGAGAATTGCTGGACCGCGACCGGATCTCCCCCACGGAGCTTTACCGGCGCACCGGCGTGCCACAATCCACGTTGTCCCGGATCCTCAGCGGCAAGATCGTTGATCCGTCGGACAAGCACATCTCCCGTATCGCCGAGTACTTCCGTGTCAGCACCGATTACCTGCGCGGGCGCGCGGCGATGGGCGCGTTGCGCGATGACGCGCGCGACCCGATGCATTCGGAACTCAAGGACATAAGCCTGTGGGACGACGACACGCCCGTCAATGATGACGAGGTGTCGATCCCCTTTCTGCGCGAGGTTGAATTGGCTGCTGGATCAGGAAGATTCGTCATCGAGGAAAGCGAGAAGGCCAGCCTGCGGTTCGGCAAGCGCAGCCTGCGGCATAACGGTGTGCAGTTCGACCAGGCCAAGTGCGTGACGGTGCGCGGCAACAGCATGTTGCCGGTGCTGCGCGACGGTGCGACGGTCGGGGTGAACGCGGGCAAGAGTGGCATCGGCGATATCGTCGATGGTGACTTGTATGCCATCAATCACAACGGCCAATTGCGCGTGAAACAGCTCTATCGCCTGCCTTCCGGGATCCGCCTGCGCAGTTTCAACCGCGATGAGCACCCGGATGAGGACTACAGCTTCCAGGAAATCCAGGATGAGCAGATCAGCATCCTGGGTCATGTGTTCTGGTGGGGTATGTACGCCCGTTAACCTTCCCGCGTAAGACAAAGCCCGCCAACGAGCGGGCTTTTTTCCGTCTGCAGAAAATCGCCAAAACCCCGTCCTACAAGGCTGTAAATGCGTCAATGCATTTATTTGGTAAAAATAAATGCATTTGTGCATTGACTGTATATGCATACATATCTATTCTTCATCTCAAGCCAGCCAAACAAGGCTTGGTGGAGGCGGCAAGGATGCTGCCAGGAAAGACAAGGAAGGCACGCAACACCGGCAAGGACGCCATCTGAGCGATGGCAGGGATGCCAGGCAATACCGGCAAGGATGCCGACGCTCTTTAGTTTCAAAGCATGACCAACACAGGCAGCGATGAACCGGCCTCATAACGGTTCAGAGGGTTGGCAACTGACCCGGGTGTGCAGCGTAAAGCACCAGAAGCAGTTATCCGGCAGACAGGGATCGTGGTCGGAAAAACATCGAGGAAAGATCCGTACCGCGCCAGTAGCGCCGAAAGATCGAATATGGACCGCATTACTGAAAAGCCCGGGCAACCGGGCTTTTTGGAATGCCTACCTACGAAATTTACCCAAGAGCCGGCCCGGCGCCGGTAGTGCTCAGCCAGGAGGCGTGACATGACAAACGAGCAGCAAGCGTTAGCGGAAATGCCTATCTGGCTGGTGATCGTACTGGCCCTGATCGGCGGGGTGTCCGGCGAAATGTGGCGCGCCGACAAGGAGGGCGCCCGCGGTTGGTCGTTGATCCGGCGCCTGGCCCTGCGGTCCGGGGCGTGCATGGTCTGCGGTGTCTCGGCCTTGATGCTGTGCTACGCCGCCGGCATGTCGATCTGGACCGCCGGGGCCATTGGTTGCCTCACCGCCATGGCCGGTGCGGACGTGGCCATCGGCCTTTATGAACGCTGGGCGGCCAAGCGCATTGGGGTCAACCAGGCCCCGAACTCTCGCCCGGATCAGCAGTAAGCGCTGCAAGGATGCAAGCAGATGAGACTTCTCGAAAAACCTTCCCAACTGCCTGTGGCGATTGGCGACGCGCTGACGCGCGCGTTCCCACAACTACGGGTCGGTAATCACCATGACTTCTCCGACACGGGCGACAAAAACGGCATTTTGATCAGCGTGGAGCGCAATGGCCCGGGCGTTCGCTCCCTTGCCGGGCGCAAGGCGCACGCCTTGTCGGTTTCACTCAAGGTCATGGTCGCCGGCGGCTCGGCACCGTTTGATGCCTGCGATCTGGCCAGTCAATTGATGGACCTGGCTCTGGATAACCGCTGGGGCCTGCCGCCCGAGCAATGCGACCTGCCCACTGCGATTGTCGCGGCACCTTCCGTGCTCAACGGTGCGGAAACGGATTACGACACTTGGTTTGTATCCTTTACCCAGAACTTCTACCTCGGACGGTCTCTGCTCAAAAATCCCGCAGGCATGCCGCCGTCTACGGACCTGTATGTAGGTGGGTGTGAGAGGGCGGCGAATGTAACGCCGCTTCCTACTCAATCACACGGAAAAGGTGGTTCAGTAAAAGGAATTTGCAGATGTTGAAAGAATTCAGATGCGGTAACTGCAACCGACTTCTCGCCCGTACGGGTGGGTTTACAGAGCTCCAGATCAAGTGTCCCCGATGCGGCACGTTGAATCATGTGAAGGCCATGAGCCTCGAGCAATCGCCATTGAGCGACATGAATGCGGAATCTTCCGCGAACAATCAGTCGACTCAATAGGTGAAAACATGGAACCAGTACAAATCGGCAGCCGTTTCAAATCGATCGCAACAAGCTACGCAGAGGCAGTTTTCACTCCGGCGCAGAACGTCAATGGCGCGGTAGTTCGAACAGCTACGATGATCAGCCCCGTCGGGAATGGATTTATTAGTACCGGCACGACCATTCCGGAAGGGCGCTGGGTGACCAACGTGCCCGTTATCTTGTCCGCCGTTGGCGGTTCTTCCACTCTCCCGTTCTCTGTGACCATCCCTGCCGGTCAGGGCCTGTGGGTAGCAATGACTCAGAATGGCGGCGGTACTGCTTATGTGACCTACGACCTGCTGCCGTAAGTAGTAGTTTCTCGGGCCCACCAACCAGAAGGTCATGAACCTCTCCCATCGCCTTTGAGCGATATGAAAGCGGAATTCTCCGCGACAATTCATTCGACTTAATAGGTGAACAGAAATGCCTGTACGCGAACTTGGTAAAAAATTCAAAAACCAGATCATCAACGGGATGACTAATCCCATCACGGTGCTGATCTCTCCAGCAGATAATGTGAATGGCGTCATCCTTCGATCTTTCTACGGTGCCGGCACCATGGCTTTTGGGCCAAAGGTTCCTACCGTCAAAGATCGGGACGATAGTGTTCTGCAGGAAGTTGCCCCAAACGTCCTCGCCTACAACGATTTGGCCGTACCGGCTGGGCTTGGTGTCTATATCTACAACATTCAGAACTACGTTCTGCCAACCAAACTGTCGTGGGACACGCTGAACGCAGACGGTACCGTTGCATAGGCCGCGCTGAAGGAC
Source organism: Pseudomonas sp. NFPP28 (assembly GCF_900115535.1). Classification (NCBI taxonomy): domain Bacteria; kingdom Pseudomonadati; phylum Pseudomonadota; class Gammaproteobacteria; order Pseudomonadales; family Pseudomonadaceae; genus Pseudomonas; species Pseudomonas sp. NFPP28. Next base: position 549,819 of record NZ_FOWT01000001.1, on the reverse strand, counting down.
ATAGCCCTGATCTCGTACTGGGCTTTTAGGCAATACCGCGCGGCATAGGCCGCGCAACTATCCAAGGCCTCGCCATCGTGCGGGGCCTTTCCGTTTTCGGCTCCTCCACACACATCGCTCCGAGCTGGGAGTGCTGCTGGGGCTGACCTATTTCAAACATGCCCCACGGAGTCGAGCGCATGGAGTATCTACAGCGCCTGCTCGACAAGATCGACAGGTTCGAATTATTGATCGCGGGCCTCGTTGGGGCGGTGATCGCCAGTTGGTGGCACAAGGACTACCTGGCGGATTGGCATGCCTGGGTGATCTTCTTAATCACAGGGGGGGCGCGAGTTCGTTGCACCTGACTGGGATGGTCAGTGCCTATCGCAGTTCCAACACGGACGTTGGTTTGTCTACCTAGGGGGGGCTTTCAAGGTGACTGTGGTGTTGATAACGCAGCCTCAATTGATTCAAATCATGCCAGGCGCTCGCCGTATGGCGGGCCTTTTTTCAACCGCGCTGAATGCGACTTTTGCTCGGTACGAAATCAACAGCGTATTGCGCGCTGCTGCTTTTCTCGCGCAGATCGGCCACGAGTCCGGCGAACTGCACTACGTGCGCGAACTCGGCAGCGATACTTATTTGAGCAAGTACGACACCGGCACACTGGCTGCGCGCCTGGGCAATACCCCCGAAGCGGACGGCGACGGCCAGAAGTACCGGGGCCGGGGTCTGATCCAGATCACCGGTCGCCGCAACTACCTGGCCTGCAGCCAGGCCCTGTTTGGCGACGAACGCTTGCTGCAACAACCCGATCTGCTGGAGCAACCGCAATGGGCCTGTGAATCCGCCGCCTGGTTCTGGCAAAGCAATGGCTTGAATGAACTCGCTGACAAGGACCAGTTCACCACCATCACCCGGCGCATCAACGGCGGGCTCAATGGCCTGGAGGATCGTTTGCAGCTGTGGGCGCGGGCGAAGGCGGTGTTATGCGTTTCTTAGTTGCGATTGGCGTATGCGTGCTGGTGGTCGTTGTCTGGCAGGTGCAGGCGTGGCGGTACGGGGCACAGATTGAACGCTTGTCGGCCGCACAGACCCAGAAAGCCCTGCATCTACAGCAGGCCGAACAAGACAGACGGCTGGCCCTTGAGCAACAGCTCAGTGCCATCGACCAACAACATGCGCGGGAGTTGAGCGATGCCCAACGTACTCAAGCCGCTTTGCGTGACCGCATTGCCACTGCTGATGTGCGGCTGTCAGTCCTTCTCGACGCTTCCAGTGGCTGCCCAATGCCGGCCGCCACCGCCGCCGGCAGCGTGGTTCATGCAGCCCCGCGAGCCCGACTTGACCCAGCGCATGCTCAGCGAATTATCCGCATCACCGACGACGGCGACAGCGCCCTGATTGCCTTGCGTGCCTGCCAGGCGTATGTGCGAGCCGTCGCCCGTTAGTGTCTTGAGACAGTCCGTCACTTGCGCGCGCGATTGGCTCCTGTAGGGTAGGTGAACCCCCCGCCCACGACTGGAGACGACCGTGAAGGAAATCACTCAACTGGCTGCCGAACTGGGTCGCCGCCTGCAGGTGCTCAACGCTCACGTCACCACCGCTGAGTCGTGCACCGGCGGCGGTATCGCGGAGGCCATCACGCGAATTCCGGGCAGCTCGGCCTGGTTCGAGGCGGGCTATGTCACCTATTCCAATCGGCAGAAGACCCGGCAATTGAATGTGCCGGAGACATTGTTTGCAAAAGTCGGGGCGGTCAGCCAGGAAGTGGTGGAGGCAATGGTTCGTGGCGCCCAGGAAAAAAGCCTGGCGCGGTTTGCTGTCGCCGTCAGTGGTGTGGCAGGTCCGGACGGTGGTTCGCCAGACAAACCGGTCGGCACCGTATGGCTGGCGTTTGGCGTGGGCGAAGAGATCACGGCCGAGCTTGAGCACTTCACCGGCAACCGCGATGAGGTCCGCCGACAAACGGTAAAGGCCGCGCTAGAGGGCTTGTTGCGACGAGTTGCAGCAGAAATAGAAAATCAGGGGTAGGCGATCTCTGATCTTTGTGGAACAATACTGTCTACTTATACAGGTGTTGGCCGACCAGGCCTTATTGATTACGTGAGGACTTTAATGGACGACAACAAGAAGAAAGCCTTGGCTGCGGCCCTGGGTCAGATCGAACGTCAATTCGGCAAGGGTGCCGTAATGCGTATGGGCGATCATGACCGTCAGGCGATCCCGGCTATTTCCACTGGCTCTCTGGGTCTGGACATCGCGCTCGGCATTGGCGGCCTGCCAAAAGGCCGTATCGTTGAAATCTACGGTCCTGAATCCTCTGGTAAAACCACCCTGACCCTGTCGGTGATTGCCCAGGCACAGAAAATGGGCGCCACCTGCGCCTTCGTCGATGCCGAGCACGCCCTGGATCCTGAATACGCCGGCAAGCTGGGCGTCAACGTCGACGACCTGCTGGTCTCCCAGCCGGACACCGGTGAGCAGGCCCTGGAAATCACTGACATGCTGGTGCGCTCCAACGCCATCGACGTGATCGTGGTCGACTCCGTGGCCGCCCTGGTGCCCAAGGCTGAAATCGAAGGCGAGATGGGTGACATGCACGTGGGCCTGCAAGCCCGTCTGATGTCCCAGGCGCTGCGTAAAATCACCGGTAACATCAAGAATGCCAACTGCCTGGTGATCTTCATCAACCAGATCCGTATGAAGATCGGTGTGATGTTTGGCAGCCCGGAAACCACCACCGGTGGTAACGCGCTGAAGTTCTACGCTTCGGTCCGTCTGGACATCCGTCGTACCGGCGCGGTGAAAGAAGGTGACGAGGTTGTGGGTAGCGAAACCCGCGTCAAAGTCGTGAAGAACAAAGTGGCTCCGCCTTTCCGTCAGGCCGAGTTCCAGATTCTCTATGGCAAGGGTATCTACCTGAACGGCGAGATGATCGACTTGGGCGTACTGCACGGTTTCGTCGAGAAATCCGGTGCCTGGTATGCCTACAACGGCAGCAAGATCGGCCAAGGCAAGGCCAACTCGGCCAAGTTCCTGGCGGATAACCCGGACATCGCCGCCACGCTTGAGAAGCAGATTCGCGACAAGCTGCTGACCGCAGCACCAGACGTGAAAGCTGCCGCCAACCGCGAGCCGGTTGAAGAAGTGGAAGAAGCTGACACTGATATCTGAAGCAAACGATGACCGTTGTACTGGATACACTCGTCGCCGTTCGGCGCACCGCAATGGACCTGCTCGCTCGCCGCGAGCATGGTCGAGTCGAGCTGACGCGTAAACTGCGTCAGCGCGGCGCGGAGCCCGAGATGATCGAAACCGCCCTCGACCGCTTGACGGAAGAGGGGCTGCTTTCCGAATCCCGTTACCTTGAAAGTTTTGTCTCCTATCGAGCCCGATCCGGCTACGGCCCGGCGCGTATTCGCGAAGAGCTGAGCCAGCGTGGCCTGCAGCGAGCTGATATCGACCTTGCCCTACGTGAGTGCGGCATCAGTTGGCAGGCGCAGTTGGAAGACACCTGGCGACGCAAGTTCGCTGGCCATCTTCCGATTGATGCCAGGGAGCGTGCGAAGCAAGGTCGCTTCCTGAGTTATCGCGGGTTTTCGATGGAAATGATAAGCCGCTTGTTGAGTGGTCGGGATATGGACGACTGAATACCTTGCTATGCTGGCCGCATTGATGAGCAGACTTCTATGGCGAGCTGGCTTGTTGGGGTGAGCGGGCTTGCTGTGGCGAGCGGGCTTGTTGTGGCGAGCGGGCTTGCCCCGCGTTGGGCTGCGCAGCAGCCCCAAATGCCTCGCCTCCACTCCACCTGAAACACCACCAAAAAGACCCACTATGAAAATAGTGGGTCTTTTTTTTGCCCTCAAAAAATCAAGCCGGCTCCGGCGTAACCCGCTGCTGCGCCTTCCCCTGAGCCTGCGCCCAGTTCTCCGGCAGGTTGATGTAATCCACCAACTCCCGCAGCCGGCCCTGATCGCGGCCATTGAAGTTGAACACCAGCCGCGTCAAATGGCTGAACCGTGGCTCATCATGTTCCTCACCGGTGTACGCGAGCTGTTGAAACTCTCCGCTCAACCGCAGGCTGGCAAATTCAGTCTGCAAATGGGCCAATGCCCCATCGCTGAGAGGGTGATGCATACGCACCACAAACTCACGCTTCAACCAGCGGGTGGAGTGGAAGTTGGCATAAAATTGGTTGATCTCTTCCACGGCCTCTTCGGCGCTGTACACCAGGCGTATCAGCTTGAGATCGGTAGGCAGGATGTAGCGGTTGGCTTCCAACTGACTGCGGATAAAGTCCAGGGCGCCTTGCCAGAACCCGCCGCCGGGCGCGTCCAGCAATACCACCGGCACCAATGGGCTCTTGCCGGTCTGGATCAGGGTCAGTACTTCCAGCGCTTCATCCAGGGTGCCGAAACCGCCTGGGCACAGTACCAGCGCATCGGCCTCCTTGACGAAGAACAGCTTGCGGGTAAAGAAGAAGTGGAAGGACAGCAGGTTCTCGGTGCCATCAATGGTCGGGTTGGCATGCTGTTCAAACGGCAGGGTGATGTTGAACCCCAGGCTGTGTTCCAGGCCCGCGCCTTCGTGGGCCGCCGCCATGATGCCGCCACCACCGCCGGTGATCACCATCAAGTCAGAGCGTGCCAGTGCAGCGCCGACTTCGCGGGCCAGGGCGTAAAGCGGGCTTTCCACCGGAGTACGGGCCGAGCCGAATACCGTCACTTTGCGGCGGCCCTTGAACTGTTCGAGCACGCGGAAGGCATTGTCCAGTTCACGGATGGCTTGCAGGGTGATCTTGGCGTTCCAGCGATTGCGGTCGTCCTGGGCCATGCGCAGCACGGTGAGGATCATGTCGCGATACAGGGGAATATTCGGGCTGTTGGGAGCGATCAGCTGGAGTTGAGCGTCGACCTGCTGCGTGAGGTCAGCACCGTTTTCTTCAAAGTGCCGAAGCAGGCGCTCATTCGGTTCGTAAGGCATTCAACTTCTCCTTATTGCAGGGCCCGGGTGGCCGACGAGCCGTTCGCCGGAGGCGACGACACTGCATGTGTCGTTGCTTGCCGCAGGGGGCAACCTTGTTTTGCCCTGAAAATATTACAGAACAGCATGAAAAGTGCTGTGAATGAATGGTCGGGATGACTTGATCATGGGCCGCAAAACCCTTGGCTGGCAACCGCTTATTGGTCACTTATCAGGGAGTTTAGCCGTTGGCAGGACGTTGAAGCGGGGGAGTACGCGCCACCGGACGGCAGCGCGCGAAGGCCATGCTGTTACTTTTTCTTCTTTGCCGCCGCCGGTGCCGGGCAATCCGCTTCGATGAATTTCACCGAGGCCACAGGACGGTTGGTCTTGTTCTCGGTGATTTCGTAACGCATCACTGCGCCCTTGGCCATCAGCTCGCGGTAGCCCTTGTTCAGGCACACGCTCTGGCCCAGCTGGAAATACACCGCCTTGGGGTTGGCGCGCATCTGTTCGGCGCGGTCAGGCAGGACGCTCAGGTGATCGATCAGTTGCATGCCTTCCACGGTGTAGGCCACTTCCAGGGTTTTTTCGTCGATTTCCCGGGGCAGGTCCTTGTTGCTTTCGGCCGCGACGCTTTGCAGCTTCCGGTTCATTTGGGCCTCCAGCAGCGAGGCCGCCTGGGCGCACACGGGCAATACCAGCGCGAGGGCGACGGATGGGGCGACAAGACGCAGCATGGAACGCAGCATGAAACTCTCCTGATTCGGTTACTGGTGCATAGACCAGCCACTGCGCTGTGCGTTCAGTGGCGCGCAATTATAGGTGAGCCGTTGCCACTACAGCCAGGCGTATCGCTGGTAAACTGCCGCCACTTCCGCCTTCCACGAGTTTTCACCGTGTCGATTTACCCGTCCCTGCGGCACAGCCGATGAGCCACGCCGTTTCCCGCCTGCGCACCCAGCGCCTGGCCCGTGCCGTGCGGCCGTTTCTCAATCGTGGCTCGCGTGCCGAACGCTGCCCTGGCTGCCGAGTCATCCCCGAATACTGCCTATGCGCCTGGCGGCCCAAGGTCGAAGCGCGCTCCGCCATGTGCCTGCTGATGCATGACGTTGAGCCGATGAAACCCAGCAACACCGGTTGGTTGATCGCCGATGTCATCCAGGACACCACGGCATTCGCCTGGTCGCGCACTGAGGTCGACCCTGAACTGCTCACCTTGCTGGCCGATCCGCATTGGCAGCCCTATATCGTGTTCCCCGGCGAATTCGTCGTGCCCGAGCGCGTTGTGAGTGAAGTGAAGGTGGAGGAGGGCAAGCGCCCGCTGTTCATCCTGTTGGACGGCACCTGGAGTGAAGCGCGCAAGATGTTCCGCAAAAGCCCCTACCTGGAGCATTTGCCGGTACTCAGCCTGGCGCCGGAACAACTGTCGCGCTACAAATTGCGCCGCTCCAAGCGCGACGACCATTTCTGTACCGCTGAAGTCGCTGCCCTGTGCCTTGAGTTGGCCGATGATCTGGCAGCCAGTGAAGTCCTGGACGCCTATCTGGATGTCTTCAGCACCCATTACCTGGCCGCCAAGTTTCAGATGCCGCTGGATCCTGCGGACACTGTGCATACGCGCCTTGCGCCCTATATTCCGACGGCATAACCAGACGACGTTTGCATGATGGCACCACGCACCCGCAACCCGCTAAAATGCCCACGGGCGTAGTGCTTGACCCTCCAGGCTACGCTGGGCATGCTGGGCGCCGATCAGGGCACCCCTGAAAACAGGATCATTTAATCAATGGCCACATACGAAATCCTGATAGCCGATGACCACCCGCTGTTTCGCAGTGCGTTGCACCAGGCCGTGACCCTGGGCCTCGGCCCGGACGTGCGCCTGGTTGAAGTGGCCAGCATTGCCGAGTTGGAAGCCCGCCTCACCGAAAAGTCCGACTGGGACCTGGTGCTGCTCGACCTGAACATGCCGGGCGCCTACGGTTTCTCCGGGCTGGTGCTGTTGCGCGGCCAATACCCGCAGATCCCCGTAGTGATGGTCTCGGCCCAGGAAGAAGCCGACGTGGTCGTGCGCTCCAAGGAGTTCGGCGCGAGCGGTTTCATTCCCAAGTCCAGTGCGATGGAAGATATCCAGAAAGCCGTGCGCACAGTGTTGGATGGCGACGTGTCCTGGCCGCCGCAGGCTTTTGAACAAATCAACGTGTCCGACGAAGCCAAGGCTGCCCGTGATGGCCTTGCCAGCCTGACGCCCCAGCAGTTCCGGGTGCTCACCATGGTCTGCGAAGGCCTGTTGAACAAGCAGATTGCCTATGAGCTGAGCGTCTCGGAAGCGACGATCAAGGCGCATGTGACGGCGATTTTCCGCAAGTTGGGCGTACGTACACGCACCCAGGCGGCGCTGCTCTTGCAACAACTTGAGTCAATTTCGCAGCACTAGTTTGTTACCGATTCACGCTTTTTTGACTTTGCGTGATCTAGTTTCCCCACTTCTTTGGTTCAGTTGCCTACATCTATGTCGCCTTTCAAGGGTCAAACCGGTATCAAACGTATCTTCAATGCTGGGGGATATTCCCTGGATGGCCTGCGCGCGGCGTTCACCGGCGAGGCGGCGTTCCGTCAGTTGGTGTTGCTCAACGTGATCCTGATCCCGGTGAGCTTCTTCCTGAATGTCAGCCGGGTCGAGCGAGCGTTGTTGATCGCCGTGTGCCTGCTGGCGTTGATCGTCGAGTTGCTCAATTCAGCGGTAGAGGCGGCGATCGACCGCATCTCCCTGGACCGCCACCCACTGTCGAAAAACGCCAAGGACATGGGCAGCGCTGCGCAATTCGTGGCCCTGACCATGATCACCCTGGTGTGGGCCGTCATCCTGATCTGAGCCTCAGGCAATGCTCGGCAGCACGATCTCGTCGCTGCGCTGAACCCCGGCGGTGAAGGCGCGGCACAACTCCAGGAACTCGCGCATGGCCGAGGTCTGGTACTTCTGTTTATGCCAGATGAAGTAGAACTGCCGGGCCAAGTCCAGGTCCGGGGTTTCCACCGGCACCAGGCTGCCGCGGCGAAACGCGTCGCGCAGCGCCAGCCGCGAAATACAGCCAATCCCCAGTCCCGATTCCACCGCACGCTTGATCGCCTCGGTGTGTTCCAGCTCCAGGCGGATATTCAGCGCGCTGCGGTGATGGCGCATGGCTTGGTCGAAGGTCAAGCGTGTGCCCGAGCCTTGCTCCCGCAGGATCCACGCCTCGTGGGTCAACTCATCCATGCTCGCCATACCACGCTTGGCCAGGTGATGCTGCGGCGCGCAAAACACCACCAGTTCATCTTCCACCCAGGTTTGCACCTCGATATCCGGGTGGCTGCAGTCGCCTTCGATTAGACCCAGGTCAATTTCGTAATGCGCAACCTGGTGCACGATATGTGCAGTGTTCTGTACATGCAGTTTCACCTGGCTCTCGGGGTGCTGCTGCATGAAGCTGCCGATCAGCAGGGTGGCCAGGTAGTTGCCGATGGTCAGGGTGGCGCCGACCGCCAGGGAGCCGAAGCCGGACTTGCCGTTGAGCAGATCTTCGATCTCCTTGGCCTGGTCCAGCAGCGCTACCGCCTGGGGCAACAGTTGATGACCGAGCGCGTTGAGGCTCAGGCGTTTGCCTGCACGGTCGAACAATTGGCAGCTGGATTGACGCTCCAGCTCGGTAATGGAAGTGCTGGCGGCGGATTGAGATAAGGCCAGAAGGCCAGCAGCGCGGGAGACGCTTTCCTGCTGGGCGACGGCGACGAAGACTTGCAGTTGACGGAGAGTAAATCGCATATCGATATAACCGATAACCCTTATCTTAATAATCCATTTAACAGATATTGTCGCCGCCATTAGAATGCTGTGCAATTGCGCAACTACATTTGGCGCAGACCCATTTCCAGGAGTCCCCCGTACATGAGCAACATGAACCACGAGCGTGTCCTCAGTGTTCATCACTGGAACGACACTCTGTTCAGCTTCAAGTGCACCCGCGATCCGGGCCTGCGCTTCGAGAACGGTCAGTTCGTGATGATCGGCCTGCAACAGCCCAACGGCCGCCCGCTCATGCGCGCCTACTCCATTGCCAGCCCGAACTGGGAAGAGCACCTGGAGTTCTTCAGCATCAAGGTGCCTGATGGCCCGCTGACTTCCCAATTGCAGCACCTGAAGGAAGGCGACGAGATCATCATCAGCAAAAAACCGACAGGCACCCTGGTGCTTGACGATTTGAAGCCGGGCAAACACCTGTACCTGCTCAGCACCGGTACCGGCCTTGCTCCCTTCATGAGCGTGATCCAGGACCCGGAAACCTACGAGCGTTTCGAAAAGGTGATCCTGTGCCACGGCGTGCGTTACGTCAACGAAGTCGCCTACCGCGAATTCATCACCGAGCACCTGCCGCAGAACGAATTCTTCGGCGAGGCCCTGCGTGACAAGCTGATCTATTACCCGACCGTGACCCGCGAGCCGTTCGAGAACGAAGGCCGCCTGACCGACCTGATGCGCAGCGGCAAGCTGTTCAGCGACATCGGCCTGCCCCCGATCAACCCCGAGGACGACCGCGCCATGCTGTGCGGCAGCCCAAGCATGTTGGATGAAACCAGCGAAGTGCTGAACAGCTTCGGCCTGAAGGTTTCGCCACGCATGCGTGAGCCGGGTGATTACCTGATCGAGCGCGCGTTCGTCGAGAAGTAAGAGAGTCAGGCTATGTGCTGGCTGTGCAACACAGAGTATCCAAATGTGGGAGGGGGCTTGCCCCCGATGAGTGCGTGTCAGTTGATACATCTGTAGCTGACACACTGTTATCGGGGGCAAGCTCCCTCCCACATTGGGTTTTCGGTTTATCCAGCCGGTAGCACTTCCAACACACAAATCACCCCCGCCTCGGGATAGTGCCAACGCACATCCACATCCCAGAACTGCGCGCCGTATTCGCGCTCCGGTCCCGGCACCTGATACGCCGGTCGTGGATCCTGCGCCAGGCACTGATCAATCAGTTCCACCAGGGGCTCGCCAAGGCGGTGAGCATGCTCTTGTGCCTGTTGCAGCGCAGTCTTCAGCCACTGCACGGGGATCAGCTGCGGCGCTGCGCTGGCGATGCTGTTGGTGGCCGTGTCGACAATGTCGGCATACGGCACATACGGCTTGATATCCAGGACCGGCGTGCCATCCAGCAAATCGATCCCGGAAATCCACAGGCGCCCCGGTTCCACCTTGTCCAGCTTCACCACTGATTGGCCAATGCCGTTGGGGCGATGGGTTGCGCGGGTGGCAAACACGCCCATGGACGTGTTACCGCCCAGGCGAGGTGGGCGCACTTTCAGGCGTGGCTTGTCTTCCAGGGCCTGGTGGAACAGAAACAGCAGCCACACATGACTGACCTGCTCCAGGCCCTGCACCGCCTCGCCGCTGTCGAACGGCGCCACTAGCTCCAATATGCCACGGGCGGCTGGCGCCAACTGCGGTTGGCGCGGAATGGCGAACTTCTCCTTGAAACAGGAGCGCACGAACCCGACGGGCGAGACCTGGTAACTCATGGCTTACGCACGAACCCGCAGGGTCAGGCCCTTGAGGAAGTTACGCAGCAACTGGTCGCCGCATGGACGGTAGTTGGTGTGGCCGAACTTGCGGAACAGCGCGCTCAGTTCCGGCTTGGACACCGGGAACTCGGCGGCCTTGAGGATGGCGTGCATGTCGTCTTCCTTCAGTTCGAAGGCCACACGCAGTTTCTTGAGGATGATGTTGTTCGTCACTGGCGTTTCGATCGGCTGCGGCGGACGGCTTTCGTCCTTGCCGCGCTTGAAGATCACCAGCCCATCGAGGAAATGCGCCATGACGTCGTCCGGGCAGAACACGAAGCCTTCTTCCTCGTCCTTCTTGAGGTAGGTGAGCAGGTCGTCCTTGGTCACGTCCATGCCGCCGAGCTTGATGATCTCGACCATCTTGTTGTCGCTGATGTCGAGCATGTAGCGCACGCTGCGCAGTACGTCGTTGTGAATCATGGTGGGCAATCCTGGTATTCAACTGAGGACACCGCCAATCAGGCGGTGTCGGAAAAAGTGCGGCGGCTTAGAACTTCTCTTTGCCGGACAGGTAACGCCATTGGCCGACTGGCACCTTGCCGATGGACACGCCACCGATGCGGATACGGCGAATGGCGATGACTTTCAGGCCAACCGCTTCGCAGAACAGTGCGATCACTCCCGGTTGCGGGTTTTTCATCGCAAAGCGCAGGCGGTTTTCGTTCTGCCAGCTGGCTTTGACGGCCGGCAGTTCCTTGCCTTTATAGGTCAGGCCGTGGTTCAGGCGGTTGAGGCCGTGGGCAACCATGTCGCCTTCAACCTCCACCACGTATTCCTGCTCGATCTTGGCGGCATCGGCGGTCAACTTGCGCAGGATCTTCCAGTCCTGGGTGAACACCAGCAGGCCGCTGGCCTTGGCCTGCAGGTCGGCGCTGGCGGTCAGGCGCAGGAAGTGGCCCTTGAGCGGGCGCTTGCCGAAGCGGTGTTCTTCCGAGAGCGTTTCGGCGCTGATCGACGCCATGGCCGTTTCGGCATCCACGCCGGCCGGGGCGTGCAGCAGGATGGTCACCGGCTCGGGCGCGGTGGCCTTGGCCTCGGGGTCGAGTTCGACCTTCTGGGTGGTGACCTTGAACTGCGGTTCGTCGATCACTTCACCGTCCACCGAGACCCAGCCGCCTTCGATGAACAGCTCAGCCTCCCGACGGGAGCAACCGACCAGCTCGATGAGGCGTTTGGAGAGGCGTATGGGGTCAGTCATGACAAGGGCCGTAACAAAAGGGGGTGGCTATTGTACCTGCCTGGCGCCGGTTAATCCCGGCTCCATTTCAGGGCGCGCGGTCTTATTTGGCTCAACCCGGTCTGAATGTGGGAGGAGGCTTGCGCCCGATGGCGGTGTATCAGCAAAGAAACCAGTGGCTGGTGATCGGCTATCGCGGGCAAGCCCCCTCCCACAGTTGTTCACCGTTGTGTCAGGCGTTGCCAGACGCATATGCAGTAACGGATAAGGCTGGCCCAGGCCGTCATGCTCCGTGCGTCCGATCACCTCGAAGCCTTGTTTGAAGTAGAACCCCAGCGCCTGGGGATTCTGCTCGTTGACATCCAGTTCGTCGGCATTCAGGTGTTCGATGGCATAGCGCAGTAACTGCCGCCCGAGGCCCTGGCCCCGGTGCTGCGGGTCGATGAAGAGCATCTCCACCTTGCCGCTCGCGACCCCGGCAAACCCGGTGATGCGCTGACGGGCGTCCTTGGTGCAGATCAGCATCACGGCATCCAGATAGCGGGTCAGCACCAGGTTTTTCAGCAACTCGATGTAACTGTCCGGCAGGAAGTCATGGGTGGCGCGTACCGAGGCCTCCCAGATCCGCGCCAACTCGGTGTAGTCGCTGGTTTTAGGTGTGTGGATAACCGAATGCTGACGCATGCCCGCTGCCCCTTGCCGATGATCGGCGTTGATGGGCAAAACGATAGACCTAAAAAAGCCCCGCATCTTGTCCAGAAGCAGGGCTTTTTCAAATTTTTACGCCGATCAGTCGCGCTTTTCAGCCCACAGGTCGTATTCATCGGCATCGGTCACGGTGCACCAGACCTTGTCGCCCGGCTTCAGGCCGCTGGCATCGTCGATAAACACGTTACCGTCGATCTCCGGCGCGTCGAAGAAGCAGCGGCCAACGGCGCCTTGCTCGTCGACTTCGTCGATCAGCACTTCGATTTCCTTGCCGATGCGCAGTTGCAGGCGCGCCGAGCTGATGGCCTGCTGGTGCGCCATGAAACGCTCCCAACGGTCCTGCTTGACGTCGTCCGGCACCACGGCCAGGTCCAGCAGGTTGGCCGGGGCCCCTTCCACCGGCGAATACTGGAAGCAGCCGACGCGGTCCAGTTGGGCTTCGGTCAGCCAGTCCAGCAGGTACTGGAAGTCTTCTTCGGTTTCGCCGGGGAAACCGACGATGAAGGTCGAACGGATGATCAATTCCGGGCAGATCTCGCGCCAGTTCTTGATGCGCGCCAGGGTTTTGTCTTCGAAGGCCGGGCGTTTCATGGCTTTGAGCACTTTCGGGCTGGCGTGCTGGAACGGGATGTCCAGGTACGGCAGGATCTTGCCGGCGGCCATCAGCGGGATCAGCTCGTCCACGTGCGGGTACGGGTAGACGTAGTGCAGGCGCACCCACACACCCAGGCTGCTCAAGGCTTCGCACAGTTCGGTCATGCGGGTTTTCACCGGCGCGCCGTTCCAGAAACCGGTACGGTATTTCACGTCGACGCCGTAGGCGCTGGTGTCCTGGGAGATCACCAGCAGCTCTTTGACGCCGGATTTGACCAGGCGCTGGGCCTCGTCGAGTACGTCACCGACCGGACGGCTGACCAGCTTGCCGCGCATCGACGGGATGATGCAGAAGCTGCAGCTGTGGTTGCAGCCTTCGGAAATCTTCAGGTAAGCGTAGTGACGCGGCGTCAGCTTGATGCCTTGCGGCGGTACCAGGTCGATCAGCGGGTTGTGGTCCTGGCGCGGTGGCACCACCTCGTGCACGGCGTTGACTACCTGCTCGTACTGCTGCGGGCCGGTCACGGCCAGCACGCTCGGGTGCACGTTGCGGATATTGCCTTCTTCCACGCCCATGCAGCCGGTCACGATGACCTTGCCGTTTTCCTTGATGGCCTCGCCAATCACTTCCAGCGACTCTGCCTTGGCCGAGTCGATGAAGCCGCAGGTGTTGACCACCACCACGTCAGCGTCCTGGTAGGTGGACACAACGTCATAGCCTTCCATACGCAGTTGCGTGAGGATGCGCTCGGAGTCGACCAGAGCCTTCGGGCAACCCAGGGAAACAAAGCCAACCTTGGGGTTGGCTTTTGCGATGGTGGTGGACATGTCTAACCTCGGTATTGAATGACGCCGCCCATCGGGCACGACAGGGCTGCGGACGGGCGCTTGGCGCGCCTCTGATCAAAAAGTGCGCAATTCTAGCGACGGGCAGCGCACTTGACCAGCTTTATGCAGGGAAATGCGACGAGTGCTGCGCTATGCTTCGCGCCGTTGTGCGTAGGTAAAACCCTAAGGTCAACAAAACGTCTGTTACGAGAAGTAAAACGGCGCATGCTAGGGTCAGCTTAGACGCGTTGTTAATAAAAGACCGCAGGTCAAAGGGCAGGAGTGGTTGATGGGTCACGCGAGTAGTCAGGCAGCAGGTGCCGAGCAGTCAAACGCCAAGCCGATTGGCATGCTGGTGGCAGCGGTCGGGGTGGTTTACGGCGATATCGGGACCAGCCCGCTGTACACCCTCAAAGAGGTGTTCAACGGCGGTTATGGGGTTCAGGTCAACCATGATGGCGTGCTGGGGATCCTGGCGCTGATCTTCTGGTCGCTGATCTGGGTGGTCTCGATCAAGTACATGCTGTTCGTGCTGCGCGCCGACAACCAGGGCGAGGGCGGCATCATGGCCCTTACGGCTCTGGCACGGCGGGCGGCAGGGGAGCGCAAGAAGCTGCGCAGTTTCCTGGTGGTGTGCGGCCTGTGTGGCGCGGCGCTGTTCTATGGCGACAGCATGATCACCCCAGCCATTTCCGTATTGTCCGCCGTTGAAGGCCTGGAACTTGCGTTCGACGGCCTGGAGAAATGGGTCGTGCCCATCGCCCTGGTGGTGCTGGTGGCGCTGTTCCTGATCCAGAAGCACGGCACCGATCACATCGGCAAGTTGTTCGGGCCGGTGATGGTGACCTGGTTCCTGGTGCTGGGTGGCCTCGGTGTGTATGGCATCACCCTGCACCCTGAAGTGCTCAGTGCGCTGAACCCGATATGGGCCGTGCGCTTCTTCGAGGCTCACCCCGGCATTGGCGTGGCCATCCTTGGCGCGGTGGTGCTGGCACTGACCGGCGCCGAAGCGCTGTATGCCGACATGGGCCACTTCGGGCGCAAACCCATCGCCCGGGCCTGGTTCATGCTGGTGCTGCCGGCGCTGGTGCTCAATTACTTCGGCCAGGGTGCGATGCTGCTGGGCGATCCGGAAGCCGCGCGCAACCCGTTCTACCTGCTGGCCCCGAGCTGGGCACTGATCCCGCTGGTGGTGTTGTCCACCCTGGCTACGGTGATCGCATCCCAGGCGGTGATTTCCGGTGCGTTCTCGTTGACGCGCCAGGCGATCCAGTTGGGTTACATCCCACGCATGCATATCCAGCACACCTCCAGCGCCGAACAGGGCCAGATCTACATCGGCGCGGTGAACTGGTCGTTGATGGTCGGCGTGATCCTGCTGGTGCTCGGCTTCGAATCTTCCAACGCACTGGCATCGGCCTACGGCGTGGCGGTGACCGGCACCATGCTGATGACCACCATCCTGGTGTCGGCGGTGATGCTGCTGCTGTGGAAATGGCCCCCGATCCTGGCCGTGCCGGTGTTGGTGTGCTGCCTGCTGGTCGACGGGCTGTACTTTGCCGCCAACGTGCCGAAGATCATCCAGGGCGGTGCTTTCCCGGTGCTGGCGGGGATTGTGCTGTTCGTGCTGATGACCACCTGGAAGCGCGGCAAGCAATTGCTGGTTGAGCGCCTCGACGAAGGCGGCCTGCCGCTGCCGATCTTTATCGGCAGTATCCGCGTGCAACCGCCCCATCGCGTGCAGGGTACCGCCGTGTTCCTCACGGCGCGTCCGGACGCCGTGCCCCACGCGCTGTTGCACAACCTGCTGCATAACCAGGTGTTGCATGAGCAAGTGGTGCTGCTGACGGTGGTCTACGAGGATATTCCCCGCGTACCGGCCACACGGCGTTTCGAGGTGGATTCCTACGGCGAAGGCTTCTTCCGCGTGATCCTGCACTTTGGTTTCACCGATGAGCCGGACGTGCCCGAAGCGCTGAAGTTGTGTCACCTGGATGGCCTGGACTTCAGCCCGATGCGCACCACCTACTTCCTCAGCCGCGAAACGGTGATCGCTTCGCGAATCAAAGGCATGGCCCGCTGGCGCGAAGCGTTGTTCGCTTTTATGTTGAAGAACGCCAACGGCAACCTGCGCTTCTTCAAACTGCCGGTAAACCGCGTGATCGAGCTGGGCACCCAGGTCGAAATGTAAGCGGCAGCCAACCGGGGGCCGGCAATCGGCTCCCGCTTTTCCTTCTGAACCCTGTGCAATCCAGCGTTGTCGACTAGGCTCTAAGCACCGTTTGAATAGTGCCCACAGAACCCAGAAGAGGTGCGCCATGAGTCAGCTGCTCGAACCCTATACCCTCCGTCAATTGACCCTGCTCAACCGCATCGCGGTCTCACCGATGTGCCAATACTCAAGCGATGACGGCCTGGCCAATGACTGGCACCTGGTGCACCTTGGCAGCCGCGCCGTCGGTGGCGCCGGGCTGATTTTCACCGAAGCCACCGCCGTGACCGCCGATGGCCGCATCACCGCACAGGACCTGGGTCTCTGGAACGACGCCCAGATCGAACCGCTGCAACGCATCACGCGCTTCATTGCCGCCCAGGGCGCGGTGGCCGGCATTCAACTGGCCCACGCCGGGCGCAAGGCCAGCACCCATCGGCCGTGGATCGGCAAGCATGGCAGCGTCAAGCCGGAGGACGGCGGCTGGGTGCCGGTGGGGCCGTCGCCGATTGCCTTCGACCCTCAGCACACCCAACCCAGGCAGTTGGACGAAGGGCAGATCCAGCAAGTGATCGCCGATTTCGTCGCCGCTGCCAAACGTGCGCTGACCGCCGGTTTTGAAGTGGTGGAAATCCACGCCGCCCATGGTTACCTGCTGCATCAATTCCTGTCACCGATCAGCAACCAACGTCAGGACCAGTACGGTGGCTCGTTCGAAAACCGCATCCGCCTGGTGCTGCAAGTGACCAGGGCTGTGCGTGATATCTGGCCCCAGGAGCTGCCGCTGTTTGTGCGGGTGTCGGCCACCGACTGGGTGGAAGACGGCTGGAACCCGGATGAAACCGTGGAGCTGGCGCGTCGCCTGAAAGAGCTGGGCGTGGACCTGATCGACGTTTCGTCAGGCGGTACCGCCGCCAACGCCGAGATCCCCACTGGCCCTGGCTACCAGACCCGCTTCGCCGAACGCGTGCGCAAGGAGTCGGGCATCGCCACCGGCACCGTGGGCATGATCACCGAGCCGGCCCAGGCCGAGCACATCCTGCGCACCTGTCAGGCCGATATTATCTTCCTTGCCCGTGAGCTGTTGCGCGACCCGTACTGGCCGTTGCACGCCGATGATGACCTGGGCGGGCGCAAGGCGATCTGGCCGGCGCAGTACCAGCGTGCTACCCATCGTGACCAACCCATCCACGAGTCGGATTTGAGAGATTGAGCCCTGACACGCTCCGCCGAAACCCACCCTGACCCGGTGGGTTTTTTTACGGTCATAGCGTGGGATAGCGCTGTAGGTATTCGTTACCGATGTAATTATTTAAGTGATTACTCTAAAAAAATCGCACGCTTGGCGAGATCGTTTCTACGCTTAGGGTAAGCCTGATTTCTGGCCCAGGGAGTCAGTCGGTTTTCCCACGCAGGCATTGCGCTTCACGGGAAGGGGTTATGGGCACCAGGAGTATTTGTTGGATAACAGGAGAAGCAGTCCATGGCCAAGTCCTATGGTGTGGCGGGTGCGGTAGCGTCTTTTCTGACCCGCAGGGTGTCATTGCGGGGGCGAAGGTTGAGCTCGGATGAAATGGAGTTGCTGGCGCAGTATCGAGCGCTGACCGAGAACGATCAGGTGGCGATGCGCTATTTGATTGGGGCAATGAAGAGTGTGTCGCGGTTCTGAACCGAAGAGGGGGCGTTCCCACGCAAGCGTGGGAACGCGGTGTATCAGGTGTACTTGCGCTGGTCCGGCGCCGGCGGGAAGTACTGGTACAGCCAGGTTTCGCTCAAGGTGCGGTCCTGGGTGCGAATGAACAGGCGCAGCTCAACTGGCTCCACGCTGTCGCTGGTCGGGTACCAGTCGAACAGGATGCGGTAGCCCTTGATGTTATCCAGCACCAGCACGCTGAAGTCCTTCACCTGGCCATGGGAACAGGTCACCACCGGCTCGATCCCGGTGCCTGGCGGCAGGCGATCCAGGCCGCCGCCCTTGAAGTCCACGGCAAAACGACGCGCCCAGAATTGCGGATAGTGCTCACCCGGTGCCCAGCCTTCGGTGAAGCCACCCATGCCCGAACGGGTTGCATCGACTTGCGCCAACGGTGTGCTCACCGGCGGCAGCGCGCTCCAGTACAGCTTGTAGCCGTAGTTGAGCGAGTCGCCAGCGGCCACGGGTGTTTTCGGCGTCCAGAAGGCCACGATGTTATCGAGGGTCTCGCCGGTGGTCGGGATTTCCAGCAGGTCGATCGAGCCTTCGCCCCAGGCGGTCGTCGGTTCGACCCATAGGCTCGGGCGCTTGCTGTACCAGTCCACGGTGTCCTGGTAACTGGCGAACTCATGGTCGGTCTGCACCAGGCCGAACCCCTTCGGGTCTTTGTCGGCAAATGCGTTGAATTGCAGCTTGGCCGGGTTGTTCAGCGGTCGGCAGATCCACTCGCCGTTGCCGCGCCACATCGCCAGGCGGTCCGAATCGTGGATCTGCGGGTGGATGGTGTCGCACATGCGGCGTTCGTGGGTGCCGCAACTGAACATGCTGGTCATCGGCGCGATGCCCAATTGTTCGATGGTGGTACGCGCATTGATATGGGCGTCGATGGCCATCACCACCTGGTTGGCCTGGCAGTCGATATCGAAGCGGTACGCGCCGGTGGCGCTCGGCGAGTCGAGCAGTGCGTAGACCACGAAGCGGGTGGCGTTCTTGTCCGGGGTTTCGAACCAGAACTGCGTGAAGTCGGGGAATTCCTCGCGTTTTTTCGCGTAGGTGTCGATGGCCAGGCCACGGGCAGAAAGGCCGTACTGGCCGGTGGAATCCACCGCGCGGAAGTAGCTGGCACCGAGAAACGACAGCACGTCATGGCGATCCAGTTCCGGCGCCTTGAACAGCTTGAAGCCGGAGAAGCCCAGGTCGCCGGTCAGTTGCTTGGTGTCGACCGTGGTTTTTTCATAGTTGAACAGGGAGGGGCGGAAATGCACCTCACGGGCTTCACGGGTCTTGGGGTCGACGCTGTGCATGCGCACCGGCGTCTTGAAGCCCATGCCGACGTGGAAGAATTGCACGTCCAGTTGGCCGTTCAATTCCTTCCACAGCGAATGGTTGCCGTCGTAGCCGATGGCGTTGAAATTCTGCGGGGTCATGGTCGCCAGCGTGGGCGGCAACACCTGTTTGGTGTCCTTGTAAGCGGTCCCGGCGAGTTGTTTGGCCTGGGCCTTGAGCGTGTCGAAGTCGAACGCCACGGCCTTGCCATCGGCAGCACGGTTCCCGGCCCAGGCCTGGGCGGCGAGCAGGCCGCTGGCCGACAAGCCGGTGTAAGCCGCAATGGCCATGGACGCTTTGAGCAAATTCCTGCGGTGCATAGAGACAACCTGTCGTGAGCAAATCCCGCGCCGTTCCTGGCACGTAGCGGATCAGAAATTACGGTTCGGACATGCCTTCGACCAAACGCAACGGACATTAAACAGACGCCGGATAGCTTAAGCGGTTCGATGACGCAGGAAAATTGATTGATAGCGTGGTGATGGCGTTGCAAATGCGACAAGACATTTCCGATTCTGTGACCGAACACATTAGTTAAGAAATATGAAGATCCAAATGTGGGAGGGGGCTTGCCCCCGATAGCGGTGTGCCAGTCATTGAATACTGCACAGGTCCAACTCAATCGGGGGCAAGCCCCCTCCCACATTTAGACTGCATTTCAGGCAACTTCACCCACAGCTCTGAACGCCTCATCAATCGCCGCATGGGCATACGCACTCCACGCCGCATCCGAGTTGGCGATGCTCACATGCCCCACCGGCTTTTTCGCCAGTTGCATCCACGCTTCGGTTTCATCGGCTTGATCGAACAAGCTGTTGGAGAAGCTCGCATAACCGTGTGACCAGCGGTTGACAGTGATCGCCAGAATATCGGTCTCATGATTGAAACCGCCGGGCCCGAGCATGCGTTGCAACTGGTCGCGCAACTGCGCTTCCAGTTGTTCGAACGTCTGCCCATACAACTTGCCACGCCCGGCGCGGGCCTGGTCGCGGGCGTTCATGCCGCTGTTGGGGCCGGTGGGCACGTAGACCATGTGCAAGCCGATCGGCTGCGTCGGGTCGCGCGGGTGGTCATAGCCGCCCATGCTCACCGGGTAGTCCAGTTTGATCCGGCTGTAGGGCTGGGTTGCCGCGTAAATCTCGTGAACGCCGAGCTTCTGGAATGACTGCCAATTGCGGATAACCACCTTGGTGTACACCAGCGGGTACTTCACGTTCTGGCTCAAGGCGTGAGCCTGCGGTGCCGGCAAATCCTTCAACAAATACGGAATCATCATGTTGTAGCAGGCCAGGATGCAGCGTTTTCCACGCACTTGTGCGAGTTGGCCGCCACGGCTGTAGCCGATATGCACACCGTCGCCGACGTTACGCACGCTGACCGCCGTACTGTTCAAGCGCAGCCGCACCGCCGCCTTGGGTTGGTCGAGCCTGGCGTAGTCGAATGCCGCCAGCACGATATCGTCCATGGTATGTCCCGGCGCCACGCCCGGGATCAGGCTGCGTACCAGCAACCGTGCCACCGACGCATTGCCGTCCGGGAAGTGATAGATGTAGGGCTCTTCCATTTCGGCTGCCGCTTCTTCGCTGATTGGCGCCAGGTTCATCCCTGCAAAACCTGGGAAACCCACGCTGTAGGCATCGGCCGACGCCACGGCATCAATGCTCAGCGCCATGAAGTCGTTGGTGCGGCTCTGGAAGTACTTCACCGCGCCTTCCGACAAACCGACGTTCTTGAGCAGGAAATCGCGGTAGCTGGTGGCTGCCAGGTAGTCGGCCTTTTCTTTGGCGGTCTTGCCCGGCAGGTAGTCCTTGGGCGCGGTGTGCAGCTCGATCAGGGCCTGACGGTCTGCCGCCGGCAACGGGAAGTCATTGATGAAATCGCGAATCGCCCGTGCGTTGAGTTGGTCGGGGGCGATGTCGTCGGCGACCATCGGCGTCGGGTCGCCGGTCACCAGTTTGTCTTCGCCGAAGTTCTCCTTGTCGAAAAACACCCCGCGCGACAGCCCGAGACCGGGGTAGAACCGGCGGTCGAAGGCGGTTTCGAAGCGCTTGATGTTCACGCCGAGCTTTTTCAGCAGCCCGTTCACTTCCTTGCTGTACAGGTGATTGGGCGACTGGAACGCCTCGCTGCCACCGTAGCCGATGATCATGCGGCCACCGGCCTGGAATTCATTGCGCTTGGCGTGGCCGCCGAAGTCGTCGTGGTTTTCCAGGATCAGGATCTTCGCCTTGGGGTGCTTCTCGCGATAGAACCACGCCGCCGACAGCCCACTCAAGCCACCGCCCACGACGACCAAGTCATAGTCTTCGGTGACCGGCAGTTTGTCGGTGTCGAACACCTTCTTTTCCCAGCCCATCTGGTGCGCCACTTCGAACGAGCCCGCATGGCTGCCGCGCAGGCCGGTAAGGGCGGGTGGGTAGTAACGGCCATCAGGGGCGGCTTGCAGGATTTGCAGTGGGGTCATGCCGGCGGCGAGGGTGACAGCGACGCCGTTGAGGAAGTCGCGGCGGGTGATATCCATGGGGGATCCTGAAAATTATTGTTATAGGTTCCCGGCATCCAGAGGGAATGCCGGGTTGAATTGTCAGTGCTTGAACATCACATGACGCACGGTGGTGTAGTCCTCCAGCCCGTACATGGACATGTCCTTGCCATAGCCAGACAGTTTCTGACCGCCGTGAGGCATTTCGCTGACCAGCATGAAGTGGGTGTTCACCCAGGTGCAGCCGTACTGCAGGCGTGCGGCCAGGCGATGGGCACGTCCTACATCGGCGGTCCATACGGACGACGCCAGGCCGTAGTCCGAATCGTTGGCCCAGCCCAGCACCTGCGCTTCGTCGTTGAACTTGGTCACTGAGACCACCGGCCCGAATACTTCGCGGCGCACGATCTCGTCGTCCTGCTGTGCGTCGGCCAGCACGGTGGGTTCAAAGAAGAAACCATTGCCTTCCACCGCCTTGCCACCCGTGACCAGGCGAATGTGCGGTTGCGCCACGGCGCGTTCGACAAACCCGGCAACACGGTCGCGATGTTGCGCAGTAATCAACGGGCCCAACTCCGTGGCCGGGTCATCCTGCAATCCATACTTGATGCTGGCGACCGCCGCGCCGAGTTTTTCGACGAACTTGTCGTAGATCTGCGCCTGCGCGTAAATCCGGCAGGCCGCCGTGCAATCCTGGCCGGCGTTGTAGAAACCGAAGGTACGAATGCCTTCCACGGCGGCGTCGATGTCCGCATCGTTGAAGATGATCACTGGCGCCTTGCCACCCAACTCCATGTGCATGCGTTTCACGCTGTCGGCGGTGCTGGAGATGATGTTTGCGCCGGTGGCGATGGAGCCGGTCAGCGACACCATGCGCACTTTAGGGTGCGTCACCAGTGGGCTGCCCACGGTAGGCCCACGGCCGAACACCAGGTTGAGCACGCCGGCCGGGAAGATTTCAGCGGCCAGTTCGACCATGCGCAATGCCGTCAGCGGGGTTTGCTCCGACGGCTTGAGCACCACGGTATTACCGGCGGCGAGGGCCGGGGCGATTTTCCAGGCGACCATCATCAGCGGGTAGTTCCACGGCGCGATGGAGGCGATCACCCCCACCGGGTCGCGGCGGATCATCGACGTGTGGCCGGGCAGGTATTCACCGCCGGCCGAACCGCTCATGCAACGGCTGGCGCCGGCAAAGAAACGGAATACATCGGCAATCGCCGGGATTTCATCGTTGAGCGCGGCGCTGTAGGGCTTGCCGCAGTTGTCCGATTCCAGCTTGGCCAGCTCTTCGCCGTGGGCCTCGATCACGTCCGCCAGTTTCAGCAGCAGCAGCGAACGATCCTTGGGCGCGGTTTGCGACCAGCCTTCGAAGGCCGCGTCGGCGGCGCGCACGGCGGCGTCGACCTGGGCTTCGCTGGCTTCCTTGATTTCTACCAGTACGCGGCCCAGAGCCGGGTTGAATACAGCCTGCGCCGGGCCTTCGCCTTCGACCAGTTGGCCGTTGATCAGTAATTTGGTTTGCATGGTTCAGCTCTCCACCAACTATCGTTATTTCCTTGAATAAACTGGCTCTAAATGTGGGAGGGGGCTTGCCCCCGATAGCAATCTTCCAGTCACACCCTCTACAACTGACCCACTGCCATCGGGGGCAAGCCCCCTCCCACATTTGAACCGTGTTCCTTCAATAGCATCGTTATTTGCCGCCACTCCCGGCCACGCTTTCACCGCCGCGGGTCAGGTAATAGGCACCGAGAATCGGGAACATCGTTACCAGCATCACTAGCATCGCCACCACGTTGGTCACCGGCACATCCCGTGGGCGGCTCAACTGGTTGAGCAGCCACAGCGGCAAGGTGCGCTCGTGGCCGGCGGTGAAGGTGGTGACGATGATTTCGTCGAACGACAATGCAAAGGCGAGCATGCCGCCGGCCAGCAGCGCCGAGCCCAGGTTGGGCATGATGATGTAGCGGAAGGTCTGCCAGCCGTCGGCGCCCAGGTCCATCGAGGCCTCGATCAGGCTGTGGGAGGTGCGGCGCAAGCGGGCAATGACGTTGTTGTAGACGATCACCACGCAAAAGGTCGCGTGGCCGACGATGATGGTGAACATCCCAGGCTCGATACCCAGCGTCTTGAACGTCGCCAGCAGTGCGATACCGGTGATGATCCCCGGCAGGGCAATCGGCAGGATCAACATCAGCGACACGCCTTGCTTGCCGAAGAACTCGCGGCGATACAGCGCCGCCGAGGCCAGCGTGCCGAGCACCATGGCGATCAGCGTGGCGATGGCGGCGATCTGCAGCGACAGCTTGATCGCCTCCAGTACGTCCGGCCGCGCGAACGCCACGCTGAACCACTTCAGGGTGAAGCCCTGGGGCGGAAAGCTGAACGCAGCTTCTTCGGTGTTGAAGGCATAAAGAAAGATGATCAGGATCGGGAAGTGCAGAAACACCAACCCGCCCCAGGCGGCGATCTTCAGGCCCAATGAGGATTTTTCAGAGTGCATCGAAGGCCCCCAGGCGTTTGACGATGGACAGGTAAACCGCGATCAGCACGATCGGCACCAGGGTGAACGCCGCTGCCATGGGCATGTTGCCGATGGCGCCTTGCTGCGCGTAGACCATGCCGCCGACGAAGTAGCCGGGCGGGCCGACCAGTTGCGGCACGATGAAATCGCCCAGGGTCAGCGAGAAGGTGAAGATGGAACCTGCGGCAATCCCTGGCACCGACAGCGGCAATATCACCTGCATGAAGGTCTGGCGCGGTTTGGCGCCCAGGTCGGCAGAGGCTTGCAGCAAGGACGGCGGCAAACGCTCCAGGGACGCCTGGATCGGCAGGATCATGAACGGCAGCCAGATATAGACAAACACCATGAACCGTCCCAGATGCGAGGTGCTCAAGGTACTGCCGCCCACGCCGGGAACGCCCAGCACGAACTGCAACACAGGCTCCAGGCCCAAGTGCTGCACGAACCACTGCGCCACGCCGCCCTTGGCCAGCAGCAAGGTCCAGGCATAAGCCTTGACGATATAGCTGGCCCACATCGGCATCATCACCGCGATGTAGAAGAACGCCTTGGTCTTGCCCGTGGTGTAGCGCGCCATGTAGTAGGCGATGGGGAAGGCCACGATGGCACTGGCGATCGATACCACGATCGCCATGCTCAAGGTGCGCACAATGATGTCGAAGTTCGACGGCTGGAACAGCGCGGCGAAGTTGGCCAGAGTCAGGTCTGGCGTGACCGCCATGGTGAAGTCGTCGAAGGTATAGAAACCTTGCCACAGCAGGGTCAGCAACGAACCGAGGTAGATCGCGCCGAACCAGATCAGCGGCGGCACCAGCAGCATTGCCAGGTAGAGGTTGGGCTTGCGGTAGAGCAGGTTGGAAAACCTGCGCATCGGCGGGTGGGAAATAGCCAGGCTCATGTCACACCTCGCCTGCGCTGTCGGTCAGCGGGGTCATGGCTTCCCGCGCCCAACGGGCGGTGATGGACTGGCCGACCTGGTGGCCGCTGCTGATGTCCAGCCACTGGTTGTTGGCCTGGCTGATGTTCAGCGCCTGGCCGTTTTCCAGTTTCAGTTCATAGCGGGTGGCACTGCCCTGGTACTGGATGTCGTGGAGCAGGCCGCTGATTTCCACTTCGCCGGCGCCCAGCGGGCCCTCGGCGAAGCGCACGTGTTCCGGGCGGATCGAGAAGGGTTGCGTGCTGCCGCTGAGGCGCTGCGCCAGCTCGCCGCGAATCACGTTGGAGGTGCCGACGAACTCGGCGACGAAGGCGGTGGCCGGTTTCATGTACAGGTTGCGCGGGGTGTCGACCTGCTCGATGCGACCTTTGTTGAAGACTGCGACGCGGTCGGACATCGACAGCGCTTCGGTCTGGTCGTGGGTCACGAAGATAAAGGTGATGCCCAGCTGGCGTTGCAGCTTTTTCAGTTCGCTCTGCATCTGCTCGCGCAGCTTGAGGTCGAGGGCGCCCAGGGGTTCATCCAGCAACAACACACGCGGGCGATTGACCAGGGCGCGGGCCAGGGCCACTCGTTGGCGTTGACCGCCGGAGAGCTGCACCGGCTTGCGCTCGCCGTAGCCGCCGAGGGCGACCATGGCCAGGGCTTCTTCGGCGCGGTTGAGGCGCTCGGTCTTGCCCACACCCTTGACCTTGAGGCCGTAGGCGACGTTGTCGCGCACATTCATATGGGGGAACAGCGCGTAATCCTGGAACACGGTGTTCACGTCGCGCTGGTAGGGCGGTAAGCCGGCGGCTTCCTCGCCGTGGATACGGATCGAGCCTGCGCTCGGCTGCTCGAACCCGGCGATCAGGCGCAGGCAGGTGGTCTTGCCCGAGCCGGAAGGCCCGAGCATGGAAAAGAACTCGCCGTCCTGGATATCGATGGAAACCCGGTCAACGGCCCTCACTTCGCCGAACTGACGGGAAACGTGGGTGAATTGGACTGCAAGTGTCATGGTGCGGTGCTCCGAAAAGGCACGGATCGTCGCAGCGGCCCGGCCTGGACTTCTGAAAAAACAAAACATCTGTGAATGCGGTCAATGTGGGAGGGGGCTTGCCCCCGAAAGCAGTGGATCAGTTACAGATGTGCTGGCTGACACACTGCACTCGGGGGCAAGCCCCCTCCCACAGGAGACCGATGGTGTCTAGCGGCCACCCATGATCGCGATGTAATCCTGGGTCCAGCGGCTGTAGGGCACGAACTTGCCGCCTTCCGCCTGCGGGGTTTTCCAGAAGGCGATCTTGTCGAACTGGTCGAAGCCGTTGGTCTTGCAGCCTTCGGCGCCGAGCAATTCGCTTGCCTGGCACGCCGCCGGCACCGCCGGCAGGGAGCCGAACCAGGCGGCCACATCGCCCTGGACCTTCGGTTGCAGCGACCAGTCCATCCATTTGTAGGCACAGTTCGGGTGCTTGGCTTCGGCATGCAGCATGGTGGTGTCGGCCCAGCCGGTGGCGCCTTCCTTCGGAATGGTCGAGGCAATCGGCTGCTTCTCGTTCTGCAGGCCGTTGACCTGATACGGCCAGGCGCTGGAGGCCACCACGCCTTCGTTCTTGAAGTCACTCATTTGCACGGTGGTGTCGTGCCAGTAGCGGTGGATCAGCGGTTGCTGGGCGCGCAGCAATTCAAGCACGGCCTTGTACTGTGTTTCGGTGAGTTCGTACGGGTTCTGAATGCCCAGTTCCGGCTTGGCCGACTTGAGGTACAGCGCCGCGTCGGCGATGTAGATCGGGCCGTCATACGCCTGCACACGGCCTTTGTTCGGCTTGCCGTCCGGCAGGTTCTGCGCGTCGAACAGCACATTCCAGCTGGTGGGCGCGGTCTTGAATACGTTGGTGTTGTACATCAACACGTTTGGCCCCCACTGGTACGGGGTGCCGTAGGTTTGCTGGCCAACCACGTACCACGGCGCGTCCTTCAGGCGGGGGTCGATGTTCTTCCAGTTGGGGATCAGTGCGGTATTGATTGGCTGCACCCGTTTGCCGACGATCAGCCGCAGCGACGCATCGCCCGACGCGGTCACCAGGTCATAGCCACCCTTGGCCATCAGGCTGACCATTTCGTCAGAGGTAGCGGCGGTTTTCACGTTGACCTTGCAGCCGGTTTCCTTCTCGAAACCGCTGACCCAGTCGTAGGCCTTGTCGCTTTCGCCGCGTTCGATATAGCCGGGCCAGGCGACGATATCCAGTTGGCCTTCACCGGCACCCACCGCTTTGAGCGGTTCGGCGGCCTGCAGGCTGGCGCTGGCCAGCAGCGCGGTAGTCAAAGCACTGAGCAGTGCGGTCTTGTGCGCAGACATGGGGGTTCCCTCTTCTTTAATTATGGTCGGGGCAGTTGTTTGAACCGGTAACGCAAGAGCTTAGTTGTTGTTTTAAAGATGCTGGCCGTGGCGCGCCATGATGTGCCGCACCACGCTGTAGTCCTGCAGCGAGTCGCTGGACAGATCCTTCCCATACCCCGAGCGCTTCAAGCCGCCATGGGGCATTTCGCTGACCAGCATGAAATGGCTGTTGATCCAGGTGCAGCCGTATTGCAGACGCGCCGCCACTTGCATGGCCTTGTCCAGGTTCTGGGTCCACACGGACGAGGCCAGGCCGTACTCGGAGTCGTTGGCCCAGTCCACCGCCTGTTCCAGTTCGTCGAAGCGCGTTACGGTGACCACCGGGCCGAACACTTCGCGCTGCACGATTTCATCGTTCTGTTTACAGCCGGCCAGCAGCGTCGGCTGGTAATAGAAGCCGGCACCGGAATGCACGGCGGCGCCGGTGACGCGTTCGATATGTGGCTGGCCGAGGGCGCGTTCGACAAAACTGGCCACGCGGTCGCGCTGGCGTGTGCTGATCAGCGGCCCCAGCTCATTGTCGGTGTCGCGCTTGCCGGCAAAGCGCAGGCTACTGACAGCGGCGCCGAGCTCGGCGACCAGTTTGTCGTGGATACCCGCCTGGGCGTAGATGCGGCATGCGGCGGTGCAGTCCTGGCCAGCGTTGTAGTAACCGTAGGCGCGCACACCCTCGACCACGGCTTGCAGGTCGGCGTCGTTGCATACGATCACCGGCGCCTTGCCGCCCAGTTCCAGGTGCGTGCGTTTCAGGGTCTTGGAGGCAGCCTGCAGAATCTTCTGTCCGGTGACGATATCGCCGGTCAGCGAAACCATGCGCACCTTGGCGTGGCTGACCAGATGGCTGCCGACACCTTCGCCGCCGCCACACAGAATGTTGATCACGCCACGCGGCAACAGGTCTTTGAGCACCGGGGCGAGGGCGAGGATCGACAGCGGCGTGTGTTCCGATGGCTTGAACACCAGCGTATTACCGGCCGCCAGGGCCGGAGCGATTTTCCACGCGGCCATCATCAGCGGGTAGTTCCATGGCGCAATCGAGGCCACTACGCCAATCGGATCGCGACGCACCATGCTGGTGTAGCCCGGCAGGTATTCACCGCTGAGTTGCCCGGTCTGGCAACGCACGGCCCCGGCGAAGAAGCGGAACACATCCACGGTGGCGCTCAAGTCATCCTGGCGTGCCAGGTGCAGCGGCTTGCCGCAGTTCAGGGACTCCAGGCGGGCCAGGTAATCGGCGTGTTTTTCGATGGCGTCGGCAATGCCCAGCAGGATGTTCGAACGTTGCTGCGGCGTGGTCCGCGACCAACCGGCAAAGGCACGGTGGGCGGCAAGGATCGCGGTCTCGACCTGCTCGGCGCTGGCTTCGGCGATTTGGGTGAGGATTTCACCGGTGGCCGGGTTGAGGATCGGCTCGGCAAAACCCTGGCCCGGGACCAGTTCGCCGTCGATCAGCAACGCAGTGAGCAGCGGGGTGGGCGCGCCGGACATTTTTCGTGATCTCTTTTCTTGTGCGGCCATGGGCGTTCTCTTACGAGGGCCTGACCTTTCTCTTAGGGGATAAGCAGAGACTAGAGGTCAGGCGCGAGGTCAACAAATACTAAATACTGAATACAGCATTCGATTAAATAGATGGCTTGCGCGGGTGCGGCTGTTCGCGGGCAACGGTCAGGAACGGGTCCACCAGCGCCGGGCGCGCCGTGCCACGGCGCCAGGCCAGGCCCACGTCGAGGGTCTGGCTGAGGTCGGCAATCGGCCGCGCTTCAATAATGTCGCCCTCCAGCGACCAGGGGCGGTAGGTCATGTCGGGTTGGATCGACACGCCCAGGCCTGCCGCCACCAGGCTTCGCACCGCTTCGGTGGAGGCGGTGCGCAGGGTCACGCGCGGTTGCAGGCCGGCGCTGGTCCACAGGCGTTGGGCGTTGTGGCCCATTTCATCGACGTTCAGCTGGATCAAGGGCTCGCGCGCCACGTCGGCCAGGTTGATGCTGTCGTGCTCCAGCAGCGGATGCTGTGCGGGCAGCCAAAGCCGGTGCGGGGAGTGGGTGAGCACTTCGGTCTGCAGGGCGTGGCGGTCTTCGAGGTTGGAGAGGATCAACACGCCCACGTCGATTTCGCCGCTGACCAGCAAATGCTCGATATACGGGCGTTCGTCCTCCATCACGCGGATTTCCACATTGGGGTAGGCGCGTTGGAAGCGAGTCAGCAAATCGGCCAGGTAATAACCGGCCACCAGGCTGGTCACGCCGATGATCAACTGCCCGGCGACCTGGTCGGTGCTCTGTTGCAGGCTGCGCTTGGCGTTGTCGACGGTGGCGAGGATCAGGTGCGCCTGGCGCAGGAACTGATGGCCCTGGTGGGTGAGGGTCATGCCCTTGGCGTGACGGTTGAACAGGTTGACGCCGATTTCCTGTTCCAGTTGCTGGATCGCCAGGGTCAGGGTCGACTGGGAAATAAACGCCGTCTGCGCGGCGGCGGAGATCGAACCAGTCTCGGCCACGGCAATAAAGTGCCGGATTTGACGCAAGGTCATCATGCTGGAATTACCAGTGGGGTGTTTTTATAGATTTGTTCGAGTGTATATCGATTTAAGTGAAGGGCGGT
Source organism: Pseudomonas sp. NFPP28 (assembly GCF_900115535.1). NCBI lineage: Bacteria > Pseudomonadati > Pseudomonadota > Gammaproteobacteria > Pseudomonadales > Pseudomonadaceae > Pseudomonas > Pseudomonas sp. NFPP28. Next base: position 519,809 of record NZ_FOWT01000001.1, on the reverse strand, counting down.
CGCGTTACATCTGGAAGCACTCTAGATCAGGGCTTTTTGGCACTTAGTTTTACGCTGGGGGCCTATTGGTCCTATGAACCCAAGTGTCTGGAGGCTGCGAATGAATACCCGTGGATTGCTCGATCAGTTGCTCAAGTCTGGCCAGGACATGCTGCAAAACAAGGCTGGCGGCCAGCGTAGGCAGGACGACAAAGGTGCTCTGGGCGGTCTGCTCGGCGGTGGCGGCCTGGGCAGCCTGCTCGATGGTGCTGGCGGCGGCGCGCTGGCGGCGGGGGCCATGGGCCTGCTGCTGGGCAACAAGAAGGCGCGTAAATTCGGCGGCAAGGCGCTGACCTACGGCGGTTTGGCGGCGTTGGGCGTTATCGCCTACAAGGCCTACGGCAACTGGCAGGCCAATCAGGCCAGCGCGCCCCAGGGCGAGCCACAGACTATCGATCGCCTGCCACCGGCCCAGGTCGAGCAACACAGTCAGGGCATCCTCAAGGCGCTGGTTGCGGCGGCCAAAGCCGATGGCCATGTGGACGAGCGCGAGCGTGCGCTGATCGAAGGCGAATTCACCAGACTGGACAACGACCGCGAGCTGCAAAGCTGGCTGCACGCCGAACTCAACAAACCCCTGGACCCGGCCGATGTGGCGCGGGCTGCCGGCACTCCGGAAATGGCGGCCGAGATGTACATCGCCAGCGTGATGCTGGTGGACGAGGAGAACTTCATGGAGAAAGCCTACCTCGACGAGCTGGCCCGCCAACTGAAGCTCGAGCCCGGCTTGAAGCTGGAACTGGAAAAACAGGTGCGGCTGAACGCGTAAAGACGGGGCGTGCAGCGATCAAAATGTGCGAGGGGACTCGCCCCCGATAGCGGTGTTTCAGCCTATTTACAGTTGGTTGGCACATCGCCATCGGGGGCAAGCCCCCTCGCACATTTGCATTCTGTGGACGCTACAGCAAAACCCGTTGATAAATGAGGGCTTCTGCTCAGCTATACTCCCCTCCATTTGAATGGCCCTCCGAGGAATTACTGTGAAGAACTGGACCTTGCGCCAACGCATCCTGGCAAGTTTTGCGGTCATTATCGCCATCATGCTGTTAATGGTCGTGGTCTCCTATTCACGGTTGCTGAAGATCGAAACCAGTGAAGTCGCGGTGCGCGACGACGCGGTGCCCGGGGTCTACCTCAGCTCCATGATCCGTAGCGCGTGGGTCGACAGTTACCTGCAGACCCTGGAGTTGATCGGCCTGCGTGAAGACAAGGGGCTCACCGACACCGACAAAGCCGACTTCAAGTCCTATGAAGCGCGCATCCTGCAGCAGATGGCCAACTACCAGGCGTCCATCAGTGGAGGCGAGGACCAGGCCGAGTTCGATAAATTCGAAATCCAGCACCAGGCCTACAACAAGGCGCTGGCTGCCGTCGTAGAGCGCCTGCAGAACAAGGACATAGCTGGCGCACGCAAACTGTTCGATACGCAGATGACGCCAAGCTGGGTCGCAGGCCGCATGAAGCTCAACGACATCATCACCGAGAACAAGAACGTCGCCGACCGTGCGACCAACGCGATCGATGATGCAGTATCCGCCGCGAAAATCAGCATGTTTGTATCGCTGGCCCTGGCAATCCTCGCTGCCGGCCTGTGCGGCCTGCTGCTGATGCGCGCGATCATGGCGCCGATGCAGCGCATCGTCGATATCCTCGAAACCATGCGCGACGGTGACCTGAGCAAACGCTTGAACCTGGAACGCAAGGACGAGTTCGGCGCGGTCGAAACCGGCTTCAACGACATGATGACCGAGCTCACGGCCCTGGTGTCCCAGGCCCAGCGCTCGTCAGTGCAGGTGACCACCTCGGTGACCGAGATTGCCGCCACCTCCAAGCAGCAACAGGCCACCGCCACCGAAACTGCCGCCACCACCACCGAGATCGGCGCTACCTCCCGCGAGATCGCGGCCACCTCCAAGGACCTGGTGCGCACCATGACCGAAGTGTCCACCGCCGCCGACCAGGCCTCGGTTGCCGCCGGTTCCGGCCAGCAAGGCCTGGCGCGCATGGAAGAAACCATGCACTCGGTGATGGGCGCCGCCGACCTGGTCAACGCCAAGCTGGCGATCCTCAATGAGAAGGCCGGCAACATCAACCAGGTGGTGGTGACCATCGTCAAGGTCGCCGACCAGACCAACCTGCTGTCGTTGAATGCCGCCATCGAAGCCGAGAAAGCCGGTGAATACGGGCGTGGTTTTGCCGTGGTTGCCACCGAAGTGCGGCGTCTGGCCGACCAGACTGCCGTGGCCACCTACGACATCGAGCAGATGGTGCGCGAGATCCAGTCGGCGGTGTCGGCGGGCGTGATGGGCATGGACAAGTTCTCCGAAGAAGTACGCCGCGGCATGTTCGAAGTGCAGCAAGTGGGCGAGCAACTGTCGCAGATCATCCACCAGGTACAGGCGCTGGCGCCGCGGGTGTTGATGGTCAATGAAGGCATGCAGGCCCAGGCCACCGGTGCCGAGCAGATCAACCACGCCCTGGTGCAACTGGGCGATGCCAGCAGCCAGACCGTCGAGTCCCTGCGCCAGGCCAGCTTTGCCATCGATGAGCTGAGCCAGGTGGCGGTCGGTCTGCGCAGCGGCGTGTCGCGTTTCAAAGTCTGATGAGCGACCTCGCGGCTAAACGCGGCGCCGTCCCGGCAGCGAAAAAGGCGTTGTTCCTGGTGTTCCACATCGGCAACGAACGTTATGCCCTCAAGGCCACGGAAGTGGCCGAGGTGCTGCCGCGCCTGCCATTGAAACCGATTGCCCATGCGCCGCTGTGGGTGGCGGGCATCTTTGCCCATCGCGGCGCGCTGGTGCCGGTGATCGACCTCAGCGCCCTGACTTTCGGCACCGCTGCCCAGGCGCGTACCAGCACGCGGCTGGTGCTGGTCAATTACCAGCCGGAGCCCTGGCGCGAGCCGCGTTGGCTGGGGTTGATCCTGGAACAGGCCACCGACACCCTGCGCTGCGACCCGGCCCAGTTCCAGCCCTATGGCCTGGACAACCGCCAGGCGCCGTACCTGGGACCGGTGCGCGAAGATGCGCAGGGCCTGATGCAGTGGATCGGCGTGAATGACCTGCTGACCGACGACGTGCGCGCCGTGCTGTTTTGCCCCGGGTTGAGCCTATGAGCCACGATCCGCGGTTCTTTGCCTTCCTGAAAGAACGCATCGGCCTGGACGTTGCCTCGGTCGGCGAAGCCATTATCGAGCGGGCGGTGCGCCAACGCACTCAGGCGGTCAGCGCGCAGACCCCCGGTGAATACTGGCAGCACCTGCAAAGCTCCCAGGATGAACAGCAAGCGCTGATCGAAGCGGTGATCGTCCCGGAAACCTGGTTTTTCCGTTACCCCGAATCCTTTGCGACCCTGGCCCGCCTGGCCAAGGCGCGCCTGGCCGAAATCAAGCAGATGCGCGCACTGCGCATCCTCAGCCTGCCGTGCTCCACCGGTGAAGAACCTTATTCGATCGCCATGGCGTTGCTGGATGCCGGGCTGGCGCCGCATCAGTTCAAGGTGCAGGGCGTGGATGTCAGCCCGTTGTCGGTGGAGCGCGCACGGCGTGGGGTGTATGGCAAAAACTCCTTTCGCGGCGGCGATATCGCCTTCCGTGACCGCCATTTCACCGAGTACGGTGACGGTTATCACATTGCCGACCGCGTGCGCGAACAGGTGCGCCTGCAAGTCGGCAACCTGCTCGACCCGACACTGCTGGCCAATGAGGCGAGCTACGACTTCGTGTTTTGCCGCAACCTGCTGATCTACTTCGACCAGCCGACCCAGAAACAAGTGTTCGAGGTGCTCAAAGGCCTGACCCACGTGGACGGCGTGCTGTTTATCGGTCCGGCCGAGGGCAGCCTGCTGGGGCGCCACGGCATGCGTTCGATTGGTGTGCCGCAGTCCTTTGCGTTCAGTCGGCATGCCGAGCCGGTCAAGCCCGAGCCGGTATTTGTGCCGAGCGCCGCGCCCGTCCCGCAACGCAGTGCGGCACCGATCCCGAGCAAGCCACGGCCTTTCAGCAAGTCCAGCGCCCAGGTGGTGCCGATCAAGACGGTGCAAACCGATGCGGGCGACTTGCTCAGCCGCATCGCTACCCTGGCCAACGAAGGCAAAAGCGCCGAAGCCCGCGCTGCATGCGAACAGTATTTGAGTAACCATCCGCCGGCCGCCCAGGTGTTCTACTGGCTGGGGCTGCTCAGCGATGTGGCCGGCAGCGCCCTGGAAGCCCAGGGTTATTATCGAAAAGCCTTGTACCTGGAACCCCAGCACCCGCAGGCCTTGATGCACCTGGCGGCGTTGCTCGAGTCCCAGGGCGACAGTGCGGGGGCGCGCCGCTTGCAGGCGCGTGCCGCGCGGAGTGAGCGAGCTGACAGTGAGTCCAAACGATGAGTAACACCGACGCACTCGATACCGCAGGGCTGGACCTGACCCTGGCCGATACCCAGGCCATCGACGACTGCTGGAACCGCATCGGCATCCATGGCGACAAGTCCTGCCCGCTGCTGGCGGACCATATTCACTGCCGCAACTGCTCGGTGTACTCGGCAGCGGCCACACGTTTGCTGGACCGTTATGCCTTGCAGCAGGATGATCATCGTCCGGTTGCCGCTGCTGACGTCGGCGAAGACGTGGTCACCCGCTCCCTGCTGATGTTCCGCCTCGGTGAGGAATGGCTGGGCATTGCCACCCGCTGCCTGGTGGAAGTTGCGCCGCTGCAACCGATTCATTCGCTGCCCCACCAGCGTTCCCGCGCCTTGCTCGGCGTGGCCAATGTCCGTGGTGCGCTGGTGGCGTGCCTGTCGCTGGTGGAACTGCTGGGCCTGGATGCCACCGGCAACGGCGCCAGCGGTGGGCGCATCATGCCGCGCATGTTGATCATCGCCGCGCAGGATGGTCCGGTGGTGGTGCCGGTGGATGAAGTCGACGGCATCCATGCCATCGATGAGCGCACCTTGAAGGCCGCCTCGGCCTCGGGCGCCCAGGCCAGTGCGCGCTACACCCAAGGCGTGTTGCAGTGGAAAGGCCGCAGCCTGCGTTGGCTGGACGAGGCGCAATTGTTGTCTGCCGTGACCCGGAGCCTCACATGACCCCCGACCAGATGCGCGATGCCTCGCTGCTGGAACTGTTCAGCCTGGAAGCCGATGCGCAGACTCAGGTATTGAGCGCGGGCCTGCTGGCCCTGGAACGCAACCCGACCCAGGCCGATCAGCTTGAAGCATGCATGCGCGCGGCGCACTCGCTCAAAGGCGCCGCGCGGATCGTTGGGGTGGACGCCGGAGTCAGCGTGTCCCACGTCATGGAGGATTGCCTGGTCAGTGCCCAGGAAGGTCGCCTGTACCTGCAACCCGAACATATCGATGCGCTGCTGCAAGGCACCGACCTGCTGATGCGCATCGCCACGCCGGGCAATGATGTGGGGCCGGCGGACATCGACGCCTATGTGGCGTTGATGGAGCGCTTGCTGGACCCGTCCCAGGCGCCTGTGCCAGAGCCAGCGCCCATCGTCGAAACACTGCTGCCGGAGCCCGAACCCGAACCGGAGCCCGCGCCGCCGGTGGTCGCCGAGCCGCCACGCCAGAACAAACGCATGACCGAAGGCGGCGAACGCGTGCTGCGGGTGACCGCCGAGCGTTTGAACAGCCTGCTCGACCTGTCGAGTAAATCCCTGGTGGAGACCCAGCGGCTCAAGCCGTATCTGGCCAGCCTGCAGCGTCTCAAGCGCCTTCAGAGCCAGAGCGTGCGAGCGCTGGATACGCTGGACGGGCAACTCAAGACTCAACAACTGCCGCTCGAAGCCCAGGAAGCCCTGGCCGACACCCGCCGCCTGCTCAGCGAAGCCCAGGCCCTGCTGGCGGAAAAAACCGCTGAACTGGACGAGTTTGGCTGGCAAGCCGGCCAGCGCGCCCAAGTGCTGTATGACACCGCGCTGGCCTGTCGCATGCGCCCGTTTGCCGATGTGCTGGCCGGGCAAGTGCGCATGGTGCGCGACCTCGGTCGCAGCCTGGGCAAACAGGTACGCCTGGAGATCGAAGGCGAAAAGACCCAGGTCGACCGCGACGTGCTGGAAAAGCTCGAAGCGCCACTCACTCATTTATTGCGCAATGCCGTCGACCACGGCATCGAAATGCCTGAACAACGTCTGCTGGCGGGCAAGCCGGCGGAAGGTTTGATCCGCCTGCGCGCCTCCCATCAGGCCGGGTTGCTGGTGCTGGAATTGAGCGATGACGGCAACGGCGTCGACCTGGAGCGCCTGCGCAGCACCATCGTCGACCGGCACCTGTCACCGGTGGAAACCGCCCTGCGCCTGAGCGAAGAAGAACTGCTGACGTTCCTGTTCCTGCCGGGGTTCAGCCTGCGCGACAAGGTCACCGAAGTGTCCGGGCGCGGGGTCGGCCTGGATGCGGTGCAGCATATGGTCCGCCAACTGCGTGGTGCGGTGGTGCTGGAGCAAACGGCAGGGCAGGGCAGTCGTTTCCACCTGGAGGTGCCGCTGACCCTGTCGGTGGTGCGCAGCCTGGTGGTGGAGGTCGGCGAAGAAGCCTACGCGTTCCCGCTGGCCCATATCGAACGCATGTGCGACCTGGCGCCCGACGACATCGTGCAACTGGAGGGCCGCCAGCATTTCTGGCACGAGGGCCGGCATGTCGGGCTGGTCGCCGCCAGCCAGTTGTTGCAGCGCCCGGCGGGGCAGAGTCAGTCGGACACCTTGAAAGTGGTGGTGATCCGCGAGCGTGATGCGGTGTATGGGATTGCCGTGGAGCGCTTTGTCGGCGAGCGTACGCTGGTGGTGTTGCCGCTGGATGATCGCCTGGGCAAGGTCCAGGATATTTCCGCCGGTGCCTTGCTGGACGACGGCTCGGTGGTGTTGATCGTCGACGTCGAAGACATGCTGCGCTCGGTGGACAAACTGCTCAACACCGGCCGCTTGGAGCGCATTGCCCGGCGCAGCCAGCAAGCCACCGAGGCACCGCGCAAGCGGGTGCTGGTGGTGGACGACTCGCTGACAGTGCGCGAACTGCAACGCAAATTGCTGCTTAATCGTGGTTATGAAGTGGCCGTGGCGGTCGATGGGATGGACGGCTGGAACGCCTTGCGTTCCGAAGACTTTGACCTGTTGATCACTGATATTGATATGCCTCGTATGGACGGTATTGAATTGGTCACACTCTTGCGCCGTGACAGTCGCCTGCAATCGTTGCCGGTGATGGTGGTGTCCTACAAAGACCGTGAAGAAGACCGACGTCGTGGACTGGACGCCGGCGCCGACTATTATTTAGCCAAAGCCAGTTTCCACGATGACGCCCTGCTGGACGCCGTGGTGGAGCTGATCGGAGGCGCACGGGCATGAGGATTGCGATCGTCAATGACATGCCCCTGGCGGTAGAGGCCTTGCGCCGCGCCTTGAGTTTCGAGCCCGCGCACGAAGTGGTGTGGGTGGCCAGCAACGGCCTGGAAGCGGTGCAGCGCTGCGCCGAGCTGACCCCGGACCTGATCCTGATGGACCTGATCATGCCGGTGATGGACGGCGTGGAGGCTACCCGGCAGATCATGGCCGAGACCCCGTGCGCCATCGTCATCGTGACCGTCGACCGCCAGGCCAACGTCAGCCGGGTGTTCGAAGCCATGGGCCATGGCGCCCTGGACGTGGTGGACACGCCGACCTTGGGCGTGGGCAATCCCAAGGATGCGGCGGCGCCGCTGCTGCGCAAGATCCTCAATATCGGCTGGCTGATCGGCCAGCGCGGCAGCCGTGTACGCGCCGAAACCGTTACGCCGCGGACTACCGGCAAACGCCAGAGCCTGGTGGCCATCGGGTCTTCGGCAGGTGGCCCGGCTGCCCTGGAAATCCTGCTCAAGGGCTTGCCCCGGGACTTTCCCGCCGCCATCGTACTGGTGCAGCATGTGGACCAGGTGTTCGCCGCCGGCATGGCCGAGTGGCTGAGCAGCGCCTCCGGCCTGCCGGTACGCCTGGCCCGCGAGGGCGAGCCACCGCAAAGCGGGGTGGTGCTGCTGGCCGGTACCAACCACCACATTCGTTTATTGAAGAATGGCACGCTAGCCTATACGGCAGAGCCGGTGAACGAGATTTACCGGCCGTCGATCGACGTGTTTTTCGAAAGCGTGGCCAGCCACTGGAATGGCGATGCCGTCGGCGTGTTGCTGACCGGCATGGGGCGCGACGGGGCCCAGGGCCTAAAATTGCTGCGTGAACAAGGTTATTTGACCATCGCCCAGGATCAGCAGAGCTCGGCGGTGTACGGCATGCCCAAAGCGGCGGCGGCGATTGATGCTGCTGTTGAAATTCGCCCACTGGATAGAATTGCGCCCCGATTGCTGGAGGTCTTTGCCAAATGAACAAGGCCTCTTGCGGTGCTGGCTTGCAGGCAGTAATTCAGGTGACTGCACATGAATGATTTACAGATCGACGACATCAAGACCGACGAAAACGCCGCCATGGTGTTGCTGGTCGACGACCAGGCCATGATCGGCGAAGCCGTGCGGCGTGGCTTGGCCCATGAAGAAAATATCGACTTCCACTTCTGCGCCGATCCGCACCAGGCGATTGCCCAGGCGATCCGCATCAAGCCGACCGTTATCCTGCAAGACCTGGTAATGCCCGGCCTCGATGGCCTGACCCTGGTGCGCGAATACCGCAACCATCCGGCCACGCAGAACATCCCGATCATCGTGCTTTCCACCAAGGAAGACCCGCTGATCAAGAGCGCGGCGTTTTCGGCCGGGGCCAATGATTACCTGGTCAAGTTGCCGGATAACATCGAATTGGTGGCGCGCATTCGCTATCACTCGCGCTCCTATATGACCCTGTTGCAGCGGGATGCGGCGTACCGTGCGTTGCGGGTCAGCCAGCAACAACTGCTGGACACCAACCTGGTGCTGCAACGGCTGATGAACTCCGATGGCCTCACCGGGCTGTCCAACCGTCGCCATTTCGACGAGTACCTGGAACTGGAATGGCGGCGTGCCATGCGTGACCAGACTCAGTTGTCGTTGTTGATGATTGATGTGGATTTCTTCAAGACCTACAACGATAGCTTCGGGCATGTCGAAGGTGACGAGGCTTTGCGCAAGGTGGCGGCGACCATCCGAGAGGCCAGCAGTCGGCCTTCGGATTTGCCGGCGCGCTATGGCGGTGAGGAGTTTGCCCTGGTGCTGCCTAACACCTCGCCGGGCGGAGCGCGGTTGGTGGCGGAAAAACTGCGCATGGCCGTTGCCGCGCTGAAAATTCCGCACATTGCGCCGACCGAGGGTTCCAGCCTGACCATCAGCATTGGTTTGTCCACGATGACGCCGCAGCAGGGCACGGATTGTCGGCAGGTGATTGTGGCGGCGGACAAGGGGTTGTATACGGCCAAGCATAATGGGCGCAATCAGGTCGGTATCGAGTGACCTGAAGTCTTACCCCATTCAATGTGGGAGGGGGCTTGCCCCCGATAGCTGTGGGTCAGTCACAACATCATTGACTGACAGGCTGCCATCGGGGGCAAGCCCCCTCCCACATTGGGATCTTGATGGGTCTTGGGTTGTGTACAAATCCTGCCTTTTCGCCCAGCGGACTGCCGTTCCCCCCCATTTGCCGTTATACTCGCCGGCTTTCAAAAGTTCGCCAACGAGTGCTGCCCGCCATGGAAATCAACCCGATCCTTAACACCATCAAGGACCTGTCCGAGCGCTCCGAAACTATTCGGGGGTATCTTTGACTACGATCAAAAGCATGAGCGTCTGACCGAAGTCAATCGCGAGCTTGAAGATCCTGCTGTCTGGAACAAACCTGAATACGCCCAGGAACTGGGGCGCGAGCGCGCTGCGCTGGCGCAGATCGTCGATACCCTCGACGAGCTGAACACCGGTCTGGCCGATTGCCGTGACCTGCTGGACATGGCCGTCGAAGAAAACGACGAAGGCGCAGTGGGCGATGTCGTCGCCGAGCTGGCCCGTCTCGAGGAAAACCTCGCCAAACTCGAATTCCGCCGCATGTTCAGCCATGAAATGGACCCGAACAACGCCTACCTGGACATCCAGGCCGGTTCCGGTGGCACCGAGGCCCAGGACTGGGCCAACATCCTGTTGCGCATGTACCTGCGCTGGGCGGACAAGCGCGGTTTCGAAGCGACCATCATGGAGCTGTCCGCCGGTGAAGTTGCCGGAATCAAGGGCGCGACCGTGCACATCAAGGGTGAGTACGCCTTTGGCTGGCTGCGTACCGAAATCGGCGTGCACCGCCTGGTGCGCAAGAGCCCGTTCGACTCCGGCAACCGTCGCCACACCTCGTTCTGCGCGGTGTTCGTCTCGCCGGAGATCGACGACAAGGTCGAGATCGAGATCAACCCGGCCGACCTGCGCATCGACACCTACCGCTCCTCCGGTGCCGGTGGCCAGCACGTAAACACCACCGACTCGGCCGTACGTATCACCCACGTACCGACCAACACCGTGGTCAGCTGCCAGAACGAACGTTCCCAGCACGCCAACAAGGACACCGCCATGAAAATGCTGCGGGCCAAGTTGTACGAGCAGGAAATGCAGAAACGCAACGCCGCATCCCAGGCGCTGGAAGACACCAAGTCGGACATCGGCTGGGGTCACCAGATCCGCTCTTATGTGCTGGATGCGTCGCGGATCAAGGATCTGCGCACTAACATCGAACGCAGCGACTGTGACAAGGTGCTCGACGGCGATATCGACGAATACCTGGAAGCCAGCCTGAAATCCGGCCTCTAAAGAACCTTGTAGGAGCGGGCTTGCCCGCGATCCCCAGCCGAAGGCTGGGGAAAACGTATCTGTGATGGAATTTCAAAAGACATGAGCGACCAACAACTCGACCCGCAAGCCCTGCAACAGGAAGAAAACTCCCTGATCGCCCTGCGCAAGGAAAAGCTTGCTGCCGAGCGCGCCAAGGGCAATGCCTTCCCCAACGACTTCCGCCGCGAAAACTACTGCGATGCCTTGCAGAAACAGTACGCGGACAAGACCAAGGAAGAACTGGCAGAGGCTGCGATCCCGGTCAAGGTGGCAGGTCGCATCATGCTCAACCGTGGCTCGTTCATGGTGATCCAGGACATGACCGGGCGTATCCAGGTCTACGTCAACCGCAAGACCTTGTCGGAAGAAACCCTGGCCTCGGTGAAAACCTGGGACATGGGCGACATTATCGCCGCCGAAGGCACCCTGGCCCGTTCCGGCAAGGGCGACCTGTACGTGGAAATGACCAACGTGCGCCTGCTGACCAAGTCGCTGCGCCCGCTGCCGGACAAGCACCACGGCCTGACCGACACCGAACAGCGCTACCGCCAGCGTTACGTTGACCTGATCGTCAACGAAGAAGTACGCCAGACCTTCCGCGTGCGTTCGCAAGTGATCGCGCACATCCGCAGCTTCCTGATGAAGCGCGACTTCCTGGAAGTCGAAACGCCGATGCTGCAGACCATTCCTGGCGGCGCCGCAGCCAAGCCGTTCGAAACCCACCACAATGCCCTGGACATGGAAATGTTCCTGCGTATCGCGCCGGAGCTGTACCTCAAGCGCCTGGTGGTTGGCGGCTTCGAAAAAGTCTTCGAGATCAACCGCAACTTCCGTAACGAAGGCGTTTCGACCCGTCACAACCCAGAATTCACCATGTTGGAGTTCTACCAGGCCTACGCCGACTACGAAGACAACATGGACCTGACCGAAGAACTGTTCCGCGAACTGGCGCAACTGGTCCTGGGCAGCACCGACGTGCCGTACGGCGACAAGGTGTTCCACTTCGGCGAGCCGTTCGTGCGCCTGTCGGTGTTCGACTCGATCCTCAAGTACAACCCTGAACTGACCGCCGACGACCTGAACGACATCGACAAGGCCCGCGCCATCGCCAAGAAAGCCGGCGCCAAGGTGCTGGGCTTCGAAGGCCTGGGCAAATTGCAGGTGATGATTTTCGAAGAGTTGGTGGAGCACAAGCTGGAACAGCCGCACTTCATTACCCAGTACCCGTTCGAAGTGTCGCCGCTGGCCCGTCGCAACGACGACAACCCAAACGTCACTGACCGTTTCGAGCTGTTCATCGGCGGCCGTGAGATCGCCAACGCCTACTCCGAGTTGAACGACGCGGAAGACCAGGCCGAGCGCTTCATGGCCCAGGTGGCCGACAAGGACGCCGGCGACGACGAAGCCATGCATTACGATGCCGACTTCGTCCGCGCCCTGGAATACGGCATGCCGCCGACCGCCGGTGAAGGGATCGGCATCGACCGCCTGGTGATGCTGCTGACCAACTCGCCGTCGATCCGCGACGTGATCTTGTTCCCGCACATGCGGCCACAAGCGTAACCGTAGCGAAATCCGAAGCCGCCTTTTATAAGGCGGCTTTTTTATGTGGCGTTAATAAGCGTCAAGCAAACAGCGCCAGGTTTTGATCTATTCAAGGATGTGTGTCGTGAACCGCGTAACCGCTCAAGAAGGCGCCGCCGGCATTGCCGCTGCCGTGGCTGAAAGCGTCCAGTACCAGGGCCGCAAGGCCAGTCGTCGGGGCAGCGAGCAACGCAGGCAAGACATTCTCGATGCGGCCATGCGCATCGTGGTCCGTGACGGCGTACGGGCCGTGCGCCATCGAGCGGTGGCGGCGGAGGCGGGCGTGCCCCTGTCCGCCACCACCTATTACTTCAAGGATATCGATGACCTGCTCACCGATACCTTCGCCCAATACGTCGAGCGCAGCGCCGCATTCATGGGCAAGCTGTGGGTGCGTAACGAAGGCCTGCTGCGCGAAATGGTCGCCTATGGCGATGGCAGCCCCGAATCGCGTTCACAACTGGCCGATGACATTGCACGGCTGACCGCTGATTACGTCCTGCGCCAATTGACCAACCGCCGTGAATACCTGATGGCCGAGCAGGCGTTTCGCCAGGAAGCCCTGCTCAACCCGCGCCTGGCGGAGCTGGTGCGTTCCCACCAGCAGATTCTGTTGCAGGGGACCGGGCAGTTCTTCCAGGTGTTGGGCTCGCGCGAGCCGCAACAGGATGCCAAAGTGTTGACGGCGATAATCAGTCGGATGGAATATCAGGGCCTGCTGGGCAGCGCAGAGCCTCTGACCGGTGAAGAGATGCTTGAGATCCTCAAGCGCTATATGCATTTGGTGTTGGCTTCGGTCTGACACCGGGGGATGTCCAATGAAAGCCTGGCGCGTGGTTGCAATCGCCTTGTCGTTCCTGCTGCTCAGCGGTTGCCTGGTGACCTTCAAGGACCCGCTGCCAGCCCATGAGGCCGCGCCGCCGGCCCTGCTCGGCCAGTGGTCGAGCAAAAATGCCTGGGGCGAGCCGCTCAACCTGCATATCAGTGCCGTTGGTGAACACCGCTATAAAGCCGTGAGCTACCCTACAGCCAAGCCCGGCCAGCGTGACGAATACCTGTTTACCGTTTCGCGCCATGGCAGCCGCTGGTATTTGTCGGCGCCGCTGCCGGCCAAGCTGGGTGGGCATTTCATCCTGGCGGGGTTTGAGATCAACGAAAAGCACGAATTGGTGGTCTACAACCTCGACCTTGAGCAGATCCACCAAGCCATAGGCCAGCAGGCGTTGCACGGCAGCACCGTGGACACGGTCGAGGGCGCCGGGGTGCTGGTCGACAGCCCCTTGGACCAGGTGTTTGCCTACCTGGATGACCCGGCCAATGCCGATGTATTCGTGGAAGCCGTGCGCTACCAGCACACGGGCCAATAACGTTTAAAGAGGAAGCACCGGGTGGACGATTACCAGCAGACGATACGCACCTTGTCTGATCGCATTGTGCTGGCGCAAACACCGATTCGCGTCCTCGACGCCGTGAAGTGGGACGAAAACATTCGCCAGGGATTCCTCAAGGCCAAGGGCAAGGAAATGCCGGCGGTGAGCCGCGACTACTACCTCAATCGGCCACTGTCGTTCGACTCCAGCGCGGTGAAGCTGGAGTTCCAGAACATCGAGCGCGACATCACCCGCCGCCTCGGCCAATTCAGCCCGGTGGGGCAGATCATGCGCCGCATGTGCAAGGAATACCGCATGGTGGTGCGCATGCTCGAAGCGCGTGGTACCGAGGATTTCGGCCTGATTTCCCAGGAACTGTATGGCGCTGCCTCCGATGCGTTTCACGCCGGCGACCCGACCCTGGCTGACTTGGGCCTGATGCTTTCCGATTACCTTAACAATATCGATGGCCGTGGTGACCTGAAGGATGAGGCCAAGACGCTCACCGCCAAGGACGCCGTCGCCTTGCTGCAAACCCGCCTGAACAAGGTGTTCGGTGAGGCCGAAGAGACCATCCGCGTGTTCGAGTCCGACGGTATTGTCGCTGACGCCGCAGCGGGCGCCGACTACATCAAGATCCGCGCCGACGCGATGTTCAACGACCGCGACGTGCGCGCCCTGGAGGTGCATGAAGGCCTGGTGCATGTCGGCACTACCCTCAATGGCCAGAACCAGCCGATCTGCACCTTCCTGTCCAAGGGCCCGCCCTCGTCCACCGTGACCCAGGAAGGTTTGGCGATTTTGATGGAGATCATCACCTTCGCCTCCTACCCGAGCCGCCTGCGCAAGTTGACCAACCGCACCCGCGCCATCCATATGGTGGAAGAGGGCGCCGACTTCCTGCAGGTGTTCGAGTTCTTCCGTGAGCAAGGCTTTGAGATGGCTGAAAGCTACGGCAACGCCAGTCGTGTTTTCCGTGGTTCGGTGCCGACCGGTCTGCCGTTCACCAAGGACCTGTCCTACCTCAAGGGCTTTATCATGGTCTACAACTACATCCAGCTGGCCGTGCGCAAAGGCAAGCTGGAACAAGTACCGCTGCTGTTCTGCGGCAAGACCACCCTGGAAGACATGCGTACTCTGCGCCAACTGGTCGACGAAGGCCTGGTGGTGCCACCCAAGTACCTGCCCGAGCAGTTCCGCGACATGAACGCGCTGGCGGCGTGGATGTGCTTCTCCAACTTCCTCAACCACCTGAGCCTGGATCGGATCGAGGCGGATTACTCCAATATCCTTTAAACCGTGCTATTCGCGAGGCTTCAACGGATGAGAATCCTCGGCATTCTGTGCCTGCTACTCACATTGAACGGCTGCAGTTCCCTGCTGTTCTACCCCGAGCCCGGCCTGCCGTTCACGCCGGAAAAAGCTCACCTTCAATACCGTGACGTCACCCTCACCACTGCCGACGGCATAAAGCTCCACGCCTGGTGGCTACCGGCCAACCCCGGAGTGCCGCTCAAGGGAACGGTGCTGCACCTGCATGGCAACGGCGGCAATCTGGCCTGGCATCTGGGCGGCAGTTGGTGGTTGCCCGAGCAGGGCTACCAAGTGCTGTTGGTGGACTATCGCGGTTATGGCTTGTCGGAGGGGAAGCCATCATTACCGGCGATCTACCAGGATTTGGACGCGGCGTTCCAATGGATCGACAAGGCTCCCGAAACCCAAGGCCAGCCGTTGATAGTACTGGGCCAGAGCCTGGGTGGCGCATTGGCGGTGCATTACCTGGCCGCCCACCCGGAGCGCCAACCCCGGCTCAAGGCGCTGGTGCTGGACGGCGTGCCCGCCAGTTATCGTGACGTAGGACAATTCGCCCTGAGTACCTCCTGGTTAACATGGCCGTTTCAGGTGCCGTTGTCCTGGCTGGTCCCGGACGCCGACAGTGCCATTTACGCCATGCCCCGGCTGACAGGAGTACCCAAGCTGCTGTTCCACAGCCTGGATGACCCGATTGTGCCGGTGGCCAACGGGATCCGCCTGTACCAGGCCGCACCGCCACCCAGGGTGTTGCAGTTGACCCGCGGCGGGCATGTGCAGACCTTTGCCGACAAGACCTGGCAAACCGTGATGCTGCGTTACCTGGATGACCCTCAGCACTTCAACGGCCTGCGTCGCCTGGGCGAAATCCCGAATTACCCGATTCCTAAAGTTGACTCATCAGAGAGCCCGCAATGAGCGAAGAACGCAATATGATCCCGCTGATCCTCACCGGTATCGGCACCATCATCGGTACTGTCGGTTGCCTGTGGTATTACGGCTACCTGCACTTCGCCAAGCCGGAAGATGCGTTGTTGCTCAGCGACTTCACCATGCTCAAGACCGTGCCCGGCGAGGACTACAAGATCTCCCTGGCGCCAGCCGCTCAGGTGGCGCAATGCGTGGATGGTGTACTGGTGATGTTCGACACTGAGCAGAAAGGCCTGAGCGGTGTGTTGGTGAATAACAAGAAACAGGCTGTGCGCTGCCTGGGGCAGGAAACACCACAACTCCAGCAGTAAGCCGGACGCATCGCACCTGGAATATCTGGAACCGTTTTGCGTAACAGACCACTCAAGGGCTTGTCAGCGTTCATGGTGAGATTTGCGAACCGCCAGCCAGGGGAGTGTCATGGTTATGTTGGGTGAGATAAGCGCGATAGACAGGATGTTGAAGATGTCCAGGACGCAGGAGCTCGTTGAAGCGCTCCGTGAAGCCGTCGACGATATCGCGAAAAAGGAGCAGGGGGAGCGGTCCCAGGAGAAACCTGGCTATGCAGGCTTCGAAAGCGACAAGCGTCCGATCAAATTCTAAGTGTGAAAAACCCACCGTTCCTGGTGGGTTTTTTATTTTCATTCCATCATTTATTACCAGCGTATACCGTCGGGAACTGATAGCTGTCAGCGACCACTGCTATATCGGTCAGGAGATCAAACCCGGACTCATGGGAAATTAAATTTGGAGTGAAATAATGAGATTGGACTCGTTGATGAGTACGGTTTTGATGAATACCCTCGCGACTATTCACACGACATGGAATGTTTTTACAGGGCAGGGTAGAGGTGGCAGGTGGAGCGGCAACACACTTCATTACTCCCGCTCTCAACCGAGCCAGCAACCAAGGTTTTCCGGCGCCCAACCGCCGGCGTTGCAACAACCGTCTACGGTCAACCATATCAACTATGTGTTCAACACGAATTATGTGAGTGTCGGGGATGTTAAGTCATCCCAGGTCGGCGTGCACGTCAATAGCGGCAACGGCAGTATGAATAACGGCAATTTCGGGAACTATGGAAATAACGGCAACAGCGGAAGTGGCAGCCGTTATGCCAATCACGGTAGCAACGGCAATCTTCGAAATTCCGCAAGCGCCAGGTTCTCCCAGCCTGGCCTGGCCTAGCGCATTCGCGCCTGAGGCGTCAAAGTTCAGAGCGTATTAATACAGTGTGGCTTGTTATGGCCTGGTTTATAAATTATTCAGTTTGGAGAGGGTATCAATATGACTCAGCGATTAGGCTCGCGATATGACCACTACACTCAATCTTATCCGCGTTATTCTGATGAGCACACTTGGAAGACGGTGGGAGGGCAACGGGTATGGGGTCGTGCACAAGGTGGCCGTGATAACGGTAACTACGGTAACTACGGCAATAACGGAAATCGCGGCGCACACAGTCACTATGCAAATCACGGGCAGAACGGCAATGAAATGATCGGCCGGTGGAGGGACTCGCTCGGTGACTACGCGGGTTTCGGCAACTACGGAAACTATGGGAATAATGGCAACTTCGGCGGGTTCAGCAGTTACATCAACTCTGGTCAGAACGGCAATCGCCGTGTGGGTATCAACTACTAAAATCTCAGTGCCTTTCAAATACACAAGAAATTAAAAAGCCCCGTCTATATAGACGGGGCTTTTAGGGCATCCAGCATCAGTTGGCGACGGAAGACCGTGGCTTGACCGGCTGGTTGTCGTTGGAGATGGTTACTTCAACGCGGCGGTTCATGGCACGACCGGAAACGCTGCCGTTATCGGCAACCGGGTATTCTTTGCCATAACCCTGGGTCACGATGCGCGAGATATCCACGCCCTGTTGCGCCAGTGCGCGTTGTACGGAGGCCGCACGACGCTCCGACAGGCTCTGGTTGTACGCATCGGAACCGGTGCTGTCGGTGTAGCCTTCGACGATCACTTTACGGTCCGGGTTATCGCGCAGGAACTGCGCCAGCTTGGTGATGTTCACCAGGCCGCTGGATTTCAGGTCGGACTTGTTGGTGGCGAACAGCACGTCACCGAAGGTCACCAGGGTGCCACGATCGGTCTGCTTGGCGTTCAAGCTGTCTTGCAGTTGCTTGATCTGCGCGTCACGGGCTTCCAGCAGGGCGCGGGCGCGTTCGTCACCGGCATTTTTCAGCTTGGCTTCGGATTCGCGCAGCACGATGGTGTCTTTGGCCACTTCAACGCGCTGGTTGGTCAGGTAGGCGAGTTGGTCAACTTTCTTCTCGTCTTCCTTGTCGCGGTAGGCCTTGTCTGCCTTGTCCAGCCATTCGCTGGCGTCTTTGGTCTCCAGCGCCGCGAGCTTGGTGGCCTGCGGGTTGGTCTGCAGGGAAGAGAAGTTGGTCCGTGCGTTTTCCAGGTTCGCGTTAGGCGGGGTGGAGCAGGCCGCCAGGGCAACGCTCATCGCCAGCAGGGCAGGGATCATCAATTGTTTACGCATAGTCGTGTCGTCCTTTCAATTCGATATCAAGTGCGAAGCAGTCAAGGGGCGTCTTACTTCGGCTGGATAGCAGCCGGACGCATGCCTTCCCTACGCAGTTCGTCAACAGCCTTCTGGGAATCCTTCACAGCCTGTTGAGCCTTGGCAGCCTGGGCCTTGCGCTCTGCGACGCGAGCGTCCCACTCGGCTTGTTCAGCCAACTGGCGAGCTTTGTCGTAGTTCTTGTCGTGCATGGCGATTTCAGCTTCTTTGAGCTTGTCCTGAGCCGACTTCATTTCCACAGCCGCAAACTCAGTGCCGCCAGCGCTGACTGCGCTGTTGACTGCGGACTGGGTCACCGCGTACTGCTCGGTCGGAGGGTTGCCGGCGCAGCCCGCCAGAACGAAGCTGGTGCCGATTGCCAGCGCGGCCAATTTGAGCCCGCGCAGGTGGTTAAACGAGGATTTGGCAGTGCTGGTCTTCATCGTCTTCAACTCCATTGGATAACTCCTGAAAAACATCAAAATCCATGTCACTGGTACTCGGCCGGGGCTTCAGGGTGATGTACAAAAAGCCCTTTAAAACGGCCGTTCCAAGTGATGGCTTACTGGCTGTGACCGGAGGCTTTTTTCAAAAGTTCAGAGAAGATGGCGATTTGCCTAAAAAAATATCTGACTGTTCGGTCAGCGAAAAAACTTGGAACTTCTGCGTTGCGCAGCGGTACGTCGGACCCATAAAGAGTCCGGCGTACAAGGGTTTCAGTGGTTCGGTTTGTCGCTGCTTGCTGACAAGTCATGCAGATAGCGACGCGACAGTGTCAGAAAGCGCGGAGTAGGGCCGACATCTTCGTACAGCGGGTCGCCCTCTTCATCAGTCGCGATCACCTGCTGCCCCTTGATATACGGAAAGCTGGCTTCCAGCTCTTCCAGTGCGGCGCCGATCAGTTCGCCGAGCAGTTCTTCGGTGCTGCGCTTGGGGTACATCTCGGCGATCGCTGCCAGGCGTGCCGCAGCTTCCACATCCAGATGGATGGCGTACTCGGTCTTGGTCAGGCGACCCTTGGCGTTCTCTTCCCAATGCTGGGCCAGTTCTCGGATTTTCATGGCAACCTCAGTAAAGCCTGCGATAGCAGGCGGTGATGAGTGACCCGCCGCTCGCGCGGATAAACGCGGCGACTTAGTGTTGAGACTAGCTGCAACTCGCAAGGTTTAAAGTCTTGTCATAAATGAGCGCTGGCGGCACTCTGGCAAACCTGCGCGTCCCGGATTTCTGGCTGGAGATTGGCTGATGAGTGATATCGATGCACGCTTGCGTGAGGATGTTCACCTGCTGGGTGAACTGTTGGGCAACACCATTCGAGAGCAATACGGCGATGATTTCCTCGACAAGATCGAGCAGATCCGCAAGGGCGCCAAGGCCGACCGCCGTGGCGCAGGCGATGAACTGAGCACCAGCCTCAACCAGTTGCAGGAAGATGAGCTGCTACCGGTCGCCCGTGCCTTCAACCAGTTCCTCAACCTGGCCAACATTGCCGAGCAGTATCAGCTGATTCATCGACGCGATGAGTCGCAACCGGCACCCTTCGAATCCCGCGTATTGCCTGAGTTGCTGGCGCGCCTGCAAGCCGAAGGCCACAGCAACGAATCCCTGGCCCGCCAGTTGGGGCGCCTGGAGATCGAACTGGTCCTGACCGCCCACCCCACCGAAGTGGCGCGCCGCACCCTGATCCAGAAATACGATGCCATCGCCGCCCAATTGGCACTGCAGGATCACCGCGACCTCACCACGGCCGAGCGTGAGCAGATCCGCCAGCGCCTGCAACGCTTGATCGCCGAGGCCTGGCACACCGAAGAAATCCGCCGCACCCGGCCCACGCCGGTAGACGAAGCCAAGTGGGGGTTCGCGGTGATCGAGCATTCGCTGTGGCACGCTATTCCCAATTACCTGCGCAAGGCCGACCAGGCCCTGCACGCCGCCACAGGCCTGCGATTGCCGCTGGAAGCGGCGCCGATCCGCTTTGCGTCCTGGATGGGCGGCGATCGTGACGGCAACCCGAATGTCACTGCACCGGTCACCCGCGAAGTGTTGCTGCTGGCGCGCTGGATGGCTGCGGATCTGTACCTGCGCGATATCGATCACCTGGCCTCCGAGCTGTCGATGCAGCGCGCCAGCCCGGCGTTGCAGGCCAAGGTCGGCGACAGCGTCGAACCCTATCGTGCCTTGCTCAAGCAATTGCGTGAACGCCTGCGTGCCACGCGTCAATGGGCGCATACGGCGTTGAGCAGCAGCACGCCAGCGCCTGCCGAGGTATTGCAGAACAACCGCGACCTGCTGGAGCCGCTGGAGCTGTGCTACCAGTCGCTGCACGAATGCGGCATGGGCGTGATCGCCGATGGGCCGTTGCTCGATTGCCTGCGGCGGGCGGTGACTTTCGGCCTGTTCCTGGTGCGGTTGGATGTGCGCCAGGATTCCAGTCGCCATTGCGCGGCCATGACCGAAATCACCGATTATCTCGGTCTGGGGCGCTACGAGGACTGGAACGAAGAGATGCGCATCAGCTTCCTGATGAAGGAACTGGCCAACCGTCGACCGTTGCTGCCGGGTTATTTCAAACCGTCGGCGGATACCGCGGAGGTGCTCAACACCTGCAAGGAAATCGCCGCGGCCCCGGCGGCGTCCCTGGGCTCGTATGTCATCTCCATGGCCGGCGCTGCGTCGGATGTGCTGGCGGTGCAGTTGCTGCTTAAAGAGTCAGGCGTGCAACGGCCGATGCGCGTGGTGCCGCTGTTCGAAACCCTGGCCGACCTGGATAACGCCGGCCCGGTGATCGAGCAACTGTTGCTGCTGCCGGGCTACCGCGCGCGGCTGCAGGGCCCGCAGGAAGTGATGATCGGCTACTCGGATTCGGCCAAGGACGCCGGCACCACTGCCGCTGCCTGGGCGCAGTACCGGGCGCAGGAACGCCTGGTGGATATCTGCCGTGAACAGCAAGTGGAACTGCTGTTGTTCCACGGGCGTGGTGGCACCGTGGGGCGTGGCGGCGGCCCGGCCCACGCGGCGATCCTGTCGCAGCCGCCTGGGTCGGTGGCGGGGCGCTTCCGTACCACCGAACAGGGCGAGATGATCCGCTTCAAGTTCGGCCTGCCGGATATTGCCGAGCAGAACCTCAACCTTTACCTGGCCGCCGTGTTGGAGGCGACCCTGTTGCCACCGCCGCCGCCCGAACCGGCCTGGCGCCATTTGATGGACGAATTGGCGGCAGACGGTGTCAGCGCTTACCGCGCCGTGGTGCGCGAGAATCCGCAGTTCGTCGAGTATTTCCGCCAGTCCACGCCGGAACAAGAGCTGGGCCGTTTGCCGTTGGGCAGCCGCCCGGCCAAGCGCCGTGCGGGCGGGATTGAAAGCCTGCGTGCGATTCCGTGGATCTTCGGCTGGACCCAGACCCGTCTTATGCTACCGGCCTGGCTGGGCTGGGAAGCGGCGCTGAGCAAGGCCCTGGAACGTGGTGAAGGCGACTTGCTGGGGCAGATGCGTGAGCAGTGGCCGTTCTTCCGCACCCGCATCGACATGCTGGAAATGGTGCTGGCCAAGGCCGACGCCGACATCGCCCGTCTGTATGACGAGCGCCTGGTGCAGCCGGACCTGTTGCCACTGGGTGCGCATTTGCGCGACCTATTGTCGCAGGCCTGCAAGGTGGTGCTTGGCCTGACTGGCCAGTCGCAGCTGCTGGCCCATAGCCCGGACACCCTGGAGTTCATCCGCCTGCGCAACACCTACCTCGACCCGCTGCACCTGTTGCAGGCCGAGTTGCTGGCGCGTTCGCGCCAGCAGGAAGCGGCACAGGACAGCCCTCTGGAACAGGCGCTGCTGGTCTCCGTGGCCGGTATTGCCGCCGGTTTGCGTAATACCGGCTAAGGTTTTTTGCATGTTCTCAACGGCTTGCAGATAAACCACGGCGGCCGCCCTGAAAAGGGCGGTCGGCGTTTATGGCGTCGGGTTGCACCCAGGCACACCCTACCTATGACGTAAGCGCTGCACGGGTTCCTGCGACTTTTGGCGGCTTGTGTGCTTAAGGCCTGCTGTGTATCTTGATCAGCCTTTGGCCGTTTGGGCGGCCCGAATTCTATTTTTACGCGATTGGCCCGCCGCGGCGAATCCGAGCGTCATCTCTATAAAAAATTGAGGAGCACATCAATGCGCGTCATTCTGCTGGGAGCTCCCGGGGCCGGTAAAGGTACTCAGGCAAAGTTCATCACTGAAAAATTCGGCATTCCACAAATCTCCACCGGCGACATGCTGCGCGCGGCCGTCAAGGCCGGCACCGAGCTGGGCCTGATCGCCAAGAGCGTGATGGACAGCGGTGGCCTGGTTTCCGATGACTTGATCATCAACCTGGTCAAGGAACGCATCAGCCAGGAAGACTGCAAGAACGGTTTCCTGTTCGACGGCTTCCCGCGCACCATTCCCCAGGCTGAGGCCCTGGTGAAGGCCGGCGTCGAGCTGGATGCCGTGGTCGAAATCGCGGTTGAAGACGAAGAAATCGTCCAGCGTATCGCCGGTCGTCGCGTCCACGAAGCCTCGGGGCGCGTGTATCACACCGTCTACAATCCGCCAAAGGTGGAAGGCAAGGACGACGTCACCGGCGAAGACCTGGTGCAGCGCAAAGACGACACCGAAGAAACCGTGCGTCATCGCCTGTCGGTCTACCATTCCCAGACCAAGCCGCTGGTGGACTTCTACCAGAAGCTGTCCGCCGCCCAAGGCAAGCCGAAGTACAGCCACATTCCTGGCGTCGGCTCGGTTGAGGCGATCACCGCCAAAGTGCTGCAAGCACTGAGCTGATCCCTCGACCGGCTTCATGGATAACGGCCCGCTTGCGGGCCGTTGTTGTTTATACTGGCGCACTTTTTTTCGACTTGGACACCTACACCGATGAGCACCCTGCTGGCCCTGGACACCGCGACTGAAGCTTGCTCCGTTGCCTTGCTGCACGATGGCAAGGTAACGAGCCACTACGAGGTGATCCCGCGCCTGCACGCGCAGAAGCTGTTGCCGATGATCAAGCAACTGCTGGAAGACGCCGGCACCACTCTGGCTGCGGTCGATGCCATCGCCTTCGGTCGCGGACCGGGTGCATTCACGGGTGTCCGTATCGCCATTGGCGTGGTGCAGGGCCTGGCGTTTGCGCTGGAGCGTCCGGTGTTGCCGGTGTCCAACCTGGCCGTGCTGGCCCAGCGCGCCTTGCGTGAACATGGCGCGCATCAGGTGGCGGCGGCTATCGATGCGCGCATGGATGAAGTCTATTGGGGTTGCTACCGCGAAACGGCGGGCGAGATGCGTCTGGTCGGCGTGGAAGCCGTGCAACCGCCGGAGTCATCGCAATTGCCAGCCGACGCCAGCGGCGATTGGTTCGGGGCTGGTACTGGTTGGGGGTATGGCGAGCGCCTCGCTGTGCCGTTGGTGGGCCAGGACGCGGCGATGTTGCCTCACGCCGAGGACTTGCTGACATTGGCACGTTTTGCCTTTGCGCGTGGCGAGGCGATTCCGGCCGACCAGGCGGCGCCGGTCTATCTGCGCGATAAAGTGGCGCAGACCAAGGCAGAGCGCGGCCTTTAATTGTGGCGAGCGGGCTGGTTGTGGCGAGCGGGTTTGCCCCGCATTGGGCTGCGAAGCAGCGCTAAAATCCCCCAAACTTGCACCAATCGTCAGAATTTCCCCTGGGTTTTAAACCTTTTTCAAATTATGTGTTCTAGTTATCACCAGAGCATTTGCGCACTACGGACAGTGCTGCCAAAATGCCATTACTGATAGCGAGTTCGCGCCCATGCGTATTGATGGCTTTTCCTCACAGTCTTACCCAATCAAGCGCAAGCCGCGTAAGGCGAACGTCACGGTGGATGAGTCGGTCGAGGACTCGCCGGACTTCATCGAAGTCCAAGCCGATGCGCAAGCCAACGCCCAAGCCCGTATCAGCGGTCTTCCCGCCCGTCAGCAAGACATGGTCTTCCCGCGCTCCATGAGCAAAAGCGTCGCCACCGCCCTGGCCAGCTACCTGACCACCGCCGGCTTTGTCGAATGGGATATGGAAGTGCTGGGCCTCGACATCCATATCTGATGCGTCTGCCTTACTACCTCGGTTGCCCGTCCTGGAGTGAAAATGCCTGGCGCGAGTACCTGTACCCCGCCGATGCCCGTTCCAGCGATTACCTCGCGCTGTACTCCCAGGTCTTCAACGCCGTTGAAGGCAACACCACGTTTTACGCTCGCCCCTCCGCCGCCACCGTGCAGCGCTGGGCCGAAATCATGCCTGAGGACTTTCGCTTCACCGCCAAATTTCCCGGTGATATCAGCCACAGTGGCAACCTGATCGAGCAGCTACCGGCAGCGGAAAGCTTCGTGGGCTTGATGAGCCCGTTGGGTGAGCGGGTATCGCCGCTGTGGTTGCAACTGCCCGCGTCTTTCACCCCGCAGCGCCTGGGGGAGTTGGCAGGCTTTATCGATGGCCTGGAGCGGCCGATGGCGGTGGAAGTGCGCCACCTGGAATTCTTCGCCAAGGGGGATGCCGAGCGCATGCTTAACCGTTTGTTGCGTGACCGCGGCGTGGAGCGCATCTGCCTGGATCCGCGTGCGTTGTTCAGTTGCACGTCCACCTCGGCCGCCGTGCTGCACGCCCAATCCAAAAAGCCCAAGGTGCCACCCCGCCCGGCGGCGCTGACGCAGTTTCCCCAGGTACGCTTTATTGGCCATCCCGAATTGGAGGCCAACGATTCGTTCCTGATGCCATGGGTGGAAAAAGTCGCGGGCTGGATCGAAGAAGGGCGCACCCCCTACGTGTTCCTGCACACCTCGGATAACCGCCTGGCCGCGCAACTGGCCCTGCGTTTCCACGATCAACTGATGGCGCGCCTACCAGGCCTGCAGCCCCTGCCCGTGCTGGATCGTGCCCCCGCCGTGGAGCAACTGGGGTTACTCTAGGGCTCCTTTTTCCGCCAGGAGCCCGACATGGATGCCCAAACCCTTCGCGCCGAAACCTTCAAGGCCTTGCATGAGCGCGACCGCGCATTCGTGATGCCCAACCCATGGGATGCGGGCTCCGCTGTAATGTTGGCCAGCCTGGGTTTCGAAGCGCTGGCCACCACCAGTGCAGGCTACGCGTTCAGCCTGGGGCGACCGGATGCGGAAGGCGCGTTGTCCCTGGAGGACACGTTGGTCAATGCCGGTATGATCGCCAACGCCACCCCGTTGCCGGTGGCCGCCGACCTGGAAAACGGCTTCAGCGACACCCCTGAAGGCTGCGCCCAGACCATCCTGCGCGCAGCGGGAGTCGGCATTGTCGGCGGCTCCATCGAGGACGCCACGGGCATTGCCGCCGACCCGATCTATCCCTTCGATCTTTCGGTCGAGCGTGTGGAAGCCGCCGTCGCCGCCGCCCGCAGCCTGCCTTTTGCCTTCACCCTGACGGCCCGTGCGGAAAACCTCCTGCATGGCCGCCTGGATTTGCCCGACACCATCCGCCGTCTGCAAGCCTACGCCGAAGCCGGTGCCGACGTGCTGTATGCGCCGGCCCTGCGCAGTGCCGAGGAAGTGCTGGCGGTGGTCAAGGCCGTGGCGCCCAAGCCGGTGAATGTGTTGATGTCCGGCGGCTTGAACCTGAGCGTTGCGCAGTTGAGCGAGATGGGCGTGCGGCGGATCAGCGTCGGCTCGGCGCTGGCGTTGGCCGCCTATGGTGAGTTCTATCGCGCAGCCCAGGAAATGTATGAACGGGGCACGTTCACCTTTACCGAGCGCAAGATGCCGTTCAGCCAGGCCAACCAGTTCTTCAAGGGCTAGGCGGTGCGTTTTTTCAAAGTCATGGGCATGCTGCTGATCCTGGCGGGTGCCGTTGCCGTGGGTGTCTGGCGTGGATGGGTCCCACTGCCGGCCGATTGGAACCCATGGGCGCCGCTGGACGTGCGGGCGACCCCTAACGTGTTGACCCGCTACAAATTGGGTCGTCTGCAGGATGATCCGGCATTGTGCGACCAGGTGCTGGAAACCTCGGGCCTGCGCGTCAGTCATCAGGCGGACTCGCCGGCAGATGCCGCTTGCCCCCTGCGCAATACCTTGCGCGTACAGGGTTCGGCGGTGGGGCTGAGCAGCAGTTTTCTCGCCAGTTGCCCACTGGCGGTGGCGTTCGCCCTGTTTGAGCGTCACAGCTTGCAACCGGCGGCCCAGTCGGTATTCGGCCAGGCAGTGACGCGGGTCGATCACCTGGGCAGCTTTGCCTGTCGCAATATGTATAACCGTGCCGAAGGGCGACTCAGCCAGCATGCGTCGGCCAATGCGCTGGATATTGCCGGCTTTCGCCTGGCGGATGGGCGCAGCATCAGCGTGCTCAAGGACTGGCCGGGGGAGGGCGATAAGGCGCGGTTCCTGCGTCAGGTCCGCGACAGTGCCTGTGATGATTTCAATGTCGTGCTGAGCCCTGACTACAACGCCGCGCACCGCAACCACTTCCACCTGGATATGGGGCGTTGGTGGGTGTGTCGCTGAGACTCAGGCGGCCAGGCGCAGGTTCTGGGTGACCAGTGGGCGAGCCCAGTAGTAATCGAAATCCAGGGCCTTTTGTTGCGCGACCAGCTCTTCTTCCGGGAATGGCGTGGCAGGTGGAGGCAGCAGGTCCAGTTCGAATTCTGCGATGGGCAGGTGCAGAGGGCGCGGCTCCGGGGCTGGGCCCGGTTCCGGCAGCGGCTGGCCGGCCGTCAGCACGATGGGGCGGACCCAGCCGCTTTCGAAATTCTGCTGGCGTTGCTGCGCGACGATTTCTTCTTCCGGATACTGTGTGGCGGCCGGTGGCAGCAAGTCAGTCTCGAACTCGGCAATCGGCAGGAACAGCGGCTCCGGCGGGGCAATCTCGGTATCTTTCACGTCGCACTCACGCTGGGTGAGGATCTGCGACAGCAGGTCGGCGCCTTCGCTGGGTTCTACCGCCGGGTCCGCCGGTGCTGGCGCCTGCACGGCGAGCGTGTCCGGCGTATCGCCGAGCTGCTCGGCCAGTGCCCGGGCGAAGAAGTCCTGCCACACATGACTCACCCCGGCCAGCGCTTGAGTATTGCGCAGGCCGTAGTGGTTGTGGGTCGGCAGTACACCGATGGTTAGGGGAAGAATGTCTGACATTTTTCTCGGTCGACGCTCAGCTCTGGCAAAATACCTGACTGTTGTTTTTATCGGCCGCTGTTTGCCGATCCTTAATATTTTTGAGCGTAGCGATTGATGAGCGAACAACCAGCGGCCAGCCGCATCCGGGTCGAGGCCTTGGGCGAGTTTTTCCAGGCCCGCGCCGAGCAATGGGCGCAGCGGCTTGGCTTGCCGTTGCAGCAGGCGGATGCGGACTTTTCCCTGCAAGTGGGGGAGCATGGCCTGCAATTGCAACAGCTCGGGCCTGATGCACCGGGGCCGGTGCGCGTGGATTTTGTCGAGGGTGGCGCGGCGCATCGGCGCCTCTATGGTGGCGGTAGCGGGCAGATGATCGCCAAGGCCGTGGGCATCGCCCAAGGCGTGCGCCCACGGGTACTCGACGCTACGGCTGGCCTTGGCAAGGACGCCTTCGTACTGGCCAGCCTGGGTTGCGAGATGAGCCTGATCGAGCGCCAGCCGCTGATCGGCGCCTTGCTCGAAGATGGGCTGGCGCGCGGCGCGGAGGATTTTGAAGTGGCGCCGATTGTGGCGCGCATGAAGCTGCTCAAGGGCAATTCCATCGACGTGATGCGTAACTGGGAAGGCGAGCCGCCCCAGGTGATCTACCTCGACCCGATGTTCCCGCACCGTGAGAAAACTGCCCTGGTGAAGAAGGAAATGCGCCTGTTCCGGCCGCTGGTTGGCGATGATCCTGACGCCCCCGCGCTACTGGCCGCCGCCCTGGCCCTGGCCAGCCACCGCGTGGTGGTCAAGCGCCCGCGCAAGGCGCCGTGCATTGACGGGCCAAAGCCGAGCCATGCGCTGGATGGCAAATCCAGTCGCTATGACATCTACCCTAAAAAAGCACTCAAGCCTTAAGCCACAAGCTGCAAGCTAAAGTGCTTTCAGCTTGCAGCTAACAACTTACCGCTGCCTCTCTCCTATAAGCCCGCATAAACAGCCCCACCACCTCCTGTACATGGGCTTCGGCGGCTTCTTCGCTCAGTTGCCCGCCGCAGCCATAAAGCAAGCAGAAATTCGCCGTGCCTTTGAGCAGGCAGAAGAAGTGCTCGGCCGCCGTAAATGGCTTGTCGATGCTCAGCGCGCCGCTCTGGTTGATCTTGCCGAGCAGGCGTTCCATGCCCTGCAGCATGCGCATGGGGCCGGCCTCGAAGAAGATCTGCGAGAGTTTCACGTCCTGGTTGCCGGTGGTCATCATCAGGCGATGCAGGTTGACCGACTCTTCACTGTTGATCAGCCGATGGAACCCCCGCGCGATATTCAACAGCACAGTTTGTACGGGTATGCCCTCGGGCAACTCGAAGTACATCACCGGCAGTTGTTCTTCGCACTTGGCCACCACCGCGGCGGTGAACAAGGTCTCTTTATCGTTGAAGTGGCTATAGACGGTCAGTTTCGACACGCCAGCTTCCAGTGCCACCGCGTCCATGCTGGTACTGGCGTAGCCATTGCTCAAAAACAGGATTTTCGCTGCTTCGAGGATTGCCTGGCGTTTTGCCATGTCCTTGGGGCGCCCGGGGCTATTGGTGTTCAGAGGATTGTCGGACATTTTCACCTTTAATACTGGACTGGCGAGTTTGGTATTAATACCATACCTGCCAGTATAATTATTCCTAGCTCTACTCGCGAAAGGTCCTACAGCATGCGCAGCACCTTCCTGCCCTTTGCTTTGCCTGTCAGTTTGGTCGTGCTGTTGGCCGCCTGCGGCCATGAAGAAGCGGCCCAGGTTACCATCCGCCCAGCCATGGTGGTGCAGCCTCAGCCTTCTTCGCAGTCGATGGACAGCTACCCCGGCGAAGTGCGCGCCCGCTATGAACCGGACCTGGCCTTTCGCATCGGTGGCAAAGTCAGCAAGCGTTTGGTGGAGGAGGGCGAACGGGTCAAGGCCAACCAGCCGCTGGCGGAGCTGGACCCTCAGGACGTGCGCCTGCAACTGGAAGCGACCCGCGCCCAGGTTGCCGCCGCCGAGGCCAACCTGAGCCTGGTGCGGGCCGAGCGCGACCGCTACAAGACCCTGATGGACCGTCAGATGGTCAGCCGTTCCCAGTACGACAATTCCGAAAACCTCTACCGATCCGGTGAAGCACGCCTCAAGCAGATCAAGGCCGAGTTCGACGTGGCCAGCAACCAGGCCGGCTATGCCGTTCTGCGTGCACCTCAGGACGGGGTGGTGGCCAAGCGTGCGGTGGAAGTCGGCCAAGTGGTGTCCGCCGGGCAAACTGTGTTTACCCTGGCGACCGATGGTGAGCGCGAAGTGCTGATCAGCCTGCCGGAACAAGGTTTTGGCCGCTTCAAGATCGGCCAGCCGGTCTCTGTGGAGTTGTGGAGCCAGCCGGATCAGCGTTTTACCGGGCGTATTCGCGAGCTGTCACCGGCGGCCGATCCCAAGTCGCGCACGTTTGCGGCGCGTGTGGCGTTCACCGGCGGCAAGGTCCCGGCCGAACTGGGCCAGAGCGCACGGGTATTCATACAGGTCGACGGCGATGTTCCGTTGTCGGTGCCGCTGTCTGCCCTCAGTGCGGAGAACGGTGCGTCCTACGTATGGCGCGTCCAGCCCGACAACACGCTCAAGCGCACGCCGGTGCGCATCGGTGCCTTCGGTGAGAAAACCGTCCCGGTCCTGGAAGGCCTGGCCCCGACGGATTGGGTGATCGCCGCCGGTGTGCACGTGCTTCACGAGGGCCAGCAAGTGCGCCCGGTGGACCGCTCCAACCGTGTGGTGAATCTGGCGGCCAAGGAGTAGTCCCCGATGGGTTTCAATCTTTCCGAATGGGCGTTGCGCAATCGCCAGATCGTACTGTTCCTGATGATCCTGCTGGCAGTGGTCGGCACCCTGTCCTACTCCAAGCTGGGGCAAAGTGAAGACCCGCCGTTCACCTTCAAGGCCATGGTGATCAAGACCAACTGGCCTGGCGCAACGGCGCAGGAAGTCTCGCGGCAGGTCACCGAACGCATCGAGAAAAAACTCATGGAGACCGGCGAGTACGAACGTATCGTCTCCTTCTCGCGCCCCGGCGAATCCCAGGTCACCTTCATGGCCCGCGACTCCATGCATTCGGCGCAGATCCCCGAGCTGTGGTACCAGGTGCGCAAGAAGATCAGCGACATCCGCGAGACCTTGCCGCCGGATATCCAGGGGCCGTTTTTCAACGATGAATTCGGCACCACCTTCGGCAATATCTACGCCCTGACCGGCGACGGTTTCGACTACGCGGTGCTCAAGGACTACGCCGACCGCATCCAGATCCAACTGCAGCGCGTGGCGGATGTGGGCAAGGTCGAGTTGCTCGGCCTGCAGGATGAAAAAATCTGGATCGAGCTGTCCAACCTCAAGCTCGCCACCCTCGGCTTGCCTTTGGCGGCGGTGCAACAGGCGTTGCAGGAACAGAATGCGGTGTCCACTGCGGGCTTCTTTGAAACCCCGAGTGAGCGTGTGCAACTGCGTGTATCGGGCAACTTCAAGAGCGTGGAAGAGATCCGCAATTTCCCGATCCGCGTGGGTGACCGCACCTTCCGCATCGGTGATGTGGCCGACATCCACCGCGGGTTCAACGATCCACCGGCACCCCGCATGCGCTACATGGGCGCAGACGCCATCGGCCTGGCCGTGGCGATGCGCGATGGCGGCGACATCCTGGTATTGGGTAAGGCCCTGGAAGGTGAATTCGCACGCCTGCAGAAGAACCTTCCGGCGGGTATGGAGCTGCGCAAGGTGTCGGACCAACCGGCAGCGGTGAAGACCAGCGTCGGCGAATTCGTGCAGGTACTGGCCGAAGCGCTGGCCATCGTGTTGCTGGTGAGTTTCTTCTCTCTCGGCGTGCGCACCGGCATGGTGGTGGCCCTGGCGATTCCGCTGGTGCTGGCGATGACGTTTGCCACCATGTATTACCTCGGCATCGGCCTGCACAAGATTTCCCTGGGCGCACTGGTGTTGGCGTTGGGCTTGCTGGTGGATGACGCGATCATCGCCGTGGAGATGATGGCGATCAAAATGGAGCAGGGCTACGACCGGCTCAAGGCCGCCAGCTTTGCCTGGACCAGTACCGCGTTCCCGATGCTCACCGGTACGTTGATCACCGCCGCCGGCTTCCTGCCGATTGCCACTGCGCAGTCGAGCACCGGCGAATACACCCGCTCGATTTTCCAGGTGGTGACCATTGCGTTGCTCGCCTCGTGGGTGGCTGCCGTAGTGTTTGTGCCCTACCTGGGGGAAAAGCTCCTGCCGGACCTGGCGAAAATTCACGCAGCCAAACATGGCACCGATGGTCCTGACCCCTACGGCACACCGTTCTACCAGCGCGTAAGGCGTTTGGTGGAGTGGTGCGTGCGTCGCCGCAAAACCGTGATCGTCCTGACCCTGTTGCTGTTTATCGGCTCGGTCGCGCTATTCCGTTTTGTGCCGCAGCAGTTCTTCCCGGCTTCCGGTCGCCTGGAACTGATGGTCGACCTGAAGCTGGCCGAAGGCGCCTCCCTGAGCAACACCGCCGAGCAGGTCAAGCGCCTGGAAACCCTGCTCAAGGATCACGCCGGCATCGACAACTACGTGGCGTATGTCGGTACTGGATCGCCGCGTTTCTACCTGCCGCTGGATCAACAACTGCCGGCCGCCAGTTTTGCCCAGTTCGTGGTGCTGGCCAAAACCATCGAAGAGCGCGAAAGCCTGCGTACCTGGTTGATCGAAACCCTCAACGAACAATTCCCCGACCTGCGCTCACGGGTCACCCGCCTGGAAAACGGCCCGCCCGTGGGTTACCCGGTGCAGTTCCGTGTGACCGGCGAACATATCGAAGAGGTCCGCGCGCTCGCCCGCAAAGTGGCGGCCAAGGTTCGCGAAAACCCTCACGTGGTCAACGTGCACCTGGACTGGGAAGAACCGAGCAAGATCGTCTACCTCAATATCGACCAGGACCGCGCCCGCGCCCTCGGCGTGAGCACGGCCAACCTGTCGAAATTCCTGCAGAGTTCATTGACCGGTTCCAGCGTCAGCCAGTACCGGGAGGACAACGAGTTGATCGAAATCCTGCTGCGCGGCACCGTGCACGAACGCACCGAACTGTCATTGCTGCCGAGCCTGGCAGTGCCGACGGACAACGGCAAAAGCGTGGCGCTGTCACAAATTGCCACCCTCGAATACGGTTTCGAAGAAGGCATCATCTGGCACCGCAACCGCTTGCCGACGGTGACCGTACGCGCCGATATCTACGGCAAGGAACAGCCCGCGACGCTGGTCCAGCAGATCCTGCCGACGTTGGAAGGCGTGCGTGCCGAACTGCCGGATGGCTACCTGCTCGACGTGGGCGGGACCGTGGAGGATTCCGCCCGTGGACAGAACTCGGTGAAAGCCGGGGTGCCCCTGTTTATCGTGGTCGTGCTGACCTTGTTGATGCTGCAGTTGCGCAGTTTCTCGCGTACCGCGATGGTGTTTCTGACGGCACCGCTGGGCTTGATCGGGGTGACCTTGTTCCTGCTGGTATTCCGCCAACCCTTCGGTTTCGTCGCCATGCTCGGGACCATTGCGCTGTCGGGGATGATCATGCGCAACTCGGTGATCCTGGTGGACCAGATCGAGCAGGACATCAAGGCGGGGCTGGCACCGTGGCAAGCGATCATCGAAGCCACCGTCCGCCGCTTCCGCCCGATTGTGCTGACCGCCCTCGCGGCGGTATTGGCGATGATCCCGCTGTCGCGCAGTGTGTTCTTCGGGCCGATGGCCGTGGCGATCATGGGCGGGTTGATAGTGGCGACGGCGTTGACACTATTGTTCTTGCCGGCCCTGTATGCTGCGTGGTTCCGAGTGAGGAAGGACGTCGCGTAATCATGCTGGCCACCGTTTCAGCCCTTATGTTGTTGTTGCTTGCCCCAGGCCCTACCAACACCCTGTTATTTCGTGCCGGTGTGTTGTGTGGCTTGCGGGCTTCGTGGAGGCTGGCATTTGTCGAGTGCCTGGCGTACCTGCTGCAAGTTTCGGTATGGGGCGTGGCATTGCTGTACCTGTCGGCGTACTCGCCATGGGCGCTGAAGGCAACGCAATTGGCGGCAGCCTGCTACTTGCTCTATGTCTCCTACAAGCTTTGGCAGCGTAAGAACAGTGTCATCCACCCCGGTTCCGACCGTTTCTCCGGGCTGTACTTCTTCTGGCTGACGGTGATGAATCCCAAGGGATTGCTGATCGTGTCATTCATTGCACCGTTCGGCACCTTTGCCACGCTACCCGGCTATGCCGGGTTCATGGCCACGCTGGTGCTGGTGGTGATTCCAGTGGGGGCGGGGTGGATCATGCTGGGCAGCCGCTTTGAAGGAATTCAAAAGGCCTGGCTCACGCCATTGAAGATCAACCGTGCGACCTCTATTGCGATTGGCTGCTTTGCCACGCTGATGGTGGGGCGGTTGGCGGAATCGATGGTGAATTGAGGGAGCGCGCGTCTCAGATTTGATGTTTATTGAGATAGTTGCAGTTTTCTGCTGTACTCAAGTCTCAGAAATCGAAAAATTGAGATTTTGATGATCAAGTTGCCACCGAGGGTGCCGGAAGGGGTTTTCGTTTTAATTGGCCAGGAACCCCATCTTCAGCATCTTTCTGACTATATGAAGCTGACTCAGCCAACCGATAGCCAGGGGCGTTACTTACACTTTGATCAACTACGTCACCGCTTCCCAAAGCATTTGGATCAGGCGATATGCTGGGGCATCGTAAAATACGAGCGCTCTCGTCTGTACCAGCAAATATTGCCCGTCGGTACGCCTGAGGCCTGGTGCAAGTTTTTACTGACACCGACCGCACAGCGCGTGGTATCCACGGTCGACAGGTACGCCTCAACTGCAGCACTTGAGTACATGAGCAGCAAGATTGGGAAGGCCGCTCACATCAAGTATCTGCTCAATGATTTGATTGAAGATGAAGCCATCAGCAGCAGTCAGCTGGAAGGGGCAGCAACCACGACGCTCGTAGCAAAAGATATGTTGAAAAGAGAGCGGCTACCCAGAACACCCGATGAAAAAATGATCATTGGTAATTACCGGATGATGCGTTTCGCTTGGGATAAGAGAAACGCTCCTCTCAGTGCCGAACTGATCGCTGAAATGCATGAGGTGGGTGTTCAAGGCATTGACGATGACAAATATTCTCCCGGCAGCTTTCGTCTAAATGATGACGTAGTTGTCCAAGATGGTGATAGCAATGTGGTCCATACGCCCCCTCCTGCAGAAGGCATCGCCAAAAGATTGGGGCGATTAGCTGACTGGATCAACACCTGCCACGACGACGCTACGACAAGCCGCTACCTCCATCCGTTGATCAAAGGTATTTCTCTGCATTTTGCGCTGGGTTACGAGCACCCTTTTCGGGATGGCAATGGTCGCGTGGCGCGTGCGTTGTTTTATTGGTTTATGTTTAAAAGCGATTACGCGGCATTCAGGTATATCTCCATCAGTGTTCTGCTTAAGAATGCCGCCGTTCAGTACGGTACGTCTTACCTCTATACCGAGACAGATGAACTGGATCTGACTTACTTTATTGACTACCAGTGCTCTGTGGTCCAGCGGGCGGTTGATAGCTTCAAGGCGTCTTACGAAAAAAGTGTTAAGGAGGCTGAATCGTTCGAGCAATGGCTCTGGGAGTCAGGGCTTTACAAAGAGTTGAACGAGAAACAGAAGACTGTATTTCAGGTCGCCAAGAGTGGCACCGCGAAGCAGTTCACTGCGGTCAACGTGAAGGAAAATCTGGGCTGTTCCTACAACACGGCGTCAGCCGTCCTGAACGGTCTTGTTGAATTGAACATCTTCGTCAAGAAGAAGCAGGGTCGTGAATGGGTTTTTTCAATGCGTGATCAAGCAGAAATACAAAAAAACTGGTTGAAGACTTCTCGTTAATTTAACGAATGCCCACGTCTTCTTGAACCGTGGGCATTACGGGTATTACAGCGCCCCAAACACCTTCTTCGCCAAACTGGTAGCCGCCGCCGCCGGGTTCTCGCGAATGGTTTCTTCCTGCTTGGCAATCATCTTGAACAAACCGTCCAGTGCCTGCTCGGTTACGTAGCTCTCCACATTGGCGCTTTTGGCGTCCACCGCACCGAAAGCCGCAGCCTTGCCGGCCAGGGCATTGTACTGCTGGGCTACGCCGACCTTGTCGGTAGCCGCCTTGACGATGGGCAGGAACTTGGCGCGGATCTGTTCACGGCTGCTTTTGTTCAGGTACTGGGTAGCGGAATCCTGGCCACCGCTGAGGATGCCCTTGGCGTCCGTCACGCTCATGTTCTTCACGGCATTCACCAGGATCGGCTGGGCCTGGGTCACGGCGGTTTCAGCAGCCTTGTTCATGCTGGTTTCCAGCTGCGTGACCTGGTCACCCATGCCGAACATCTTCAGCTTGTCGGCGACTTTGCCCAGCTTGCCAGGCAGGCCGATCTTCACTTCCGGGTTGTTGCTGAAACCACCGGGTACACCCAGTTGTTTCACGGCGATTTGCGCGCCTTGGGTCAGGGCGTCCTTGAGGCCGCCGCTGGCGTCGCCCTGGGACAGGCTGCTGAGGTCCAGGGCCATGGCGTTGGCACCGAGCAGCAGGCCGGCACACAGGGCAGTCAGGCGAAGGGAGTTACGGAGCATGGGCGCTTCCTTTTTATCGAATTCAGTGGGCCGCCGCGTCAACGCGCAGACGCAGTGGTTGAGGATCCTGGCCGTTGAGCTGTACAGCGTGTCGCTCGGTGGTAATAAACAGTAGCTTGCCATCCACTTCGATGCGAGCGCTGACCGAGTAGCTGTGGCCGGGTTTGACCTGGGCCGGGTCGTAGCTCAGGTGAAACGGCAGCGGCACCTGGCCTTTGACCGGGCCTTTCTGCTCGGCGAGGGTCACAGCCGGTGCATCTGCCAGGGAAACGTCTTGCAGGCTCACACTCAAGGTCGCGGTTGGCGGCAGGGCGATGCGTTGCAGGTAGAACACTTCGCCATCGAGGCTGGCCTTGGGGGTGGGGCTCATGGACTGGCAAGCTCCGAGCAGGGCGGTAAGGCCCAGGAGGATGATCTTTTTCACGGTGTCGCTCCTTTTCAACGGCGCCGGCATCCAACCAACGCCTTTTCAAATCTAGCGGTTTTCTTCAGGTTCGATGGGTATTTCGGCCGCGCCATCCACACGATGCAATGCCACCTGGCGAATCGACAGGCGAATATCTGCTGGCAATACGCGCTTGGCCGCGCCTTCGGCCAGTTCGCCGAGCAGGTCGTGATAGCTCAGCTTGCCGGCGTCATCGCGGCGCAGCACATCTTGTTCCAGCAAGGTCTGGATGAAATGTCGGAAAAGGCTCTTGTCGAAGAATTCCGGGGCATTGAGGCCATGCAGGATCGACAGGCGCTGGGCCATGATCGTGCACAGGTCTTCCAGCTCTTCGGCGCTGATGCTGTTCTGGCCGCTGTTGAGCAGCAGAGAAATCGCCATGTAGAAGCGTTGCAGGGTCTGGGCGATGCTCTTGGACAGCAGCGTCAGCAACACGAAGTGCCGTGAACTCGGCGCCGGGCGCAGGTATACGTTGTTTTCGAAACGCAGCAAACCTTGTTCGACAAAGGCTTCCAGCCACTGGTCGATCACGGTATCGAGCTCTTCCAGCGACCAGCGGATAAACAGCTCCGATTGCAGGTACGGGTACAGCGCGTGGGTGTAGCGCTGGATCTGCTCGCGGCTCATCCGCGAGCTGCTCTGGAAGAAACTCGCCAGCAGTGCCGGCAGGGCAAAGATGTGCAGCACATTGTTGCGGTAGTAGGTCATCAGGACAGCGTTCTGCTCGTCCAGGTACAGAATCTTGCCCAACGCATCGCTCTGTTCCGACAGCAAATCCATGTCCTTCACATGCTTGATCAGCGCCAGGCCATCACCTTCGGGCAAGGTGGTGTGCGGCGAGTAGGGCACACGGCGCAACAGCGCCAGGTACAGGTCCAACTGGCGCGCCATGGCTTGTTCGTCCAGGGCCAGGCGGGTGGTGGACAGCAGCGCCAGGGCGACCAGGTTCACCGGGTTCACGGCGGCGGCTTCGTTCAAGTGGCGTGCCACCTGTTCGCCGAGGCGGTTGGTGGTTTCGTTGAGCCAGGCCGGCTTGTAGTTCGGCCCCAGCTCCTGGGCACGCCAGTCCGGTTGTTCGCTGTCGAGGAATTCGGCCAGCTTGATCGGTTCGCCGAAGTTGACCGCGACCTGGCCGAAGCGCTGCTTGAGGGCGCCGACCACCTTGAAAATATCGAAGATCGACTCTTTCTTCTTGCTCGCGCCGCGCAATTCACCGAGGTAGGTACGACCTTCGAGTACGCGTTCATAACCGATGTACACCGGCACGAACACGATCGGCATGCGCGATGAGCGCAGGAAGCTGCGCAGGGTGATCGCCAGCATCCCGGTCTTCGGCTGCAGCATGCGCCCGGTACGCGAGCGTCCGCCTTCGACGAAGTACTCCACCGGGAAACCCTTGGTGAACAAGGTATGCAGGTATTCGTTGAACACCGAGGTGTACAGCGGGTTGCCCTTGAAGGTGCGGCGCATGAAAAACGCACCGCCACGGCGCAGCAGGCTGCCGATCACCGGCATGTTCAGGTTGATCCCGGCGGCGATGTGCGGTGGGGTCAGGCCATTCTTGAACAGCAGGTAGGACAGCAGCAGGTAATCGATATGGCTGCGGTGGCAAGGGACGTAGATCACCTCGTAGCCCTGGGCAACCTTTTGCACGCCTTCGATGTTGTTGACCTTGATGCCGTCGTAGATCTTGTTCCAGAACCAGCTCAGCACCACTTCGAGAAAGCGGATCGCGGTGTAGGTGTAGTCCGAGGCGATTTCGTTGCCGTAGCGCAAGGCCTGGGCCTTGGCTTTTTCCGGGCTGATCTTTTCCCGTTCGGCCTCGTCGATGATGGCCTGGCGCACCAGCGGCATGTTGACCAGGCCCTTCACCAGATTGCGCCGGTGTGACAGATCGGGACCGATCACCGCCGTCTTCAGGTTACGAAAGTGCACACGCAGGATGCGTTGGGCCATGCGCACCGTGCGTTCGTGCCCTTTATTGTGCTCGATCAATTCACGCAGGTTGATTGGCGCAGAGAATTGCACGCGGGTCTTGCGACCCAGGATCAGGATGCTCAACAGGCGACGTAGACGCCCGGTGACCGCCCAGCTGTCGGCAAACAACAGCTTCCACGGGCTGGACTCGCTCTCGGGGGACTGGCCCCAGAACACGCTGACCGGAATGATTTGTGCATTCTCTTCGGCGTGCTCGCTGAGGGTATCGACCAGGCGGGTCAGCGTGGGCGGTGCACCACGCTTGTCCTGGCGGCCGAGCCAGTCCGGTTCCGGCGTGAGGTAGAAGAACGCCGCCGGTTCCATCAGCGGGCCGACCGAAACCGGCAGCACCGGGCGCGGCAGGCCGGCCTTGGTGCACTCGGCATCGACCACGGCCAATTCGGTGAGGGAGGGTGATTGCAGGACGTAGAACACCGGCCGGCTGCGGTCCAGGTTGAGGGTTAGGGACGACTGGTTGATCGTCTCCGAGCGAACCCAGAGGTACAACAGTCGGCGCAAGGTGCCAAACACTAGACGGCGGAACGGGGAGCGGGTCATAGGCGTGCTGCTTCAAGTGGAAAAAACCGAGCAGGCGCTCGGGCGGGTAGTGTGCCGTATTCGCCGAAAATCGGCAAAAAAGCAGCGATGTAAACTTGAGTTGATCGTTTTTGAGCCTGTCTTATACTCGGCAGTTCAATGCGACTGACCCAACAATAAAAAACTGTGGGAGCAAAAACAGAATGGCAACGCGTGAAACCGGCAATGTGAAATGGTTCAACGATGCAAAGGGCTATGGCTTCATTCAACGCGAAGACGGCAAGGATGTGTTCGTGCACTACCGCGCCATTCGCGGTGAAGGCCATCGCTCCCTGGCCGAGGGACAGCAGGTGGAGTACGCCGTGGTGAGCGGCGAGAAGGGGTTGCAGGCGGAAGATGTAGTCGGCCTGTAAGGCCATCGCAAAACAAGTGTGGGAGGGGCGGTGCGACGACTTGCCCCCTCCCACATTTGATGGGGTTTGCAACCCGGGGTCAGGCTGTTTTCCAGGTGATCTGCTCTTCACCGTCCACGCTGATCCGAATCCAGGTATCGGCGCTTTCTTCGCCTTCTTCCTCGACCCAGGTCCCCGGTGCACAACGCACTTCCACGTTCAGTGCGGCAAACGCAGCGCGGGCGCAGGCAATGTCGTCGTCCCACGGCGTCTGGTCACTTTCCAGGTACAGGCTGTTCCATTTGCCGACGGCTTTGGGCAGCCAGGTGACCGGCACGTTGCCGGCCTTGCATTTGTAGGTCTGGCCTTTCTGGACCCAATCGGTGCACGGGCCCAGGGCGGCGCCCAGCCAGGCGGCAATGGCCTTGTGGTCGACGTCGGCGTCCTTCAGGTAAATCTCGATATCGGGTTGGCGCATGGATGTTCCTCGTTGCGGGATTCGAAAATCCATTCGCGGGTATTGGAAAGGTGTTTATTGAAGCACGAAATAGTCGTAGCGCATCGACACGGTGACCACCAGCGGCTCGGCCGCCTCGATCACTTGCGCACGGCGCTCGGCACTGGCACGCCAGCCGTGAGGCGTCATGGCCAGCAGGTTGGCGCGGTCCCGGGGCTCGGCCAGGTTCAGCGTGAATTCCAATGTTTCGCTGTGCGCCAGGCTCATGCCGTCCGGCACCAGGGCCAGGTGCTTGTCGTCGGTGTATTCACGCACTTCGTCGTACAAGCGCTCGCGCAATTCCATCAGGTGGCCGCTGGTCGGACCGACCTTCATCAGACCGCCGCCGGGGCTGAGCAGGCGCTTGGCCTCTTCCCAGTCCAATGGGCTGAACACGCTGGCGAGAAACTGGCAGCTGCCTGACGCCAACGGCACGCGGGCCATGCTGGCGATCAACCAGGTCAGCGCAGGGTTGCGCTTGCATGCACGCTTGACCGCTTCCTTGGAAATGTCCAGTGCGTAGCCATCGGCGTGGGGCAGGGCGTCGGCGATTTGCGCGGTGTAGTAACCCTCGCCACAGCCGATATCGACCCAGCGCTGCGGCGCGCGTTCGGCGGCCAGTTCGGCCAGGCGCCTGGCCACCGGGGCGTAGTGCCCGGCGTTGAGGAAATCGCGGCGCGCTTCGACCATGGCCAGGTTGTCGCCCGGGTCGCGGCTGTTCTTGTGCTGCACCGGCAACAGGTTCAGGTAACCCTGGCGCGCACGGTCAAAACGATGCCCGGCCGGGCACGCCACGCCATTGTCCACCGTGTTGAGCGGCGCGCTGCAAATGGGGCAGGCGAGCATCAGGCGAGCAACTTGATCAGGGTCTGGTAGTAGATTTCGGTCAGCACATCGAGGTCGCTGGCCAGGATGCGCTCGTTGACCTGGTGGATCGTCGCGTTGACCGGGCCCAGCTCGACCACTTGGGTGCCGAGGGTGGCGATGAAACGCCCATCGGAGGTGCCACCGCTGGTGGACGCCTGGGTCTCACGCCCGGTGATCGCCTTGATGCTTGCCGACACCGCATCCAGCAAGGCGCCCGGTTCGGTGAGGAACGGCAGGCCCGACAGCGCCCATTCCACGTGCCAGTCCAGGCCATGCTTGTCGAGAATCTCGGCAACCCGTTGCTGCAGACCTTCGACGGTGGACTCGGTGGAGAAACGGAAGTTGAACACCGCCTTCAGGTCACCGGGGATCACGTTGGTCGCGCCGGTGCCGGAGTTGAGGTTGGAAATCTGGAAGCTGGTCGGCGGGAAGAAGGTGTTGCCGTCATCCCAGTGCTCGGCGGCCAGTTCGGCCAGGGCCGGCGCGGCCAGGTGGATCGGGTTCTTTGCCAGGTGCGGGTAGGCTACGTGACCTTGCACGCCGCGCACGGTCAGGGTGGCGCCGAGGGAGCCGCGACGGCCGTTCTTGACCACGTCGCCCACCAGCGTGGTGCTCGACGGTTCGCCGACGATGCACCAGTCCAGGCGTTCCTTGCGTGCAGCCAGGCGTTCGATCACGG
This sequence comes from Pseudomonas sp. NFPP28, assembly GCF_900115535.1. NCBI lineage: Bacteria > Pseudomonadati > Pseudomonadota > Gammaproteobacteria > Pseudomonadales > Pseudomonadaceae > Pseudomonas > Pseudomonas sp. NFPP28. Next base: position 478,172 of record NZ_FOWT01000001.1, on the reverse strand, counting down.
CCTTGGTGCCGTGGTGCGCCGGGCCTTCTTCATCGCTGGTGATCAGGAAAGCCACCGAACCCTTGTGGTCGGGGTAGTCGGCGACAAAACGCTCCGCCGCCACCAGCATGGCCGCCAGGCTGCCTTTCATGTCCGCTGCGCCACGCCCGCAGAGCATGCCGTTTTCATCGATCAACGCGTCGAACGGGTCGTTCTGCCACGCCTGCACCGGGCCGGTCGGTACCACGTCGGTGTGGCCGGCAAAGCACAGCACCGGGCCATCGTGCTTGCCGTGGGTGGCCCAGAAGTTGTCCACGTCTTCGATGCGCATCGGCTCAAGCGCAAAACCGGCGTCGCCCAGGCGCTGCATCATCAGCTTCTGGCAATCGGCGTCGATCGGCGTCACCGAGGGGCGACGGATCAGGTCGATGGCAAGTTGAAGGGTCGGCGAAAGGTCGGCATGAGCCGTCATTGGAAACTCCGGAAGCATGTGATGGGCGCAGGACGTAAGGGGCGCAGATTCAGTGTGGGAGGGGGCTTGCCCCCTCCCACACAAAGCATTGGCCGAGCCAAGACTCATAAAACGGCCGTTATCTTATAGCAAAACGGCGGCCAGAGGCCGCCGTTTAGTGCATTGCGCAAGTTTTTACGCAGCCGGTGCGGGTTGCGTTGCCGCCGCCGGTTTCGGCAGCGAAGACAGGAACGCCATGACCAGCGCCGCCACATACGGCAGCGACTGCACCAGCAACATCACCACCCAGAAGCGGATGTCATTGCTCGGCAGGCCCTGCACCAGGTAGATCCCCAGCGCCGCGCCCCACAACAGCAGCATGATGAACATCTCTTCGCGGGCTTCGGAAATCGCCACCCAGAAGCCGTGGTTATCGGCGTTTTTCGGTGTACGGAAGAACGGGATACTGGTGGTGAAGAAGCCATACAGCACCGCCTTGGCGATGGTATGGGACAACGCCAGACCGGCCAGCGCCGCGCAGAATGCGTCCTTCAAGTTCACGCCTACCGCACGACGGTACAGGAAGATGATCTTGCCCACCTTGAACACGAACAGCGCCAACGGCGGGATCGCGAAAATCAGCAGCGGCGGATCGACCCGCGTCGGCACGATGATCATCGCCGCCGACCACAGCAGCGCACCCACGGTGAAGAAGATGTTCATGCCGTCCGCCACCCACGGCAGCCAGCCCGCCAGGAAGTGGTAACGCTGGCCACGGGTCAGTTCGGTGTCCTTGCCGCGCAACAGGCTCGCGGTGTGGCGCTTGATGATCTGGATCGCGCCGTAGGCCCAGCGGAAACGCTGTTTCTTGAAGTCGATAAAGGTATCCGGCATCAGGCCCTTGCCGTAGCTGTCGTGGTAATACGCCGCCGACAGGCCTTTCTCGAACACACGCAGGCCCAGTTCGGCGTCTTCGCAGATGCACCAGTCGGCCCAGCCCAGTTCTTCGAGCACCGAGCGACGGGTCATGGTCATGGTGCCGTGCTGGATGATCGCATCGCGGTCGTTGCGGGTGACCATGCCGATATGGAAGAAGCCTTTGTATTCCGCGTAGCAGAGCTTCTTGAAGGTGCTTTCGTTCTGGTCGCGGTAATCCTGCGGCGACTGCACCACGGCGATTTTCGGGTCGGCGAAGTGCGGCACCATGTGCTTGAGCCAGTTCGGCGATACGCAGTAATCGGAGTCGATCACCGCGATCACCTCGGCATCCTTGGCGGTGTGCGGGATCAGGTAGTTCAGTGCGCCACCTTTGAAACCGGCCAGGGGCGCGACATGGAAGAACTTGAAGCGCGGGCCCAGGGTTTCGCAGTAGTCGCGCACCGGCTCCCACACGGCCGGGTCCTTAGTGTTGTTGTCGATGATCAGGACTTCGTAGTCCGGGTAATCGAGCGCGGCCAACGCGTCGAGGGTCTGTTTGACCATCTCCGGCGGCTCGTTGTAGCAGGGCACGTGGATCGACACTTTTGGGCGGTAGTCCGAATCTCCCACTACTGGCAGGAATTCACGCCGACGCTTGTGGGTCCAGACCGCTTCCGCCAGCTCATGGGCTTCGGTCAGCAACACGATAAACACGCCCAGGGCACCGAGGGCCAGGAGAATGCCCACGGTCACGCTGAACCAGGTGCTGTATTGCTGGCTGTAGTCGTAGCCGATCCACACCAGCACCGAACCGCACAGGAACGCGATAAAGGTCAGGAAGGTACGGCCGCGCTGGCGCAGGGCCGAGCCGTCGATCATCAGCAGCGTCAGCGACAACAGCGCGAGCACCACCGAACCGATGGCCAGCACGCGCCATTGCGGGATCGCGACCACGGGGCCTTCAAAGTTGAATTTCTGCTGGCGTGCGGCGTTGTACACGCCCCAGTAGGCGCCCGCCGAGCCTTCGTCGCTGACTTTCCACGGCTGATCGAAGGCCTCGATCACAAAGTAGTTGTAGCCCTGGCGGTTCAGCTTGTTTACCAGCGTACGCAGGTAAATCGCCTGGTCGGCCGGGGAGGTTTCATTACCCCCGCGCATGCGGCCGTTGCTCGGCCAGCCCACTTCCGACAGCAGCAGCGGTTTTTTCGGGAACAGTTTCTTCAGGTCACGGGCACGGTCGAGTACATACTGGCCGGCCTTGTCCATCGGGATGTATTCCCAGAACGGCAGGATGTGCGCGGCGATCAGGTCGACGTGCTTGGCCAGTTGCGGGTTCTTTTCCCAGATGTGCCACTGCTCGGAGGTCGTCACCGGTACTTTCACGGCGGCGCGCACCCGGTCCAGCAGCACAATCAGTGCCTCAGGGGTGATTTCTTCCCGGAACAGGGCTTCGTTACCCACCACTACCCGCACCACACTGCGCGAGGTGTTGGCGATTTCGATGGCACGCTGGATTTCTCGCTCGTTGCGCTCCAGGTCCGGGCTGATCCAGATCCCCAGCGTCACGCGCAGGCCGAACTCTTCCGCCAGCTTGGGGATGTCCCCCAGGGTGCCGTCGACCGAGTAGGTGCGGATGTTGTCTGTCAGCTTGCTCATGATCGCAAGGTCTTGACGCATCTGGTCGTCGGTCGGGTACTGGTCTTTCTGTGGGAACTGGCCTTGCTGGAACGGCGAGTAGGAAAAACCGGAGATCTGTTCTGGCCAGTTGGGGGTGGTGACGGGGCGGTTGATCAGCGCCCAGAAGCCGGTGAACAGCGCGGCGATTGCCAGCACGATCACCAGGTTGAGTCCAAATTTACGCGATGCCATGGCTATTTCGGGTTCCAAAAGGTGTGGAACGAAAAGAGGTGTCGGCCTGCGCCGAACGGCGCGCATCCTACACCGGCCCTTCCCTGACCGTACAGCAAGCAGAGAAAAACCGGACATTAGTCAGCGAAAGGCCATCTTAGTTCTTAACTTGTAGCTTGAAGCTTCGAACTTGTCGCTGCGTAGCCCTATAATGCGCGCCGGTTTTTGGGGTAATGGTCATGAGTACAGAAGATCCGCGGTTTGCAGGCGTCGCCCGCTTGTATGGCATTGAAGGCCTGGAGCGCTTGAAAGCGGCCCATGTGGCGATCGTCGGCGTCGGCGGCGTAGGCTCCTGGGCGGCGGAAGCCATGGCCCGTTGTGGGGTGGGCGAGATTTCGCTGTTTGACCTGGATGACGTCTGTGTCAGCAACAGCAACCGCCAGTTGCACGCGCTGGACAGTACCGTGGGCAAACCCAAGGTCGAGGTGATGGCCGAGCGCCTGCGCGGCATCAACCCGCACTGTACGGTGCATGCGGTGGCCGACTTCGTGACCCGCGACACCATGGCCGAATACATCACCCCCAACATCGATTGCGTGATCGACTGCATTGACGCGGTCAACGCCAAAGCTGCGCTGATCGCCTGGTGCAAGCGCCGCAAGATCCAGATCATCACCACCGGCGGCGCCGGCGGGCAGATCGACCCGACGCTGATCCAGGTCTGCGACCTGAACCGCACGTTCAACGATCCGCTGGCCTCGAAAGTGCGTTCTACCTTGCGTCGCGACTATGGTTTTTCACGCACCGTGACCCGTCATTACAGCGTGCCGTGCGTGTTTTCCACCGAGCAACTGCGTTATCCCAAACCGGATGGCAGCATTTGTTTGCAGAAGAGTTTTGTCGGGGATGGCGTGAAGCTGGACTGCGCGGGTGGGTTTGGTGCGGTGATGATGGTGACCGCCACGTTCGGCATGGTGGCGGCGACCAAGGCGGTGGACAAGATTGTGGCCGGGGTGCGCAGGCCTTCCGAGCGGGTCAAGCCCACTTAATACTGGATACTTGCACCATTCAAAATGTGGGAGCTGGCTTGCCTGCGATAGCGGTGGATCAGTCAACCTCTTCGACGACTGACACCCTGTAATCGCAGGCAAGCCAGCTCCCACATTTAGTTTTGTATAAGGCTCAATGCTCGCATGCGCTGCAAGACCGCATTCAGGCCATTGCTGCGCGACGGCGACAATTGGCGGGAAAGCCCCAGTTGGTTGAACCAGTCGGGCAAGTCGACGGCTTGCAGCTCGGCGGCAGAGAGTCCATTGACCCGCGCCAGCAACAACGCCACCAACCCGCGAATCATCCGCGCCTCGCTGCTGGCGGCGAACTGCCAATGGCCATCGTGCAATTGCCCGACCAGCCACACCAGGCTTTCGCAGCCCTGCACGAGATTGGCGTCGACTTTATCCTCATCGGTCAGGGCAGGCAGACGCTCGCCCCATTGCATCAGCATGCGCGCGCGCTGTTCCCAGCTGCCTACCGCCTGGAAGGCCTCCAGTGCAGCGACTGCCTCCACCGGCAGGCTCATCGCAACATATCCAAGGCCTGGTCCAGCGCTTCGAAGAAGCGTTCCAGATCATCGGAATCGTTATACAGCGCCAGGGACACACGAATCGCCCCCGACAGATGCATCGCCTTGAGCAACGGCATGGCGCAATGGTGCCCGGCGCGCACAGCGATGCCTTGTTCGGTCAACAGATGCGCGAGGTCGGCGTTATGCACGCCTTCGACCACAAAGCTGACCAACGCCACTTGCGGCGAGCCCAGCACGCGCACGCCATTGCGCGCTTTCAAACCGCGCAGCAGATACTCGTGCAACGCCGCTTCATGGGCGATCACTGCCTGTTGGTCCAGCGAATTCAGATAATCCAGGCTGGCGCCCAGGCCGATCACGCCGGCAATCGGCGGTGTGCCCGCTTCGAAACCCAGCGGCGCCGGGCGGAAACTGGCGCTGTGGTAGTCGGCCTGTTGCACCATTTCGCCGCCAAACTGCCAGTGGCGCAGGTGGTGCAGGGCTTCGTTGCGGCCAAACAGCACGCCGACGCCGTCCGGCCCGTACAACTTGTGGCTGGAAAACACATAGAAGTCGCAGCCCAGGGCCTGCACGTCGTGGCGGCCGTGGACGATGCCTTGGGCGCCATCGACCACGGTCAGTGCGCCGTGGGCCTTGGCCGTTGTGATCAGCGTCTGTAAGGGTTGCCAGGCGCCCAGCACGTTGGATAGCTGGCTTACCGCCAGCAGGCGTGTACGCGGGCCGATCAATTCGGCGGCGGCTGTCAGGTCGATCACGCCGTCATCGTTCAACGGCAACACCACCAGCGTGGCAGCGCGGCGTTTGGCCAGTTGCTGCCAGGGCAGCAGGTTGGCGTGGTGTTCCAGGGCGCTGACCACAATCTCATCGCCCGCATTGAATAAGTGCTCAAGGCCGTAGGCCAAGAGGTTCAGCGCAGAAGTCGCGCCGTGGGTGAACACGATCTGCCCACTGTCGCCTGCATTCAACCACTGCGCGACCTTGCTGCGGCTGTCTTCGAACGCCTGGGTCGCATGGGCGCCGGGCAAGTGCTGGGCACGGTGCACATTGGCTGCGCCATTGGCGTAGTAATGGCTGATGGCATCCAGCAGGGCCTGGGGCTTTTGTGTGGTGGCGGCGTTGTCCAGGTACGTCTGGTCTTGCCGTTGCAGGGTGGCGATGGCCGGGAAATCGGCGCGCCAGGGGGAGGGCACTAGCATGGTGTTCAAGACTCGTATAAGCGAGCCCCAGGGTCGGGGCCCGCTAGTGGCATCGAGTGGCTGCTTAGTTGTGAGCGTGCAGCGCTTCGTTCAGTTCGATGGCCGATTTGTGGGTTTTGCACTCCACGGCACCGGTCTCGGAGTTGCGGCGGAACAACAGGTCCGGTTGGCCGGCCAGCTCACGGGCCTTGACCACTTTGACCAGTTGGTTTTTCTCATCCAGCAGCGCGACCTTGGTGCCGGCGGTGACGTACAGGCCCGACTCCACGGTGTTGCGGTCGCCCAACGGGATACCGATACCGGCGTTGGCGCCGATCAGGCAGCCTTCGCCGACCTTGATCACGATGTTGCCGCCGCCGGACAAGGTGCCCATGGTGGAGCAACCGCCACCCAGGTCCGAACCCTTGCCGACGAACACGCCTGCCGATACACGGCCTTCGATCATGCCTGGGCCTTCGGTGCCTGCGTTGAAGTTGATGAACCCTTCGTGCATCACGGTGGTGCCTTCGCCCACGTAGGCGCCCAGGCGCAGACGCGCGGCATCAGCGATACGCACGCCGCTCGGCACCACGTAGTCGGTCATTTTCGGGAACTTGTCCACCGAGAACACTTCCAGCAGCTCGCCACGCAGGCGGGCTTCCAGCTGGCGTTCGGCCAGTTCGTTGATGTCGATCGCGCCCTGGCTGGTCCAGGCCACGTTCGGCAGCTGCGGGAACACACCGGCCAGGCTCAGGCCGTGGGGCTTGACCAGGCGATGGGACAGCAGGTGCAGCTTGAGGTAGGCCTCAGGCGTGGAGGTCAGTGCGGCGTCTTCGGCCAGCAGGGTGGCGACCAGCGGGGTGTGGCTTTCGGCCAGGCGGTTGAGCAGCGCGGCTTGGGTGGCGTCGACATTCTTGAGGGCATCGGCCAGTTGCAGCGCTTGGCTGATGGTGAAGGTGATGGCCTGGTTGCCTTCGGTGTAACCGAGGATCGGCGCGATGGCCGCGACGATTTCAGCCGATGGGTTGAGCAGCGGCTGTGCGTAAAACACTTCCAGCCAAGCACCTTGGCGGTTCTGAGTGCCGACGCCGAAGCCCAGGCTGAACAGGGAATTGGACATGCTGTTACCTCTACAAAAATGGAAAGGGCTGGCCTACTTGAGGGCCGCCGAATAACTATCTGGCTTGAAGCCAATCAGGGTTCTGTCACCGAGATCGAGCACCGGGCGCTTGATCATCGAGGGTTGTGCGAGCATCAATTCAATGGCTTTCGACTGATCGAGATCGGCTTTGCGTTCGTCTTCGAGTTTGCGAAAGGTGGTGCCCGCACGGTTCAACACCACCTGCCAACCGTGCTCGTTGCACCATTGGGTCAAGTGTTCGCGGTCGATACCGGCCGTTTTGTAGTCGTGGAACTCATAGCCCACGCCGTGCTCATCGAGCCAGGTGCGCGCTTTTTTCATGGTGTCGCAGGCTTTGATGCCGAAAAGGTGCAACGTTTTGCTTGAAGCGGTCAAGGAATTGCCCCCCTTTGGACCAAGTGAAAATTAAAGGTCACGGATTATGCCACGACCAGCGGGCGGGTGCCCCTCGTCATGCGGCGTGCGACTTATGTGCAAAGGCCGGCAGGCAGCATAGGCGGTTAACATAGCTGGGTAATATGGCACTCAGGCGGCCAGTTGTTGCCTCATGTGTGTCGTTGCAAGTCGATTGTCCGGGAAACCCGCGTTATGCAAACCGCCTACACCGTTCTTATCCTGCTGATGCTGGTCAGCGTTTCGCGTCTGGTTGGGCGTGTCATTCCTCTGCCGTTGCCCCTGGTGCAGATCGCCGCCGGTGCCTTGCTGGCCTGGCCGACGCTGGGCCTGCATGTGGCGCTGGACCCGGAGCTGTTCTTGTTTCTGTTCCTGCCACCGTTGCTGTTTTCGGATGGCTGGCGTATGCCCAAGCGTGAGTTGTGGCGGTTGCGTGGGCCGATCCTGACGCTTGCGGTGGGGCTGGTGTTATTCACGGTGGTCGGTGCTGGTTATTTCATTCACTGGATATTGCCTACGATCCCGTTGCCGGTGGCCTTCGCCCTGGCGGCGGTTTTGTCGCCGACGGATGCCGTGGCGGTGTCGGCCATTTCCCAGAATCGTTTACCTACGCCACTGATGCACATGTTGCAGGGCGAGGCCTTGATGAACGACGCATCGGGCCTGGTAACGTTCAAGTTTGCCCTGGCGGCGGCGTTGACCGGGGTGTTTTCCCTGGCGGATGCCAGCCTGACCTTCGTGTTGGTCGCCGTCGGTGGCCTGGCCGTTGGCGTGGCCCTGAGCTGGCTGGTCGGCCGACTGCGCGCCTGGATGATCGCCCGTGGCTGGGATGACCCGGCAACCCACGTGGTGTTCATGTTGTTGCTGCCCTTTGCCGCCTATGTGCTGGCCGAGCGCCTGGGAGCCTCGGGCATCCTGTCTGCGGTCGCCGCAGGCATGATGCAAAGCTGGCTCGACCTGCTACCGCGCCAGACCAGCACGCGCTTGCTCAACCGCAGCGTCTGGTCGCTGCTGGAGTTTGCCTTCAATGGCCTGATCTTCCTGCTGCTGGGCCTGCAACTGCCGGACATCATCAAGGCCGTGGTCAGCCATGAGCCGACACTGTGGCCGACCCTGTTTTATCGCTGCCTGGATGTGATTGCGATCTTCCTGGTGTTGGTAGTGCTGCGTTTTATCTGGGTGCAGAGCATCTGGCGGCTGTCAGGCCTGTTACGCCGGATTCGTGGGAAAAGCGAGCTGACGCTGGTGCCGACCGCCCGTTCTTGCTGGTTGTTGACCGTGGGTGGTGTGCGCGGTGCGGTGACGTTGGCCGGTGTGATGTCGGTGCCGTTGCTGCTGGCGCCGGGCCAGGACTTTCCCGAGCGCGACCTGCTGATCTTCATCGCGGCAGGCGTGATCCTCCTGTCGCTGATCGCCGCCTGTATCGCCTTGCCGTTGTTGTTACGCGGCATTGAAAAGAGCCCGGACGAGAAACGCCATAAAGAGGTCCGCGAGGCTTGGAAAAAAACGGCCGTCGCTGCGATCCATGCGCTGGAAACGGAAGAGCCCGTTGAGCCCGAAACCCAGGACGCCGCCCAGGCTGCGCTCGCCACCGAACTCAAGGCACGGCTGATGTCGGAATATCGCCATCAATTGGAGGTGTTCAACGACTCGGCCGAAGCCCAGGCGTTGGCACGGCAGATGGACCTGCTCGAGCGCAAATTGCGCCTCAAGGCGCTGCGGGCACAGCGCCTGGAGTTATACAGCCTGAGTCGTCATCACCAGATTGGTGATGACGTGCTGAGGGAGGTGTTGGCGGATCTGGATATGAGTGAGGCGAATCTGGGTCAGGTGAAATGACCCTCAAGCCCGTTAGCGGCGACGCTGAATAAAATCGCGAATGCGCTCAGCCGCTTCCACACACTCGGCCAACGGCGCGACCAACGCCATACGCACTCGCCCAGCGCCGGGGTTGGCGCCGTCCACTTCACGGGACAGGTACGAACCCGGCACCACGGTCACATGTTCTTCCACGAACAGATCGCGGCAGAATGCGGCATCGTCGCCGTTCACATTCGGCCACAGATAGAAGCCGCCATCCGGGCTCTGCACATCCAGCACCGGCTTGAGAATCGCCAGCACCGCGTCGAATTTCTCGCGATACAGGTCACGGTTGGCGTGCACGTGGGCTTCATCCTGCCAGGCGGCAATGCTCGCCAGCTGGGTTTGCACCGGCATCGCGCAGCCGTGGTAGGTGCGGTACAGCAGGAACGCCTTGAGGATGTCGGCATCGCCGGCCACGAAACCGGAGCGCAGGCCCGGCAGGTTAGAGCGCTTGGACAGGCTGTGGAACACCACGCAGCGCTTGAAGTCCTGGCGACCCAGTTCGACACAGGCGCTCAGCAGGCCGGGCGGCGGGGTTTGTTCGTCGAAGTACAGTTCGCTGTAGCACTCGTCGGCGGCGATGACGAAGTCGTATTCGTCGGCCAGGGCGATGAGTTTTTTCAGGGTGTCGACCGGGATCAGCGCGCCGGTCGGGTTGCCGGGCGAGCACAGGAACAGGATCTGGCAGCGTTTCCAGATGTCCGGCGTCACGGCGTCGAAGTCCGGGTTGAAGCCATTGGCGTCCAGGCACGGCAGGTAGTGTGGCTTGGCCCCGGCCAGGAACGCGGCGCCTTCGTAGATCTGGTAGAACGGGTTCGGGCTCACCACCAGCGCATCCTCGCCACGGTTGACCACGGTCTGGGTGAAGGCGAACAGCGCTTCACGGGTGCCGTTGACCGGCAAGATATTGCGCGCCGGGTCGAGCCAGCCCTTGGGCACGTTGAAGCGACGTTCGCACCAGGCACCGATGGCTTCGCGCAGCGCCGGGATACCCAGGGTGGTCGGGTACACGGCCATCTGGTCGAGGTTGTTGCTCAACGCTTCGGCCACGAACGTGGGAGACTTGTGCTTCGGCTCGCCGATGGACAGCGCAATCGGGCGCTTGTCCGGGTTTGGCGTGACGCTGCCGAGCAGGGCGCGCAGTTTCTCGAACGGGTAGGGTTGCAGTTGGTTCAGGGCGTTGTTCATGGGCATCTCGTTCAATTCGGTTTAAAGCATGCGGTCTGCTGGGCGAAGCCATCTAAATGTGGGAGGGGGCTTGCCCCCGATTGCAGTGTGCCAGCCAAAGCATTTTTATCTGATCCACCGCTATCGGGGGCAAGCCCCTTCGCACACGGGCCCTGTTTGTTTTTTAGAGAGTCAGGCGTGTCAGCTCGACGCCGGGTTCCTGGGTCACGCTCAATTGCTGGACGATCGCTTCCTGCAACCGCAGGCACAGCTCCGGGTCGGACAACGGCTGGTTGTCGGCATCGGTGATAAAGAACACGTCTTCCACGCGTTCGCCGAGGGTCGCAATCTTGGCGTTCTGCAACGACAGGTCGAACTCCAGGAAAATCCCACCGATACGCGCCAGCAGGCCTGGGCGGTCCGGGGCGCTCAGTTCGAGCACCGTCACTGGGCGCTGGGCGTCGTTGGAAATGGTCACCTGGGGCGCAAACGCAAAGTGTTTGAGTTGGCGCGGCACTCGACGCTGGATGATGGTCGGGTAGTCGTCAGGGTTGCGCAGGGCTTCGGTCAGGCCTTCGCGGATCTTCTTCACGCGCGCTGGATTGTCGCCGATCGAGTCGCCATCGGTGTCGAGCACGATATAGGTGTCGAGGGTGAACTGGCTGCTGGAGGTGATTACCCGTGCGTCATGGATGTTCAGGTTCAACTGGTCCATGGCCGCTACGGTCACAGCGAAGAAGTCGTGCTGGTCCGGCGCGTAGATGAAAATCTGCGTGCCGCCTTCGAATTCGCGCTGGGTGGTTTCCTTGATCAGCACCAGTGGGCCGCCGTCGGCCGGTTGCTGCAGGATCGCGTCGGTGTGCCAGGCCACATCACCGGCGGTGTGGCGCAGGAAGTAATCGTCGCCCAGTTGCGACCACAGTTGTTCCACATCGTCCGGGTCGTTGCCGCCGCGCACCAGGATATCCAGGGCGGCGCTTTGGGTGCGGCGGATCTGCTCTTCGCGGTCCACCGGGTTTTCCAGGCCGCGGCGCAGGGCGCGCTTGGTCTCGGTGTACAGTTGGCGCAGCAGACTGGCGCGCCACGAGTTCCACAGCGTCGGGTTGGTCGCGTTGATATCCGAGACGGTCAGCACATACAGGTAGTCGAGGCGGGTTTCATCGCCGACGATCTGCGCAAAGTCGTGGATCACCTGCGGGTCGGACAAGTCCTTGCGCTGGGCGGTGGTCGACATCACCAGGTGGTTCTGCACCAGCCAGACGATCAGGCGGCTGTCCCACAGTGGCAACTGGTGGCGCTGGCAGAAGGCTTCGGCATCAACCGCACCGACCTCGGAGTGATCGCCATGCCGGCCCTTGCCGATGTCGTGGTACAGGCCGGCCAGGTAGATCAGCTCGGGCTTGGGTAGCTTGGCCATCAATTTGCTGGCCAGCGGGAATTTCTCCGACACCTGGGTGTACTGCAGCTTACGCAGGTGCTTGATCAGGTTCAGGGTGTGGGCGTCCACGGTATAGATGTGGAACAGATCGTGTTGCATCTGCCCGACGATAAAACCGAACTCCGGCAGGTAGCGCCCGAGGATGCCGTAACGGTTCATGCGCCGCAGGTTGCGGTGGATGCCGATCTTGCACTTGAACAGCTCGATGAACAGGCTGGTGTTGCGGATATCGTTGCGGAAATCGTCGTCGATCAGGTGCCGGTTTTCCCGCAACAGGCGAATGGTATCGGCGCGCACGCCTTTGATTTCCGGCTGCTGGGCCATCAGCACGAAGATTTCCAGCATGGCAAACGGTGTGCGGCGGAACACGTTGTCGTTGCGCGCCTCGATATAGCCATCGTGCAGTTGGAAACGCGCATTGATCGGTTGCGGCGGCGCCTCGTCTTCGGGGGCCAGGATCACTTCTTCAAAATGCTGGATGATCAGGTCGCTGAGCTGGGCAATGCTCATGACCACCCGGTAGTACTGCTGCATGAAGCTTTCGATGCTGGTCTTCGCGTCTTCGCCTTCAAAGCCCAGCAGGGTGGCGATGGAGCGCTGGTGGTCGAAGAGCAGGCGGTCTTCGGAACGCCCGGCCAGCATGTGCAAGGCGTAGCGCACTTTCCAGAGGAATTCCTGGGAGGAGGCCAGCAGGGCGTTTTCGCTTTCCACCAGGAAGCCTTCACCGGCCAGGGCGCGCAGGTTCAGGGTGCCGTACTGGCGACGCGCAACCCACAGAATCGTCTGGATATCCCGCAGCCCGCCCGGCGAGCCTTTGACGTTGGGTTCCAGGTTGTATTCGGTGTCGTTGTACTTGTGGTGCCGGGCCTTTTGCTCGGCGCGCTTGGCCAGGAAGAAGTCCTTGCTCGGCCACATGTGCGCGGTGCTGGTGACTTCAAGCATACGCTGGCGCAGGCGCTCGGGGCCGGCGATGGTACGGCTTTCCATGAGGTTGGTGATGACGGTGAGGTCGGCGCGGGCTTCTTCGGCGCATTCGTCCACCGAGCGTACGCTTTGGCCGACTTCCAGGCCGATGTCCCACAACAATGTGAGAAAGCGCTCGATGGAATCGCGAAAGATCTCATGGTCGGCGCTGTCCAGCAGGATCAGCAGGTCGATGTCGGAGTAAGGGTGCAGCTCACCGCGACCGTAGCCGCCGACCGCCACCAGGGCGATGTCGGCGTCTTCGCTCCAACTGAACTGTTCCCAGGCTTTTTGCAGGATGTTATCGACGAACCAGGCTCGGTCCTCGATCAGCCGGCGGATGTCCCGCCCCCTGCGAAAGCGCTCGTCGAGCACCTCGCGGGCCTGGCGGATCGCCTTCTTGAACGCGGCGATGGGGCTCGCCTTCAGGGCCAGTTCGGCCTGGAACTGGCCACGGTCGAAGAGTTCGGGATCCACCTGGGGCATCGATCGGCTTTCCTTTCTATCTATTCAGTCAGTCACAACACAGTGGGGGAAAACCTGAGCAACGTTTATGCCGACGTTGTACCCGACGTGCGCGGGATCGTGTCATCGGCGCGCAGCGTGAAAATCTCGTAGCCGGTCTCGGTGACCAGCAAAGTGTGTTCCCACTGGGCCGAAAGCTTGCGGTCCTTGGTGATGGCCGTCCAGCCGTCGCCCAACACCTTGGTGTCGGCCTTGCCCTGGTTGATCATCGGCTCGATGGTGAAGGTCATGCCTGCCTTCAGCTCCATGCCGGTGCCGGCGCGGCCGTAGTGCAGGATCTGTGGCTCTTCGTGGAAGACCGTGCCGATACCGTGGCCACAGAACTCGCGTACCACCGAGAAACCGTTCTTTTCAGCATGCTTCTGGATCACTTCGCCGATGTCGCCCAGGCGGCAGCCAGGCTTGACGATCTCGATGGCCTTGTACATGCATTCCTGGGTGACCTGGGACAGGCGTTCGGCCCAGACCGGTACGTTGCCGACGTGGAACATGCGGCTGGTGTCGCCGAAGTAGCGGTCCTTGATCACGGTGACGTCGATGTTCAGGGTGTCGCCGTCCTTCAGCGGCTTGTCGCCCGGAATTCCGTGGCAAACCACGTGGTTGACCGAGGTGCAGATCGACTTGGGGAAGCCCTTGTAGTTCAGCGGCGCAGGGATGGCGCCCTGCACGTTGACGATATAGTCGTGGCAGATCTGGTTGAGGGTCTCGGTAGTGACGCCGGGCTTGACGTGTTCGGCAATCATTTCCAGCACGTCGGCGGCCAGTTTGCCGGCGATGCGCATGCCAGCGATGTCTTCGGCGGTTTTCAAACTAACGGTCATACAGGCTCTCTCTAGCGCGACGCGCTGAAATCAATACGGTTTACGGGCGTGCGACAAAAGGTTGCAAAATTCGCACAAGCCACAGAAAACGCGATTCTAACAGACCATGGCGTCAAATCATGAGCCTCTGATGATCGCTTCTGTCTATAAGGTAGGGCTATGTCACCTCTATTCAAGGGGTTACACGAACGCGCCCGACGGCAAATGTGATTGCGTGTTCCGTTTTTGCCGATGCTGTGGTATAAAATGCGCCGCTTTCCGGGGATACCCCGCAAAGCTTAAATCCACACACGTGTCGACACGATGACCTGGGTGCCGGAGGCCTTGATGCCGCTGGTTGGTCATTGGGATACGTGGAGGCCAAACCCGACTTATTAAGGAACTATCATGTCCCAAGTCAACATGCGCGATATGCTGAAGGCCGGTGTGCACTTCGGTCACCAGACCCGTTACTGGAACCCGAAAATGGGTAAGTACATTTTCGGCGCGCGTAACAAGATCCACATCATCAACCTTGAAAAAACCCTGCCAATGTTCAACGAAGCGCTGACTTTCGTAGAGCGCCTGGCCCAGGGCAAAAACAAGATTCTGTTCGTCGGCACCAAGCGTTCCGCTGGCAAGATCGTTGCTGAAGAAGCAGCACGTTGCGGTTCGCCGTACGTCGATCACCGCTGGTTGGGCGGCATGCTGACCAACTTCAAAACCATCCGTGCTTCCATCAAGCGTCTGCGCGACCTTGAAGTGCAAGCCGAAGACGGTACTTTCGCCAAGCTGACCAAGAAAGAAGCGCTGATGCGCTCCCGTGACCTGGAAAAGCTCGATCGTTCCCTGGGTGGTATCAAGGACATGGGCGGTCTGCCTGACGCACTGTTCGTTATCGACGTTGATCACGAGCGCATCGCGATCACCGAAGCCAACAAGCTGGGCATCCCTGTTATCGGCGTAGTCGATACCAACAGCAGCCCGGAAGGCGTTGACTACATCATCCCAGGCAACGATGACGCAATCCGCGCTATCCAGTTGTACATGGGTTCGATGGCTGACGCTGTCATCCGTGGTCGCAACCACGTTGCTGGCGGTACCGAGCAGTTCGTTGAAGAAGCTCCGGTAGCTGCCGCTGAGTAATTAGCGCCCTGGCGTTGACTCAGTAAGCAAAAAGGGGGCTTGGCCCCCTTTTTGCCACCTCGAAAACCATTTGTCGGCAGCGCGGCTACATCATCTGTAACGTGCAGCGGCCTACAAGGGAGATTCGGGAAGAATTGATCGCCCGTCTGATCGGGTGGAATGGTTGAAAACCTATCCAAGAGGATTTTGAAATGGCAGAGATTACTGCAGCGTTGGTTAAAGAACTGCGTGAGCGTACCGGCGAAGGCATGATGGATTGCAAAAAGGCCTTGACCAAGGCTGGCGGCGACATCGAAAAAGCCATCGACGACATGCGCGCTTCCGGCGCCATCAAGGCCGCCAAGAAAGCCGGCAACGTCGCTGCTGAAGGCGCTATCGCCCTGGTTGAAGACGGTAAAGCCGCCGTTCTGCTGGAAGTGAACTCGCAGACCGACTTCCTGGCCCTGCAAGACGACTTCAAGGCATTCGTTGCTGCCAGCGTCAAGAAGGCATTCGATGAGAAGCTGACCACCGTTGAGCCTCTGATCGAAGCTCAAGAAGCGGATCGCCTGGTACTGGTCGGCAAAGTTGGCGAAAACGTCAACATCCGTCGCCTGACTCGCGTTGAAGGTGATGTCGTCGGTGGTTACCTGCACGGCAACAAGATCGGTGTAGCTGTTGTTCTGAAAGGCGGCGACGTTGAGCTGGCCAAAGACATCGCTATGCACGTTGCTGCCAGCAACCCTGAGTTCCTGCTGCCTTCGGAAGTGTCTGCCGAAGCGATCGAGCGTGAAAAAGCGGTATTCCTGAGCCTGAACGCCGACAAGATCGCCGGCAAGCCAGAAAACATCGTGGAAAACATGATCAAAGGCCGTATCAGCAAGTTCCTGGCTGAAGCGAGCCTGGTTGAGCAGGCGTTCGTCAAGAACCCTGAAATCAAGGTTGGCGAACTGGCCAAGAAAGCCGGTGCTGAAATCGTTTCCTTCACTTACTACAAAGTAGGCGAAGGCATCGAGAAGCCGGTCGACAACTTCGCTGAAGAAGTTGCTGCCCAGTTGGCTGCCGCCAAGCAATAAGACAGCTTTCAACTGTCGCCCGAAAGAGGCTGCCCGCTCACGCGCGCAGCCTCTTTTCAAATGGGAAGGCCGATTTTAATTGGCATCCCTCCGGAACTGGCTTACAAAGCCGTGTTCCGATGGCGCTGTTACAGCGTCCAGCTAGAGTGAACGCAAGCCGTAAAACGGCTCGCCAAGAATTTTTAAAAAATACGCCGCAGGAGAGATTCGCAATGGCTCAGCAGGGCAGTGGTTATCAGGCTCGCTATAAACGCATTCTACTCAAGCTTAGCGGCGAGGCCCTGATGGGCTCGGAAGAGTTCGGGATCGATCCCAAGGTGCTCGACCGCATGGCGCTGGAAGTCGGCCAACTGGTCGGTATCGGCGTGCAGGTTGGCCTGGTGATCGGTGGTGGCAACCTGTTCCGTGGCGCGGCCCTGAGTGCTGCTGGCATGGACCGGGTCACCGGCGACCATATGGGCATGCTGGCCACTGTGATGAATGCCCTGGCCATGCGTGACGCCTTGGAGCGCGCCAATATCTCGGCTATCGTGATGTCGGCTATTTCCATGGTCGGCGTAACCGATCACTATGACCGCCGCAAAGCCATGCGCCACCTGAATTCCAAGGAAGTGGTGATCTTCGCGGCCGGCACGGGTAACCCGTTCTTTACCACCGATTCGGCAGCCTGCCTGCGCGCCATCGAGATCGATGCGGACGTGGTGCTCAAGGCGACCAAGGTAGACGGCGTGTACACCGCAGATCCATTCAAAGACCCGCATGCCGAGAAGTTCGATCATCTGACCTACGATGAAGTACTGGATCGCAAGCTGGGCGTAATGGATCTGACGGCTATCTGCCTGTGCCGCGACCACAAGATGCCACTGCGCGTATTTAACATGAACAAGCCCGGCGCCCTGCTGAACATCGTACACGGCGGCGCAGAAGGGACTCTGATCGAGGAAGGCCAACAATGATCAACGAAATCAAGAAAGACGCCCAAGCGCGTATGCAGAAATCCCTGGAGTCTCTGAGCCATGCATTCGGCCAGATTCGTACCGGCAAGGCGCACCCAAGCATCCTGGGCAGCGTGATGGTGCCTTACTACGGCTCCGATACCCCTATCAGCAGCGTCGCCAACATTACCGTTAAAGACTCGCGCACCCTGCAAGTCGTAGCGTTTGAGCGCAACATGCTGGGTGCTGTCGACAAGGCCATCCAGAGCGCCGGTTTGAACCTCAACCCGACCAACCTGGGTGAGTTGCTGCTGATCTCCATGCCGGCCCTGACTGAAGAGACCCGCAAAGGCTTCACCAAGCAGGCTCGCAGCGCTGCAGAAGACGCGCGTGTTGCCGTACGTAATATCCGTCGCGATGCCTTGGGTGACCTGAAGAAGCTGGTCAAGGACAAGGAAATCAGCGAAGACGAAGAGCGTCGTGCCACCGCCGATATCGACAAGTTGACCAAGGATGCCGAGGCCCAGATCACCAAGGCCACGGAAGAAAAAGAAAAGGACCTGATGGCCGTATAAGGGGTCAGGACGCCTTCATGGAAAAGACCAAGCAGACTGTACCCTCCGTGGTGCCGCGCCATGTCGCGATCATCATGGATGGGAATAATCGCTGGGCGAAGAAGCGCTTTATGCCGGGTGTCGCCGGGCATAAAGCCGGTGTCGATGCGGTAAGGGCTGTGATCGAGGTGTGTGCCGAGGCCAAGGTCGAAGTGTTGACCCTGTTTGCGTTCTCCAGTGAGAACTGGCAGCGGCCCGCCGAAGAAGTCAGTGCCTTGATGGATCTGTTCTTCAAGGCCTTGCGTCGTGAGGCCAAGCGCCTTAACGACAACAACATCAGCCTGCGCATCATTGGCGACCGCTCGCGCTTCCACCCGGAACTTCAGGCTGCCATGCGCGAGGCTGAGGCAATCACCGCTGGTGCCAACCGTTTTGTGCTACAGATCGCAGCCAACTACGGCGGCCAGTGGGATATCGCCCAGGCAGCGCAGCGGCTGGCTCGCGAAGTGCAGGCCGGGCACCTGCGGCCCGACGACATCACGCCCGAACTGTTGCAAACCTGCCTGGTGACCGGTGACCTGCCGTTGCCGGACCTGTGCATCCGGACCGGTGGTGAGCACCGCATCAGTAATTTCCTGCTGTGGCAGCTGGCCTATACCGAGCTGTACTTCTCCGACCTGTTCTGGCCGGACTTCAAACACGATGCCATGCGTAATGCACTGGCCGATTTCGCTTCCCGTCAGCGTCGCTTCGGTAAAACGAGTGAGCAGATCGAAGCTGGAGCCCGGGTTTAAATGCTTAAACAACGAATCATCACTGCACTGATCCTGTTGCCGATCGCCTTGTGCGGGTTTTTCCTGCTCGAGGGTTCCGGCTTTGCGCTGTTCATTGGCCTGGTCGTCACCCTGGGCGCCTGGGAATGGGCGCGCCTGGCCGGGTTCGGCGCGCAGTTGCCGCGCGTGGTGTATGCCGCCGTCGTGGCCGCGCTGGCGTTCCTCTTGTACATCCTGCCGGACCTCGCGCCCTGGGTGTTGGGGGCGGCGGTGCTGTGGTGGGCGCTGGCGACGTTCCTGGTGCTGACCTATCCGCGCACCAGCGGCCAATGGTCCAGCGTTGCCTGCAAGCTGGTGATTGGTTTGCTGATCCTCTTGCCGGCTTGGCAAGGGCTGGTGGAGATCAAGCGTTATCCAATGGGTAACTGGTTGATCCTGGCAGTCATGGTGCTGGTATGGGGGGCTGATATCGGTGCCTACTTCTCCGGTCGGGCCTTCGGCAAGCGCAAGTTGGCGCCGGCGGTCAGTCCGGGCAAGAGCTGGGAGGGGGTCTATGGTGGTTTGGCGTTGACACTGGTGATTGCGCTGGTGGTTGGTGTCGTGCGTGGCTGGGCGGTGAAGGAAATCTTCCTGGCGCTGCTGGCCACAGCCATTGTCGTGTTTGTTTCTGTGGTGGGTGACCTCACCGAAAGCATGTTCAAGCGTCAGGCCGGTATCAAGGACAGCAGTAACCTGCTGCCCGGGCACGGTGGTGTGTTGGACCGTATCGACAGCCTGACGGCGGCTATTCCGATCTTCGCTGTGTTGCTATGGATGACTGCTTCGTGAGCCGCCTTCAACAAGTGACCGTGCTGGGTGCAACCGGCTCGGTGGGGCTGAGCACCCTGGATGTGATTGCGCGTCATCCTGATCGCTATCAGGTCTTTGCCCTGACTGGGTTCAGCCGTCTGAGCGAGCTGTTGGCTTTGTGTGTGCGCCACGCACCGCGCTTCGTGGTAGTCCCTGAGGCAGGAGCGGCGCGTGGCTTGCAGGATGATCTGCGGGCTGCCGGGTTGGCGACTCGAGTGCTGGTGGGCGAGGAGGGGTTGTGTCAGGTCTCGGCTGACGCTGAGGTGGATACGGTAGTCGCCGCTATCGTCGGTGCCGCCGGCCTGCGTCCAACCCTCGCCGCTGTAGATGCCGGCAAGAAGATCCTGCTGGCCAACAAAGAAGCGCTGGTCATGTCTGGCGCGCTCTTCATGCAGGCAGTGCGTAAAAGCGGCGCGGTGCTGCTGCCGCTCGACAGCGAGCACAACGCGATCTTCCAATGCATGCCTGGCGACTATGCGCGTGGTTTGGGTCAGGTTGGCGTGCGTCGGATTCTGCTGACCGCCTCCGGTGGTCCGTTCCGGCAAACCCCGCTGGCCGAGCTTGAGCATGTTTCGCCCGACCAGGCATGCGCTCATCCGAACTGGTCCATGGGGCGTAAGATCTCGGTGGATTCGGCGAGCATGATGAACAAGGGGCTGGAACTGATCGAGGCGTGCTGGCTGTTCGATGCACGGCCGGATCAGGTCGAAGTGGTAATTCACCCGCAAAGTGTGATTCATTCCCTGGTCGATTACGTCGACGGTTCGGTACTTGCGCAGTTGGGTAACCCCGATATGCGCACGCCGATTGCCAATGCCTTGGCCTGGCCGGAGCGGATTGATTCCGGTGTCGCCCCGCTGGATCTGTTTGCAGTGGCCCGCCTGGACTTTGAAGCGCCAGACGAGCAGCGCTTTCCTTGCCTGCGCCTGGCCCGGCAAGCGGCCGAGGTGGGGAACAGCGCGCCAGCAATGCTGAATGCGGCCAACGAAGTGGCTGTGGCGGCGTTTCTCGAACGGCGCATCCGCTTTCCGCAGATCGCGAGTATCATCGAGGACGTCCTGGCGCTTGAGCCTGTCGTGGCGGTGAGTGACCTGGCGGCGGTATTCGAAGCCGATACCAAGGCTCGAGCCCTGGCAGAGCAATGGTTGAGCCGCAACACGCGTTAGCCTGTGGGCGGATGGGTTCGAGCCTTCAGGCACTGGATTGGAATGCGGAGAAATTAGATGAGTGCGCTTTACATGATTGTCGGCACCCTGGTTGCTCTGGGCGTGCTGGTCACCTTCCACGAATTCGGCCACTTCTGGGTGGCGCGTCGTTGCGGCGTCAAGGTATTGCGCTTTTCCGTCGGCTTCGGCATGCCGCTGCTGCGCTGGCATGACCGTCGTGGCACCGAGTTTGTGATTGCGGCCATCCCGTTGGGTGGCTACGTCAAGATGCTCGATGAGCGCGAAGGCGAAGTGCCTGCAGACCAGTTGGATCAATCCTTCAATCGCAAGACCGTTCGTCAGCGTATCGCCATTGTTGCCGCGGGTCCGATCGCCAACTTCCTGTTGGCGATGGTGTTCTTCTGGGTGTTGGCCATGCTGGGCAGCCAGCAGGTGCGTCCGGTAATCGGTGCGGTTGAATCGGACAGCATCGCCGCCAAGGCCGGGCTGGTCGCTGGGCAGGAAATTGTTTCCATTGATGGCGAACCCACCACGGGTTGGGGCGCAGTCAATTTGCAGTTGGTGCGTCGCCTGGGCGAAAGCGGGACTGTGAATGTAGTGGTGCGCGAGCAGGGCTCCACCACCGAAAGCCCGCGTGAACTGGCTCTCGACCACTGGCTAAAGGGCGCAGATGAGCCTGATCCGATCAAATCCCTGGGCATACGTCCATGGCGTCCGGCCTTGCCGCCGGTGCTTGCCGAGCTGGATCCGAAAGGTCCGGCCCAGGCTGCTGGCCTGAAAACCGGCGATCGCCTGTTGGCCCTCGATGGTCAGCCATTGGGTGACTGGCAGCAGGTGGTCGATCTGGTTCGTGTACGTCCTGATACCAAAATTGTGCTGAAAGTTGAACGCGACGGTGCTCAAATCGACGTCCCTGTGACCTTGTCGGTTCGCGGGGAAGCCAAGGCGGCCGGGGGTTACCTGGGTGCTGGAGTCAAGGGTGTCGATTGGCCGCCATCGATGGTGCGTGAGGTGAGTTTCGGGCCGTTGGCGGCAATTGGCGAGGGTGCGAAACGCACCTGGACCATGAGTGTGCTGACCCTGGAATCGCTCAAGAAAATGTTGTTCGGCGAGCTCTCGGTAAAAAACTTGAGTGGACCGATAACCATTGCTAAAGTGGCGGGCGCTTCTGCCCAGTCGGGTGTCGCGGATTTCCTGAATTTCCTGGCTTATCTGAGTATTAGCCTGGGGGTTCTGAATTTGCTGCCCATTCCAGTATTGGATGGGGGGCATCTGTTGTTTTATCTGGTCGAGTGGGTGCGTGGTCGCCCCTTGTCGGATCGGGTGCAGGGTTGGGGGATACAGATCGGTATCAGTTTGGTGGTCGGGGTGATGTTGTTAGCCCTGGTCAACGATCTGGGTCGACTGTAACGCTTCGCTGAATTGCGAATCTGCCGCATTTTGCGGCAGTTTGTTTATTGCCAGTTGGAATAAGAAAGGACTTCATGAAACGTCTGCTGCTAACTGCGGTTCTCACCGTATTGATGATCGCCGAAGTTCACGCCGAGTCCTTCACCATCTCCGATATTCGCGTCAACGGCCTCCAGCGGGTTTCCGCGGGTAGCGTCTTTGGTGCCTTGCCGTTGAACGTTGGGGAACAGGCTGATGACCGTCGCCTGGTGGAATCCACTCGTGCGCTGTTCAAAACCGGTTTCTTTCAAGACATCCAACTGGGTCGCGAAGGCAACGTCCTGGTCATCACCGTGGTCGAGCGACCTTCCGTCGCCAGTATCGAGATCGAAGGCAACAAGGCGATCTCGACTGAAGACCTGATGAAGGGTCTGAAGCAATCCGGCCTGGCCGAAGGCGAGATCTTCCAGCGCGCCACCCTCGAAGGTGTGCGTAACGAGCTGCAACGCCAGTACGTTGCGCAGGGCCGCTACTCCGCGACCGTGGAAACGGAAGTGGTGCCGCAGCCGCGTAACCGTGTCGGCCTCAAGGTCAACATCAACGAAGGCACTGTGGCGGCGATCCAGCACATCAACGTGGTAGGCAATACCAAGTTCTCTGATGACGACCTGATCGACCTGTTCGAACTCAAGACCACCAACTGGCTGTCGTTCTTCAAGAACGATGACAAGTATGCCCGCGAAAAACTGTCCGGTGACCTGGAGCGCCTGCGCTCCTACTACCTGGACCGTGGCTACATCAATATGGATATCGCTTCGACCCAGGTGTCCATCACCCCGGACAAGAAGCACGTCTACATCACTGTCAACGTCAACGAAGGCGAGAAGTACAAGGTTCGCGACGTCAAGCTGAGCGGCGACCTGAAGGTGCCTGAAGACCAGGTCAAGGCGCTGTTGCTGGTGCAGAAAGACCAGGTGTTCTCGCGCAAGCTGATGACCACCACGTCCGAACTGATCACCCGTCGCCTGGGCAACGAAGGCTACACCTTCGCCAACGTCAACGGCGTGCCGACGCCCCATGATGATGACCACACCGTGGACATCACCTTCGTGGTCGATCCAGGCAAGCGCGCCTACGTAAACCGTATCAATTTCCGTGGCAATACCAAGTCTGCGGACGAAGTGCTGCGTCGTGAAATGCGTCAGATGGAAGGTGGCTGGGCGTCGACTTACCTGATCGACCAGTCCAAGACCCGTCTTGAGCGTCTGGGCTTCTTCAAGGAAGTCAACGTCGAAACCCCGGCCGTACCGGGTGTGGATGACCAGGTTGACGTGAACTACGCCGTAGAAGAACAGGCATCGGGCTCCATCACCGCCAGTGTTGGCTTCGCACAGAGCGCCGGCCTGATCCTCGGTGGTTCGATCACCCAGAACAACTTCCTGGGTACCGGTAACCGAGTTTCCATCGGCCTGACCCGAAGCGAATACCAGAGCCGATATAACTTCGGTTATACCGACCCCTACTGGACTGCTGACGGTGTGAGCCTGGGCTACAACGCCTTTTATCGCACCACTGACTACAAAGACCTCGACGTTGACGTAGCCAGCTATGCAATCGATAGTCTTGGTGCTGGCGTGAACGTTGGTTACCCGATCAGCGAGACCTCGCGCCTGACGTTCGGCTTGACTGCGCAGCAGGATGAGATCAAGACCGGTGTGTACACCGTGGACGAAATCTTCGACTTTACCCGTCGTGAAGGTGACAAGTTCCTGAACTTCAAGGCGTCCGCCGGCTGGTCCGAGTCGACCCTGAACAAAGGTGTACTGGCGACCCGTGGTCATTCCCAGAGCCTGACCCTGGAAACCACCACGCCGGGCAGCGACCTGTCGTTCTTCAAGCTCGACTACCGCGGCCAGCTGTTCCAGCCGTTGAGCGACAACTACACCATGCGCCTGCACACTGAGCTGGGTTATGGCGATGGTTATGGCTCCACCAATGGTCTACCGTTCTACGAGAACTACTATGCGGGTGGCTTCAACTCCGTACGTGGTTTCAAAGACAGCACCCTGGGCCCGCGTGGTACGCCGAGCCGTGGTGTTGGTGTAACCGGTAACCAGGGCACCGTAGTGGACTCCGACAACGACCCACTGCCGTTCGGTGGTAACGTCCTTATCCAGGGTGGTGCGGAAATCCTGTTCCCGCTGCCGTTCGTGAAAGATCAGCGCTCCCTGCGTACTTCGGTATTCTGGGATGTGGGTAATGTGTTCGATTCCAAGTGCGAGCAGATCCGTAACCCGAGCGGCGTGAAGTCCAACACTCAGTGTAACGACGTGAGCCTGAGTAATCTGGCAAGCTCCGTGGGCGTGGGTGTGACCTGGGTGACTGCGCTTGGCCCATTGAGCTTTGCTCTGGCCATGCCGATCAAGAAACCGGATAACGCTGAAACCCAGATTTTCCAATTCTCCCTCGGCCAGACGTTCTAAGCGTCTGACCCAAGATAACGACAACGGATTCTGTAGGAGTACATCGTGCGCAAGTTGACTCAATTGGTGCTGCTGGCAACCGTGCTGGTAACCACCCCGGCCTTCGCCGAAATGAAAATCGCCGTCCTGAACTATCAGATGGCCCTGCTGGAATCCGATGCGGCCAAGAAATACGCCGTGGATGCCGAGAAAAAATTCGGTCCGCAACTGACCAAGCTCAAGACCCTGGAAAGCAGCGCCAAGGGCATCCAGGATCGTCTGGTAGCCGGTGGTGACAAGATGCAGCAAGGCGAGCGCGAGCGTCTGGAGCTCGAATTCAAGCAAAAGGCCCGTGACTACCAGTTCCAGTCCAAGGAGCTGAACGAAGCCAAGGCTGTTGCTGACCGTGAAATGCTGAAACAGCTGAAGCCGAAACTCGACAGCGCTGTGGAAGAA
Source organism: Pseudomonas sp. NFPP28 (assembly GCF_900115535.1). Classification (NCBI taxonomy): domain Bacteria; kingdom Pseudomonadati; phylum Pseudomonadota; class Gammaproteobacteria; order Pseudomonadales; family Pseudomonadaceae; genus Pseudomonas; species Pseudomonas sp. NFPP28. Next base: position 453,141 of record NZ_FOWT01000001.1, on the reverse strand, counting down.
GTCATCAAGAAAGGTGCCTTTGACCTGGTGTTCGAGCGTGGCGCTGTGATCGACGTCAAGCCTCAATACGACATCACCCGTCAGGTGATCGAGCGCATGAACCAGCTGAAGTAAGCCATGACCGCGACTATCAAGCTCGGCGAGTTGGCCGAGTTCCTGGGGGCCACCTTGCGTGGCTCCCCGGAGAAGGAAATCACTGGGCTAGCCACCTTGCAGGAGGCTGGCCCAGCTCAGTTGAGCTTCCTCGCAAACCCCCAATACCGTAAATACCTGGTCGACAGCCAAGCCGCAGCCGTGTTGCTGAAGGCCGCTGATGCCGAAGGGTTTGCCGGGGATGCGCTGGTGGTGGCCGACCCATACCTGGCGTATGCGCGGGTGTCGCACCTGTTCGATCCGAAACCCAAGGCCGCCAGCGGTATTCACCCGTCTGCGGTGATCGCCGATGATGCCCAGGTTGACCCTGCTGCCAGCGTCGGTGCCTTTGCGGTGATCGAGAGCGGTGCACGCATTGCGGCGGGCGTGACCATTGGTGCCCATTGTTTTATCGGTGCGCGCTGCGAAATCGGCGCAGGCGGTTGGCTGGCACCCCGCGTAACCCTGTACCACGACGTGCGTATCGGTGAGCGTGTGGTCATCCAGTCAGGTGCCGTGATCGGTGGTGAAGGCTTTGGCTTTGCCAATTCCAAGGGCATCTGGAACAAGATTGCCCAGGTCGGCGGCGTATTGATCGGCGACGACGTGGAAATTGGCGTGAACACAGCTGTTGATCGCGGGGCCCTGGCCGATACCGTGATCGGCAACGGCGTAAAGCTCGACAACCAGATCCAGATCGCCCACAACGTGCAGATTGGCGATCACACCGCCATGGCAGCATGCGTGGGTATCTCCGGCAGCACCCGGATCGGCAAGCATTGCATGCTGGCCGGTGGCGTCGGGCTGGTGGGGCACATCGATATTTGCGACAACGTCTTCATCACCGGCATGACCATGGTCACCCACTCGATTACCGAACCGGGTGCTTATTCTTCCGGTACCGCCATGCAGCCTGCGGCTGAATGGCGCAAGAGTGCAGCACGGTTGAGGCAGCTCGACGACATGGCTCGACGTCTCAAACAGCTGGAAAAGCGTGTTGGGGACGTGACCCCTGGCGGTAATGCTTCATCAGAAGGCTGATACCATTTCCATATCAAGTGTGCACAGCCGCTAGACTGCCTCCTTGATTTGCTAGCGGGGCGTGCTTTTAGTTCGCCCGCCCCCAATCTTTATTACAGGCTTCCCCCCGAAATGATGGACATCAACGAGATTCGCGAATACCTGCCTCACCGTTACCCGTTCCTGTTGGTGGATCGCGTAGTGGACCTCAATGTCGAGGAAAAGCGCATTCGTGCCTACAAGAATGTCAGCATCAACGAACCGTTCTTCAATGGTCACTTTCCTGCGCATCCGATCATGCCGGGTGTGTTGATCATCGAGGCGATGGCCCAGGCTGCCGGTATCCTTGGTTTCAAAATGCTCGACCTCAAGCCTGCCGATGGCACGCTTTACTATTTCGTGGGCTCCGACAAGTTGCGTTTCCGCAATCCGGTTACCCCGGGTGACCAGTTGATCCTGGAAGCCAAGTTCATCAGCTGCAAGCGCCAGATCTGGAAGTTCGAATGCCAGGCCTCGGTGGATGGCAAGCCGGTGTGCTCTGCCGAGATCATCTGTGCGGAACGCAAACTATGAGTTTGATTGACCCTCGCGCAATCATCGATCCGTCGGCCGTTCTGGCCGCCGACGTTGAGGTCGGCCCCTGGTCGATCATCGGCGCAGGTGTGGAAATCGGCGAGGGGACTGTCATCGGGCCGCACGTGATCCTCAAAGGTCCGACCCGCATTGGCAAGTACAATCGCATCTACCAGTTCTCCTCGGTAGGCGAAGACACCCCGGACATGAAGTACAAGGGTGAAGAGACCCGCCTGGTAATCGGTGATCACAACATCATCCGTGAAGGCGTGACCATTCACCGTGGCACCGTGCAGGATCGGGCCGAGACCACGCTGGGTGACCACAACCTGGTCATGGCCTACGCCCATATCGGCCACGACAGCGTGATCGGCAACCATTGCATCCTGGTCAATAACACCGCGTTGGCCGGCCATGTGCATGTTGACGATTGGGCAATCCTGTCCGGTTTCACCCTGGTGCATCAGTACTGCCATATCGGTGCTCACAGCTTTTCCGGCATGGGTACCGCCATTGGCAAGGATGTTCCGGCATTCGTCACGGTATTCGGTAACCCCGCCGAAGCTCGTAGCATGAACTTCGAAGGCATGCGTCGTCGGGGTTTCAGCGAAGAAGCCATCCACGCCCTGCGCCGCGCCTACAAGGTGGTTTACCGCCAGGGGCTCACGGTGGACCAGGCGTTGACCCAACTGACCGAGCCGGCAGCGTTGTTCCCGGAAGTCGCGGTGTTCCGTGACTCGATCCAGGCGTCGACTCGCGGCATCACCCGCTGATCATGGCTAATCTGCGTATCGCGCTGGTGGCCGGGGAAGCTTCCGGCGACATTCTGGGTGCAGGTCTTATGCGGGCCCTCAAGGCCCAGCATCCAGCGGTAGAGTTCATCGGCGTCGGCGGCCCGCTGATGCAGGCTGAGGGGCTTACGTCCTACTTCCCCATGGAGCGTTTGTCTGTCATGGGGCTGGTCGAGGTGCTGGGCCGCCTGCGCGAGCTGCTGGCCCGCCGCAAGCTGCTGATCCAGACCCTGATCGAAGAAAAGCCGGACGTCTTTATCGGAATCGACGCGCCGGACTTCACCCTCAATATCGAACTCAAGTTGCGCCAGGCCGGCATCAAGACGGTGCACTATGTCAGCCCGTCCGTCTGGGCATGGCGGCAGAAGCGCGTGCTCAAGATCCGCGAAGGCTGCGACCTGATGCTGACCTTACTGCCGTTCGAAGCGCGGTTCTATGAAGAAAAGGGCGTGCCGGTGCGGTTTGTCGGGCACACCCTGGCCGACACTATTCCCTTGCAGGCGGATCGCGCGGCCGCGCGTGCCGAGTTGGGCTTGCCCGACGGCCCATTGGTTGCGCTGATGCCGGGCAGCCGGGGCGGCGAAGTCGGCCGCCTGGCCTCGGTATTTTTCGACGCCGCAGAGCGTCTGCAGGTCTTGAAGCCGGGCGTACGTTTCGTGTTGCCCTGCGCAAGCCCGCAACGGCGTGCGCAGATCGAGACATTGCTGGAAGGGCGCAACCTGCCGTTGACCCTGCTCGATGGTCAATCGCACCTGGCCCTGGCGGCCTGCGATGCGGTATTGATCGCTTCGGGGACGGCCACGCTGGAGGCCTTGCTGTACAAGCGCCCGATGGTCGTGGCCTACCGCCTGGCGCCGCTGACGTTCTGGATTCTCAAGCGCATGGTCAAAAGTCCTTACATCTCCCTGCCCAACCTGCTGGCCCAGCGCCTGTTGGTGCCGGAGTTGTTGCAGGACGATGCAACGCCTGAGGCGCTCGCGCAAACCTTGCTCCCCTTGATCGAGGGTGGCGAAGAACAGACCCGTGGTTTCGACGACATCCATCGCATACTGCGCCGTGACGCCTCGAACCAGGCGGCAGACGCCGTGTTGACTCTGATCGGCCAGAAGCAGGAGGCGTTATGAGTACGCAAATGGGCCTGGATTTCAGCCTGGTTGCCCAAGCCCACGAACTGGTAGCCGGTGTGGACGAGGTCGGGCGCGGACCTTTGTGCGGTGCGGTCGTCACGGCGGCGGTGATTCTTGATCCGAACCGTCCGATCCTCGGCCTCAACGACTCGAAAAAACTCACCGAAGCGCGCCGTGAAAAACTCTACGACGAGATTTGCGAGAAAGCCCTGAGCTGGCACATCGCCCGGGCCGAAGTTGAGGAAATCGACGAACTGAACATCCTCCACGCCACCATGCTCGCCATGCAGCGTGCAGTGGAGGGCCTGCACATTACGCCCAAACTGGCGATGATCGATGGCAACCGCTGCCCCAGACTGGCCATGCCATCGGAAGCGGTGGTGAAGGGCGATAGCAAGGTGCCGGCGATTGCGGCGGCCTCCATCCTGGCAAAGGTCAGTCGTGATCGTGAAATGGCGGCTTTCGAGCTGATCTACCCCGGCTATGGCATCGGCGGTCATAAAGGCTACCCGACGCCCGTTCATCTGGAAGCCCTCGCACGTCTTGGCCCGACACCGATCCATCGCCGCTCGTTCGCTCCGGTGCGCCAGGCTTGCGAGGCGCGGGAGAGTCTCAGCGAGGTGTAGTCGCGAGGCTGATGTTTTTGCCAAGGCCCGGTACAATCCGGGCCTTGTTGTTTCCACGTATAAGAGATCACTATGCCGGCTTCATTCGTTCACCTACGCCTGCACACTGAATACTCCCTGGTCGACGGCCTGGTACGGATCAAACCGCTGGTCAAAACCCTGGTGGGCATGAACATGCCTGCGGTGGCGGTCACCGATCAGAACAACATGTGTTCCCTGGTCAAGTTCTACAAGAACGCCATGGGCGCCGGCATCAAGCCGATCTGCGGCGCCGACCTGTGGCTGTCCAACAAAGACCCGGATAACCCCCTGAGCCGCATCAGCCTGCTGGCGATGAACGGCGTGGGTTACCGCAACCTCACTGAACTGATTTCCCGTGGTTTCATTGACGGCCAGCGCAATGGCTCGATCATCATCGAGCGCGAATGGGTCGCCGAGGCCAGCGAAGGCCTGATCATGCTGTCGGCCGCCAAAGAGGGCGAAATCGGTATCGCGCTGCTGGGCGGCAACCCCCAAGAAGCCGAAGTGCTGGCCAGGGAATGGATGCAGGTCTTCCCCGACCGTTTTTACCTGGAAGTCCAGCGGACCAACCGCCCCAACGATGAAGAGCACCTGCACGCTGCGGTGGCCCTGGCCGACAAGCTGGGCGCGCCACTGGTGGCGACCAACGACGTGCGCTTCATCAAGAAGGAAGACTTCGAAGCCCACGAAACCCGCGTGTGCATCGGTGAAGGCCGGGCCCTGGATGACCCGCGTCGTTCGAAGAACTACAGCGAAGAGCAGTACCTCAAAAGCGCTGAGGAAATGGCCGAGCTGTTCAGCGACCTGCCCGAGGCGCTGGAAAACTCCGTCGAGATCGCCAAGCGCTGCAATATCGAGGTCAAGCTGGGCAAGCACTTCCTGCCCAACTTCCCGATTCCGGATGGCATGACCATCGACGAGTACTTCCGCAAAGTCTCGTTCGACGGGCTGGAAGAGCGGCTGGCCGTTCTGCTGCCCAGGGACACCACCGAAGATTACGAGGCCAAGCGCCAGGTTTATGTGGACCGGCTGAATTTCGAGCTGGATATCATCATCCAGATGGGATTCCCCGGTTACTTCCTGATCGTGATGGACTTTATCCAGTGGGCCAAGAACAACGGCGTGCCGGTTGGTCCGGGCCGGGGGTCAGGTGCCGGTTCGCTGGTGGCCTATGTGCAAAAGATCACCGACCTTGATCCGTTGGAATATGACCTGCTGTTCGAACGTTTCCTGAACCCGGAACGGGTTTCCATGCCCGACTTCGACGTCGACTTCTGCATGGATGGCCGTGACCGCGTGATCGAATATGTGGCCGAGAAATACGGCCGCAACGCGGTAAGCCAGATCATCACCTTCGGTTCCATGGCGGCCAAAGCGGTAATCCGCGACGTGGCCCGGGTGCAGGGCAAGTCTTACGGCCTGGCGGATCGCCTGTCGAAGATGATCCCGTTCGAAGTCGGCATGACCCTGGAAAAGGCCTACGAGCAGGAAGAAATCCTGCGCGACTTCATCAAGGTCGATGAAGAAGCGGCCGAGATCTGGGAGATGGCCCGCAAGCTTGAAGGCGTGGTGCGTAACGTCGGTAAGCACGCGGGTGGCGTGGTCATCGCGCCGACAAAGTTGACTGACTTTTCGCCGATCTATTGCGATGAAGAAGGCGACGGCCTGGTCACCCAGTTCGACAAGGATGACGTGGAGGCGGCCGGCCTGGTGAAGTTCGACTTCCTCGGCCTGCGGACCCTGACCATCATCGACTGGGCGCTCAAGACCATCAACCGCGACCGCGCCAAGGTGGGCGAAGAACCGCTGGACATCGCTTTCATCCCGCTGGACGACAAGCCGACCTACACCCTGCTGCAAAAAGCCGAAACCACGGCGGTGTTCCAGCTTGAATCGCGCGGCATGAAAGAGCTGATCAAAAAGCTCAAGCCCGACTGCCTGGAAGACTTGATCGCACTGGTGGCCCTGTTCCGTCCGGGCCCGCTGCAATCGGGCATGGTGGACGACTTTATCAACCGTAAACACGGGCGCGCCGAGCTGGCCTACCCGCACTCGGACTACCAGTACGAAGGCCTCAAGCCGGTATTGGCACCGACCTACGGCATCATCCTGTATCAGGAACAGGTGATGCAGATTGCCCAGGTGATGGCCGGTTACACCCTGGGTGGCGCGGACATGCTGCGTCGAGCCATGGGTAAGAAAAAACCCGAGGAAATGGCCAAGCAACGCGGCGGTTTCATTGAAGGTTGCGCGACCAACAATATCGACGCCGACCTCGCGGGTAACATCTTCGACCTGGTGGAGAAATTCGCCGGTTACGGCTTCAACAAATCCCACTCCGCCGCCTACGGCCTGGTGTCGTACCAGACTGCCTGGCTGAAAGCCCACTACCCGGCGCCGTTCATGGCTGCGGTACTTTCGGCGGATATGCACAACACCGACAAGGTCGTGACCTTGATCGAGGAAGTGCGCACCATGAAGCTGCGCCTTGATGCGCCGGATGTGAACGCCTCGGAGTTCAAGTTCACGGTAAACGACGAAGGCCGCATCATCTATGGCCTGGGCGCGATCAAAGGCGTCGGTGAAGGCCCGGTGGAAGCCATTACCGAAGCGCGCCAGGACGGTCCGTTCAAGGACCTGTTCGACTTCTGCGCACGGGTGGACCTCAAGCGCATCAACAAACGAACCCTCGATGGCCTGATCCGCAGCGGCGCGCTCGACCGTCTCGGCCCGTATTTCCATGACGAGCCGAAGGCCTACCAGGCCAATATCGACCGTAACCGTGCGGTGCTGCTCGCCGCCATGGAAGAAGCGATCAAGGCGGCCGAACAGACTGCACGTACCCATGACAGCGGCCATGCCGACCTGTTTGGCGGGTTGTTCGTCGAAGACGATGCGGATGTCTACGGTAACCACCGCAAGGCCAAGGAACTGACCCTCAAGGAGCGCCTCAAGGGTGAGAAAGATACCCTGGGCTTGTACCTGACCGGCCATCCGATTGACGAATACGAAGGTGAAATCCGTCGCTTCGCCCGTCAGCGCATCATCGACCTGAAACCGGCGCGGGACACCCAGACCGTCGCCGGCATGATCATTGCCCTGCGGGTGATGAAGAACAAGAAGGGCGACAAGATGGGGTTTATCACCCTCGACGACCGCTCGGGCCGCATCGAAGCGTCGCTGTTTGCCGACGCGTTCCACTCCGCCCAGTCGTTGTTGCAGACCGACGCCATGGTGGTCGTCGAAGGGGAGGTCAGCAACGATGACTTCTCCGGCGGCCTGCGCCTGAGGATCAAGCGGGTGATGAGCATGGAAGATGCACGCACCAATCTGGCCGAGAGCCTGCGCTTGAAGGTGAAAACCGAAGCGCTCAAGGGCGATCAGCTACGCTGGTTGGGCGACCTGCTCAAACGCCACCGTGGCGCGTGCCCGGTGACCATGGAGTACACCGGCAATGACGCCAAGGCCATGTTGCAGTTTGGCGAGACCTGGCGAATCGATCCCGCTGATGGCTTGATTCAAGCTTTGCGTGACCAGTTCGGGCGAGACAACGTCTTCCTCCAATACCGTTGATGGTCAGATATGTCTGACCTCGGCTAAACATTTAATCTCGACCTAAACGCGCCTCTCCCTTAAGGTAGGGCGCGAATAGACAACCGGCTGGCCAGGCACGCCCTGGCCGTCGACCCAAGACGGACGCTTATGAACCCGAATTTTCTTGATTTCGAACAGCCGATCGCTGACCTGCAAGCCAAGATCGAAGAGCTGCGCCTGGTCGGCAATGACAATTCGCTGAATATCGGCGATGAGATCTCCCGCCTGCAAGACAAGAGCAAAACGCTCACCGAAGACATCTTCGGCAAGCTGACCAGCTGGCAGATTGCGCGCCTGGCTCGCCACCCGCGCCGCCCGTACACCCTGGACTACATTCAGCACATCTTCACCGAGTTCGACGAGCTGCATGGCGACCGCCACTTCTCCGACGACGCGGCCATCGTCGGCGGTATCGCTCGCCTGGACGACCAGCCGGTGATGGTGATCGGTCACCAGAAAGGCCGTGAAGTGCGCGAGAAGGTCCGCCGCAACTTTGGCATGCCGCGTCCAGAAGGCTACCGCAAAGCGTGCCGCCTGATGGAAATGGCCGAGCGCTTCAAGATGCCGATCCTGACCTTCATCGACACCCCGGGCGCTTATCCGGGGATCGACGCCGAAGAGCGTAACCAGAGCGAGGCTATCGCCTGGAACCTGCGCGTCATGGCCCGCCTGAAAACTCCGATCATTGCCACCGTGATTGGTGAAGGCGGTTCCGGCGGTGCACTGGCCATCGGCGTCTGCGACCAGTTGAACATGCTGCAATACTCGACCTACGCGGTGATCTCGCCGGAAGGTTGCGCCTCGATCCTATGGAAAACCGCCGAAAAGGCACCGGACGCTGCCGAAGCCATGGGCATCACCGCCGATCGCCTCAAAGGCCTTGGGATCGTGGACAAAGTGATCGCCGAGCCATTGGGCGGCGCTCACCGTGACCCGGCTGCTGCTGCTGCGACCATCCGTGCCGAACTGGGTTCGCAACTGGCGATGCTCAAGAAGATGGATAACGAAGCGCTGCTGGCTCGTCGTTACGAGCGCCTGATGAGCTACGGTCTCTAAGACCCACGCAATACCCAAATGTGGGAGGGGGCTTGCCCCCTCCCACATTTGCGTTGTGTATGCTTGGTGAGCGTATTCCAGACCAGAGGCGGTAACTTGTCATGAAACCGGCTCTGCCCGCCAAACTCATGCAAATCCTAGCGCCTTGGCGCAACGCCCCGGCCTGGCAGATCGCACTCTCCGGTGGCCTTGATTCCACCGTCCTGCTGCACCTCCTGGCCAACCTGGCGAAAACCGAAACCCTGCCACCCCTCAGCGCTGTCCATGTCCACCATGGCCTGCAGGCTGCCGCCGACGCGTGGCCGGCTCATTGCCAGTCGATCTGTGACAGCCTGGGCGTGCCTTTGCGCGTGATGGGCGTGCAGGTACAACCCGGCGCCAGCCTCGAGCGTGCCGCCCGTGATGCGCGCTACCAGGCATTTACCGAGGTGATCGGGGCGGGGCAGGTGATGCTCACCGGCCAGCATCGTGAAGACCAGGCAGAAACGCTGTTGTTCCGCCTGCTGCGTGGGGCTGGGGTGCGCGGGTTGGCAGCGATGCCCGTGCAGCGCCGATTGGCAAGTGGCTACCTGGTAAGGCCATTGTTGCGTGTCTCCAGGGACGAGTTGGAAGCCTACGCACGCCAGTATCAGCTCAAATGGATCGAAGACCCTTCAAACGCAGATTTGCGTTTCTCCCGTAATTACCTGCGTCACCGCGTGCTTCCTGCACTGACGGAACGCTGGCCTCAGGCCGTCTCAAGCCTGGCGCGCACCGCCGAACACCTGAGTGAAGCCCAGGGCCTGCTCGATGAGCTGGCGCAGATGGACCTGCAGGCCGCCGATCAACCTTCCCCTTTTCCCTGGCTGAATTTGCCGTCCTTGGCTCTTACGCCGCTGCGTGAGCTTTCCGACGCCCGTCAGCGCAACGCCCTGCGTCATTGGCTGACGCCGCTGACGCGCCTGCCCGACAGTGACCACTGGGCAGGCTGGTATTCCCTGCGCGATGCCAGGGGTGACGCACAACCTCTATGGCGCCTGGCCGACGGTGAGTTGCATCGCGGTGGCGAGCGCATCTGGTGGCTGCCTCGCGCAGGATCAGAATTTTCCGACGCATCGCTGAGCTGGTCCGATCCACAAAACCCACTAGAGTTACCCGGTAATGGTCAGTTGACGCTCACGGGCAGCGTGCCCGCAGGCCCGCTGGAGGTCCGCTACCGCCAGGGCGGCGAAATCCTCGACGTACCCGGTCGAGGCCGGCGTGATTTGAAGCGCCTGCTTAACGAAAGTGGCCTGCCGGGTTTCGTCCGTGGCAGATTGCCGCTGCTGTATCGCGGCCAGCAATTGCTGGGTGCACCCAGCCTTGTGGGACTGTGGCCGGCGGCAAGTGATGACTGGCAATTACATTGGATGCCACAGACCTGCGATCAAGGTTTGAGCTGATAGCGCCTTTCCGGTAGACTACGCTCCCTTCTTGATACAACTTCTGTGGATTCGGCTGAATCGCAGCAGTTGCCGATTACCAAGCAGTCTTTGCTGGGCGATTCCAAAAAATGTGTAGCGATCAACGTACCGGTGTTTCATTGCTGGTCTGTCACCACGCGGCGGTTTTTTTGAAAGGTGCACTGTGATTAATGCAGGTGATCGGGGGCTTCGGCCTTCCTTCGCTTTCCCCGGCGGCTCGGACCGCTTTAACGCAGACTTCTAGGGTTTTTCATGACGCGCTACATATTCGTCACGGGCGGTGTTGTTTCTTCATTGGGGAAAGGCATTGCCTCCGCTTCATTGGCGGCCATCCTGGAGGCGCGGGGACTTAAGGTCACCATGCTCAAGCTGGACCCCTACATCAACGTTGACCCGGGCACCATGAGCCCGTTCCAGCACGGTGAAGTGTTCGTCACCCACGACGGCGCCGAAACCGACCTGGACCTGGGCCACTACGAGCGGTTCATCCGCACGACCATGACCCAAAACAACAACTTCACCACCGGCCGCGTCTACGAGCACGTGCTGCGCAAGGAGCGCCGTGGTGACTACCTGGGTGCAACCATCCAGGTGATCCCGCACATCACCGACGAAATCAAGCGCCGCATCATCAAGGGTGCCGGCGATGCCGACGTGGCGATGGTCGAGATCGGTGGCACCGTGGGTGACATCGAGTCCCAACCGTTCCTCGAAGCCATCCGCCAGTTGCGTTTCGAAGTCGGCGCCAAGCGCGCGATGCTGATGCACCTGACCCTGGTGCCGTACATCGCCACCGCCGGCGAGACCAAAACCAAGCCTACCCAGCACTCGGTCAAGGAACTGCGTTCCATCGGCCTGCAGCCGGACGTGCTGGTGTGCCGCTCCGATCACCCGATCGACATTTCCTCGCGTCGCAAGATCGCGCAATTCACCAACGTTGAAGAACGTGCGGTGATCGCGCTGGAAGACGCCGACACCATCTACAAGATCCCGGGCATCCTGCACTCCCAAGGCCTGGACGATTTTGTGGTCGAGCGCTTCGGCCTGCAATGCAACGGCGCGGACCTGTCCGAGTGGGAAGCCGTGGTCGACGCCAAGCTCAACCCTGAGCACGAAGTCACCATCGCCATGGTCGGCAAGTACATGGAGCTGCTGGACGCGTACAAGTCGCTGATCGAAGCGATGAGCCACGCGGGTATCAGCAACCGTACCAAGGTCAACCTGCGCTACATCGACTCCGAAGACATCGAGAACCAGGGCACCGCGCTGCTCGAAGGTGTCGACGCGATCCTCGTGCCAGGCGGTTTCGGCCTGCGCGGCGTGGAAGGCAAGATCACCGCGGTTCAGTACGCTCGTGAAAACAAGGTGCCGTACCTGGGGATCTGCCTGGGCATGCAAGTGGCTGTCATCGAGTTCGCCCGTAACGTGCTGGGCTGGAAAGACGCCAACTCCACCGAGTTCGACAGCAAGAGCGGTCACCCAGTCGTGGGCCTGATCACCGAGTGGGAAGATGCCACCGGCGCCGTCGAAGTCCGCACCGAAGCCTCCGACCTGGGCGGCACCATGCGCCTGGGTGCGCAGGACTGCCTGTTGGAGCCGGGCTCGCTGGTTCACGACTGCTATGGCAAGGACGTGATTGTCGAGCGTCACCGTCACCGCTACGAAGTGAACAACAACCTGCTGCCGCAGATCAAAGAGGCCGGCCTGAAGATCTCCGGTCGCTCCGGTGACGGCGCGCTGGTTGAAGTGGTCGAGGCGCCGGATCATCCGTGGTTCGTGGCGTGCCAGTTCCACCCTGAGTTCACCTCGACGCCGCGCGACGGTCACCCGTTGTTCAGCGGTTTCGTCAAGGCAGCCCTGACGCAACACCAGAAGAAGGCGTAACCCTGATGGCCCAGAAGATCATTCGCGTAGGCGACATCGAGATTGCCAACGACAAGCCCATGGTGCTGTTCGGTGGCATGAACGTGCTGGAAAGCCGTGACATGGCGATGCAGGTCTGTGAAGAGTACGTCAAGGTCACCGAGAAGCTCGGTATCCCTTACGTATTCAAGGCCAGCTTCGACAAGGCCAACCGTTCGTCCGTGACCTCCTATCGCGGCCCGGGCCTTGAAGAAGGCATGCGGATCTTCCAGGACATCAAGCAAGCCTTCGGCGTGCCGATCATCACCGACGTCCACGAGCCTGAGCAGGCTGCCGTGGTCGCCGAGGTGTGCGATATCATCCAGTTGCCGGCCTTCCTGTCGCGCCAGACCGACCTGGTCGTCGCGATGGCCAGGACCGGCGCTGTGATCAATATCAAGAAAGCCCAGTTCCTTGCACCCCAGGAGATGAAACACATCCTGAACAAGTGCGTGGAAGCGGGTAACGACCAACTGATCCTCTGCGAGCGGGGTTCGAGCTTCGGCTACAACAACCTCGTGGTGGACATGCTTGGTTTCGGCATCATGAAACAGTTCGAATACCCAGTGTTCTTCGACGTGACCCACGCGCTGCAAATGCCCGGTGGTCGCGCCGATTCCGCGGGCGGGCGCCGTGCCCAGGTGCTGGACCTGGCCAAGGCAGGCATCAGCCAGTCCCTGGCTGGCCTGTTCCTGGAAGCCCACCCGGACCCGGACAACGCCAAATGCGACGGCCCATGTGCCCTGCGCCTGGACAAGCTGGAGCCGTTCCTGGCCCAGCTCAAGCAGTTGGACGAACTGGTCAAGAGTTTTCCGACGGTAGAGACCGCGTAAGCGTCGTTTCTCCGGTAGACTTTCCCACGCTTTACGCTCAGGCCTACGGGCCTGAGCCTTGTCGCCTGCAAGCCTGCCCCGTTGTTCCACCCTTGCGGTCGGTCAAAAGATTCCCTTCAGCTGCGTCGTTTTCGTCAACTTTGGAGTGTTTACAACAATGGCAAAAATCGTCGACATCAAAGGTCGTGAAGTTCTCGACTCCCGTGGCAACCCCACCGTCGAAGCCGACGTGCTTCTCGATAACGGCATCATCGGCAGCGCCTGCGCGCCGTCCGGTGCTTCTACCGGTTCGCGCGAAGCGCTGGAACTGCGTGATGGCGACAAGGGCCGTTACCTGGGCAAAGGTGTACTGAAAGCCGTGGCCAACATCAACGGCCCGATCCGTGACCTGTTGCTGGGCAAGGACCCGCTGGACCAGAAAGCCCTGGACCACGCGATGATCAAGCTCGACGGCACCGAAAACAAAGGCAGCCTGGGCGCCAACGCCATCCTCGCCGTGTCCCTGGCTGCCGCCAAGGCCGCCGCACAGGACCAGGACCTGCCGCTGTACGCGCACATTGCCAACCTGAACGGCACCCCGGGCGTCTACTCGATGCCGGTACCGATGATGAACATCATCAACGGTGGCGAGCATGCCGATAACAACGTCGATATCCAGGAATTCATGGTACAGCCGGTCGGCGCCAAGTCCTTCTCCGAAGGTCTGCGCATGGGCACCGAGATTTTCCATCACCTCAAGGCTGTGCTGAAGGCCCGTGGCCTGAGCACTGCGGTGGGTGACGAAGGCGGTTTTGCACCGAACCTGGCGTCCAACGAAGATGCACTGAAAGTGATCTCCGAAGCCGTGGCCAACGCTGGCTACAAGCTGGGCACCGACGTGACCCTGGCCCTGGACTGCGCGGCCAGCGAGTTCTACGAGGACGGTAAGTACAACCTGTCCGGCGAAGGCCAGGTGTTCAACTCCGAAGGTTTCGCCGAATACCTGAAGGGCCTGACCCAGCGCTACCCGATCATCTCGATCGAAGACGGCCTGGACGAGTCCGACTGGGACGGCTGGAAAATCCTCACCGACAAGATCGGCGAGAAAATCCAACTGGTGGGCGACGACCTGTTCGTGACCAACACCAAGATCCTGAAAGAAGGCATCGATAAAAAGATCGCCAACTCGATCCTGATCAAGTTCAACCAGATCGGCACCCTGACCGAAACCCTGGAGGCCATCCAGATGGCCAAGGCTGCGGGCTACACCGCCGTGATCTCGCACCGCTCCGGCGAAACCGAAGATTCGACCATTGCCGACCTGGCCGTGGGCACCTCGGCTGGCCAGATCAAGACCGGTTCCCTGTGCCGTTCCGACCGTGTTTCCAAGTACAACCAATTGCTGCGTATCGAAGAGCAACTGGCTGGCAAGGCCAAGTACAACGGTCGCGGCGAGTTTCGCGGCTGATCGCTAGTTGATGGTGAAACATGGTAAAAAGTCGGCGGATTGCGTCGGAAAACTCACGACAGTGTGGATTTCGACGCTAATCTGATGGCTATCAAGCACAAGCCTGGTTTTTCCAGGCTTCGTGCTATCAGTTGCTGCAAAAGTTTTGCATGGCGGTCTTTTTTCACTGGATACCCGATATTCGATGCGCAGTCCCAATTGGTTGTTCCTCGTCTTGCTCTTGTTGCTGGCTGGCCTGCAGTACCGCCTATGGGTGGGTAATGGCAGCTTTGCGCAGGTAAAAGACCTGACCCAGCAAATTGCCGACCAGCACGCCGAAAACGAACGCCTGCTGGAGCGCAACCGCGTCCTCGATGCCGAAGTGCTTGAGTTGAAAAAAGGTACGGAGACCGTTGAAGAGCGGGCTCGTCATGAATTGGGCATGGTCAAGGAGGGTGAAACCCTCTACCAGTTGGCCCAATGAGTAGCCGTTTGCCGGCCTTCTGGGCCGTGATTCCTGCCGCGGGCGTCGGTGCCCGTATGGCCGCGGACCGTCCCAAGCAATATCTGCAACTGGGCGGGCGCACTATTCTCGAACACAGCCTTGGCTGTTTTCTTGACCATCCAGACCTTAAAGGGTTGGTGGTCAGTCTTGCTGTCGATGATCCTTACTGGCCCAACCTGCCTTGCGCCAACGACCCACGCATCGTGCGTGCGGACGGCGGCGACGAGCGTTCGGGGTCTGTGCTCAATGCGCTGCTTCAGCTCAATGCCCTGGGCGCCAGTGATGACGATTGGGTGTTGGTGCATGATGCGGCACGGCCGAACCTGAGCCGTGATGATCTGGACAGCTTGCTCGCCGAACTGGCGGACGACCCGGTCGGCGGCCTGTTGGCCGTACCGGCCCGCGACACCCTCAAGCGCGTCGACAAGCGTGGCCGCGTGGTCGAGACCGTCGATCGCAGCCTGATCTGGCAGGCCTACACGCCGCAGATGTTCCGCCTGGGGGCTTTGCATCGTGCCTTGGCCGACAGTCTGGTGGCGGATGCGGTGATTACCGATGAAGCTTCGGCCATGGAGTGGTCCGGCCAGGCACCTCGCCTGATCGAAGGGCGCTCGGACAATATCAAGGTGACCCGGCCCGAAGATCTGGAATGGCTACGCCTGCGGTGGGTCAACCGCAGGTAATCCGCGATACCGTGTCGACCTCATCGGGGGCAAGCCCCCTCCCACATTGAAATGCATTCCAAGTGTGGGAGGGGGGCTTGCCCCCGATGAGGCCCGTCCAAACCACCAACAGTCAACTGCTGTACTCCGGCCTCTCAGCCAACCCTTCCTTCAAGAAATCCACCAACTTCCTGACCTTCGGCGACAAATGCCTCTGCTGTGGATACAGCGCCCACACCGCCGTGTTCGGCGGTTGATGCGCCTCCAGCAGCGACACCAGCGCGCCACTGTGCAAATGCTCCAGCACGTAATAGTCCGGCAACTGGCACAACCCGACGCCCTGTAGCGCCGCATCCAGCACCGCTTGCCCACTGTTGCAGCGCCAGTTTCCCTGCACGCGCTGGGAAAATTCCCGGCCGTCCTGGGCCAGTTGCCAGATATCCGAGCTGCCGATGAGGCAGTTATGCCGGCTCAATTCCGACAAGCTATGTGGCCGACCATACCGAGCGAGGTAGGACGGCGACGCACACAGGTACATGCGCCTCGGCGCCAGTCGGCTGGCGACCATGCGCGAATCCTGCAAACGCCCCAGGCGGATCGCCAGGTCGAGGCCTTCGTGCACCAGGTCCAACTGGCGGTTGCTCAGCTCGATATCCACCCGCAATTGCGGATACAGCCCCATAAACCGGGTGACCAGCGGCACGATAAAGCGCTCGCCATACGCCACCGCGCAGGTCATGCGCAACATGCCCTTGGGCTCGCTGGTGAGGTCACCTACGGCGCGCAGGGCTTCTTCACGCCCGTCCTGCAGGCGTTGGCAGTGTTGCAGGAACGTCTGGCCTGCTTCGGTCAACGTCACTTTGCGCGTACTGCGATATAGCAAGCGGGTTTGCAGGCGTTCTTCCAGACGCGCCACCTGCCGGCTGATATGGGAAGACGACACCCCCAGCCGTTCCGCCGCCGCTGTGAATTGGCCGCATTCGGCCACCGCGACAAATTCGTCGATACCTTCCCAGCGGTTTTCAAGCACGTCAATTATCCCTGTACAGCAATAAAGTTTTGCTTTTGCCTGGATTATTCATCAGTCAGGCATGTTTTACACTCACACACTCAGTTTTTTAACCTCCTGGAGAAACCTGGATGATCAAGTCCCGCGCCGCCGTAGCCTTCGAAGCCAAGAAGCCCCTTGAGATCGTCGAAGTGGATGTCGCCATGCCCAAGGCGGGTGAAGTGCTGTTGCGCGTGGTCGCGTCCGGCGTGTGCCACACCGACGCCTATACCCTGTCGGGCGCCGACCCGGAAGGCATCTTCCCGTCGATCCTCGGCCATGAAGGCGGCGCGGTGGTTGAAGCGATCGGCGAAGGCGTGACGTCGGTGGCCGTGGGCGATCATGTGATCCCGCTGTACACCCCGGAATGTGGCAAGTGTAAGTTCTGCCTGTCGGGCAAGACCAACCTGTGCCAGGCCATCCGTTCCACCCAGGGCAAGGGTCTGATGCCGGACGGCACCACGCGTTTCTCCTACAAAGGCCAACCGATTTTCCACTACATGGGCACTTCGACGTTCTCCGAGTACACCGTGCTGCCGGAAATCTCCGTGGCCAGGATTTCTAAAGAGGCGCCCCTGGAAAAAGTCTGCCTGCTCGGTTGCGGCGTCACCACGGGCATCGGCGCGGTAATCAACACCGCCAAGGTCAAGCCAGGCGATACCGTGGCCATCTTCGGCCTTGGCGGTATCGGCCTGTCGGCAGTGATCGGTGCGGTCAAGGCCAAGGCGGGTCGCATCATCGCCATCGATATCAACCCGGCCAAGTTTGAAATCGCCAAGCAACTGGGCGCCACCGACTGCATCAACCCGAAAGACTACGATCGTCCGATCCAGGACGTGATCGTCGACCTCACCGACGGCGGCGTGGACTTCTCCTTCGAATGTATCGGCAACGTGCAACTGATGCGCGCCGCCCTCGAGTGCTGCCACAAAGGCTGGGGCGAGTCGGTGATCATCGGCGTGGCCGGTGCCGGCCAGGAAATCGCCACCCGTCCATTCCAGTTGGTGACCGGTCGCGTCTGGCGCGGTTCGGCCTTCGGTGGCGTGCGTGGTCGCTCAGAACTGCCAAGCTACGTAGAAATGGCCCAGACCGGCGAGATCCCGCTGGACACCTTCATCACCCACACCATGGGCCTGGAAGACATCAACAAAGCGTTTGACCTGATGCATGAAGGCAAGAGCATTCGTACCGTCATCCACTTCTGAGGTTCGCCATGAGTCTGGAAAACCTGTCGTGCCAGAAGAGTTTCGGCGGCTGGCATAAACGCTACAAGCATCATTCCGATGTGCTTGGTTGTGACATGACCTTCGCTGTCTACCTGCCGCCGCAAGCGGAGCAGGGCGGCAAGTTGCCGGTGCTGTACTGGCTGTCCGGTCTCACTTGCACCGATGAGAACTTCATGCAGAAGGCGGGCGCGCAGCGCATGGCTGCCGAGCTGGGGTTGATCATCGTGGCGCCGGACACCAGCCCGCGAGGTCCGGGTGTGCCGGACGACCCGGATAACGCTTGGGATTTCGGTCTCGGTGCCGGCTTTTATCTGAATGCCACCCAGGAACCCTGGGCCAAGCACTACCGGATGTATGACTACGTCGTGCAAGAATTGCCGGCGTTGATCGAAGGGCATTTCCCTGCCTCGGATAAACGTGGCATCAGCGGCCACTCCATGGGTGGCCACGGTGCGCTGGTCTGTGCCTTGCGCAACCCCGGGCGCTACCTGTCGGTGTCGGCGTTTTCGCCGATCAACAACCCGATGGATTGCCCGTGGGGCCAGAAAGCGTTCTCCCGCTACTTGGGCGAAGAGCGTTCAAAATGGCGCGAGTGGGACACCTGTGTGCTGATCAGCGAAGCTACGGAAAAGCTGCCACTGCTGGTTGACCAGGGCGACCGCGACGACTTCCTCGCCGTGCAACTCAAGCCCGAAGCCCTGCAGCAGGCAGCCAAGGCGGCCAACCACCCGCTGGAACTGCGCCTGCAACCGGGCTATGACCACAGCTACTTCTTTATCGCCAGCTTCATCGAAGACCATTTGCGACACCATGGCCGTGCTTTGCTCGGTTAATGTGAGGCAAAAGTAGGTAGAATCACGCCCTGAATTAAATCGGGGCGTTTTTTTATGCGTATTGGCCACGGCTACGATGTGCACCGTTTCGCCGAAGGCGATTTCATCACCCTGGGCGGCGTGCGCATTGCGCACCACCATGGTTTGCTGGCTCATTCCGACGGCGACGTCGTGTTGCATGCCTTGAGCGATGCCTTGCTCGGCGCGGCGGCGTTGGGTGATATCGGCAAGCACTTTCCGGACACCGACCCGACGTTCAAGGGCGCGGACAGCCGAGTCTTGCTGCGCCATGTGGTCGGCCTGATCCATGCCAAGGGCTGGAAAGTCGGCAACGTCGACAACACCATCGTGGCCCAGGCGCCGAAGATGGCCCCGCATATCGAGTCGATGCGCGCGCTGATTGCCGCCGACCTGCAAATTGAACTGGATCAAGTCAACGTGAAAGCCACCACCACCGAAAAGCTCGGGTTCACCGGCCGTGAAGAGGGCATTGCCGTGCACTCCGTTGCCTTGTTGCTGCGCGCATGAATGACCTGCAACTGCTGGGCCCTCGGGCCTACGGCGAGGCCTTGGGCAGCGCGGTACTGAAGGCGACGGCCGAAGACTTCCAGGTTGACGAGGTGCTGGACATTCCGCTGACCGGCGAAGGCGAACACCTGTGGTTGTGGGTGGAAAAGCGCGGCCTCAACACCGAGGAAGCCGCGCGGCGTATCGCCAGGGCGGCCGGCGTGCCGTTACGCACCGTCAGCTATGCCGGGCTCAAGGATCGCCAGGCGTTGACTCGCCAATGGTTCAGCGTGCAACTGCCGGGCAAGGCCGACCCGGACATGAGCGCGGCAGAGAACGACACGCTCAAGGTTCTCAAGACCGCTCGCCACAAGCGCAAGCTGCAGCGCGGTGCGCATTCGGCCAATGGGTTCACTTTGCGTCTGACGCAGTTGGCCGGTGATACCGCAGCCATCGATGCGCGGTTGCAACAGATTGCCCAACACGGCATTCCCAACTATTTCGGTGCCCAGCGTTTTGGCCATAACGGCGGCAATGTCATGGACGCTCGCGAGTGGGCCGCCCGCAAAGCCTTGCCGGAGCAGCGCAATGTGCGTTCGCGGTTGTTGTCCACCGCCCGCAGCTTTTTGTTCAACAAAGTGCTGGCGGCACGTGTGGCCGATGGCTCGTGGCAACGAGCCCAGGTCGGCGACCTGCTGGCGTTTACCGACAGCCGCAGTTTTTTCCCGGCTGGCGAAGCGGAATGCAGTGACCCGCGCCTGGCAATCCTGGACCTGCACCCGACCGGGCCGCAGTGGGGCGAGGGCGACTCGCCGGCCAGTGGTGCAACCTTCGAGCTGGAACAGGCGGTTGCCGCTGGTGAAGCCGACCTGCGAGATTGGCTGGTGAATGCCGGTATGAGCCAGGAACGTCGCATTCTTCGACTGCCCATTGGCGGTTTGACGTGGCATTATCCCTCGCTGGACATTCTGCAATTGGAATTCGTCCTGCCGGCCGGATGCTTCGCCACTGTGTTGGTGCGCGAGCTTGTTGATCTGGTGCCGGTGGGGCAGACGGACAACCCATGCGTATTCTGATATCAAACGATGACGGTGCCACCGCACCCGGTCTTGCCGCGCTTTATGCTGCGCTGCAGGATTATGCCGAGTGCGTGGTGGTTGCCCCTGACCAGGACAAGAGTGGCGCCAGCAGTTCGTTGACGCTCGACCGTCCGCTGCACCCGCAAGTCCTGGCCAATGGCTTTATCAGTGTGAACGGCACGCCTACCGACTGCGTCCACCTGGCAATCAACAGTCTGCTGGAGCAGGCGCCGGACCTGGTGGTGTCGGGCATCAACCTGGGTGCAAACCTGGGGGATGATGTGCTGTATTCCGGGACCGTGGCGGCGGCCCTTGAGGGGCGCTTCCTGGGTCGTACTGGGTTCGCCTTTTCGTTTGCCTCGCGGCAACTGGATAACCTGGCAACCGCTGCGCATTTCGCGCGCAAGCTGGTGGAGGCCCATGGCTCTCTGGATCTGCCACCGCGTACGGTGCTCAACGTCAATATTCCCAACCTGCCCCTTGATCATATTCGCGGTATCAAGCTGACGCGCCTGGGCCATCGTGCCCGTGCGGCGGCGCCGTTGAAGGTGGTCGACCCGCGTGGCAAGGAAGGCTATTGGATTGCCGCAGCGGGTGATGCCGAAGATGGCGGTGAAGGCACGGACTTTCATGCGGTGATGCAAGGCTATGTGTCGATTACCCCATTGCAATTTGATCGCACCTTCAGTGATGCCTTCAGTGGTCTCGATGGCTGGCTGGAGGGGCTGCGCTGATGGGCCGTGAACAAGACGACTTGCTGCGTCGCGGCATCGGGATGACGTCCCAGCGTACCCGCGAACGCCTGATCCAGCGCCTGTACGAAGAAGGGTTGTCCAACGCTCAGGTGCTGGAAGTGATCCGGCGTACGCCTCGCCATCTGTTTGTCGATGAAGCCCTGGCTCACCGAGCCTACGAAGACACAGCGTTGCCCATCGGCCATAACCAGACCATCTCCCAACCGTACATGGTGGCGCGCATGAGCGAACTGCTGCTGGCGGCGGGGCCGTTGGACAAGGTGCTGGAAATCGGCACCGGCTCCGGCTACCAGACCGCCGTGCTGGCGCAACTGGTGGAGCGGGTGTTCTCGGTCGAGCGCATCAAGGTGCTGCAAGACCGGGCCAAGGAGCGTCTGGTGGAGTTGAACCTGCGCAACGTGGTATTCCGCTGGGGTGACGGCTGGGAAGGCTGGCCGGCGCTGGCGCCGTACAACGGCATCATCGTCACCGCTGTGGCCACCGATATCCCGCAAGCGTTGCTCGATCAACTTGCCCCAGGCGGACGCCTGGTGATCCCGGTGGGCTCCGGCGAAGTGCAACAATTGATGCTCATTATCCGTGAGGACGAAGGCTTTTCCCGGCATGTGCTGGGGGCCGTGCGTTTTGTGCCGTTGCTCAATGGGCCGCTGGCCTGATCATTTGTTCGCGGGCAGTGAATTCTGTTGGCGGGGATGTGTCTTACGGCGGGGTCCATCGAGTCAACATGATCGGGAGTCGGAATTAAACGCGATGAATGTTTCGTTTCCGTCGTGTGCCGGTAAAACTCCAATGCCCAGTTATACTTGCGTCATATTTCAAGCCTGATACAGGCATTCATGTTCAGCCACCACAAAGGGAGCGGCGGGTGAGTCTCACAGGTCTTGCGCAGCGTATGAGTAAAACAAGCTTTCATCGACTGGTGCTTGGCCTCGTCTTCAGTTCCGTGCTGGTCGGCTGCTCCAGCTCGCCAAGCAGCGGCGCACGGGTGGTTGACCGTAACAATGCCGTCCCGCAAAAGCCGACGGTGACCACCGGGCAATACGTGGTGCGCAAAGGCGATACATTGTTCTCGATTGCCTTCCGGTATGGCTGGGACTACAAGGCGCTCGCAGCCCGTAACAATATTCCCGTGCCCTACACGATACATCCCGGTCAGACGATTCGTTTCGACGGCCGCACCGGTTCTGCGCCTACGGCAGTTGTGACAAACACCGGATCTTCGCCGTCGTCCTCCAGCAAAACCACCATCATTACCCGGCCTGCAGGCACCGCGGCGCCCGCTCCTGCAAGCAAGCCGGCACCCGCGCCGTTGCCACCTGCCGGGCCTGCACCGACCGGTTGGGGATGGCCCTCAAACGGAGTGCTGATTGGAAAATTCTCTTCAAACGGTAGTTTGAATAAAGGCATTGATATCGCCGGAGATTTGGGACAGCCTGTTTTAGCTGCGTCTGATGGGACAGTGGTGTACGCCGGGAGTGGTTTACGGGGCTACGGCGAGCTGGTCATCATCAAACACAGCGATACCTACGTCAGTGCTTACGGTCACAACCGCAGGCTGTTGGTTCGGGAGGGGCAGCAGGTCAAAGTCGGACAGACAATTGCCGAAATGGGGTCAACTGGTACAGACCGGGTGAAACTGCACTTTGAGATTCGCCGTCAAGGGAAGCCTGTAGATCCACTGCAATTCCTACCCCGTCGTTGATATGTTGCACAGCCTGTTCCCTCACGTAGAAGGAACAGGCTCCAGCGTTGCCAAGGATAAAGGCGCCGCTTGAGCTTGAGGTCGAACTCACCAAAGGACTATAACAATGGCTCTCAGTAAAGAAGCGCCGGAGTTTGACATCGACGATGAGGTTCTCCTGATGGAGACCGGTATCGCTACGGAATCGATGTCGAATGAGGGACCTGCTGTACCTTCAGTTCGCACCAAATCCAAGAACTCCACCGCGTTAAAGCAACACAAGTACATCGACTACACACGGGCGCTCGATGCGACCCAGCTGTATCTCAATGAAATCGGCTTTTCCCCTCTGCTGACCCCCGAAGAAGAAGTCCATTTTGCGCGCTTGTCGCAAAAGGGCGATCCGGCTGGGCGCAAGCGCATGATTGAAAGCAACCTGCGCCTGGTGGTGAAAATCGCCCGACGCTATGTCAATCGTGGGCTGTCCCTGTTGGACCTGATCGAGGAAGGCAACCTGGGTCTGATCCGGGCAGTGGAGAAGTTCGACCCTGAGCGGGGTTTCCGCTTTTCGACCTATGCCACCTGGTGGATTCGCCAAACCATCGAACGGGCGATCATGAATCAGACCCGCACGATCCGGTTGCCGATCCATGTGGTCAAGGAGCTCAACGTCTACCTGCGGGCAGCGCGTGAGCTTACTCAAAAACTCGATCATGAACCTTCGCCCGAAGAAATCGCCAACCTGCTGGAAAAACCGGTAGGGGAGGTCAAGCGCATGCTGGGCCTCAACGAGCGTGTGTCTTCGGTCGACGTCTCGCTGGGTCCGGATTCGGATAAAACCCTGCTGGACACCCTGACCGATGATCGTCCTACGGATCCTTGCGAGCTGTTGCAGGACGATGATCTGTCCCAAAGCATTGACCAGTGGTTGTCGGAGCTCACGGACAAACAGCGCGAGGTGGTGATTCGCCGCTTCGGCCTGCGTGGCCATGAGAGCAGCACCCTGGAAGACGTAGGCCTGGAGATCGGCCTGACCCGTGAGCGGGTACGGCAGATCCAGGTAGAAGGGCTCAAGCGCTTGCGCGAGATCCTGGAGAAGAATGGCTTGTCGAGTGAGTCGTTGTTTCAGTAACGACCCAGCTTTAACGCTTGAATGTGGGAGGGGGCTTGCCCCCGATAGCGGTGACTCAGTCAAATCTTTATTGACTGACACACCGCAATCGGGGGCAAGCCCCCTCCCACATTGGTTTTATTCAGAGTCTTATAGGGGGCATAGGGTCAAATCCCAGGCATAAAAAAACCCCGCTTTTAAGGGCGGGGTCTTTTTGACTGAGTCAGTACAAGTTAGATAACTTGAACTTCTTCAGCTTGCATGCCTTTCTGACCGCGGGTAGCGATGAAAGAAACCTGTTGGCCTTCTTTCAGGCTTTTGAAGCCGTCGGATTGGATAGCTTTGAAGTGAACGAACAGGTCGTCACCGGATTGTGGAGTGATGAAGCCGAAGCCTTTTTCATCGTTGAACCACTTAACGGTACCAGTTTGGCGATTAGACATGGTGTATCTCCTTGGACAAAGTTAACTGCGACTCAGGAAAAGCCCTGGCCGAGACTGAGTGCAAAGAGCAGGAAAAATTCTTGGAGATGGTTGGATCGAAATTCAACATATCGTGTAGAGATTCTCAGTGACACAAGCAGCACAGTGGCGCCACCTTAACCCTTTTTCCGGAACGTGCCAATGGTATTTCCGAAGGTTTCTCCATTTTCGTGACTGGCGGTGGTATTTCCGGTCACCCTGCACGTCAATGCGGGTCCCGGCCCCGCTGGCTGCGGCTCATAGCAGCAGGCGCGTTCATCAAGAAAAGCCGCGTGGCCTTTGAACCCCAACGCCGGCCCCGGTAAGATGCCCCACAGAATTTTTCCACCTCGCTATTCAGGACACCCGCCATGAGCATCAAATCGGACAAGTGGATTCGCCGCATGGCGCAAGAGCACGGCATGATCGAACCGTTCGTCGAGCGCCAGATCCGTGGCCAAGGCGATGCCCCGGTGATTTCCTACGGTGTTTCCAGCTACGGCTACGATGTGCGCTGCGCCGATGAGTTCAAGGTGTTCACCAATATCAACTCGGCGATCGTCGATCCGAAGAACTTCGACGAAAAGAGCTTCGTCGACATCAAGAGCGACGTGTGCATCATCCCGCCCAACTCCTTCGCCCTGGCGCGCACCGTGGAGTTCTTCCGTATCCCGCGTGACGTGCTGACCATCTGCCTGGGTAAAAGCACCTACGCGCGCTGCGGCATCATCGTCAACGTGACGCCGCTTGAGCCGGAGTGGGAAGGCCACGTAACCCTCGAGTTCTCCAACACCACCACCTTGCCGGCGAAGATCTACGCCAACGAAGGTGTGGCGCAGATGCTGTTCCTGCAGTCCGACGAGGCCTGTGAAGTGTCCTACAAAGACCGTGCCGGCAAGTACCAGGGCCAGCGCGGCGTCACCCTCCCACGCGCTTGATCGAAAGGTCTTACATGCTAAGGGAATTAGTCTGCAGAAAGTGACTCTATCTAGGTGTACTGCCTCGGCGCGTGTAAAACGTGCCGGGCCACGCTTGAGGAGTACCTTATGAAGCTCGACCCGCGAATCAGCGCAGAACTTGCCCGGCTTGAACCCAACCAGATTGGCGTTCTGGCCTGGTCCCTGATGGCCGACCCCGCATATGGGGGCGGCATCCCCGGCCAACCCGAGCCGGACTACCCACAACCCACCGAACCCGGTGAGCCGACCCTGCCGGACGAGCCACCACCCGCACCTGTCGCCTGATACCTAGCCCACTGGCCACACCTCCTGATCACCGACCACATAGAGTCGGTGGTCATTGGCCTGTTCCACCGCAAAGCCACCGGTAAACGCACCGAACGCCGGCAACAAGCTTACCCGCGTCCCGATCTGAAAGCAGGGCAACCGTAGGCTTTGCCGGCCCTTGCCGCGCAAGCGGTACACCGGATGCACATGCCCCGCCAGCACGTGGTGGCTGGGGTGGGCGTCAGGTTCGTGCTGCAAGGCAAAGGGGCCCATCAGCAGTGGTTCCGGAACCACTTCAATCCTCAGGTCCAGCGGTGGGTCACCGGCGCGTTTATCGTGATTGCCGCGCACCAGCGTCAGGGCCAGCGCGGGATGGCGCTCGCGCCAGGCCCGCAAGGCGCCCAGGGTGCCGCTGGCGTGAGAGCCGGGACCATGCAGGAAGTCGCCAAGAAAGATCACCTGCGCGCACCCATGCGAAGCGAGCAGCCGGTCCAGCCGCTCCAGATTGGCAGTGGTGGTTCCTTGCGGCACCGGCTGCCCCAGGCTGCGGTACGCCGAGGCCTTGCCAAAGTGCGCATCGGCAATCAACAGGCACCCGCGCGCAGGCCAGTAGATCGCCTTGTCTGCCAGCAACCACAATTGCTCACCCTCGAGCGTTATCGAACAGACCATCAGCGCTTCCCGTTATCCGCGACCTTTTCCAGGTCCTTGACCATCCTTGCAATACGCTCCGAGAGTTTTTCCGAACTCATGCTTTCGCGCATCCGCTCGACCAGCAGCGGAAAGGCCAGGGGAGTCGGCCGTTCGATCCGGTGCAGGTCCAGCTTCAACGCCGACAGATGACGCAACGTCACTTCCAGCCGACGAATATCCAACTCATCGCGCAGGACTTCTTCCCCAGCCTGAGTCAGCAACAGGTTCTGCGGGTCGTACTGTTTGAACACCTCGAAGAACAGACCGCTGGACGCCTGCACCTGCCGCGTACTTTTCGGCGCACCGGGGTAGCCGGCGAACACCAGCCCGGCGATGCGTGCGATCTCGCGAAAGCGGCGCAGGGCCAGTTCCCCGGCATTCAGGCTGGCGGCCACGTCTTCCAGTAGGTTCTCAGGACTCAGCAGCGTGTCATTCAACAACACCGGCCAATCCACAGGCGTGGCGCTCAGCAACTCCAGCCCGTAGTCATTCACGGCAATCGAAAACGTCACCGCCTGCCCCTGGCTCACCCGCCACGCCAACAGACTCGCCAGCCCCAGGTGCACCTGGCGCCCGGCGAACGGATAAAGAAACAGGTGCCAGCCTTCCCGCGATTTCAGCGCTTCGGCCAGCAGATGCTCGCGTGTCGGCAGGCCCGACCAACGCAACTGCGTCTGTAACAACGGTTGCACCGCTTGCATTTCCGGCCCCTTGAAATGCCCGTGCGCCGCCGCATCAAAGCGCTCCACCACCGCCTGGGCCAGCTCGTTGGAAAGTGGCATGCGCCCGCCATTCCAGCGCGGCACGGCGGCTTTTTTGGCGGTGCTGCGGCGCACGTAGGCGGTCATGTTTTCCACGCGCACCAGCTCCAGCAGACGCCCGGCGAACAGGAAACCATCCCCGGGCTTGAGCCGCGCAATAAAACCTTCTTCGACACTGCCCAGGTTCTTGCCGCCCCCGCCCTTGCTCCAGTATTTCAAATGGATGCTCGCGTCACTGACGATGGTGCCCACGCTCATGCGGTGACGGCGCGCCAGACGGGCATCGGGGACACGCCAGACGCCCTGTTCGTCCGGCTCCACGCGACGGTAATCCGGATAGGCCGTCAGCGACAGGCCGCCATGGCGCACAAACCCCAGGGCCCATGCCCAGTCTGCGTCCGTGAGGTCACGGTACGCCCAGGCCCCGCGCACTTCCGCCAGCAGCGCATCTGGCGTGAAGCCACCGCCCAGCGCCATGCTCACCAAATGTTGTACGAGTACATCCAACGGTTTGTGCGGCGATTCCCGCGCTTCGATGCGCCGCTGGGCAATCGCATCCTGGGCCGCCGCCGCTTCCACCAGTTCCAGGCTGTGGGTCGGCACCAGCGTCACCCGCGAGGGCCGCCCCGGCGCGTGCCCCGAGCGCCCGGCGCGTTGCATCAGGCGTGCGACGCCTTTGGCCGAGCCGATCTGCAGCACCCGTTCCACCGGTAGGAAGTCCACCCCCAGGTCCAGGCTGGAGGTGCACACCACGGCCTTGAGCTGGCCATCCTTCAACGCCCGTTCCACCCAGTCGCGGGTTTCCCGAGACAGCGAGCCATGGTGCAAGGCAATCACTCCAGCCCAGTCGGGCCGGGCGTCCAGTAACGCCTGGTACCAGATTTCCGACTGGGCCCGGGTATTGGTAAACACCAGGCAACTGCTGCTGCTTTCGACCTCGGCCACTACCTGGGGCAACATCTTCAAGCCGATGTGCCCGGCCCAGGGAAAGCGCTCGGCGACCGGCGGCAGCAAGGTGTCGACCTTTAACTCTTTGGCCGTTTGCCCCTGTACATTGATCCCGTCGCCTTGCGGGACTAACACCTCCAAGGCATGGGATTGGTTACCCAAGGTCGCCGAAATGCCCCACACTATCAGTTCCGGATGCCAGCGCCGCAGCCGCGCCAGTGCCAATTGCAACTGCACGCCGCGCTTGTTGCCGATCAATTCATGCCATTCATCCACGATCACCATGCGCAGGTGCGCCAGGCTCACCTGGCTGTCGGCGCGGGCCAGCATCAGGGTCAGGCTTTCCGGGGTGGTCACCAGCGCGGTCGGCTGGCGACGGGTCTGGCGAGCGCGCTCGCTGCTGCTGGTGTCGCCGGTGCGCAGGCCGATGCTCCAGGGAATCTGCAAGGCTGCAAGCGGTGCTTCGAGGGCGCGGGCGGTGTCGGCCGCCAGGGCACGCATGGGCGTGATCCACAGCACCGTCAGCGGTTCAGCGGGTGGTTTACGTTTACCCACAACAGGCGGGCGAGTGATGGCAAAGCGATTGAGCGCTGCAAACCACAGCGCGTAGGTCTTGCCGGCGCCGGTGCTGGCATGCAGCAACCCCGACTGGCCGCCCTTGACCGCCGCCCACACCTCTTTCTGAAAAGCGAACGGCTTCCAGCCTTTGGCGGCAAACCACTGTTTGGCGAAGTCGATGGGTTTTGCCATGGGGCGGCGGAACTCTGGAAGGTCTATTTCACAGACCTTCCAGAGCGCGCAAAGGTTTACTTCAAATTGCCACTCAGGAACTGCTGCAAACGCTCGCTCTTCGGATTGCCCAGCACATCCTCCGGCGCGCCTTGCTCTTCCACCAGGCCCTTGTGCAGGAACAGCACCTGGCTCGACACCTTGCGCGCAAAACTCATCTCGTGGGTCACCATGATCATGGTGCGACCTTCCTCGGCCAGGCCCTGGATCACCTTCAACACTTCGCCCACCAGCTCCGGGTCGAGGGCCGAGGTGGGCTCGTCGAACAGCATCACCTCCGGCTCCATCGCCAGGGCGCGGGCGATGGCGACGCGTTGCTGCTGGCCGCCGGACAGGAACGCCGGGTATTGATCGGCCACGCGTGCCGGCAGGCCGACCTTGTCGAGGTAGCGACGGGCACGGTCTTCGGCGTCCTTCTTGCTGCAACCCAGCACCCGGCGCGGAGCCATGGTGATGTTTTCCAGCACGCTCATGTGGCTCCACAGGTTGAAGTGCTGGAACACCATGGCCAGGCGCGTACGCAGGCGCTGCAGTTCGGCGTCATCGGCCACGCGCATGCCGTGGCGGTCGCTGACCATGCGGATCGGCTGGCCGTCGAGGGTCATCGCGCCGTCGTTGGGGGTTTCCAGGAAGTTGATGCAGCGCAAAAAGGTGCTCTTGCCCGAGCCACTGGCGCCGATCAGGCTGATCACGTCACCGGTCCTGGCCTTGAGCGACACACCTTTGAGCACCTCATTGTCGCCATAGCTTTTATGCAGGCCTTCAACGGTCAATTTGTACATGGGGCGTGCATCCTCAAGGCGAAAGTAGGTAGCCGCTGCGGTAGGCCTCTAAGCCTGCGACATGGCCGATGACCATCCCGGCAGTGGCCATGCGGCGCAGCGAACGGGCGTAAAGCAGGCCGGCCTTCTGGCAGTGCACGGGCGTTACGCGGTCGGTAATGGGGTCGATGATTTCGGCGATCAGTTGCCCGGCTTCCAGGTATTCACCGGGCAGGGCGCTGAACACCAGCAGGCCGCCCACCGGCGTCGCCACCGGTTCAACGCCGGCCAGTGGCGTGGCGGGGTAGGGCATGTCCGGCAGCGGTGCGACATCGCCGGCAATGGCGCCGAAGTGAATCAGGTAATCGATGATCGCCTGGCAGTCGAGCGCCGCCAGGCCATGGTTGACGTCGCCTTGGCCGCGCAGCTCGACGGTCACCGAAAAGCTGCCCATGGGGATCGGGAAGCGCTCGCCGAAGCGTTGCTGCAACTGCCACCACACCAGGGTGAAGCACTCGTCGAAGGATTGCCCGCCGGAGTCGGTGGCGAGCAGATTCGCCTCCGAGCCGATATAGCGCGCCAAGGGTTCCACCTGCGGCCAGGCCTCGGGCGTGGTGTACAGGTGCGCCACGGCTTCGAAGTCGCAATGCAGGTCCAGCACCATATCGGCGTCGCAGGCCAGGCGTTGCAGCACCAGGCGCTGGGACTGCAGTTGGGTGTCGGCGCTTTGCTCTGCGAGGGCGGTGGACAGCGCGCTGCGGATCCGTTCGACGTTGTGCCGGGGATCACCCCCGAGTAACTCCTCGACCTGGTCACCCACCGCTTCACCGAGGTCGACAAACCGGCGATTGAAGTTCTGCCCGCTTTCCAGTTCGTAGCGGCCCAGCGGGATGTCCATCAACACCTGTTCCAGGCCGACCGGGTTGGCGATGGGCACCAGCACGATTTCACTGCGCAGGCGACCGGCGGCGGCCAGTTTCGCCAACTGCACCTTGAGGTGCCAGGCCACCAGCATGCCCGGCAGTTCATCGGCATGCAGCGACGACTGGATGTAAATCTTGCCCTCGGCCTGCTCCGGGCCGAAGTGAAAACTGTGAATCTGCCGCGCCGTGCCGGGCACCGGCGCGATCAACTCATGAATCTGATGCCGCATGAACGCTCCTTAATGGCTCGGCCCGAGAAAGGCCAGCCAACGGCGCTCCGCCAGACGAAACAGACCGACCAGGGCAAAGGTCACGGTCAGGTAGATCAGCGCAGCGATACCGAATGATTGAAAGGTCATGAAGGTGGCCGAGTTGGCATCCCGCGCCACTTTGAGGATGTCTGGAATCGTCGCGGTGAAGGCCACCGTGGTCGAGTGCAGCATCAAAATCACTTCATTACTGTAGTAGGGCAGCGAGCGACGCAACGCCGACGGCATGATCACGTAGGCATAGAGCTTCCAGCCGCTGAGGCCGTAGGCTTTGGCCGCCTCGACTTCGCCATGGGCCATGCTGCGGATCGCCCCGGCGAAAATCTCCGTGGTGTAGGCGCAGGTGTTGAGGGCGAAGGCCAGGATGGTGCAGTTCATCGCGTCGCGAAAGAACGCATCCAGCAACGGTTGTTCGCGCACGGCGGCGAGGCTGTAGATGCCGGTGTAGCAGATCAGCAACTGGATATAGAGCGGCGTGCCCCGGAACAGGTAGGTATAGAACTGCACCGGCCAGCGAATCAGGCGCTTGCGCGACACGCGGGCAATGGACAGCGGGATTGACACCAGGAAGCCGATGACCAGGGCGGCGCTGAGCAACCACATCGTCATGGCCAGGCCGGTGATGTGCTGGCCGTCGCTATAAAGGAAGGGGCGCCAGTATTCCTGCAAGAGTTCGATCATCGCACGGCCTCCCGGGCGCCAGCGGAGTAGCGACGTTCAAGGCGGCGCAAGACGAAGTTGGACGCGCTGGTGATCAACAGGTAGATCAACGCGGCGAGGACCAGGAAGTAGAACAGTTGGTAGGTGCTCTTGCCGGCATCCTGGGCGGCCTTGACCAGGTCGGCCAGGCCGATGATCGACACCAGGGCCGTGGCCTTGAGCATCACCATCCAGTTATTGCCGATACCCGGCAGGGCAAAGCGCATCATTTGCGGGAAGGTCACGTAGCGAAACCGCTGCCCGCGCTTGAGCCCATAGGCGGTAGCGGCTTCCAGCTGGCCACGGGGCACCGCGAGGATCGCGCCGCGAAAAGTCTCGGTGAAATACGCCCCGTAGATAAAGCCCAGGGTGATCACCCCGGCGCTGAACGGGTCGATCTCGATGTATTCCCATTCCATGAAGTCGGTCAGGCCGGTAAGCCAGGTTTGCAGGCTGTAGAAAATCAGCAGCATCAGCACCAGGTCGGGCACGCCGCGAATCAGGGTGGTGTAGAGCTGGGCGGGGATGCGCAGGAAGGGCAGGCTGGAAAGTTTGGCGCTGGCGCCGAGCAGGCCCAGCACCACGCTGACGGCCAGGGACAGTACCGACAACTTGATGGTCATCCAGGTGCCTTGCAGCAACAGCGGGCCGAAACCCTTCAGGCTGAGCGCGCTCAACCCGAGGGTTTGCAACAGTTCTTCGAACATAAATCAGGACCTATGGCGATAAAAAAGCGCCCCTCCCAGGGAAGGGCGCTCCAGGCATTATTTGCCGCTGTACAGGTTCAGATCGCCAAAGTGTTTCTTCTGGATGGTGGCGTAGGTGCCATCATCGTGTAACGCTTTGATACCTTTATCCAAAAGCGCCTTCAGTTCAGTGTTACCTTTTTTGATACCGATGGCGGTTTTGGACGGCAGCAAAGGGTCGTCGATGGCCGCGCTGACTTCGTAACCGGCACCGGCCGGCGACTTCAGAAAGCCCAGTTCGGCTTGCAGCATGTCCTGCACGGAGGCGTCGAGACGGCCGGAGGTCAGGTCGGCGTACACCTGGTCCTGGTTGGCGTAGGCCTTGGTGGTCACACCGGCTTTATCCAGCACGGCCTTGGCGTAGGCTTCCTGGATGGTGCCCTGCTCGTAGCCTACGGACTTGCCCTTGAGAGACTCAGGTGTCGAGTAGCCCGCGCCTTTCTTGAACACCAGCGAGGTCGGGCCAGAGAACAGTTCGCTGGAGAAGTCGATGGCCTTTTCACGCACCGGGGTCACGGTCATGGACGAAATCACGCCGTCGAACTTGTTGGCTTTCAGGCCTGGAATCATGCCGTCGAAATCGCTTTCGACCCACTTGCACTTCACTTTCAGCTCGGCGCAGATCGCATTGCCCAGGTCGATATCGAAGCCCACCAGGCTGCCGTCCGCTGCCTTGGATTCGAATGGCGCGTAGGACGGATCGACACCAAAACGCAGTTCCTTGTATTCCTTGGCCGTGGCTACACCCGCGGCCATGCACAGAGCCAGTGCAGAAAGGGTCAGCAATGCTTTTTTCATTATGGAATCCCTGGAAACCAAGATAAGCGCTTGTGGCGCGTTTAGGACTGTTACTGAACGGTGTCAGACGGATCACAAGTAGCAATTTCTGCACCATAGTTCCGAATGAGCGTTTTAAAAGGTGGGACAAGGGAGATCTGAGTGTAGGAGATGCCCGAAAATGGGCACTGAAAACTGGGTGCACCATTTCGGGTCGTAAAGGAATTCAGATGTTGGAGGGGGCTTGCCCCCTCCCACCTGTTGATCGGTGTCAGGTCAGCAGGTCTTGCAGGGTGGCAAGGCTGTCGGCCTCATCCACCGCCTTATCCTGCCGCCAGCGCAACATCCGCGGAAACCGCACCGCAATCCCGCTCTTGTGCCGCTTGGACAAGGCAATGCCCTCGAACCCCAGCTCAAACACCATGCTGGGCGTGACACTGCTCACCGGGCCGAACTTCTCTACGGTGGTTTTGCGCACAATCGCGTCGACCTTGCGCATTTCTTCATCGGTCAGCCCGGAGTAGGCCTTGGCAAAGGGCACCAGCGTGCGTTCGCTGCCGGGCGGGCCGTCCCACACCGCGAAGGTGTAGTCGCTGTAGAGGCTGGCGCGCCGACCGTGGCCGCGCTGGGCGTAGATCAACACCGCGTCGACGCTGAACGGGTCGACCTTCCACTTCCACCACACGCCCATGTCCTTGGTGCGGCCGACGCCGTACAGGCCATCGCGGGCCTTGAGCATCATGCCTTCCACGCCCAGGCTGCGCGAAGCTTCGCGTTGTTCGGCCAGCGCTTGCCAGGTGGTTGCGTTCAGCAACGGTGAGGCGAGCAATACCGGTTGGTTGCACTGGGTGACCACCTGCTCAAGCTGGGCGCGGCGTTCGGCCTGGGTATGGTTGCGCCAGTCGTCGCCCCGATGTTCCAGCAGGTCGTAGGCCAGGATTGCCACCGGCGCATCCTCCAGCACTTTCTTGCTCAAGGTCTTGCGGCCGATCCGCTGTTGCAGCAGGGCGAAGGGTTGCACTGCGTCCTTCCACACCACGATCTCGCCGTCGATCACCGTGCCGTCCGGTAACCCACTCACCAGGCTGTGAAGTTCGGGAAAACGTTCGGTGACCAGCTCTTCGCCACGGGACCAGATCCACAGGCGCCCGTCGCGTTTGACCAGTTGTGCGCGGATGCCATCCCATTTCCATTCCACCTGCCAGTCGGTGGGGGCACCGAGCAGCGCGTCGAATTGCTCCACCGGTTGCGCCAAGCCATGAGCCAGGAAAAACGGATAAGGCTGGCCGCCCCGTTGTGCATGCTCGTCGGACGATTCGGCAGCGATGAGCTTGAGGTAGCCCTCAGCGGTCGGACGATTGGACAGGTCGGTGTAGCCCACCAACCGCTGCGCCACACGCTTGCTGTCGAGATCGGCCATGGCGGCGAGGGCACGGGTAACCAGCAACTTGGACACGCCGACGCGAAAGCTGCCGGTGATCAATTTGATGCACACCATCAAGCTGGGTTGATCCAGTTGCGCCCACAACGCCGGCAGGCGCTCAGCCAATTCCAGGGGAGGCAAGCCGCGCAATGGCAGGAGTTTTTCCTCCAGCCATACGGCCAGGCCGTCCTCTGAGGTGTAGGTAGATTCTGGCAGCAGCAGGGAAATGGTCTCTGCCAGGTCACCCACTGACTGGTAGCTTTCCTCGAACAGCCACGGCTCGATGCCGGACGCTTCTGTGGCCATGTCCCGCAGCAGGCGCGTCGGCACCAGTTGCCGTGGCCGTCCGCCGGACAGGAAATACACGGCCCAGGCGGCATCTTCTGGCGCGGCATCCCGGAAGTAGGCTTGCAACGCAGCCAGCTTGGCGTTGCTGGAAGTGGTGGCGTCTAGATTCGCGTACAGCTCGGCAAAGGCCTTCATGCGCCGGCCTCTTCTTCGTCATCGCCGTATTCGGTGGTGAAGCCCTGGGCATCCAGGCCTTTTTCCCGCAGATGGCGCACCAATACGCCGACAGAACCGTGGGTGACCATCACCCGCTCGGCGCCGGTCTGCTCGATGGCCCACAACAGGCCGGGCCAATCGGCGTGGTCCGAGAGCACAAAGCCCCGGTCGACTCCACGCCGCCGCCGGGTGCCGCGCAGGCGCATCCAGCCACTGGCGAAGGCGTCGCTGTAGTCGCCGAAGCGTTTGATCCAACTGCTGCCGCCAGCGGAGGGTGGGGCGATGATCAAGGCTTGGCGCAGCAATGGGTCGGTCTTGTTGAAGTCGCCGGCGTAGAGGGTTTCAGGGATATGGATGCCGGCCTCGCGGTACACCCGGTTCAACGGTTCGACCGCGCCGTGGCTGAGGATGGGCCCGATGCTGGCGTCAATGCCATGCAGGATACGCTGGGCCTTGCCGAACGAATAACAGAACAACACGCTGGCCTTGCCGGCGGCGATGTTGGCCTGCCACCAGTCGTTGATCCCGGCGAAGATCTGCGCCTGGGGCTGCCAGCGGTAGATCGGCAGGCCGAAGGTGGATTCAGTGATAAAGGTGTGGCAGCGCACCGGCTCGAACGGCGCGCAAGTGCCGTCGGGCTCGACCTTGTAGTCGCCGGACGCGACCCAGACTTCGCCCTGGTATTCCAGGCGCACCTGAGCCGAGCCGAGCACATGCCCGGCCGGGTGGAAACTCAAGGTGACGCCGTGGTGCACCAGTGGCTCACCGTAGGCCAGGGTCTGCAGGTTGATGTCCTGGCCCAGCCTGGAGCGCAGGATGCCTTCGCCGGGGGCCGCCGCCAGATAGTGCTGGTTGCCGGTGCGGGCGTGATCGCCATGGGCGTGGGTGATGACCGAGCGTTCCACCGGGCGCCAGGGGTCGATATAGAAATCTCCGGCGGGGCAGTAGAGGCCTTCGGGGCGGGCGATGACAAGGTCCATGGGGTGACCGGGGGAGGTGGGCTTGTTACTTATGAGGCGGGTGTGGGCTGGGAAGTTCTATCTGAATGCATGCAGTCCAAATGTGAGAGGGGGCTTGCCCCCGATAGCGGTGTATCAGCTAGCCAAGGTGCAACTGACCCACCGCAATCGGGGGCAAGCCCCCTCTCACATTAGATCCAGGTTTTTCAGGAAAGCCGGGTTACTTGCCGGGTGTCAGGGTCAACCTGGCCTTCCCGTACACCTTCTCGAAGTTCTGCGGCTGCATCGGGAAGCTCAGGTATTGCGCCTTGAGCGACGGGTCGATGCCATTGGCATAGTTCGGGCTGGCCGGGTTGCCGGACTGGCCGATGCCACCCTGGCCCATCATCGGTTCCACCTGGCCGAAATCGACGATCAGGCGCAGCGCGGGCACCTGGGTGGTGGCGAAGTCCTGTCCCCAGTTGTAGGGCGCCGGGTTCAAGGTGTTGTGGTCGCCACCGGAGGCCAGTGGGCCACGAATCACCTGGCCATTGGCGTTTTTCCAGGTGGTGGTGTGCAGTTTGCCCCACTGCCAGGCCTTGTGGTCGGCGCCCAGCTGACTGTCGCCGGCGCTGATCGCGGCGGCCAGGCTGCGGGCGAGAATCGCCGGTTTGTCTTCTTTCTGCGGCGTACGCACGTCATCCCAGAACGGGCTGTCTTCGCGGCCCAGCAAGTGATCGGCCTGGGCGGCATAGGACAGGCTGGCGTTGCTGACAAAGGCTTTCCAGCTGGCGCTGTTTTCCGGACCCAGCTCGTCGAGGAAGATCTGTTTGGTGCTTTCCTGCAGGAACAGTTCATAGAGCGCAGCGTCGGCGGAGGTCGACACCAGGCGACCGTCGAAGGCCATCAGGCGACCCAGCGCTTCACGGGCCTTGGCCTGTTCCGCCGCCGGCAGTGCGTCAATCGCCTGTTTCAGCGGCTGGGCCATGCCCGGCGCCTGGAACATGCTCTTGAGTTTGGCGGCGAAGGTGGTGGTCTGGTCGTACTGCATGGCGATCAGGCTGCGGCTGTCGTGCTTGCCGGCATTGGCCAGTTGCGCCAGGCGCTCGCTGCGCTCCGGGGCATCCCAGGAATTGGACAGTTGCATGCCATAGCCACGCGGCGCGGTGCGCTGGTTGGCGGTGCCGATCCAGCCTTGGGCCGGGTCCTGGTCATAGGGATGCAGCATGGCGTCGGCGTAGCCATCCCAGTCAAACCGCGTGTCCCAGCCCGGCGACGGCAGCAAACCTTCGCCTTCGCGGCGGTTGGGGAAACGGCCGGTGACTTGCCAGCCAATGCTGCCGGCGTCGGCGAAGATCATGTTCAACGCGATGGCACGGATTTCCCGGGTTGCGTCCGAGGCCTTGCCGATGGTTTGCGCGCGGGATAGGTCGAAGAACGCATCCAGGCTCTTGTCGTCCTTGAAATCGGCGGTTTGCAGGGCCAGGCCCAGACCGGTTGTCAGCGCCTGGCTGCTGTTGAGCAGGGCGCCGTGACGGGTTTCGTACACCACTTCGCGGATCGAGCGCTGGCCTTTGACGAAGTAGGTTTCGTTACGCACGCCCGCCGGCAGCCATTTGCCGTTGTTCTCGTAATACAGCGCACTGCCCTGGCGTCTGACTTTTTCGAGGAACAGGTCTTGGGTGTCGCCCTTGACCGTGCTCATGCTCCACGCGACTTTGCCGTTGAAGCCGGACAGCAGCGTCGGCAGGCCGGCAATCGAAGCGCCGGCGGCCTGGTATTTCGGTGCGCGGATCTGCACGTAGCTCCACGGCGACGGTGCCTGCGGCTGGGCGGCGAGGTCGCCCGCCAGCAGGCTTTTACCGCTGCGGCTGCGCTGTGGGCCGATCGCCCAGTTGCTTGAGGTGGTGACCGCCAGGGCGTTGAGGCTGCTCAGTTGCTGGCTGACCGCGTCCAGCCCGGCCAGGCCGGTGATCTGGCCCAGGTTCACGCCCTTGAGTTTTTCGGCCTCGGCCAGCGGGATCGCTTCATCCGGCGCGCTTGGGGTGAGCCAGGCGAGTTTGTCGACGCCGACTTTCTGCGCCAGCACCAGCGACGAAATCTCTTCCTGCAGGTTGGCCGACTCGCTGAAATTCAGCAGGCAGAACAGCAGCGCCGAATCTTCCGGCTTCCAGTACTCGGGCTTGT
This sequence comes from Pseudomonas sp. NFPP28, assembly GCF_900115535.1. Classification (NCBI taxonomy): domain Bacteria; kingdom Pseudomonadati; phylum Pseudomonadota; class Gammaproteobacteria; order Pseudomonadales; family Pseudomonadaceae; genus Pseudomonas; species Pseudomonas sp. NFPP28. The sequence goes on along the minus strand of NZ_FOWT01000001.1, from coordinate 415,086 downwards.
AGCCGGTCTGGGCCAGGTCCGGCGGCAACTTGTCGCGGTAGCGGAACAGGTAGGCGTTGACGCCACGCGCATACACTTCAAAGAAGCGCTTGAGACGCGGGCTGGAGGCGTTGTACAGCTCGCCGGCGCTTTTCTTCAGGTTGACCGCGCGCATGAAGCGGTCGACATCCAGCACTTCAGGCCCGGACATTTCCGCCAGGCGGCCCTGGGCCAGCAGGCGCAGGGTGACCATCTGGGTGATGCGATCACTGGCATGCACGTAACCGAGGCTGAACAGCGCGTCATGGAAGGTGTTGCTTTCGATCAGCGGCATGCCCTGGGCATTGCGGCGTACCGATACATTCTGCGCGAGGCCTTTGATCGGCTGTACGCCGGCAACCGGCGGCAGGGTGTCCTGGGTGCTCTGGAGCTGGCAACCGGCCAGGCTTAACGCGCTGGCCACTGCCGCGGCAACGCCGAACCGGGGAAGAAAATGTGAGAGGGCTGGCGAGGCCATGGCAAAGCTCCTGCGGGGGGGTAGCGTCAGTAAAGGCGCTACGTTAGTGAGCGCGGCGAAACGACGCAAGCGGGAGCCATGCCTTATTTTCAGCAATTGCGTATCAAGACTTGGGCGGGTTGACTTGCTGCACCAGCTCATACGCCCGGACCGTCGCCGGCCGTTCCTTGATGCTGTTGAACCAGCGATGCAGGTGTGGGAAATCTTCCAGGCGCTGGCTTTGCCATTTGTGGGAAACAATCCAGGGGTAGATCGCCATGTCGGCAATGCTGTAGTCCTCGCCCGCGACGAACGCACGGTCCGCCAGGCGCCGGTCGAGCACCCCGTAGAGGCGTGCGGTTTCATCCACGTAGCGTTTGATCGCGTAGGGGATTTTCTCCGGGGCGAACTGGCTGAAGTGATGATTCTGCCCCGCCATCGGGCCCAAGCCGCCCATTTGCCAGAACAGCCATTGCAGTACTTCCTGGCGACCGCGCAGGTCTTTTGGAATGAACTGGCCGGTTTTTTCCGCGAGGTACAACAGGATCGCGCCGGACTCAAACAGGGAAATCGGTGCACCGCCGTCGGTCGGGGTCTGGTCGACGATGGCCGGGATGCGGTTGTTGGGAGCGATCTTCAGGAAGTCAGGCTTGAACTGTTCACCCTGGCCGATGTTGATCGGGTGCACCTTGTAGGGCAGGCCGGCTTCTTCCAGGAACAACGATATTTTGTGGCCGTTGGGGGTGGTCCAGTAATACAGGTCGATCATGAAGCTCTCCAAAAGTGGTGATGCTTGAACGGATGCCTGTAGGTATAGGTAATGTTGGGCGTGCGAAAATTCAATGAAACATTTGCGCATACCCTTAGAAGCAAATCAAAAAGCGCCATCCACCAACACCTGCAGCGACTGCTCTGAACAGCGCTCGATGCGCGCCCGCACGCGATACACCTCGGCAAACAACAGCGGATTAAGCACCTCGTTTGCTGCGCCACTGGCGTACAAGCGACCTTGGCGCAGCACGGCAATATGGTCGGCAAAACGTGCGGCAAGGTTGATGTCGTGCAACACCACCACGGCGATCAGGTTGTGTTCGCGCACCAGCCCACGCACGCACTCCATGACTTTCAATTGGTAATTGAGGTCGAGGGCGCTGGTGGGTTCGTCCAGCAGCATCACTTGGGGGCGCCGTGCAATCAGTTGTGCGAGGCTGACCAGTTGGCGTTGGCCGCCCGACAGCGTGTTTAACCACTGATCGGCCAGGTGCGCGATGCCAATGCGCTGCAATGCCTCGAAGGCTTCGCGCAGACAGGCGTCGTTGGACAATGGAAGGCCGTCCACAGAGGTGACGCGCAACGCAGCAATCACGCTCTCCATTACGCTGAGGCTCAGGCCCGGTGGCAGGTTCTGCGGCATGTAGGTCACACGCCTGGCGCGCTCGGCCACGGACATGGCTGACAGGTCGAGGTCACCCAGTCGTACGACACCGTGCATCTTTTCCAGCCCGGCCACGGCGCGCAGCAAAGTGGACTTACCGGCGCCGTTGGGGCCGATCAGGGCGGTCAGGCTGCCGTGGGGCAAGGTCGGCAGGCTCAGGTCATGCACGATCTGCCGGCGGCCATAACTCACATTGGCGTTGCGTACGCTTAACCCTTCGCTCATAACTGCCTCCCGCGCTTGAACACCAGCATCACGAAAATCGGCACGCCCACCAACGCCGTGACGATGCCCACCGGCACGCTCATACCGGGCATGATCAGCTTGCTGGCAATCGACGACAGCGCCAGCAACAGCGCGCCGGTCAGGGCGCTGGCCGGCAGCAGGAAGCGCTGGTCTTCACCCACCAGGATCCGCGCGATATGCGGACCCACCAGGCCGATAAAGCCGATGGTGCCGACGAACGCCACGGCGGTAGCCGACAACAGGCTGATGCGCAGCAACGAGAAAAACCGCAGACGCTTGACGTCCACGCCGAAGCTTTGCGCGCGGTCTTCGCCCATGCGCAGCAAGGTCAGGCGCGGTGCGGCGGCGAAGGAAAACGGCAACACCACCGCGACCACCAGGGCCAGGATACCGAGCTTGTCCCAGTTGGCCCGGGTCACGCTGCCCAGGGTCCAGAACACCAGTTGTTGCAGCACATCCTCGGTGGCCACCAGTTGCAACAAAGCCACCACCGCGTTGCAACTGAATACCAGGGCGATGCCGAACAGCACCAGGCTCTCTACGCCGGCGCCCCGCAAGCGCGACATGGCTTGCAGCAAAAACACCGAGGCGGCGGCGAAGATGAACGCCGAAATGGAAATCGCCGTATTGGCCGACACCCACAAGGTCGTCACCGGGAACACAATCACCAGGGATGCCCCCAGCGCCGCCGCCGACGACACGCCCAAGGTAAACGGGCTGGCCAGCGGGTTGTTCAAGATCGCCTGCATCTCCGCCCCGGCCAGCGACAACGCACAGCCCACCAGCACCGCCATCAACGCGTAGGGCAGGCGCACGCTCCAGATGATCACCTGGTCGGTGGCGCTGAGGTGGGACGGGTGCGCAATCCCGTCAAGCAAGGCCAGCAGGCCCATGCCGGACGGGCCGCTGGCCAGGTCCACCAGCATGGCGCACACCAGCGCCATGCCCAGTAGCGCCAATAGCCAGGCACGCCGCGCCAGCAGGCGGCGATAGCCGTGGGTGGCTGAGGCGAGGTCGAGGGTTTGCGTGGTCATTTAGAGGTGTCGATCCAATAGGCACCCTGCAACGGCATCCCCAGGAATTGCTGGTTGATCTGTTCCATGGTCGCCTGCGGGTCCAGCTTGGCGAACAAGTGCGGATGCACCCACTTGGCCAGCGACTCAATCGCCAGCAGGTTGTACGGCGAGTTGTAGAAGTCATGCCACAGGCCGTGGGCATTGCCTGCGCGGATGGCACGCAGGTTGGCGAACTCGGGGCGCGCCAATACGCGGTCAAAGGCTTCACGCGCCTCGTCATGGCTCACGCCGGCACCCAGGATCAGCCCCGGCTTGTGGTTACCGGTGGCGACATAAATATCCGGGTCCGCTTTCAAGGCGTATTCCACGCTGATATCCCCCAGTGCCCCCGGTACCACATCGGCGGCGATGTTGCGCCCGCCCACCAGCTTGATCACTTCCCCCATGCCACTCTTGCCCGTGGTGTGCCCCGGCGCTTGCCAGGCGCCGGCCAGCAGTTCGAGGAACACGCTCGGACGCGGGCCGGCCGGCAAGGTGGCGACCGCGTCGGTGATGACCTTGAGGTGCTGGTCATAGAAATCCAGGAAAGCCTTGGCCTGGGCTTCGCGCCCCAGCGCCTGGCCCAGCGCGTTCATGCTGGTGTGGGTGCCTTGCACCGGGTTGATGCGAAAGTCGACGAACAGCACCGGGATGCCCGCCTTGGCCAGCACATCGGCGACCGGGCTGTGTTCAGTCGGGCCGTGGCCAGAAATGCTGAACACCGCCAGGTCGGGTTTGAGCGAGAGGATTTCCTCGGCGCTGACGCTTTGTTCCGACGCCTGGCCGATCAGCGGGATGTCTTTCACGCTGGGAAATTTCGCCACGTAGGCGTTATAGGTGTGCTGGTCCAGCAGCTTCAAATCGTTCTGCCAACCGACGATGCGTTGGAACGGCGCATCGCGGTCCAGCAGGGCAAACGCCGAAATCAAGCGGCCTTCACCGAGGACCACGCGCTTGACGTTGTCCGCCACGTCGACCTTGCGCCCCAGCACATCGGTGACTTCATGGGCGGCAGCGGTTTCGGCATGGCCGAGGACCAGCGCGGCGAACAGCACGCACAGCTTGAGGACATTACGGGGTTTCAACATGGCGGGAACTCCAGGTGAAGGCGGCGCATCAGGTATCGCTCCAGCGCCGCAAGGGGTTGTGAGGCAAGGCGGCCAGGCAGGTGTCGACTTCGCAGGCGTTGAGCAGTGCCGGGATCTCGACCAGCACGGTTCAGAACTCATAGTCGACGCTGGCAGTGAGGGTGCGCCCGGCGCCCGGAATGCCGTAGAGCTGGAAGCCATCGAGGGACGCGCCGACCTGGCTGTAATAGAACGTGTTGAACACGTTGTTGAGGTTGAGGTTGACCGTGGTGTCCTTGTTCACCTTGTATTGCGCGGCCAGGTTGCTCAGCCAGTAGCCGGGGGCTTTTTCGTGGTCGCGGGTGTAGATCGCGTAGACCCCGGACGGGCCGTTGGCGTAGCTGCTGTTGTTGTTCAACCCCCCGACGTATTTGTTGTCGGTGTAGCGGCGCCGGCCCACGTATTGCTCGCCGTAGCTGAGGCTCAGGGCGTCGGTGACGGCGTAGGTGGTCCACAGGTTGGCGGTCAGGTCCGGGACGTTCTTGGCTTCGGCGCCTTTGTTGATGCCTTTGGTCTGGGTGCTCTTGAGGGCCGAGAAACCGCTGTAGGCGGTCCAGCGTGGGGTGATATTGCCTTGCAGGCCCAGCTCGATGCCGTCGACGCGCTTGGCGGGCAGGGCGCGTACCGGGGCGGATTCGCCGTCCTGGTATTCCCAGGCGTTGTCCAGTTCGGTGCGGAAGATCGCCGCCGTAACGTTGAGCATGTCATGGGCGATGTCCCACTTGGTGCCCAGTTCATAGGTCTTGGATTTGGCCGGGCTGTAACGACGGGTGCTGGCCGCGCCGTAGATCTGGTTGTTGGTGGACGCGCCCAGCGCCGAGGGCTGCGCCGCCTGGCTGTAGGACACATAGATGCTGCCATTGGGCAACGGTTTGAACACGGCGCCAACCCGACCGCTGACGGCACCGTCGGTACTGCTGATCGTCGCCTGGCCGCGCTGGCGGGTTTCGGCGCGCCAGTTGTCGTAGCGCAACGAGCCGAGTACTTGCCACTGCTCGTTGAGGGTGAGGGTGTCGCCCAGGTAGAGACCGGCGTTTTCGATCACCGAGCGCGGGTCGCCTTCGCCTTTGGTCACGTAGGTGCTGGCGAAGCTGTGGCTGGGGTCGTGCATATCAAACAGCATGTTGCCTGCCGGCACTTCGGCGTTGCGTTTCAGGCCGCCGTAGGTCTCGTGATAGAACTCCAGGCCGCTGACCACCGCGTGCTGCAGGCTGCCGGTGGTGAGGTTGAAATTGAAGTCGGTCTGGTTGTCCAGGATGGTGTAGCGCTTGGACAAACCAAAGTCGCTGCCGCGCAGGATGCCGTAGGCGGTGTTGCTGTTGTTTACGTAGTCGGTGTAGGCATTCACCGTGCTGCCCGGCACTTGGCTGATCGGGCCTGCGCCGGTGTAGCCCAAAGTCGCACAGCGGGTGCCGGTGCAGGTCTTCTGGCCGCTGGCGTTGGCGGCGAAGAAGCGCGCCGGCGAGAGCACGGCGAAGTTGTCGCTGCGTTCCCAGCGCGTCTGGTTGCGCAGGTTGGCGTCGTTCCAGGCGAAGTCATGCTCAAAGCGCGCCGTGAGCGAGGTGGTTTTGTTCTCTTGGGTGTAGAGGTGGGAGTCGCCGTACCAGTTGGAGCGTTTCACGCCCGGCATGCGGTCGCCGTTGGTGCCGCGCTGGATCGGCACACCGCCGTCCGGGGTGTTGGTGTCTTTCTGGTAGAAGGTGTCGATGAACAACCGCGTGTCGGTGCCCAGGCCGAAGCCGAACGAGGTGGCAATGCCCCAGCGGTCGTAGTCCACATCGTCGCGTTCGGCCACCTGGTTGTAGTGCTTCATCAGGTTGATGCGCACGGCGCTGGTGTCGTTCAGCTGTTTATTCAGGTCGGCAGTGAGGCGGCGGTAGCTGTCGGTGCCGATCCCGGCCGAGACTTTGTTGGCATCGCCCAGATGCGCTTCCTTGCTGACCAGGTTGACGCTGCCGCCCACGGCCGAGACCCCGGACTCGATGGAACCGGTGCCCTTGAACACTTCGGCCTGCTGCAGGTTGAAGGTGTCGGTGCGCGTGGACATGCCGGCATCGCGCACACCGTCGACGGTCAGGCTCTGCTCGGAAGAAAAACCGCGGATCGAAAACAGGTCGCCCCAGCCCAGGTTGCCCTCGCCGGACATAAAGGTAATGCCCGGGACATTGCGCAACACTTCCTGCAAGGTCTGCGCGTTCTGCTCCTTGAGCACCTGTTGCGGCACGATGGTCACGCTTTGCGGTGCGTCCAGCAGCGGCTGGCTGATCTTGGCCGAGGTGACGCGGTCCACCTTGAAGGTGGAAGTGGCTTCGCCGTCGATCTTGATTTCCGGCAGGCTCAACACCGAATCGCTGGACGTGGCGGTTGGGGCGCCAGCCAGGGCCACCGGTGCGACGCTGCCGGCAGCCAGCAAACCGAACATCGGTGCCAGGGTGGTGTGCCGCGTGTGGCGGTGAGGCGTGGGCAATGATAGGGGCAATGACATGGTAGCGTCCGAGTCTAAATTACAATTACTCTCATTTAGGTTCGATAGTCTAAAGAGCGATTCCTCCTGCCATACCCCAGGTTTGTATCGCTGATGCGTGATTAGGGTTTCCCACAACATTCCATTACATTTGCCTGCGCTGCCGGCTGAACTTTCGGCTATTTGCTGCGTTTCATCGTTTTTCGGATTGACTGCCCATGGCCAAGCAAGACCACCTGCTGATCGTTGACGACGACCCGCAAATCCGCCAACTGCTCTGCGACTACCTGAGCGACGCCGGCTTCCAGGTGTCCACCGCCGCCGACGGCAAGGAAATGCGCCGCCGCCTAGCGCTGAATGTGATCGACCTGATCGTGCTCGACCTGATGCTGCCCGGCGAAGACGGCCTGAGCCTTTGCCGCGAACTGCGGGTTAACTCCAACACGCCGGTGGTGATGCTCACCGCCAAGGGCTCGTTGATCGATCGTATCGTCGGCCTGGAAATCGGCGCCGACGATTACTTGCCCAAACCCTTCGACCCACGTGAGTTGCTGGTGCGGATAAAAGTGGTGCTGCGCCGGGTACAGAGCTTTCCCGACCGCGCCCGCCTGGATGAAGCGCCGAGCATTCGTTTCGCAGGCTGGCAACTCGACACGCGGGCGCGGCAATTGCTGTCGCCACAGGGCGTGGTGGTCAGCCTGGGCAACTCGGATTACCGCGTGTTGCGCCTGCTGTTGCAGCACCCCAATCGCCCGTTGAGCCGCGACTTTCTGCTCAACCATGTGTTCGACAAGGACAGCACGCCGTTCGACCGCTCCATCGATGTGTGCGTCAGCCGCCTGCGCTCGCAATTGCCGGCAGGGTTGATCAAGACCGTGCGCAACGAGGGCTACATGCTCACCGCCGATGACGTGGTGTTGGAGTCGTGAGACTGCTGCCGCGTTCGCTGTTCGGCCGGCTGGTGCTGATTCTCGTCAGCGGCATGCTCGCCGCGCAGGCCCTGACCAGCAGCATCTGGTACGACCGACGCCATGGGCAGGTGCTGGAAATCCCGGCGCGGTTGATCGCCACGCGCCTGGCGGACGTGGTGCGCCTGGTGCACAGCGATCCGCAGCAAGCGGATGTGCTGATCAAGCTGCTCGACACGCCAAACTTCCGCCTGACCCTCAGCGACCAGGCCAGCAACACCCCGAGCACCCTGCACGAAAGTGACCGGCCCACCGAGCGATTGATCAAGAAGGTGCTGTCGGAAAAAACCGGTTACGCCCAAACCCTGATCCTGTTGCGCCTGTCTCTGGTCGATGGCGACGGGCAGACCGCCGGCCTGTCAACCTTGCTCGGTTCCCAACCGGTGGTGGGACAATTTTTGATCGACCTGCGCCTACCCGACGGGCGCTGGTTGCAGGTGGATGCGAGTGAAGAGCAGGGCTGGACCAGTACCTCGCCGCTGGACCTGCTGTTCGATTACGTGATGCGCATCTACCTGCTGCGGGTGCTGGTGTTGGTGGTGATCGCGCTGGTCGCGGTACGCCTGGCGATTCGCCCGCTCAACACCCTGGCCAAGGCCGCCGAGGCGTTGGGCCGGGATATCCAGCGCCCGCCGCTGTCGGTGGACGGTCCCACTGAAGTTCGCCGCGCCGCCCAGGCATTTAATGCGATGCAACAGCGGCTGATCGCCAACATCGCCGAGCGCACGCGTTTCCTTGCGGCGATTTCCCACGATTTGCGTTCACCGATCACACGACTGCGCCTGCGCACCGAGATGCTTGAGGACAATCGCACCAAGGAGCGTTTTCGCAGCGATCTGGAAGAAATGGAGCATATGGTGTCCAGCACGCTGGATTTTGTCAGCAGCGGCGAAATCAACGAGACGCGGCAGAACATCGATATCAACGCCTTGCTGCAAAGCCTGCAGGCGGACTTGCAGGACGTTGGCGAGCAGGTGGTGATCGAAGGCCGGGCGAAGCAGCCATTGCCGGGGTATGCCCGCAGCCTTAAACGTTGCGTGCAGAACCTGCTGGAGAACGCTGTGCGTTATGGCCGTGATGTGGTGGTGCGGGTCGAGGACCAGGCGGACAGCTTGAAGATCGTCATCAGTGACCGTGGCCCCGGGATTCCCCGGGAACAGTTGGAGCAGGTGATGGAGCCGTTCTATCGCGTGGAAGGTTCACGCAATGCCGAGACCGGCGGGTATGGCCTGGGATTGAGCATTGCCCACACCATCGCCAAGGCGCATGACGGGCGTTTGGCGTTGCGCAACCGGGACGGCGGAGGGCTTGAGGTGGAACTGGTGTTTCAACGCAAATCCTGAATGTGGAACGCAACTGAATGTGAGAGGGGGCTTGCCCCCGATTGCTGGCTGTCAGGCACTGAATAGGAGACTGGTATACCGCTATCGGGGGCAAGCCCCCTCCCACATTTAAATCTTCAGCGTGGCTTTACGCCCCGTGGCACTTCTTGAATTTCTTCTCACTGCCGCACGGGCAAGGATCGTTGCGGCCCACGTCCTTCAGGGCATTGCGCACCGGCTCCTGGTGAGCGTGGCCGCAGTTCGGGCCGTGGACATGGCCGTGGTCGTGATCATGGTGATCGTGATCATGGTTGCAGTCAGGACCATGGACATGGGGTTGCTGAGTCATCGATGTCGCTCCGGAATAAAATCGCCGGGGATTATCTCGCCATTGTGATTCACCTGCACGTCATAACCGATGAATAATCCGGTTTTCAGCTCGCCTTCGAGGCGATAGGGCACGGGGCGGTCGGGTTTTTTCAGCATCTGCACCACATCGCGGATCTGTGGCCAGAGGTTGGTGCGCACCGACACCTTGAAAAAGGCATGGCCGCGCGGCGGCACGGTAAGCCATTGGTTGGACTCGCCTTCGGTCAGCACAAAGTCATCCAGCGTCACTTTGTAGATCAGGCCACGCACGGTCAGGTCGGCGTCGTCGCGATTGTCCACGCGAAAGTACAGCTTGAATTTCTGCTCCAGCAGCTTGGCTCGCACCACTTCGACCTTCACCAGGGAGATGTGGGGCGGCGGCGCGTCGTCCTCGAACCACGACGCGCAGCCGGTCAGGCCAAGGGTTAACGCCAGCATCAAGCTGTAGATCCGGAGCATGGCGTGAGTCCTGTGGTGGCTATAGATAGCTGGAACAACACTTCTTGAATTTTTGCCCGCTGCCGCACAGGCAGGCATCGTTACGTCCGGTCTTCACTTCCACGGTCGGGTCGATGAAGTACCAGCGCCCGTCATTCTGTACGAAAGAAGACTGCTCGCGGTGACTATGTTCGCCGGTGCTGTCATGCCAGCGCGCGGTGAAGGTCACGAACGCGTGTTCCGGCTGGCCGCCGAATACCTCGGAGCTTTCCACTTCAAGGCCGAGCCAGGTGCTCTGGGCGCTCCACGCGGCGATGGCGGCACGGTCCAGGCCGGGCTGTTGCGCGGGCAGCGTGGTGGCAACCAGATAGTCCACCAGGCCCAGTACGTAGGCGCTGTAGCGCGAGCGCATCAACGCGGTCGCGCAGGGCGCGGGGTGCCCGGCGTGATAATGGCCGCAGCAGGCATCCAGCAGGTTGCCACTGCCGCAGGGGCAAATGGATGTACTCATCGGGTTACCACCAATACTTTCCGAAGTTTTCCGGGTTGGCCCAGAAGCGGGCATTGAGCCAGTCCGGTACCTGTTTATAGTCAAGCAGATCATAGGTAAACAGCGTCAGAACCTGTTCGTCACGCTGGAAACGCTCGCCGGCCTGCAGGGCCAGGGAGAAGAAGTCGGTGTCCTTCCAGTCGCAGGCCCCCAGGTCAACCAGCACCGCAATGCGGCTGGCGTTGAGGTTGCGGATACCGCCCAGCAGGGTCAGGCCTTGCGGTTTTGACAGGTGCTCCAGGCAATCCACCACCAGCGCCAGGTCAAAACGCTGCGCGGCCAGCTGCGCCGGCAGTGGGCCGGGTGGGGCAACGGCAACCTGGGTGCCGGGGTGTGCTGCTTGAAAAGCCTCCAGCGCCGGGAACTGGCTGGCGCCCAACAGCAACAGGCGTTTGGGCTGGTGCAGGTCGAGCAAGGCGGCCAGGGCCTGCTGGGGTGTACGGTCAGAAATACCGGCGGTCATCAGAGATCCTCACATCAGGACCGTAGAGACTAGCGCGGCTGAGCGTGCGGGCCTAGAGCGGGCGGTGGCGAAAACTCCTACGAGGGCGACGATCCTCAATGAATACGGGGGCGCGGCGTAGTGGCGCAGATGAAAAGAGCCGTCTTTACTCCACTCATCGGCCCCCGCCGATCCCCTCAGGAGAAATCAGATGAGCATCATGCGGACAGCTCTACCCTTGGTTCTGCTAACCGGAGTATTGACAGGTTGCGCAGGTTTGCAAAAAACCGACTGGCCCACCTGCGCCGCCGTTGGCGGTGTGACCGGTGCGGCGATCGGTGCCACTGAAAGCTCGGCCTATGCAGGCTATGGCGCGTTGTTGATCGGCGGTATGGCCGGCGCCTATTGCTGGGTGCATGGCGACGGTGACGAAGATGGCGATGGCGTGCCGGACAGCCGCGACAAGTGCCCGGGCACGCCAAAAGGTGTGCCGGTGGATGCCAATGGTTGCCCGCCCGTACCGCCACCGGTCGTGGTTGAGGAAGTGGTCGTGGTCAAGGAGGAAACCATCGTGATCCGTGACGTGCACTTCCAGTTCGACTCGGCGAAGTTGACGGCGGCGGATACCGCCAAGCTCGACACCGTCGCCACCCGCCTGAAACAGGAAGCCCCAGGCGCCCAGTTGCGGGTCAGTGGCCACACCGACAGCGTCGGCAAAGAGGCCTACAATCAGAAACTCTCGGAAAAACGCGCGCATTCGGTGGTCGAGTACCTGATCAAGTCCGGCGTGCCGCGCAGCAGTTTTGTATCGGTGACCGGTGCAGGCGAGAGCCATCCGGTAGCCGACAACAAAACCGCTGAAGGCCGTGCCTTGAACCGTCGTACGGAAATCCAGATCAACCGCTGACGGCCCTTGCCCCTGTGGGATACACAGGGGCATTGCTGCCAATCCTCCCCCTTTATCAACTTTTTTGATCCTTCACTGGCAAAGCGCCTGCGGAAGTCGTTACTGTGCGTCCAAAGAAAAACTAGAAATATTTTTTGAAAAAATTCAGGGGAGCTCCATGATGCGTAAGGTTTTTCTGTTGGCCCTGTTGGTCAGCCCCGTTGCCCTGGCCCAGAGCGTCAGTGTTGAACCCAACTCGTTGATGCGCCTGCCCAACAGCACCAGCGTGTTGCAATTGGAGCGCCTGGAGGTGGCGGACTATGGCACCTTGCTGATTCCCGCCAACATCAGCCAGGTCTCCGTGGATGAGCTGCACCTGGGCCGCGACGCCCGTATCACCATTGTGCCCGGCAACACCGCTTTGCAATTGCAGGTGCGCCATGCGCAATTGGACCACGGTAGCCAGATCACCTCCCGCGGCGCTCCCGGCACCCACGAAAAACCGGCCAAGTCCGGGCGTGACCTGACCTTGCGTATCAACTCCCTGGCGGCAGAAGAACTCTCGGTGGACGCCCGTGGCGGTGCCGGCGCCCAGGGTTATGCCGGGCTGGATGGCGCCAACGGCGAAGACCCAGGGTGCACCTGGGGCTCGGCCGGTCGCGGTGCCAACGGGGATAACGGCGGTGATGGCTTGCCTGGCGCGTCGGGCGCGCAGGTGCGGGTCGAGTTGCCGCAGGACTTTCCGGCTGACCATATAAAGGTCTGGGTCGATGGCGGTCCCGGTGGATTGGCCGGCACGGCGGGCAAGCCGGGCAAGGGCGGCCAGTCCAAAGGCTGCCTGGTGTACCGCGCCGATGGCGGCGAGAAAGGCCGTCCAGGCTTGGAAGGGCAGCCGGGGCCGGCCGGGCCTGCGGGGACTGTGACCATCCAGCGGCTTTGAATTGCCTGCTCTGACGCCATCGGGGCAAGCCCCCTCCCACAATTGGACTGCATTCCAACTGTGGCAGGGGGCTTGCCCCCGATGGCGGACTAAAGCCCGCCTTAAAACATCGGTCGAGCCGAAGCAATCGCCACCACCACCAACCCCACAATCAGGTTAATGCCCACCAATCGGCGAATCTGCCCCAGCACCGCCGCACCCGCCGGCCAATCCTCAGCCGCCACTGCCTTGCGCAACTCCGGGAACTTCAGCGCCTGGATGCGGATAAACAGCGCCGTCATCACCAGATACAAACCCATCATCACCTGCACATAACGCGGTGCCGTCTCAAACCCGTTGAAGCGCAAGTGCAGCAGGCCAATGCCGCTGATCGGCAAAACCGCCACGGCGATCCACACCCATACGAAAAAACGTTGAAACACATTTGCCCATAATTTGAGCCGGGCAGGGCCTTCAAGTGCCGCCACAGCGGCGGGGCGCAGGATCATCCAGGCGAAAAACATACCGCCGACCCATACCAGGGCGGCCAATACATGCAGGGTGTAAGCGAGGCTAAACGCGGTCATTGTGGTACTCCGTTCTGCGCGGGATTCATTAGCGGGGTATGATAGCCGCCGATCCGAACCACTGAAAATTTATCCAGCGTTTTTTGCGCCCGACTATCCATGATCAGCACTGAACTCAAAACCACGATCCAGGGTGCCTATTCGCGTTTTCTCGAAGCCAAGAGCTTGAAACCGCGCTACGGCCAACGCCTGATGATCGCCGAAGTGGCCAAGGTCCTCGGGGATATCGACACCGACGACGAAGGCCGCCGCGAGGGTGAGCCCGCGGTCGTGGCCGTCGAGGCCGGCACCGGTACCGGCAAGACCGTGGCCTACAGCCTGGCCGCGATCCCGACCGCCAAGGCCGCCGGCAAGCGCCTGGTGATCGCCACCGCCACCGTCGCCCTGCAGGAGCAGATCGTCTACAAGGACCTGCCCGACCTGATGCGCAACAGTGGCCTGAGCTTCACCTTCGCCCTGGCCAAAGGCCGTGGCCGCTACATGTGCCTGTCCAAGCTCGACGTGCTGTTGCAGGAAGGTCACGCGCAAACCGCCACCGCCCAGCTGTTCGAAGAAGAAGGCTTCAAGATCGAAGTCGATGAGGCCAGCCAGAAGCTGTTTACCAGCATGATCGAGAAACTGGCCGGCAATAAATGGGACGGTGACCGCGACAGCTGGCCCACCGCCCTGGAAGATTCCGACTGGGCGCGCTTGACCACTGACCACAGCCAGTGCACCAACCGACATTGCCCCAACTTCGGCCAGTGCGCCTTCTACAAGGCCCGCGAAGGCATGGGCAAGGTCGATGTGATCGTCACCAACCACGATATGGTGCTGGCCGACCTGGCCCTGGGCGGCGGTGCGGTGTTGCCGGACCCGCGTGACACTCTCTATGTGTTTGACGAAGGCCATCACCTGCCCGACAAGGCCATCGGCCACTTCGCCCACTACACGCGCCTGCGCTCCACTGCCGACTGGCTCGAAACCACGGCGAAGAACCTCACCAAATTGCTGGCCCAGCACCCGCTGCCGGGCGACCTGGGCAAGCTGATCGAGCAGGTGCCGGAGCTGGCGCGCGAGATCAAGACCCAGCAGCAATTCATGTTCAGTGCCTGCGAGCAGGTGGCCGACTTCAAGCCCGGTGAAGATGTGGAGGGTCGTGAGCGTCCCCGCCATCGTTTTGTCGGTGGGCTGATCCCCGAGCACATGCGCGAAATGGGCATCGAGCTGAAGAAAGGCTTTTCACGCCTGACCGATCTGTTCACCCGTCTTACGGATTTGCTCAAGGAAGGCATGGACGGCGAGGTCAATATCGGCATCGCCAGCAACCAGGCCGAGGAATGGTACCCGCTGTTCGGCAGCCTGCTGTCCCGTTCCCAGGGCAACTGGGAGCTGTGGACCGCCTTCACCGTCGAAGACCCGGAAGACAACCCGCCCATGGCGCGCTGGCTGACCCTGTCGGAAAGCGGTGCGCTGTTCGATATCGAGGTCAACGCCAGTCCCATCCTTGCCGCCGAAATGCTGCGCCGCAACCTGTGGAACGTGGCCTACGGTTGCCTGGTGACTTCCGCGACGCTGACCGCCCTAGGCACCTTCGACCGCTTCCGGATGCGCGCCGGCCTGCCGAAAAAGGCCGTCACTGCCGTGGTGCCGAGCCCGTTCCATCATGCCGACGCAGGTGTGCTGCGAGTGCCGGACCTCAAGGCCGACCCACGGGACGCAGCGGCGCACACCGCCGCCATCATCCGGGACCTGCCGGAGCTGGTCGAAGGTTCGCGCGGAACGCTGGTGCTGTTCTCGTCACGCAAACAGATGCAGGACGTGTTCGACGGCCTCGACCGTGATTGGCGCAAGCAAGTGTTTATCCAGGGCAACCTGTCCAAGCAGGAGACCCTGAACAAACACAAGGCGCGTGTAGACGGCGGCGACTCCAGCGTGCTGTTCGGCCTGGCCAGCTTCGCCGAAGGGGTGGACTTGCCGGGTGCCTATTGCGAACACGTGGTGATTGCCAAGATCCCGTTCTCGGTGCCGGACGATCCGGTCGAGGCGGCTTTGGCCGAGTGGATCGAGGCGCGGGGCGGTAATCCGTTCATGGAGATCTCGGTGCCGGATGCTTCCTTGAAGCTGGTCCAGGCCTGCGGTCGCCTGCTGCGTACCGAAGAGGACCGGGGCACCATCACCTTGCTTGATCGGCGTCTGGTCACCCAGCGCTATGGCAAGGCTATCCTGAATGCCTTGCCGCCTTTCAGGCGCGAAATTTCTTAAGCCACAGTGGGCGGTTTCGCCCACTTCGTGGTCTATCTCACTGTATTTCATCAGGCCATTCATCGGCCGTCTGGGAGAACCTTGTTCGTATGATTCGCACGCTGCCCGCTCTTTTTGCCTTGCTGCTCGCCGCGCCCTTGATGGCTGCGCCTGCGGGGCAACAGACTTTGTTCAACTTCGTCCGGCCTGCCGATGTGGTCAAGGTGGCGACCCAGGACGCCAGCCTGCCGCAATACAACGCCGAACAAACCCCCGAAGGCGAAGTGCTGCGCCGCATCACGTTCAACCCGGCCGCCGAACCGAGCCTGGTGCTGAGCCCGCAGACCGGCGCCTGGGACTGGTCCCGGTCGGGTGCCATGAGCCTGCGCATCCAGAGTGCGATGGACTGGGCGTTGACCCTCTACGTCAAGGTGCAGAGCGCGGATGGCAAGACCCTGGTCAGCCGCATCGACCTGCCCGCCGGCCCGGCTCAGACCTTGCTGGTTCCGCTGCAGGCCAATTCGCCGCTGAGCCAGGGCATGAAGGCCGGCCCACCGATGCCGATCACCGTGGACGGCCAGCGTGTGTTGCTGGCCAGTAGCGCTGGCGAGATCGACCGCAGCCAGGTGGTTTCGGTGACGCTGTCGATGCTCAAACCCAACGCCGCCCAGAGCATCCTGCTGGAGCGCTTCGGCGTGCAGGACAGCGAGCCGGTGCTGAAGGCGGCCTACAGCGAGCTGGTGGATGCCTATGGTCAATCCACCCGTGCGCGGTGGCCGGAAAAAGTCAGCAGCGACGAGCAACTCAAAGCCGCTGCCGCCAAGGAGCAGCAGCAGCTCCAGGGTTGGCTGGCCACGCGGGATAAATCCGCGCTGGACCAATACGGTGGCTGGAACAAAGGCCCGGCATTCGACGCCAGCGGGTTTTTCCGTACCGAGAAGCGCGACGGACGCTGGTACCTGGTGACACCGCAAGGGCATCCGTTCTACTCCCTGGGCGTCAATACCGTGGCCCCGGACAACAGCCAGACCTATGTGGCCGGCCGTGAATGGATGTTCGCCGCGCTGCCCAAGGGCGGCGAACCCTTCGACAAGTATTACGGCAGCGGCGACAACCGCACCGGCAATGGCGCGGGGGAAGGCCGTGGCTTCGGTGCCGGGCGTTGGTATGACTTTTACGGCGCCAACTTGCAGCGTACCTATGGCGGTGACGGCTTCGACCAGAAACGTTGGGTCACTCACACCCTCGACCGCTTGCAGGCCTGGGGTTTCAACACCGTCGGCAACTGGAGCGACGAGAGCCTGGCCACCGCCGGCCGGGTTCCCTACACCTTGCCGCTGTCGATCGTCGGCGATTACGCCAGCATCAGCACCGGCACCGACTGGTGGGGCGGCATGCCCGACCCGTTCGACCCGCGTTTCGCCATGGCCACCGAGCGCGCCGTGGCGATTGCCGCCCGTGACCACCGCGATGACCCGTGGTTGATCGGCTTTTTTGCCGACAACGAGTTGGCCTGGGCCGGCCCTGGCGATGATCCGAAATCCCGCTACGCCTTGGCGTACGGCACGTTGCGCATGACCACCGACGTACCGGCCAAGCGCGCGTTCCTCAAGCAACTGCGCGACAAGTACCGCAACGAAGAAGGTTTGTCGAAAGCCTGGGGTATCGAATTGAAGGGCTGGGAGCTGATGGAGGACCCGGGTTTCGAACCGCCGATGCCGAATCCCGAGCACCCGGAAATCGAGGCGGACTTCAAATACTTCCAGAAGACCTTCGCCGATGCCTACTTCAAGACCATTTCCGACTCGCTGAAATGGCACGCGCCCCATCAACTGCTGCTGGGTGGCCGTTATGCGGTCAGCACGCCGGAAGCCGTGGCCTCCTGCGCGCAGTACTGCGATGTGTTGAGTTTCAACATGTACACCCTCAAGCCTCAGGATGGCTACGACTTCGCCGCGTTGCGGGCGTTGGACAAGCCGGTGCTGATCACCGAATTCAATTTCGGCTCGGCCGACCGTGGGCCGTTCTGGGGCGGCGTGACACAGTTGGCCAGGGAAGAAGATCGTGGCGCGGCGTATGGCAACTTCCTCAAGCAGGCCATGGCCGAGCCGTCGATTGTCGGCGTGCATTGGTTCCAGTATCTGGACCAGCCGGTGACCGGGCGTCTGCTGGACGGTGAAAACGGTCACTTTGGCCTGGTCGGTATCACCGACGTACCGTTCCAGGGTTTTGTGGAGAGTGTGCGCAAAAGCAACCTGGCGGCGGTCGACCAACTGGGCAAGGAAGCGCAAAAGGCCAAGGCGGCGGGCGCCACGCGTGAAAGCGAAGGTGGCAGGGCCGGGCATGAAGGCAAAGGCCCGGGGCAGGGCGCCGGGCATGCAGGCGGTCACTCCGGGAACGGTCATTGATTGAGTGCTGACGGGTTCACAAAACCCACCAGGGCTGGAACAATGTCGGCCACTTTTTTCGATGTTTTCCGAGGGCGCTCAGGTGCAGATCCAGGGTCATTACGAACTCCAGTTCGAAGCGGTACGTGAAGCGTTCGCCGCGTTGTTCGATGACCCGCAGGAGCGTGGTGCCGGGCTCTGCATCCAGATCGGCGGCGAAACGGTCGTCGACCTGTGGGCCGGCACCGCCGACAAGGACGGCGCCGAGGCCTGGCACAGCGACACCATCGTCAACCTGTTCTCCTGTACCAAGACCTTTACCGCCGTCACGGCCCTGCAATTGGTGGCCGAAGGCAAGTTGCAACTGGATGCGCCGGTCGCAAACGTCTGGCCGGAGTTTGCCGCGGCCGGGAAAGAAACAATCACCCTGCGCCAGTTGTTGTGCCATCAGGCCGGGTTGCCGGCGATCCGCGAGATGCTCCCCACCGAAGCCCTGTACGACTGGCAACTGATGGTCGACACCCTGGCGGCCGAAGCCCCGTGGTGGACGCCGGGCCAGGGCCATGGCTACGAGGCGATCACCTACGGCTGGCTGGTCGGTGAGTTGCTGAGGCGTGCCGATGGGCGCGGGCCGGGAGAGTCCATCGTGGCGCGGGTCGCACGGCCATTGGGCTTGGACTTCCATGTGGGCCTGGCGGACGAAGAATTTTATCGCGTGGCCCATATAGCGCGCAGCAAAGGCAATATGGGCGATGAAGCCGCGCAACGTCTACTGCAAGTAATGATGCGCGAACCGACGGCGATGACCACGCGTGCATTTGCCAATCCACCGTCTATTCTGACCAGCACTAATAAACCCGAATGGCGCCGTATGCAGCAGCCGGCGGCAAATGGTCACGGCAATGCGCGCAGCCTGGCGGGTTTTTATAGTGGACTGTTGGACGGTAGTTTGCTGGAGGCCGACATGCTCGAACAATTGACTCGCGAGCACAGCATCGGTCCGGATAAAACATTATTGACACAAACCCGTTTCGGCCTGGGCTGCATGTTGGATCAGCCGCAGTTGGCCAATGCCACCTTCGGCCTTGGCCCACGTGCATTCGGGCATCCGGGCGCTGGTGGTTCGGTGGGGTTTGCCGATCCTGAACATGATGTTGCGTTCGGTTTCGTGACTAATACACTCGGGCCTTATGTACTTATGGACCCGCGGGCACAGAAGTTGGTCAGAATATTGGCCGGTTGTCTGTAAACCCCTTGCTGTTTCACATTTTTTTGTTACAAAGGCAACTATAAGAAGACGCTGTAGGAAAAGTTGTAACTTTATTCTTCTGCAAGCGTCTGTTTAACGGATCATCTAGGTCCCTGGTTTTTTCTCATTTTGTGGATATCTCATGTTATCGAACAAGTCCTTGGCTCTTGCGCTATGTCTCACTATTACCGGTTGCGCACAAACTCCACAAAATGATGCCGAGGGCGGGCATTGGTGGTCATTTGGATCCGATAAGGCCTCGACCAAGGACGCATTGACCCAGGCCGACACCAAGCCGGAAGCTAAGCCAGACGCCAAGCCAGACGCCAAGCCGGCTGCAGGCGCCAAGCCTGCCGCACCGGTAGCTGCCGCCGCCGCAGCGCCAGCTTCGGCTCCAGCTCCCGCCGCCAAGGCGGACACCGGTTCCAGCTGGTGGCCGTTTTCCTCCAAGAGCGCCGATGAGAAGGCGGCCGATGCGAAGGCCGACCTGAAAGCCGACCTGAAGGCCGCTGATCCAGCCCCAGCAGTCGCCAAGACCGACACCGAAACCCACTGGTGGTGGCCGTTCGAAAGCAAACCCAAGCCATTGGCCAAGGTCGACGTGACCAACGTGCCGATGCCCGACCCGAAAATCACCCAAGCCTGGCTGGACGACTATGAGCCGCGTCTGCGCGCGGCTATCAAGGACAGCAACCTGCAACTCGAGCGTCGCGACAACGTGCTCGTGGTGATTGCCCCGGTTGATGGTTCCTACAACCCGAAACGCCCGGCCATGCTGCTGCCGGTCACCCTCGGTCCGTTCACCCGGGTTGCCAAGGCCGTTGAAGCCGATCCGAAGACTGCCGTGCTGGTATTGGGTCACGTCGATGCCACCGGCACCGCCCCGGCCAGCCAGGCGCTGACCAAGGAGCGTGCACAGTCCATCGCCTCGATCTTCAGCCTCAGCGGTTTGAAGCAGGACCGCCTGATGCTGCGCGGCATGGGCGACCTGATGCCACGTGCCGCCAACGACAGCAGCCAGGGCCGCGCCTTGAACCGTCGCATGGAAATCATGTTCACCCAGCGCACTACCATGTTGGCGCTGCTGAGCAAGTATCAGTCGGGCAAGACCCCGCCTGTCGCCGAAATGGTGGCGGTGCAGGACGTTCCAGCCCCGGCTCCAGCCGCCAAGGCCCCGGCCAAGAAGGCTTCGACCGCCAAGAAAGCGGCTGCCAAGCCAGCGGCCAAGAAAGCCCCGGCCAAGCCAGCGGCGAAAAAAGCGGCACCCGCCAAAGCCAAGGCTGCTGCACCGGCAAACGACCAGGCGAAAAACTGATCTGCTGAACCAGAAGGATAAAGCCGCATGACCCAGGCACTGGCCGATATGCGCCGTGACTACACACGGGATGGCTTGAGCGAGGCACAGGCCCCGAGCGAGCCGTTTGCCTTGTTCCACCAGTGGTTTGCCGACGCGGTGAAAACCGAGCAGCCACCGGTTGAGGCCAATGCAATGACCTTGGCCACGGTCGACCAGGACGGTCGCCCGCACTGCCGCATCCTGTTGCTCAAGGGCCTGGATGCGCAGGGCTTTACCTTCTTCACCAATTATCAGAGCGCCAAGGGCCAACAGCTTGCGGCGCGGCCGTTTGCAGCCATGACGTTTTTCTGGCCGACCCTGGAGCGCCAAGTGCGCATTGAGGGTCGAGTGGTGAAGGTCACGCCTGAAGAGTCGGATGCTTATTATCAGGTTCGTCCCTTGGGCAGCCGCCTGGGGGCATGGGCGTCTCCGCAAAGCCAGGTCATCCGTGACCGGGAAGAGCTGCAGGACTTGCTCAAGGCTACCGAGCAGCGTTTCAGCGATACCCAGCCTGACTGCCCGGAGCACTGGGGTGGTTATCGCCTGTTACCCGAGCGCATCGAGTTCTGGCAAGGCCGCGCCAGCCGCTTGCATGACCGCCTGAACTATCGCCTGCAAGGGGCCGACTGGACCCGCGAACGCCTGGCACCCTGAGCTGCACCTTTCGTCACTCCGCTTGAATGATGCCTGTCACCCCGACGTCTCTATTGAAGAGGCTTCGGGCGTGTACTGCTGCGCCGCGTTCTTCAGCCAGTGAGGCAAGTGGGACCGTTTGATCTTCAAGCGGCGAGCCTCTTGCAGCTGTTGCAGCATGAAGGTGCGCTTGTGCAGATCATTACCCGCCAGCGACAGTGCCAGGTCACGGTCTATCCAACGCCTGATGCGCAGGTACAACCAGGCATGGAAATACAGTCCCGCAAGGGTTGTGACTACAATGATGAAGTAATCCATGAAGATCCCGGTTGAGAGAGCAGCGCTACCGTTCGTCTGTTTTTCTGGTGTGGGCAGTCTGTACTAAGGCTGAATGAAAGCAATTTTCTGCGGTGCTTGCCGTGACAGGCGTCAAGCTGCAGCGTTTAATGACCACCTGTCCTTTGGAGTTGATGCTATGCGTAAGTCTGTTTTACTGGTTGCCTGCTTTACTACCCTGTCGTTGCTACTGGGTGGCTGCGCCTCGAGTCTGACCGGCGACTCGTACTCCCGTGACGAGGCGCGTCGTGTCCAGACCGTGCGCATGGGGACCATCGAATCCCTGCGTCCGGTGAAAATCGAAGGCACCAAGACCCCAATCGGCGGCGCTGCCGGCGCCGTTATCGGCGGTGTTGGCGGCAGTGCCATCGGCGGTGGCCGTGGCAGTATCGTGACCGCGGTGATCGGCGCTGTTGCTGGCGGCCTGCTGGGTTCGGCCACCGAAGAAGGCCTGACCCGTACCCAAGGTGTGGAAATCACCGTGCGCGAAGACGACGGCAGCATGCGTGCCTACGTGCAGGCCGTGCAGGAGAATGAAATCTTCCGCATCGGCGACCGCGTACGCATCATGACCGTTGACGGTACCAGCCGCGTTACTCGCTAACCGTCGGTTGTAGAAACACAAAACCCCAACCGGGTGACTGGTTGGGGTTTTTGGTTTTCGAGGCTGTCAAATTCAAACCTGAGGTGCGGCCTTTTTACGACTTGCCATTGCTGTCACCGCATACCCGATACACGCCGCCAGTATCGACCCGGTCAAAATCCCCATCCGGTCTTCCCCGGCAAACTCACTGGCCCCCGGTACGAATGCCAGGGAGCCAACAAACAGGCTCATGGTAAAGCCGATACCGCACAGGATCGCCACGCCAAATACCTGGCCCCAGTTCGCGCCGGTGGGCAGGGCGGCCAGGCCGGTCTTGATGGCCAGCCAGGTGAGGCCGAACACACCGATGGTCTTGCCGATCAGCAGGCCCGCGGCGATGCCCATGGGCACATGGTGGGTGAAGCTTTCCAGGCTCACACCGGTCAAGGACACGCCGGCGTTGGCGAAGGCGAACAGCGGCAGGATGCCGTAGGCCACCCAGGGGTGCAGGGCATGTTCCAGCGTGAGCAGCGGCGAGGGCTCGGCGTTTTTGGTGCGCATCGGGATGCAGAACGCCAATGTCACACCGGCCAGCGTTGCGTGCACACCACTCTTTAGGACGCACACCCACAGGATCAGCCCGACGATCAGGTACGGCCCGAGCTTGATCACGCCCAGGCGGTTCATCGCGATCAACGCGATCAGGCAGGCGCCCGCACCCGCCAGGGCGGCACCGGAGAGATCGGCAGAATAGAACACGGCGATCACGATGATCGCGCCGAGGTCGTCAATGATCGCCAGGGTCATCAGGAACAGTTTCAGCGACACCGGCACGCGTTTGCCCAGCAAGGCCAGTACGCCGAGGGCGAAGGCAATGTCGGTGGCCATGGGAATCGCCCAACCGGAAAGCGCGGCGGGGTAGTCCTTGTTGATCGCCCAGTAGATCAGCGCCGGCACCACCATGCCGCCGATGGCTGCGGCGCCAGGCAGCACCACTTGCGAGGGCTTGGACAGGTGGCCGTCGAGCAACTCGCGCTTGACCTCCAGGCCGATCAGCAGGAAGAACAGAGCCATCAGGCCATCATTGATCCACAGCAGGGCGGGCTTGGCGATTTTCAGCGCGCCGATCTGCGCCACCACCGGCACATCGAGAAACGCGCTGTACAGGTGCGACAAAGGTGAATTGTTGATGATCAGCGCCAGGGCCGCAGCCGCGATCAACAACAGACCGCTGGCGGCTTCCAGCTGGAAGAAACGGGTGAAAGTGCTACGCAGAGGCAAGGGATGCTCTCCAATCCAGGTTCAATAGGTGGGTACCCTAACCCGTACCGTTAGTTGTTAAAACAAAAGTTATATTCTTATTTGTTATAAGTGGCTGGCTGGGGTGATGTTGCCGCCAAGCCTAGCAATTGTGTGTCTGATTGAGTCGGTACTGTATCTGTGTGGCGTGTAGGAAACCCCCTAAAATCAGGGCTGACACCTTCAGAGAAACTCTCCATGAGCGACCACCGTCCCTGGGCCCGCGAAGCCATTCGTATCATTGAAGCAGACTTCCAGCGTAGTGCCGATACGCACCTGATTCCCTTGCCGTTACCAGGATTGCCGGGTATCGAGTTGTACTTCAAGGACGAGTCCAGCCATCCCACCGGCAGCCTGAAGCATCGGCTGGCACGCTCGTTGTTCCTGTACGCATTGTGTAATGGATGGCTCAAGCCTGGTGCGCCGGTGATCGAAGCATCCAGTGGCTCGACGGCGATTTCCGAAGCCTACTTTGCGCGTCTGCTGGGTTTGCCGTTTATTGCGGTAATGCCAGCCACCACGTCCCAGGAAAAAATCGCACAGATTGCCTTCTACGGCGGCAAGAGCCACCTGGTACAGGATCCCACGCAGATCTACGCCGAATCCGAACGCCTGGCGCGGGAAAGCGGTGGTCATTTCATGGACCAGTTCACCTACGCTGAACGTGCCACCGACTGGCGGGCGAACAACAACATTGCCGAGTCGATCTTCCAGCAAATGCGTTTCGAGCAGCATCCGGAGCCGAGCTGGTTGATCTCCAGCCCCGGCACCGGCGGCACCACCGCTACGCTCGGTCGTTATGTGCGTTATCGCCAGCATTGCACCCGCGTGTTGTGTGCCGATGCGCAGCGTTCGGTGTTCTTTGATTTCTACCAGAGTGGTGATGCCAGTTTGCGCCTGGACTGCGGTTCGCGGATTGAAGGCATTGGCCGACCACGGGTCGAGGCATCGTTTTTGCCCAAGGTCATCGATGCGATGGTCAAGGTACCGGATGCCCTGTCGCTGGCGGCCATGCATTACCTGGCCGACCGGCTGGGACGACGGGTCGGTGGCTCCAGCGGGACCAACCTGATTGGTGCCCTGGTGGCGGCGCAGCAGATGAAAGCGGAGGGGGAGTCGGGGTCGATCGTGGCGATATTGTGTGACGGTGGTGAGCGGTATGCGACGACGTACTACGATCAGGCCTGGCTGGCGGGGCAGGGTTATGAATTGGACGGTTTGATTGCGGCTGTTGCTGCCAGTGTCGAACGGGGCGAGCCGTTGCCGGACAGCATCTTGCGCGCCAATATCTGAATCTGTAGGAGCCCGGCTTGCCGGGCTCCTACAGGTTATGTGTCAGCCGTGCAGCCCCAGCATATCCCGCGCCAACGCCTCGGCAATCCGAATCCCATCCACGCCCGCCGATAGAATCCCACCGGCGTAACCAGCGCCTTCACCGGCAGGGAACAGCCCTTTCACGTTCAAGCTCTGCATCGATTCGTTACGGGTGATCCGCAACGGTGATGAGGTGCGCGTCTCGATACCCGTCAACACCGCGTCGTGCAGCGAGTAGCCCTTGATCTGCTTCTCGAACGCTGGCAACGCTTCGCGGATCGCTTCAATGGCGAAGTCGGGCAAGGCCAGGGCCAAATCGCCAAGAGACACGCCAGGTTTGTAGGAAGGCTCCACGCTGCCAATCGCGGTGGACGGCTTGCCAGCGATGAAATCACCTACCAGTTGTGCGGGAGCCTCGTAGTTGCTGCCGCCGAGGACATAGGCGTGGGACTCCAGGCGTTCCTGCAACTCGATACCGGCCAGCGGGCCGCCTGGGTAGTCCACCTCTGGGGTGATACCGACCACGATGCCGGAGTTGGCGTTGCGCTCGTTGCGCGAGTACTGGCTCATGCCGTTGGTGACCACGCGGTTCGGCTCGGAAGTCGCCGCCACCACGGTGCCGCCCGGGCACATGCAGAAGCTGTACACCGAGCGGCCGTTCTTGGCGTGGTGCACCAGCTTGTAGTCGGCGGCGCCGAGTTTCGGGTGCCCGGCGTATTTGCCCAGGCGCGCGGCGTCGATGAGCGACTGCGGATGTTCGATACGGAAACCCACCGAGAACGGCTTGGCTTCCATGTACACGCCACGGGAGTGGAGCATGCGGAAGGTGTCACGGGCGCTATGGCCCAAGGCCAGGATCACATGTTTGGACAGGATCTGTTCGCCGCCATCGATGACTACCCCATTCAACTGGCCGTCTTCGATCAGCACATCGGTCACCCGCTGCTCGAAGCGCACTTCACCGCCCAGGGCGATGATCTGCTCGCGCATATTTTCCACCACGCCGGTCAGGCGGAACGTGCCGATGTGCGGTTTGCTGACGTAGAGGATTTCTTCCGGCGCACCGGCCTTGACGAACTCGTGCAGCACTTTGCGGCCGTGGAATTTCGGGTCCTTGATCTGGCTGTACAGTTTGCCGTCGGAAAAGGTCCCGGCGCCGCCTTCACCGAACTGCACGTTGGACTCGGGGTTGAGCACGCTTTTGCGCCACAGGCCCCAGGTGTCCTTGGTGCGCTGGCGCACTTCCTTGCCGCGCTCGAGGATGATCGGCTTGAAGCCCATCTGCGCCAGCAGCAGCCCGGCGAAGATTCCACAGGGGCCAAAGCCGACGACGATCGGGCGTTTGGTCAGGCCTTGCGGTGCCTGGCCTACGACCTTGTAGCTGACATCCGGCGCCGGGTTGACGTTGCGGTCATCGGCGAACTTGAGCAGCAGGGCGGCTTCGCCCTTTACGTTCAGGTCGATGGTGTAGATGAAGCACAGTTCCGACGACTTCTTGCGCGCATCGTAGCTGCGTTTGAACAGGGTGAAATCGAGCAGGTCATCACTGGCGATGCCCAGGCGCTGCACGATGGCAGGCCGCAGGTCTTCTTCGGGATGGTCGATGGGCAGCTTGAGTTCGGTGATTCGTAACATGACGGGATCCGGTAGGCGGCGGGCAGAGAGGCCGGCTGTTTTGCAAACCGGCGATTATAAGCCCCAATGAGCGTTTCCCGTCATGTTAAAACAGCATGGCGTCGCGTCAGTCGTCGCGCGAGCCGCCGAACGATGCGCAACCGCGCTGGACCTGGCCATTGACGCGCAACTCGGCGGTCATGTGTTGCAAACTACCGCTGACCGGGTCGACACAACGCTGCGGCGCCACCCACAATTCCACGTGCTGATTGTTGGCCTCGGTCATCAGGTTAAAGCGACCGTCACCGATTTGCTCTTCCACATAGGGCACCGCCAGTGGTGGCTGGCCCTCGCGTTCCAGCACCAGGCCCTTGGCGGTCACGTTCATCACCCAGGTCGGCTTGTGGCCGTTGGCGCGCAGGATCATGCGCTTGAAGTCCGGGTCGCCGCAGGCCGAGGTAGAGCGCTCGACGCGGTAGAGTTGTTGCAGGTCGACGCTGCCCTCGGTGCCGCTGGCAACCCCGGAGAACTTGCCGCGCAGGTCGGCAAACAACGCGCCTTGCTGACCGGCCAGGGAGGCCGCTTCCTGCAGGATGCTGGTGCCACCGGTGTCGTTGACCACGTAGTTGCGCTTGTCGTTGCACGGCTGGAACAGCAGTTTGCCGCCAACCGCAGTCAGTTCACCCTGCATGCGCGTCAGCCCGGCCAGCGACGGCTTGGCAGGATCACTCTCGAACATTTGGCAGGCAGCGAACAAGGGAAGCAGGGCAAGCAGGAACAGGGTATGGGCGGCACGCATTATCGGGTCTCCAGGCAAGTGCCGTCACGTTACTCAGGCCGGCGCCGTATCACAAGCCCGTGACATGGTTTGAACCATCGGCCCTGAACGGATGGGAAAAGTAGCGCCGCCGATCAGGCGTTTCCTACACTTGGGTTTGGAGAGGCATGAGAGCGTCGAGCTCTTTTGAGTGGGAGCAGCAATGAATATCAAATGGTGTATCTGTGTGCTCATGCTCTGGGCCAATGCAGCCTTCTCAGGCGAGCCCGCCCAGCTCTCCTACTCGTCAGCCACCGATTTCACGGATATTTCGGTGATACTCAAGGGAAGTGAGCACCCTGTGCCGGGTTATGTCGAAGTGAATGTTTCACTGAGCCCAGAGGCGACAGCAAGGACAAAATCCATCACGTTGCTGGCCTACCTAAAGTACGTCACATTTTATGTAGACGGGTATCAGTTAAGTACGGGCCGGGTTCACAGCCAACTGGGCGGGGCGTTAAGACTTATAGCCCCGCGTGCGCTGGTGGTTGAGTGGATGTCTCAGTTATCACCTGAGACAGTTGCCGCTCAACCGACGATGTAGGTCTGCCCGGTCTGCAAACCCTCGACACTCTTCGCGTAGGCCAACGCCACGTCAGCACCTGCCGCGGGTTTGAAACCACGAAAATACGGTGCATAGCTGCCCATGGCTTCCACCAGCACTGTCGGGCTGACAGCATTTACGCGCAGGCCTCGTGGCAGCTCGATGGCGGCCGCTTTGACGAAGGCATCGATGGCGCCATTGACCAATGCAGCCGAGGCGCCGGTGCGGATCGGGTCGCGGTTGAGGATGCCGCTGGTGAAGGTGAACGAGGCACCATCGTTGGCGAACTCACGGCCGATCAGCAGCAGATTGACCTGGCCCATCAGCTTGTCACGCAAGCCCAGCTCGAAATCGCTCTCGCTCATTTCGCCCAATGCCACGAAGTTCACGCTGCCTGCTGCGCAGACCAGGGCGTCGAATTTACCGGTCTGTTCGAACAGCTTGCGGATCGACGCGCTGTCGCTGATATCCACCTGGAAGTCACCGCTGCTGCGGCCGATGCTGATCACCTCGTGACGCTGAGCCAGTTCCGCCTTGACCGCCGAGCCGACGGTGCCGCTGGCGCCAATCAATAGGATTTTCATGGTGCTGTTCCTCCGGGAGTAAGTGAAGGTTCAGTCTAGAGTGGCTTTTTTGCTGGATAAACGCGCTAATAGGCAACCTTTGGTTTTCTTTTGGAAACAATCCATGAGCGAGATGGATGACTTGGCAGCCTTTGCCGTGCTGATCGAAGCCGGCAGTTTTACCGTCGCCGCCGAGCAACTGGGCTGTAGCAAAGGGCAATTG
Organism: Pseudomonas sp. NFPP28; assembly: GCF_900115535.1. Classification (NCBI taxonomy): domain Bacteria; kingdom Pseudomonadati; phylum Pseudomonadota; class Gammaproteobacteria; order Pseudomonadales; family Pseudomonadaceae; genus Pseudomonas; species Pseudomonas sp. NFPP28. The sequence continues at coordinate 386,682 of NZ_FOWT01000001.1, read as the reverse complement.
TCCAAGCGTATCAGCCAGATGGAAGCGCGGTTCTCTGTGGTGTTGCTGCACCGCACCACGCGCAGGCTCAGCCTGACGGCAGCCGGTGCGGCCTTGTTGCCCCAGGCCCAGGCCCTGGTGGTGCAGGTGGATCGTGCACGTCAGGCATTGGCCCGGCTCAAGGACGATCTTGCCGGGCCAGTGCGCATGACGGTGCCAGTGTCCTTGGGGGAAACCTTTTTTGATGGGCTGCTGCTGGAGTTTTCCAAGCAATACCCGCAGGTGCAAATTGAGCTGGAGCTCAATAACAACTATCGAGACCTGGCGCGAGATGGGTTCGACCTGGGGGTACGCTCAGGTTCCATTGAGAGCGAGCGCCTGGTGGTCAAGCCGTTGCTGGCCTGGCGTGAGATGACCTGCGCCAGCCCGGCTTACCTTGAGCAACACGGCGAACCTGAGACGCCGGCCGACCTGGCCAACCATGCTTGCCTGCTCAACAGCCACTACAGCGGCCGTGAAGAGTGGTTGTACCACCAGCAGCACGAATTACTGCGAGTACGCGTCAGCGGCACCTTTGCGTCCAACCACTACAACCTGCTGAAAAAGGCTGCGCTGGTGGGAGCGGGCATTGCACGGCTGCCGTCCTACGTGTTGCCGACGGAATTGGCGGAAGGCCGATTGCGTTGGCTCCTGCGCGATTATCAGACGCGCAGCATGCCGATGTACCTGGTGCATCCGTATCAGGGCGGCTTGCCGCGTCGCACCCAGGTGTTGGCCGACTACCTGGTGGAGTGGTTCAAGCGTAGCGGCGAAGCCCTGGACCGCCTTTAACGGTAGCGGCGAGCGATGAGGTGATCGATCGACAAGCGACCCGGGCCTTTCGCGACCAGCAACAGCAATAACGCGAGCCAGGTGCCATGGGTTGGGTAAGCATCCGGGTAGACAAACAATTGAATGGTCAGAGTCATGCCGATCAGAGCCAGGGCCGAGAAGCGCGTGGCGAACCCGACAAGGATCAGCACCGGGAAAAAGTGCTCGGCAAACGCAGCCAAGTGCGCTGCGACTTCCGGCGATAGCAACGGCACATGGTATTCGCTGCGAAACAGCGGCAGCGTCGAGGCCGCGAGGCGCGGTTCACCGAATTGGAAGGTGCCGTTGATCAGGTCCACGGCAAAGCCTTCGACTTTGGTTTGCCCGGATTTCCAGAACACCGCGGCAATCGAAAAGCGCGCGAGAAAGGCGATCAGGCTGTAGGGAATTTGCTCGAAAAGCGCGATGACCTGATTGATCAGACCCGAAGGGTGAGTGTTCATGGCGATACCTCTTGTTCTGGATGCAGATGAGTAATGGCGTTGTGGCTGATCAGCAGCGCCAGGCATTGGTGCAGGTCAAACTGGGCGTCAGCCTCAAGCGCGCGCTCCACGGCGTTTTCCAAGGTCGCGCCCCGGGCCAGGCTGTTGATGAACGCCACTGCAGCAGGGCTGACGGCGAATACCTTGACTTCCAGACCCTGGCGCAACACCAGGGCACTCTGTGCCTGCCAGGGATCCAGGTTTTCCAGACCTCCCTCGGTCTGGTGCGCCGCCCACAGCGCTACTACGCCATAGGCTGAATCCAGCGTGGCCAGGGAGGGATGCCATTGCAGGCGCAGCTCGCCCAGTTCCGCTTGTCCTTGCAGCGCTTGCAGTACGGTCTGCTGATCCAGGGGATGCTCGTCCGCCGCGTGGTAGGCCTGTACCCGCAAGCGCTCCAACCGGGCCATGTCTGCGAGGTAAGGCACGCTGGCTGCCGGTTCGAACGTCTCGATGAAGCAGGCGAACGCGCTACCGTACTCGCTCATCAATGGGCTGGTGGGCGGGTGCGCCTGTGCATAAAGGCCGGCCATGGCGCGGAAAAACGCGTCGCCCACCAGTTGCAATGTCACGGGATAAGCCGCCGCCAAGGCGTTGATCAGTGAGCTGTGCACATTGTTGCGGTACACCGCGAAGCGGCTGGCCGGATCGGCGCCGTTACTGCTGAAAAGGCCATCGGGGCAAGGCAGTTCGGGTGCCAACAAGGCGGCGGTAAAAGCGTCATGCCGGCTCATGGCGTCACCTGTGAAAGATGCCATTCGGCTTGTCGGGCCTCGGCTTGCAGCACGCTGAACGCGGGCAACTGGTTATCCCGCTCGATCAGCGTTGCCACTGGACCGATGCGTGCCAGTACCGACTCGTAGAGTTGCCACACGGCGTTATCGATAGGGGCGCCGTGGTCATCGATCAACAAGCGATCACCCAGGCTGTCGGTGTCTTCGGCAAACCCGGCCAGATGAATCTCTCCCACCGTGTGCAACGGCAAGGCATCGATGTAGGACTGCGGATCACGTTGATGATTGATGCACGACACGTACACGTTATTCACATCCAGCAGCAAGCCACAGCCGGTACGGCGAATGATTTCACTGATGAAGTCGGTTTCGTCCAGGGTGGAGCGTTGGAATTGCAGGTAGGTCGACGGGTTTTCCAGCAGCATCGTGCGCTTGAGCGTGCTTTGCACCTGGTCTACGTGTTCGCACACCCGTTGCAGGGTGGCGTTGTCGTAAGCCAGGGGCAGCAGGTCATTGAGAAACACCGGGCCGTGGCTGGACCAGGCCAGGTGTTCGGAAAAGGAATGAGGTTGATAGCGCTCGATCAGTGCCGCCAACCGTGCCAGGTGCTCACGGTCCGGTGGGGCTTCGCCACCGATGGACAGGCCCACACCGTGCAAGGACAGTGGGTACTGTGCGCGGATCAACCCCAGGTAATGATGAAACGGGCCGCCGGCCACCATGTAGTTTTCGGCGTGCACTTCAAAAAAACCGATATCGGGTGAGGTCTCGAGCACTTCAATGAAGTGCTCATGCTTGAGCCCCAGTCCGGCCCGGCCGGGAAGGCCGGGCGCCTGAGCCTGGGAGACGGCTGGCAGGGATGAAAGAGTCATCATCAGTACTCAGGTTTTGCGAGGGATCAGGATTTGGCGGTGAATGCCGCTTCCTGGCCGTAACCGGTCGGCGAGGTGGAGCTCGGGGTTTTGAGGCAAGTGCCGGCAGGAACCAGCTTCCAGGCGTTGGCCTGGTCTTTGACTTTCGAAGTACCGGCGCAGGAAGTGCCGGCGCCTGCAGCGCAATCGTTCTTGCCGGCTTCCGCGACGCCGTAGCATTTTTGCATGTCGTCGGCAGCATGGGCGGTGGTGGTCAGAGTGGATAGGCTCAGGGCAGAACCCAAGGCCAGGATCAGGGAAGCTGCAGACAGGGAACGGTTCGAAGTTTTCATGGTGTTTCTCCAGTTTGATAAGGTGAGTCAAGGAAGCGATGATGCATGCTTAACCTACTAGAGAACGTCGAGATTCGTACGTTACAGACGGTTTTGAAATTTCTTTTATTTTTGTAGGAAATTGAACTGTTGTGTCGAGATGACCGTTCTAGCACCCATAAAAAAACGGCCTGTAAAGGCCGTTTTCAGGAGCAGAACGATTACCCGCCCAAGTACGCTTCACGTACCTTCGGATCGGTCAGCAACTGCTCGCCCGTGCCCTGCATCACCACCCGGCCGTTTTCCAGCACATAGGCGCGGTCAGCAATCTTCAAGGCCTGGTTGGCGTTCTGTTCCACCAGGAACACCGTCACACCGTCCTTGCGCAGTTGTTCGATGATGTCGAAGATCTGCTGGATGATGATCGGCGCCAGGCCCAGGGAAGGTTCGTCCAGCAGCAACAGCTTGGGCTTGCTCATCAGCGCCCGGCCGATGGCGAGCATTTGCTGCTCGCCGCCGGACATGGTGCCGCCGCGCTGGCTGAAGCGTTCCTTGAGCCGAGGGAACAGGTGCAGCACCTTGTCCATCTGCTCCTGGTAGTCGCCCTTGTCGGTGAAGAAGCCGCCCATGGCGAGGTTTTCTTCGACCGTCAGGCGCGAGAACACGCGTCGGCCTTCCGGCACTACCGCAATGCTTTTGCGCATGATGTGGGACGACTGCTGCCCCACCAGCTCTTCACCCATGTAGCGGATGCTGCCGCTATGGGCCTGGGGCGATCCGCACAAGGTCATCAGCAAGGTCGACTTGCCGGCGCCGTTGGCACCGATCAGCGTGACGATCTCACCTTGGCGCACTTCCACGTTGACGCTGTGCAGGGCCTGGATCTTGCCGTAGAAAGTGGAAACGTTTTCGAATTGCAGCATTTTACGCTTCCCCCAAATAGGCTTTGATCACTTCAGGATTGTCGCGGATCTGCTCCGGTGTCCCGTCGGCCAAAGGCGTGCCCTGGTTGATCACCACGATGTGGTCGGAAATGCTCATGACCAGCTTCATGTCGTGTTCGATCAACAACACCGTGGCGTTGTTTTCTTCACGCAACACGCTGATCAGCGCCTTGAGGTCTTCGGTTTCCTTGGGGTTCAGGCCGGCGGCCGGTTCGTCGAGCATCAGGATCCGCGGACGGGTCATCATGCAGCGGGCGATTTCCAGGCGACGTTGCTGACCGTAGGCCAGGGTGCCAGCAGGGCGGTTGGCAAACTCGGTGAGGTTGACCTTTTCCAGCCAGTACTCGGCGTATTCCATGGCCTCGCGCTCGCTCTTGCGGAACGCCGGGGTCTTGAACAGTCCCGCAAAGAAGTTGGTGTTCAGGTGACGGTGCTGGGCGATCAACAGGTTCTCGACCGCCGTCATGTCCTTGAACAAGCGCACGTTCTGGAAGGTCCGCACCACGCCCTTGCGGGCGATCTCGTGACCGGCCAGGCCCTGGATCGGCTGACCGTCCAGCAGGATGCTGCCACCGCTCGGCTTGTAGAAGCCGGTGAGGCAGTTGAACACCGTGGTCTTGCCGGCCCCGTTGGGGCCGATGAGCGCGACCACTTGTTTCTCTTTCACGGTCAGGGCCACGCCGTTGACCGCCAGCAAGCCGCCGAAGCGCATGCTCAAGTTTTCAACTTTCAGGATCTCGCGGCTCATTTGCGCAGCTCCATGTGTGGGCGTTGCATCGGGAGCAAACCTTGAGGACGCCAGATCATCATCAGCACCATCATGGCGCCGAACATCAACATGCGGTATTCGCTGAACTCACGCATCATTTCCGGTAGCAGGATCATCACGATCGCCGCGAGGATCACGCCCAGTTGCGAGCCCATGCCCCCCAGTACCACGATGGCGAGGATGATCGCCGACTCGATAAAGGTGAACGACTCCGGGGTCACCAGGCCTTGGCGCGCGGCGAAGAAGCTGCCGGCGAAACCGGCGAACGCAGCGCCCAGGGTAAAGGCGGAGAGCTTGATGATGGTCGGGTTCAGGCCCAGTGCGCGGCAGGCGATCTCATCTTCGCGCAGCGCTTCCCATGCACGGCCGATGGGCATGCGCAGCAGGCGGTTGATCACGAACAGGGCGGCCAGTGCCAGCAGCAGCGCCACCAGGTACAGGAACACCACTTTGCTCACCGGGTTGTAGTCGATCCCGAAGTACTCGTGGAACGTCTGCATGCCTTCAGCGGCGGAACGGTCGAACGACAGCCCGAAGAACGTTGGCTTGGGGATGCTGCTGATGCCGTTGGGGCCACCGGTGATATCGGTGAGGTTACGCAGGAACAGGCGGATGATTTCACCGAAGCCCAGGGTCACGATCGCCAGGTAGTCACCGCGCAGGCGCAGCACCGGAAAGCCCAGCAGGAAGCCGAACGTCGCCGCCGCCATGCCAGCCAGTGGCAGGCAGATCCAGAAGCTCCAGCCCAGGTAATGTGAGAGCAGCGCATAGGTGTAGGCACCCACGGCATAGAAGCCCACGTAACCCAGGTCGAGCAGGCCGGCCAGGCCCACCACGATGTTCAGGCCCAGGCCCAGCAACACGTAGATAAGGATCAGGGTGGCGATGTCGACCGCACCGCGCGAGCCGAAGAACGGCCAGATCAACGCGGCGATGATCAGGGCAATGATGATGTAGCGTTGGGTGCGCGGCAGGGTCAGGAATTGGCTGACCTTGGGCGATACCAACGGACCACGGTTGCTCTTGAGCAAGGCATTGAACTGATCGCTGAACAACACGCGCAGGAACATCAGCACCGAACACAGGGCGATGACGGTCAGGGTGACGGGCCCTGTGCCATGCACTTCAAGGTTGATGCCGACAATGCTCAGCTTGAGGCCGAGTACCGGGAAGGCCACGGCCCATACCAGCAAGGCGCTGAAAAACGCCGATTTAAGATATCTGCTCATACTTTCTCAACCTCCGGACGGCCCAGGATGCCGGTCGGACGGAACAACAGCACCAGAACCAACAGGCCGAACGCCACGACGTCCTTGTATTGGTCACCGAAGATATCGGCACCAAAGGCTTCAGCCACACCCAGCACCAGGCCACCGAGCATCGCGCCCGGGATACTGCCGATGCCGCCCAATACCGCCGCAGTGAAAGCCTTTAGGCCTACCAGGAAACCGGCGTTGGGGTTGATCACGCCGTACTGCATGCTCAGCAGCACCGCCGCGACGGCGGCCAGCGCAGCACCGATCACGAAGGTCAGGGCAATGATGTTGTTGGTGTTGATGCCCAACAGGTTGGCCATCTTGATGTCTTCGGCGCAGGCCCGGCAGGCACGCCCCAGACGGGAGCGGGAGATGAACAGGGTCAGGCCCAGCATCGCCACCAGGGTGACGACGAAGACCAGGACCTGCATGTACGAAACCAGCACTTCTTGTGCGCCACCCGGGCCGAAGGAGAAGCTCCCCGGAATCAGGTTGGGAATGGACTTGTCCTTGGAGTCCTGGGACAGCAGTACAGTGTTCTGCAGGAAAATCGACATGCCGATGGCGGAAATCAGCGGGATCAAACGGTTGCTGCCACGCAAGGGACGGTAGGCAACACGCTCGATACTGTAGCCATAGGCACTGGTCACGACGATCGATGCAAGGAACGCAGCGGTCATCAACAGCGGCAGGGAGTGGATACCCAGCATGGCCAGCCCGGCAAGGGCGATGAAGGCCACGTAGGAGCCAATCATGTACACCTCGCCATGGGCGAAGTTAATCATTCCAATGATGCCGTAAACCATTGTGTAGCCAATGGCTATCAAGGCATAGGTGCTGCCAACGGTCATGCCGTTAACCAGCGTTTGGAAAAAATGATAGATCTCAGGCATTACAGCGCTCCTAAAAACCCGATACGCATTTCACTGGTGGAGTCATGTTCCGGCCCCGTGCTGTGTTCTGTGAGCACATTTGCACAAAGCGTTTGCCAGCGAACCGCTGGTGACGGTTTTAAGATTTTCAGGTGAGCCAGCGCCCGGATCGCGGGTGTCAGGCCCATAAACCTCGTAAAACAAAGCCCACTGCTCTCACAGTGGGCTTGTTGGACCAGTAACGCCTGGCTTACTGAGGGGAAACTTCGGTTTTTGGTTTACCGAAGTGCCATTCGTAGACCACGAACTTGAAGTCCTTCAGGTCGCCCTTGGCGTCGAAGCTCAGGTCGCCGGTTGGGGTCTTGAAGGTGCCAGCGTGGATGGCCGCAGCCACTTTGGCGGTGTCTTCGGACTTCGCGGCAGCGATACCGCCGGCGATGACTTCAACAGCCGAGTAGGCCGGGAACACGAACGGACCGGTAGGGTCCTGCTTGTTCTTGGTGAACTCTTCAACGATGGCCTTGTTGGCCGGATCGGTGTCGAACGACTTCGGCAGGGTAACCAGCAGGCCCTCGGAAGCGTTCTGGGCGATTTGCGAGATGGAGTCGTTGCCGACACCTTCCGGGCCCATGAACTTGGCGTTCACGCCTTTTTCCTTGGCTTGGCGCAGGATCAGGCCCAGCTCAGGGTGGTAGCCGCCGTAGTAGACGAAGTCGACGTTGGCTTGCTTGAGCTTCTGAATGAGCGAACCGAAGTCTTTGTCGCCGGCGTTGATGCCTTCGAATAGGGCAACTTTCACGCCTTTCTTCTCGAGGGTCTGTTTAACGGCGGTGGCGATGCCTTCACCGTACTGCTGTTTGTCGTGAATGACCGCAACGACTTTTGGCTTCACGTGGTCGGCGATGTAGTTACCGGCCGCAGGGCCTTGGGCGCTGTCCAGGCCGATGGTGCGGAAGACCAGTTTGTAACCACGGGAAGTGATTTCCGGGCTGGTGGCAGCCGGGGTGATCATGATCACGCCTTCGTCTTCATAGATGTCGGAGGCTGGCTGAGTGGAGCTGGAGCAGAGGTGGCCGACCACGAACTTGACGCCGTCGTTGACCACTTTGTTGGCCACGGCAACGGCTTGTTTAGGATCGCAAGCGTCGTCGTACTCCTTGGCTTCAAGCATTTTGCCGTCGACGCCGCCCTTGGCGTTGATGTCGGCGATGGCTTGCTTGGCACCCATGAATTGCATGTCGCCGTATTGCGTCACAGGACCGGTTTTAGGACCTGCGATACCGATCTTGATGGTGTCGGCTGCGAACGAATGGCCGGCAACCCCAGCCAGGACCATAGCGGCAAACAGTTTGGAAATCTGCTTAGTAGCCTTATTCATAGTGCTCCACTCTTACTGTTGTATTTTTTATAGTTCTAGCGGCCTTGTGAGCTGCAGAACCGGATCAGATATCTCGGATATCCCCCCGGCAGTGCCCTGGCAACTGTACCGGTACAGTGTAGAGCGCCGGTTGATCGCTTGAAAAGCTGGCTGCTGGGGGCAAAACCCGGGTATGTCGCTTAAATGAAAGAAAAAGACAGAATTGCGGCGGGGTGATGCCAGAGTTCCGGGCAATCCTTGGCTTTCCTGACCCTTTCAATCGATGACGCATTTGCAACTGGGTTTTTCTGCCTGACGCTCGACGTTATGATTGCGCCGATTTTTTATTCAGGTGAACTCCCATGACGCAAGAACCTAGCACCCTCTATGCCAAGCTGCTCGGTGAAACTGCCGAAATTTCCTGGAAGGAGCTTGAGCCGTTCTTTGCCAAGGGTGCCCTATTGTGGGTCGACGCTGGCCTGGATTTGATCGAAGCGGCCGAAGGCATGGCCGAGGATAACCGCGACAAAGTCGCCGGGTGGCTGGCTGCGGGGAGCCTTGGCGAAGTGTCTGCGACGCGGGCGCTGGACCTGGTGGAGCGCGATCCGAGCCTGTGGGCGGTGGTGGTTTCGCCGTGGATTCTGATCCAGGAAAGGGCGGCGCAATAAAAGCCCGCACGAAAAAGGTGCGTCTTTTTTGCCGCGGTAAGTGTGTAGCGGAGTAACCGCTGAGGCGGTGATGGCATCTTGCCGTAGAGAAAGGTCACAGCCGAGGGTGACGTGCGCGTCACGGGAACAGTTGGGCGGGTGGCTAAACGGCTGCAGAATTGTTTCGTGGTGTGGCAAGGCTATACATTTTTTTGCAATACAGGCCGTCATCGCAGGCAAGCCAGCTCCCACATTTGAAATGCATTCCAAGTGTGGGAGCTGGCTTGCCTGCGATGGGCGCGCCTCGGTCTAAGCCGTCTTGCCGGTATGGTTGTTCAAGGAGATAACTTTGGTCTTGCCAATTCGGTGGCGGTAGATCTCACGCAGGTACTTGATCGCCTTCTTCACGCAATCCCGTGACAGGCGAATGTCATTGATCGACACGAACTTCTCCTTGTCGTTGATCAGCTCGCGGTACTTCTTCTCATACATCGGCTTGATCGCGTACCAGTTGGTATCGAGGATCTTCGCCGGGTTCTCGAACTCGTTGAGCAACTCGTCGATACGATCTTCGTCGAAGTCCTCGTGGATGATGAAGTCCAGGATCGAGTTATCCAGCGTGTCATCGAAGCGGTACGGGTTGCGCGCAAAACAGCGTTTGATGAAGGCCACGATCAATGTGAGGAAGTCATCCGACAGGCACGGGCTCTTGGCGATCAGGGTGGTCAGCGACAGGTTGGCCGAGGCGCCGATCACCAGGGCGTAGCGCTTGAGCGTGGTGTTGGGGAACAGGCTGTTGAGGTGGGTCTTGAGCCGATTCAGGTCCATGTAGGACAGCTTGTAGTCCTTGGGCAGCGACACAATCGAGACCACCGACGAGCAGTTCTTGAAGAAGTGCAGGTCATGCAGCGCGGCGGCGTCGTAGCCAGAGTTCTTGTACTGTTCCAGGGACGCCTTGTAGCGCTTGGATTCGATCGGCAACAGGCTGATGCCTTCGATGGCCTGGGTGACCTTGTTGAAGTGCGGCAGGTCGATGGAACGGAAGAACAGATCGTCGATGTTCAGGCGCTGCGGCTCTTTCTCGAACACCTTGAACTTGTCGTTCGACGGCGCCGGGGTTTCCGGGACCACGGACTCGGCGTAGGCAATCGCCACCGGGCCGGCCAGGCTCATGAACAGGTCGTTGGCATCCAGGCGAATGGTTTCGCCGATGTCGATGCCAGCGCGCCGGAAGTAGTTCTGGTCGTAGTCGGTGGTCACGGCCTGGGCGGTGAGGATGTTGAAGATCTGCTGTGAAATATACTGGTTGGCGTGTTTTTCCATGGCATTGACGTCAATGTTCTGGATATTGCCGTCATCGCTTTCTTCGGCATAACGCATGATGTCATTGGAGATCAGCATCATCGCGTTCCACGGCCGGATCCGTCCCTTCACGCTGGCTTCGCTGCTGTCTTCATTGGCGAAGTTGTACGAGAAATCCCATTCTTCCGACAGGTATTTGCACAGCAGTCGCCCGGCGTTGATGTGCAGCGCCTCGGACATTTCGCTGCGGTGGTCGGAAATGTTCGGCAGCACGCAGATGCCGCTGGTGAAGATCGGCTCGAACACAAAGGCGTGACCGCTTTTGCTGTCGTGCTCATCGGCGGGCTTGGTGTCGAAGGTCTTGTTCATGTACGAGTGTTGCTGGGCCAGGCCGAATTCCGAGGCCATGCCTGAACCCGTGCCGCCGCCGGCGCTGAAGATCGAGAAGTACAGGCGCGACTGGTTGGCCTTGATACCGCAGGAGTCGATCAGGTACGAGTGGATCATCTTCCAGTCGGGGCTGGAAAAACGCTGGGTGTCTTTGTTCAGGATGATCTTGGCCAGGTACTGGCCGAGGATTGGCGCGTTACCGGCGCCGCCAGCATGGACTTCCGACAGGTCCATGATTTTCATCTTGCTGTAGTCGCGCAGGAAACCGCTTTTCTCGCCCTTGCGCGAGAAGCGGATACGTCCGGCGATGTCCTTGTCCAGGTCGCCCAGCATCACCAGCGGCTCGACGAGGAATACCGGTTTGCTGGCCTTGCCGCTGCCCAGGCGCAGGTTGTTGCGGATCCACTGGGCCGGGCTGTAACCCTTGTCCTGTGACTTATCTTCATTGCTGAATTCGTTCAGGTAGAACTTGCGCGCGTTGTACACCAGTTCCGCTACGTCCAGCGCGATGTTCGAACCGCAGCGGCCCAGGCCGATCAGGCATACCGAGGGGAATTCCTGTTCGTTGCGCGGGTCGCTGTCGCCTTCCAGGTGGGGCGGGCGCGGGAACACCATGTCGCGCAGGCCGTCGAGGTTGTCGAGGATGCGGTCGGTATTGGTTTCGGTGAAGTACAGGTATTGCTGGGTGGCCAGCGGGCGGGCGGTGCTCAATGACTTTGAACCTGGGGGTGTGTCCGCAGGAGCTGGGAGCAATACGTCGGATACCACGGTGGCAGAGTTATTTTTAGAAGTCATTGTGCGCCATGTGCCTGGGCGGATGGCTGAAACAGATCAAGGGGCCATCACGGAATGGGTGTTCGCGACTTTGCAGTGCGTCCTTGTCCTGGACGATTGGGTTTTACCCCTGTGATTTCAGGGAAAACACGGCCGGACTCTGGTGAATCGGCCGTTCGTCGGAGTTCTTTAGGCAAATGATGGCGAAATGCCAAAGATTCGGCGTCAGCGAATTGGCCTGACGATGGACGTGGACCCACCGCGACCCGGGGCAGGTTCCTTTGGTGCACTGATGTCTTTGGCGGCCAGCGTACTGGTTGTGTGTAGCGGGTTACGCATGTTGATGCCTTGCATCACACCAACGATGTCACTGGCCGGCACCGCCGGGCTCAGCAGGTAACCCTGGACGAAATCGCAGCCATGCTTGAGCAGCACCTCGAACTGGGCCTGGGTTTCCACGCCTTCGGTCACGACTTCCAGGTGCAGGGTATGGGCCATGCCGATAACCGCCTGGACAATCTCGATATCGGCGGTGGACCTGGGAATATCCTGGATAAACGAGCGGTCGATCTTCAACGTGTTGAGTGGCAGGCGCTTGAGGTAGGCAAGGGAAGAGTAGCCGGTACCAAAGTCGTCGATGGCCAGCGATACGCCCAGCGCGCGGATTTGCCGCAGTAACGCCAGGGTACTGCTGATGTTGCCCATCAGTGCATTTTCGGTGACTTCCAGTTCCAGGCGGTTCGCGCCGATGCCACTGAAGCGCAAGGCGTCTTCGATTTCGTCCGCCAGCTCGTCACGGGCCAGGTTCAGGGCCGAGCAGTTCACCGCCATGGTCAGATCGGTGTAGCCCCGGTCAGACAGCAGGCTCAGGTCATGACAGGCCTGGCGCAATACCCAGTGGTCCAGTTCGGCAATCAGCCCGTTGCTTTCTGCGATACCGATAAACCGGTCCGGCGCCAGCAACCCATGCTGGGGATGTTGCCAGCGCACCAAGGCTTCCAGGCGTGTGACCTTGCCGAGTTTCATGTCAAAGATCGGTTGATAGAACAACACCAGTTGGTTGCGGGTGCGCAGGGCGCTGCGCAGTTCTTCCTCCAGTTGCAGTTCGAGGAACGCGCGGGTCTTCAGGTTTGAACTGAAGAAATTCAGGTTGTTACGCCCGGCGTCCTTGGACTGGTACAGCGCCAGGTCGGCGGTTTTCAGCAGCTCTTCGCAGGTCAGGCCATCGTCGGGGAACAGGCTGATGCCAATACTGGTGGTCATCACCATGCGCCGGCCGGCCAGTTCGATGGGTTCTTTCATCTGCTGCATGATGCGTTGGGCCAGGTGCCGCGCTTCGTCGCGGTGGTGGATGCTGATCAGGATGCAGAATTCATCGCCGCCAAAGCGCGCCACTACATCCGCGTGGCTGCGTACCGAACCCTTGATATGCCCGGCCAGCACGGTGAGCAACTGGTCGCCGGCGTCATGCCCGAGGCTGTCATTGATGCGCTTGAAGTGGTCGATATCGAGGAAGATCACCGCCATCATGCCGTTGGACGCGGTTTTTTCGGCGAGCTTCTCCGCAAAGATCTGGTTGAAGCCGCGGCGATTGAGCAGGCTGGTGAGGGCGTCGTAATGCGCCACCTGTTGCAGCGATGCTCGGGCCTGGTCCAGTTCGCTGAGCAGGGCGTTGACCCGCCGCAGGTCGCGTTCCTTGTGCTGCAGTTTCTTGTCCGCCAGGGCGGCGCTGATGCTGCTGCCGATCACCAGCAGGGTGATGACGGCCACCGACAGGCCCAGTTGAATGGGGTTGTTATCCAGGGGTAACGAAAGGTCGGCCCCGGTGGGAACGATGAGTTGCATGGCCGCCATGCCGGTAAAGTGCATACTCAGGATCCCGGCGCCGAGTACCAGGCTGGCAGCGTACTTGAGCAGTTGATGGAACACACCGGCGCCGGTACGCAGGTAGCTCGACAGCAACAGCGCAGACAGGCTGGCACCGATGGCGATGCCCACCGAGGCCATGAACAGTCCGGACTCGAAATAGACCTGGGCCTGTGAGCGCATGGCAGACATGCCGACGTAGTGCATCAATGCGATGCCGATGCCCATCCACACCGACGCCAGCAGGTACTGGTGGAAACGCAGGTTGGAATGACTGAGGGTTTGCATGGCGAACAACGAGGCGACCAACGCAATCAACAGCGAAGCAAACGTCATCAATAATTCGTAGTGGATTGCGATGGGGGCCTGGAAGGCCAGCATGCTGATGAAATGGGTGGACCAGATCCCGCCTGCCAGGCAACCGGCGCCGAGCCAGCGCCAATGACGTCTGGCGGTAGCGTCCTCGACATGGCCGACACGTTCGGCCATGTCCAGCGTACCGAAGCCGGCCGCGCAAGCGACCAGATAGGCGAGCAGCACCAGGAAGGGGTTATGACTGCAATTGAGTAATAAGTGCCCGCTCTCTGGAAGCTCGGTAAAAAAATGCAGACCTAGCCATTCCATAGCATGTCCCGTCATAGAGTCACGTCACTGCCTGAGGCGATGACCTATGAGGTCGAGTATAGAAGCATAGGAGAATGCGCAAGGAGTAATGGCATTTTGCTTTGCTACGATTTTGGCATGCCGTCCATAGCGTTTGATGCTAAGCGCTGATCGGCAACGCCAGTTCCAAAGGCTGTTCCAGCGGTGCCAGGCCAAAGGCGGCACGGGCTGCATCACAATCGGCGTTGTGCACGCCCTCGTACCACGAGGACTCGAACTCGCGGCACACGCTTGAGCGCTGTTCGTAGATCGTGCAACGGGTGCCCTGGCCCACTTCGCCCTCAAGGCTGCAGCAGCGCGCGGGTTTCTGGTCGGTGCCGATCATTGCAACGCGGGTCGGGTTGATCTGCACCACCAGGTCATCGGGCACCGTGCCCCCCGACGAGGCGCACTCACCCCAGAAGAAAGACACACGAAAGTGTGAACAGCAGGCACCGCAATTCAGACACGGACTGGCTTCGGACATGGGCGTCATCAATAAGAAAAGTAGGTTGGGGATGCTACGGAAGGCTCGCCATTCTATCCGTGCCATGGCCGTTGGGAAGGGGGGCGCGCACTTATATTTTTGTGGGGAAAGTCCCGTGTTGCCGGGCGAAATCATGCCCTATCAGCTTTACGAATCATTACAGACAACCGGGCCCTGCCTGACTATGTTGCTGGTACCGGGCAGGATGCATCGGGCATCGCAGCTCTCATAACAATAAAAGAGACGGACCCATGCAGAACTCGACCCAAGCGGCGAATGCCTGGCGCATTCTGTTCCTGCTGTTCCTCGCCAACCTGTTCAACTTCTTCGACCGCACCATCCCGGCGATCATCATCGAGCCAATCCGCATGGAATGGCACCTGAGCGACTTTCAGCTCGGGATTATCGGCACCGCCTTCACCATCGTCTACGCGATTGCCGGGCTACCGCTCGGGCGGCTGGCCGACACCGGCTCACGCAGCAAACTGATGGGCTGGGGCCTGTTCGCCTGGAGCGGGCTGACGGCGGTCAATGGCCTGGTCGGCAGTTTCTGGACGTTTCTGCTGGTGCGCATGGGCATCGGTATTGGTGAGGCCAGCTATGCGCCGGCCGCCAACTCGCTGATTGGCGATCTGTTCCCGGCACACCGCCGTGCGCGGGCCATGGGGATTTTCATGCTGGGCCTGCCGTTGGGGTTGCTGCTGGCATTCTTCACCATCGGCTGGATGGTCAAGGCGTTCGACAGCTGGCGCGCTCCGTTCTTTATCGCCGCTGTGCCGGGGTTGATCCTGGCGGTGTTCATGTTCTATATCAAGGAGCCCAAGCGCGGCGCGGCAGAAACCGTGCAGGTTTCCCAGGAGCGTGTCGACCGCCCGATCCGTCGCGTGCTGGCGGTGCCGACCTTCCTGTGGCTGGTGTTGGCGGGGTTGTGCTTCAACTTCGCCACCTACGCCTGCAATTCGTTCCTGGTGCCGATGTTGCAGCGTTACTTCCTGATGCCCTTGCAGGACGCTGCGGTCGCCACCGGCGTGATCGTCGGCCTGACCGGCCTGGTGGGCCTGACCCTGGGCGGCTGGGTTGCCGACAAGATCCATCAGCGGGTCGCCAATGGCCGTCTCTTGTTTGCGGCGTTCAGTCTGATCATCTCTACCGTGACCACCGCGTGGGCTTTGCACGCCGGGCGCATCGAGATTGGTGTGTTCGTGGCGCTGTTCAGCGTGGGCTGGTTGTTTGCCTACAACTTCTACACCTGCGTGTACACAGCGATTCAGGACGTGGTCGAGCCGCGCCTGCGGGCCACGGCGATGGCGCTGTTCTTCGCAGGCTTGTATTTGCTGGGCGGCGGGATGGGGCCGATCGTGGTGGGTGGCTTATCTGACTACTTTGCCCATTCGGCGATGTATGCAGCGGGGGCGCACCAGATGACCGAGGCTTACAAGGCGGTGGGATTGCACGATGCCATGTACCTGATTCCGGTGGCGTTGTTCCTGACCATGCTGTTCCTGTTCCAGGCGTCGCGCAGTTTTGTGCGCGATTCCAAGCGGATGAAGGATGGGTTGGGGACGGTTGAGGTGCCGGCTGCTGCTGCAACGGCCTGATAGTGAGGTGACGCCATCGGGGGCAAGCCCCCTCCCACATTTGACGGTGCTGTCATGTCGATCACCGATCAGTTGTGGGAGGGGGCTTGCCCCGATGGGGCCTCCAAGGCCAATGAAAAAGACCCGCATTGCGCGGGTCTTTTTCATTTAACAGGGCAGGGCGGTGATCAACCCGCCACCAACACCCGAATTGCTTCCAACCGCAGCGCCGCCTTGTCCAGCATGGCCAAACCTTGCTCGCGCTGATTGCGCAGGGCCACCAGCTCACTGTCACGCACGGTCGGGTTGACCGCCTGCAACGCCGTCAGGCGCGCCAGTTCTTCGTCGGTGTCCGCCGCCAGGCGACGCTTGGCCTCGGCCACACGCTCGGCGTGGCGCGGAGTGATCTTCTCTTCACCGGCGTTGATCCGTGGCGTGAGTTGATCGCGCTGGGCCTGCACGAACTTGTTGGCGCTGGCGCGTGGCACGCTTTCCAACTGGTCGTTGAGGGTTTCGAACGACACGCGGCTGGACAGGTCGTTGCCGTTCGCATCCAACAGGCAGCGCAGGGCGGCCGGCGGCAGGTAACGGCCCAGTTGCAGGGAGCGCGGGGCAACCACTTCGCTGACGTAGAGCAGTTCCAGCAACACGGTGCCCGGCTTGAGCGCCTTGTTCTTGATCAGCGCCACGGCGGTGTTGCCCATGGAGCCGGACAGCACCAAGTCCATGCCGCCCTGCACCATCGGGTGTTCCCAGGTGATGAACTGCATGTCTTCACGGGACAGTGCCTGGTTACGGTCGTAGGTGATGGTCACCCCTTCGTCGTCGCCCAGGGGGAAGCTGGCGTCGAGCATTTTTTCGCTGGGCTTGAGGATCAGTGCGTTTTCCGAATGGTCTTCGCTGTCGATACCGAACGCGTCGAACAGGGTTTCCATGTAGATCGGCAGGGCGAACTGGTCGTCTTGCTCGAGGATGTCTTCGACCAGGGCATCACCTTCACCTGCGCCGCCGGAATTGAGTTCCAGCAGGCGGTCGCGACCGGTGTGCAGCTCTTCTTCCAGGCGCTCGCGCTCGGCACGGGCCTCGTCGATCAGGGCTTGCCACTCGCCGTCGTCGGCGTTTTCCAGCAGCGGCAGCAGGCGCGGGCCGAACTGATGCTGCAAGGCGTTGCCGGTCGGGCAGGTGTTGAGGAACGCGTTCAGCGCTTCGTGGTACCACTGGAACAGGCGCTCTTGCGGGCTGGTTTCCAGGTACGGCACGTGCAGTTCGATCACGTGTTTCTGGCCGATCCGGTCCAGGCGGCCGATGCGCTGTTCCAGCAGGTCGGGGTGGGACGGCAGGTCGAACAGCACCAGGTGATGGGAGAACTGGAAGTTGCGGCCTTCACTGCCGATTTCCGAGCAGATCAATACCTGGGCGCCAAACTCTTCATCGGCGAAGTAGGCGGCGGCGCGGTCACGCTCGAGGATGTTCATGCCCTCGTGGAACACCGTGGCCGGAATGCCGGAGCGTACGCGCAGGGCGTCTTCCAGGTCCATGGCAGTTTCGGCGTGGGCGCAGATCACCAGGACCTTGGTGCGCTTGAGCATTTTCAGCTGGTCGATCAGCCATTCGACCCGAGGGTCGAAGCGCCACCAGCGATTTTCTTCTTCGACGTCCGGCTGCGCCTGGAAGCTGACTTCGGGGTACAGCTCGGCGTGTTCGCCCAGCGGCAGCTCCAGGTATTCGTCCGGGTTCGGCAGCGGGTAGGCATGCAGCTTGCGCTCCGGGAAACCCTGCACGGCGGCGCGGGTGTTGCGGAACAGCACACGGCCGGTGCCGTGGCGGTCGAGCAGCTCACGCACCAGGCGCGCGCTGGCTTCGGTGTCGCCATCGTTGACGGCGGTGAGCAGGGCTTCACCTTCGTCGCCGAGGAAACCCTGGATGGTCTTGTGTGCGGCAGGGGACAGGCGACCCTTGTCCAGCAGCTCCTGCACGGCTTCGGCCACCGGGCGATAGTTCTCGCTCTCGGCGCGGAAGGCGGCGAGGTCATGGAAGCGGTTCGGGTCGAGCAGGCGCAGGCGCGCGAAGTGGCTGTCCTGGCCCAATTGCTCCGGGGTGGCGGTGAGCAGCAGCACGCCGGGAATCACTTCGGCCAGTTGCTCGACCAGCGCGTACTCGGGGCTGGCCTTGTCTTCATGCCACACCAGGTGGTGGGCTTCGTCGACCACCAGCAGGTCCCAGCCGGCGGCAAATAGCGCGTCCTGGGCCTTCTCGTCGTCGACCAGCCACTCCAGGGCGACCAACGCAAGCTGGGTGTCTTCGAACGGGTTGGTGGCATCGCTTTCGATAAAACGTTCTTCGTCGAACAGTGCCACCTGCAGGTTGAAACGGCGGCGCATTTCCACCAGCCATTGGTGCTGCAGGTTTTCCGGAACCAGGATCAACACGCGGTTGGCGCGGCCCGACAACAGTTGGCGATGGATCACCAGGCCGGCTTCGATGGTCTTGCCCAGGCCCACTTCGTCCGCCAGCAAGACCCGTGGCGCGATACGGTCGGCGACTTCACGGGCGATGTGCAGTTGGTGCGCGATAGGCTGCGCACGCACGCCACCCAGGCCCCACAACGAGGACTGCAACTGGCGGCTGGTGTGTTCCAGGGTGTGATAGCGCAGCGAGAACCAGGCCAGCGGGTCGATCTGCCCGGCGAACAGACGGTCGCTGGCCAGGCGGAACTGGATGAAGTTGGAGAGTTGGGTTTCCGGCAGGGTGACCTGCTCGTTCTGCCCATTGAGGCCGTGGTACACCAGCAGGCCGTCGACGTCGTCGACTTCCTGCACGGTCATTTTCCAGCCTTCGAAATGGGTGATGCTGTCGCCCGGCGAGAACCTCACGCGGGTGAGGGGCGCATTCCGTAGCGCATACTGACGAGTGTCGCCAGTGGCCGGATAGAGCACGGTCAACAAGCGCCCGTCCTGTGCCAGAACGGTGCCTAACCCCAGCTCTGCTTCGCTGTCACTAATCCAGCGTTGCCCCGGTTGATACTGCTGCGCCATGCTGCCTGACTCCCGCCGTGAAAAAGCCGACTATCTTAACGGAACAAGCCCCCACGCCCAAGGACTCTGACAAAAACTACTCCGTTTGCGTGGGGGGGCCGGAAACCGAATCGACGGGTGGCGGGCACTTGGGAGTGTCGACTGGGTCACAGGTTGGCGAGCCTGTGCTCAAGTCACCCTGCAACCCGCCGACAGCCTGTTGATCAGGAGAATAATCACTATGCTTCCACCCATGCTGCCCGTCAGCGTTGTGCCGGTCACGTCACAACTCGATCCGGTGCGCCAGAAGCCGGACATACCGCCCGTGGTGCCCGTCCAGCCGGGCTCCAACGAGAGCACCATCGACCTGAAAAAAGGCGATGCCGAGACGTCGACCTTTTTGCTGCGCGAAGAACAGCGCCGCCAGCAGGAACAGCAGAGACGCCGGCGTGAAGCCGATGAAGACCCGGAGCAGCACCTGGCCATTCCGGGCGATTTGTTGAATGCCGACAACACCGTGCCAGTGGCGCCGCTGATCGAAGATGCACCGCGCCAGGGCCTTTGGGTGGACGTCGAGGTTTAGTCGCGCAACTCACGCAGAGCCGCTATCAGCAGCTCGATATCATGCTCGTTGTTGAGCGGGCTCACCGAGATCCGCGCCACGCTCTCCAGGCCACGCGCCTGCATATCCAGCGGGGTGTAGGCCACGCCGTTGGCGCCGATATTGATGCGTTTCAAGCCCAGGCGCCGCTTGAGTTCAAAGGCATCCCAGCCGGCGAGGTTGAAGGCGATCAAGCCGGATTGGCAAGTGCCCAGGTCATGCAGGGTAATGCCCGCAATCCCACGCAACGCTTCACGGATTTGCGCGCTGGTCTGCGAAACCCTCTCCCAGGCGCGCTCGACCCCCAGCCGATTCATCTCCTGCAGCGCATTGCCCAGCCCGGCCAGCAAGGCGAAGGATGCCTCGCTGGTTTCAAAGCGCCGTGCGTCATTGCGCAGATCGAAACCCTGGGCGGTCCAGGGCGCCGAAAACACATCGCGTTGGGCCGGGTTCAGGCGCCCGAGGAAATCCGGCCGCACATACAACAGCGCCGTCCCGCGTGGACCGCGCAGGTGCTTTCTTCCGGCGGACTTGAGCACATCGCACTGCAATGCTTGTACGTCCACCGGCACCTGGCCGACGGCCTGGCCGGCGTCGATGAAGTAGGGGATGGCGTGACGCCTGGCCAGGTCACCGATGGCCTGGGCGGGGTTGATCAGGCCGCCGTTGGCCGGGAGCCACGTAAGGTCGATCAGCTTTACCCTGGCATCGAGCATCGACTCCAACGCCACCGGGCAGACCGCGCCGCTTGCATCGCAGGGGATGACTTCCACGCGGGCACCCGCTTGCACCGCCAGTTCCATGCTGGCCAGGTTGCCGCCCCATTCGTGACGGCCTACCAGAATGCGGTCGCCGGGTTGCCAGGGGCCCAGGGCCTGGAACGCCAGGCTCCAGGCGGTCGAACCACTGCTGGCAAACGCGATGGATGAGGCAGGAGCGTTGAGCAGTTGTGCGGCGGCGCGGCGGGCTCTTTCCACCAGCACGGCGCCATGTTCGCCGGCTTCCATCGGGCCGTCGCGAGCCTCCCGTTGCAGTTGTTCGAAGATCGCGTCGAGGGTTGCCTGGCTGGGCAGCGAGGCGCCGGCATGGTTGAAGTGCACGATGCCGGACTGGCAGCCGGGCGTGTCATCCCGCAGGTGCTGGACTTCAAGCGGGCTCATGGGTGCAGCTCGAAAATCGCATCAACCTCCACGGCCACACCGGCCGGCAGGCTGGACACGCCGACGGCGGTGCGCACATGTCGGCCTTTTTCGCCAAGCGCATTGACCAGCAGGTTGGAGGCACCGTTGGCCACCACGCTCTGTTGCGTGAAGTCGCCGCTGCTGGCGATGAATACTCCCAGGCGCACGGTGCGCACCAGGCGCGACAGGTCATCGCCGAGGGCATTGCTCAACTGCACCAGCAGGCCCAGCGCAGCGAGTTCCGCTGCTTGTGCACCTTCTGCATCGCTGAGCGACTCGCCCAACCGGCCCACATAGGCGGGTTTACCATCCACCAGTGGGATTTGCCCGGAGACGAACAGGTGATTCTGGCTGACCACGTGGTTGATGTAGTTGGCGATCGGCTGGCTGGGGGTTGGCAGCGTGAGGCCAAGGGCTTGCACGCGTTGGTGGAGGGAGTCGCTCATGATGAATCCTCTTGGGTCGGGAGGCTTCAGCATGTTGGCTGTATCGAGGCGCGACAAACGGATAGATCTCACGCGATGTATCGAAAAAACTCACGTATCGGTGCAGGCTTCCCTCAGCCATTGGCTGAAACACGCGGCGGCTTCGCTGGTGGTGCCTTGAGGTGCGATCAACCAGTAGCCGATGTCGCTGTGATAGGGCGGCCAATCGAAGGCTTCCACCAGGCTGCCGTCCTGCAGCCTGCGCTCGATCAGGCGATGACGGCCCATGGCGATGCCCTGGCCGGCCACGGCGGCTTCGACCACGATGTTGTAGTCGTGCAGCATCACGCGGGGGTGGTGACCGAGGTCGACCTGATAGTGCTCGGACCAGTCGGTCCATTCAAAGGGGCGGTGCGAAGTGGCCATCAGCAATGGGCTGTCTTGCGTTGCCTTGAACGTCGGGCTGCACACCGGCGAGATGAT
Source organism: Pseudomonas sp. NFPP28 (assembly GCF_900115535.1). Taxonomy (NCBI): domain Bacteria; kingdom Pseudomonadati; phylum Pseudomonadota; class Gammaproteobacteria; order Pseudomonadales; family Pseudomonadaceae; genus Pseudomonas; species Pseudomonas sp. NFPP28. Next base: position 364,847 of record NZ_FOWT01000001.1, on the reverse strand, counting down.
TTCCGGCATCAGTCGCGTGGCCTGCACATCGGGCCAGTCGCCTTTGCCATAACGGATGGCCAGGTCGACCTCCGCACCTGCCACGTCTGCCAGTTGAATGGCCGGCAACAATTCCACCTGGATATGTGGGTAGCGATTGAGGAAGCCTGCCAGGCGGGGCGCCAGCCACAGGGTCGCAAAGGAGGCCAGCAAGCCGATGCGCAGCACGGTGGCGCTGGGGGTGACCCGTTGGGCGCGTGTGGCGGCGGCGATGGCATCGAGGGCTGGGCGGATTTCGTCGTAGTACTGTTGGCCGTCGGTGGTCAGATCGATCGCACGGGTGCGTCGGATAAACAAGGGTTTGCCCAGGTGCTGCTCAAGCTTTTGCACCTGATGGCTCAGCGCGCTCTGAGTCACTGACAACTCGCTGGCGGCCTTGATAAAACTCAAGTGCCGCGCCACGGCTTCGAAGGCGCGCAGCGCCAGCAGCGGCGGAAGGTCCTTGTGCAGTGCCACCTGGGTGAATCTCCTGGTTCGGGAAAACAGCGATTTTGTGCGATGACCTGCCTTTTGTCGCCCGCTGATTTGCCGTTGAGCGGGGGAGGCCGCATTATTGGGTCATTCCCTCCACGACGTAAGCCAAGCCATGAGTGAAGACGACAAGCTGATCGACCTGAATGCCGAGCGCGCCAAGCGCGTTCACGACCTCAATGACAAACGCCTGAATGAAGTCCGCCAGGCATTTGAACAGGCAATGCCACTCGGCAAAGTTAAAAAGAAACCGAAGAACAAGCCAAAAAAGCGTTGAAAGTACCTGCATCCATTGATGCAGGTCAGTTATTGCCCTTCTTTACGCCCCGTCGCGGGCGACATTGATCCCCGTCAATTTTCCAATCCGCCTTCTCCATTAACTTAGCCCTATCGCAACAGGGCAAGCGCAGGAGGCCGGTCATGTTTATCGATAATGTGGTGTTCGCCGGAGTGCTGACGGTAAGCCTGATGGTGATGTTTTTTGTAGGGTTTGGAATTTTTATCTGGAAAGACGCGAACAAGCGGAAAAAACCATAGTTTTTCCAGGTTACATGAGCACGCAAGGCATTTTGGGCGACTTCGGTCGCCCTTTTTTTGCGCCTGAATTAACCCAATAGTGATCATAAAAAAAGGTGCGACCCTCGCGGATCGCACCTTTTTTATCGCAGGCGGCTTATCAGCTGCCCAGCGCCTTGGAAGCCAACCAGAACAACCCGGCCGACAGGGCCACGGTTGCCGGCAGGGTCAGTACCCAGGCCATCAGGATGGTCTTCACGGTGCCGCCCTGCAGGCCGCTTTTGTTGGCGACCATGGTACCGGCCACGCCCGACGACAGCACGTGGGTAGTCGACACCGGCAGCGCGAAGATGTTGGCAAAGCCAATCATGGTCGCGGTGGTGATCTGTGCCGACATGCCCTGGGCATAGGTCATGCCTTGCTTGCCGATCTTCTCGCCGATGGTCAGTACCACACGCTTCCAGCCCACCATGGTGCCCAGGCCCAAGGCCAGTGCGACGGCAAGGATCACCCAGAACGGGGCGTATTCGGTAGTGGCGGTCAGGTCTTTGCGCAGTTTGTCGAGGTCGGATTTCTCACGGGCATCCAGGCCTGGCAGCTTGCCGACTTTCTTTGCGGTGTCGTCCAGGCAGAGCAGATAGCGGCGCACTTCAATACGCTGGTCCGCCGTCAGCGCGTGATAGTCGGACACGCCTTTGAGTGTGTCGACCAGCGCGTTGATGGTCGGCTCGGTCTGCTGTGGATTGCACTGGAACTTACCAGGCAGGTCGTTCTGCACGCTTTTGCCCAGGGCCAGGAACTCGCCGAGCGTGGCGTTGTTACGCTGGTAGAACTGGCTCAAATGCACGGTGGCGTCGCGGGTCCGTTCGATCTGGTAGGTGGTGCTGCCCAGGTCGAGCACGAACTGCGCCGGCACGATACCGATCAGCACCAGCATGATCAGGCCGATACCCTTCTGGCCGTCGTTGGAGCCGTGCACGAAACTCACGGCCATGGCGGAAATCACCAGCACCAGGCGGTTCCAGAACGGCGGGTGTTTCTTGTCATCGAGCTTGCGGCGCTGGTCCGGGGTCTTGTGCATCTTGGACAGCGGACGCCACCACTTCAGGCCGATCAGCACCAGGGCTGCAACCAGGAAGCCGGCCATCGGCGAGAACACCAGCGAAGCGCCGATATCCACGGCTTTCTGCCAGTTCACACCGTCAGCCAGGGGAATGTCGTTGATCAGGGCGTTGGCCAGGCCGACCCCGAGGATCGAGCCGATCAGGGTGTGGGAGCTGGAGGCCGGGATACCGAAGTACCAGGTGCCCAGGTTCCAGGTGATCGCCGCCGCCAATAAAGAGAAGACCATCGCCAGGCCATGGCCGGTGTTCACATTGATCAGCAACTCCACCGGCAACAAGTGCACGATGGCGTAGGCGACACCGACACCACCGAGCAACACGCCGAGGAAGTTGAACACCCCGGAGAAGAACACGGCCAGGTGCGGCGGCATGGCTTTGGTATAGATGACTGTGGCCACCGCGTTAGCGGTGTCATGAAAGCCATTGATGAACTCGAAGGCGAGGACAAAGGCCAGGGCGAGCAACAGGCTCACGAGAACCCAAGCATCCAGTCCGCTGAATAAATCGATCATGAAGGTTTTCTGACCCGGTCGTAAGGGGGCGCGATTATGCCAGAAAACCTCAGTAATCGATGCACTAGCTGCTCATCGGTATCAATCTTCCCTGAAAAAAATCCCGGAAAGGGCGTGCATCCCAGGGTTTTCGGGGCTTGGGCAAGTCTTTGATTTATATGGCAGAGGGCGCCAGAAGCGGGGGATTGTCACAAAAACGTCACGACTGAAACATTTGTATGAAATTTTACCGTTCTTGGTAGGGTGCAAGATTTCTGGATGATGGCTGAGTGCCATCAACCTGAGCCATGACCTTGAGGCTCAAACCGAATCGCCTAGGGCTTTTCGGTTTTGAGTTCCTGTTCAATCTTTTGGATTTCCTGTGCAAAGGCCTGGTCAAGCAGGCTGGCGCGCTTGCGCCATGGTTTGCGCTCAGGTTCAGGCTGGGCGGCGTAGGTGGTGACTTCCCCGCCGTAAACGTCCTTGTAACGTTGCTCCTGGCGCTCAAGTTCCGCGCGCAGTTCATCTTTCGTCACATCGTTACCTAATTGAGTTGAGTGTCAATACGTTGCAGCGTTATGCCGGAATGCGCCCTCAGGGTGTTTCAAGTCGAACCGCCATAGCGTTCAAGTTTGAAACAGACATGGGTGAACACTGCTAGTGCCGTCATTCAAGGCAGGTAGTTGCTATCGACGATGCACGGCCTGTGCATCATGCGGCCAGCTCCGTTGCCGATAATGAAACCGGATGGACCAGTACACAGGGTGCATTATAGCGGCGCATTTGAATAACACTATCGGTATAAAGTTAAAAACCGTCAACTTTGTATGAGTGTTTTGTTACACGCGCCTATTGGTAATTGCACACATTCGGGTGTCATGAATCCATCCAAACTTCAAACGTTAATAAGAGGCCTCGTTTTTTTTCAATCCGTCGTGGGTGAAGGGGGAGGTTGCGAGCAAATTGCGATAATCGAATGATCGTCCGATAATCGCACAATGTTGTCGGCCCTGCCTTGTACATCTCGGCTGACGCAGCTTGTAATAGTGGCCAATCCTCCCCTGCGGTTGACAATAAGACAAAGGATCTCGACATGAACGATCAATTGCGCAACTCTTTCGCGTCAGTGGCGCCGCCGATCGTTGCGTCCCCGGCCAAGCGTATCCAGGCGTTTACCGGTGATCCGGACTTCATGACCTCCCTGGCCCGTGGCCTGGCCGTGGTGCAGGCGTTCCAGGAGCGCAAGCGCCACCTCACCATCGCCCAGATCAGCCACCGCACCGAAATCCCTCGCGCCGCCGTGCGCCGTTGCCTGCACACCTTGATCAAGCTCGGCTACGCGACTACCGATGGGCGTACCTATTCGCTGTTGCCCAAAGTCCTGACCCTGGGCCATGCCTATCTGTCGTCCACGCCACTGGCGGTGTCCGCCCAGCCTTATCTGGACCGCATGAGCGAGCAACTCCACGAAGCCTGCAACATGGCGACCCTCGAAGGCGACGACATTCTCTACATCGCCCGTTCGGCCACCACCCAGCGCCTGATTTCGGTGGACCTGTCGGTGGGCGGACGGCTGCCGGCCTACTGCACCTCCATGGGCCGCATCTTGCTCGCGGCGCTGGATGACGCCTCGCTGCAGGATTATCTCGACCACGCCGACCTGCAGACCAAGACCAGCCGCACCCTGACCACGCCCGCCGCGCTGTTCGACTGCCTGCAACAGGTGCGTCAGCAAGGCTGGTGCATTGTCGACCAGGAACTGGAGCAGGGCCTGCGCTCCATCGCGGTGCCGGTGTATGACGCCTCGGGCCAGGTGCTGGCCGCGCTGAACGTCAGCACCCACGCCGGCCGTGTCAGCCGCAGCGAGCTGGAGCAGCGCTTCCTGCCGAGCATGCTCAGTGCCAGCCGCGAGTTGAGTGCGCAGCTGTTTGCCTAAGCTGTTCGGTGACCGCACAGATCCCGGTTGGGTCGATTGCGCTGTTTTCCCTGGCTTATTACTGTGCGACAGCGCTCCAGGGAGCGCTCAATAATAACGACGACCCAAGGTCGTCAGCCCGCCATCGGTGTGGAAATAAAAACAATGAATCAGCCCTCTGTCGGTACTTCCTTGGACGTGCAGTCCTTTATCAACACCCAGCCACTGTCCCGTTACCAGTGGCGCGTGGTGATCCTGTGTTTCCTGATTGTTTTCCTGGATGGCCTCGACACTGCCGCCATGGGCTTTATCGCGCCGGCGCTTTCCCAGGATTGGGGCATCGACCGCGCCAGCCTCGGTCCGGTGATGAGCGCCGCGTTGATCGGCATGGTCTTCGGCGCGCTCGGCTCCGGCCCGCTGGCGGATCGCTTCGGGCGCAAAGTGGTGCTGGTGGGCGCGGTGCTGGTGTTTGGTGCATTCAGCCTGGCGTCGGCCTACAGCAGCAACGTCGATCAACTGCTGGTGCTGCGCTTCCTGACCGGGCTCGGCCTGGGCGCCGGCATGCCGAATGCCACCACGCTGTTGTCCGAATACACCCCTGAGCGCCACAAGTCGTTGCTGGTGACCAGCATGTTCTGTGGCTTCAACCTGGGCATGGCCGGTGGCGGGTTTATCTCGGCCAAGCTGATCCCGGCATTCGGTTGGCACAGCCTGCTGCTGATCGGCGGCATCCTGCCGTTGATCCTGGCGCTGGTGTTGCTGGTATGGCTGCCGGAATCGGCGCGCTACCTGGTGGTGCGCAATCGGGGGACCGACAAGGTGCGCAAAACCTTGTCGCCCATTGAGCCGAACATCGTCGCCCAAGCCAGCAGTTTCAGTGTGCCCGAGCAAAAAACCGTCAAGGCGCGCAACGTGTTTGCGGTGATCTTCTCCGGCACCTACAGCGCCGGTACGTTGTTGCTGTGGCTCACCTACTTCATGGGCCTGGTGATCGTGTACCTGCTCACCAGCTGGCTGCCGACCCTGATGCGCGACAGCGGCGCGAGCATGGAGCAGGCCGCGTTTATCGGCGCGTTGTTCCAGTTCGGTGGTGTGTTGAGCGCGGTGGGCGTGGGCTGGGCGATGGACCGGTTCAATCCGCACAAGGTCATCGGCACGTTCTACCTGCTGGCCGGGGTGTTTGCCTACGCGGTAGGGCAGAGTCTGGGCAGTATCACCTTACTGGCGACCCTGGTGCTGATTGCCGGGATGTGTGTCAACGGTGCGCAATCGGCGATGCCGTCCCTGGCCGCACGTTTCTACCCCACTCAAGGCCGTGCCACGGGCGTGTCGTGGATGCTCGGCATCGGCCGTTTCGGCGCGATCCTCGGCGCGTGGATGGGCGCGACGTTGCTGGGCCTGGGCTGGAACTTCGAGCAAGTGCTCACCGCCCTGGTGATCCCCGCCGCATTGGCCACCACGGCCGTGGTGATCAAAGGCATGGTCAGCCACGCCGACGCGACCTGAGACCTGTGGGAGGGGGCAAGCCCACTCCCACAGTTATCGAGTTTTGCTTAATGCTTAGCCAAGCAACAATCTGTTCGATAATCGAACGCTGAGTCGATTATCGGATTGTTTGGCCCATTTCCCCGGCTTAATCTTCAAGCACTTCGGCGCCACCTCAGCGCCTTTTTCGATCCACACCGGGAGCCCGAACCCCATGGCTGAAATCCTCGCGCTGCGTGACGCGGTGAAGCAATTTGTGAACGACGGCGACACCGTCGCCCTCGAAGGCTTCACCCATCTGATCCCTACGGCAGCGGGTCATGAATTCATTCGTCAGGGCAAGAAAGACCTGACGCTGGTGCGTATGACGCCTGACCTGATCTACGACCAGTTGATCGGTGCCGGCTGTGCCCGCAAGTTGATTTTCTCCTGGGGCGGCAACCCCGGCGTGGGTTCCCTGCATCGCTTGCGCGACGCGGTCGAGAAGCAATGGCCGCAACCGCTGGAAATCGAAGAACACAGCCACGCCGACCTGGCCAATGCCTACGTCGCCGGTGCGTCGGGCCTGCCATTCGCGGTGTTGCGTGCCTACGCTGGTTCCGACCTGCCCAAGGTCAACCCGCTGATCAAGACCGTGACCTGCCCATTCACCGGCGAAGTGCTGGCGGCGGTGCCGTCGGTGCGACCGGACGTCACCGTGATCCACGCGCAAAAAGCCGACCGCAAGGGCAATGTGTTGCTGTGGGGCATCCTCGGTGTGCAGAAGGAAGCGGCCCTGGCGGCCAAGCGCTGCATCGTCACCGTCGAAGAAATCGTCGATGACTTGAATGCACCGATGAACAGCTGCGTCTTGCCGACCTGGGCCCTGACGGCGGTGTGCCATGTACCTGGTGGCGCACACCCGTCCTACGCGCATGGTTACAACGAGCGCGATAACCGCTTCTACCAGGCGTGGGACCCGATCGCCCGCGACCGCGGGACCTTTACCGCCTGGATCAACGAATACATCCACGGCACCGCCGACTTCACCGAATTCCAGGCCAGGCTGGCCACCGCGCAGGAGGCCAAGTAATGGCTTACTCGACCAATGAAATGATGACCGTTGCCGCCGCGCGCCGCCTCAAGAACGGCTCCGTGTGCTTCGTTGGCATCGGCTTGCCGTCCAAGGCGGCCAACCTGGCGCGCCTGACGTCGTCGCCAGATGTGGTGCTGATCTACGAGTCCGGCCCGATTGGCGCCAAGCCATCGGTACTGCCACTGTCCATCGGTGATGGCGAACTGGCGGAAACCGCCGACACCGTGGTGCCGACCGGCGAGATCTTCCGCTACTGGCTGCAGGGCGGGCGCATCGACGTGGGCTTCCTCGGCGCCGCCCAGGTCGACCGCTTCGGCAACATCAACACCACCGTGGTGGGTGACTACCACCAGCCCAAAGTGCGCCTGCCGGGTGCCGGTGGCGCGCCGGAGATCGCCGGTTCGGCCAAGAGCGTGCTGATCATCCTCAAGCAGTCGGCGCGTTCGTTTGTCGACCAGCTGGACTTCATCACCTCGGTCGGCCACGGCGAAGGCGGCGACTCGCGCAAGCGCCTGGGCCTGCCGGGCGCAGGGCCTGTAGGGATCATTACCGACCTGTGCATCATGGAGCCGGAAGCCGGTACAAATGAGTTCGTAGTCACCGCGCTGCATCCGGGCGTGACCCGCGAGCAAGTGGTGGCCGCCACCGGTTGGGCGATTCGGTTTGCCGAGCAGGTCGACACCACCGCCGAACCCACTGATGTAGAGCTGACCGCCCTGCGTGACCTTGAAGCACGCACCGCGGCCGCCCATGGCCAAGCACCGGGAGAAGCCTGATGCGCGATGTATTTATCTGTGACGCCATTCGTACCCCCATCGGCCGTTTTGGCGGTGGCCTGTCCACCGTGCGGGCTGATGACCTGGCGGCGCTGCCGATCAAGGCCTTGATCGAGCGCAACCCGTCGGTGGATTGGACGGCAGTCGATGAGGTCTTCCTCGGCTGCGCCAACCAGGCCGGTGAAGACAACCGCAACGTGGCGCGCATGGCGCTGTTGCTGGCGGGCTTGCCGGAAAGCATTCCGGGCGTGACCCTCAACCGTTTGTGCGCCTCGGGGATGGACGCGATTGGCACCGCTTTCCGTGCAATTGCCAGCGGCGAAATGGAGCTGGCGATTGCCGGCGGCGTCGAGTCGATGTCCCGCGCGCCGTTCGTGATGGGCAAGGCCGACGCGGCGTTCTCGCGCAACATGAAGCTGGAAGACACCACCATCGGCTGGCGTTTTATCAACCCGTTGATGAAAGAGCAGTACGGCGTGGATGCGATGCCACAGACCGCCGATAACGTCGCCGACGATTACAAGGTGTCCCGTGCCGACCAGGACGCCTTTGCCCTGCGCAGCCAGCAACGCACTGCCGCCGCGCAAGCCGCCGGTTTCTTCGCCGAAGAAATCGTGCCGGTGCGGGTCGCCCATAAAAAAGGCGAAACCGTGGTAGAGCAGGACGAGCATCCACGGGACACCACCCTGGAAGCCCTGGCCAAACTCAAGCCAGTCAATGGCCCCGACAAGACCGTTACCGCCGGCAATGCATCGGGTGTGAATGACGGTGCGGCGGCGCTGATCCTGGCTTCCGCCGAAGCGGTCAAGAAACATGGCCTGACCGCTCGCGCTCGCGTATTGGGCATGGCCAGCGCTGGTGTCGCGCCACGGGTGATGGGCATCGGCCCGGTGCCGGCCGTGCGCAAACTGGTCGAGCGCCTTGGCTTGGCCGTCACCGACTTTGACGTGATCGAACTCAACGAGGCCTTCGCCAGCCAAGGCCTGGCCGTCTTGCGTGAGCTGGGCATTGCCGACGACGCACCCCAGGTCAACCCGAACGGCGGCGCCATTGCCCTTGGCCATCCGCTGGGCATGAGCGGCGCGCGGCTGGTGCTGACGGCGCTGCATCAGCTTGAAAAAACCGGCGGCCGCAAAGGCCTGGCGACCATGTGCGTGGGCGTCGGCCAAGGCCTGGCCCTGGCGATTGAACGCATCTAACAAGAGAGGATTGCTCCATGAGTGAAAAGCCCGGATACCGGCGCCCGCAAGCGGGCACTCAACCGGATTACCTGCACCCGGCCTACCAGTCGACGAACCTGCGTTCGCCGTCGCAGCCCTTGGTGTTCCTGCCCCATTCCTTGTCGGAAATCACCGGCCCGACCATCGGCGCCGAGCGGGTCAACCCGAAGGACAATGACCTCACCGCCCAGCATGAAGGCGAGCCCCAAGGCGAACGCATCATCATTCACGGCCGCGTGCTCGACGAAAACGGCTTGCCGGTGCCGGGCATCCTCGTGGAAATCTGGCAGGCCAACGCCGCCGGCCGCTACAACCATAAGCGCGACCTGCACGACGCACCGCTGGACCCGAACTTCACCGGCACCGGCCGCACGGTCACCGACGCCGACGGCTGGTACCAGTTCCAGACCATCAAGCCCGGCGCGTATCCCTGGGGCAATCACCACAACGCGTGGCGCCCGGCGCATGTCCACTTTTCGCTGTTCGGCCCTAGCGTGCTGACGCGCCTGGTCACGCAGATGTATTTCCCTGGAGACCCGCTGCTGGAATACGACCCGATCTACAACTGCGTGCCGGACACCTCGGCCAAGGAACGCTTGATCGCCCGTTTCGACCTGGAAAAAACCATTCCTTCCTATGCCCTCGGCTACCGCTGGGACATCGTCCTGCGCGGCCGCGACGCCACGCCGATGGAGAAATGAGATGACACTCAATGCGACCACGTCCCACACCGTCGGGCCGTATTACCACATCGGCCTGACCTGGCTGAACCGTGAAGACCTCACCGTGGCTGCCACCCTTGGCGAGCGCGTGGCGATCAGCGGGCAGGTGGTGGATGGCAATGGTGATGTCGTCAACGACGCCATGCTCGAAGTCTGGCAGGCCAATGCCGCCGGCAAGTACGATCACCCGGAGGATGAGCAGGACAAGGCACTGGACCCGAACTTCGAAGGTTTCGGCCGGGTGCCGGTGGATGCCGAAGGGCGGTTCCGCTTTACCACCATCAAGCCGGGCGCCGTACCGGGACTGAAGGGCACCACCCAGGCGCCGCACCTGGTGGTGCTGGTGTTTGCCCGTGGGTTGGTGAAGCACTTGCTCACGCGGATTTATTTCGAGGGCGAGGCGCTGAATGGGCAGGACCCGTTGCTGGCGTGTGTGCCCTCGGAGCGTCGTGGCACCTTGATCGCCCGGCAGGATGCGGCGGGGGTGTATCAGTGGAATGTGATTTTGCAGGGGACGGATAAGGAAACGGTGTTCTTCGATTATTGAGTGGTTTTTCCGGGCCCCATCGGGGGCAAGCCCCCTCCCACATTTGATAGGCGGTGCGGTCAACATGTGGGAGGGGGCTTGCCCCCGATGGGGCCGGTTCAGGCACCACCTACCCAAAAGTCTTCTTGCGGAACATGGTTGTTGCAAAGTATGTCTAGGCTATAACCGTTCCCACTGAGTGAAACCACATGACAACAACAACGAGTCACTACACCGGAGAAGAACGCAGCAAACGGATTTTTGCGATTGTCGGGGCATCCTCCGGCAACCTCGTCGAATGGTTCGACTTCTACGTCTACGCCTTCTGTGCCATTTACTTTGCCCCGGCGTTTTTCCCGTCGGACAACCCTACCGTCCAGTTGGTCAATACGGCGGGGGTATTCGCCGCCGGTTTCCTGATGCGCCCCATCGGCGGCTGGCTGTTTGGCCGGGTGGCTGACAAGCATGGCCGTAAGAACTCAATGATGATTTCGGTGCTGATGATGTGCGCCGGCTCCCTGGTCATCGCCTTTTTGCCGACCTACAACGACATCGGCGTCTGGGCGCCGATCCTGCTGCTGATTGCGCGACTGTTCCAAGGCTTGTCCGTGGGTGGCGAGTACGGCACTACCGCGACTTACATGAGTGAGGTGGCTCTCAAGGGCCAGCGCGGGTTCTTTGCGTCCTTCCAGTACGTGACCCTCATCGGCGGCCAGTTGCTGGCGGTGCTGGTGGTGGTGATCCTGCAGCAGTTTCTTACCGAAGAAGAACTGCGCGCCTGGGGCTGGCGGATTCCATTCGTGATCGGCGCCATTGCGGCGGTGATCTCCCTGTTGCTGCGGCGCACGTTGAAAGAAACCACCAGCAAGGAAACCCGCGAAGACAAGGACGCCGGCAGCATTGCCGCGCTGTTTCGCGATCACAAGGCCGCGTTCATCACGGTGCTGGGTTACACCGCCGGCGGCTCGCTGATTTTCTATACCTTCACCACCTACATGCAGAAGTACCTGGTGAACACGGTGGGCATGCACGCCAAGACGTCCAGCTACATCATGACCGGTGCGTTGTTCCTCTACATGTGCATGCAGCCGGTGTTCGGCATGTTGGCGGACAAGATCGGCCGGCGTAACTCGATGTTGTGGTTTGCGGGCCTCGGCACGCTGTTCACCGTGCCCATCCTGCTCACCCTGAAAACCGTCAGCAGCCCTTTCCTGGCCTTTGTGCTGATTACCCTAGCTTTGGCAATTGTCAGCTTCTACACCTCCATCAGTGGCCTGGTCAAAGCGGAGATGTTCCCGCCTCAGGTGCGCGCCTTGGGCGTGGGCCTGGCCTATGCGGTGGCCAATGCGATTTTCGGCGGCTCGGCGGAATTCGTCGCCCTGAGTCTGAAATCCATCGGCATGGAGAACAGTTTCTATTGGTATGTGACGGCGATGATGGCCATCGCTTTCCTGTTCAGCCTGCGTCTGCCGAAACAGGCGGCGTACCTGCACCACGATCTATAAGGGACGCGTTATGACACTGCGCACGAGCAATCAATTGTTCGACGCTTACTTCACGGCGGACAGCATGGCCGAGGTGTTCTGCGACAGCGGACGCCTGCAGGGCATGCTGGATTTCGAAGCCGGATTGGCCCGGGCCCAGGCCCGGGTCGGGTTGATTCCCCAGGCCGCTGTCGCACCGATTGCCCAGGCCTGCCTGGCGTCGCTGTACGACGTGGATGCCCTCGGCGTGGCGATTGCCACGGCGGGGAATTCGGCGATCCCGCTGGTGAAGGCGCTGGGCAAGCTGATTGCCAGTGAAGACGCCGGGGCCGAACGTTATGTGCATTTGGGCGCGACCAGCCAGGACGTGATGGACACTGGCCTGGTGTTGCAACTGCGCCGGGCGCTGGCGTTGATCGAAAGCGACCTGGCGCGCCTGGGCGACATCCTGGCCGCCCAGGCCCAGCGTTACGCAGCCGTGCCCTTGGCCGGCCGCACCTGGTTGCAACATGCGACGCCGGTCACCCTGGGGATGAAGATCGCCGGTTGGCTGGGGGCGGTGACGCGCAGTCGACAACGGTTGGCGCAGTTGAAGCCGCGCTTGCTGGTGCTTCAGTTCGGCGGTGCCTCCGGAACCCTGGCCGCACTGGGCGAACAGGCGATGCCGGTGGCTGAAGCTTTGGCAGACGAGCTGCAACTGACCCTGCCCGAACAACCCTGGCACACTCAGCGGGATCGACTGGTAGAGTTCGCCGCCGTGCTTGGCCTGATCGCCGGCAGCCTGGGCAAACTGGGCCGCGATATCAGCCTGTTGATGCAGACCGAAGCGGCGGAGGTGTTCGAGCCGTCGGCACCGGGCAAGGGTGGCTCGTCCACCATGCCGCACAAGCGCAACCCGGTGGGCGCGGCCGTGCTGATCGGCGCCGCCACCCGCGTGCCGGGGCTGGTATCGACGATGTTCAGCGCCATGCCCCAGGAGCACGAACGCAGCCTGGGCCTGTGGCATGCCGAATGGGAAACCCTGCCCGAGATTTGCCGCCTGGTTTCCGGCGCGCTGCAACAGGCGCTGCTGGTGAGCGAAGGGTTGGAAGTCGACCCCGAGCGCATGGGCAAAAACCTCGACCTGACCCAAGGCCTGGTGCTGGCCGAAGCCGTCAGCAGCGTGCTCGCCCAACGCCTGGGCCGGGAAACGGCGCACCACTTGCTGGAACACTGCTGCAAGCGTGCCGTTACCGAGCAACGGCATTTGCGTGCGGTACTGGCGGATGAGCCGCAAGTCACCGCCGAGCTGTCGGCGGCCGAACTGGACCGCCTGCTCGACCCGGCCCACTACCTGGGCCAGGCCTGCACCTGGGTCGCCCGCGCCGTAGCCGAACACTTTGCTTGAGGAGACCACCGTGGCATTTGTACAACTCGCCGAAGGCGACCTGCATTACCAACTGGACGGGCCTGTGGATGCGCCTGTGCTGGTGTTGTCCAACTCACTGGGCACCGACCTGCATATGTGGGACATCCAGATCGCGGCCTTCACCCAGCACTTTCGCGTGCTGCGTTTCGACACCCGTGGCCATGGCAAATCCCTGGTCACCCCGGGGCCGTACAGCATCGAACAGCTCGGCCGCGACGTGATCGCGCTGCTGGATGCGCTGGATATCCAACGCGCGCATTTCTGCGGTTTGTCCATGGGCGGCCTGATCGGCCAATGGCTGGGGATCAACACGGGCGAGCGCCTGAACCGCCTGGTGGTATGCAACACCGCCGCCAGGATCGGCACGCCCGAGGTGTGGAACCCTCGCATCGAGATGGTGTTGCGTGACGGCGCAGCGGCGATGGTGGCGCTGCGCGATGCGTCCATCGCACGCTGGTTCACGGCTGATTTCGCAGCCGCCAACCCGCACCAGGCCAAGCAGATTACCGACATGCTCGCGGCGACCTCGCCTGAAGGTTACGCCGCCAATTGCGCGGCGGTGCGCGATGCGGATTTTCGTGAGCAACTGGCCTTGATCAAGGTGCCGACGTTAGTGATTGCCGGCACCGACGATGCGGTCACCCCACCGGCTGGCGGTCACTTTATCCAGAACCATGTGCGGGGCGCCGAGTACGCCGAGTTCTATGCGGCGCACCTGTCCAATGTGCAGGCCGGCGCTGCGTTCAGCGACTGCGTAATCGAATTCCTGCTGGCCCGCTGAGGAGCTGTTTGTGGACGAGAAACAACGTTACGCCGAAGGCCTGCAAGTGCGCCGCGAAGTGCTGGGCGATGCCCATGTCGACCGCAGCCTCAATGCCCTGACCGAGTTCAACAGCGAGTTCCAGGAAATGATCACCCGCCACGCCTGGGGTGATATCTGGACCCGCCCCGGCCTGCCACGGCATACCCGCAGCCTGATCACCATCGCGATGCTGATCGGCATGAACCGCAGTGAAGAACTCAAGCTGCACCTGCGTGCCGCCGCCAGCAATGGCGTGACCCGCGCCGAGATCAAGGAAGTGCTGATGCAGAGCGCGATCTACTGCGGGATTCCGGCGGCGAACGCCACTTTTCATCTGGCCGAGTCGGTGTGGGATGAGTTGGGGGTTGAGTCGCGGGAATAGGGGTCAGTGGGAATCGGCATCCCACACCCAATTCCACACGCCCGGCAGACGCACCGGTTCATTCACGTCCTTCACCGTGCGTGCCAGCGCCGCACGTTGCAGGGCGGCCGTGTCGGTGTAGAACGGTTCAGCGGCGGTCTTCATACCGGTCATCCGTGCACTGTCCAGCAGGATCTGCAAGTACTCCTGCATATGCCGCGCGGTGTAGCGGTTGATGTCGTGGAAGGTCACTACCACAGGGATCACGCCATCCACCGTCGGCAACTCGCCCAACGCAATGTGTTCGCGCACCACCGACAGTTGCCGATACAAATTGGCCCGGCGCCGTGGGCTGCCGTTGAAGCCCCAGATCTTGCCGTCATTGGCACTCAAATCCGTGAGCAGCACCTGCATGCCGTGACGCTGGTAGGCGGCGAAGGTGCGGCGGTCGTAATTCCAGAACGGCGGGCGGACCAGCACCGGCGGGTTGCCGGTGATCGACGCAATGTCAGCGGCACCTTGGGTAAGGGTGCGTTCCAGTTCGGCGTCGTTCAGCCAGCGATGGTTGGTATGAAACGCCGTAGCGGTGTGGAAGGCGAGGATGTGACCCGCCGCATACTCGCGCTGCATGGTCTTGCGGCCTCGTGAGCTGCCCCCGGAGCGTGAGGCTTCGGTTTGCAGGAAGAACACCGCCTTGATCCCCGGCAGTACCGGGTTTTGTGCCAGGTCAGCCACCACTGAGCGGCTCGGGTTGTTGTAGCCCGATGCGCTGGGGCCGTCATCGAAGGTCAGCAGAAAACGGATCGGCGCCTGGCCTTGCAGGCGTTGCTCGGTCTGGGGTGTCAGGGCGACAGGTGCGCCAATACAGCCGCTGAGGCTCAGGGCCAGGGCAAGCACGGCGGATGCGATGGCGAAGGGTTTCATGATGGGCGCGGGCTCGAATAGGAGGCCACTGCTGGGTGGATCAGCAGCGGCAGGCGCGCACGATACAGCAAGATGGCGGGTGTTGAGTTACTGTCTGACCAACGAGCGGTGTTCAGGCTCAGTCGAAATAGTGGGTACGCAGCGGCTTGCCCATTTCTTCGTTCAAGGCATTTTCAGTGAAGGGCTTGGGGTTGGGGGGATACTCTGGGGTGGTCGGCAGCCCCACGGCTTGACGTTCGCTGTTGGAGACATCAACTGACTCCCCGTTGACCACCTCTACGGTCGAGCCCGTCAACGCGGTGCCGTTTCCGGCGTTATAGGCGTGGACCATTTCGTGATAGAGGACGGTGATAGGTGAGTATGTCCTGTGGGACAGTACTTCCAAGGCTGAGCGGTTATAGACGATTTCAGCCCGGTCCGCCCGCGACCCCGGCATGCCGTCCACCATGAAACCCCACTTGGGATCGTCGCCGACCACCGGCGGGCGTTCGTTTTGCAACAAGGTTTTAAGTTCCTGGCTGCCATAGGTGTAGCCGCTTCCCGTGTCGAACTGGTCCTCCACCACGGTCACCGGTGCGCCGTTGCGCCTGGCTATCGCGTTCATTTCGGCAAGCATCTGTTTGCCCTGGGGGGAGCTGCGCAGCAAGGCCAGATCGTCTTCGACCCGTTGGATAAAGTCGGCCGAGCCTTTTATGACAAGCCCTTCAAGCGGCGCGTGGTCAGGTGTGACGGTGGTTAATATCGAGTCGTTGAGGTGCCGGATCGTATCGCCGGATTGAGCGTAGATCAGGTCGCCGGGGCGATTGGCAATCACTGCGTCGCGACCGCTGCCGGTATAGAACGTACTGCGGTCGTGGCCGATCAAGCGGTCATTATCGGCGCCGCCATGCAACACCGTATGGCCGTTGCCGGCATACAGGCGGTCATTGCCGTTGCCGCCGTCCAGGTAGCTGGTTTTGCTTTTTGGCCCGGTACCAGCGTAAAGGCGGTCATTGCCGTTGTTGCCATAGATCACGTTGTCGCCGCTGCCGCCAAAGATCATGTCATCGCCGTCGTTGCCTTCGGCGTAGCCAAGGCCGCTGCCGAGGTGAAGTACGTCGTTGCCAGGACCGCCGAACAGGCGGGTGTAGCCACTGCCGGCGCGCACCCGATCATTGCCGTCCCCGGCATCCACCGTGATGGGTTGGGTCACGTTGGCGTCAATGCGGATGTTGTCGTTACCGCCGTGGGTCTTGAGGTGAAAGGTCAGTGGCTCGCCGTTTTTATCGTGGCTGTCAAAGCGATACAGCCGGCCATTGACCTTCACGTCCAACTGGCCTGGCAGGGTCTGGCTGATGTGGACCTGGTCCGCGTTGTCACCGGTTTCAAGGATCAGGCTGTTGCTGATGCTTTCGCCATGGTCGTGCTCCCAGACTGATTGCCCGCAGGCCTTCAAATTGCCGTCATCCAGAAAGGGATGCCGATGAGCTTGAACCGGGCTGTCGGACGTGAACGTCAGTTGAGGCGGTGGGTCGGGTGTGTAGTGGCTGTTGCTGAAGATCTGGGGGCATGCAATGCGATTTGAAGCGTCCATGTGTAATCCCTATGAGAGAGCCAACGCTGGCCCTGTCTCATGAAGTTGCCCGGACGCTTCAGATCGTTCCCAGGATAAATGTTATGAGGCTTTACAGCAGGCTGATCGGGTAACTGACGATCAATCGGTTCTCATCGAACTCGTTGTTACTGTAGTCGCGACGCATGCTGGAATTGCGCCAGCGCACGGTCAGGTTCTTCAGGCTGCCGCTCTGCACGGTGTAGCCCAATTCGCTTTCGCGGCCCCATTCCTTGCCATCGGTGATGGTGCCGGTGTGCACGTTGCTGCCGCTGAGATAGCGGTTCATCAGGGTCAGGCCGGGCACGCCGAGGGCGGCGAAGTTATAGTCGTGGCGCACCTGCCAGGATTTCTCCTGGGCATTGTCGTAGCTGCTGTTGTAACTGTCGTTGGCCAGGGTGCCGCCGCTGGTGCCATTGACCCGCATCCAGGCGCTGTTGCCGGTGAGCTTTTGCAGGCCGACGTAGAAGGTGTTGCCGCCGTATCTGGCGGAGAACAGGCCGGACCAGGTCTTGTTGTCCAGCTCGCCGGCGCGGGCGCTGCCATCGTCTTTGCCATAGAAGAAGCCGAGGTTGGCGCCCAGGGTCCAGTCGCCCAACGGCTGGCTGTGGGTCAGGTTGACGAACTGCTGGCTGTAGATGTCCTTGAGCTGGGCATTCCACAGGCCGATCTGGGTGCGTTTGTCGTTGAACAGGTATTCGCCGCCCTGGAAGTTGAAGCGGTCCGATGTGAATGCGGTTTTACCGAACATCGACAGGTCGCTCATGCTGCTGTCGTCACGCGGGCTGTTGGCGCGGAACTGGCCACCGTAGAGCGTCAGGCCGTCGATCTCCTTGGAGGTGATCTGGCCACCGCGCAGGGTTTGCGGCAGGGAACGGCCATCGTCCGAGCGCAGGATCGGCAGCACCGGCATCCATTCGCCAACTTTCACTTCCGTCTTGGAAATACGTGCCTTGAACGCCACGCCCAGACGCCCGAATTCATCCGCCGGGCGGCCGTCGTGGTCCAGCGGCAGCAGTTGGGTCCCCCCGGTGCCACGCCCGCCATCGAGCTTCAACGAGTACAGCCCCAACACATCCACGCCGAAACCCACCGTGCCCTGGGTAAAGCCGGACTTGGCGTCGAGGATGAAACTCTGCGTCCACTCCTGCGCGCCGCCCTGGGTCTTGGTGGGGTTGGTGAAATTGCGGTTGAAGAAGAAATTGCGCAGGTTGAGGTTGGCGCTGGCGTCTTCCAGGAAGCCGTGTTCCTCGGCGAGGGCGGGCAGGGAAAGACTGGCGACAGCGGTTGCCAGCAAAAGCTGGCGCGGGTGGAAAGTGCTCATGGCGTAAGGACCTGTTGTTATTGGGTTTATGCAGGTGGCGGCCATGGTGCGCGGCTGCGCGGGGGCGATGAAAGTGGGGGAGAGCGGGTTGTGGGCGATGATCGAACGCAAGTTGTCCGGTGCAGAAAAGCAAAAAGCCCACCAAAAGGTGGGCTTCGTTGACGCGGGTGTTATCAGAACAACTTCAGTGGCGGTGCTTCTTCTTTCAACGGCTCGTTCTTCGCGGTCTGCTCGCTCCAGCCACCGCCGAGGGCCTTGTACAGGTTGACCTCGCTGGTGAGCTGCGCCAGGCGGTCGGTGATCAGCGATTGCTGGGCACTGAACAGTTGGCGCTGGGCATCGAGGAACGTCAGGTTGCTGTCGACACCAATGCGGTAGCGACGCTCGGCCAGGCGGTAGTAATCCTGGTTGGCCGCGACGAAGCCGCGCTGGGCGTCCAGTTGCTGCTTGTAGGTCTCACGTGCGGCAAGGCCGTCGGAGACTTCCTGGAAGCCGGTCTGGATCGCCTTCTCGTAGTTGGCCACGTTGATCTCTTTCTGGATCTTCGAGTAGTCCAGGCTGGCGCGCAGGCTACCGGCGTTGAAGATCGGGATGTTGATCTGCGGGGCGAACGACCAGGTGCCCGAACCGCCTTTGAACAGGCCGCCGAGGTTAGGGCTCGCGGTACCGGCGCTGGCGGTCAGGCTGATGCTCGGGAAGAACGCGGCACGGGCCGCACCGATGTTGGCGTTGGCGGCCTTGAGGTTGTACTCGGCTTGCATGATGTCGGGACGACGTTGCAGCAGGTCCGATGGCAAGCCGGCCGGCACTTCGCTGAGCAGGTTATCCGACAGCGGCTTGCTGACGATATTCGCCGGCAGGCCGGTGCCCAGCAGCAGGGTCAGGCTGTTTTCGTCCTGGGCCACCTGGCGGGTATAACGCGCCAGGGCAACCCGGGCGTTTTCCACCGAGGTACGCGATTGGCTCAGGTCGAGGGCCGAGGCCACGCCGACTTCGTTGCTGCGCGAGGTGAGCTTGAAGCTTTGCTCGTACGCGTCCAGGGTGTCCTGGGTCAGCTTGAGCAGTTCCTTGTCGGCCTGCCAGGTCAGGTAGGCGTTGGCCACGCTGGCCACCAGGCTGATCTGGGTACTGCGCCGTGCTTCTTCGGTGGCGAAGTACTTCTGCAGGGCTTCTTCACTCAGGCTGCGTACGCGACCGAACAGGTCCAGCTCATACGAGCTGATCCCGAGACCGGCCGAGTATTGGCTGCTGATGGTCGATTCGCCGGTCTGCGACAAGCGGGCCGGGGTACGCGAACGGCTGCCGCTGCCCGTGGCCGACACGGCTGGGAACAGGTCGGCGCGCTGGATCTGGTACTGCGCGGCATAGGCGTCGATGTTCAGGGCCGCGACACGCAGGTCACGGTTGTTCACCAGCGCGGTCTGGATCAGCTGTTGCAGGGCAGGATCATGGAAAAACTGCTTCCAGCCCTGCTCGACAGCGGCCTGGCTCGGCGCCTGGGCCGACGAATACGCCGGCCCCTGCGGGAACTGTGCGGCCACCGGCGCTTCGGGGCGCTGATAGTCAGGTATCAGCGAGCAGCCACTGAGCACGAATGCGGTGACGGCTAGGGAAAGTAGCGACTTGCTCATTGGCCAGCCTCTTTAGGGGTTTCAGTTGTGTCAGTCTTTTTACGTTCGCCAGCGGCGGATACGGTTGCGAAGAACAGCGGCACCCAGAAGATCGCCAGCACGGTGGCCGTGATCATACCGCCGATTACACCGGTACCGATGGCATGCTGGCTGCCCGAACCTGCGCCCGAGGAGATCGCCAGCGGCAATACGCCGAGGATGAACGCCATGGAGGTCATGATGATCGGGCGCAGACGCATCCGCGAGGCTTCGATGGCCGACTCGACGATGCCCTTGCCTTGTTCGTGAAGTTCTTTGGCGAACTCCACGATCAGGATGGCGTTTTTCGCCGCCAGGCCCACCGTCACCAACAGGCCCACCTGGAAGAACACGTCGTTGGACAACCCGCGCATGCTGGTGGCGATCAACGCACCTACCACACCCAGCGGCACGACCAGCACCACGGCAATCGGGATCGACCAGCTTTCGTACAGGGCCGCGAGGCACAGGAACACCACCAGCAGCGACAACGCGTACAGCGCAGGCGCCTGGGAGCCGGACAGACGTTCTTCGTACGACAGCCCGGTCCACGCGTAGCCGATACCGGCCGGCAGTTCCTTGGCGATACGTTCGACTTCGGCCATGGCGTCACCGGTACTGTAGCCCGGGGCCGGGGTACCGAGGATTTCCATTGCCGCTACACCGTTGTAGCGCGAGAGCTTGGGCGAACCGTAGATCCATTTGCCCGAGGAAATCGCCGACATCGGCACCATCTTCCCGGAGTCGCTGCGCACGTACCATTTGTCCAGGTCTTCTGGGGACATGCGGCCAGCGGCTTCACCCTGCACGTACACCTTCTTCACCCGACCACGGTCGATGAAGTCGTTGACGTAGCTGCCACCCAGGGCGATCGCCAGGGTCTGGTTGATGCTCGACAGCGAAATACCCTGGGCACTGGCCTTCTCGTCGTCGACGGTGAGCTCGTACTGCGGCTCATCGTTCACGCCGTTGGGGCGCACACCCGCCAGGATCTTGCTCTGCGCGGCAGCCCCGAGGAACTGGTTGCGTGCATCCATCAGCTTCTGGTGGCCAACGCCGCCCTGGTCTTGCAGGAACACGTCGAAACCGGTGGCGTTACCCAATTCCAGTACCGAAGGCGGCACGATGGCGAACACCATGGCGTCCTTGAACGCTCCGAAGAAGTAACCCTGGGCACGCTTGGCCACTTCGAATACCGAGGTGGACGCATCCCGTTCATCCCACGGCTTGAGCATCACGAACGCCAGGCCCGAACTCTGGCCACGACCGGCGAAGTTGAAGCCGTTTACGGTGAATACCGACTTCACCGCCTTGCCTTCGCCCGGCTCGCCTTCCTTGTCGTTGAGCAGGAAGGCACGCATGTCGTCGATGACTTTCTGCGTACGTTCGGCCGAAGAACCGACCGGGGTCTGCACCTGGGCAAAGATCACGCCCTGGTCTTCTTCCGGCAGGAACGCGCTCGGGATGCGGGTGAACAGCCAGATCATGCCGGCGAAGATGATCAGGTACACGAAGAATGCTGGAAACTTGTGCTTGATCATGTTGCCCACGCCGCGCTCGTAGCTCAGTACGCCACGGTCGAAGGTGCGGTTGAACCAGCCGAAGAAACCCCGCTTGGGTTGGCCGTGCTTCTCAGGGTCGATCGGCTTGAGCATGGTGGCGCACAAGGCCGGGGTGAAGATCAGGGCAACCAGTACCGACAACGCCATGGCCGAAACGATGGTGATGGAGAACTGTTTGTAGATCACACCGGTGGAGCCACCGAAGAATGCCATCGGCAACAGTACCGCCGACAGCACCAGGGCAATACCGACCAGGGCACCCTGGATCTGGCCCATGGACTTGACCGTCGCCTCCTTGGGCGACAGGTGTTCCTCGGCCATTACCCGCTCGACGTTTTCCACCACGACGATGGCATCGTCCACCAGCAGGCCGATGGCCAGGATCATGCCGAACATGGTCAGGGTGTTGATGGTGAAACCGAACGCGGCCAGGATCCCGAAGGTACCCAGCAATACCACCGGTACGGTCATGGTGGTGATGATGGTGGCGCGGAAGTTCTGCAGGAACAGGAACATCACCAGGAACACCAGCACGATCGCTTCGACCAGGGTATGGACTACACCGGAGATCGATTCGGTCACTACCGGCGTGGTGTCATACGGCACCACTGCCTTCATGCCTGGCGGGAAGAACGGTTCCAGGGACGCCACGGTGGCACGGATGGCCTTGGCGGTGTCCAGGGCGTTGGCGCCCGAGGCGAGCTTGATCGCCATACCCGACGCCGGCTTGCCGTTGAACTGTGCGCTGATGCTGTAGTTCTGGCCACCCAGTTCGATCCGTGCGATGTCACGCAGGCGAACCTGGGAACCGTCGGTATTGACCTTCATCAGGATCTTGCCGAACTCTTCAGCGGTCTGCAGGCGGGTCTTGCCGATGATGGTTGCGTTCAGCTGGGTACCGGGCAGGGCAGGCAGGCCGCCCAATTGGCCGGTGGCCACCTGGACGTTCTGCGCCGCGATGGCGGTGCTGACGTCGACCGGGGTCAACTGGTAGTTGTTCAACTTGGCCGGGTCGAGCCAGATACGCATGGCGTACTGCGAACCGAACACCTGGAAGTCACCTACACCTGCCGTCCGCGAGATCGGGTCCTGGATGTTGGACACGATGTAGTTGGACAGGTCGTCCTTGGTCATGCTGCCGTCTTCCGACACCAGACCGATCACCATCAGGAAGTTCTTCACCGACTTGGTCACGCGGATACCCTGCTGCTGCACTTCTTGCGGCAGCAGCGGGGTCGCCAGGTTCAGCTTGTTTTGCACCTGGACCTGGGCGATGTCCGGGTTGGTACCCTGGTTGAACGTCGCGGTGATGGTCATGCTGCCGTCGGAGTTACTGTCCGAGGCGACATAACGCAGGTTGTCGATACCGTTGAGCTGTTGCTCGATCACCTGCACCACGGTGTCCTGCACGGTTTGTGCGGACGCGCCTGGGTAGGTCACCTGGATGTCGATGGCGGTTGGCGCGATGGCCGGGTATTGGTTGATGGGCAACTTCAGGATCGACAATGCCCCGACCAGCATGATCACCAGAGCAATTACCCAGGCGAAAATGGGACGGTCGATAAAAAATTTCGACATGGGTTACTCCCCCTGGCCAGCAGCGGCGGCAGGAGCGGGAGCAGAACCGGCAGGCTTGGCGTTGTCGGCGTCCTTGACCTTGACTTCGATGCCCGGCTTGATGAATTGCAGGCCTTCGGTGATCACGCGGTCACCGGCGTCCAGGCCTTTTTCCACCAGCCAGTAGGCGCCGGCAGTGCGGTTGGCCACCAGTTGACGCTGCTCGACCTTGTTGTCCTTGTTCACCACCATGGCGGTCGGGATACCTTTGATATCACGGGTCACGCCTTGTTGCGGTGCCAGGATGGCCTTGCTGTTCACGCCGGCTTGCAACTGGGCGTGCACGAACATGCCTGGCAGCAGGGTGTGGTCAGGGTTGGGGAACACGGCGCGCAGGGTCACGGAGCCGGTGGTCTGGTCGACCGATACTTCGGAGAACTCCAGCTTGCCGTCCTGGCCATAGGCAGTGCCGTCTTCCAGGGTCAGCTTGACCTTGGCCGCGTTGGCGCCGGCTTTTTCCAGCTGGCCGCTTTCCAGGTCGCGGCGCAGTTTCAGCATTTCGGCCGAAGACTGCGTGACGTCGACGTAGATCGGGTCCAGTTGCTGGATGACGGCCATGGCATCGGCCTGGCCGTTGCTGACCAGCGCGCCTTCGGTTACCGAAGAACGGCCGATACGCCCGGAGATCGGCGCGAACACTTTGGTATAGCGCACGTTGATCTGGGCGGTTTGAACGTTGGCTTCCGCGGTCATGCGGTTGGCGACGGCGGTGTCGTATTCCTGACGGCTGACGGCCTGCTCATCGACCAACTGCTTGTAGCGGTCGGAGATGGACTTGGTCTGGGTCAGGCTGGCCTGTGCGCTTTTCAGGGTGGCGTCATACACCGACGGGTCGATCTGGTAGAGCTGTTGCCCTTCCTTCACGTCGCCACCTTCCTTGAACAGGCGCTTGAGAATGATGCCGTTGACCTGTGGGCGAACTTCCGCGATGCGGTAGGCGGTGGTGCGGCCTGGCAGCTCGGTCGTCAGGGTATAGGCTTGCGGTTGAATGGTGACCACGCCGACCTGAGGGGTTTGGGCGGGCGGAGCCGCTTCTTCCTTTTTACATCCGCTGAGCAGCGATGCCAGGGCGACGGCAGTGACCAGAGCGGTAACAGCTGGCTTAAGTTGCATGAAGATCCTCGGGTCAGGCGCGCAAGGTGCGCACAAGAAGTGTGGAAGGGTAAAAAACAAGCTGTGAGTAGATAAGTAGCTTGCTACGCAATATACTTACGTTCATGGTTGTTTGTAAACTCTTGACAGGCTTCGCGGAATGTTGACAAAGCAACGCCCAAAGCCTCGATTTTAGTACGTTCGGCGCCCATGACGGTGTCGTCCCACAATGATTCAGACGGTGGCCAACCACCACCCACCGTGTCCCGATTGAGGTTTTACTGCCATGGTTCGTCGCACTAAAGAGGAAGCTCAGGAAACGCGCAGCCAGATTCTCCAGGCCGCCGAGCAAGCCTTCTATGAACGTGGCGTTGCGCGGACCACGCTGGCGGATATCGCCGCACTGGCCGGTGTGACGCGGGGCGCTATCTACTGGCATTTCAGCAATAAATCCGATTTGCTCCAGGCGCTGCTCGACACGCTGCATGAGCCGCTGGACGAGTTGGCCAGGGCCAGTGAAAGCGAGGATGAACTCGACCCGCTGGGCTGTATGCGCAAGTTGTTGATTCATTTGTTCCATCAAGTGGCCCTGGACCCGAAAACCCGGCGCATCAACGAGATCTTGTTCCATAAGTGCGAATTCACCGATGAAATGTGCGACATGCGTCGCCAGCGCCAGACCCACAGCCAGGAATGCAACCTGCGCATCGGCCTGACATTGCGTAATGCGGTCCATCGCGGGCAACTTCCGGAAAACCTCGATACCACCCGTGGCGCGGTGTGCATCCACGCCTACATCAACGGGCTGATCGGCCAGTGGCTGCTGGTACCCGACAGCTTCCAACTGCATCAGGAAGCCGAACGCTGGGTGGACGCCGGGCTGGACATGCTGCGCTGGAGCCCCAGCCTGCGCAATTGAGACAAAATGCGTAATTGCATCAGGTTGTGTCAACAGTAAAGCCCAAGGACTGTCAATCGTCCTTCTGCCTGATGGGTGGGGTGACTTTATATACGGGCTGGCGGGCGGTTGATAGGTAGCCGCCTAAGTATTTTGTAGCGATTTTGTTGCAGGGCTGTGAAGGAGTGTTTCCCAGCCCCCATGAAAAAGCCCCGGTTCCTGCGAGCCGGGGCTTTTTCGTTTCAGCACAATACATGCCCTGTCTGAAGCCTGACGCCGTGTCGTATTACTGGGCAATCAGAGTACGACTCTCCGCGTAGCATATTGTTTTCGTGCATACAACTGGTCGAGTGGACAGGTGTTTGGTTTTTCTTGCCTTGCTAGTGTCCGCATCCAGGACGGACAACCGTAATAGCAACGAAAAACCTACGGCGATGAGGGGAACTCTAATGGGTGTGGAAAGTGTGTTTGATGAGTTCATTATTGACTATGACCAAATCCACGAAGCGTACTGGAGCAATACGTTAAGTGAGTACGAGCTTAAACGCTGGCATGAAATGCAGCTTAGAACAGTCTTGCATCATGTCAAAAATAAGTCTGAGTTCTATGCCAGGCACTTTAAAGATATCGATGTGGACGGCATCACTCTGTCGGATCTTGGCGCTTTACCCTTTACCACAAAGGATGATTTGCGAGAGTCCATGATGGACATTCTCTCCGGTACGTTGGAAGACAGCATTTATTATTATGAAACAACGGGCACCACCGGCCCGGCAACTCCGTGCCCTCGGGATAAAAAAGAAAGCTATGCCAGTAACAAACAACTGTCTATGGCTTATCGGGCTGTGCTGGAGAAGCATTTCCCTAACGAGAAGACCGTTGTTGGCATCATGGGCCCGACTGAAGTGCACTCGTTTGGCGATACCTTGGGTGATGTCTGTCATCAACTTGGAGTGTGTAACGCCAAGATCTGGCCGCATTCCCCGGTGATCGGATATCCCAAGACCCTGCAGTTGATGAAGGACTTGCGCATCGGCGTGGTCGCGTCGGCGCCGGGGCTGCTACTGGCGCTGGCCAAGGAGGCCGAACGGCTGGGTTTCAACCCGCGCGAGGACTTTCATCTGCGTGCGTTCATGATGAGTGGCGAGCTGTGTACGCCCGCTTTGAAAAACAATTTGTACAGCCTCTGGGGGGGTGAAGCCTACAACAGTCTGTATGGCTCGCAGGAGGCAATGATCATTGCTGCTGCCAACGCCAGCGACCAACTGATGCCGCACCGCCTCAACTACATCATCGAGGTGCTGAACCCGCAGACGGGTGAAAGCCTGGGCGACAGTGGGGAAGGCGAACTGTGCGTGACCATGCTGATCGCCGGCGTGAAACCGTTGATCCGTTACCGCACGGGCGATTTGGTCTGTATTCAAAAAAATCCGAAAAATCCGATCTCCCAGGCACAGGTCATGAAGGTCGTCGGGCGCGTGAAAGATGCGATGACCCTCAATGGCAAGGCGTTCACAGCGGGTCATATAGAGCAGGCGCTGCTTGAGGGCGTAGAGCAATGCCTGGGCTATCAAATCGTTATCAACTGCGTGAACGGCAGGGACACGGTGATTGCCAAGATGGAAATGTCCAAGTTCTATGAAGGTGATCGCAGCCAATTGACCTTGTTGATTCGTGAGCGTGTACGTGAGCGCCTGGGTGTCGATGCGACCATCATGGTGGTCGACGACCTGGATGACCACGTGAACCTGGGCAGTTGGTTCAGCTGGAAAGAAGCGCGAATTATCGATCAGCGCAATCGATAGGCGAGGGCGGCGAATGAGCATGTCCGTGCAAATCGTTTCGGCGAGAGGTGAACTGTTCCAGAAGGTCCGCGCGTTGAGAGCTCGTTACATCGGTGACAACCCGGCCAATGAAGAAAGTTATTCCGATACTGAGGCATTACGCGATGCCTGTTCGTACCATATGGCTTATCTGGATGGCGATGAGATAGTCGGGGCTATCCGTATAACGCCGTTGGGCCATGGCATGAGTTTTGTAGAGCGTGTTGTTCAAGTGGAAAACTATTTTGCCCATCCGATGGACTCGTTTGATGCCAATCGATTGGTATTGGATGAACGATACAGAGGAGGTGTGCACCTGAGGGTGTTTCTTCTGCATACCGCCATCTGGTTGAAAGCCAATACGCAGTTTCAATATATCTCGGCGTTATGCCGAGGGCGCTTGGCCGCCTTGTATGTCGATATAGGCGGCCATGTGCTGGCCAACGACATTACTTGGACTAACCGCCAATCATCACGTGATTACAGTCTGGTTTACCTGGAACTGGATACCGTTTTTAACACCATCAAAGGAAAAGTAGCTCATGGATAAGTTATTCAACGAACTGGATGCGATTGTTGATAGCGGTTGGGCCAAGATCAAGCAAGGCCGTTATTGGAAGTCTAGCCTTGAGCAGCCGATTACGCGGGAGTTGTATCAGCAGGTAATGCTCCAGGTGTACCACTACACCCGATTCAACTCTATCAACCAAGCGGCTTGCGCGTTCAGCGCGGACCCCAGCCAGACCACGCTGTTGCGCTTCGTCTACAAGCATGCACTTGAAGAGTTGGGCCACGAAAAAATGGTCATTCGTGACCTGGAATCGATTGGCGCCCTGCCTGACACACTGCCTGCACCGCTGCCCCCCACCCAGGCACTGATCGCTTATCTCAACGACGTTTCCATTCGTCTAGGGCCGGTTGCCCGCCTTGGTTACAGCTATTGGGCAGAAGAGGTGTACGAGCACATTCAGCCTATCCTGAATAAGTTTCGCACTGACCTGGGGCTCAAGGATGAGCAAATGACCTTTTTCGTTGCCCATTCGACCATTGACGAAAAACATTCCGAAGAAGTGCGTCTGGCGATGCAGCGTTCGGTGAAAACCGATGAAGAGCGGGCGTTGATCAAAGAAGTGACGCGAGTGACCTTGTACCTCACCGGTCAGTTGCTGGAAGAGTCGTTGCTGGAATACGAACGTCTCGCCCAGGCGCCGTTGGCCAAGGCGTCCTGAACTGATGAAGCTGATCGTCATCGTCGGTTCAAGCCGCTCGCACGGGGTCAGCAGCCAGGTGGTGTCGTTGGTTCGACGCCATCTGGAGGGACGAGCGACGGTCCAGGACCTTTGGTTGCGTGATTACCGTATCGACTACTGCGATGCCGACAACGCGTGCGCGCACACCGACTGCGGGGTGCAGGACGATGTCGCCGCTATTGTCGATGAAATGGCCAAGGCAGACGCCATCCTTTACCTGCCCGTTATGCATGCCTATGGCACCAACAGTCGCTTCCAGGCATTCCTGGAGCGGGTGGGGTACGGCTTCATGCGTCCCAGAGAGCGTCCGCTAAGGGACAAACTCGCCGCGGTGGCCGTGGTGGGGCGCCGCTACGGACACACTGCCGTCTTTGGTCAGGTGGTACTCAACGTGCTGTTGAACAAAATGGTACTGGTTGGCTCCGGGTTTCCGGCCACCTTCAACACGCAATTGGTTCAAGACCCCGAAGCGGAACAAGCGTTACGAGAAACTCTGGACCGCCTCCTTGAGCACTTTCACAAATTACATGATCGGCCGCGCCAACGCGTCGAGCGTCTGCGCCTGCTCAAACAAGTCCAATTTCAAACGGGATGAGGGATACATGCCTATTCGCGATTCACTGATAGCCGTACTGGTGGCCTTTTTATGGGGCGCCCAGGTGACTGCGGTTAAAATCGGGGGCGAGGAGCTCCCACCGATTCTGATGGTTGCCATGCGCTTTTTCATGATGGCGGTTGCATTGGTGCCGTTCTGCGGAGTGCCCAAGCGCCAGGAATGGCTGCCCATCTTTTCGATTGCCTCGTTGGTTGGGGCCGTGCATTTCGGGCTGTTGTATTGCGGCATTTCGCGGGTGGATGCATCCACGTCCGCTATTGCCTATCAACTTTCGACGCCATTTACACTGTTGCTGGCGTTCGCTGTATTGAAGGAACACATTGGCCTGCAGGTGGTGGCGGGGATTGTCATTGCACTGCTTGGCGTGCTGACGGTACTGGGTGGTGTTGGCCAGGGAGGTGCGTTGTCAGGTGTCTTGCTGGTAATTGCGGCGGCCTTTGTTTTTGCGGTGGGGACGGTGCTTACCAAGCGCTGGGGGCCTTTCAACCCCGTAGCGATAAGCGCATGGACCGCCTTGATTGCGGCGCCGGAGTTACTGATGGTGTCTGCGGCGGTGGAGTGGCACGCCTGGGGTTCGGTATTGACGGCCAGCCCGAAGGCTTGGGCCGCTATGGTATATACCGCAGTCAGCGGCGGGCTGATCGGTTTTGGCCTGTGGTACTGGCTTTTGGGGCGGCATCCTGTCCAGCGTTTGACACCGTTCCTGTTACTCGTACCAGTGTTTGCGGTTGCCGTCAGCCAATTGCTGTTACAGGAGGGGGTATCGCTGAGTCTGGTCGTGGGTGGCGTCGCCGTGCTGCTGGGTGTTGCACTGTGCCAGGTGCGTCTACCGGCACGGCGGGCGCACGCCGAGAACACCTCGGCGCAGAGGTGAGACCTGATGATTCGGCCAAGTCAGTGGGTATTGCGCGCCCTGTGTGAGTGCAACCGATTCCGTTACAGACTCAAGGCTCGGCGATGGCAGGGGCGTGGTTACGATGTTCCCTACTTGCAGTCAAGCGGCGAGCGGTCCGGGCCTACCCTGGTGTTCCTGCACGGGCTGGGTGCCAGCAAGGATCAGTGGGGGCCGCACATTTATTCGATGGTGCGCACGCACAACTGTGTGTTCCTGGACCTGCCGGGCGAAGGTGAGTCGTGGTTCGATAACTCACACAGCTATTGTCCAGAGGCTCAGGTCGAGCGTCTGAAGGCGTTTTTCGATGCACAGCGCTTCAACGATCTTGTATTGATAGGCAGTTCCATAGGGGGTTGCATTGCCTGTCTTTACGCGGCCTGCTATCCGGCAGACGTTTCCCGCTTGATTGCGCTGGCGCCTGCAGGGTTGCCGGCGGCACAGCTGAGCCCGGCGATGAGCGAGTTTCTTGAGTCCGGGCGACATCCCTTCGGCTACCGAACGGTGGACGAACTGCAGGGCTTGTGGGCGACCGTGTTTACTCGGCCACCCAAGGTTCCGGCGTTTCTGGCAAGGGCGCTGGCCATCAAGGGGGCGCTGCGTTATGCGAGGGTCGGGAAAATACTGAGGGACTTTCAGGTGGCCGGACTGTATCCGCTGCAGCTGCGATTGAAGCAGGTTGAAGCCCCGACCCTGATAGTGTGGGGGCGCAATGATCGCGTGTTTGATGTTTCGTGCCTGCACGCGGCCTACAGTCTTTTACCGCAGGCAAGCATTTGTATCATCGAGGAGGCAGGGCATGTTCCGTACCTGGAGTGTGCCGAGCAAACTGTGGACGCGCTCAAGCGTTTCTTGTCTGATGAGCGTTGCCCGCACGCCGGTGTGAGTACTTATAAAACGTAGGTAATAGAGGTTGACCCTTAATAATCCTATGAGTAGTATCCAACGGGCATTCGGGAATTAACCCTGCAATGCCCTCAAGACACAGGAAGTCTTAAATGTACTACCGACTATCAGTGCTGAATAACACCCTCGGATCTTGCTCCGAATCCAACACTGCCCATCTTTCGGTTTTCAAAAGCAATATCTGGCGTCGCTAATCCAGCGACCGCCGGTGTCTTGCTGTCTGTTTCAGTCAAACACCCCCCAAGAGTGATTCATTAATAACCGAACGCTGTTATTCGATCTTTCGTGGCTGTTCCCATGGAAATCGTAATACGCGAAGGGTGCGCTGAAGTTGTGTCTCTTTTTTGAGTCTCAACTTTTGCCGGCCTTGAGTGGGCGTGTGGTTAATGAGTCCTTCATATCAATACTTAGAAAGTTGAACTGCCCAACAGTTTGAAACGTCGCCCTGTGCGTTCGAATCTCTGTTGTATGGGCTGCTATCAAGAACAAGGAGTGATGTCATGCGTGGAATAACCACCCCCGTCAGTGTCCAACTGCATAGTGAGCGTATGAAATGTGACCCGCTTGCCGTGTATGAGTCGGCGGCGAAAGTAGTGGGAGCGGAGAAGACGTTTATTCTCGAATCGCTCTCTGGCCCCAGCCGCGATCGCAAGGCGACGATCATCGGAATAGAGCCTCTGCTGGCCGTCAAAATCTACGAGCGCCGTGCAACGCTTGAAGGCGATGAACCGCTGATCAATTACCTGAGAAATGCACTGTCGGAAAACGGAATAGTTGTGGACGCCGCCGGGTGCATAGCGATTGATTCAAGCGATTCCACCTGGGATTTATTGCGTGCGTTACAAGCGCCTTTTAACGTTCCACGCCAGACTCATCCCAGCCTGGCCTTTTTTGGTTACCTGTCATACGACTGCGTTCGGTTTGTCGAAGATATTCCTGACCTCACCGAGCGAACCAATGATTATCCGATCATTGCATTGACCGTGTTTCAGACGCTGATGTATTTCCACGCCAATGCAACAGTCGATGTCATGGTCAACAACAGTGCCCTGTGGGCGTCTCGCAGCACCGATGATTACGTCGCGTTGCTGGCGGATGCGGCCGGGATTCCGGCGGATGACACACCGATCAGTTACCCGTCGGTCACGGTCGCCCGCGATACGGTGCAAAAGGAGCAGTTCCTGGGATGGGTCGATAAGGCGCTGGAGCACATCCGCCAAGGTGACATCTATCAAATCCAGCTGGGTCATGAAGTGCAGGTGGATACGCCGGTCAAGCCGTTCGACGTCTATCGCGCGTTACGCAAGAACAACCCTTCGCCCTACATGTATCTGGCCAACCTGGGGGGCGTTGATCTGATCGGCGCAAGCCCAGAGTTATTCGTTCGTATCAAAGACGAACTGATTGAAATGCGGCCTATCGCCGGTACCGTGGGCAAGACACCGGGCATACCGTCCAGCGAACTGATCCTGAGCATGACGCGTTCTGAAAAAGAACGGGCCGAACATTTGATGCTGGTGGACCTGTGCCGCAATGATATCGGCCGAGTTTGCCAGCCAGGTTCACTTGAGTTGGACGAATTGATGTTGGTGGAGGAGTACTCCCACCTCTATCACATGGTGTCCAACGTGCGAGGGTTACTGCGAAAAGGCTTTGATGCCTTTGACGTGATCAAGGCCTCTTTTCCTGCTGGAACCATGACTGGAGCACCGAAGATCCGTGCCATGCAGATTATCGAAAGCATGGAAAAAAACCGCCGTGGCATCTATGCCGGAGCCGTCGGTCTGATTGGCTTCGACGGCAGTATCAATACAGCGCTCTGTATTCGCTCAGCGGTCCATAAGGATGGGACGTACTACCTGAGGGCTTCGGCGGGCGTGGTCGCCGACTCGGTGGCGGATAACGAGTGGACTGAAACTTTCCACAAGATGGGTTCCGTATACCGTGCTGTTACCGGAAAGGAGATGCTGCAATGAAAGTCTTCCTGATTGATGCCTATGACAGTTTTGTGTTCATCATCAGCCAGTACCTTGAGCAGCTGGGGTTGGAAACCCATGTGGAGCGCAATGATGTTCCGGACCTGATCCAGCGTATCGAAGCCTATGCTCCAGATTTTTGCGTCCTGGGGCCTGGCCCTGGCCATCCGAAGGATGCCGGCTATATCGAAGTCATCCAGCACTTCAAAGGGCGCCTGCCGATTTTGGGGGTATGCCTTGGACACCAAGCCATCGGTCTGGCATTCGGCGGTTCGGTCATTCGGGCCGACCATGTGATGCATGGCAAGATCAGCACCATTGAGAACGATGGTTGTGGCGTCTACACCCACACCCAAGGGCGCTCGATCAAAGCGACCCGCTACCATTCGCTGATCATTGATCATCAGTGTCTGGCGCAGCAATTGGCCGTGACCTCCACCTCGACGGATGATGGATACATCATGGGTGTCCGGCATCTGGAGTATCCGATCGAGGGTGTCCAGTTTCATCCCGAGAGCATTTTGACGGAGAACGGCCTTGGCATATTCAGAAGCTTCATAGAGCAGCATTGCCGCCCATCAGGGTCATAAATGACGGGCACCGGGTCGACAGTGCTCGACCCGTTTTCAACACTAAGTTATGTCAGAAAGCTTCTATGGATGGCAGGGATTCATCGTGGATGACTTATTTAAGTATAGAAAGGAAGGCGTACAGCCGAAGGTAGACTTCAAGCACGTGTTGGATGATTTCTCCCTACTCGCCAATGACTTGCATCGTCGTGACTGGGAGCGTCACCTGCGTAAAATCCTGCGGCGCATCGGCTATGAACGCTACTTGTTGAGCTTGGGGCCTTCGACAACCCATGATCCCTTCAACAGAATCATGACGACTTACCCTTCTGACTGGCTGAAGCGGTACAAGGATGAAAACTTCATTCAAGTGGACCCCATCATCAGGCATTGCCGTCATCACTTTGCCCCGCTGTTTTGGGGGCGCGCGCGCCTACAGGCGAGAGGCTGTTCCAACCGATTCTGGAAAGAGCGGGAGGGGTATGGCCTATTACGAGGCGTGAGTATTCCCCTGCGGTTCAACGAGATGGCCGGATCACTCAATGTTGCCCAATGTGTGAGCGACACAGATGAACTTGCCGATGATCTGAATGGCCCGTTGGGCATGTTGTTTATGTTGATTCCGTTTTTATTGGAAGGCTCGCAGAAACACTTGAAAACTGTGGGCGAACCACCCAGCAGCCTGACATTGCGTGAGTCCGAGGTGTTGAAATGGACCGGGGTGGGTAAAACGACGTGGGAAATGAGCTGCATCCTGGGTTGCTCGGAACGAACCATCAACTTTCATATCGCGAATGCAAGTCGCAAGTTGGGGTCTTTCAGTCGTCGGCAAGCCGTCGGTGTGGCGTTGGCGCAAGGGTTGATCTCGCTGTAGGTCGCCCATTTCAAATGGCACAGCGTGTTTTCAGTTGACGAGAAAAAAGCCCCGGCACTCATGCGCGGGGCTTTTCGTTTCGCTCGATTACATCACAGAGCCAGCGTCGGATAGTCGATGTAACCCACTGGGCCTTTGCTATAGAAAGTATCTGGGCGGGCTTCATTCAATGGCGCATCAGCCTTCAAGCGCGCTGGCAAATCCGGGTTGGCAATGAACGGCACACCCCACGCCACGGCATCGGCTTTGCCTTCGGCCAGCCAGGCATTGGCGCTGTCCTTGGTGAAGCGCTCGTTGGCGATGTAGGTGCCGCCAAAGGCTTTCTTCAGTTGTGGGCCAAGGCTGTCCGCACCTTCTTTCTCACGGGAGCAGATAAACGCGATGCCACGCTTGCCCAGTTCGCTGGCAACGTAGGTAAAGGTTTCCGCCAGGTTGTCATCGCCCATGTCATGGGAGTCGGCGCGCGGTGCCAGGTGCACACCCACGCGGCCAGCGCCCCAGACGTCGATGGCGGCGTCGGTCACTTCCAGCAGCAGGCGTGCACGGTTTTCCAGGGAGCCGCCGTACTGATCGGTGCGCTTGTTGGTGCTGCTTTGCAGGAACTGGTCGAGCAGGTAACCGTTGGCGCCGTGGATTTCCACACCGTCGAAGCCGGCGGCCTTGGCGTTCTCGGCACCGGTGCGGTAGGCATCGACGATGTCGGCGATTTCCGCGGTTTCCAGGGCGCGTGGGGTCGGGTAGTCCGCCAGTGGACGCACCAGGCTGACGTGGCCTTTAGGCTGGATCGCGCTCGGGGCTACCGGGCTTTCGCCGTTCAGGTACGACTCATGGGAAATACGGCCCACGTGCCACAGTTGCAAGAAGATCTTGCCGCCCGCGCCGTGCACGGCCTTGGTCACGTTGGCCCAGCCGCGCACCTGGTCGTTGGACCAGATGCCTGGGGTGTCCGGGTAGCCCACGCCCATCGGCGTCACGGAAGTGGCTTCGCTGAGGATCAGCCCGGCGGAAGCGCGTTGCACGTAGTACTCGGCCATCAGCGCGTTGGGCACGCGACCTTCATCGGCACGGCAGCGGGTCAGCGGCGCCATGATGATGCGGTTCGACAGTTCCAGGTCGCCCAGTTTGATCGGATCGAAAATAGTCGTCATGGGATAACACCTTTCTCTAATAAGTGGTTGATCGGTGGGTAGCGAGGGCCAGGTCGGCATCGCCGCCCTGACGGAAAGTAATCAGCGTCACCAGCAGCGCGAGAATCGACAGGGCCGCTGCGGCCAAGGGCACGCTGGTCAGGCCGAAACCGTGGGCGATCACACTGCCGCCTACCCAGGCACCCAGGGCGTTGCCGATGTTGAACGCGCCGATGTTCAGGGTGGACACCAGGTTCGGTGCGGCCTTGCCGAAGGTCACCACGTTGATCTGCAACGCAGGCACGGCGGCAAACGAGGCGGTGGCCCACAGGAACAGGGTGATTTCGGTGGGGATCACGGCGACGCTGGTCCAGGTCAGTGCCGTGGAGACCACCGCCATGCTGATGAACACGCCGATCAGAGTGGCCGCCAGGCGCTTGTCCGCCAGCTTGCCGCCGATGATGTTACCCACGGTGAGGCCCAGGCCGATCAGCAGCAGGGTCCAGGTCACGCCCTTGGGCGACACGCCGGTGACATCGCCGAGCAGCGGCGCGACGTAGGTGAATAGGGTGAACATGGACGCGGCAAACAGCGCGGTCATGCTCAGCGACAGCCAGATGCCGGCGCCCTTGAGGGCGGCGAGTTCGGCGCGCATGTCGAGTTTTTCTTCGTCACGCCTGGCCGGCAGGAAGCGGATCAGGCCGATCAACGCCACCACACCAATCACCGTCACTGCCCAGAAGGTCGAGCGCCAGCCGGCTGCCTGGCCCAGCGCGGTGCCCAGCGGCACGCCGAGCACATTGGCCAGGGTCAGGCCGGTGAACATCAGGGCCACGGCCGAAGCACGCTTGTTGGCCGGCACCAGGTTGGCCGCCACCACTGAACCGATCCCAAAGAACGCACCGTGGCACAGCGCGGTGACCACACGGGCAAACATCAGCACGTTGTAGTCGCTGGCCAGGGCGCAGAGCAGGTTGCCGATAATGAAGATGCCCATCAACGCTACCAGCGCCGCCTTGCTTGGCAATTTGGCGGTGGCCAATGCCATGAAGGGCGCGCCGATGGCCACGCCCAGGGCGTAACCGGTCACCAGCCAGCCGGCGCCGGGAATCGACACACCCAGGTCCGTCGCCACATCGGGCAACAAGCCCATGATGACGAACTCGGTGGTGCCGATGGCGAAGGCGCTGAGGGCCAGTATGAGGAGCGAGAGGGGCATTGGCGTTTCCTTGTTACAACGCGGCGCTGTCGTGCGCGTTGAGTTCGGTGGTGAGCGCCGCGAGGAAGGCCTGGATGGTGTCCTCGTTGCGTTTGAAAAAGTGCCACTGGCCGGCCTTCTGGCTGCTGATCAACCCGGCGCGTTGCAGGGTGGCCAGGTGGGCCGATACCGTCGACTGGGACAAGCCGCAGCGCTGGTCGATCTGCCCGGCGCAGATGCCGTATTCGTGGTTGTGCAGTTGCTCGGGGAATTGCACTTTCGGGTCTTTCAGCCAGGTGAGGATGTCTCGTCGTACTGGGTGTGCCAGGGCTTTTATTATTTCGTCGAGGTCGATGGACATGGCAGGTGCTCGGTTGCGTACAGCGTTATATCGCGATGAGGCGAACTTTAAATCGGTCTATCCCGATATACCAATATGATTTTGGTCTGAGCCTAGGCTCATTCGGTATATCGGGTTATAACGATACGTTGACGGCAGTGGTAGACTGCGCGCCATGAATTATCTCGCACATCTGCACCTGGGCGGCCAACTTCCTGCGCAACTGCTGGGCAGCCTCTATGGCGACTTTGTCAAAGGCCGCCTGCAGGGCCAGTTCAGCCCCCAAATCGAATCGGCGATCCAGCTGCATCGTTCCATCGACCGCTTCACCGACAGCCACCCTCTGGTGGGGGAGGCGTTGTCACGCTTCAGCCTGACCCGCAGGCGTTATGCCGGGATCGTCCTCGATGTGTTTTTCGACCACTGCCTGGCGCGGGATTGGGCGCTGTATGCCGACCAGCCACTGGAACACTTCACCTCGCAGGTGTACCGCGTGCTTGCCGCCGAACCGCAATTGCCGGGGCGACTGGCGCAGATTGCGCCGTATATGGCGGCGGATGATTGGCTGGGTTCGTACCGAGAGTTTGCGGTGATGGATCAGGTGTTGCGGGGGATTTCGCGGCGGCTGACACAACCCGAGGAACTGGGGCATGCCATGCACGAGTTGCGAGAGTTGTACGAGCCGCTGAGTGAAGATTTCCGACGGTTCTACCCCGAGCTGCAAGCATTCGCACAGATCCAACTGACAAGGTAAAGCTGAATGTGGGAGGGGGCTTACCCCGATAGCAATGGTTCAGTCAAAGCATGCAGTGACTGACACACCCCAATCGGGGGCAAGCCCCCTCCCACATTTGAACGGTGTTCACTTGAGTTCAGGCAGCGAATGCTGGTCGAGCATCCACATGTTCCGCTTCCGGCACCGGCGCGAACAACGCCTTCTGCACTGCCTGCTGCGCTTGATACGCCAGCGCCGCACGTTCCTGCCCGGCACAGGCAATCGGCGTGAGCACATGGATTTCCACATCGCCCTGGTCATTGGCAAACAAGCGCATCAAGTGCGAGAGCAAATCATCGTCGCCAATAAAGGGTGCCAGCGGGTCCACTTGCCCATCACGCAGGTAACGGATCGCCACGGGTTGCAGCGACACATCCGCATCGATCGCACTGGCCAGCAGGCGCCCGTGGAACGTACGCAGGCTGCGCCCATCGGTGGTGGTGCCTTCCGGGAACATCAACAGCGGGTGCTGTTGCTCCAGGTGGCGGGTCATCTGCTTGCGGATCAACTGGCTGTCGCCCGAACCCCGGCGGATAAACAAGCTGCCAGCCTTGGCCGCCAACCAGCCCGCCACCGGCCAGGTGCGCACTTCGGCCTTGGACAGGAATGACATCGGCGCCACGGCACCGAGCAGCGGAATATCGGTCCAGGACACGTGATTGCTCACCCATAGCATCGGCTGCGTTGGCAATTCGCCGTGCACCGTCACGCGAAAGGGCAGGGCGTTGGTCAGGCGCGCCATGAAAAACCGCGACCAACGCTGGCGCCGCACCATCGAATTGGCGATCCCCAAGCGCTCGAACACCCCAAACACACTGGCCATGCTCAGGCCCAGCGCCACCACCACCAGCACGCGGGCAATGCGCCCGTAAACCCGCAGGCGGCTCATCACATTGCAGCCTTGAAGTGGCGCGCGTAACGCGGGCACAGTTCATCGCGCTTGAGCAGGATGAACACGTCGGCCACCTGGAAATCTTCATCCCAGCACGGCTCGCCGCAGATCTTCGCACCCAGGCGCATGTAAGCCTTGAGCAACGGCGGCATCTCGGCGATCACGTTGGACGGCAAGTCCAGCGCCGGCAGCGGTTTTTTCGGTTCGGCGCGCAGGTGTTCGTTGCACAGGTAGCGTTCGCGCAGGCGCTGCATGATCGCGTGGGCCTGGATGCCGCCGTCGTGCATCGGGATGCTCGCGCAACCCATCAGGTAGCTGTAGCCGCCCTGGTTGAGCACTTCGGCCAATTCGCCCCACAACACCGCGATGGTGCCGCCGTTGCGGTAAGCGGGGTCGACGCAG
The DNA here is from genome assembly GCF_900115535.1 of Pseudomonas sp. NFPP28. NCBI lineage: Bacteria > Pseudomonadati > Pseudomonadota > Gammaproteobacteria > Pseudomonadales > Pseudomonadaceae > Pseudomonas > Pseudomonas sp. NFPP28. The sequence continues at coordinate 326,135 of NZ_FOWT01000001.1, read as the reverse complement.
GTGCGGCCGATCTCCAGGATCGGGCCTTGCAGGTGCAGCAGGCCATGCAGGCTGAATTCTTCTTCGCTGTAGAACCGGCCCAGGGTGCTGGCCGCCTGATGGTCCAGCAAACGGGTGGTGGCCACCAGTCGACCGCTGTTCAAGTCCCGCACACCGATGTGGCTGCAGTGAACATCATAGTCATCCATGTCCAGGCCCAGTTCCGCGCCTTTCAGCTTGGCGTTGAACTCGCCGCTGAACACGTTGAACCGCAGGGCCTGGGCTTCCTGCAACGCCTGCGCGCCAACCAGGCGTTCGGCTTGCAGACGGCGTTCATTGCCGGTGTCGCTGATGCGGGCGATCTGAGTCATGGCGAATCTCCGAGTGCCAGCCACCTTTCGGCCGGTCGACTTGTTTGTCCAAAGTCAGGCTATGTAGGCTCGGTGTCATCTCCATGAAGTTATGGTGACGCTTGGATGACAGCGCCTTGCAAGCCGCAGGGCAGAAGACCGCGGGAACCCAATGAGGGGTATTGGTCACCCAGTGGCCGGGTTTGAAGGCAGTTGGGCCTTCAAGCTGTCAGGAGCTTCAGACAGGCTCCGCTTTTCAGAGCGCTCACCTATGCCAAATCCCGTTGCTACGCAGTTTCCCCCGCGTCCTGACACGACACCATCGGCCTTCCCGCCGACTTCCTTTTCAGTCCCTGCGCCTCTGGAAGGGCATACCGGCACACGGGTTAAAGATGGTCGTACCTACGGCGAAAAGATGAGTCAAAAGCCCAATGTTTCGGGAGAGAAACTATTTGACTACAAACCTGCGGCGTCCACCGGTGGAGGGAAAGTCGGAAATATCTGGGGCGATTTCAGTCAGTGGAACAAAGCAAATTGCTCGACTGTTGCGGCGATCAAGGCGGTGATGATGCAATTTGGCAAGCGTCCTACGGACGTATTCAAATCGGTGCGTGAAACGGCCGATGGCTACCATGTCACGCTGAGAAACGGGGAATCGACGTTCTTGACGAAGGACGAATTGAAACAGGCCGCAGCTGTTGCGCAGCTTAAAGGCGAAGATCCGATGACGGTGTTGTATGCCAATTTCATGTTCGCGGTCAGCGCCAAACGGTATCAGGAGTCTGGCCCGGCGAGCTTTACCGAGGCGATGCACGTGCTGAATAGCGGCGGCCGCCTTGAATATGCATTCAGGCGGCTAGGTGTTTGGGACGAGGTGGAGGCTGTGCCGCCTGAGCAGTTGGCCCAGGGTCGGATGGGCGTCTTTGAATCAAACGGTCACGCCGCTTTGGTGTTTAAGGGGCGAGAGGAGCGTTGGGGCAAGCGGGGAGGGCCTTCACCAACAAAGGTTATTGACGTGGCGTATGCCTTCAAGAACAGAGCGGTGTCTTCAAACGGTCATTGGCATTGACTAGCCTCCCGGGTTTGATCGTTCCTTGAGTCTGCGTCCATGGTCAGAGGCCTGTTGTATGTTGCCCTGCTGTTTGTCACTGTTGCCACCCATGCTGAAACCTGGCCTGACAAGGACTGGCTCAAGGCCACGCCGCTCGAAGGCCCTGCTGTCGATGCCCTAAATGCCTACGCGTTCCCGCCGCGTGACGACACCACCCGCAAAGGCATCCGCACCGATGCGCTGTTGGTGATCCGCGATGGTGTGATCCTCTATGAGCGCTACGCCGCGCCCACCACCGCCAGCACCCCGCACCTGACCTGGTCGGTCAGCAAAAGCCTGATGGCCACGGTGCTCGGCGTGGCCTACGGCGAGAACCGCTTCAAACTCTCCGATCCCGCCGCGCGCTTTTACCCGCCGATGAAACAACACCCCAAGGTGACCATGGCCGACCTGCTGAACTGGGCCTCGGGCCTGGACTGGCAGGAAGACTACGAATACGCCCCGCTGAAATCGTCAGTGGTGGCGATGCTCTACACCCGTGGTCGCGGTGACATGGCCGACTTTGCCGCTGACACCGACGCGACGGCTGAGCCGGGCCAGGTGTTCCGTTATTCGAGCGGCGACACCAATATCCTGTCCGCCACCCTCAAGGGCATGCTCGGCCACAAGGCCTATATGAGTTACCCGTGGGATGCGCTGTTCAAGCCGCTGGGTATTCGCAACGCCACCTGGGAAACCGACGCCGACGAAACCTTCGTCGCCTCGTCCTACGCCTACCTCACCGCCCGCGACCTGGCACGGGTCGGCCTGCTGATGGCGCGGGACGGGCGTTGGGGCGATCAACAACTGCTGCCCAAAGACTGGGTCGCCTTCAATCGCCAGCCCTTCGACAAATACAAGGTCGGCCAGGATGAAGCCGTCCCGGGTGGGCATTGGTGGCTCAATACCGGCGCGTCGAGACCCTGGCCTGACGCCCCCGCCAACACCTTCGCCGCCCTCGGCCACTGGGGCCAGGCGTTATACGTGATGCCCGATGAACACCTGGTGATCGTGCGCTACGGCGATGACCGCGACGGCAGCTATCGCCATAACGAACTGCTCAAGCGCGTGCTGGCGGCGGTGCAACCATGATTCGTCGTCGGCCGTTTACCAGCCTGTTGCTGTTGCTGTTGCTCGCCTTGCTGGGGTGGGGCTGGCACGAACGCGTCAACCTGCAAGCCTTCCCCGACATCATCGCGGCGTATACGGCCAAGGAATACTGTTCGTGCCGGTATGTGCAGAACAATCCGGCGGCGTATTGCCGCGGGTATGTGAAGCAGTACGTGCCGACCAGTGCGTTCAGTGATAACCCGGAGCGCAGTGAGGTAGCGGCGAGCGGGTTGGGGCGCACGCACACGGCGAGGTGGCTGGGCGACCGCCAGGGGTGTCGCCTGGAGCCCTGAGGTTCCACAGGGTGGAACCACCTTTGATTGTCCTCCTGCGCACTTCGCGGTTATCTGGCGATGTGCAGCAAACAAGAACGGGAACACCCGCCTGTGAGGAGAATCACCATGCGCCCACACCAGCACATCCTGGATTGGCTCAGCGACGTTGCCGGCGACTTGCGCGCCGTGCGCCACGACATTCACGCCCATCCTGAACTCGGTTTCGAAGAGAACCGCACCTCGGCCCTCGTGGCGCAGTGCCTGAGGGAATGGGGCTATGAGGTGCACACCGGCATCGGCAAGACCGGCGTGGTGGGCGTGCTGCGCAATGGCAGCAGCTCGCGCACCCTGGGCATCCGCGCTGACATGGATGCGTTGCCCATCATCGAAACTACCGGCGCGGCCTACACCAGCCAGCACGCCGGTTGCATGCATGCCTGCGGGCATGACGGCCACACCACCATGCTGCTTGGCGCCGCGCGTTACCTGGCGGCGACGCGGCAATTCGACGGCACGTTGAACCTGATTTTCCAGCCTGCCGAAGAGGGCCAGGGTGGTGCCGAAGCCATGTTGGCCGATGGTTTGCTGGAGCGCTTCCCCTGCGATGGATTGTTTGGCATGCACAACATGCCGGGGCTGCCGGCGGGGCATCTGGGGTTGCGCGTCGGGCCGATGATGGCGTCGCAGGACTTGCTCACGGTGACCCTCGAAGGCGTTGGCGGCCATGGCTCCATGCCACATCTGACGGTGGACCCGTTGGTAGCGGCGGCGAGTCTGGTCATGGCGTTGCAGACGGTGGTGGCGCGCAATATCGACACTCAGGAAGCGGCCGTGGTCACGGTGGGCGCGCTGCAAGCGGGCCAGGCAGCCAATGTGATTCCCCAAGAGGCGCTGTTGCGTCTGAGCCTGCGCGCGCTCAACCCCAAGGTGCGCGAACAGATGCTGGAGCGCGTGCTCGCCATCATCCACACCCAGGCTGCCAGCTTTGGCTGCACGGCGCAGATCGAACACCGCCCGGCCTATCCGGTGCTGGTCAATCACGCCGAAGAAACCGAGTTCGCTCGCCAGGTTGGCGTCGCCTTGCTAGGCGCCGATGCGGTGGACGGCAACACCCGCACGCTGATGGGCAGCGAAGACTTCGCCTGGATGCTGCAACGCTGCCCCGGCAGCTATCTGTTCATCGGCAATGGCGTGTCGCGGCCGATGGTGCATAACCCCGCCTATGACTTCAACGACGATATCCTGCTGACGGGTGCCGCCTATTGGGGCGCGCTGGCCGAGAGCTGGCTCAAGCCTGTCTGACGATCTTCTTTTTCTGCCGCTGGACCCTTTCCCTCGATCGGTTGAATGGAGTGTTCCTCATGCAGACTGCAAAACCAGGTGTGTCCCGCACCCGCCAAGTGGTGGCGGCCGTAATCGGCAATGCGCTGGAATGGTATGACTTCATTGTCTACGGCTTTCTGGCGAGCATCATTGCCCGGCAGTTTTTTCCTTCGGATGACGAGTACGCGTCGCTGTTGATGGCCTTGGCCACTTTTGGCGTGGGCTTTTTCATGCGCCCGGTGGGGGGCATCCTGCTGGGGATCTATTCCGACCGCAAAGGCCGCAAGGCCGCGATGCAGTTGATTATCCGGCTGATGACCGTGTCCATCGCATTGATCGCGTTCGCGCCCAATTACGCCGCCATCGGCATGGGCGCGCCGTTGTTGATCGTGGTGGCACGCATGCTTCAAGGGTTTGCCACCGGCGGTGAATACGCGAGCGCAACGGCGTTTCTGGTGGAAAGCGCTCCGGCCCATCGCAAGGGCTTATATGGCTCCTGGCAATTGGTGGGGCAATGCCTGGCCGTGTTCGGCGGCGCAGCGATGGTGGCGGCGGTCACGCATTTCTTTTCGCCGCAAACCCTCGACCTGTGGGGGTGGCGCTTGCCGTTCGTGTTCGGTTTGCTGATTGGCCCGGTGGGCCTGTGGATTCGGCGGCACATGGAAGATCCAGAGGAGTTCATCGAGGCACGCAAACAGGCGAGCGGTCCGGCGCCGAGCCTGGTGCAGGTGGTGCGCGAGCACAGACGCAGCATCCTCGTCTCCATGGGCCTGGCCTGTGGTGCGACGGTGTCGTTCTATGTGGTGCTGGTGAACATGCCGACCTTCGCCCACAAAAGCCTTGGTCTGCCACTGGACCAAGTATTGATGGTGCAGATGTTTGCGGTGGCGCTGATGACCGTGGTGATTCCACTGTCCGGGCTGCTCTCGGATCGCCTGGGGCGGCGGCCGGTGTTGATGGCATTCACCCTCGCATTCTTCGTCATGGTTTATCCGCTGTACGTGTGGGTCGCCGCCGCACCGTCCATCGAGCGGCTGCTGGCGATGCAGGTGCTGCTGTGCACAGCCATCGGTGGTTTTTTCGGGCCGGCACCGACGGCATTGGCCGAGCAGTTTCCCATCGAAGTTCGCTCGACCGGTGTATCGGTCGCCTATAACGTGGCGGTCATGGTGTTCGGCGGTTTCGCACCGTTGATCGTCACGTGGCTGACCAAAGTGCTGGGCACGCCCGTCGCGCCATCCTTCTATGTCTTGTTCGCTTGCGTGCTGACGCTGCTGGGCACTTACTGCATGCATGAGGCACCGCGGGCCAAGCGACCACTGCCGTTTTCCAAAGAGGTGAAGCCTTGAGTATTGTTGATTGGGATGCCACCGAACTGTCGCGGGCAATCCACGCGCGACAAGTGTCGTGCGTAGAGGTGGTGCAGGCCTATCTGGCGCAGATTCAGCGCTTCAATCCGAGGGTGAATGCGCTGGTGTCGCTGCGCGATGCCGATGACGTGTTGGCCGAGGCGCGGGAACGTGATCGCGAGTTGGACCAGGGCCAGTCACGTGGCTGGATGCACGGCATGCCCCAGGCGATCAAGGATCTGGCGGCTACCAAAGGCTTGCGTACGACGCTGGGTTCGCCTTTGTTCGCCGAGCACGTGCCCACTGAAGACGCCATCAGCGTGGCTCGGGTGCGTGCCAGTGGCGCGATCATCATCGGCAAGAGCAACGTGCCGGAGTTCGGCCTGGGTTCGCAGACCTACAACACGCTGTTCGGCACCACTGTCAATGCCTACGACCCCAGCCTGGTAGCCGGCGGTAGCAGCGGCGGGGCGGCCGTGGCCGTGGCGCTGCGCATGCTGCCGGTGGCCGATGGCAGCGACATGATGGGCTCGCTGCGCAACCCGGCGGCGTTCAACAATGTGTTTGGCTTGCGTCCGTCACAAGGCCGCGTACCTCACGGGCCTATGCCTGAAGTGTTCGTGCAACAGTTGGGCACCGAAGGCCCGATGGGCCGCAGCGTGACGGATGTAGCGCGGTTGCTGGGTATCCAGGCGGGTTATGACCCTCGGGTGCCATTGTCGTCCAAGGACGATCCGACGGTGTTCAGCCAGCCCTTGCAGCGTGATTTCAAGGGCGCACGCCTGGGTTGGCTGGGGGATTACAACGGCTACCTGCCGATGGACGACGGTCTGCTGAGCCTGTGCGAATCAGCCCTCGATGATTTCATCGCGTTGGGGTGCACGGTGGAAAGCTGTCAGCCGGACTTTTCCATGGCGCGGCTGTGGCGCAGCTGGTTGGTGCATCGCCACTGGCTGGTGCACGGCAACCTCGGCGCGGCCTACGCCAACCCTCAGAAACGTGCGCGGCTCAAGCCCGAAGCGCAATGGGAAGTCGAGGGCGGCCTGAATCTGACGGCCCAGCAGGTGTACCAGGCGTCGGTGGACCGCAGCGCGTGGTATCGCGCCCTCGCCAAACTGTTCGAGCACTACGATTTCCTGCTGTTACCGACTGCCCAAGTGTTCCCTTTCGAGGCACAACAACCCTGGCCGCGCCACGTTGGCGGGCGTGAGATGGACACCTATCACCGCTGGATGGAAGTGGTAATCGGCCCGACCCTGGCGGGGCTGCCGAGCATGAGCATCCCGGTGGGCTTCAACCCCCAGGGCCTGCCCATGGGCCTGCAGATCATCGGCCCGGCCCAGGCGGATCGGGCGGTGTTGCAATTGGCCTATGCTCATGAACAGCTGACGCAATGGGTGCAGCGTCGACCGCCGACGTGCCTTGAATCGACGGGTTGAGCCACGACCGGGCCTGTATCTTGCTGTGAACAATGATCATCCATCGGCAACAGGGAGATCGAACATGGAGACAGGCACCGTACGCTCGGTCGAGCGCGCACTGGCAATCGTCGAGTTGCTGGGCGAGCACCAGGCCCTGGGGCTGGAGGAGTTGCATTACCTCACACGTCTGCCCAAGGCCACAGTGTCGCGCATGTTGCTGACGTTGCAGGAGCAGGGTTGGGTCTATCGCGGCTTGAGCGATCGTCGTTACCGCCTGCGTGCCCAACGTTTGTTCGGCGACACCCAGCAACGCTTCAAGCGCCAGGTGGTGGAAAGCGCAGCGCCTTGGCTGCTGGAGCTCAGTGAGCGCACCGGGTTGGTGGTGGATTTGTCCTGTTTTGATGGCGAGCGCCTGGAGGTCATGGAAAGCGCGATTCCCAGTGTGTTGCGCAAGCTCTACCCGAACAATTGCCAGATCGTCGGCCAGCACGCCAGCCTGTTTCATTCAGCGATGGGCAAGGCCTGCCTGACCCAATTGCCGGCCGAAGAGGTTCAACGTTTGGCGGGCCGTGACCGGGTGGCGGCGGACGAGCAGTACCAGGCCTGCGAACAAACCCAGCATCAGGGCTTCGGCCAGCGCACTGAGGGGTATTGGGAGTATCCGGTGCGCCTGCCGTTTCTGATTCGTGCCGTGGCCTTGCCAGTGCGCGCCAATGGTCGCTTGGTTGGGAGCATGGCGCTGCATTGGCCGATGCATCAGGCGCCGGTTGAGCGGGTGTTGAACCTGCACATGGCCAGCCTGGAGGAGACGGTGCGCGAAGTGCAGCGCGCATTGGCGTAACCCTCGCGATCCGGTTAAGGTTCGTCCAGGTTTTTCGCCCCACGAGTCTTCAATGTTCAACGCTTCTGTGATCAAACCCCTGGCTTTCGCCCTGTTGGCCGCCGCTGCCGTGCCTGCCCATGCCGACTGGTACCTGGATAACGAGTCCTCGCGGCTGTCGTTCGTCACCACCAAGAACACCGAAATCACCGAAGTGCATCGCTTCCTGGTGTTGCACGGCAAGGTCGACAGCAAGGGCGCGGCGCAGCTTGAGGTGGAGCTGGAGTCCGTCAACAGCGGCATCCCGCTGCGCGACGAGCGCATGCGCAATCAGCTGTTCGAGATCAAGACGTTCCCCGAGGCGCTGGTCAACGCGCAAATCAACCTGCAACCCATCAACGACCTGGCCCCCGGCGCGCAGCTTGAATTGCGCCTGCCGTTATCGGTGACGCTGCACGGCAAGACCCAGACCTACAGCGCCGAGCTGCTGGCCACGCGCCTGGATGACCGGCGTTTCCAGGTGGTCACCCTGGAGCCGCTGGTGGTGCATGCCGAGGACTTCGACCTGGCGCCGGGTGTGGCCGCACTGCGCAAGGCGGCGGGGCTCAAGTCGATCAGTCTGTCGGTGCCGGTGGGTGCGGTGCTGATCTTTACGGCGCGCTGACGTGAGTGGCGCGGTGTTCCCGTGGCGCAGCGCCAACCGTTTCGAGTTGTTGATCGACGGGCCGAGTTTTTTCCCGCAGATGCTGGTGGGTATCGCCCGCGCCGAGCGGCAAGTCGAGCTGGAGTTGTACCTGGTGGAAGCCGGCGCCTGCGCCGAAGCCATGGTGCAGGCGCTGGTGCTGGCCGCCGAACGCGGTGTGCAGGTGCGCTGCCTGTTCGATGATTACGGCAGCCTGGCGTTTACCCTCGGGCTGCGCAGGCGCTTGACCGATGCCGGTGTGGAACTGCGCTTCTACAATCGCCTGCGCTGGCGCCGCTGGATGCGCAACCTGTACCGCGACCATCGCAAACTGCTGTTGATCGACCAGGACATCGCCTTTGTCGGCGGCACCGGCGTGACCGATGAATTCTGGACGCCGGGCAACGACAGTGCCGACTGGCACGAAGTGATGGTGCAAATCAGCGGCCCCCTGGTGCTCGACTGGCAAGCCCTGTTCGACCGCCAATGGCACGCCAACAACGCGCGCCGCGCCTGGAAACCCGCCACCCATTTCGGCTTGCCACGGTTACCCAGGATGCCCGCCACCGGACCGGGTCTGGGTCGTGTGGCCTATGCCGATGCCCGCCAACACCGGGACATTTTGCAATCGTTGATCCGTGCCTTGAACAGCAGCAAGACACGTATCTGGTTGGCGACTCCGTACTTCCTGCCGACCTGGGGCGTGCGTCGTGCTCTGCGCCGGGCGGCGGGGCGGGGTGTGGAAGTGCGTTTGCTGCTCACCGGCCCGCGTACCGATCACCCGTCCGTGCGCTATGCCGGGCATCGTTATTACCCACGTTTACTGCGTTCGGGCGTGCAGATTTTTGAGTATCAGCCGTGTTTCCTGCACCTGAAGATGGTGCTGGTGGATGACTGGGTCAGTGTGGGCTCGTGCAACTTCGATCACTGGAACCTGCGCTTCAACCTGGATGCCAACCTGGAGGCGTTGGACCCTGAGTTGACGCGGGCGGTGGCGGGCAGTTTCGAGCGGGATTTTGCCCAGAGCCAGGCGGTGAGCCTGGAGGCGTGGAAGTCGCGGCCGTTGTGGCGGCGGGTGAAGCAGCGGGTGTGGGGGTGGATTGATCGGTTGGTGGTGAACCTGCTGGATAGACGTGGCTAGCCAGTTCACTGGGAGGCAAATGTGGGAGGGGGCTCGCCCCCGATTGCAGGGTGTCAGTCACTGAAAATATTGACTGAACCACCGCTATCGGGGGCAAGCCCCCTCCCACATGTTTACAGCAGTTCGAAGGTTTGCTGTTGTACGTCCTGGGAATCCAACCCGATCTGCACATTGAACTCGCCTGGCTCCGCCGCGTACTTGAGCTGGGTGTTGTAGAACTTCAAGTCTTCCTCGGTGATGGTGAAGTGCAAGGTGCGCTCTTCGCCAGCCTTGAGCATGACCTTCTGGAAGTTCTTCAGCTCCTTGATCGGGCGGATCATCGAACCGGCCACGTCCTGGATATACAGCTGCACCACGGTTTCGCCATCGACCTTGCCGGTGTTCTTCACCGTCACGCTGGCGTCGAGCTTGCCGGTCTTGTTCAGGGTGGTGGACGACAGCGCCATGTCCGACAGGCCGAATGTGGTGTAGCTCAAGCCATATCCAAACGGGAACAGCGGCCCGGTGGTGTCATCGAAGTACTGCGAAGTGTAGTTGCCCGGTTTGCCTGGGGTGAATGGTCGGCCGATGGTCAGGTGGTTGTAGTAGGTCGGGATCTGCCCCACCGAACGCGGGAAGGTGATCGGCAGCTTGCCCGACGGGTTGTAGTCGCCGAACAGCACGTCGGCGATGGCGTTGCCGCCTTCGGTGCCGGCGAACCAGGTTTCCAGGATGGCGTCGGCCTGTTGGTTCTCTTCCAGAATCGACAGCGGGCGACCGTTCATCAGCACCAATACCAGCGGCTTGCCGGTGGCTTTGAGGGCTTTGATCAGGTCGCGCTGGCTTTGCGGGATGTTCAGGTCGGTGCGGCTGGAGGATTCGTGGGACATGCCACGGGACTCGCCCACGGCGGCCACCACCACATCGGCATCCTTGGCAGCCTTGACCGCTTCGTCAATCATCACTTGGGCAGGTCGGGTGTCATCGACCACTTCCGGCGCATCGAAGTTGAGGAAGTTCAGGTAGTCGACCACCGCCTTGTCGTTGGTGATGTTGGCGCCACGGGCATAGATGATCTTGCCTTTTTCGCCGATCACCGCGTTCATGCCGTCGAGCAGGGTCACCGATTGCTCGGGTTTGCCGGCGGCGGCCCAGCTGCCCATCATGTCGATCGGCGCCTTGGCCAACGGACCGACCAGGGCGATGGTCGCGGATTTTTTCAGCGGCAGGGTGTTGTCCCGGTTTTTCAGCAACACCAGGCTACGGCGCGCGATGTCGCGGGCCTCGCTGCGGTGCAGGCGGCTTTCGGCGTAGGTGTCGGCCGGGTCATCCTCGGCCTTGCCGATGCGCAGGTACGGGTCCTTGAACAGGCCCATGTCGTACTTGGCGCCGAGCACTTCGCGCACGGCGTTGTCGATGTCACTTTGTTCGATCTCGCCGGACTTGAGCAGGCCGGGCAGTTCCTTGCCGTACAGCGTGTCGTTCATGCTCATGTCGATGCCGGCCTTGATCGCCAGCTTGGCGGCTTCACGCCCATCCTTGGCCACGCCATGCTTGATCAACTCGAAGATCGCGCCATGGTCGCTCACGGCCAGGCCCTTGAAGCCCCAGTCCTTGCGCAGCAGGTCGTTCATCAGCCAGGTATTGGCGGTGGCGGGCACGCCGTTGATCGAGTTCAGCGCCACCATCACGCCGCCGGAACCGGCCTTGATCGCCGCGTGGTACGGCGGCAGGTAATCCTGGTACATCTTGACCGGGCTCATGTCGACCACGTTGTAGTCGCGGCCGCCTTCCACCGCGCCATACAGGGCGAAGTGCTTGACGCTGGCCATGATGCTGTCGGCGTTCGCGGGGCTGACGCCCTGGAAGGCCTTGACCATCACTTCGGCAATGCGCGAAACGAGATAGGTGTCTTCACCGAAGCCTTCGGAGGTACGCCCCCAGCGCGGGTCGCGGGAGATGTCGACCATCGGCGCGAAGGTGATGTCGAGGCTGTCGGCGGCGGCTTCCTGGGCGGCGATGCGCCCGGAGCGGCCGATGGCGTCCATGTCCCAGCTGGAGGCCAGGGCCAGGCTGATCGGGAAGATGGTGCGATGGCCGTGGATCACGTCGTAGGCGAAGAACATCGGGATCTTCAAGCGGCTGCGCATGGCCGCGTCCTGCATCGGACGGTTTTCCGGGCGGGTGATGGAGTTGAACGTGCCACCGATGCGGCCGGCGGCGATTTCCTTGCGGATCAGCTCGCGGGGCATTTCGGGGCCGATGCTGATCAGGCGCAATTGGCCTATCTTCTCATCGAGGGTCATCTGCTTGAGCAGGTCGCTGACGAAGGCGTCCTTGTCCTTGAGCGCAGCAGGCTTTGTTTCTGCCCAGGCGGGGTGGGTGGCCAGCGTGGCAACAAGGCCGAGCAAACACAGCTTCTTCATGAATATCCTTTTTCGGCTCACTGCACAGCGAAAATGCGCTGTTCTGCCAAAATGTGGGGAACGTAATGTTGTTGTTCGAGTGTTATACCGACAAATGCCGCACACTTCGGAACTCTTATTAGCGGTGGGCATCTTTTTAGCTGATTGATTCGATGCAATCCAGTCGTGGCAGCGGATTATGCCTTACCGGTGCCCAATTCCATCAAGGTTCGCCAGGAGAAACACCATGCAAGCAGCACAAGGTTACCGCTGGGGCTTGAAAGCCGCGGTTTTGCTATTGATCGGTACGGTGCTCAGCGGTTGCGGCATCAACAACATCCCGACCCTGGACGAACAGGCCAAGGCCGCCTGGGGCCAGGTGCAGAACCAGTACCAACGCCGCGCCGACCTGATCCCCAACCTGGTGGAAGTGGTCAAGGGCTATGCCGCCCATGAGCAGGACACCCTCACCGCCGTGATCGAAGCGCGGGCCAAGGCCACCTCGATCCAGGTGGATGCCAGCACCCTCGACAACCCGGAAAAACTCAAGCAGTTCCAGCAGGCCCAGGACGGCTTGAGCGGCGCGCTCAGTCGTTTGATGGTGGTCTCCGAGCGCTACCCGGACCTGAAGGCCAACCAGAACTTCCTGGCCCTGCAATCCCAGCTTGAAGGCACCGAAAACCGTATCGCCGTGGCCCGTCGCGATTTCATCCAGGCGGTGCAGGCCTACAACACCGAGATCCGCACCTTCCCTGGCCGCCTGTGGCACAGCGTGATGTACAGCGACTTGCCGGTCCGCGCCACGTTTGAAGCCACCAGTGCCGATGCCGATAAAGCGCCGCAAGTGAAGTTCAAATAAGGCTGCGCTGAGGTGTCGATGCGTTTATTACGGATAGGCCTGGCGCTGTGGCTTCTGGCCTGCGTGGGCGTGGCCCAGGCTGCGCTGACTTTCCCGGCGCTGACCGGGCGGGTGGTGGACAACGCCCAGATGATCGACCCGGCCACGCGTGCGCAACTGACCCAGCAATTGCAGGCGCTGGAGCAGACGTCCGGCGACCAGATCGTGGTGGTCACCGTGCCCGACCTGCAGGGCGTGCCGATTGAGGACTTCGGTTATCAACTGGGCCGCCAGTGGGGCATCGGCCAAAAGGGCAAGGACAACGGCGCGCTGTTGATCGTCGCCCGCGATGAGCGCAAATTGCGCATCGAAGTCGGCTACGGCCTGGAAGGTGTGCTCACCGATGCGCAGTCGTGGGTGATCATCAACCAGGTGATTGCACCCAAGTTCAAGGCCGGCAACTTCAGCCAGGGCATCAGCGACGGTGTGGCGGCGATGGTGCAGGTGGTGAGCGGCGAACCGCTGGCCGTGCCGGCCCATGTGGCGGACGCCAACTTTGCCAAGGATAATCCCGGGTTTTCCATCGGCCTGTTTATCCTGCTGATCGGCGTGTTGTGGCTGTGCAATCGCCTGGGCCTGCCGGTGGGCGCGATCCTGCTGGCGATTCTCAGCAGCAGCGGACGCGGCGGTGGTGGCGGGGGCGGCGGCGGTGGTTTCCGCGGCGGCGGTGGCGGCTTTGGCGGTGGCGGGGCTTCAGGCGGCTGGTGATGATAATAATGAGAGAGCAAGCACAACCATGGCATTACTGACTGAACACGAGCAGCGCCAAGTCGCTGAGGCGATCGCCCGCGTGGAAAAGACCACCGACGCGGAGCTGGTGACCGTGCTGGCCGCCCGCGCCGATGACTACGCCTACATCCCGCTGCTGTGGGCCAGCCTGATCGCGTTGGTGGTGCCGGGAGTGGTGCATTACCTGTCGGGCTACCTGACCATGTACACCTTGCTGCTGGCGCAATGGGCGACCTTCATCGTGCTGTGCCTGGTGTTCCGCCTGCCCAAGGTGACGACACGGTTGATCCCGCGTTCGGTGCGCCACTGGCGCGCCTCCAACCTGGCGCGACGCCAGTTCCTCGAGCAGAACCTGCATCACACCCTGGGCAGCACCGGTGTGCTGATTTTTGTCAGCGAGGCCGAGCGGTACGTGGAGATCCTGGTGGATGACGGCATTTCCAGTCGCCTGGATGACAGCAACTGGGATGGGATCGTCAAGGCGTTTACCCAGCAGGTGAAGCAGGGGCAGACGTTGGCGGGGTTTGTGGCGTGCATCGAGGCCTGTGGCGAGTTGTTGAAGGTGCATGTGCCGGTGACGCAAACCCGCAATGAACTGCCCAATCGCCTGGTCGTACTCGAATAAAACTCAGTGCTGGGCAAAAAAATGTGGGAGGGGCGGTGCGACGGTTCGACTTGCCCCCGATAGCGGTGTGTCAGTCACCCGATTCATTGGCTGATCTACTGCTATCGGGGGCAAGCCCCCTCCCACATTGGGTTCTGTGGTGTTCCATCCAATGACCACTGATCAAATAACCCCGTGCCCTGAATCACTATCCCCCCTAAAATGCCCGGCATTCCCTGCCCGAGGCGTTTTTGTTCATGTCTGTCACTGCTCAACCGGATCATCATGCCCAGTTCATCGAACTGCTGAGCGCAAGCCTCGCGCAGAATGCCTTTATCAAGCTGGTGCTGGCCAAGTACGTCGGCGATGAAGCCGAGTTGCAACGGCTGATCATCAAGCCGGTAACGGTCAAGGAGCAGCCGTGCCTGTCCTTCGTCTACCGCTACAAGACCCGCGATATCACCAAGAACTTCCCGGTGGCCGAGGGTGTGGCAGCGATTGCCGAGTTGCTGCCGGCCCGGTTCAAGAACGCGCACCTGCTGTCGCTGACCGACGAAGCCCAGCTGGAATACAGCAAGAAGAACAAAAGCTCGCTGTTCAGAAGCAAGCCGCAGCAACTGCGCGAAGCGCCATCGGCTGAGCATAACCGCGAGAAAAACCGCTTCCTTGACCTGAGCCGGCCGTTCCTCGCCGACCTGGGGGTGACTGATGCCAGGCAGGCGCTGATCCCGTCGATGTCGCGCAAATGGAAGCAGATCAACAAGTTCATCGAAGTGTTCAGCCATGCGCTGACCTCGTCACCGCTGAAGCTGGACCAGCCGGTGCGCGTTGCCGACTTCGGCTCGGGCAAGGGCTACCTGACGTTCGCCATCCACGACTACCTGCGCAACACCCTCAAGGCCGAGGGCGAAGTGACCGGCGTTGAATTGCGCGAAGACATGGTGGCCCTGTGCAACACCGCCGCCGCCCGCCTTGAGCACCCTGGGCTGGTGTTCAAGTGTGGCGACGTGCGTAGCGTGGCCCCCAGCGAACTGGAGGTGATGATCGCCCTGCATGCCTGCGACATTGCCACCGACTACGCGATCCACACCGGCATCCGTTCCGGCGCGTCGATCATCATGTGCTCGCCGTGCTGCCACAAGCAGATCCGCCTGCAGATCCAGAGCCCGGTGCTGCTCAAGCCGATGCTGCAATACGGCCTGCACCTGGGCCAGCAGGCCGAAATGGTCACCGACAGTTTGCGGGCGTTGTTCCTCGAAGCCTGCGGTTATGAGACCAAGGTGTTCGAGTTCATCTCGTTGGAGCACACCAACAAGAACAAGATGATCCTGGCCGTAAAGCGCTCAGAGCCGCTGGACAACGCGCAGTTGCTGGAGAAGATCCAGCAACTCAAGGCGTTCTACCACATCACCGAACACTGCCTGGAAACCCTGCTGCGCGCGGAGGGTTACCTGGCCTGATCGGCCAATGCTACGGGCGCAGGTCGCACCGCCGTCTTGCGCCCCAGCATCACCGTCACGATCACCCCACACGCAAACAGCCAGGTTATCGGCTCGATGTGTTCACCAAAAAACAGCGCCGAAAACGCGATGGTGAAGAAGATCTGCAACAGCTGGATCTGGCTGACCCGCGCTATCCCGCCCATGGCCAACCCGGCGTACCAGGCAAAGAACCCCAGGAACTGCGAGAACAGCGACACATAGCCAAACGCCCACCACGCGCGCATCGAAATCGCGCCTTGATGCTGCGCCGCCAGGTACCACACCGGGCCGATCAGCACCGGCGTCGACAGCACCAGCGCCCAGCAGATCACCTGCCAGCCGCCCATTTCCTTGGCTAATCGACCGCCTTCGGCATACCCCAGGCCGCCCACCGCAATCGCACCGAGCATCAGCAAATCACCGGCCTGGATGCTACCGGCGCCGGTAATCAGCGCGTAACTCAACACCAATCCACTGCCCAGCGCTGCGCAGGCCCAGAAGGCTTTCGATGGCCGCTCATGGGACAGCCACGCCGCATACAGCGCCACGCACAGCGGTTGCAGGCCGTTGACCAATGCGCCGTGGGACGCCGGCAAGGTCTGCATGGCCCAGGCCGACAGCACCGGGAAACCGAGGATCACCCCCGCGATCACCAGGCACAGCCCGCGCACCTGGCGCCAGGTCGGCCAGCGTTCGCGGCGCCACAACAACAGCGCCGCCGCCGGGATCGCCGCAAACAGCGCTCGGCCCAGGCCGTTGAGCAACGGGTGGATTTCCTGCACCACGATGCGCGTGAAGGGCAGGGTCAGGCTGAAGATGATGACGCCCAGCAGGCCGAGGGCCATGCCGGTATTTTCGCGCGAACTCATGGGGCAACCAAAACGAGAGGGCTTCAAGGGAAGCCCATCTAGCCACATCCCCCGCCGGTTGCGGGCCTACAGCTGAGTGCGGATTTATCCGTACAGTTTTTCAGAAGAAGCGGGTGATGCTGACCTTGGCATCACGGCCCTTGGTGTAGGCGCGGTCGCCGCTCAGTGCCGGGCGGAAGTTGTTGTTGAACAGGTTGTCCACGGTGAAGTTCACCTCGGTGCCTTTCAGATAAGCCTGTTGGGGTTTCCATTTGGCGAACAGGCCCTGGGTGTTGTAGCGCTTGTTGCCGTACTGGTCGTAGAACAGATCCCCCACGCTACTGCCAGGGCCGCCGGAGTATTTATCACTGGGCAAACGTGTGGTTGCCCCGATGAACTGGCCCGTCCAGCCGACCTGGGCATCCCACGCCGGAATATTGGTGCCCACCACCAGCACCCATTTGGTCGGCGGAATATCGCGCGCGGCCACGTCCGGGCCCCACGGGTTGGTGTACGCACCTTCGTGGTCACCCTTGGCATAAGCGAACGATACCGAGCCGAACAGGTAGGTGGAGTTGTAGAACGATTCGAGCTCGAAGCCCTTGATGGTCAGCCCGCCGATGTTGCGGTAGTTGGACATGGCCCCCGGCGGGCAGGCGGTGGAGATGGTCCCGCCATTGATGGCCTGGTTCTGGCAGCCGACACCCGTGGCCTTGAAAATCTCGTCTTCGACTTTGTTGTGGAAGAAGGTGGTGCGCAGCTGCAGGTTGTCGTCATGAGCGATCAGGTTGTCGAAGCTGCTGACGCTGCCCACGCTGATCGAGGTGATGCGTTCCGGGTCGAGGTCGACGCTGGTGGCGGTGCGGTTGCCCAGGCCTTGAACTTCGTACTGCTCGTCGATCACCGGCGCACGCCAGGTCTTGCTCCAGTTGGCGAATAGCCCCAGGTTCGGGTTGACGGTCCAGAACACCGCCAGGCGCGGCGACCAGCCGGTGTAGGTGCGGTCGCTGTAATCGTGGCCGAAGGACGGGTCGGGATTGCTGTAGTACGGCGCATCGTTGGCTTCGCCACGGTTGCGGACATGGTCGTAGCGCATCGATGGCGTGATGGTGACGTCGCCCAGCGTGACGGCATCCTGTACGAAGAAACTGTTGGTATCGACCTTGCCATGGGGCATGAAGCCTGGCTGGAAATGCCCATAGTTATAGCGTGGGGTGTTGTACGTGGTACCCGGCATCCACATCTCGGTTTCGCGGATGTGCTTGCGGATTTGGCCGCCGACCGTGACGGCATGCTGCAAGGGACCTGTATCAAACAGGCTGACGTTGCGTATGTCGAGGTTCTTGTCGGTGTAGGCGGTGTCCATCTTGCGCCCGCCAGTGGCCAGTTGGAAAAACGCCGTGGCGTCGCGTTCGTCGGTCTGGTCGGTGTTGGACTGGGAGTACTTGACGGTCAGGTCCACCAGCGGGTTGTCCAGCGGGGTGTATTCATATTTGCCGGACCAGGTGGTGTCGACGGTGTCGCGGTGGGCCAGAAAACGCTTGAGTGCCGCTTCGTAGCCATAGCGGTCAATATTCGCCTGGGTGGGTGGCGTGGGATAGCTGGCGGCAGAAAACGGTGTCCAACGGTCGCTGTGTGAACGCGAGTAGGACAAGCCAACGGCGTGCTCTTCGGTGAAGTGGGCGTTGACCTTGAACAGCTTGCCGTCGACGTTCTGGGCGGAGTTCGGCAGGCGCTGGGGGTTGATCGGGTATTGGTTGTTCTCGTTGGGTAATTTGGCGGCCACCTTCATGTCGTCGCCGTCGCGTTGGGTCAGGTAAGCCAGGGCATCAAAGCGTCCGTCGTCGGTGCGACCATACACGGCGCTGCTGTAGACCTGCTCGTGGTCGTTGCTGGAGTAACCGTATTTGAGCATCGCACCGCTGTTGCGGCCGTCCTTGAGCAGGTCGGGGGCGTCCTTGGTGGTCATGTTGACCGTGCCGCCGAAACCGCCGTTGCCAGTGAATGGCGAGTTGGGGCCTTTCTCCACCTCAATGCTTTTGATCAGCTCGGGCTCGATGAATACGGTGCCTTGTTGATAGCGCTCAAAGCCGCTCTTGGTGGCGCCATCGACGGTCAGCGGCACGTCTTCGGCATCGCCAAAACCACGGATGTTGATGGTCTGGCCGCCAGGCTTCAGCGAACCGCCCTGGCTCACGCCGGGCAGGGTCTGCAGCAGGCTGGGGATGTTGTTGGACTGGTAGCGGTCGATGTCTTCCTGGCTCAGGGTCGAGCGGCCGACGGTGCTGGAGTCGACCTCGGTACCAGTGCCTATCACGCTCAAGGCGTCCAGTTGGATTGCGCCGCTGTTGGTGGTCTTGCCCTCATCGGGGCGCACGACATAAGTGCTGCCAACCTTGATCAGGGTGAACTCGCCGTTTTTCAGCAGGGTGCGAATCGCCACTTCCGGCGTAAAGTCGCCGTTGAGCGCGGGCGCCTGCACGTTCTTGAGCAGCTCTTCGTCGAACAGCAACTGGATCTGAGCCTGCTGCGCCACCTGGCTCAGGGATGTGGCCAGCGCCTGGGCTGGCAGCGTGAATGCCTCGGCCTGGGCACTGAGGCTCAATACCAGGCAGCTGGCGATGAGGGTCGGTCGAAGAAACAGGTGCGAAGCGTGGCAAGGCGCGCGAAACATGAAATCCCCCGGTATGGCCAACTGGCCGAAAAGGTGTGCGTATCGAACTCAGACCGGAGGAAGACGGTGCAGCTGAAAAAATCCACACCTGCGAATGCAAAATATTCTCAAATAAGAATTCAGTGGGTTTATTTGCTCGGTTCGATCCTCACGATGCCGTCGGTCGACATCACCGTTTTCACCGGCAGCAAGGCGGGCAGGGCGTTGAGCAGGGCGTCGGGATCATTCACATCCAGATTGCCCGAGACTTTCAGATGCGCCACGGTGTTACTGACCTGCAGTGGCGCCTGGGGGCGATACAGGCTCAACTCATCGACCAGGCTGGCCAGCTCGCGGTTGCGAAACGCCAGGTGACCACTGCGCCAGTCGGCGACCTCTTCGGGGGCGAGGGTCTGCTGCTGCAATGTGCCCTTGGCGTAGCTGAAGATCGCACGTTGCCGGGCGCCCAGCAGGGTGATGGGGCTTTTCGCGTCCGGCTCGAAGGCGACCTGGCCATGGGCGACGCTGACCACCAGTTGCTGCTGGCTGCGGCGCACATCGAAGCCGGTACCGACCACGCGCACATTGGCCTCGCCGGCTTGCACGAACAGCGGCCGTTCCTTGTCGGCGGCCACTTCGATGTACAGCTGGCCCTTGTCTAGGTGCAGGATGCGCTGGTGCGCGGTGAAATCCACGCGTACGCGGGTGTTGGCATTCACATACAAGGTGCTGCCATCGGGCAGGTTGAGGGGGCGCATGCCTTTGGCATGGGCCGCGACCTGGGTGTGATACAGCTCGCGGGGGGCGCCGATAGGGGTAGCCAACACCGCGCACAGCAACGCGGCTGCCACGGCCAGGGCAGGGCGCCACACCGACGGTTTGCGCTTGGGCAGCGCCATGGGTTTGTTCAGTTGCTGCAATTGGGCCAGGTCTGCCCATAGTTGCTCGAATTCGGCATAGGCGCGGGCATGGGCGGGCTCGGCCTGCCAGGCGGCAAAGGCTTTTCGCTCGGCACGCCCCACGCCATTGCGGTTGCGCGCAAACCAGCTGGCGGCTTGGGCATCGATGGCGTCGCTGTCTTCGATGTCCTGCACTTCAGTGTCGCTCAGGCGGTTCATTCTGGCTGCTCCGTGCCCGGTTCGTGTTGAAGGCGTCGCTTGCAATGCAGCAGGGCAAAAGCGATGTGCTTTTCCACCATGCTGGTCGAAATGCCCATGCGCTCGGCGATCTGCGCCTGGCTCAGGCCTTCGAAGCGGTGCAGCATAAGGGCTTCTCGCCTGCGGGGCGAGAGTTCGGCGAGGACTTCTTTCAACTGTTCCAGGCGTTGCAAGCGTTGCGCGGCGGCCATGGGGTCGTTTTGCTCGTCGGTGACAGGCTCCGCATCCATTTCGGCCTGATCAGAGTGGACGGTGTGCCGTACCTTCTGTTTGCGCCAGTGATCACGCAGCAGGTTGCGCGCCATCTGGAACAGAAACGCCCGTGGCTGCTCGACCTTGGCCCGGTCGCGGTAGTCCAGCCACTGTGTGAAGACATCCTGGGTCATGTCCGCCGCGTCGCTGGCGTTGCCCGTGCGTTTGCGCAGGAAATACAGGATGTCTGTATAAAACCCGCGAAAGGCATCGGCCGACAACGGGTCGGGCTTGGGACGAGACATGGATATCCTTCTTGACGAAGCACGACGTGGAAAAGTCGCGAATGATATCGAGAACTATTGTCATTTGTCATTCGGATAAATGACAGTTCACTGAGTTCATGGCTGGTAATCAGCCGGGTATGACCTTAATCCTACAAGCAGGTGAACAAAATCCCACTTGATAAGGAGAGAGTCATGGCTGGATGGTATGAGTTGAGCAAAAGCGGCAACGGGCAGTTCCGTTTCGAGTTGAAGGCGGCGAACGCAGAAACCATTTTGACCAGCGAGCTTTACGTCACCCGCAACGCAGCCGAAAACGGTATTGCTTCCGTGCAGACCAACAGCCCGCATGACGAGCGCTATGAGAAAAAAGTGGCCAGCAATGGCCAGCCGTTTTTTAACCTCAAGGCTGCCAATCACCAAGTGATTGGTACCAGCGAGCAGTATTCCTCGACAGCGGCACGGGACAATGGCATTGCAAGCGTAAAGGCCAATGGCCCGACGACCACGATCAAAGACAAGACTTGAAAGTGTCGCGAAAACCAAAATGCCCCGGCTCGCAAGAACCGGGGCGTTTTTTCAGGCGACGTCCAGCAGCGCCTTCAATTGATTGCGTGCTGTTTCAGCCAATGGGAACACCGGCAACCGTGGATCACCCGCTTCCAGCCCGGTCAACCGCAGCCCGGCCTTGATTGTCGCCGGTAACCCGCCCTTGAGGATGAACTCCAGCAATGGCAACTGGCGGTAAAACAGCGCCTGGGCCCGGGTCAGATCATTGCTCAATACCGCGTCGTACAAGTCCAGGTTCAGCTGTGGGATCAGGTTCGGCGCCGCCGTACACCAACCCTTGGCGCCCGCCACGAAGGCCTCCAGCGCCAGCGGGTTGCAGCCGTTGTAGAACGGCACGTCGCTGTGGCGATGCAACTGGTGCATGCGCTGGATATCCCCGGTGCTCTCCTTGACCATGGTCACGTTGGCCACTTGCTTGATGATGCGCAGGATCAAGTCCACCGACATGTCCGTGCCACTGGTGGCCGGGTTGTTGTAGAGCATGATCGGCACGCCGATGCTGTCGCCGATCGCGGCGTAGTGGGCGAGGATTTCCGCTTCGCTGAGCTTCCAGTAAGACGCCGGCAGCACCATCACCGCATCGGCGCCATTGGCCTCGGCGTAGCGCGCGCGGCGCACGGCCTTGGCGGTGGTCAGGTCGGACACGCTGACGATGGTCGGTATGCGCCGGGCAATCTTGGCCAGGCTGTAGGCGCTGACTTCATCCCACTCGGCATCACTCAAGTAGGCGCCTTCGCCAGTGCTGCCCAACGGCGCGATGGCGTGTACGCCGCTGGCGATCAGGCGGTCGATGGAACGGCCCAGGGCGTCGAGGTCGATGCGTTGGCCGTCGGCGCTGAACGGGGTGATGGTGTAGCCGATGATGCCGTGGATGGTTGGGCTGGACATGGAAAGTCTCCGGTCGAAAAAGGGCAGATCAGTTCAGGCAATCGGCGTGTTGGCGCAGGTTCTGCCGTGCGTAGTAGTTGAACGCGGCGCCATGGCGCTTGGGCCGGGAAATCCAGGCATGGGCCTCGCGACCCAGCGCCGGCAGGATCGGCTTGATGGTGCCGGCCGCCATCGCCAGCAACTGCAACTTGGCCGCGCGCTCGATCAACTGCGCGATCACACAGGCTTCCTCGATGCTCGCCCCGGTGGACAACTGGCCGTGGTGCGAGAGCAGGATCGCGCGTTTGTCACCCAAAGCCGTGGTGATGATTTCACCTTCTTCGTTGCCCACCGGCACACCCGGCCAGGTCTCCAGGAACGCGCAGTCTTCGTACAGCGGGCAGAGATCCATATGGGACACCTGCAACGGGACTTCCAGCATCGACAGCGCGGCGATGTGCGTGGGGTGCGTGTGGATGATGCAGTTCACATCCGGCCGCCCACGGTACACCCAGCTGTGAAAACGGTTGGCCGGGTTGGGAATGCCGTGGCCTTCCAGCACCTCAAGATCCTCGTTCACCAGCAACAGGTTGCTGGCGGTGATCTCGTCAAACCCCAGGCCCAGTTGCTGGGTGTAATAGGTGCCCTGTTCCGGCCCGCGCGCGGTGATCTGCCCGGCCAGGCCGGAGTCGTGGCCGTTCTCGAACAGGATGCGACACGTGAGCGCCAGCTTTTGCCGGTCGGTCCACGTATTATCCGCCAGGGTGTTTTGCATCTGGGTCAGCGCTTGCTTGACCAGTTGGTCTTTCGGGAGTGCTAATGTCTTGGCCATATCGGTGTCCTTTGGAGGGTTCAATGGACGTCGGATTTGCTGTCTCCCGCTGCTCGCAAGGTCGTTGGGTGAAGGCAAATGACACTAAAGATGCTATATGACACTTTGTGTCATTGGCAAGCACAGCTCATCGCTTACTGCATGGATTAACCGCAGCGCATGTCTATCCGTTTGAAATTATTGAGAAAAAAACTTGGCGTCACCCTGGAGGCCCTGGCCGAAAAGTCCGGGATGACCAAGAGTTATCTGTCCAAGGTCGAGCGCGGGCTCAACACGCCATCGATTGCCGCCGCGCTGAAACTGGCCAAGGCATTGAACGTGAAGGTCGAGGAACTGTTCAGCGAAGACAGCGTCAGCCTGGACAGCTACAGCCTGGTGCGCAGCCATGAGCGGCCCGACACCTCGCCCGGTTATGCGGTGCTGGCCCATCAGGTCAGTGAACGCAGCCTGCTGCCGTTCATCATCTATCCGCCGGCGGAGTTCACCGACAAGACCTTCAAGGAGCATCTGGGCGAAGAGTTTCTGTTCGTGCATGAAGGCCAGGTGGAGGTGGACTTCATGAATGAACGGGTGATCCTGGAGCGGGGCGATGCATTGCACTTCAATGCGCAGAAGCCCCATCGGTTGCGTTCGGTGGGGCCGGTGCAGGCGCAGCTATTGGTGGTGGTGCACAGCGGCGAAGAGTGATCAGCGTTCGACAGGGACTGACAGCGCCGGATTACCCAATGGATGGGTACGCGCCGCAAAGAACTTCAGCGCCACTCCAGCCCCGTCGAACAATTGCGAATACCGCCGCTTCTGCTGACGAATAAACCCATCGCTGCGCCCCGACACCGAGATTGCCAGGGTTGTCACATCGGCCTGGCGAATCGCATCCACCAAGTGCTGATCCTGCGCCCCCAGCTCGTGGCCAAAGATGCACAGCGCGCCCTGGTGGTTCAGCAGTTGCTCATAACAGAACGACAGGTAATCCGAACTGCGGATGGTCTTGAGCTTCTCTTGCACCTTGCCCTCGCTGACGAACAGCGGCACATCGTCCAGGGTCTTGATGGTGTTGTTGATCGCAAAACTGCTGAGCAAGGTGCTGTCGGTGGTCGGCAGTTTGCGCGCGGTGCCGTCGAGGTTGCGCACCAGGTGCAGGCCGCCGTGCAGGTACAAAATACGCGTGGCGTCGGTACGGGTGTTGCGCAGGTCGAAGCTGGCGTCGGCGCTGCGGAACAGATCGTCGATGCCCGGCGCGTGCAGGGTCGCCCAGTAGTTGAGCAAGTCGTAGTTGCTGGTGAACACCGTCGCGTAGTGCTGCAACTCCGTGTTGAGGGTCGCCAGCGTCGACGGTTGCACCAGGCGCCAGGGGATATGCACGGCGTGGATGGTATTGATCAACGCTTCCTTGATCGCGTAATAGCGGTTGCGCGGTGCCGCCGAACTGACGGCCAGGGCCTTGTTGACCCGGCTGGTGGTCTTCAACGCGCCCAGGGCCTGCTCGAAGCTGCGGGTTTGCAGGGCATCGAACACGCTGAGTTCGGATTGGCCGAGGGGTTTTTCTTCGACGGTGCGAGCGTTTTCGAACAGCGAGTCGTAGGCAAAGTCTTCCCAAATCGTGCGGCTGGCGCCGTTGCCGATCAGAATCCCGCTGAAGTCGAGGCTCGCGCGCAGTGCGCTCCAGTCTTCAAGGTGGGCGTCTATATCCTGGAAATCCTTCATCGGGGCGGGTCTACTCGAAATCGGCTGGACGGTGACTTTATCACGAGCGAGCGTTGATCCTGATCAAGATGCAGACCGCGTGATCGGTTGATTCTGTAGGCATAAAGCCTCTGAGGATTGACCATGAGCAGCACCTTCTTCATCCCCGCCGTCAACATCATGGGCACCGACTGCCTCGACGAAGCCATGATCGCCATCCGCAACTATGGTTTTCGCAAGGCGTTGATCGTCACCGATGCCGGTCTGGCCAAGGCCGGCGTAGCCAGCATGATCGCCGAGAAACTGGCGATGCAGGACATCGATTCGGTGATCTACGACGGCGCCAAGCCCAACCCCAATGTGGACAACGTCGAGAAAGGCCTGGCGCTGTTGCAGCAGAGTGCCTGCGATTTCGTGGTGTCCCTGGGCGGCGGCTCGCCCCACGACTGCGCCAAGGGTATTGCGCTGTGCGCCACCAACGGCGGGCATATCAGCGACTACGAAGGCGTCGACCAATCGAGCAAACCGCAACTGCCGCTGGTGGCCATCAACACCACCGCCGGCACCGCCAGCGAGATGACCCGCTTCTGCATCATCACCGACGAAAGCCGCCACGTGAAAATGGCCATTGTCGACCGCAACGTCACGCCGCTGCTGTCGGTCAACGACCCGGCGCTGATGGTCGGCATGCCCAAGGGCCTCACCGCAGCCACCGGCATGGACGCGTTGACCCACGCCATCGAAGCCTACGTGTCCACCGCCGCCACACCGATCACCGACGCCTGTGCGATCAAGGCCATCGAACTGATCAGCGCCAACCTGCGCCTGGCTGTTCGCGACGGCACCGACAAGGCCGCACGGGAAAACATGGCCTACGCGCAG
Source organism: Pseudomonas sp. NFPP28 (assembly GCF_900115535.1). Lineage (NCBI taxonomy): Bacteria > Pseudomonadati > Pseudomonadota > Gammaproteobacteria > Pseudomonadales > Pseudomonadaceae > Pseudomonas > Pseudomonas sp. NFPP28. The sequence continues at coordinate 300,531 of NZ_FOWT01000001.1, read as the reverse complement.
TTCCTCGCCGGCATGGCGTTCAACAATGCATCCCTGGGTTTCGTACACGCCATGGCCCACCAACTGGGCGGTTTCTACGACCTGCCCCACGGCGTGTGCAACGCGGTGTTGTTGCCCCACGTACAAAGCTTCAACGCCAGCGTCAGCGCCAAACGCCTGAGCGACGTAGGCCGAGCGTTGGGTGCGGACATCAAGGGCATCACCGATGAAGAGGGCGCCCAGGCCGCCATCGCCGCGATTCGCAGCCTGGCCCACGACGTCGAAATCCCGGCGGGGTTGCGCGAACTCGGCGCCAAACTGCAGGACATTCCACTGCTGGCGACCAACGCGTTGAAGGATGCATGCGGCCTCACCAACCCACGCCGCGCGGACCAGCGGCAGATCGAGGAGATCTTTCGCAGCGCGTTTTAATCCATCCGACAACGGGCGACGCATATCGATGCGGCGCCCGCCAACACCACACATAAAACCGCCAACGGCCAGGCCTGTTGACTCACCAGCAGGCTCGCCACGCCGCCGATCAACGCGGCCATCAACTGATGCATGAAGCCGCTCAACGCCATGGCGTAGGAGCCGCTCACCGGTGAGGCATCGTTGGCCAGGGACAAACTGATCGGGTAACTCATCGCTTGCCCCAGCACCGCCACGCAGTAAGGCAGCCACAGCAAGACAGCGATTCCGCCAGCAAACACACTGCTCAGCAACATCACAGCCGTTCCCGTTAGAACCAGGGTCATGCCCCAACCCATCATTTTCAGCCGCCCCGTGCGAGCGACGAAGCGATTGACCATTAATGCCCCCGCCAGATACGCCACGCTGATTGGCCAACCCAGCCAGCCATATTGCGCCGCGCTCCACTCGAAACGCCCTTGCAGAATCAACGGTGCGCAGGTGTTGAAGGCGATGATCACCCCATAACCCAGGCCACCGACCAACGCCACGTGCAGAAACGGCGGATGCTGCATGATCATGGCGTAGATACGCCAGGCAGATGCCGATGTATCGACCTTTACCCGTGCAGGGAATATCACCCGGTTCAACACCAGCATCAAACCGACTGCGCCAATCGCCAATCCGTAGAAGATCGCCTCCCAGCCGAAGACCACCTGCAACAACGACCCAACGAATTGACCGATGCCCAAAGCAATCACGAAAGTCATGCCCAGCCATGACAACGCTTTTGCCAGCAATGCACCGCTGAAGCTGTCACGCACCAACACCCGCGCCATCACCGAAACACCGCCTGCCCCCAACCCTTGAACCAGCCGCAACGCCAAGAAGACTTCAACGCTGAACGCCGAGGGAATCGCCGCACTCGCTAGCGCATACACGCAGAGCGCCGCCAACAGCACCGGCTTACGCCCAAAGCGTTCGCCCAGGCTGCCCCACAGCAACATCGGCAATGCCATGCCGACCAAGTAGATCGCCAGCGCCAGCGCGACGTGGTCTTCGGCGGCGGGGAGTGCATGTGCAATCGTGGGGACGGCGGGCAGGTAGCTGCTGATGCCGACTTGGGCGAGGAAGGCGGCACTGCAGGCTATGACAAGGGTGGTGGTATTTTTCAAGACGAGGAAACCGCCAGCGTGAGTTCTGAACAAATCGTCGGAAGTCGGGTTATATGAATCGTGCCGTTTGAAACTCTTCATTTTTGAAACGTGTGTAATTCAGCGAGCACGTTTATTTTCTTCTATCAGACTCAGGAACCTTGAGCAAAATAAACGTATTGTTTCATGGGTCATATCTTGCAACGATTAAGGTTTGATCGTCTAGCGTTTGAAAATTAGGGCGGATGAAGCCTTTTCCTTTCTCCCCAAAAGCCGACAGAGCATGCGAGTCGTCCAGATATAAAAATAGACCATAGCGGGATTTAAGGTAGATCAAACCGTCAATATCCGCTTTTCCACCCATGCTGTAGATGCCATCGGCTACGTAGGCGACTTTCTTGTGTTTCTTACATGATTCTTCAATGAAGTCTATGTCATTATGCGGCGCTGTTATTACTTCTGTTTCATCCGCGCAGGAGGCCTTCATATAGTTCATTGAATAGTGAGAATGTCTGTCGAATATCATCGTAGGGGGGACGTTTTTGGTAAACGCTCCGCTGGCAAGTAAGGGCAGTAATCCAGCGCTGGCCGCGCTGCAAGATAAGGTGCTCAGACAGATTGAGTCGAAAAGCGTTGAAAGCGCTGTTTCATATTGTTCGAGCATGTCCAGCTTGCATCTATTTTTTGAGTTCGCTACTCGCAGGGTCTTGGCTTTGAGTATCCCTTCGATAGCGCCATCCAGTATTTGCTGGTTGTAATCAAGTCCGAGGTAGGAGGTGGTGCAGAAATGTTGAAGTTCACGGCCGTATTGGTCGACAAAGCAGTTGTTGCTTTTGATGATTGCATTAAGTTCACAGGTTAGTCCTTCTTTGGCCGATTCCCAGTCTTGGTTGGAGGTTTGAATGATTTTTTATAGTTTGAGAATTTGTTGGTTGACCTGGAGCTTTCCATTTTTCTGTCCTTGGCGATGGAGAGAAATAACACTAATGGGAATTTTTTTGAAGGTTAAGTCAGGACTTTCTTTTTGAGGTGACAGTCGGCGGATATTTTGATGTGTGTAACTTCCTACCATTTTCATTGGCGTGTATTCATCTGCACTGAATGGGTAACGAGATCAAGGCGTTTTTTATCGTGGTGTTTCGAGCTATACCCAGAGGCGTCGTACGATTTGATGAAGTCACCTGTCACCATATTGAGTAAGGTGGTAGTGCAAGGGCCTAATGTGACGATAGCCTCCGAAGACCTGTCTCTCAGGTAGTCAAAACCAGCGGGATGAAGGGAGTAGTGGATGAGAGTTCTGTTATTCGGTGCCACCGGCATGGTCGGCCAGGGCGTGCTGCGGGAGTGCCTGCTGGCCGCCGACGTGCAGGAAGTGGTCGCCGTCGGTCGCACGCCCCTGACCCAGGAACACGGCAAGCTGCACCAGGTGTTGCACAGCGACATGCTGGATTTCCAACCCCTGGAAAACCTGCTGCAAGGCTTTGATGCGTGTTTCTTCTGCCTCGGCGTTTCATCGGCGGGCATGAATGAAGCCAGGTACACCCACCTCACCTACGACCTCACCCTGGTCGCCGCCAGCACCCTGGCGCGGCTCAACCCGCAGATGACCTTTATCTATGTGTCCGGCGCCGGTACCGACAGTTCCGAGGCGGGCAAGTCGATGTGGGCACGGGTCAAGGGCAAGACCGAGAACGCTTTGCTGCGCCTGCCGTTCAAGGCGGTGTATGTGTTTCGGCCGGGGGTGATCCAGCCGCTGCATGGCGTGCGCTCGAAGACGCCGTTGTATCAGTGGTTTTATTCCGTGCTTGGGCCGTTGCTGTCGTTTGTACGGCGGCTGAAACCGGGTTGGGTAGTGAGTACCGAGACGGTGGGCCGGGCCATGTTGCAGGCGGCCAGCCACGGCGCACCGCAGCCGGTGGTGGAACAGGCCGGGATCAACCGGCTGGCCAGCGAGCGTCGCTGATGCTGCACAAGAGTCTGGTGCGTCGGCTGGACCTGATCACGCTGCAGTTGTTCGTCGCGGTGTTCGAGGAAGGCACGCTGACCCGTGCCGCCAACCGCGAAGCCATCGCCGTGTCCGCCGCCAGCAAGCGCTTGATGGAACTGGAGCAGGTGCTGGGCGTGAGCCTGTTCGTGCGGCGGGCCAAGGGCATGGACCTGACGGCCGCCGGTGAAACCCTGCTGCACCATGCGCGGCAGATGCTGTTCAACGTCGAGAAGATGGGCCTGGAACTGGGCGAACACAGCCATGGCGTGCGCGGCTATGTGCGGATGTTGGCCAATCTGTCGGCGATCATTGAGTTCCTGCCGGAAGACCTGCGGGACTTTTCCGAACTGCACCCCGCAGTCAAAACCGATCTGGAAGAACGCCCCAGCAAAGGCGTGGTGCAGGGCGTACTGGATGGCGTCGCGGACCTGGGGATCTGCTCCAGTGACACCGACACCAAAGGCCTGCCCAGCGTGACCTATCGCCACGACAAACTGGTGGTGCTGATGCCGAAGGATCATCCACTGGCGAGCCGCGAAAGCCTGGCCTTCGCCGAAACCCTCGACAGCGACTACGTCGGCCTGCACGCCGCCAGCTCCATCAATATGCGCACCCACGCGGCTGCACGCGAGGCGGGCAAGCTGCTGCGCCTGCGCATTCACGTGCCGGGGTTTGATGCGATGTGTCGGATGGTGCAGGCCAATATGGGCATCGGCATCCTGCCGCAGAAAGCCTATGAATTATTTGGTCGCGCACTGGGTTTGCATGCCGTACCGCTGACGGACGATTGGTCGGATCGCAGCCTGATCCTGGTGGTGCGCGATGAAACCCAGCTGTCACCGGTCAGTCGATTGTTGTTCGATTATTTGAGCGTTCGCGTTTAGCGAACGCTGCTTGCCAACTGACGGTTGGATTTCTCCTGCATCGGCCCTCTAGTCTTGGCCGCACATTCCAAGAATAAGAGGTACACCCGATGACGGCTCCCCTGAGCGGTATCAAGGTGATCGAGATCGGCACCCTGATTGCCGCGCCGTTCGCCGCCCGGCTGATGGCCGAGTTTGGCGCCGAGGTGATCAAGATAGAAGCCATGGGCCAGGGCGACCCACTTCGCAAATGGCGAAAGCTGCACGAAGGCACGTCGCTGTGGTGGTACCTGCAATCGCGCAACAAGAAGTCCCTGGCGCTGAACCTCAAGTCCCCGGAAGGCCTGGACCTGATCAAGCAATTGCTCGGCGACGCCGACGTGCTCATCGAAAACCTGCGCCCCGGCGGCCTGGAAAAGCTCGGCCTCGGCTGGGACGTGCTGCACGCTCTCAACCCGAAGCTGACCCTGGTGCGTATCTCCGGCTATGGCCAGACCGGCCCGTATCGCGACCGTCCGGGTTTCGGCGCGATCGGCGAAGCCATGGGCGGCATCCGCTACACCACCGGCAACCCGGACTCGCCACCGGCGCGGGTCGGCGTGAGCCTGGGGGATTCGTTGGCTTCACTGCACGGCGTGATCGGCGCACTGATGTCGCTGCTGCGGGTCAAGACCGGCCAGGGCGATGGGCAGATTGTCGATGTGTCCCTGGCCGAAAGCGTGTTCAACCTGATGGAAAGCCTGGTGCCGGAATACGACATGCTCGGCCATGTGCGTGAACGCAGCGGCGGCGCCTTGCCGGGCATTGCGCCGTCCAACACCTACCTGACCGCCGACGGGGCCTACGTGGTGATCGCCGGCAACAGCGACCCGATCTACAAGCGCCTGATGCACACCATCGGCCGCGCCGACCTGGCCGAAGCGCCCGAGTTCGCCCACAACGATGGCCGCGCCGCCAAGAGCGGTTTGCTCGACGCCGCGATTACCCACTGGACCAGCAACCTGCCCATCGAGCAGGTGCTCAGCGCCCTGGAAGCCGCCGAAGTGCCGGCCGGACGCATCTACTCCGTGGCGGATATCGTCAGCGACCCGCATTACCAGGCGCGTGAGATGTTGCTCAATGCCGAGCTGCCCGGCGGTGTATCGGTGAAGATGCCGGGCATCGTACCCAAACTGTCGGAAACCCCAGGCGGCGTGAACTGGCAAGGCCCGACCCTGGGCCAGCACACCGACGAAATTCTTGGCAGCCTGGGCCTGGCCGGTGCCGATATCCAACGCCTGAAAACCTCGGGAGTGGTGCAATGATTTCAGACTATTGCGACCCGCTGATCGTGCAGGAAGTCTCCCCGCGCGATGGCCTGCAAATCGAGCCGACCTGGGTCGAAACAGCGGACAAGATCGCCTTGATCGATCAGCTTTCCCTCGCTGGTTTCTCACGGATCGAAGCCGGTTCATTCGTGTCGCCCAAGGCCATCCCGGCGTTGCGTGATGGCGAGCAGGTGTTCCAGGGCATCGACCGTAAACCGGGTGTGATCTACGTGGCGCTGATCCCCAACCTCAAGGGCGCGCAGCGTGCCGTCGCGTCTCGCGCCGATGAATTGAACCTGGTGATGTCCGCCAGCCAGACCCACAACCTGGCCAATATGCGTATGCGTTGTGAAGCGTCGTTGGCGGCGTTTGGCGATATCACGCGCTTTGCCGCCGACCATCCGGTAAGGCTCAACGGCAGCATCGCCACCACCTTCGGTTGCCCGTTCGAGGGCAGGATCGATGAAGACCGCGTGCTGCGCATCGTTGACGCTTATCTCCAATTGGGCATCCAGGGCATCAGCCTGGCCGACACCACGGGCATGGCCAATCCGCGTCAGGTCGAACGCCTGGTCAAGCGCGTGTTGCAGCGCGTATCCGCCCGTGACCTGACCCTGCATTTCCACAACACTCGCGGTCTGGGTTTGTGCAATGTGCTGGCCGCTTATGAGGCCGGTGCCCGTCGCTTTGACGCGGCGCTCGGCGGCTTGGGCGGCTGCCCGTTTGCGCCGGGGGCGTCGGGCAATATCTGCACCGAAGACCTGGTGAACCTGTGCGACGAAGTCGGGATTCACACCGGGATCGATCTGCCGCACCTGCTGCACATGTCCCGCCGCTTGCCGGCCCTGCTGGGCCACGACCTGCCCGGCCAGGTCGCCAAGGCCGGGCGCAACGGCGACCTGCATGCGCCGCCGGCCTACATCGCCACGCTGTAACGCCGTACCAGACAACAAAAACAATCGGGCGCCGCTGAGCAGCCCGCTGGAGAGAAACCATGAGCACTCATACGTTGCAGGCCGGCGCGTGCCCGGCCGCAGAAATCAATGCCGAAAAAGCCCTGGTCAGCAAGGTCGCCTGGCGCCTGATGCCGCTGATCATGGTGTGCTACCTGTTCGCGTTTTTTGACCGGATCAACATCAGCTTCGCCAAGTTCCAGCTGCAAGCCGACCTGAGCCTGAGCGACACCGCCTATGGCCTGGGCGCCGGGCTGTTCGTGGTGGGTTATGTGATCTTCGAAGTGCCGAGCAACATGATGCTGTACAAGGTCGGCGCCCGGCGCTGGATTGCGCGGATCATGATGTCGTGGGGGCTGGCGACGGCGGCCATGGTGTTTGTCACGGCCGAGTGGCAGTTCTACGGCCTGCGCTTCATCATCGGCGCGATGGAGGCGGGTTTTGCGCCAGGCGTGCTGTATTACCTGACCTTATGGTTCCCGCAGCACTTCCGTGGGCGTATCACGTCGATGTTGTTCCTGGCCTCGGCGTTTGCCGGTCTGGTCGGTGCACCGTTCTCCGGCCTGGTGCTGGAACACCTCGACGGCGTGTTGCAAATGCGCGGCTGGCACTGGCTGTTCCTGCTCGGCGGCTTGCCTTGCATTGGCCTGGGTTTGCTGGTGCTGACGTTGCTCAAGGATCGCATCGAAGACGCCCATTGGCTGACGCCGGCGGAGAAGACGTTGCTGGCAAGCCGTATCGCCAAGCACGAGCCGAACCAGCACGGCGGTTCGCTGCTGTCGGCGATCCGCATCCCCGGGTTCCTGATGCTCGGTTTTATCTACTTCCTGATTCAGGTGGCGTCCTACGGCCTCAACTTCTGGGCGCCGCAATTGATCCGCAGCGCCGGCACCCAGAGCCCGGTGATGATCGGCCTGCTCACAGCGATTCCTTATGTGTGCGGCGCCATCAGCATGGTGGTAATCGGGCGGCTGTCGGATGCCACCGGCGAGCGGCGCAAGTTTGTCTGCGGCCTGGTGGTGCTGGGGGCGATAGGCTTTTTCAGTGCCGGGATTTTTGCCGACCACACCACCTTCCTGATCATCGCCCTGGGCATGTTGGGCGCGGGTATCATCGCCTCGATCCCGACCTTCTGGACCCTGCCACCCAAGTTGCTGGCCGGCGCCGGTGCAGGCGCGGCGGGAGGCATTGCGGTGATCAATACCCTCGGGCAGTTCGGCGGCATTGTCAGCCCGGTGATGGTAGGGCGGATCAAGGACCTCACCGGCAGCACCACCCCGGCGCTTTACGTGATCGGTGTGTGTGCGCTGTTGGCGGCGGCGCTGTTGCTGTGGGGGCTGCCGCAGAAGTTGCGCACCCTCGATAAAGGCTGATCGGCCCATTGAGGGCGAACACTGCAACGGTGGCAAGCCCGCCTGATTCGGTGATGACCGTTCGTCGCACTGACAAGTTTTTTCTAAACCTTTACCGCCCTCAAAATTCGAAATGAGGGCGGGGTGTATTCCCCGCCCCTATTTTTGCCCTGGAGGAACCCATCATGAGCCGCATGGCTATCCGGTTACGCACCGCCAGTTTCGCGATGCTGCTGGGCCTCGGCGCCAGCAATGCTTTCGCCCAGTCGCCTGCTGAATTCATCGAGCAGGCTTCGGCCAAAGGCATGGCCGATATCGAAACCAGCCGCATGGCCCACGCCAAGACCTCGTCCCAGGAAATCAAGGACTACACCATCGAGGTGATCAACGAGCGCACCCTGGCCAACCAGCACCTGGCGGCCATCGCCAAGAAGCTCGACCTGCCCGTGGCACCGCGCGAAAAGATTGTCGATAAAGCCGAAACCCTGATGCCCGAACTCAAGGACGGCGACTCCTTCGATGCGGCCTACACTGCGCAGCAAGTGAAGGAAAACGAAGACGCCATCGCCCTGTTCAAGCAGGAAGGTGCGGCGTCGGATGTGCCGGAAATCAAAGCCCTGGTCGATGAGACGCTGCCCAAGCTGGAGGAGCGTCTGCAAAAAGCCCGTGAATTGGCGTCGACCTATGGCAAAGGTCATCAAGGCGACGGTTGAGCCTGTCTCCTGAACTGAAAAAACGGCGGCTGGATCTTCTCCAACCGCCGTTTTTTCATGCCTGGTTCAAATCGGTCTTGGTCGCTGCCGCATCGTCGGCGGCATGACCACAACTGCTGTTCAGGCTTACCGTGCCGGCGTTGCCGATGCTGCGATATTCCTGGCGCAGTTTTTCCAGTTCCTTGCGATCCAGCCCATCCAGGCTAAGTACCGCATTCTGTGCATCCTTGGACACACGCAGTAGCTCGTCGATCTTGATATGCAGGATGTCGTTATCGCGGTTCTGCGTGTTCTGGATCAGGAACACCATCAAGAAGGTGATGATGGTGGTCGAGGTATTGATGATCAGTTGCCAGGTGTCGTTGTAGTGGAAATACGGCCCGCTCAAGCTCCACGCCAGGATCAGCGCCACTGCCGCGTAGAACGTGCGCGGGCTGCCGGCCCAGCGGGACAGGGATTGGGAGACTGCGGAGAATTTCATGACCGTTTTCCTTGGAAGGGTGATGAAGTTATGGACCGCAGGGAATCTTTGAAATTTCTTTTTACATTTGACCGACGCTTCTTAAAACGCCAATTCGACCTGGCCAGTACCTTCAAGCGCGAGCAAATATTGCTTGGCTTTCAACCCTCCGGCAAACCCGGTCAAGCCGCCCGACGCGCCAATGACCCGATGGCACGGCGCAATGATCGAAATCGGGTTACGTCCATTGGCCGCGCCCACTGCGCGAACGGCTTTAGGGTTACCGATCTGCTGGGCAATTTGGCTGTAGCTGCGGGTTTCGCCAAAGGGAATGGTGAGCAGCGCCTGCCAGACCTGCTTCTGAAAATCGGTGCCGGTAAAGTCCAGCTCAAGTTCGAACTGGTTGCGGTTGCCGGCAAAGTACTCGTGCAGCTGGCGTTCGGTCTCCAGCAACACCGGGCTGTCATTGGCCTCGTGCAGTTCACCCAGGCGCACGCGGTTGGCGCGTTCTTCTGCCCAGAGGATGGCGCTGAGTTTGCCAGCACGCGCCACGAGGGTGAGTACGCCGACAGGCGAAGGCATGAGCTTGTATTCGTAGGACATGAGCGGGCTCCTGGGTAGGCGGGGTAGCGTTGAATCTAGACCACGCCGCCCAACTGGAAACTACGTTTCTTGCGATTGAATTCGATTTGTTCAGTGGTCCTGCTGTAACACTTTAAGTGCCGCTGAAGCCAGAAAGCCGGAACGGCTTTTTTCTTCCGGGTGGTGCAGCACATATTCATCGATGCGGTTCAGCAGATAACCGGGCAGCGTGATGTTCAGCTTCTGCGCCTTGCCCAGGTACTTGGTGACATCAATGTCCACCACCGCCCAGGTGCAACCTGCATATTGAGGGTTGGCGGCGTGCAAGGTGACCTTTTGCGCGCTGGGAATCGGTGCACCGTCTTCCGCCAGGATCTCGAAGTGTCCTTCAATGGCTTCGCGGGCCATGGCCATGGCGTCGTCCAGGTCATCGCCGGCGGAGTAGCAGCCGGGAATATCCGGGACTTCCACGCCCCAGGCGTGGTCGTCGTCGCCGGTTGAAATTGCAATCGGGTAAAGCATGTCTGTTGTCCTCCACGGACGGTTAACTCAGCAGAGCCTGTTTCAAAATGCTCTTGGCGGTCTTGTCCAACAGGTCCTTCTTTGGATGGGGAATCGTCACCAGCCCCGGTTTTGTCGGGTGCTTGAAGTGGTGATGGCTGCCTCTGATGCGTACCAGATACCAACCGTCCGCAACGATGTGACCTATCAAATATCGGCTATCCACAACACCTCCTTGTGGTGTGTGATGGTGGTGACTATAACCACTGAAATGAAATTATCAACACTCTACCTACCAGTGGTCGATGACCGGCGTTTTGGCAGGTGGTCAAGAGAGTGTATGAGCGCGGCGGAATGGCGCCGCAAGGAGGTATTGCGAGGTTTTGCAGCGGCGTTACCGGACCTTTAGCGTCTGTGCAATGACTGCGAGAAACGCATCAACCAGTACACTTTTTGATTCTGTCCGGGTCAGTACCAACAGCTGCGCACACGCATCCGCTTCCACCAAGGGCCTGTACGTCACGCCTTTATTCATCAGGCTCTGCGTACACGCCGGCACCAACGCCACGCCTTGTCCGGCGGCCACCAGCGCAATGATCGAGGTGATCTGCCGCCCGGTCGGGCCTGGGCGTAGCGGCTGGCCGTGGTGCCGGTAAAGCTGTTCGATGGACTGGTTGAGCCCCGAGCCATAATCCGCTGGAAACAGAATCAACGGGTAGGCACAGAGCTGCGCCAGGCTGACGTTAGAAAGGCTGGCCAGCGGGCTGTCGCTGGACACAGCGGCCACCAGGCGTTCTTCACCCAGGGACAGCGCTTGCACCGCTTCGCCTTGGGGCAACAGGCGACTCAGGCCGATATCCAGCCGCCCATCTGCCACCTGCGCACCCAGGCTGCCCGAGGCGCATTCCACCAGGGTCAATTGCACATCGGGAAAGCGTTGGGCAAACGCCTGGATCGCCTGGCTGAACAGGTCCGACAGTGCGATCGAGCTGACATAGCCTAACGCCAGTTGCCCGGCCGTACCTGCCGCGAGTTTGCCGGCGATCACCTGTGCCAATTCCACCTGCTCCAGTACGCCGCGTGCATAGGGCAGGAATGAGCGGCCTTGCGCGGTGAGGGTGACCGTGCGGCTGGTGCGGTCGAACAGCTTGAAGCCCAGCTCGGTTTCCAGCGCCGAGATCTGTCGCGTCAGCGGCGGTTGCGCCAGGTGCAGGCGAATGGCTGCGCGGCCGAAGTGCAATTCTTCGGCGACGGTCAGAAAGTAACGCAGCTTGCGTAGGTCGAGCATCCTGGTCCTTGGGTATCGATCGGTCCGAAATCGGTATTGGTTCAAGACCTGCCGGCCATTCTATAAAGACCTCACAAAATAAAACGAGAGGTTTCATGAAACCGCGCCTGCATTGTGCCCGTCTTGCCCTGTTCCTGTGTGGCTGCGCGGCGTTCCTCAACCTGTATGCCACACAGAGCATTCTCCAGACATTTGCTACGCAGTTTCACATCAGCGCCAAGGCGGCGGGGTGGAGCATCACCGTGACGACGCTGGCCGTGGCGATCACTGCGCCGTTCGTCAGCCGCCTGACCGGGCGCTTCGAACCACGCACGGTGATCAGCACAGCGGCTTTGCTGTTGGCGCTGCCGTCACTGATGACCGCCTGGGCCGACAGCTTTGCCGAAGTGTTGGTGTGGCGGTGTGTGGCGGGGGTGTTGATCCCGGTGGTGTTCGCCACCAGCGTGGCGTATATCGGCGACCGCTGGCGTGGCGGTACGCTGACGGAGGTCACCAGCCTGTATGTGGCAGGGACCGTGCTGGGTGGGTTCGCCGGGCGTTTCATCACCGGCGTCGTGACTGAATATGTCGGCTGGCGCGAAGCCTTTGAATGGCTGGCGGTGCTGAGCCTGATGGTGGGTGGGTTTATCCAGTTTCTGTTGCCGATGAGTCGTGCGCGATCAGAGAAGGTTCAACCCTCGTTCTCGGCGGTTTTTAGCAAGCCTTTGCTGGCTGCCTACGCCGTAGGATTTTGTGTGTTGTTCTCACAGGTCGCAGCGTTTACCTACGCAGGTTTGTACCTTGGATTACCGCCCTTCAGCCTGGGGCCTGCGGCATTGGGCGCGCTGTATATGGTGTTTTTGCTGGCGCTGATCGTGATCCCCATCGCCGGGCGCCTCAGCAAATCCCGGCCCCACTCCGAACTGCTGAGTGTGGCTGCGCTACTGGGCATCAGCGGCTCGGCGCTGACGCTGGTGCCTTCCTTGTGGTGCATCGTGGTGGGCCTGGCCCTCAGTTCTACCGGCGTATTCCTCGCGCAGTCGGCAGTCAACGCGTTCACCACGGCAACGGCCCGTGACAATAAGGCAGGCGCTGTGGGGGTGTACCTCACGTGTTACTACCTGGGCGGCAGTTGCGGCGCCATTGTCCCGGCATTGATCTGGGAACGCTGGGGCTGGGCCGGGTGTGTGGCGCTGATTATCACCTTCCAGGTGTTGACCTTGCTGATCGCCCTGACCGGCTGGAGGCCCGCCAAACCCCAACTGATCCCGACGCCATGAATGCCATCCCACCCCGCCGTCGCACGCTGATCGCCGGCTGCAGCGCCCACGCCGTGCATGATGGCCTGACCGATGTCATCTACGTGCTGCTGCCGATCTGGCAAACACAGTTCGCCTTGTCCTACGCCCAGGTCGGGCTGTTTCGCGGTGCCTATTCCGGGATGATGGCGGTGTTCCAGCTCATGGCCAGCCGCGCCGCAAAACCCTGGGGTCGAGTGCCGATGCTGGTCGGCGGAACCGCGCTCGCCGGCACGGCTTACCTGTTGGTGAGCCAGGCCACCGGGCTGGTGATGCTCTTGCTGGCGCTGCTGCTCGGTGGGCTGGGGGCCAGTAGCCAACACCCGCTGGCGTCTTCGATGATCAGCGATGCCTACGAAGACGGTGGCGGAATCAAGCTGGCGTTGTCCCAGTACAACTTCTCCGGCGACATCGGCAAAACCCTGATCCCCGGTCTGGTCGGCCTGTTGCTCACGCTGATCAGTTGGCGCGCCAGTGCCACGTTGCTGGGGGTGCTGGGGTTGGCGGCGGCGGGGTTGCTGTGGTGGCTTATTCCTACGCAAACATCCGAAGCGTCCTCGACCAAAAAAGCCAAACCCTTCACCGGAACAGGCTCCGTCACCGGCCTGCGCGCACTGATCCTCACCGGCACCCTCGACAGTGCCGTGCGCATGGGCTTTCTCACCTTCCTGCCGTTTCTGCTGCAGGCCAAGGGGGCCGGCACCGCCGGTATTGGCCTGGCCCTGACCCTGCTGTTTATCGGCGGTGCGTTCGGCAAATTATTCTGCGGCTACCTGGGCGCACGCATCGGCATGATGAAGACGGTGTGGTTGACGGAGGGCAGCACGGCACTGCTGATCGTGGCGGCGGTGTACCTGCCGTTGAGCGGGTTGATGGTGATGTTGCCGGTGCTGGGGCTGGTGCTCAACGGCACGTCTTCGGTGTTGTACGGTGCGGTGCCCGATCTGGCACCAGCAGAGAAACGCGAACAGGCGTTCGCCGTGTTCTACACCGGCACGATTGGTGGCGGGGCACTGGCGCCGGTGGTGTTCGGCGGGGTGGGAGATGCGCTGGGCGTGACGGTGGCGGTGATGCTGCTGGCCGGGATGTTGGGGGTGACGTTGCCGTTGGCGTGGGTGGTGCAGAGGGGGATTCACTCAAGCGATTGAGTGTCTGGCGGTACGTCCAGCTCGGGCGGCGTTGCTCCAGGAGAAAACGCCTTGTACAGACTCCAGGCCGCCCATACCACGGGGGAGGAAAGCCGAAAAACACAATGTGCATCTACGCGTTGACCGCTGAAGTCTGATCTTGCGAAGTTGCCTACACGCTCATCGGAACGCGTTAGGTTGTACACCATGGGAAGGCTATTTATGGTTTGTCAGCCGCTACATGCTCGATGGCAACTGCACGCAACGCATAAAGTGTGCCGGTATCCCGAAAGCTACCCGGTTCACTCGCCTGCGTGCAGTTGCCACCCTCCCGAGTCATCGAATTCAACGCATAAAAAAACCGGCCACCAAAGGACCGGTTTTTTGCATCCCTCGTCAGAGACAACCTGACGCGGAACGAGAGTCTGAGTGGAGCGGGTAGAGGGAATCGAACCCTCGTCGGAAGCTTGGGAAGCTACTGTTCTACCATTAAACTATACCCGCTCAGAGCGGCTGACTTTGTACCAGAAGTTCGCCGGGATTTGAAGTTTTTCTTCAAAAAAATGTGTGGGTTACAGATGTCTCACACATCGACAAGCGAACCCGTTGCAGGAGCGAGCTTGCTCGCGAAAGACTCAAGAGCGCCACGTTCTCTCAGGAGACGAGCGTTATCGTTGACGTTCTTCGCGGGCAAGCCCGCTCTTGCAAGGGGGCGTGTTTCAGAGTGCAAAGGCATGTTGTGCCGGGCCGGTCTGATAACGCAATCGGCTGACCTGGCGCTCCGGTTTCAAGAAGCCCACCACCGCATCCCGGCTGTCCCGACAGGCGGCCTTGTGCTCCATGTCCAGGAAATGCCCCGTGGCCTGGATCGTGCTGAAGCTGCTTTTTGCCACATGCTGGCCAAACAGCTTGGCATCCTGGGCGCTGGTGTATTCGTCCCATTCACCGTTCAAAAACAACACCGGGATGTCGATCTGCCTGGCCGCCTTTAGGTAGCACAGGCGGTCACTGTTGAGCACATGGCTGATGTGGAAGTGCATCTGCCCATACTCGTGCTCGGCCAGGCTGCTCACGTGCTTGTAGTTGAAGCGCTTGAACAGTGACGGCAGGTGTTTGCCGATGGTGCTGTTGACCAGGTGGCCGACGCGATCGCGGTCGAGGTTGCCGAGGTAGTCGACGCCGCGTTCCAGGTAGTCGCGCATGGGCGCGTTGATCACTGGGGAGAACGAGCTGATCACGGCTTTTTCCACGCGACGTGGCCGGTGGGCGAGGGCGACCAGGGTGGCGGCACCGCCCCAGGAAAACGACAGCACATGTTCAGCGGCAAAGTGGTCGATGAGCTCCAGCAGGATCTGGCCTTCGACTTCCTTCGTCAGCATCTGCTCATGGTGGTTATGGATTTTGGAGCGACCGGCGTAGGGCTGGTCGTACAAAACCACATTGAACTGCGGGTACAGGCTTTTCACGGTTTGGGCGAAGGATGCCGTGGTGGCCATGGAGCCGTTGACCAGGATGATGGTCTTTGCAGCAACGTCCGCGCGATAGAACTCCGTGTAAACCCGATACTGACCCTGTATATCCAACACAGCGATTTCTGGCCTCATGTCGTAAGACTCCTGGCAAGCGGGTAGGGCGCGCAGATCACTCTGCACGAGCTTTGTGACAGGTAGGCATACGCCTGGAAAAGGAGGGCCCATGTCGATCCGATGACGGCTGGCCGACGGGTGTTGTTGTGACGGGCTGTTTGCCTGGAAGGCCCGTAGATCAAGCGCGGGCGGGGCAAGGTGTTTCTTGGAGGTTATAGGCGACTCGCCAGTCATATTTGAACTGGTGATCCTGATTCAAGCAGTCGAGTCGGTACCTCGCAAGGTGACCTGGCGGTTTTTTGCTATCAGCGGCTGAACGGTCGTCAGACCTGTCGGATTTCGTCGTCAGTCAGCGCCCGATACTGGCCAGGCGCAAGGGTCGCATCCAGCACCAGGGGGCCCATGCGCTCGCGGTGCAGGCCGATGACCTTGTTATCAAAGTGCCCGAACATGCGCTTCACCTGGTGATAACGCCCTTCGATGATGCTCAAGCGAGCGCGTCTCGGCCCGAGCAACTCCAACTCGGCAGGTTGGGTGGTCAGGTCTTCGAAGGCGAAGTACATCCCCTTGGCAAATGTCATTGCGTATTCGGGGCCGATAGCCTGTTCGGTCTCGACGAGATAGACCTTGGGCAACTTGGTCTGCGGTTGCGTCAGGCGCCGCGACCATTGGCCGTCGTTGGTGATCAGCATCAGGCCGGTGGTGTTGAAGTCCAGACGACCGGCAATGTGCAATTCGCCTTTGTCCGGCTCATCGAGTAAATCCAGAACCGTCGGATGTTGCGGATCAGAGGTGGCGCTCACGCACCCCCGGGGCTTGTGCAGCATGAAGTAACGCGCCGGTTTGCCTGCCTGCAGCACCTCATCGTCAACGCTCACTCGGCTGAATTCCCGCACCTCGTGATGGGGGTCGCTGACGGCCACGCCATCCACCGCCACACGCCGCTCAACCAACAGCAGGCGCACTTGCTTGCGATTGAAGCGCGGCAGGTTACTGAGGAAACGATCCACCCGCATTACGTCGGCTCAACCCTACGCAGTTGCTCATCGACCTGGGCACAGCGCGGGCACAGGCAGGCCTGGTTGCGCAGTTCATCGGGCAGGGCCTGGAGCACCGCCGGGTCGATGGTGACGCTGTAGCACCAGCAGGCCTGGTCAACCGTACGTGGGTCAGCCAGGCTGCAGTCGTTGCGTGCACCGCAGGCGGGGCAAAGGGTGGGTGTGGTCATGGGCTGGTTCGGGCAAGGTTGCGGATGATTCCGCCAGGCCCTGTACGATACAGGGCCGTCCCCGCCCAGGCCACTCAGAGCTGGAACTTGCTGACCAGCACGTTGAACGAGGTGGCCAGGCGCGACAGGTCCTGGCTGGAGGCGTTGGTCTGATGGGCGCCGGCGGCCGTCTGGGTGGACAGGTCCTGGATGTTCAGCAGGTTGCGGTCCACTTCGCGGGCCACCTGGGCCTGTTCCTCCGAGGCCGAGGCGATCACCAGGTTGCGTTCATTGATCTTCGCCACGCTGGTGGTGATCCGTTGCAGCGCTTCGCCGGCGTTCTGCGCCAGGGTCTGGGTGTTGTTAGCCCAGGTCAGGCTCTTGTTCATCGCCGCGACGGCGTCGTCGGCACCGGTCTGCACTTCACCAATCATCTTTTCGATATCGACCGTGGACGTCTGGGTGCGATGGGCCAGGGCGCGCACTTCATCGGCGACCACGGCAAAACCGCGACCTTGCTCACCCGCACGGGCCGCTTCAATGGCCGCATTGAGCGCCAGCAGGTTGGTCTGGTCGGCGATGCCACGGATCACATCGATCACCTTGCCGATCTCCCGTACCTGCCCGGCGAGGTCTGCCACCGACTGCGTGGAGTCATTGATCTCAACCACCATCGAGCTCATGCCGGACACGGCCTGTTCCACTTGCTGGCGACCCTCTTCGGCTTCGGTGGTGGCCTGGCGCGAGGCTTCAGAGGTCGAGACGGCGTTGCTGGCCACTTCGTCCACGGCGGCGGTCATCTGGTTGACGGCGGTGGCCGCCTGTTGGATCTCATCGTTCTGGCGGGTCAGGCCACGGCTGCTTTCATCGGTGACCGCACTCAGTTCTTCAGCCGCCGATGCAAGCTGGTCGGACGCGTTGGCGATTTCCACCAGGGTGCTTTTCAGGCCGCCCTGCATATCCGAGAGGGCCATCAGCAGTTGCCCGGCTTCGTCGGTACGCTCGGTGACGATGGCCTGGGTCAGGTCGCCCTGGGCAATGCGTTGGGCGTTCTGCACGGCTTGAGCGATGGGGCGGGTGATCAGGCGGGTGATCAACACACCGATGATGACCGCAATGATGAAGGCCAGCACAATGCCGCTGATCATCCAGGTCAAGGCACTGTTGCGCAGTTCCTCGGCAGCGATGGCGCCTTCCTTGATCTGGCGGTTGTTGGACTCGATCATCACGCGGATCAGCTCGCGTGCCTGGCGGAAGAGTTCATTATTGCTGGTGTTGAGTTGGGTGCGGGCCTGATCGACCTGGCCGCCGTCGAGCATCGCCATGATGCTTTCGGAGTTGCTGATGTAGCTGGGCCAGAGCAGGTCAAGCTTGTCTCCCGCTGCCCGTTCGTCGTCTTCCAGCGGCGTAGCGCGGTAGGTGGCGTACGCAGCCTGGCTGCGCTTGAGTTCCTGGGCGATATCCTGGCGCACACGGTCGCGATCCTGTGGGGAGACGTCGCCCTTGCTGGCATCCAGCAAGCGATACAAGCCACGGTTATGGGCCACTATGCCATTGAGGGTGGCGGCCGTGTTGCTGACCGAGACCAGGTTGTTGGAGAACGTCAGCTCCAGCGCTGACGAGAGGCGAACCACGCCTTTGATCCCCAGCAGGCCCACCCCCAGGGTGACCAGCGCGCACAGTAGGAATGAGAGCAGCAGTTTGGTTGAGATTTTCATGAGTCAGGTCCGGGCAGGGTAGCGAAGGGTGCACGCTAGAGCCTCCCTGGCCCTTGGCGATGTCATAGTGACATCATCGCAATTGAGAAAGTTGCGAGCCAGATAAATTTACTGAATCGATAAAGCGCACGTAGATGTTTCAACCTATTACGAAAACGCACCAGATTCAGTTTTTGATGTCAGATATTTCGTCATTCAATGAAAGTTGAGTGCCGCCCTCCAGCGTCGCTGGAGGCGCTCTTCCGCGGTCCAGGAGGCCGCCATGTATCGACGACTGCTGCTCAGCGCTTTACTCGGTCTGACCCTTTCCGCTTGCGTGCCCTATTACGATGGAGGCCAGAGCTACTATCGATCCGAGGTCTATACCTCACCGGCACCGGTGTATTACTACGGCGGCGGCACGGCGTATCAGTACCGCCGTGATTACTACCCCGCGCCGCGCTACTACGCGCCACAACCGCGCTACTACTCGGCCCCGCGTTATTACCAGCCGGCCCCGCGTTACTACGGGCCGCGTGCCGGTTACCGGCCGTATCCAAACCAGGGCTGGGGCGGAGGTCATTGGGGGAATGGTGGTGGACACGGTCGCGGCTCCGACCATGGAGGTGGCCGCGGCGGTCACCGTTGACGGGCCTGTACGGCAAGCGGCGCATGAAGCGCCGCTTTTTTTTGGGCGCAGCCGTCAGTAATCGGACAGGTCGGCCAGCGGGTGGCGACCTTCCCAGGCCTTGTCGAAGTGGGCCTGCACCACCGCCTCAGGAACGGCGTTGATATCCGGCCAATGCCAATGGGGCGCCTGGTCCTTGTCGATCAGACGCGCGCGCACCCCTTCGCTGAATTCAGGATAACGGCAGCAATTGAGGCTCAGGGTGTATTCCATCTGGAACACCTGGGCCAGGGACAGGTGACGGGCGCGCTGGATCTGTTCCCACACCAGATGGGCGGTCAGTGGGCAGCCTTCGCTCAACGTCTTGCCGGCACGGCTGAACAGTGGATCGGTATGCTCACTCAGCAGGCTCAAGGCGCGCCAGGCACACCGCACGTCGCCCACATCCAGCCATTCGTCGATCTGTGCCCGGCGCGGCAGCCATTGCGCTTCGGGTTGCTGGCTGGCGGCTTCCTGGGCCAGCGCCTTGAGCAGGCTGTTGAGCTGCATCGGGGTCTGTTCCTGCCAGTTCAGTTGCAGCAGGCCATCAAGCAATTCGTCCTGCTGGTCGTCACGCAGGAAACGGTCGGCCAGGCCCAGGTCCAACGCGTCACGCCCGTTTATATGCGCACCGGTGAGTCCGAGGAACAACCCGAGCTTGCCCGGCAGGCGCGACAGGAACTCACTGGCGCCGACGTCCGGGTACAGGCCGATGCTGATCTCCGGCATGGCCAGCCGGCTGCTGGGGGTGACGATGCGGATCGCGGCACTTTGCAGCAGACCCATGCCGCCGCCCAGCACATAGCCGTGACCCCAGCAAATCACCGGTTTCGGGTAGGTGTGCAGCCGGTAATCAAGGCGATACTCCGCCGCAAAAAATTGCGCCGCCAGCGCCGGCACCACACCGGGCTCTTCGCGACAAGCCTGCGCCAGGCTGCGCACTTCGCCACCGGCGCAAAAGGCCTTGGGGCCGTTGCCGCGCAACAGCACGCAGACGATATTCGGGTCTTTGGCCCAGGTGTCCAGGCGACTGCTCAAGGCGAGGATCATCGGCAGGGAAAGGGCATTGAGGGACTTTTCAGCGTCGAGGCTGGCGATGCCGATGCGGGCGCCGTCGCTGCCGGTCAGCTCTTCGAAGTGCAGGTTCATCGTGACCTCAATCGAGAAGGTGAAGGATGAGTATGATCGCTTCGCAGGAAAGTGGCGTCGATGTGTCAGATCAATTGACAAGCGGGGTCGGCTTTCCTAGGGTTCGCCTCATTCTTTTTGACAAGACCATTCACCATGACCGACGACGACCGTATCAAACTCGAACCCAGCTGGAAACACGCCCTGCGGGATCAGTTCGAGCTGCCGTACATGGCCCAGTTGCGCGAGTTCCTGCGCCAGGAACATGCCGCCGGCAAAGAGATCTACCCGCCCGGCCCGCTGATTTTCAACGCGCTCAACTCCACGCCACTGGACAAGGTCAAGGTGGTGATCCTCGGCCAGGACCCGTACCACGGCCCCGGCCAGGCCCACGGCCTGTGCTTCTCGGTGCAACCGGGCATACCGACGCCGCCGTCGCTGGTCAATATCTACAAAGAGCTCAAGCGCGACCTGAACATCGACATCCCCAACCACGGCTACCTGCAGAGCTGGGCCGATCAGGGCGTGCTGATGCTCAACACCACCATGACCGTCGAGCGCGCCAATGCCAACGCCCATGCGGGCAAGGGCTGGCAGTTCTTTACCGATCGGATTATCGAAGTGGTCAGCGAACATCAGCCGCACCTGGTGTTTCTGCTGTGGGGCGCCCATGCCCAGAGCAAGCAGAAGCTGATCGACGCGACCAAGCACCTGGTGCTGACCTCTGTGCATCCGTCACCGTTGTCGGCGTATCGCGGGTTTTTGGGGTGTGGGCATTTCGGCCGGACCAACAAGTTTCTTGAGCAGAATGGTGAGACGCCGATTGAGTGGCGATTGCCGCTGGTCTGATTGAAAAGGGCGGTGCAACGCCGCCTGTACGGCACTACTCGTTGTTTCTACACGGGCTTCACTTTTCTTGCACGCTTCAGAATGCAGGGATACCTGTTAGTTCTGACAGTATTCGTAGTCAGTTCAAACGTATTAACTACTCTTCTCGGCCGTGGGGGCTAGTGCATACCACCCCTTGGTCGACGGCGGCTTACTGCTGATTGCCAAGGAGATTAGATATGACTAAACCCACTGTAACGACGCCAATGCCCGTTAATTCCAGGACTCCTGGGGTACTGGAAGCGGTTGCCCCGGTGGCGCCGGATGCGTTGACTCTGATGCCTGACGATGTTGGTTTCAAGATCTCGGTGCCCTTTCAAAGTACGGGGTTGCGAGTCCAGGTACCCGCCCTGTGGGGGGGGACTGGCATTCTGCTCCCTGGCGACATAACTGCCGTTGTCTGGTACTGGGATGGCGTACCGTTTGACACCAAGCGGCTGGAGGCACCTTACGATGCCACCGACTTGCCTCTCGTTGACACGGTGGTACCGTCCACTCTGATGGATGCCGCTGGCTTGCATAACTTGCACTACGAAGTGTTGCTCAGGGAAAGCAGTGGGAACCCCGGCGAGTCGTCTTTTGTAACCCTGCTGGACAGTGACAAGGTCGGGCCTAATCAGGGGCAGCGTGGCCCACGCTTGCGATTTCCACCTGAAATTGAACAAAACGGGGTCACTGATGATTACCTGAATGACCCCGCCCATAACGATCAAGTGGTGGGCACCATCGTTTCTTCGACCACGCCTGCCTGGCTGGATATGCGATTAGGCGATGTGGTCGAAGCCTACCTGGCTCTTTTGCCTATGCGTCGGCCCTTGCACAGGCATCCACGGCAACAGGATATTGTTGCCAAGACCACCATCACCCAAGCACACAAGGACGGAGCGCCCGTTGAGGTGATTTTCCCCGGGGACGTCCTGCGTGGTCTGGCGTCCAATCGAGAGTACAACGCATACTACTGGCTGCGAGACCGGGCAGAACGCGAATCGGGTCCGTCATTTACCAGCATTTTGTATATCAATTTGCCTGTAACACCTGTTGAGCTGCGCCCGGTCGACCTGCCTCAGTTGAACGACGGACTCATCACACTGAGCGATGCCCGCGAGCCCGGTGGTGTGTTCATGAATATTCCTGAAATATTCGGCTCTGCACCGGGGGACATTCTGCGTCCTCTCTGGAACCTGATTCCTTTGCCTGTAATTGAGATTGCGGCTATTCAGACTTGGCCCATCCCCGTGGGAATCCCGTATTCGGTCCTCGCCACAGGTGGTTTTGAGGTGACGCCGGGGACGATTCGGGCGGGTTACACATGGGAGCGAGTTCCGGCGGCGCCCAGGGACTCGCAACCTCGATTTGTCCCTGTCAACTTGACGGTTGCCGGCTCTGTCAACCCAGACAATCCGCACCCGATCAACCGCTTGCTGGAGACAGTCACGGTCAAGGGGCGAGACGGCGACAACCTGCTGACCCCCAATGACGTGGGCCTCCCTGTTCGGGTCGTGACCTTGCTGTTCGACGAGCCTAATGCCAACGAAACCTTGGAGCTGATGGTAGGTACCCATCCGGTACCGTTGGCCACCTACACCGTGCAGCTCACCGACGTCGCCGGGCAGGAGATCGAGTTTTTCGTCGACTGGGCTGATTTGGCACCCATTGTTGGTAGCGGCGGCATCTTCGCTTTCTTCTATTGGACCTTTAATGGTGTGAACCGCCAACGTGCAGAGGACACCCCGGTGATTGTCAACACTGTGCCCATCGTCGGGTTGCAGGACCTGGAGTACGTTGGTGTCACCTATGGACCGGGGCCTGATGCAGGGTTTATCAGTTGCCCATTGAGGCCTTGGGTTAACGGTGTAGGCGTCTTCATTCCGGGGGACGCTAGCTTGCTGGAAGGCGGTGACCAGGTGGTTCTCGAATGGGCCAGTTACGCTAACCCCAACGGTCATCCGAGTGGCGTCATGCCCGAAACGATTGACACATTTTCCCATACGTTGAGTTCCACAGAGGCTCGGGATGGTTATGAGTTCAGAGTTCCCTTCGACCCCTACATCCTGCACCCAGGGTTGGTGAAACCACCTACCGGGCAAACAAATCCTCGATATGGTTCAGCCAAAGCGCGGTACCGGGTGATGAAACCCGCAGGAGGCGGGATGGGGTGGTCTCCTTACAGGTTGGTGGCCATTACGTTGATCCGTCCTGGTGGCCGGCCGCCTTGCCTTTCGGATGATTGAAGCCGCGCGCACTGGCGTTACACCCGTGCGCGCTTCAAACGCTCGGCACCTGTTAAGTTTGACAGTTACGGGTGATCGAAAACTCACATTTAATGGGCACGAGATCAGCAGGTTCGCAAGACCAGGTAGTTGTCGGTCGTAGTTCGTTCTTCCCGATAGACGACCCGGGCTGACCGGGGTGAAAACTTGTTCCTACCAGGAGTGTGCACCATGTCCAACAAGCCCCAAAACATCATCAATAAAAAAACGTCCGCGCAACCGCAGTTTCCCATGGAAGATTGGGAAGACCCCGTCATTGATCCCACACTTGAGCCTGCCCCTTTGATCGACGGGTTGTTACCCGCTATTCCTGGGGACTCACATAAGAATATTGTGGACAGGGACATGCAACTGCGGGGCGTGGTGCTGTCCATCCGGCTGTGGGATCGGAGTGGCTTTCTCAATCTCTTTGAAACACTCACCGTATTCGTTAACGGCAGGCCTATAGAGATCAGGACCTATGACCGCACCGACGCTCTGACAGACCCTGTGATGGTGGATCTAGGGCCTAAATCCGCGTTGCAGACTCATGGCATCAAGGACATCCAGGTGCATGTAGTCAATTTCGGCGCCAATGACGTTGACTACAACATCATCCGGGTCTATGTGGATAAGCAGGACCCTAACTACAACAACCAACCTGGTTTGATCACACTGGAAGATTACGGTTCGGAACTGACTCCTGCCGACTTGGACGGAAAAGACGGTCTGGAATTCACTATTCCTGATCCTGCCGATCGTCGCGGGGGAGATATTTATAGGGTTCATGTCGGGACGATCGCACACCCGCTGGAGAATAAAGTTCCGTTGACAGGAGCCATTACGGGGACCATTCCCCCCGCGATGATCCTGGCAAAGTCAGGCGAAATCCCCGTGCAGTACATCCTGGAGGATCGTTCTGGTAACGCCACAGTCCTCTCCCTTGCGGCTTATGTGCGGGTCAGACTCAACGATCCACCGCAATTCGGTGCTGTCTCGGTGTTGGAAGCTCCTCTCATCGATAAAGAGGAAGCCCGCAACGGTGCGACGGTGCGCCTGGCAAACCTTACCGGCCATCTGCCCTCCGATTTCTTGGTGGTTCGCTGGGGAGCGGATGTGATCTACCGGGAACGCATCGGCATGGGCGTCTTCCCGCTGGACATTCCCGCAGAGTTTGCGGCCATTGCGGCAGGTGGGGACTTTTACACTGCGGACATTAAACTCACCGTTGAACGCGAGGACGGTAGCACTTACCCAGGGCCAGACACGCAGGTAGACGTCGACCTGCGTGAGCCGGGCGTCACCAACCCGGACCCAGGCCCGGTAGACTCCAACCTGGCCAAGCCTGATCTGATTGGCGGAGGACCGCTGCCAAGGCCACTCAATCGTCTCTCGGAAAAAGACCGTGGATTTGATGCCACCGCAACCTTCTTGTTGCCACCCGGCCTGGAGACAGGTGATTTCATTGACTTTGTCTATGCGGGCAATGTTGTCGCCACCTATCCTGTGACGGGGGCCGAAGCCCCAGGGTTTATCGTGACGGTTACCGTGGACTGGGATGACATCGATGTGACGGGGAACGGTACTATTCCCCTTTTCTGCCTCATCCGTGATGCGGTCAATTACAAACATTCGCCACATCGAGACGTCGTCGTAGAAGTCTTCAATCTAAGCGGCCTGGCCGATGCGATCTTTAGTAACGCCCAGCCTGTTACCGGCCAGACGAACTTCAGCTACTACATCAATTGCACAAGAAGTCCTTGGATGGGTGTGCCCATCCAGGTCCTGGATCCTGGATTGCTCCAGATCGGCGATGAAGTGATGATTGAGGCGGTCAGGTATGTGTATGTCCTACCTACTGCACCGATCGGTGTGCCTGTCGGTCCGCCCATAGAGAGTGCGTGGTTCAAACTCAACAGTTCAGATGTCAATCTTGGTCTGGTTGTGCCAATGGATTTGAGAGCCTGGTTCGAAGACCACACGGGTACTACAGGTCGAGGCTATGTCGGCGTGCGCTGGAAACTTTATCGCCCCTCGACAGGCGATAGGGGCATCTCCGATGAGGTCAGGGCGGCCTGGGACCTCGTCGGTACTGGCGGTGGTGTGCCGGGTAGTTGCGTTCCGGGGGCGTCACGTCGCAGCGGTACGCTTTGAAGCAACGATGAAGCCTCATCCTTTCTGATTGAAAGGGTGAGGCTTTTTTGTGTAATGACCTTTAGTCGCTACCTGTGTGACCTTAAGGAAAGTCCTACAGGACTCGGGAAGTCAGGTCTTTAGTCTCTGCGCCGAAGAAAACGGAAACCTATTCGATACGGGATCCGGATTCGAACTGGTATTTACTTCTGAGGCTACATGGCATGACTTCTATTGCTTCCCATCGTTTTCGCTTGTCGCGTTTATCGTCAATCATCAAACTCATGGCGGTTGCTCCGCTCTACCTACTGAGCGAGCAAGCGCTCTCCGCGATCGTCGTAGACGGTAACGTCGGTAGCGGCAAACATGACGTCTATCCCGGTACAGGCGCTACCGACTACATTGCCCGGAACGGTGCGACGCTCACTGTCCACGACGGCGCGACGGTCAAGGAAATCCGTGCTACGACCGGCTCCAATCTGACCATGACCGGTGCCACCGTGACCTCGGCACACGCCTCCCAGGCGGCGATTACCCTGGCCAACTCGAACGCAGTCATCACCGGCACAAAGATTACCAGCCATTTCAGCGGCGGCTTGAACGTGGCTCGCCAGACGGGCACGACGACTGGTTCCTACGCACAGGTCAATGGCAGCGAAGTCATCGGTGCGACCTGGGGAGCCAACGTCACCTCCCATAGCCTGCTGGAACTGAATAACTCTACGTTGACAGGGCAAAGCCAGCAGGGCCTGGTGCTGCAGGGGGGGGCGGCGATTGCGACCGGCAGTGAAATTACAGGGGCTACCAGTGGCGTGGTAATGACGGGTGAAAGCCTGACCGTGCCTGCGACGCCTCAATTGACCCTGGACGGTTCGCGGGTGGTTGGGCTCAATGGTCCGGCAATCAGCGTAGAGCGACCGTTCACTGCTGAAATCGACGTGCGCAATGGCTCCACCCTGGTCGGCGGCAACGGCAACATGCTCGAGCTGACGGGGGGCGGCAACGCCAACATGCGCGTCAACAACAGCGCCCTGACCGGCAACATCCAAGTGGGCACCGGCAGCGCCCTGGACCTGAGCCTCGACCACGCCATCATGAACGGCGACGTGATCAACAACGGCGGCAGCGCCAGCGTTGGCCTGAGCAACGGCTCGATCCTCACTGGTCGCCTGGAGAACGTCGACAAGCTGGCGATCAACAGCGACGCGACCTGGGTGATGGTCGACAACCAGCAAGTGGGCGACCTGTCCCTGAGCGGCGGCAACGTCAAGTTCGGCGACCCGGGCGTGTTCTATCAACTGGACGTGGAAAACCTGTCGGGCAACGGCACCTTCATCATGACGGCGGATTTCTCCACCTTGACCGGTGACTTCCTTAACGTCACCGGGACGTCGTCGGGTGACCACAAACTGCTGATCGCCAGCAGCGGTGCCGACCCCTTGAGCGATGACCGCCTGCACGTGGTACACACCGCAGATGGCGGTGCCAAGTTCAGCCTGCTGGGTGAACGCGTGGACGTGGGGACCTACTCCTACAGCCTGGTCAACGACAACGAAGGCAAAGACTGGCTGCTGGACCCGGACAGCAAGGTCATCAGCCCGAGTACCCACTCCGTTCTGGCTCTGGCCAACGCAGCGCCGAGCGTGCTCTACGGTGAAATGACCAACCTGCGTACCCGCATGGGGGAGTTGCGTCACAGCGATGGCAAGTCCAGCGGCTTGTGGAGCCGTACGTACGGCAACAAGTTTGAAGTGAACAACCGCGATAAAGGTGTGCAGTACAACCAGGTCCAGCGTGGCTTCACCCTGGGTGCCGACGTACCGTTGTCCGGCGGCGACGGCCAATGGCTGGCAGGCTTCCTGGCCGGTCACAGCACCTCCGACCTGGACCTGAACCGTGGCAGCAAAGCCACCGTCAACAGCTACTACGCCGGTGGTTACGCCACGTGGCTGGACGCTGAGAGCGGCTTCTACTTCGATGGCGTGCTCAAGTTCAACCGCTTGCACAACGAGTCCAACGTGGCAATGAGTGACGGTAAGAAAGCCAAGGGCAACTACACGCAGAATGCGGTAACCGCCTCGGCCGAAGTGGGCCGCCACATCAAGCTGGACGACGGCTTCTTCGTGGAACCTTACGGCCAATTGGCCACGGCGATCATCCAGCGCCAGAGCTACGAGCTGGATAATGGCCTGCAAGCCAAGGGCGCGCGTACCGCTTCGGTGGTGGGCAAGGCCGGTGTGACCGCCGGGCGTGACATCCAACTGGACGGAGGCAGTGTGCTGCAGCCGTACTTGCGGACTGCCGTCGCCCATGAGTTCAACCAGAGCAACAAGGTGTCGGTGAACGGCAACAGCTTCAACAACGACCTGTCGGGTACCCGGGTTGAAATGGCAGCCGGACTGGCCATGGCCGTGTCGAAGAACTGGAAGGTCCACGCCGATGTAGAGCGCAGCATGGGCAAGAGCGTTGACCAGCCGTGGGGGGTGAATGTGGGGGTGCGGTATGACTTTTGAGAGCGCATAAATGAAAAATGCCCCGGGCTGTAACGCACGGGGCATTTTGTTTCTGGGTGATTAAAACTCAGGTGTTTAAAACCGCTACTGTGCCACCCACGCCATTGATCACATAAAGGGTGGAACCGTCATTGCTGATAGCCACTCCGTAGGGACCATTGAACCCCGAGATGGCATCGATCACCCTTTCCTGAATGGTATCTATTATTTTTACCGTATTATTATTGTAGTCGGTAACATAGGCGAGTGGCTGGGTAGGGTGCATGACGATGCCGAATGGATTGGAAAAATCGGAAAGGATACTGCGTCTGGTATTGGAGCCCGCATTAATTATATGAACACTCGCGCCGCTGCTATTAGCCACGTACAGCGTAGGGTTTGTGCTGGTGTTGTGCGGACTATAAGCCATGTCTCGAGGGTTAGTGAATCCTGAAATTGATGCTACTGCGGCATTGGACTGTGGGTCAATAACAAAAAGTGTGTTTCTGGTGCCTGCATAAAGTCGGGTTTGGCTTGGGTTGAAAGCCAGCCCGGCAGCGTTGGTATACCCTGATAACGTATGTAGGCGCCTGCCATCGAGCGCGTCATGGGTATACACAGCGTGTGAAGCATTACAGGACACATATAGGCGTGAGCCATCTTTGTTCAATAGAATAGAATAGGGGGCGGCAAACCCCGGTATCTGATTGATGAAGGCATAGTTGGTCGTGTTGATGACTGTTACACGTTGTGAACCTAAGTTGCACACGTACAATCTTCCGCCATCTGGACTTACAGTGATTGCATAGGGCCTGTTTAATCCAGTGATGGTGTGAATTACCTTGTGGGAGGCTGTTGAGATTACCGAGATGGTGTGAGAATCATGGTTGGTCACGTAGACCCTGCTTCCATCTGGGCTGAGTACCAATCTCCTAGGGGTTGCACCTACATCAATGTGAGCAACAATCCCCGCCTGTCTTTTAATACTGTAGGGTGGTGCATACAAGCGCACGGTAGAGTTTTGGCTATTGAGTCCATCCATTGAGACCTGTGTTTTAATGCGAAGGAGGCTCCCATTTGGGCGTGATTTCAGGTAGTCGTTGGGGATAGAGGTGACGATTTTTCTGGAGTTGTACTCTGTGAGCGTTACCGGGTCGCCGTCACGCACCAGATAATCCGGTGTTCCATCATCATGCTCAAAAGATATCCAAACGGGCTGACCTCGCTGCATAAAGGGGTATTCGAGCACTTGTACCGTGTTGGCAGTATTGGCGTCGACTTGACCTCCTGACGCTTGGGGAATGCTCACCACGTTCGCGGCGGAGTTAGGGAGTGCTTGTATTTCCAGGTCCAATGGGTCTGACAGTAACTTCGCATTTCCCCGAGTTACCCTGTATTGTACGATAACGTGTCTTTCCAAGTTGGCGGCGATCACTGAATTGCTTATCTGAAAGTCAACAAAACCATCCGCCGCGTTTCCATACTTCGGCGTAATCGTCGGCGTTCCCAAACCTGGCTTGCCTGTAAAATAGGGTTGAATCAGGTCGCTGTTGAGCATTTTATAACGCACGCGATACGTAGCTACGGGTGGATTTAGCACGTGAACAGGATTCATCGTCGCACTTTTGCCTTGCTCTATAACAGTCGACTCCAATATTTGCGGCACTGGAAGATTCAGCGGCGCCCCAACTCGCATATCCACTGCATGGGAAATACGCGTACGTTCATTTGCCTTGGTCAGTGTGTAATAAAGCCTGGCTGATTTGTCGAGGTTTTTTACCACGACAGAACGTTCGATATCGAAGTATAGGTCTCTCCCCACCCAGATGGGAATAATGAGGAAAGGTTTAGTGGTGCTGCCACCCGCTGCCGAACCTTCAAAATGCAATGTAACGGTACTGCCTTGAGTAAAGGCCGAGTTGCGCTTGACAAAAACGGTTGCACCAAAAAGGCTCACGGATGGATCAAACACATAATCTGGTTTCGGGGCCTCCTCAATCTCAACAGGATCAAATGAAGGGACAAGTTCGCCTACATCAAAGGTGGCAGGTTCGGACGGACGAGTTCCGGCCTCATTCGTGACTGAGTAATGAACGTCCAGTGTGCCTCCTTCAAGACCGGCAATGTCGCCGTTGGGACCGTTTGTGATGTTGAAGATAATGTTGCCTGTTCCGGCGGGTCGCGGCCCTACTTCTCGATAGTAACCGGCTCCATTAGCGTAGGTCCCAATTAAAATCAACATCACCGCGTCGGACGGGTCTTGTCCTGGATAGTGATTGATCCAGACGGTAATCGATGCAGAGTCTGCCGGTATATTGCCATCTGGTGCCTGAAGAATTATCGCCGGAGGAAGCTCGACCGGGATCGCGTGGCCAATGATGTCATATACATTGACTCTCGAACGACGATGAGGTGTGACCCCTTCGCGCATACGTTCGAAGTGAATACGCAGGGTTCCGCCGACCAGTGTTTCTAAATCCTTGAAAGGCAGGGAAATATACTTGTTAGTAAAGACTGAGTCGATGGTGCCGGTATATTCCTTTTCGACACGGGTTCCTGCGGCGGTATATCCCACTGCAATTACTTTTATTACATCGAATTTTAGGAAGTCGTTGCCAGGGACATTAATAACGATGGTCGCATCTTCACCGTCCAGTAGGCCAATATCTACCTTCCCTTCATCGTTAACCTCAGCGATAAAAGGTGGAGCTAAAAGAGGATGTGGGTTGCCGACAAAAGACTCGACAATTGTCAGCGGGGAGGGGGAAACTGTTTTATTCCCAGCTTTGTCTATCACATAATGTTGAATGATCACGGCGCCGTAGCCGACTTCTTTCCATTTGGCATCGTAGACGGTGATGGTGATTGGGGCCGTACCTTTCGCTTCGTCCTCTGTTACTTCGTGTCTCACAACATGGCCGTTGAGTCTTAGCCAAATTGTATCTTGTGCGGCCCAATCATAAAGCGGGTTCAGACCTTGTCTATTTGGGTACTTGTGGATCTGTATCTTGACACCCATCTGAGCATCTTCTGGCTGCACGCCATTTTCGATGATGTGTTTCTCCAATTGCGGTGCAGTTATATAGTCGTGATAAGTTGCATCGTCTGGGTTGGGCCCGGCAGGTTCAACATCGTCAACAAAGAACCTGAATTTTTTCGTCTCCGCGTCGCCTCCGCCAGCGCGCGTGACCCTGAAAAAACAGGGAAAAACGGGACCGTATTCAAGCCATGCGAGTGACACATACAAGGAAATCGATAACCCCGCCGAAGCTTGGGTAGCAGAAACTGTCGTAAAGGCAGCTGGCTCAATAGCACTTCCGAAGAACAGCTCGACGAAATCATTTTCTATCATATCCAAGTATGGATTCAGAATACACAAGAGACCTTTTTCAGGGTGGAGATTTTTCGCTGCTTTATTGATCCCGCCATCGTACTCAGTATAGGGCTGCCTGAGGCCGGGTATATTTAATGATAATTCTTCGAACGCGACAGGGGGGATATGCTCGGGTTTGCTGAGGTCGAATTCGTAGACCTCTTCATCCTGCGTTTTGGGAGTGCCGAAGTTGGTTGTGATTGGTGTACCGGTAACGGTTGTCATGATCGTGATCCCTGATTGAAATAGAACGCTGGCTCATCGCGCATGCGGGGAGTTCGGATTTCATTCAAAGCCAGGGGCAGTGCGGCGACAAGCTGTGAGAAATGACAGTGCCGACCAGCGGTAGCGGCCCAGGACGGGCTACTTGAAACAGGTGGATTACGGTTGCCGGTTCCAGTGCCTGAACAACGGCTCCGCCAGAAACAGCACAAACAACAACCGCATCACCTGCATCGCCGTCACCAACGGTACCGACAGTTGCAGGGTCTCGGCCGTGAGACTCATCTCGGCAATGCCACCGGGCATCATGCCCAGGGTCAGCGAGCGTAAATCCAAGTGAGTCACTGCACTCAGCCCCACCGCCGCCAACGTCGCCAGCGCCATGGTCAACGCGGTGCCAATCAAGGTGCGCCCCATGAACGACGGCGCCCGACGAAAGAACTGCCGGTTGAAGTGGCAACCCAGGCCACTACCGATCAACCACTGGCCAATCTGGCTGCCGCCATCGGGCAGGCCGATATGCAGGTCCCAGACCACGCTGGCTGTGGCACTCACCAGCAACGGCCCGAACAACCAAGGGTTGGGCTGGCGCAAGCGCTGCCAACCCCAGGCGACCAAGGCGCCCAGCGGAAACAGCGCCAGCAGCCACGGCCAGTTCACCGGCGCCGGATGAAACTGCGGTGTACCGCCTTCCAGCAAGTACTTGAAAATCGCCGGCACACACAACACCACCATCAGCACCCGCAGACTCTGCCCTGCCGCAACACGGCTGAGCACCGCACCATTACGCGCGCCGAGGTTGACCATCTCACCGGAACCGCCGGGCATGCTCGAGAAGAACGCCGTGGCGCGGTCTTCACCGCTACGGCGCATCAACCACACGCCCACCACGCTCGACAGGCTGGTGACCAGTGCGCCGAAGAAGATCAGCCCGAAGTGGCTCATCACCTGTTCGATCACCACCGGGGTGAAGTGCAGGCCGATGCCGATGCCCACCACCCATTGGCCGCATTTGCGCCCGCCGGGAATCTCCGCCAGCTGCCACGGCGTGAGGCAGCGCACCAGGATGATCGCCAGCAGCGAACCGACCATGTACGGCAAAGGCCAGCCGACCAGGCTGGCCAGGAATCCGCCGGCCAGGCCGACCAGCGGTGTGCCCCACCAATGTTTAAAGGTGACCTCAGACATCGGCCACGGCACGACGCTGCAGGGCACGTTTACGGTAGATGCGCAGCAACGGGAAAGCCAGCATCAGCGCGGTCAGTACCCACACACCAAAGGTGATCGGGCTCGACCACAGGATCTGCAAGTCACCGTTGGAGATCGACAGCGCACGGCGCAGGTTCTGCTCCATCAGGCCGCCAAGGATAAAACCCAGCAGCACCGGCGACAGCGGGAAGTCGAGCTTGCGCAGGATGTAGCCGAAGATGCCGATACCGACCATCAGGAACAGGTCGAAGGTGGTGGCGTGCACCGCGTATACCCCGATGGCGGTGATGATTGCGATCACCGGTACCAGCGCCCAGTTCGGCACGGCGAGGATGCGCGTGAAGATGCGGATCATCGGGATGTTGAGGATCACCAGCATGATGTTGGCGATGAACAACGAGGCGATCAGGCCCCAGACGATGTCCGGTTGCTGTTGGAACAGCAGCGGGCCCGGGGTGATGTTGTACAGCGACAGTGCGCCGATCATCACCGCGGTGGTGCCCGAACCGGGGACGCCGAGGGTCAGCATCGGCACCAGGGCACCGCAGGCGGACGCGCCGATGGCGGTTTCCGGAGCGGCGAGGCCGCGCATGTCGCCCTGGCCGAATTTACCGCTGGCACCGGCCAGGCGTTTTTCGGTCATGTAGGCAACGGCCGAGGCCAAGGTAGCGCCGGCACCCGGCAATACGCCCATGATGAAGCCGAGCAGGCCGCAGCGGATATTCACCACGAAGACCGCGCCCGCTTCTTTCAGGTTGAACATCATGCGCCCGGTGGCTTTGACTGCCTCCTGCCCACGGTGGGTTTTCTCCAGCAGCAACAGGATCTCGCTGATGGAGAACAGGCCCAGTACCAGCACGACGAACTGGATGCCGTCGGTGAGGTGGATGTTGTCGCCGGTGAAGCGATACACACCGCTGTTGGCGTCGATGCCGACCGCCGAGAGGAACAGGCCGATCAGTGCTGCCACAAAAGTCTTCAGCGGTTTGTCGCCAGCCATGCCGCCGAGACAGACAATTGCGAACACCATCAGTACGAAATATTCCGCCGGGCCGAAGGCAATCGCCCATTTGGCCAGCAACGGCGCAAACAGCACCATGCCGCAGGTGGCGATAAACGCGCCGATGAACGAACTCCAGGCCGACAGCGACAGCGCCACACCGGCGAGGCCTTTGCGGGCCATGGGGTAGCCGTCGAGAGTGGTCATCACGGTGGACGCTTCGCCCGGGATGTTCAGCAGGATCGAGCTGATGCGCCCACCGTATTCGCAGCCCAGGTACACGGCTGCCAGCAGGATCAGCGCCGATTCAGGCGGCAGGCCCAGGGCGAAGGCGATGGGGATCAACAGCGCCACGCCGTTGATCGGGCCCAGGCCCGGCAACAGGCCGACCACGGTGCCGATCAGGGTGCCGCACAACGCGGTCACCAGGTTGTAAGGGGACAGTGCAACGCCGAAGCCCTGGCCCAGGTAGCCGAAAGTATCCATGTCAGTTCTCCAGTACGTCGAGCAGGCCGAGGGGCAGCGGTACATCCATGGCTTTGTCGAACAGCAGGTACAAGCCGATGGCCATCAACGTGACGATCACCACGCTGGGCAACCAGCGACCACCGTACAAGCGCGCCATGGGAATGCCGATCAGCATGCTGCTGAGGATGAAGCCCAGGGGTTCGAAGGTGCCGGCGAACACGATCAACAGCGCGACGCACACGCCGATCTTGATCAGGGTTTCGCGGTCCAGCGCGGGTTCTTCTTCGGTGTGTTTGGTCGGCTGTGGACGAAACAGCATGTAGATCAGTGCCAGGCTCATCAGCCCGAGCATCAGCAGCGGGTAGGCGCGCGGCCCCACCGGCTCGTAGGAAAACGACGCCTGGTACGGCCAGGCCATCAGCGCGAGGCCGGCGCAGGCCAGCAGCAGCGCGGCGGCGAAAATGCGTTGTAAGAGCATGTGGAACTCCTGGGCCACGCCGCTTGGCTAAAGGGCGTGGCCGCACAAAAGAGGGGCGATTACTGGATCAGGCCGAACTCTTTGGCCAGCACTTTGTAGTCAGCCACCTGTTTCTTCACGTAGGTGTCCAGTTCCGGCCCGGTCATGGCGAACGGGAACAGCTCGCGTTGGTCACGCAGCTTGGCGAACTCCTCGGAGGCCAGCAGTTTGTCGAACGCCTCTTTCCACCAGGCGTAGTCGGCATCGCTGACTTTTGGCCCGAGGTAGAAGCCACGCACCACTGGCCAGACGATGTCGTAGCCTTGCTCTTTGGCGGTCGGAATGTTCTTCATTTCCGGCTCGTCCAGGCGCTGTTCGGAGAACACCGCCAGCAGGCGCATGTCGCCGCTCAGGATGTGCGGCATGGAGTCGGAAATGTCGGTACTGCCCACCTGGATATGGCCGCCGAGCAGGGCGGTGGCAATTTCACCGCCGCCTTCAAGGGCGACATAACGCAGTTCGCGCGGGTTGATTCCGGCAGCCTTGGCGATCAGCGCGGTTTGCATCCAGTCCTGGCTGCCGACGGTGCCACCGGAACCGATCACCACGCTGCCCGGATCTTTCTTCAAGGCTTTGACGAGGTCGTCGAGGGTTTTGTAGGGCGAATCGGCTTTCACCGCGATAGCCCCGTAGCTGGTGCCGACCGCCGCGAGCCAGCGCACGGCGCTTTCATCGAAGCGGCCGAACTTGCCCTGGGCCAGGTTCAACAGCGAACCGCTGGACCAGGCCACCAGCGTGCCGGCATCCGCAGGACGCTGGGCGACCACGGCGTTGTAGGCCACCGCGCCCACCCCACCGGGCATGTAGGTCACGCGCATCGGCTTGCTCAGCAGCTTCTCGTTGACCAGCGCGCTTTGCGCCAGTTTGCAGGTCAGGTCAAAACCACCACCCGGCGAGGCCGGGGCGATGCACTCTGGGCGCTTGGGTTCGTCAGCGGCCAGCAGTTGGCCGGCGAACAGCATGCAGCCGGCGGCGAGGGCCAGTTTACGCAGTGAAAGGGTCATGGTTATCTCCGTCGTTGTTGTTATGAATGGCTTACCAGGCACTACTTACCAAAGTGCAACGCTGTAGCTGACCAGCAGACGCACTTCGTCCGCATCACGGGCCGAGTAGTTGGAGCGGTACGTGGCGTTGCGCAGGCGCACGGCCACGTCCTTGAACGTGCCGGCTTGCACCACATACTTGATCTCGGTGTTGCGCTCCCACTCCTTGCCGGTCTCGCCGTTCTTGAGCTTGATGTTGTCACCTGAGAGGTAACGGCTCATGAAGCTCAGGCCGGGAATGCCCAGCTTGGCGAAGTCGAAGTCGTAGCGCGCCTGCCAGGAACGCTCTTGGGCGCCGGCAAAGTCGTTGATCTGTACGAAGTTGACCAGGTACGGGTCGCTGCCATCCACATAGGGGAAGGCGCTGTCACCGGACATGTGCTGGTAACCGGCGCTGAGCTTGTGGCCGTTGAGGGCATAGCTGAACAGGCCGTTGAGGGAGGTGTTGTCGATCTTGCCGCCACGGGCGGCGCCAGTGTCATCGCTGATGGCCAAACGCAGGTCGGTGCCGAACGTACCGGGACCCATCGGGC
The DNA here is from genome assembly GCF_900115535.1 of Pseudomonas sp. NFPP28. Classification (NCBI taxonomy): domain Bacteria; kingdom Pseudomonadati; phylum Pseudomonadota; class Gammaproteobacteria; order Pseudomonadales; family Pseudomonadaceae; genus Pseudomonas; species Pseudomonas sp. NFPP28. The sequence goes on along the minus strand of NZ_FOWT01000001.1, from coordinate 264,165 downwards.
GCGCAGCCACCAGGCCGAGGAAGTGCTGGCGGTACACATCGTCGAGTTGGGCGAAGTGGTAGCTGCCGGTGATCTTGTCGGCGAACTTGTAGTCGGCCCCGCCAAAATTGAAATGCTTGCCGGTGGCGCCGCTGACGAAGCGGCTGTTCTTGTTGTTGAGGGCAATGTCCTCGTAATTGGTGTCGTCACGGTCCTTGGCTTTGTCCAGGCGCCCGCCGGTGAACACCAGGTTCTTGAACTCCCTGGAGGTGATCAGGCCGCCGTTGAAGGTTTGCGGCAGGATGCGCCCGTCGTTGGGCTTGAGGATCGGCAGCTCGGGGATCAGCGAACCGATCTTCAGCTCGGTGGCCGAGATCTTCACTTTGCCGGTCAGGCCCAGCTTGGAATATTCGTCGGCGGCGCGGCCATCGTCATGGGTGGGCAGCAGGCCGGTGCCGGTGCGGTCGGGGCTGGAGTCGAGCTTGACCCCGAGCATGCCCAGCGCATCCACGCCGAAGCCCACGGTGCCGTCGGTGTAGCCCGATTGCAGGTTGAGCATGAAGCCCTGGGCCCACTCGTCGCGCTTGGATTGCTGCGCGCTGGTGCCATCGCGAAAGTCGCGGTTGAAGTACATGTTGCGGGTTTCCAGGGTCGCGCTACTGTCTTCGAAGAAGGCAGCCTGGCTAAGCGGCGAAAAGCCGGCAAGGGTAGCAGCACTGGCGAGGGCGGTCTGGGTCAGGCGAGAAAAACGAACAGGCGAGGAGGCCTGGGGCTGTGTCGACAGCATCGTTGTGTACTCCGTTATTGTTCTTATTTTTGGCGAAAACGCTTCGAGGCGTTTTTCGGGCGCTGCGGATAAGGCAGCTTGGCGGGCATAGACCACCGAGGCTGGATGCTAAAGGGCGAAGCTTTCACTAACCTTTCAGTCGGCTTTCAATGTTTTCGGGCTTCACAGGCCGGTCGGCGCCTGTAAACTGCCCGCCAAAGCGTGGCACCGACCACCCCTGAATGAGGTAGCAATCCATGCGTGTCTTGCTGGTTGAAGACCATCTGCAACTCGCCGAAAGTGTTGCGCAAGCGCTCAAGAGCACGGGTCTGACCGTTGACGTGCTGCACGATGGCGTGGCGGCGGACCTGGCCCTGAGCAGCGAGGAGTACGCGGCGGCGATCCTCGATGTGGGGCTGCCACGCATGGATGGTTTCGAGGTGCTCGCACGTCTGCGTGCCCGTGGGAAAAATCTGCCGGTGCTGATGCTGACGGCACGCAGTGATGTGAAAGACCGCGTGCACGGCCTCAATCTTGGGGCGGACGACTATCTCGCCAAACCGTTCGAACTCACGGAGTTGGAAGCGCGGGTCAAGGCGCTGCTGCGGCGTAGCGTGCTGGGCGGAGAGCGTCAGCAGGCCTGCGGCGTGCTGGTGTACGACCTCGACACCCGGCGCTTTACCGTAGGGGGTGAACTGATGACACTCACCTCCCGCGAGCAAGCCGTACTCGAAGCGCTGATTGCCCGCCCGGGTCGGGTGATGAGCAAGGAACAACTGGCTTCCCAGGTGTTCGGCCTGGACGAGGAGGCCAGCCCCGATGCCATCGAAATCTATGTGCATCGCCTGCGCAAGAAACTCGATGGCCAGCCCATCGCCATCGTGACCTTCCGTGGCCTCGGTTACCTGTTGGAAGCCCGCGATGCATAAGCCCAGCAGCCTGCGCTGGCGCTTGCTGTGGAACCTGGCGCTGTTGCTGGTGCTGTTGATGCTGGCCAGTGGCATGAGCGCCTACTGGAACGGTCGCGAGGCCGCCGATACCGCCTACGACCGCACGCTGCTGGCCTCTGCGCGTACCATCGCCGCCGGCTTGACCCAGGTGGATGGCACCCTGAGCGCCAACGTGCCCTACGTGGCCCTGGACACCTTTGCCTATGACAGTGCCGGGCGCATTTACTACCAGGTCAACGACATCGACCAGAAGCTGATCTCCGGCTACGAAAACCTTCCCGGTCCACCGCCGGGTACGCCACGCACCGATGACTATCCGGCATTGGCGCGCTTCTACGACGCCATCTACCAGGGCCAGCAGGTACGCGTGGTGAGCCTGCTCAAGGCCGTTTCCGAACCGAACATGAACGGCATGGCCGAAATCCGCGTTGCCGAAACCGATGAAGCGCGCGTGAGCATGGCCCGCAGCCTCATGGCCGATACCCTGCTGCGCCTGGGCATGCTCGCCGTCGGCGCACTGTTGCTGGTGTGGTTTGCCGTGAGTGCGGCGTTGCGGCCGCTCGAGCGCCTGCGTACGGCAGTGGAGGAGCGTCAGCCTGACGACCTGCGGCCGTTGCCCCTGGTGGAAGTGCAGCATGAGTTCGGCCCATTGGTGCGTTCCCTCAACCATTTCACCGAACGCCTGCGCGGCCAGTTCGAACGCCAGGCGCAGTTCATTGCCGATGCGGCCCATGAACTGCGCACGCCACTGGCAGCCCTCAAGGCCCGGCTGGAACTGGGCTTGCGCGCCGAGGACCCCGCCACCTGGCGCAGCACCCTCGAAGCCGCCGCCCAGGGCACTGACCGCCTGACCCACCTGGCCAATCAACTGTTGTCCCTGGCGCGCATCGAAAATGGGGCGCGTGCCATTGCCGAAGGCGGCGCGCAGTTGCTCGACCTCAGCCAACTGGCCCGTGAGTTGGGCATGGCCATGGCACCGCTGGCCCATGCGCGCGGTGTGGCATTGGCGCTGGAAGCCGACGAGCCGGTGTGGCTGCGTGGCGAGCCTACCCTATTGAACGAGTTGTTGAGCAACCTGGTGGACAACGCCCTGGCCCACACGCCACCGGGCGGCAATGTGATCCTGCGGGTGACGGCGCCGGCGGTGCTGGAAGTGGAAGATGACGGGCCGGGCATCCCGCTGGATGAACGGGACCGGGTGTTCGAGCGTTTCTACCGGCGCAGCCAGCAGGGCATGGGCTCAGGCCTGGGGCTGGCGATCGTCGGCGAAATCTGCCGGGCGCACCTGGCGCAGATTAGCCTGCACGATGGCGAGCACGCCGGCTTGAAGGTGCGCGTGAGTTTTATCGCGGGTTGATCAATAGAACATCGAGCGCGCTTCATCCAGCTCGGCGCGCAAGGCGTCGCTGTAAGGGTCGACCCGTAGTTTCTTGATCGCCGGCAAGGTGGAGACCGCAACGTTTGCCAATGGATGATCGGTGCCGCGATGGCAATACAGCACGGCGACCTGTACCAGGTCGATGTAGTCGAGGCGGGCTGAATCGCGCTCCAGGTCCAGGTATTGGCCCGGCAGTTTCGCCAGCATTTCCGGAAAGTCCCAGCCGCCCAGCAGTTTGTCGCCCAGCAGCGGGTGGATGCTCTCGATGACGTGGTTGAGGCTGACCGGGTCGGCGAGCAGCTCATAGTGGTCTTCGGCGTACGTCAGGATCGGCAGCACACCGATCTGGTGCACCAGGCCGCCAAGGGCCGCCTGGTCCGGCTTGAGTTGGGAATGGCTGCGACACAGGGCATAACTCACACCCGCGACCTCCAGGCTGCGGCGCCACACATCACGCATCTTTTGTTCGACCACGTCGGAGCGCGCGTGGAAGATCTGCTCCATGACCAGGCCGATCGCCAGGTTGCTGCTGTAGTTGGTACCCAGCCGGGTGATGGCGGTGTGCAGGTCGGTGACTTCCTGGGTCGCGCGCAGCAACGGGCTGTTGACCACTTTGATCAGGCGTGCCGACAGTGCGGTGTCGCGACCGATTACTTTGCTCAAGTGGCTGATGCTGATCTCCGGGTCTTCGGCGGCCTGACGAATATTCAGGGCCACTTCCGGCAATGTCGGCAGAACCAGGTCATCGTTATCGATGGCCCTCACCAAAGCCTGTTGGACTTTTTCCGCCAGCTTGTTCATTCATGCTCTCTAGGGTGTTGCAACAAAGGTACGGCGATCAGCGCTGGATCTCTCGATCGCGGTCGAGCGTGTAAGGCAGGTCGAGCAGTTGCAAGCGGGGACCCTCCAGCGCGCCCAGGTGCACATCTTCACTATCGGCAGCTTCGGCTTGCAATACGGCCAGAAGTTCAACGGTCTGGTCAGCTTTTGCGGCGATTACCACTTCGCCGATCGAGCTGTTATGGCTGGGAGAAAACAACGGAGTGCCTGGCGCGGGCATTTCAGACGTATCGAGACTCAGGCGGTACAGGCGACGTTTGAGTTTGCCCAGGTACTGCATGCGCGCGACGATTTCCTGGCCGGTGTAGCAGCCTTTCTTGAAGCTGACGCCGCCCACGGCCTGCAGGTTGAGCATCTGTGGAATGAACAGTTCGCGGGTCTGGGGCATGACCTGGCCGATGCCGGCGCGGATCTGTCCCAGCAGCCATTCATTCAGATCGGTTTGTTCAAGGGTTGCAGCCAATTGACTGCGTACGGCGTCGCCTTGCTCGGCAGGTACCCAAAGTTCAGCGCGGCCAGGGGAGACGCGGATGGCGATCAACGTATCGTTGCGCACGACGCTGTCGGTCTCGGCAGGCAGCTCAAGGCCAAGACCCGTCAGGGCCGGGTCGGCATTCATCAGGCCGAAGCGCACCCAGGCGGCGCTTTCATCGGTGAGTTTGGACTTGGAAAACACGGCGTATTTTTTCAGGTCCGCCAGTTGCGGCTCCAGCAGCTCGCTGGCCATGGCCAGCAACACGCCGTCACCTTGCAGCAGGATGCGGAAGCTCGACTGCATGCGCCCTTTTTGCGTGCAGCGCGCGCCGAGGCTGGCCTGGGTGTCGCTCAGGTAATTGAGGTTGCAGGTCAGTTGGCCCTGAAGGAATTTGGCAGCGTCGGAACCGCGGACGGCGAGAACGCCTTCGTGGGACAGGGGGCAGAAGAAAGCAGAGTCGGCCATGGGTCATCGCAGGTCAAAAAAAGTCATGGGTGCATCATAGAGGGGCGCCCGGCAAATGGATAGTTTCCGTATGGGGCGACCAAAGCCGACTGTTCCGGTGCCGTCGGGTCTGTATACTTGCCGCCTATTTGAGGAGCGCTCCATGGTCGAAGATGTAGAAATCAATCGCCTCTACTGGCACAGCCGTCGCGGCATGCTGGAGTTGGATGTGTTGCTGGTACCTTTCACCAAAGAGGTCTACGCGACGCTCAATCAAGTGGATCGCGACCTCTATGTGCGGCTGCTGACGTGCGAAGACCAGGACATGTTCGGCTGGTTCATGGAGCGCGCCGAGTCGCAAGACCCGGAGCTGCAGCGCATGGTCCGCATGATCCTGGATCGTGTCCAGCCCAAGTAATAGCTTTGAATGCCGCTGGCAGGCCTCGCGGCTGTTGCTGGCGGCGTACCTGCTTGCCCAGCTGTTTGCGCTGGGCGCCTTGATGTTTATGCAACTTCCTTTTTCGAGCCTGGGCATGCTGGTGTGCCTGGCGCACGCCGCCTGGGTTTTGCCGCGTTCTATCTTGCTGACTCACCGTTCGTCGATTCGTGGCCTGCGACGCGATGAAGATGGTTGGCAGCTATGGAGCGCCGCACGGGGCTGGCACGCCGTGCAATTGCGTCCCGACAGCCTGGCGTTGCCGTTGATCGTGGTGCTGCGTTATCGGGTGCAGGGCGAATGGCGGGTACGTTCAGCCTGTGTGCCCAGGGACGCGCAGGCCGCCGATGTGCATCGGCGCCTGCGTGTGCGCCTGAAGTTCAGCCGCCGTAGGTGGTTGGCACCAGGATAGTGTCGCGGGCCTCGGGCAGCATCTGCGGGTAGTCGAGGGTGTAATGCAGGCCCCGGCTCTCCTTGCGTTCCATGGCCGAGCGGATCATCAGTTCGGCGACCTGGGCCAGGTTGCGCAGCTCGATCAGGTCGCGGCTGACTTTGTAGTTGCTGTAGAACTCATCGATCTCGTCCAGCAGCAGCCGCACCCGGTGCTGCGCCCGTTGCAGGCGCTTGTTGGTGCGCACGATCCCCACGTAGTCCCACATGAAACGGCGCAGCTCGTCCCAGTTGTGCGCGATGATCACATCTTCGTCCGAGTCGGTCACCTGGCTGGCGTCCCAGCGGGGCAGGGCGGCGGGCACCGGAATGCGCGGCAGTTGTTCAAGGATGTCCGCCGCTGCAGAGCGCGCATAGACGAAGCATTCGAGCAGCGAGTTGCTGGCCATGCGGTTGGCACCGTGCAGGCCGGTGAAGCTGGTTTCGCCAATCGCATAAAGGCCGGGTACGTCGGTACGTCCGTGCTGGTCGACCATCACGCCGCCGCAGGTGTAGTGCGCGGCCGGTACTACGGGGATTGGGCCTTTGGTGATGTCGATATTGAAGGCCAGGCAGCGCTCGTAGACGGTGGGGAAGTGGGTCTTGATGAAGGCTTCGGGCTTGTGGCTGATGTCGAGATACACGCAGTCGATGCCCAGGCGCTTCATTTCATGGTCGATCGCGCGGGCGACGATATCGCGCGGGGCCAGTTCGGCACGGGGGTCGAAACGCTGCATGAAGCGCTCGCCATTGGGCAGTTTCAGGTGCGCGCCTTCGCCACGCAGCGCTTCGGTGATCAGGAAACTCTTGGCCTGTGGGTGATACAGGCAGGTGGGGTGGAACTGGTTGAATTCCAGGTTGGCCACCCGGCAGCCGGAGCGCCAGGCCATGGCGATGCCATCACCGCAGGCGCCATCGGGGTTGCTGGTATAGAGGTAGACTTTGGCCGCGCCACCGGAGGCAAGGATGGTGAAGCGTGCGCCGTAGGTGTCCACCTCGCCGCTGCCGCGATTGAGCACGTAGGCGCCGAGGCAGCGCTCGCCGTCCAGGCCCAGGCGTTTTTCGGTGATCAGGTCGACGGCGACGCGTTGCTCCAGCAATTCGATGTTGGGGCGTTGGCGGGCCTGGTCGAGGAGTGTCCTGAAAATAGCCGCGCCGGTGGCATCGGCGGCATGGATGATGCGGCGGTGACTGTGGCCGCCCTCGCGGGTCAGGTGGAACTCGAAACCACCGTCGTCGCTGCCTGCGTGTTCATCGCGGGTAAAGGGGACGCCCTGGTCTATCAGCCATTGGATGGCCTCGCGGCTGTGCTCGACGGTGAAACGCACCGCTTCTTCATTGCACAGGCCGCCGCCGGCGTTGAGGGTGTCTTCGACGTGGGATTGCACGGTGTCGGTGTCGTCCAGCACCGCGGCGACACCGCCCTGGGCCCAGAACGTAGAGCCGTTGGCCAGGTCGCCTTTGCTCAGAACCGCAATGCGCAGGTGGCTGGGAAGGGTCAGCGCAAGGCTCAAGCCGGCCGCACCGCTGCCGATCACCAGGACATCGTGTTGAAACTGTTGGCTCATTTGAAGGATTCCGCAAAAAGCGATCCGAAGAGGTGGCGCAAACAGGACGCCTGGATCGGCGAATCAAAGGGTCACACGGGCTACTAGTATATAGAGGGGTGGAGCGGCACAATAGCCGGGCATTCGTGGCAATGTGAGATTACGGTGCACGGCTCGGGTAAAATCAGCTGGTTATTGAGGCGGGAACTTTTTGCATGGCCCCCGACTCAATAGCAGGTTGCCCGAAAGCTGGGAAAACGTTGAGTTTATTGGCCCGTCGGGAGCATTGGACGCGTCAGAAAACCGACGACAAGATTATTCGCGCAGTCGGCGTTGCCCGTGCTGCGTTTTTCGTGTGTGCCAAATCAGTGCGTGCCGGAAACTTGCTTGAAGGGGGAGAACTTTTGCGAAAAGACCGAGTCTATGTTTGCAAGCCTGATCGTTTAGTTATGCAAGCCTCCTTCAAGTACTACGAGGAGTGTTCATGCTAACCCAGGAAGAGGATCAGCAGCTGGTCGAGCGCGTTCAACGCGGCGACAAGCGAGCTTTTGATCTGCTAGTGCTGAAATACCAGCACAAAATTCTCGGGTTGATCGTGCGGTTTGTGCACGACACCCATGAAGCGCAGGACGTTGCACAGGAAGCCTTTATCAAGGCGTACCGTGCACTTGGTAACTTTCGCGGTGATAGTGCGTTTTACACGTGGCTATACCGAATCGCCATCAACACGGCGAAGAACTATCTGGTGTCTCGCGGACGCCGCCCACCGGATAGCGATGTAAGTTCAGAAGATGCGGAATTTTACGATGGTGATCACGGCCTCAAGGATCTCGAGTCGCCGGAGCGTGCATTGCTGCGCGACGAGATCGAAGGCACCGTTCATCGCACAATTCAGCAACTGCCAGAAGATTTGCGTACGGCGTTAACTTTACGTGAATTCGATGGTCTGAGTTACGAAGACATTGCGAGCGTCATGCAGTGTCCGGTGGGGACTGTAAGGTCGCGGATTTTCCGGGCCCGGGAAGCCATCGATAAAGCCTTGCAACCGTTGTTGCAAGAGAACTAAAGACAGCGGCGACAGCCAAGAGAGGAACCGCCATGAGTCGTGATGCCCTGCAGGAATCGCTGTCCGCAGTGATGGATAACGAAGCGGATGAACTGGAACTTCGTCGAGTGCTCAACGCATTTGATGACGCCGAAACCCGTGATACCTGGTCTCGTTACCAAGTCGCTCGGGCGGTGATGCACAAGGATCTTCTAATCCCTCGTCTGGATATTGCTGCGGCCGTTTCTGCTGCACTGGCTGATGAAGCCGTTCCGGCAAAGGCTGCTCGTGGTCCATGGCGTAGCCTGGGTCGCCTGGCGGTTGCTGCCTCGGTGACTGTCGCCGTGCTGGCGGGTGTTCGCCTGTACAACCAGGACGAGATCGCCGGTGCCGAACTGGCTCAGCAGACCCAGCAGCCGGTAATGGCGGGTCCGCAGGTCAAAGGCCCAGCGGTATTGGCCGGCTACAAGGAAAGCGCTGACACCACAGGCCCGATGGCCAACGGTGTACTGCAAGGGCAATCCGGTTGGCAAGACCAGCGTCTTCCAGGCTACCTGCGCCAACACGCACAGGAATCGGCTCTGAAGGGCACTGAAAGCGCTCTGCCTTATGCTCGTGCAGCAAGCCTGGAAAACCGCTAATCCGTAAGGAGCTCTATGCGAGCCATACCGCTCCTTACGCTTTTGCTCAGTGGCTGGTTTGCACTCCCCGCCCACGCCGATGAAGCCCAAGACTGGCTGACTCGACTTGGGCGTGCAGAGCAACAGCAAAGCTTTCAAGGTACGTTCGTCTACGAACGCAACGGCAGTTTTTCTACCCATGACATCTGGCATCGTGTCCAGGACGGTCAGGTACGTGAGCGGCTCTTGCAGCTCGATGGTTCTGCCCAGGAAGTCGTGCGGTTGAATGGCCGGACGCAATGCGTCAGCGGCACTCTTGTCGCAGGCCTTGGCAATTCGCGTGATGCACCATCACGTGCGCTTGATCCGCAAAAACTCAATCAATTCTACGAACTGGCCGTCATTGGCAAGTCCCGCGTGGCCGGTCGAAATGCGGTCATCGTATCGATCACGCCGCGTGACCAGTACCGTTATGGCTTTGAACTGCACCTGGATCGGGAAACCGCGCTGCCGCTCAAGTCCCTGTTGCTCAATGATCAAGGGCAGTTGCTGGAGCGCTTCCAGTTCACGCGGTTGAATACTTCCGTCGTGCCTGATGACCGGGAACTGCAACCCAGCAACGACTGCACACCTATCGCCGTCGTTAATAGCAAAGCGCCCGAGGTGCAATCTACCGAGACTTGGCATATGGAATGGTTGCCACCGGGTTTTCAATTGACCAACACCAGTGCCCGCAAAGATACCCAGACCAAGGCGACCGTCGACAGCCTGATGTATGAAGACGGGCTGGCGCGGTTCTCGGTATTCCTGGAGCCGATCAGCGATGCAAGCATGACGGAGACCCGCACTCAGTTGGGCCCTACAGTCGCGGTATCGCGTCGGCTGAATACGGTAGACGGTGAGATGATGGTAACGGTGGTGGGTGAAATACCCATCGGCACCGCAGAGCGTATCGCCCTATCGGTGCGCGGTGAAAAAAAGCCAGCCGCCCAGCCGTGAGTCGTTAATCCTATGTTCATCCTGACGTTTCACTGTATTCCCATGCCAGGTTGGCTGCCGAGAGCATGAAATGTCTGGATCAGCATTTTCACTTGCAAAAATCCCCCATGTTTTTTATAGGTCAGGGCTTGTCGGCTCTGGCCTTGTTTTATTCGCGGAACAAAGATGTCGGTCGCGGTTTCCGGCGTTTCTTGAACCCTGTCGCTCAACCCTGCTCGTCGTAACGGGAGCTGTATGTCGATACCACGTTTGAAGTCTTACCTATCCATAGTCGCCACGGTGTTGGTGCTGGGTCAGGCCCTGCCTGCGCAAGCAGTCGAGCTGCCTGACTTCACCCAATTGGTCGAGCAAGCCTCACCTGCCGTGGTGAACATCAGTACCACGCAGAAACTGCCGGATCGCAAAGTCTCCAACCAGCAGATGCCGGACCTGGAAGGCCTGCCGCCGATGCTGCGCGAGTTCTTCGAGCGCGGCATGCCGCAACAGCGCGCACCCCGTGGTGGCGGTGGTCAGCGCGAGGCCCAGTCCCTGGGCTCGGGTTTCATCATTTCGTCGGACGGCTACATCCTTACAAACAACCACGTGATTGCCGACGCTGACGAGATTCTCGTGCGCCTGGCCGATCGCAGTGAGTTGAAAGCCAAGCTCGTCGGTACCGACCCACGTTCCGACGTGGCCTTGCTGAAGATCGACGGCAAGGACTTGCCTGTGCTCAAGCTGGGCAAATCCCAGGACCTGAAAGCCGGCCAGTGGGTGGTCGCCATCGGCTCGCCGTTTGGTTTTGACCATACCGTGACCCAAGGCATCGTCAGCGCCATCGGCCGCAGCCTGCCGAACGAAAACTACGTACCGTTCATCCAGACCGACGTGCCGATCAACCCGGGTAACTCTGGTGGTCCGCTGTTCAACCTGGCGGGCGAAGTGGTCGGCATCAACTCGCAGATCTACACCCGTTCCGGTGGCTTCATGGGGGTGTCGTTCGCGATTCCGATCGACGTGGCCATGGACGTTTCCAACCAGCTGAAAAGCGGTGGCAAGGTCAGCCGCGGCTGGTTGGGCGTAGTGATCCAGGAAGTGAATAAAGACCTGGCTGAGTCCTTCGGCCTCGACAAGCCGGCCGGCGCACTGGTTGCACAGATCCAGGACGACGGCCCGGCTGCCAAAGGCGGCCTGCAAGTTGGCGATGTGATCCTGAGCATGAACGGCCAGCCAATCGTCATGTCGGCCGACCTGCCGCATCTCGTAGGTGCGCTCAAGGCGGGTAGCAAAGCCAAGCTGGAAGTGATCCGCGAAGGCAAGCGCCAGACTGTTGAGCTGACCGTGGGCGCAATCCCTGAAGAAGGCGCCACCCTGGATGCCCTGGGCAATACCAAGCCGGGCGCCGAGCGCAGCAGCAACCGCCTGGGCATCGCCGTGGCCGAGCTGACCGCTGAGCAGAAAAAGAGCTTTGACCTCAAGAGCGGCGTCGTGATCAAGGAAGTGCAGGATGGCCCGGCGTCTCTGATCGGCCTACAGCCGGGTGACGTCATCACCCACCTGAACAACCAGGCGATCGAGACCACCAAGCAGTTCACCGACATCGCCAAGGCGTTGCCGAAGAACCGCTCGGTGTCGATGCGTGTGTTGCGTCAGGGCCGCGCCAGCTTCATTACCTTCAAACTGGCTGAGTAAGTCGGTAATAACAAAAAGCCCCGCCTTCGTTTAACGAGGGCGGGGCTTTTTTGTGCCTGATTGGTTTAGCTCATCATCCCTTTGACCAGGCGTTCCTGTTCGATCAACTCACGCTGGCGTGCATCGATGCGCGACGACAGCGGGAAGTTGCTGCCGGCGCGACGCTTGGCAAAATCCAATTGCTGGATGGCCTGCTGGAAATCACCGACCAGCGCAAAGTACTCGGCGCGGGCCTGATGCAAACCGATGATGTTGCCCGACAAACCGCGTGTCTCAGCGACCTGGTACCACACGTCCGGGTCATCCGGGCGAGACTTGAGCAAACCGTCCAGTGCCTTTTCTGCATCCGCCGTGCGGTTCTGCTTGAGCAGCAGGTCCACGCGCACCTGATTCAACGGATAGTTGCCTGGGTACTGGGTGAGCATCCGATCCGTGCGTTGCTGGGCATCCGGCAGGCGGCTGTTGTCGATGTCCAGCTGGATCTGCGCCAGGTTGTAGGTGATGTCGTTGGGCGCCTTGGCCAGCAGCGGCGCGAGGTTTTCCCGAGCCTGCTTGAATTGGGAGCCTTTGATCTGGGCGATAGCCAAGCCGTAGCGCGCTACATCGTTCTTCGGGTTTTCGTCCAGCTGCGCCTGGAAACGCTTGGCGGCGAGGCCAGGGGTGTCTTCGTATTGCAATTGCACGCGCGCACGGATGAGCTGATAACGCAGGCTGTCTTCCTTGCCGCCAGGCTTGGATTGCTCGGCGCGGTTGCGGGTGTCGGCGATCCGCGATTCGGTGACCGGGTGCGTCAACAGGAACTCCGGCGGTTTGGCGTCGAAGCGGTATTGGCGCATCAGGCGTTCGAACATGGTCGGCATGGAGCGCGGGTCATATCCGGCTTTTTCCAGGTTGAGGATGCCGATACGGTCTGCCTCTTGTTCGTTCTGGCGAGAGAACCGACGTTGTTCCTGGATCGCCGCGGCCTGGGTGCCGGCAATCGCGGCAATGCCTGCATCGCCTGCACCCGCCGCAGCAGCAATGATGCCGCCGAGCAGGGCGGCCATCATCGGAATCTGCATGCGCTGTTGCGCTTCAACGCCACGGGCGAAGTGGCGTTGGGACAAATGCGCCAGTTCGTGAGCCAGTACCGAGGCATATTCCCCTTCGGTCTGGGCGTTGAGGAACAGGCCGCCGTTGACCCCGACGATGCCACCCGGTGCGGCAAAAGCGTTCAGTTGCGGGCTGTTGATCAGGATGAATTCCAGCCGCCGGTCATTGACCTGGCTGGTCTCCACCAGCTTGTACACGCTGGTTTCGACGTAGTCCTTGAGCTGCGGGTCGTTGAGTTGCGAGACCTGGCCCCGCAGGTAGGCCAGCCACGCGCGGCCCAGTTGGTATTCCTGTTGCGGCGAGACAATGGCAGAACTGGCGTCGCCAAGTGACGGCAGGTCGTCGGCGAAGCCTGGGGAGGCCAGCAGGCAAGCCAGCGTCAGCAGGGTGGGGCGCAAAAAAGTCATGCACAGAGCCTTTCGACAAAGAGCTTACTGTAGCCGGACACTGAGCTTCGGACCAGATATTCTAAGCACTCTCAACGCTTGCCCGGAGTAAACCATGACCAACGCTGTAGCCTTTGATGCCGAACTCGATGCCAGCGGCCTCAATTGCCCGCTGCCTTTGCTCAAGGCCAAGCTGGAACTCAACCGTCTGAGCAGTGGCGCAGTGCTCAAGGTGATCGCTACGGACGCCGGCTCCCAGCGTGATTTCCGTACGTTTGCCAAGCTGGCCGGCCACACGCTGCTGCATGAAGAAGACGCCGCCGGTGTGTACCGTTACTGGTTGCGCAAGGCCTGAATCGTTTGCCCTATCACCCGAGGTTGATTGATGTTCAAAGTGTTACGAGACTGGATCCAGCGCTACTTCTCCGATGAGGAGGCGGTGGTGCTGGCAGTCCTGCTGTTTCTGGCCTTTACGGCCGTACTCACCTTGGGCGGCATGCTGGCGCCGGTATTGGCGGGGATGGTGCTGGCTTACCTGATGCAGGGCCTGGTCACTACGCTAGAGCGCCTGCACCTGCCGGGTGGGGCGGCGGTAGGGCTGGTGTTCGCCTTGTTCATGAGCTTGTTGGTGCTGTTTATCGTGGTGGTATTGCCGTTGCTATGGCATCAGTTGATCACCCTGTTCAATGAACTGCCCGGCATGCTCGCCAAGTGGCAGTCGCTGTTGCTGTTGTTGCCGGAGCGCTACCCGCATCTGGTGTCGGACGAACAGGTGCTGCAAGCCATCGAAGTGGCGCGCGGCGAGATCGGAAAGTTCGGGCAATGGGCGCTGACCTTTTCTCTGTCCAGCCTGCCGCTGCTGGTCAACATCATGATCTACCTGGTGCTGGTGCCGATCCTGGTGTTCTTCTTCCTCAAGGACCGCGCCATGATCGGTCGCTGGGTGCGAGGCTACCTGCCGCGCGAGCGCGCGCTGATCACCCGGGTGGCGGAGGAAATGAACCGGCAGATCGCCAACTACATTCGCGGCAAGGTCATCGAGATCATTATCTGCGGGGGCGTGACCTACATCGCCTTCATCGCCCTGGACCTGAACTACGCAGCCTTGTTGGCCTTGCTGGTGGGGATTTCGGTGGTAGTGCCCTACGTCGGCGCCGTGGTGGTGACGGTGCCCGTGACCTTGATCGCTTTGTTCCAGTGGGGCTGGAGCGACCAGTTCATCTACCTGATGGCGGTTTACGGGATTATCCAGACCCTGGATGGCAATGTGCTGGTGCCGCTGTTGTTCTCAGAGGCAGTCAACCTGCACCCGGTGGCGATCATCTGCGCGGTGCTGTTGTTCGGTGGGTTATGGGGATTCTGGGGCGTGTTTTTTGCGATCCCGCTGGCAACGCTGTTCAAGGCGGTGCTGGACGCGTGGCCGCGGCAGGAGCCTGTCGTGGCGCCGCTTCTGTAGTGAGCGGGACAAGCCCGCTCATACAAAAGTCTGCTGCGTCTCAGGCTTTGTTCAAGGCCTGCGCCGCCGCCAGCACGGCATCCACATGGCCCGGCACCTTCACACCACGCCATTCCTGGCGCAGCACGCCATCCTTGTCGATCAGGAAGGTGCTGCGATCCACGCCGAGGTATTCCTTGCCGTACAGCTTCTTCAACTTGATCACATCAAACAGCTGGCAAACCGCTTCATCCTTGTCACTGATCAGCTCGAAGGGAAACTCCTGTTTGCCCTTGAAGTTCTCGTGGGACTTCACGCTGTCACGCGACACGCCAAACACCTCGGTATTGGCCGCCTTGAACGCTGCGTACTGATCACGAAAGCCCTGGCCTTCGGTGGTGCAGCCCGGCGTGCTGTCCTTCGGGTAGAAGTAGATCACCACTTGCCTGCCCTTGAGGGCGGCGAGGCTGAAGGTCTGGCCGCTGGTGGCCTGGGCTTCGAAATCGGCTACGGGTTTGTCGATGACTACCGCCATGAAAACTTCCTTACATTGGGTTCTGTGGGCGCCATGGCTCGATCAAGGCGTCGAGGTTCAAGGCATCGGCGAAATCCAGGAACTGGTCGCGCAACCAGCTGATCTGCACGCCGGCCGGCAGGGTCACGGTAAACGTGGCGTTCAGCATGGTGCCGCCGGTTTGCGGGGCCTGGTAGGTGTCGCAGGTCAGGTTCTCCAGCTCGACGTTGTGGTCGATGAAGAACTGGCACAGCTCATTGACGATGTCCGAGCGGTAGGCGGAGCTGACGTAAGCCACATACGGCAGGGCCTGGGGACGATTCTCCAGGGCTGCGCTGCGCACCACGTTGACGGTGAAGTCATGCTTCTTGGCCAGGCCTGGCAGGCCGGTCTCCAGGCGCGCCAGGGCATCCCAGGTGCCGGAGATCTGCAGGACCAGCGCGCTGCACTCGCCGTGGCGGGTCAGGCGGGAGGTCACGACGGCGCAGCGGTTTTCATGGCTGGCGCGGCACAGGACGTTGGTCAGCTCCATGGGGTTGGCGCCGAGGGCACTGATAACAAGGAATTGTTCGCGAACTGTGGGGGTGGACATGCAGCCTTCCTAAAACGATGAGCGGTCGATACCGTGTGGGCTGTATCGATCAAAGGATGAAGGGTAGCGAAAACCGTCGCCAAGGGATAGGAGGTGGCGTTTTCATTGCGTGATCAGTCCGATTTCAGCGTGCTTCAGGGCATGCTTTCGTCCAATGATGGCATTGCCCGTCGTTTAGTTGCGGCAGAACGCATCCTCAGGCGGTACTTCGCTTGTGCAAGCATCTTGGCGCCAGTACCATTACGGCTCTCTTTTTCCGGCAGGAGCGGTTGCATGATTGCGGGCAGTATGGTGGCACTGGTCACACCCATGGATGCACAAGGTCATCTCGACTGGGACAGCCTGGGCAAACTGGTGGACTTCCACCTGCAAGAAGGCACCAATGCCATCGTGGCGGTCGGCACCACCGGTGAATCGGCTACCCTCGACGTGGAAGAACATATCCAGGTCATCGAATTCGTGGTCAAGCGTGTTGCCGGCCGTATTGCCGTGATCGCCGGTACGGGCGCCAACTCGACGCGTGAAGCCATCGAGCTGACCAAAAACGCCAAGAAGGCCGGCGCCGACGCCTGCCTGCTGGTGACCCCGTACTACAACAAGCCGACCCAGGAAGGCCTGTACCAGCATTTCCGCGCCATTGCCGAAGCGGTCGATATCCCGCAGATCCTCTATAACGTACCGGGTCGCACCGCGTGCGACATGAAGGCCGAGACCGTGATCCGCCTGTCGACCGTGCCGAACATCATCGGTATCAAGGAAGCCACCGGTGACCTGCAGCGCGCCAAGGACATCCTGGCCGGCGTGAGCAGCGATTTCCTGGTGTATTCCGGTGACGACGCCACCGCTGTCGAGCTGATCCTGCTGGGCGGCAAGGGCAACATCTCCGTGACCGCCAACGTGGCCCCCCGCGCCATGAGCGAAATGTGTGCCGCCGCCATCGCAGGCGACGCCGTGACCGCCCGCGCGATCCACGAGAAGCTGATGCCGCTCAACAAGACACTGTTTATCGAATCCAACCCTATTCCCGTGAAATGGGCACTGACTGAAATGGGCATGATGCCGGGCGGTATACGTCTGCCGCTCACCCGTCTCAGCGAAGCCTGTCACGAACCGCTGCGACAGGCCCTGCGCCAGTCCGGCGTCCTGGTTTAATTGAGGAAGCACTACGCATGAAGCGATTGGCCGGACTTTCCGCACTTGCCTTGATTATCTCCAGCACCAGTGGCTGCGGTTGGATCTGGGGCCCGGAAGGCTACTTCCGTGACCGCGGCAGCGATTACCTGGAAGCACAACCCACCAAACCGATGGAATTGCCGCCGGGCGTCAACGTCGCCAAGCGCCTTGACCCGTTGCTGCCGATCCCGCGCAACGTCGCCGACGACACCACCAAGGGTGAATACGTGGTGCCGCGTCCACAGCCGATCTCGGCGGTGGCGGATGCCAGCGACTACAGCCTGCAGAAGAGCGGCGACTCGCGCTGGATCGTGGCACAACGCCCACCTGCCGAAGTCTGGCCGGTGGCCGTGCAGTTCTTCCAGGACAACGGTTTCCGCCTGGACGAGCAGCGCCCGCAGACCGGTGAGTTCACCACCGCATGGCAGCAGGGCAGCGAGCTGTCCGCCACCATGGCCAAGCGCTTGCAGGCCGGTGGCGTAGCCGCCGACAGCGAAGCCCGCGTGCGTGTGCGCATCGAGCCAGGCGTACAGCGCAATACCAGTGAGGTCTACGTGGTCAGCGCCGAGCGCCCGGCCGGCAGCACCGCCAACGTTGACTTCACCAACCGCTCGGTTAACACCGGTATCGACTCGGCGCTGGTCGACGAGATGCTGGCCAGCATGAGCCGTATCTCCGAGAAGGGTGGTTCGGTTTCCCTGCTCGCCGCCCGTGATTACGACACCCCGAGCCGCGTCAGCCTCACCGAAGACGGCAGCGGCAACGTGGTGCTGAACCTGGGTGAAGACCTCGACCGTGCATGGGCCAGTGTTGGCCGCGCGTTGGAGCAGGGCCCTTGGCGCGTTGAAGACATCAACCGCAGCCTGGGCCTGTACTACATCAACGTGGCGGAAAAGGCCGAGCGTAAAGACGACGAGCCTGGTTTCTTCGGCAAACTGTTCGGCAGCAAGCCGACCAAGGAAGAGATCGAGACCCGCGCCGAGCGTTACCAGGTTCGTTTGAGCAAGGTGGGCGACAGCGTGCAGGTCACCGTCGAGAAGAACATCAATACCGTTGCGCCAGCTGAAACAGCGCGCAAAGTGTTGGGCGTGATTCAGGACAACCTGGGCTGATCCGATGCGTTTTGCCGTTCTCGGCAGCGGTAGCCAAGGGAACGGCACGCTGGTCGCACATGACGACACGTATGTGCTGGTGGATTGTGGTTTCTCGTTAAAAGAAACCGAGCGGCGCCTGCTGCGCCTGGGGGTTCACCCCGCGCAGCTGAGCGCGATTCTGGTAACCCACGAACATGCCGACCACGTGCATGGCGTGGGTTTGCTGTCTCGGCGCTACAATCTCCCGGTGTACCTCAGTCGCGGCACCTTGCGCGGGATGCGCAAACCCATTGAACCCGCAGGTTTCCTGGCCGGTGGCGAGCAGTTGCAAATCGGCGCCTTGAGCATCGACGTGATTGCCGTGGCGCATGACGCCCAGGAGCCGACGCAGTATGTCTTCAGTGACGGTGAGCGGCGCTTCGGCGTACTGACCGACCTGGGCTCCTACTGCGCTAAGGTGTTGGACGGCTACCGGAACCTCGATGCTTTGATGATCGAGTCCAACCATTGCCGAGACCTGCTGGCCCGTGGTCATTACCCCTACTTCCTCAAGCAGCGGGTGGGCGGCGAACTGGGACATTTGAACAACCACCAGGCGGCGTACCTGGTGTATGAGTTGGGCTGGCAAGACTTGCAACACCTGGTCCTGGCCCACCTGAGCAGCAAGAACAACCTGCCGCAGCTGGCCCGGCAATGTTTTGTCGACACCCTCGGGTGCGACCCGGACTGGCTGCAACTGGCCGATCAAGATTCAGGGCTCGACTGGCGACACATCGCCTAGCCCACCATTTAGCAAGCGGAGCCCATCATGGAAAAACGTGAAGAACTCTACCGCGGCAAAGCCAAGTCGGTGTACAAGACCGACGACGCCAACCGCCTGATCCTGCTGTTTCGCAACGACACCTCGGCGTTCGACGGCAAACGCATCGAACAACTTGATCGCAAAGGCATGGTGAACAACAAGTTCAACGCCTTCATCATGCAGAAGCTCGAAGCGGCCGGCATCCCGACCCAATTCGACAAACTGCTGGGCGACAACGAGTGCCTGGTCAAGAAGCTCGACATGATCCCGGTTGAATGCGTCGTGCGTAACTACGCCGCCGGCAGCCTGGTCAAGCGCCTGGGCGTGGAAGAGGGCCTCAAGCTCAATCCGTACACCTTCGAACTGTTCCTGAAGGACGACGCCAAGGGCGACCCGTTCATCAACGAATCCCACGTCGTGGCATTCGGCTGGGGTACCGCTGAGCAACTGGCGCGCATGAAGGAGCTGTCCCTCAAGGTCAACGACGTGCTGAGCAAGCTGTTCGACGACGCCGGCCTGCTGCTGGTGGACTTCAAGCTCGAGTTCGGCGTGTTCCACGACGGCTCCATCGTCCTGGGCGACGAATTCAGTCCGGACGGCTGCCGCCTGTGGGACAAGGACACCAAGAAGAAGATGGACAAAGACCGCTTCCGCCAGGGCCTCGGTGACGTGATCGAAGCCTACGAAGAAGTCGCCAATCGTCTCGGCGTACCGCTTTAATCGACGCAAGCATCTGATAGCACGGAAAAAAATCGCTTCGGCGCTTTGCATCCACGAATCATGCTGTTATGATGCGCGCCGTTGGAGAGATGCCAGAGTGGCCGAATGGGACGGATTCGAAATCCGTTGTACCTTCACCGGTACCTAGGGTTCGAATCCCTATCTCTCCGCCATTACATAGAAAAAGCCCCGTAGCCGAGTAAGCTACGGGGCTTTTTCATTTTGGAATGTAATCGTTCCTTCGCTGTAGCCAGCAAGCCTTCAAGCGTGACCCTGCTTCTTGCCCCTGGGCTTTGACGGCGGCTTTTTATCCGTCTCCTTCACCGTCTCCCTAGGCCTCTTCTTTGCCTCAGCCTCTGTCACGTACTCCCCTGTGACCGCATCACGATATCTAGCTGGCATATAACCTCCTTGGCAGTCTGTCGCCACGGCGGCGACTTTTTCAGGCTAGCCCAGGGGCCCGGGGGCACAAGATTCATTGTGCGAATTCTCATTACCAGGCTTTTCCATCGCTGTGACGGTCGTTGCGACATTGAAAATAAAAAAGCCTGCTGGGCTTAAGGCTCAGCAGGCTTTTTGGGTGGGCACTCTTCGCTCAGGCGGGTTGGGCTGCCAGGCTATTGCTTACATTCCGCCCCAGCACCAGCACGGTCATAAAACCGACGCCGACCAAGGCCGTGGCCAGGCTCAACAACACCGAGCTGCCCATCTGGTCGACGATCCGCCCGCCAAAGAACGAACCCAGGGCAATGATCACCTGGAACAAGGCGACGAACAGCGGCATGCCGCGTTCGACATCCTTGGGCGCGACCACGAACATCCAGATACTTGCACAGGCCGGGAAGGCGCCGAAGGCAAAGCCCCACAGGCCGATCAGCATCGCTGCGCCGGTCATGCCGGTGGCGAAGTAAGGGAAAAGGGCGGTGCTGGTGCCGATCATCAGTGCAACCAGCATCAAGGTGTGGCGTACGCTGCGGTTGGCGGCAAAACCGGCAAAAATATTTCCGAATACCCCAGCCACGCCAAAGAGCAGCAACAGTGAACCAATCGTTGGGCCGTCGAAACCGGAGCTGTATTTAAAGAACGGTGCGACATAGGTGTACGCAGCAAAGTGTGCCAACCCGATCAGCAATACCGCGATCAACCCGACCCGAGCCCGTGGGTTGATGAACAAGGCGGGCAGGTCGCGCACGAGAATGGCTTTCTCCGGGTCCAGCCGGGGCAGCAGGAGGACCTGCGCCAACAACACCGGGATACCCACCAGCGCGGTGACCAGGAACGTCATGCGCCAACCCATCAAGCCACTGAGCCAGGTACCGACCGGCACGCCCAGTACGGTGGCCAGGGTCACGCCCATCATGATGATCGAGGTGGCCTTGGCGACGTCCACACCCTTGGGCGCCAGGCGGCCGCTGAGGGCGATGGCCGTCGCCCAGAAGCCGCCGATACTGATGCCCAGCAAGACGCGGCCGAACAGCAGCAGGCTGAAGTCACTGGCGAACGCCACGACCATGTTGGCAATGATCATGATCAGCGTCAGGCCGATCAGCAGGTAGCGGCGGTCCATGGCGCCAATGATCACCGACAGCAATGGGGCGGCGAGGGCCGCCATGATGCCGGGCAGGGTCACCATCAGACCGGCGTGGCCGGCACTGATGCCGAGGTCGGCAGCGACGTCGTTGAGCACGCCCACCGGGAGAAACTCACTGGTGACCAGGGCGAAGGCACCGACGGCGACCGAGAGAATCGCCAGCCACTGCTGTTTGACGCTCTGTTGATTATGTTCGGGGAGGCCGCTGGGGGCTTGGCTGGCACTTGGCATGGTGTTGGGTTCCAGGGTGAATGTCGCCTGAAGCCAGGCGCGGGGGAGGGAAATTGGAGGCGATTATAGGAACCGGTACTGAAAATCGGGCAGGCGCTCGTTTCGATAGTAATCATCAGTGCTATCGATGCGACGCTCTGGCACGCACTGCATTACGAGGCAGCAGTCCGTGCGCAGGTGGGGCGTTGGCCGTACGGGGGAGGAAAGAGTGAAAGGCGTGCCGCGAACGCGGTTCATGGCACGCCGTAGGCTGCACTAATGCGTACTGGGTTCTTCCTCAACGCGAATGTTGAATGCCTCCAGCACACCGTCGCTTCTTCTTCTCAACTCGTAGGTCACGGTTTGCCCTTCGCGTAGCAACTGGCCTCCCCTGGCGAAGGACGGGCTGTGGAAGAAGATATCCTGGTCATCGTAGGTCGCTGTCTCGCTGCTGGTGGTGATTGCAGTCCGCAGAGCTTTACAGGGCATGGCCGTTCTCCTTTTTCAGTGCAACATAGCGACTTCAGTGAGGGCCTCAAACGTTGATCCGAAGGAGATCAGACCTGCACGGCCACTTCATCCGCCTGCATGCCCTTCTGACCTTGCACGGCTACGAAAGTGACTTTCTGCCCCTCTTTCAATTCTTTGTATCCATCCCCCTGAATCGCTCTGAAATGAACGAAAAGGTCAGGCCCGCTCTCCGGAGTAATGAACCCATACCCTTTTTCGCTGTTGAACCACTTCACCGTACCGTTTTGTCTTCCGCTCATTCTTCGTATCCTCGCAAACCCATGTCTCCCGCTGTACGCCGACACATTGCCGGTAGCGGTATGCCTAAGCAAAGTCCCGAAGCGGCCACCCGTCAACGCGTTGCAAGACCAGCGGTACTGTCATTCCTGACAGGTTCGCGGCTCGATCAATTGAGTGATACTGCGCAGTTTTACGGTGAAAATTTCTGAGGCCCGGGCACGCGTGCGTTCCAGCACCGGATCGCTGCCGCCTTCCGCCAGCAGATAGGCTTCCTGCCCTGTTAGGTGTCCCGGTCTATCGGCGCCTAGCCCTGCTCCCCTACGCCCTGTCTGATCTTTTCCAGCAGCTCATCGATATGAAAAGGCTTGGTGATCAGGTCCATGCGTTCGCCCAGGAAGTTCTGGCGGTTGGCCGCATTCTCGGCGTAGCCGGTCATGAACAGGATCGGCAGGTTGGGGTTCAGGGCTCGCGCGTGGTCGGCCAGCTCCCGGCCAGTCATGTACGGCAAGCCGACATCCGTCAGCAGCAGGTCGATGCCCGCATTGGCTTTCAGGATGACGATGGCTTCGTCACCATCGGCCGCCAGGCTGCAGCGGTAGCCGGCATCCGCCAGTACCTCGGCGACAAAACTGCGGACCGAGGGCATGTCTTCCACGATCAGTATGTGTTCGCCCTTGCTGTTGCCCGGCACCGCCACGGTCTTGGTGGCAAAGGTGGCGGGGCCGTCGGCGGCGGGGAGCATGAGGGTCACCTCGGTGCCCTGGCGGGTCACGCTGCGAATCTGTGCATCACCGCCGGACTGGCGGGCAAAGCCATAGATGGTCGACAGACCCAGGCCGGTGCCCTGGCCGACGGGTTTGGTGGTGAAGAAGGGGTCGAACACCTTATCGATCACGCTGTGCTCGATGCCCACACCGTTGTCCCGTACCGACAGTGCAACGTACGGGCCATCTTCCAGCTTGAGGTTGCCGTTGGAATACGACGGGTAAGTCGTCACCCAGATAATCCCGCCCTGGGGCAGTGCATCCCGCGCGTTGATCACCAGGTTCAGTACCGCACTTTCCAGTTGGATCGGGTCCACCATCGCCACGGCGGGGTTGGTGGTCAGCTCCAGTTTCAGGGCAATGTGTTCGCCGATGGTGCGCACCAGCAACTCTTCCAGCGAGCGGATATGTGCGTTGATATCGGTCGGCCGGGTGTCCAGCGGCTGCTGGCGGGCGAAGGCGAGCAGACGGTTGGTCAGGCCGGCGGCGCTCAGGGCTGAACTGAGCGCCGCGTCGGCATAACCCAGGACCTTGTCGGTGCGCTGGCTTTCGACGCGCTTCTTGATCAGTTCCAGGCTGGTGATGATGCCCGTCAGCAGGTTGTTGAAGTCGTGGGCGATACCGCCGGTGAGCTTGCCCAGGGCATCCATTTTCTGGGCCTGGAGCAGTTGCGCTTCCGTACGTGCCAACTGGGTGGCGGCGTTGGCCAGCTCGGCCTGTTGGTGGCGTTCACGATGGCGGTGTTCGGTCACGTCCTCGACAAACACCAGGCTCAATTCGGCGCGGTCATAGGGCGAAATCTGCCATTCGGTTTCGCGCAGTTGCCCATCGACCTTCATCTGCAGCGTGCCCTTCCAGCGTTCACCCGCCGCGAGGCGCAGGCACAGCTCCTGGATGACGCTGTATTGATCGCTGGCGAAGCATTCGAGCAGGGCGTCCGGGTTGAGGTTGTCGTGGATCAGTTGGGCGAAGGCGTGGTTGCACTCGTGAACCTTCAACTGCGCGTCCATCACCGCAATCGGTGCGCTGATATTGAAGAAGATTTCCCGGAAGCGCGCCTCGCTTTCGCGCAGTGCGTATTCGGTGTCGCGTACCCGCAGCAAGGTGCGCAGGGTCGCCAGGAGCACCTCGGGGTCTACCGGGTGGATCAGGTAGGCATCGGCGCCTGCGTCCAGGCCGGTGATGATGTCGCCGGTCTCGATGGACGCCGCCGAAACGTGCACCACCGGCAGCAAGGCCGTGGCCGGGTTGGCACGCAAACCACGCACGATGTCGAAGCCGCTCATGTCCGGCAGGTTGACGTCCAGGATCAGTGCGTCGATCTTGCCCCTCGCGATCAGGTCGAGCCCTTCCTGGCCCGTGCCGGCTTCCAGTACCAGGTAATGATGGCGCTCCAGGCGTCGGCGCAGGGCATAGCGCGTGGCAGCGTTGTCGTCGACGATCAGCAGTTGTATGTCACGTTTCATCGACGGTCTCGCTGGCGATGGAAAAGGGAATGACCACAAAAAACAGCGAGCCCACACCGGGTGTGCTTTCCACGCCTACCCGGCCACCGAGCAGTTCGGCGAAACGCTTGCACAAGGACAGGCCCAGGCCGGTGCCGCGCAGGCGCTTTTGCAACGGCGAATCGATCTGGGAAAAGTCTTCGAACAGATTGCTGTGCAATTCACCCGGTATACCCAGGCCGGTGTCCTGCACCGCAAAGCGTATCTCGTGTTCATTCTCCATGCGCGCCGACACCCGCACTTCGCCCTGCGCGGTGAACTTCAGCGCGTTGGAGATAAAGTTGCGCAGGATCTGCGCCAGTTTCTTGTCATCGGTGTAGAGCTTGGGCAAGCCGGAGGGCTCTTCGAAGATCAGGTCCACCGAGGACGCATCGACAATCGGCCGGAACATGCCGCGCAACGCCGAGAACAGGTCGAACATATCGAACCAGGCCGGGGAAATGCTGATACGTCCGGCCTCGATCTTCGCCAGGTCCAACAGGTCATCGACCATCTCGCGCAGTTCGCGGGCCGAGTTGCGAATGAAGCCGACCTGGGTGTGCTGTTCCTCGCTCAACGGGCCATCCAGCTCATCGGCCAGCAGGCTGGTGATGCTCAGGATCGAGCCCAGCGGCGTGCGGAACTCATGGCTCATGTAGGACAGGAAGCGGCTCTTGAGGTCCGACGCCTGGCGCAGTTGGTCGGCCTGGGTGTCCAGTTCGGCATACAGTGCCAGCACGCCCTGGTTGGTTTCGTCCAGCTCGGCACGCAGGGCGTCCGCCTCCAGGCGAAGGCGTTGTATTTCAGCGGCGAGCGCGGCAGGGGTATCAGCCATCAATGGCCTCCAGGGCAATCACGAAGACCGTGACGTCATCCCGGCCGCGACAGAAGTCACGGTGCAGGACGGCGGCGATCAGGGCAGGGTGGCGGTGGACGAGCCCGGGGTAGTCCGACAGGTTCCAGCGTGACTGCAGGCCGTCGCTGTAGAGGATCAGCAACTGGCCGCCCACTTGAGCGTAGTCGAAGGCATGTGCCTTGCGAAACTGCACGCCGACGATCCCGGGATGGGAGGCCAGGCCACGGGACTTTTCCGGCCCGATCAGGCTGGCGCCAATATTGCCCACGCCGGTAAACCTCAGGTTATCGGCCTGGGCATCGTATTGGGCCACGGCGAGGGCGCCACCGCGGGTGCCGTTCATGGCAATGTGCAGATCGTTCATCAGCACCGTCGAATCCAGGAAGGCATTCTGGGCAAATACCACCTCACCTGCCCGGGCGGCTTGCTCGGCATATTCGCCATGGCCCAGTCCATCGGCCACCATCACACTGAAACCACCGGGTTCGATTGCCAGGTGCCAGGCATCGCCGCAATGCGGATCATCATGCAGTGAGTGCTGGCTGACCCCGTAGCGAATGTCCTTTGCCACTGAGCCGCGTGGATACAGCCTGGCCAGGATCGCCGTTCCGCGTGGATTGGCGTAGGCATCGAATACCTGGGCCAGGCGCGAAATCGCACCCAGGCCAATCCCTTGGGTGCCCCCGGTAGAGTAACCGTCCACCAGGCAGCTATTCAGGTCGAAGCCTTGGCCACGGTCGATGGCGACCAGTTCGAGGCCGCCATTACCGGTGGTGCGCAGGTGCAGTTGGCCATGTTCGGCATGCTTGAGGACATTGCTGGCCAGTTCGGTGGCCACCAGGGCCACGCGCCCGGCATCGGTGTCGTCGAAGCCCAACTGCTCGGCGAGTTGCTGCGCCGTGCGGCGGGCGTGGCCGACCTGGCTGGTGTCTTCAATCAGCAGCACATGCGTCAAGGCACTGGGAATATTCAGGCCCATCGGGTGATCGTCACGCGGGTGCCCTGGCCTGGCGCGGTCTCCAGTTCAAATTCATCCACCAGGCGCTTGGCCCCGGTGAGCCCCAGGCCCAGGCCGCTGCCGGAGGTCCAGCCGTCGGTCATTGCCAGTTTCAGGTCGGGAATGCCCGGGCCTTCATCGCGAAAGGTCAGGCGCAGGCCGGGTCGGTGGTCTTTTTCGACCACCGCCCAGTCCATGTAGCCACCCTTGCCATAGACCACTGTGTTGCGCGCCAACTCGCTGACCGCCGTGACCAGCTTGGTCAGGTCGATCAGGCGCATGCCGCAGTCCTGGGCCAGTTTGCGTACGAGTTGTCGAGCCAGCACGACGTCCTGTTCGATCAGCACCGGGTGGGTGCCATTGCTGGCTTGGGTCATGAGTGTTCTACCCGGTCGCGCAGCAGTTTCATGCCGCGCTCGACATTCAACGCCGTCGCCACGCCAGGCAGGGTCATGCCCAGTTCCACCAGCGTAATGGCTACGGCGGGCTGCATGCCGACCAATACCGTCTGGGCATCCATGATGCGCGACAGCCCGGAGATGGTGCCGATCATGCGTCCGATGAACGAGTCGACCATGTCCAGCGCCGAGATATCGATCAGCACACCGCGGGCGGAGGTACGGCTGATGCGCTCGGACAGGTCGTCCTGCAGGGTCAGCGCGAGTTGGTCGTGCATGTCCACCTGGATGGTCACGAGCAGGAACTCGCCCATCTGCAAAATAGGGATGCGTTCCATGCTTAAACGGCCTTGGTGACGGTAACGCCTAAGCGTTTGAGGGAGAGTGCCAGCGCATCGGCCAGGTTGGCCTTGGTGACCACGCCTTGCAGGTCGAGACCCAGGTGCACGATGGTCTGCGCGATTTGCGGGCGTACGCCACTGATGATGCAGTCGGCACCCATCAAGCGGATGGCCGTGACAGTTTTGAGCAGGTGCTGGGCGACCAGGGTGTCGACGGTCGGTACGCCGGTAATGTCGATGATCGCGATTTCCGCGCCGGTGTCGACGATGCGTTGCAGCAGCGATTCCATCACCACTTGGGTGCGTTGCGAATCCAGGGTGCCGATCATCGGCAGGGCCAGGACGCCTTCCCACAACTTGACCACCGGCGTGGACAGCTCCAGCAACTCTTCCTGCTGGCGCTTGATCACCGACTCGCGGGATTTCTGGAAGGTGCGGATGGTGTGCATGCCCAGGGCGTCGAGCAGCTCGGAGACTGTCAGCAGTTGTTCGGCCAATTGTGCCGGTTGGTCGGCATATTCACGCTGCAACAGCGTGAACAGCGGGCCCTTGAGGACAAAAATGAAGCTGGCGGTCTGCTGGGAGTCCTGGCCGGCGAGGGCGCGGGTGTGGGAGAGCTTTTCCAGGAATAGGCGGGTTTGTGCCCAGTTTTCATGATCGATGTGCTGCGAACCGCCATTTTGCAGGGCTTCAGTCAGCAGAGCCAGGAACTCGGCGGTCTGTGTTTGCACGTCGTCAGGCTTGATATTGCGCGTGGCCCCCGAGGCTTCGAGACGGGCTTTCCATTGGTCAAGGAGAGAGCTGTGATTAGCTTGCAGGGCCTGGATTGTGTTCGTTTGCAGAGTTGCCACGGTAACCTCCTTGAATGCCATTGATGCGGTGCGCGCAATCTATACTAAATTGAGCTGTTTGGAATTGTTTCAAGCGGATTCGTTCGGGGGGGGCGTCACTTTAAAAAGTGCCCTGGGGGACTATAGTTTGGGCCTTCTGTTTGGCCAGTGACGCGGGTCATTTAACGGCGTATCGGTCACGCACAGATGGCGACCCTGCGGCTCGCGTACGATAATGCCCGCCACTTCGACCATATTGGCCCTCCCGTGATCATCAACTTCGACCTCAACGACCTCCAGGCCTTCCGCGCCGTGGTAGACAAGGGCAGTTTCCGTGGCGCCGCCGAGGCCATCCGCATCTCGCAACCGGCCCTCAGCCGGCGCATCGAAAAGCTCGAAACCGCCCTTGATGTGAAGCTGTTCGAACGCACTACCCGGCGGGTCAGCCTGACCATGGTGGGCCGTACGTTTTTGCCACAAGTCGAACGCATGCTTGACGACCTCGACGTGGCGCTGATGGGCATCAGCAACGTCGCGTCCACGCGCATGGGCAATGTCACTGTCGCCTGCGTGCCGTCCACCGCGTACTACTTCATGCCCCACGTGATCTCCGAATTCCGCAAGCTGTACCCGAAGATCCGCTTGCGGGTGCTGGATACCAGTGCCGGCGAGGTGTGCAGCGCGGTGGAGAGTGGCGAAGCGGATTTCGGCTTGAGTTTCAGCGGCAGCCTGGCCGAGGAAGTGGAATTCGAACTGTTGTTGCAGGAGCGCTACGTGCTGGCCTGTCGCCGCGATCACCCGCTGGCCCAGCGCGACAGCGTGAGCTGGGCCGAGGCCTGCGAACATGATTACATCACCCTGGACAAGACCTCCGGCAACCGCCTCCTGCTTGACCAGGCCTTGCGCGGCATACGGGTGAAAAAGCCGAGTGTCTGCGAAACGCACCATGTGACTACCATGATCGGCCTGGTGGAGGCGGGATTGGGCGTGGCGATGGTGCCATCGATTGCGATGCCGGCCCTGGAGCACCCGATCCTGGTCGGCGTGCCGCTGGTGGGACCGCAGGTGATGCGCAACGTGGGCTTGATAAAACGCCGCGGGCGGACATTGCCGCCAGCGGCGCTGGAGTTGGAGCGGTTATTGCGGGAGATGCCGTTTCGCTCAGCGTGACACCGAGTCCAGGCCGGTGGATTGCACCACCGGTTGCGCCTGGGGTGAGGCCAGGAATTGCAACAACGCCTTGGCCTGCTCCGGGTGTTGCGCGTTGACCGGAATGCCGGCGGCAAAGCGCGTCACCGATTGCACATCTTCCGGGATCTTGCCGACGAAGGTCACACCTGGCACCGGCAACAATTCCGCCACCTGTTGCAGGCCGACTTCGTAGTCACCCTTGGCCACCTGTTCGGCCACCGGCTGGCGTTCGATCATGGTGCCTTTGGCGGGCATGCCGAGCTTCTTGAACAACTCTTTCTCGACGTATACACCGCTGGCGCTGTCCGAATAGGCGACCGACTTGGCTTTGCTCAGGGTGGCTTTCAATTCGGCATCGGTGCCGATGGCCGGTTTGACGGCGCCGGCTTTTACCACCAGGCCGATGCGCGAGTCTGCCAGTTCCACGCGGGAGGCCGGGTCGACCTTGCCTTGCTTGATCAAGTCATCCAGGGCGTAGCCGACCATGATCACCACGTCAGCGGGTTCGCCTCGGGCCAGGCGGTTGGGAATCGCTTCCGGCGCCTTGCCCATCGACGGGCCGAGGATAGTGTCGAGGGTATCGCCGCTTTGCTTGGCATATTGCGGGCCAAGCAGTTTATAGGCGGCAGTGAAGCCACCCGATGTCATTACCTTCAACTGCTCGGCCTGGGCCGACAATGCCAGTGCGCCCAGGGCCAGGGCCGTCAGGGTCTTGAGCAGAGCCTTCATTGTGCGGCCCCCTGCATCACTTGCCCACGGGCGTTGGCACGACGATACAGCGCGAGGGTCGAGCACAGCGCGCATGCTGCGGCGAACATCATCCAGTAGGCCGGCGAGGCCTTGTCTTCGGTGATGTGGATGAACCAGGTGGAGATCGCCGGGGTGAAACCGCCGAAGATCGCGGTGGCCAGGCTATAGGCCAGGGAGAAGCCCGCCACGCGCACTTCCACCGGCATGATTTCGGTGAGGGCCGGGATCATCGCGCCGTTGTACATGCCATAGAGGAAGGAGAACCACAGCAGGGTTTCCAGCATATGGGCGAAGCTTGGCGCGTTCACCACGTAGGACAGCGCTGGGTAAGCCGTGAGAACGGTCAGTACGGTCATCGCGATCAGCACCGGCTTGCGACCGAAACGATCGCTCAAGGTGCCGCCGATCGGCAGCCAGACAAAGTTCGAAACGGCTACCAGCAAGGTCACCAGCAGCGCATCGGACGTGCTCAATTGCAGCACGGTCTTGCCGAAAGTCGGCGCATACACGGTGATCAGGTAGAACGCGGTAGTGGTCATGGCCACCATCAGCATGCCGCCGATGACCACGGTCCAGTTTTTCACCAGGGTCGCCATCACTTCGCGCATGGTCGGGCGATGCTTGCGGTTGGCGAACTCTTCGGTTTCCTGCAGGTTGCGGCGCAGGATGAAAATGAACGGGATGATCACGCAGCCGAGGGCGAACGGAATGCGCCAGCCCCAATCGGCCACCACGGCCGGCTCCATCCACACGTTCAGGCCATAACCCAGTGCGGCGGCGACCACGATGGAGATCTGCTGGCTGCCGGATTGCCAGCTGGTGTAGAAGCCTTTGCGGCCTGGCGTGGCCATTTCGGACAGGTACACCGACACACCGCCCAGTTCCGCACCGGCCGAGAAGCCTTGCAGTAAACGACCGAGCAGCACCAGCAGCGGTGCCCACAAACCGATGGTGTGATAACCGGGCACCAGCACGATCAGCAGGGTGCCGCTGGCCATGATCGACAAGGTCACGATCAGCCCTTTGCGGCGACCGACGTCATCGATATAGGCACCCAGGATGACCGCGCCCAACGGACGCATCAGAAACCCTGCGCCGAATACGGCGAAGGTCATCATTAATGACGCAAACTCATTAGCGGCGGGGAAGAAGGCGGCAGCGATGTAGGTGGCGTAGAAACCGAACAGAAAAAAGTCGAACTGTTCGAGGAAGTTGCCCGAAGTAACGCGAAATACCGCCCCCACTTTCGAACGGGTAGAGTCGGGCCGGGTAGGGCTAGTCATGGTTTTATGTCTCCAGCGTTCTTTTTGAATGTGCTTGTTTCGCTTAAGACCTGGAATAGTGGCTGACACATTTAGAAATGTTAAGTGACAATTTTGGATAGATTGATGTTCGTTGGCTATCAATCGGTAATGCAGTCGGAAATGCGTTCGCTGTCTATGCTGAAGATGTGACCAATTCTTACGGATGGGAGGTGGCAATGACGGATCAACAGAAACGGCGCGACGAGCCGGAACGTGAGCAGCCCCAGCGGCGGGAGGAAGAAAAACCGCAGACCTGGAAACATCCCGATGATGGCACCGAGCTTTCAGAGCGGGATCAGGAGCGTCCGCTAAAACCCTGATATCAGGTTAAATGCGCTGCAACTGTGGGAGTGGGCAAGCCCACTCCCACAGTTGTATGTGCAACTCCCAAAATCAGGAAACTATTTGACATATTTGATTTGTGATCACATATTGAGGCCATAAGAACGACAACACAGGTTTTGCCTCATGACAGATGGTCCGCTCCTCCTGCCCACCCTGCGCCAGGTGTCCCGCGATACCTTGCAAGACCAGGTCTACCGCCAGATCCGCGAAGCGCTGATGAGTGGCCGTTTCCAGCCTGGCCAGAAACTCACCATCCGCGGCCTTGCCGAAGCCCTCGGTTCCAGCCCGATGCCGGTGCGCGAAGCCCTGCAACGCCTCAGCGCCGAAAACGCCTTTGAAGTCACCGAAACCTCTCGTCTGCGCGTGCGCTTGATGACGGTCGAACGCCTGCGTGAAATTCGTGATGCACGGGTCGCCCTCGAAGGGCTGCTGGCGGAAAAAGCCGTGCTGCGCCTGCAAAAGGCCGACCTCGACGAAATCACCGACCTCTGCCAGCAAATGCAGCACGCCGCCGACGAAGTCGACGTGTCGCGCTACCTGTGGACCAACTTTGCGTTTCACCGGCGGATCTACGCCGTGGCCCAGGCCGAGTTGACCATGGCCGCCGTGGAAAACTTCTGGCTGCACATGGGCCCGTGCTTTGCGCTGGTCGCCCCGGATAAAGCTCACCTGCAACGCTCGATGGAGGCGCACACGCGCATCGTCGAAGCCCTGGCGGCCCGCGATGGCGCCGGTGCACGCGCAGCGGTGACCGATGACATCATGCAGGCCGCCGATTCCCTGGCGCGCCTGCTCGTCAAGAACGACCGTTCGCGGCCGTCTGCTTCAGGAGGTAAACGTGCATGAGTGTCTTACAGCGGCTGCAGCCCTATCCTGGGTTACGTGTGTTGATTTCCGGCGGGGCTGCCGGCATTGGTGAAGTGCTGGCGGCGGCGTATCTGGAAGCCGGTGCCCAGGTGCATGTGTGTGACGTCAGCGAGCCGGCCCTGGCCGCGTTTCGCGACAAGTACCCGGGCACCGTCGCCACCCGCGCCGACGTCAGCGATGCCGTGCAGATCGAGGCGGTATTCAAGGTGCAGCGCGAGCACTTCGGCGGTCTCGATGTGCTGGTCAACAACGCCGGGATCGCCGGGCCTACCGGCGGCATCGATGCGATCAGCGACGCCGAGTGGCAGGCCACCATCAACATCAATCTCACCGCGCAATACCGCTTTGCCCACCATGCGGTGCCGATGCTCAAGGCGTCGTCCCACGGCCACCTGCTGCATATCGCCTCGGTGGCGGGGCGCCTGGGCTACGCGTGGCGCACGCCGTACGCGGCGACCAAATGGGCGATTGTCGGCCTGATGAAATCCCTGGCCTCGGAGCTGGGCGAGAGCGATATCCGCGTCAACGCCTTGCTGCCCGGCATTGTCGAAGGCCCACGCATGGACGGCGTGATTCGTGCCCGTGCCGAGCAGGTCGGCGTGCCCGAAGCCGAGATGCGCCAGGAATACCTCAACAAAATTTCCCTCAAACGCATGGTCACCGCCGAAGACGTGGCTGCCATGGCGTTGTTCCTCTGTTCGCCCGCCGCACGCAACGTGACCGGCCAGGCGATCAGCGTCGACGGTAACGTCGAGTACCTGTAAGCCACGCAAGAACACAGCGCGCTGCACCCAGGATTTTTTTCATAAGAATAAAAGTCGGAGAGTCGTCATGCCCAAAAATCGTCCTGTCATCATCACCTGCGCCGTTACCGGTGCGATTCATACGCCGTCGATGTCGCCGCATTTGCCGATCACTGCGCAGGAAATCGCCGATGCCGCCATCGGTGCCGCCGAAGCCGGCGCCGCGATTGTCCACCTGCATGCCCGCGATCCCAACGATGGTCGCCCAAGCCAGGACCCGGCGCTGTTCGCCGAATTCCTGCCGCAGATCAAGGCCGCCAGCGACGTGGTAATCAACATCACCACCGGCGGCGCGCCGACCATGGGCGTGGAAGAGCGCCTGCAACCGGTGATGCAGTTCAAGCCGGAACTGGCCTCGCTGAACATGGGCTCGATGAACTTCGGCCTGTACGAAATGCTCAACCGCTTCACCGACTTCAAGCACGACTGGGAGCGGCCGTACCTGGAAGAAAGTGACGACCGGATCTTCCGCAACACCTTCCGTGACATCACCCATATCCTCAATTCCTGTGCCGAGAACCGCACGCGGTTCGAGATCGAGTGCTACGACATCGGCCACCTGTACACCGCCGCGCATTTCCTGGAACGCGGCCTGCTCAAGCCGCCGTTGTTTATCCAGTCAGTGTTCGGCTTGCGTGGTGGCATCGGCGGGCACCCCGAAGACCTGGCGCACATGCGGCGTACTGCCGACCGCCTGTTTGGCGACGACTATGTGTGGTCGATCCTCGGCGCCGGGCGTGGGCAGATTCCGCTGGCGACCATGGGCCTGTCCATGGGCAGCAATGCGCGTGTCGGTCTGGAGGATTCGCTGTGGGACGGCCCGGGCAAATTGGCCGCGTCCAACGCCGACCAGGTGCGACGTATCCGCACGGTGATCGAGGCGCTCGGCCATCGCGTCGCCACGCCGGATGAAGCGCGGGAAATCCTCGGGCTCAAGGGGCGCGATCAGGTCAATTTCTAACCCGACCAACTGCCGCGTCACGGCGCGGCCTGCATCCCGCACAACAACAATAAGGGGATCACACCATGCGTATCGAAGTGCTCGTCGACGTCAAGACCACCCTGGGCGAAGGCCCGGTGTGGGACGTCGAACAACAACGCCTGTATTGGATCGACAGCGCCGACGGCCGCATCCTGCGCTGCACCGACGACGGCCGCGAACTGCGTGCCTGGGAGGTCGGCCAGAAAATCGGCTCCATGGCCCTGCGCCATAGCGGTGAGTCGGCGATTGTCGCCCTGCAAAACGGCGTACACACCCTCGACCTCAACAGCGGTGAGCTCAACCTGGTCATCGACCCGGAACCGCACCTGCCGGATAACCGCCTCAACGACGGCAAGGTCGACCGCCAGGGCCGCTTCATCTTCGGCTCCATGGACACCTTGGAGGACAACGCCAGCGCCAGGCTTTACCGCCTGGACGCCGACCTGAGTCTGCACACCCTGGACGAAGGCATCATCGTGTCCAACGGCCCGTGCTGGAGCGCGTCCGGTGACACCTTCTATTTCTGCGACACCTGGTCCGGCGAGATCTGGGCCTACGACTATGACCTGGCCACCGGCAATGTGAGCAACCGCCGCACCTTCGCCAGGGTCGACACCTCGGGCGGCGGCGCTGCCGACGGCTGCACGGTGGATGCCGAGGGCTGCCTGTGGCAAGCCTTGGTCTACGCCGGGAAACTGGTGCGCTACACCCCCGACGGTCACGTCGACCGCATCATCCAGATGCCGGTGAAAAAGGTCACCAGCCTGACCTTTGGCGGGCCGAACCTGGACACCCTGTTTGTGACTTCCATGGCCAAGCCGCCGCTGCCGCGTTTTCCGGCGGACGGCCAGCAGCGCGGAGCGCTGTTCGCCATTACCGGGTTGGGCGTGCAAGGAATAGCCGAGCGACGGTTCGCCAGCTAGCGCGTGTGTGTGACAAGGCATATTCCTTCGCAACCTTGTGTCAGTGCGCGCCCTCGCGCGCCTGGAGAGGCCCATGGCAACTATCAAAAAAGCGTCGCTGCGCAGCATTCACCGGCATTCCTGGGTGTCGCTGCTGGTCTGTTGGATGATCTGGATTCTCAACGCCTACGACCGTGAGATCGTGTTGCGCCTGGGGCCGACCATCTCCAAGCACTTCGATTTATCCGCCGACCAATGGGGCACCGTGGCCAAGGTGGTCATGCTGGCCCTGGCGTTGCTGGATATACCCGGCTCCATGTGGAGCGACCGCTACGGCGGCGGCTGGAAACGTGCACGTTTCCAGGTGCCGCTGGTGCTGGGCTACACAGCGATCTCGTTTCTGTCCGGCTTCAAGGCCCTGAGCGGCAACCTCGCCACTTTCATTGCCCTGCGCGTCGGGGTCAACCTCGGCGCCGGCTGGGGTGAGCCGGTGGGGGTGAGCAACACCGCCGAATGGTGGCCGGTGGAGCGGCGCGGCTTCGCCCTGGGTGCGCACCATACGGGCTATCCGATTGGTGCGATGCTCAGCGGTATCGTCGCCAGTTTCGTCATCACCGTGTTTGGCGAGGACAACTGGCGCTACGTGTTCTTCTTCGCCTTCGTGGTGGCGTTGCCGCTGATGATTTTCTGGGCGCGTTATTCCACCGCCGAACGCATCACCGCGTTGTACGTCGACATCGCCGCCAAGGGCATGACGCCACCGGACAACGCGCCGGCCAGTTCGGTGAAGGGCGAGGCCTGGCGCACTTTCGTCGCCACCTTGCGCAACCGCAATATCGCCCTCACGGCGGGCAATACGATGCTCACCCAGGTGGTGTACATGGGCGTCAACATCGTGTTGCCGGCCTACCTCTACAACATCGCCGGACTGTCACTGGCCGAGTCGGCGGGGATGAGCGTGGTGTTCACCCTCACCGGCATCCTCGGGCAACTGGTGTGGCCGTCGCTGTCGGACATCATCGGCCGACGCACCACCCTGATCATCTGCGGGGTGTGGATGGCGGCGAGTGTCGGCGCGTTCTACTTCGCCAACACCCTGACCCTGATCATCGTCGTGCAACTGCTGTTCGGCCTGGTGGCCAACGCGGTGTGGCCGATCTACTACGCGGTGGCCTGCGACTCGGCCGAGCCGTCGGCGACGTCCACCGCCAACGGCATCATCACCACCGCGATGTTTATCGGCGGCGGCCTGGCGCCGGTGCTGATGGGCAGCCTGATCGCCATGGGCGGCGGCTGGACCACGCTGCACGGCTACACCGTGTGTTTCTTCGTGATGGCCGGCTGTGCCCTCGGCGGCGCGCTGCTGCAACTGTTTTCCCATCGCCCCCAGGCGTTGGCGCTGCAACTCGACTCCTAGAACAACACCGATGCGCCCCCCAGCCCGCCTGGCGGGGCGCCAAGAGGAACTGCCGATGACTACCGCCACCGCCGCCCGCACACCGCAGGCGTTGAACAAACTGATGTTCGTCAAGCTGATGCCCTTGCTGATCATCGCCTACATCCTGAGCTTCCTGGACCGCACCAACATCGCCCTGGCCAAGCATCACCTGGACGTCGACCTGGGCATTTCAGCCGCCGCCTATGGCTTGGGCGCGGGGTTGTTTTTCCTGACGTATGCGCTGTCGGAAATCCCCAGCAACCTGATAATGCACAAGGTCGGCGCGCGATTCTGGATCGCGCGGATCATGGTGACCTGGGGCCTGATCTCGGCGGCCATGGCCTTTGTGCAGGGCGAAACCTCGTTCTACGTGTTGCGCCTGTTGCTGGGCATCGCCGAAGCGGGGCTGTTTCCTGGGGTCATGCTGTACCTGACCTACTGGTTCAACCGTGAGCAACGGGCGCGGGCCACCGGGTATTTCCTGCTCGGCGTGTGCTTTGCCAACATCATCGGTGGCCCGGTGGGTGCGGCCCTGATGCGCATGGACGGCCTGCTCGGCTGGCACGGCTGGCAGTGGATGTTCCTGCTCGAAGGCTTGCCAGCCGTGGCGTTTGCCTGGGTGGTCTGGCGCAAACTGCCGGATCGTCCGAGCAAGGCGCCGTGGCTGTCGGCCGAGGAAGCGCGCGGTATCGAGCAGCGCATTGCCCGGGAAGTCGAGGAGGGCGCGGGCGAGGACGGTCACTCGTTGAAAAACTGGCTGACCCCGCAGATCCTGCTGGCGATTTTCGTGTACTTCTGTCACCAGATCACCCTCTACACCGTGATCTTTTTCCTGCCGAGCATCATCAGCAAGTATGGCGAACTGAGCACCATGAACGTCGGCCTGCTGACTTCATTACCGTGGATCGCGGCGGCACTCGGGGCATTGTTTATTCCGCGTTTTGCCACCACACCCGGGCGCTGCCGTCGCTTGCTGGTCACCGGCCTGCTGACCATGGCGTTGGGCCTGGGCATTGCCTCGGTGTCGGGGCCGGTGTTCAGCCTGCTGGGTTTTTGCCTGTCGGCGGTGATGTTCTTTGTGGTGCAGTCGATCATCTTCCTGTACCCGGCTTCGCGCCTCAAGGGCGTTGCGCTGGCCGGCGGGCTGGGATTTGTCAACGCCTGCGGGCTGTTGGGCGGCTTTGTCGGGCCGTCGGTGATGGGCGCGATCGAGATGAGCACCGGCAATGCAATGAACGGCTTGAAAGTCATTGCGCTGGTGCTGGTGGTGGCGGCCGTGGCGGCCCTGCGCTTGCGCATGGGGCACGAACCTGAGCGTGGTGCGCAGGCCAGCGAAGCGTCCTACACGTAGACGCCGGCTACGGGGCTTTCTAAACTGCGGCTTGTCTTGGGAAAAGGGCAGGCGCCGATGAATCGCAATGAACTACGCAAAGCCGACATCAACCTGATGGTGGTGTTCGAAGCGTTGATGCTGGAGCGCAACGTGACGCGGGTGGCGGAGAAGCTGTTTCTCGGCCAGCCGACCATCAGCTCGGCCCTCAACCGCTTGCGTACCTTGTTCAACGACCCGCTGTTCATTCGCGTCGGCCACCGCATGGAGCCCACCGCGCGGGCCGAGGAGATCATTCAGCACCTGTCGCCGGCCCTGGATTCGTTGTCATCGGCCTTGAGCCTGACCCACGATTTCGACCCCTCGATCAGCACCATGACCTTTCGCATCGGCCTCTCCGATGACGTGGAGTTCGGCCTGTTGCCGCCCTTGCTGCGCGCCTTGCGCCAGGAAGCGCCGCAAGTGGTATTCGTGGTGCAGCATGTGGACTACTGGCGCATTCCCGACCTGCTGGCCTCCGGCGATATCACCGTCGGCATCACCCAGACCCGTGGCCTGCCGGCGAATGCCAAGCGCAAGCTGCTGCGCCATATCCGTCCGCGTATCCTGCGCGCCGATGCGTCTGAAACGCCGCTGACCCTCGATGAATATTGCTCACGGCCCCACGTGCTGGTGTCCCACACCGCCAACGTGTCGGGGTTTGCCGATGAGTGGCTGGCGGAGATTGGCCGCAAACGCCATGTGGTGCTGTCGGTGCCGCAATACAGCGCGCTGCCGGCCTTGCTCGCCGGCACTGACCTGATCGCCAGCCTGCCGGACTACACCGCCGAGGCCATGGCAGTGTCGGGCCACCTGTTCTGTGAGCCGTTCCCGTTCGAAACGCCAACCCTGGATTTGTCGATGGTCTGGCTCAGCCACGTGGACACCGACCCGGCTGAGCGCTGGGTACGTTCGCGGCTCGAAGCGTTTATGAGCGACAGAGGGCTGGCCAGCAAAGCCTGATGCTTTTATCCGTGGTATATCTAGAAATCTTCCTACCAAAGACTCGGAGCCATCCATGCCGCACCTGCACCTGGAATACACCGCCAACCTGACGGGCCTTGCTGTCGAGAAGACCCTGTTGCGGCTCAACAACGTGCTGATGGCGTCCGGGCAGTTCAGTTCCGAGTTGGACATCAAAAGTCGTGTGGTCAAGGTCGAGACGTTCCAGGTGGGCACCTCCCTCGAAGCACGCGGGTTTATCGCGGTGAAGCTGTCGCTGCTCAGCGGGCGCCCACCCCAGGTCAAGAAACAGCTGTCGGACAGCCTGCTGGCAGCCCTGCAGGACATGGGCGATTGGCCGGAGGGTATCCAGGTTCAACTCAGCGTCCAACTGGTCGACATGGATCGCGACTGCTACAGCAAAGTCGCCATCGGCTGAGGTTTACAACAAACCCTGATCCGCGCACACCTTCACCACCTGCTCACGAAACCAGGTATTGGCACTGTCCTGTTCGCTGGTTTCGTTCCACTGCATCTCCAGGGTGAATCCCGGCAACCCGTTGGGCACTTCGCAGTGGCCGAACGTCGTGGCGGGCGCCAGCAACTTTTGTACGCGACGCGGCAGGGTGACGATGAAGTCGGTGCCGGTGATCATCTTCAACGCTGCGCTGTAGCTGTTGGCGCGGGCGATCACCTGGCGCTTGTGGGCCTGGCGCGCCAGCCAGCCGTCGATCATGTTGGTGTCGGAGGTCCACGGCGTGGGGAACACGTGGCGCCGTTCGACGAAGGACTGCAGGCTGAACGCCGGTTCCCGTGGCGCCGAGCGTTTATCGAACACGCACACCAGGTCGTCTTCGAGCAGCATCTGGGTACGCAAGTCCTTGTGGGCGCGGTGGAAGTTGGGGCCGAAACAGATCACCAGGTCGAGGCGGCCTTCGCGCAGGTCGTCCGCGGGGATGTCGGTTTCCAGCTTTTGCACGTTGACGATCACCGGCAGGTCGGCACGGTCGAAGTGCTTCAACAGGCGCGGCAGGATCAACTGTTCGAAGTATTCCGGCGCGCACACGTTGAAGGTCACGGCCTTCTGGGTCGGGTCGAAGGCCTGGCCACCGGCGTGGCACAGGTTGATGCATTCGAGGATCTTCTGCACATGCCCGTACATGGTGGTGGCCTTGTACGTTGGGCGCATGCCCGCCCGGGTGTTGATGAACAACTCGTCTTCAAAGCTGGTGCGCAGCTTCTTCAGGCTGTAGCTCACAGTGGACTGGCTGACAAACAGCGTTTCGGACACCTCGGTAACACTGCTCTGGTCGTAGACGGCGATAAACACCATCAAGTCCTGCATATCGAGCTTTCTGAGCAAGTTACTGTTTAGCATCGGTTTCGTCCGTAAACCCTTTGTACCGAACTCAGTACAAGACAGCACAAAAGCTTAACGGAACGAACGTGCCATTAGAAAGCTCTGTAGGGCGTTTCTATGTTTGGCTTGAGACAAATACTGTTTGCAATACGACGTCAGCGGATATGTCGTGCGTAATGCCTGGGGTTGAAGCGCGTGACGATCAGCAGCATTACCCCGATCACCGCTGTCAGCGACCACCAGGCCCATTCGAAGCTGCCCAGTTGATCGCGGATCATCCCGGCGATCAGCGGCGACAGCCCGGCGATCAGGTAGCCGATACCCTGCACAAAGGCGGTGAGACCACCGGCGCGGCGCGGGTTGTCCAAATGGTCGAGGGACAGGATCAGGCTCATCGGGAACAGACCGCCAATGCCCAGGCCCAGCAGGCACGGCCACAACAGGCTCAGGTGGTGCGGGCTGAGAATCAGGCCGCAGAAACCGAGGATGATCAGCACCAGCAGCACCGCCACCACACCGCGTTTATCCTGGCGACGGTTGGCGATGGCGGGAGTGACCAGGCCGGACACCACTTCCATGGCCGTCAAGAAGCCCAGCAGCAGGCCGGCATTCTGCTCGCTCCAGCCTTGCTCCACGTAGTACGGCGCGAGCCACGCCAGTACGCAGGTGTAGGACGCGGTACCCAGGCCGAAAAACACCGCCAGCAACCAGGCCCGGCCATTGCCGAAAAACGACGCCTGTTGAGCTGTGCCGGCTTGCGGCAACGGTGGCAGTACCGAGCGTTGCGCGTACCAGAACACCAGCGCCAGCACTGCCAACACCGCCCAGATCGCCAGGCCGATGCGCCAACTGCCGGTCTGCACTTGCACGAACGGCGAGAACGACGCCGCCAGTGCTGCGCCGCCCATGATCGCGGTGACGTACACACCCATGAACAGCGAAACATTGTCACTGAACCGCGACTTGATCAGCGCCGGCATCAACGCCTGGATCATCGCGATCCCCACGCCGGCCGCGATGGCGCTGACGATCAACTCCAGCGCCGAATCGAGGAACAACCGCGACAGCGTGGCCACGCCGATCACCAGCAGGGACACCACGATGCTGCGGTGCTCGCCAAAGCGTTTGGCCAGGCCCATGCCGAAGAACATCGCCAAGCCCATGGCCATCACCGGCAACATGGTCAGCAACGCGGCGCTGCTGAAACTCAGCGACACATCACCGCGAATCGATGACAACAACGGGCCGACCGCCGCCA
This sequence comes from Pseudomonas sp. NFPP28, assembly GCF_900115535.1. NCBI lineage: Bacteria > Pseudomonadati > Pseudomonadota > Gammaproteobacteria > Pseudomonadales > Pseudomonadaceae > Pseudomonas > Pseudomonas sp. NFPP28. The sequence continues at coordinate 223,046 of NZ_FOWT01000001.1, read as the reverse complement.
TCGACGGACGCAGGTTGAGGGCGACCAGCACGACGCTGGTCATCAGCCAGAGGGCGGTGGTGGGTTTTGCGTGAACGGTTTCCATGGGAGGCCCTTGAGTGATCAAGGGCGAATCAGGCCACGGGTGGGAGCAGGGGGCAAATGAGAAAGTCGCTAGGTCTATCTAAAAATTGCGCTGGTCAAAATGTGAGAGGGGTCAGGCCCCTCCCACATTAGATAGACCGGATCACATGCTTGATCTCCTGGAAAGCCGCCAGCCCCCACGGTCCCAGCTCGCGGCCGATGCTGCTCTGCTTGTAACCACCCCACGCGGTCTGCGGGAAGATCACTTGCGGCGCGTTGATCCATACCAGCCCGGCCTGCAAGGCATTCGCCACACGCTCGGCGGTTTCGGCATGGCCGCTGACCACACTCGCCACCAGGCCGAAGTCGCTGTCGTTGGCCAGGGCGATCGCTTCTGCCTCGCAGGTAAAACGCCGGACACAGAGCACCGGACCAAAGATCTCTGCGTTCCACAACGCACTGTCCAGCGGCACGTCGGTGAACACTGTGGGGCGAATGAAAAAGCCCTTGGGCAAGTCCGCCGGGCGTTCACCGCCGCACAGCAAGCGGGCGCCGTCCGCGATTGCGCGCTGGATATGTCCCAGCACCCGCTGATACTGGGTACGGTTGATCAGCGCACCCATTTCCACGTCATCGGCAAACGGGTCCGCCACGCGAATCGCTTCGGCCCGCGCCTGCACACGCACCAGGAATTCATCGGCGAGCGTGTCAGCCACCAACACGCGACTGGTGGCTGAACACATCTGCCCGGCGTTGAAAAAACCGCCACCACAGGCCAGTTCCACCGCCAGGTCCAGGTCGGCATCCGCCATTACCAGCAGCGAAGACTTGCCGCCCAGTTCCAGGCTCACGCCCTTGATGGTTTCGGCCGCGCGCTGCATCACCTGCACGCCAACGGCGTTACTGCCGGTAAAGGAAATCTTCGCTACTCGACGGTCCGCCGCCAACGGCGCGCCGACATCCAGGCCTGTGCCGCACACCAGGTTGAACACGCCAGCGGGCAAGCCTGCCTCGGCGATGATCCGCGCCAACTGCAACTCGGCCAACGGCGTGACTTCCGAGGGCTTGAGCACCACGCAGCAACCGGCGGCCAGGGCCGGGGCGAGTTTCCAGGCGGTGGTCACCATCGGGAAATTCCACGGCACGATCAGCCCCACCACGCCGCAGGGCTCGCGGCGCATACGTGCGCTGAAGTCATCGCCGGGCAACGCCACCGGCTGGTCCTGAGCGGCGTCCATTTCTTCGGCAACGCTGGCGTAGTACTCGAACGTGGCGATCACATCGTCCACATCAATTGCGGCTTCAAACAGTGGCTTGCCGTTGTTGCTCGATTGCAGGTGCATCAACTGTTCGCGCTGCTCGCTCACGCCCTGGGCGATCTTGCGCAGCAGGGCGGCGCGATCACGGCCGGTGCTGTTCGACCATTCGCTGAAGGCCGCGCTGGCGGCGTCGACCGCCTGGGTCACCGCCGTCGCATCGCCGACGCTGACCCGGGCCAATACCGCCTCGGTGGCCGGGTTGATCACCTCGAGTACGGCTTGGCCGGCTTGCCACGCGCCGTCGATGTAGATCCCGTTCGACACCGCGCTCATACCGCCACCTCCTTCATCCACAGGCCTTGGTCGATTTCGATCAGCGTCGGCCCTTGGCGATCAGCGGCGCTGCGCAGTGCCGTCCGCAGATGCGCGATGCCCTGGATGCTTTCAGCGGCACAGCCCAACGCCTTGGCTACGCCGATAAAGTCCGGCGTATAGATGTCCACACCCACCGGCTCGATGGCGCGGTTGACCATGTATTTCTTGATCTCTTCATAGCCCTGGTTATTCCACAGCAGCACGATGATCGGCGTGCGCGCCTCCACGGCGCTGGCCAGTTCCGGCAGGCTGAATTGCAGGCCGCCGTCACCGATCAGGCACACCACCGGTTGCCCGTCGCCACGCCCCAGCCACGCCCCGATAGCGGCGGGCAGGGCGTAGCCCAGGGTGCCGTAGCCGGTGGACGAGTTGAACCAGCGGCGCGGGTGGTCGAGGTTCAGGGTCAGGTTGCCGCTGTACACCGGTTGGGTCGAGTCGCCGACCAGCACAGCGTTGGGCAACTCCTCCAGGACGGTGTCGAGGAACCGGGTTTGTGCGCGGGTGGCGGCGTCCCAGCCGGGGTTCAGTTCGGCCCACAAGCGTGCAACACGCGCCGCGCCCCACGCGCGATTGCGGGGCGGCAAGGGTTTGCTGTTCAACTCGACCAGCAGCGCTTCGGCGGCGATTTGTGCATCGGCCACCAAGGCAACCTGCGGCGGATAGTTGCGCACGGTCTGGTCCGGGTCGATGTCGATGCGCAGCAACGCACCGGGAATCCCGAAGCCGCCGGCGAAGGTGACGTCGTAGTCGGTTTCCGCCAGCTCGGTGCCGATGGCCAACACCACGTCCGCTTCGGCGACCAAGGCGCGGGTGGCGACCAGGGTCTGGGTCGAGCCGATCAACAGCGGATGGTTGGCAGGCAGCATGCCCTTGGCATTGATCGTCAGGGCCACCGGCGCGCCGAGGGCTTCGGCCAGTTGCGTGAGTTCTGCGGCTGCATCGATGGCGCCGCCACCGGCCAGGATCAAGGGCTGCCTGGCCGCTGCGAGCAACTGGCTCATCTGCTTGATCGCCGATGGCGCGGCACCGGCGCGCGCCACGCTGACCGGTTCACTGCCCAGCAGTGCGTCGGCGTTTTCTACCAATACATCCAACGGGATTTCGATATGCACCGGGCGTGGTCGTCCGGCCTGGAACAACGCAAAGGCACGCGCCAACACGCCGGGCAACTCGGCCGCCGACATCAGCGTATGGGAGAACGCCGCCACGCCGGCGATCATCGCGCCCTGGTTCGGCAGCTCATGCAGCTTGCCGCGCCCGCCGCCCAATTGGCTGCGCGACTGTACGCTGGAGATCACCAGCATCGGGATCGAGTCAGCGTAGGCCTGGCCCATGGCGGTGGTGATATTGGTCATGCCGGGGCCGGTGATGATGAAGCACACGCCGGGCTTGCCGCTGGTGCGCGCATAACCGTCGGCCATGAAGCCGGCGCCCTGTTCGTGGCGCGGGGTGACGTGGCGGATGCTGGAACGGGCCAGGCCGCGATACAACTCCACGGTATGCACGCCGGGGATGCCAAACACCTGGTCCACGCCATAGCCTTCCAGGAGGTTGACCAATACTTCGCCGCAGGTCGCCATAAACGTCGCTCTTGTTGTTGAGATAAGGCGTTATTGGACCGGCTGGCCGGTAGCGGCAACAATCGATAAAAAGTCATACTAGCCATGTCCTCACGTCATGGCTGCGCCCCGATGAAACGCCTCCCGCCGCTGCCCGCGTTGCACACCTTCTGGGTCACGGCCCAATGCTGCAACTTCACCCGCGCCGCCGAGCAACTGCACATCACCCAGGGTGCCGTGAGCCGGCAGGTTGCCGGGCTGGAAAGCCACCTGGGCTACGCGCTGTTCCAACGCCAGGCGCGGGGCTTGAGCCTGACCGAGGAGGGGCGTGAGTGGTCGTTGCGCGCCCAGCAGGTCTTCGGTCTGATCGGCGAGGCGGTGGAGCAGATCGGCAGTCGCCGCCAGGTCCTGCAACTCAAGGCCTCCACCTGTGTGATGCGCTGGTTGTTGCCACGCCTGATGCAGTGGCAGAAGGAGCGTCCGGATGTGCCGGTAGCGCTCACTACCACCGTGGCCTACACCGTGGACTTTCGCCGCGAGCAATTCGATGCGGCGGTGATCTATGCGCCCATCGCCGAGCAGTCGGCCGAGGCGCGGCATCTGTTCGATGAACAACTCACCCCGGTCTGCACGCCCGCGCTGCTCGGTGTGCTGCACAGCCCGGCAGACTTGCAGCAACAGGTGCTGCTGCACCCCACGCGGGATGAACGGGACTGGGCGTTGTGGCTGAAAGCGGCGAAGACGCGACTGAGTAACCTGAGCCAGGGGCATCATTTTGAGACGCTGGATTTGGCGATGACGGTGGCGTCGCAAGGCTCCGGTGTGGCGATAGGCGACCGCGCGTTGATTGGCGACGATTTGAAGGCCGGGCGGTTGGCGACGCCGTTTGAGCTGCGGGTGCCGACGGGGATGGGCTATTACCTGGTGTATCCACCGGGCACCGAGCCTTCGGCGGGGCTTGAAGCGTTGATGGATTGGTTGGTCACCCAAGCCAAAATCTCCTGACATTCATCTATCAAATGTGGGAGGGGGATTGCCCCCGATTGCAGTGTGCCAGTCAATACAGGTGTGACTGATCGACCGGTATCGGGGGCAAGCCCCCTCCCACATGTTAGTAGCCGACAGTGAAACGCTGGCGCGGGTGCTTGGGTGTTTCGACTTCGTCGATCAAGGCGATGGCGTAGTCGGCAAAGCTGATCCAGCTGCGACCTTCACTGCTCACCAGCAGATCGTCCTGGCCCACGCGGAATTGACCGGTGCGCTCGGTCTCGACGAACTCCGCCGAAGGCGACAGGAACGTCCAGTCCAGTTCCTTTTCCTGACGCAGCGTGTCGAGAAACGCGGCACCTGCACTGGCTTCGGCTTTGTACTCAGCCGGGAAACCTGCGCTGTCGATCACCCGACCGCCACCCGGCAACAACAGCGAACCGGCACCGCCCACCACCAGCAGGCGTTTCACCCCGGCTTTCTTTACCGGCCCGATCACGGCGCTGGCCGGTAGGGTGGCGAAGTGCGCGGCGCTGATCACCACGTCACTGCCGCTGATGGCCTGTTGCAGGGCCTCTGCGTCCAGGGCATCAACCTGCTTGACGGTGACGCCAGGGCGCGCCGCCAGCGTGTCGGTGTTACGTGCAATGGCCACAACGCTATGCCCGCGACGCAGGGCTTCTTCCAGCAGTTGGCTACCGGCACGGCCGGTGGCTCCAATGATTGCGATCTTGCTCATGACGTTCTCCAGTACGGTTAAGGTTTGAAACGGTTCACCACTTCATTTCGCCCTTGGCGACTTTGGCGCTGAGTTCCAGCGAGCTTTCGTCGGCGAGGGTCGGGTAACGCTGTTTCATGGCCGCGATCAGGGTCGCGGAATCCTTGGCCTTGGCGGTTTCGGCGTCGAAGGCCTTGATGTAGTCGGCGGTAAATTTCACGGATTGAACAGATGGCGTACCCAGGTAATGGCCAGGGATCACGGTGCGCGGTTGCAGGTCTTCAATGCGTTGCAGGGTGGCCAGCCAGTCTTTGTGGGACTGCGCGCTCTGGGTGTCGGCCATCCACACATGAATGTTTTCGGCGACGACCACGCCACCGACCACGGCCTTGATCGAAGGGATCCACACAAAACTGCGATCCGGCTGTGGGCCGTCCAGGCCGATTACCTCCAGTTGCTGGCCTTCCAGGCTCAAGCTGTGGCCTTCGAGGACCTGCGGCACGATAGTGTTGGCCGGCTTGTCCGCACCCATTTTCGGGCCCCAGAACTCAAGCTTGCCGGCGACGGTGGCCTTGATGTGATCGACCACCGGTTGCGGCGCCAGTACCTTGGCGTCGGGGAAGGCGGTGGTGAGGGTGTCGAGGCCGAAGTAGTAGTCCGGGTCGCCGTGGCTGATGTAGATGGTGGTCAGGTGTTTGCCGCTGGCGTGGATCTTCTGCACCAGTTGTTCGGCCTGGCCTTTGCCGAACTGGGCGTCGACCAGGACCGCATCCTTGGCGCCGCTGACCAGCACCGAGGTGACCGGGAAGATCGCGGCGTCGCCAGGGTTGTACACCTCCAGCTTCAGCTCGGCGGCGGCCGCGTGGGCGGCGAAGGCCAGGGCGGCGGTGGCCAGGGTCAGGCGCTTGAGGGGGGAGAACATCGGGCAGCTCCAGCATCGGTAAAGGATGCACAGAGCTTAGTTGCACAAAACCAGACTAAAAATGCGATGCTGGGACATAGTTTGTTTCTGAAATCGGGCAAATCATGGACCGTCTCCAAGCAATGCGCGTGTTTGTCACCGTGGTGGACCTGGGCAGCCAGTCCGCCGCCGCCGATCATCTGGACCTGTCGCGCCCGGTGGTGTCGCGCTACCTGGCCGAGCTGGAAGACTGGGTCGGCGCACGCCTGCTGCACCGCACCACGCGCAAGCTCAGCCTTACGGCGGCCGGCGGCGAAACCTTGCCGCGCTGCCGACAATTGCTGGAGCTGTGCTGCGATATGCAAGCCGCCGTCAGCGAGCCGGATGACGCGCCCCGTGGCCTGCTGCGCCTGAGCGTCAGCACCTCGTTCGGCCAGGCGCAATTGGCCGCGGCCATCGCCGAGTACGTCAAGCGTTACCCGTTGGTAACCGTCGATCTGCAAATGCTCGACCGCACGGTGAACCTGGTGGATGAGCGCATTGACCTGGCCATCCGCACCAGTAACGACCTGGATCCCAATCTCATTGCGCGCCGCCTGACCCTGTGTCGCTCGGTGGTGTGCGCCTCGCCGGCGTATCTGCTGGAGCATCCAGCCCCGCAGAAAGTCGAAGACCTGGCCGGGCACAACTGCGTGACTCACGCCTACTTCGGCAAAAGCCTCTGGCATTTCGAAGAGGGCGGTGAGCCTGTCTCGGTGCCGGTTCACGGCAATATCACCGGCAATGAGTCGAGCACCTTGTTGCGCGTGACGCTTGCCGGAGCGGGGGTGTCGTTGCTACCTAGCTACGAGGCCGGTGATTACATCCGCCGTGGCGAACTGGTGCGCCTGCTGCCCGACGCCGAGCCCCGGCAGATGAACATCTACGCGGTGTACGCCTCGCGCAAGCACATGCCATCGGCGCTGCGCAGCCTGTTGGATTTTCTGGTGCTGAGGTTCCCGGAGGAGCCTGCGTGGGACGTCGGTCTGTAGGGCGACATAAACCTGTTGAATGTCGCCCGATAATGGCAACTCGCCCTGGTTGACCTATGCTTTAAACAGCACCGTTTAGATCCGCAGAGGTCTGTGCCATGAGCATTAAAACCAGAAAGTACCTGATGATTGTCACCCTGTGCGCCATCGCCAGCGCGCTTTACGGGACCGCTGCCTACCGTGTTGAACTGACCCGCATGCAGCCGACTTTTGCGATCAGCTGCCATCAGGACCAATGCGTGCCGCATACCGGCAGTTTCAGTGCGCTCAGGTAATCGGCTGTTGAGCCTTGAGTTGCTCGCGAAACGCCTTGGGTGAGAACCCGACCCGTCGGCGGAACAGCCGCGAGAAGTTGGTCGGGTCGGAAAAACCCAGCACTTCCGACATTTCATTGATGGTCATGCTGGTGTAGGTCAGCAGGCGCTTGGCTTCCAGCAATTGGCGGTCGTGCATGATCTGCAGCGCAGGCTGCCCACCCAGTTCCCGGCATGTGCCGTTGAGGTGTGACACCGAGATGCCCAGCTTGTGGGCCAGATCCTCGATCTTCGGGTGTTCACGGTAATGCTGCTCGACCAGTTGGGTGAAGCGGCGGAAGTATTCACGCCCCCTCGGCGCCCGTGGGTGGCGCTTCTGGATGGCCTGGCGGCTGATCCACACCAGCAGCACGCTGACCAGCGCGTGCATCATCATGTCCCTGGCCGGTTGTGCGTCGGCGTATTCATCCTGCAAGCGGGCGAACTGGCTGTTCAGGTAATCACTGTCCTTGCCCGCCGGGTAACTGCCCAGGGACTGCAAACCGTCCACCGTCGCCCCCAGTTGTGTCTGCAGGTGGCTGACCAGCGGCGCCGCGAGGGTTACCACGTAGCCTTCGACATCCTCGGGAAACCGAAAACCGTGCACACACAGCGGCGGCAGGACTTGCAGCGTCGCTTCGTTCAGCGTGGTGCGCTGCCCTTCGATTTCCAATTGTGCCTGACCTTTGTGCACATACAGCAACTGGCACAGATCCGCGTGCCGGTGGGGCTGGATTTCCCACTGGTATTCCCGACTGCGCCGGGAAATGGTTTCGCAGTGCAACAAATCGGGGGTTGGCCATTGCTGGTTTTCCCCGTAAAGCTTGAAGACCGGAATCGCGGTTTTGATCATGGTTTCAATCCGATACTCAGGAGAGTGGTGCGGTAATCGCCCCGATTGGCAAAAAGCGCAGGCTTTGGCTCAGTTTTCACCTTCTTATGCCGGCCACTCAAGTGAAAAATGTCAGCAACAAGACCAATGACAACTCTTTCACTCAATCCGTTCGAGTGGAACTTGCGGACCATAAAAATAATGAAAACGCTGAAAACCCAAGTCGCCATTATTGGCGCCGGTCCCTCCGGACTGTTGCTCGGCCAACTGCTGCACAACGCCGGTATCCAGACTCTGATCCTGGAGCGCCAGAGCGCCGATTACGTACAAGGCCGCATCCGTGCCGGGGTGCTGGAACAAGGCATGGTCGACCTGCTGCGGCAGGCGGGCGTCAGCCAGCGCATGGACAACGAAGGCCTGGTGCATGAGGGCTTCGAGCTGGCGCTCAATGGCCAGCTGACCCACATCGACCTCAAGGCGCTGACCGGCGGCCAGACGGTCATGATCTACGGCCAGACCGAAGTCACCCGCGACCTGATGGCCGCCCGTGCTGCCGCGGGCGCCATCACCCTGTATGAAGCCCATGACGTGCAACCGCACGACCTCAAAAGTGATCGACCCTGGCTGACTTTCGAACATCAGGGCGAAGCCTTTCGCCTGGAGTGCGACTATATCGCCGGTTGCGATGGTTACCACGGTGTTGCGCGCCAATCGATCCCGGCTGAATCACTGAACGTCTTCGAACGGGTCTACCCTTTCGGCTGGCTCGGTATCCTCGCCGATACGCCGCCGGTTCACCCTGAACTGGTGTACGCCAAACATCCGCGTGGCTTCGCCTTGTGCAGCATGCGATCGCCGACGCGCAGCCGTTATTACCTGCAAGTGCCGGTGCAAGAGCCGCTTGATGAATGGTCCGATGCGCGCTTCTGGGACGAACTGAAAACCCGTCTGCCCAGCCACCTGGCAGCCGACCTGGTGAGCGGTCCGTCGATCGAGAAGAGCATCGCGCCGCTGCGCAGCTTTGTGGTGGAGCCGATGCAGTACGGGCGTCTGTTCCTGCTCGGCGATGCCGCGCATATCGTGCCGCCCACCGGGGCCAAGGGCTTGAACCTGGCGGCCAGTGACGTGAGCACCCTCTATCGGATTCTGCTGAAGGTCTACGGTGAAGGACGGGTGGATTTGCTGGAGCGCTATTCCGCCATCTGCCTGCGGCGGGTGTGGAAGGCCGAGCGGTTTTCCTGGTGGATGACCTCGATGCTGCATCAGTTTCCCGAGGCGGATGGCTTCAGCCAGCGCATCGCCGAGAGTGAACTCGATTACTTCATCCACTCCGAGGCCGGGCGCAAGACCATCGCCGAAAATTACGTCGGGCTTCCTTACGAAGCTATCGAATAGCCTGCTATCGTATCGAGCATTTCCGCGGGCCGCCTTTTCCCGCGGGCCCTGTTCGAAGGTCTTGCCGTGACGCACCTCAATCAGACCGTTCCGCCGCTGCCCGCCGTGCGCAGCATCCTCGCCTCACTGATGATGGCGATCTTCCTGGGGGCCTTGGACCAGACGATTGTCGCCGTGTCCATGCCCGCGATCTCCGCTCGATTCCATGACGTCAACCTGCTGGCCTGGGTCATCTCCGGCTACATGGTGGCGATGACCGTGGCGGTGCCGATCTACGGCAAGCTGGGCGACCTGTACGGGCGGCGGCCGATGATGCTGATCGGCATGGGCCTGTTTACCCTGGCCTCGCTGTTCTGCGGCATGGCGCAAAGCATGGAGCAACTGGTGCTGGCGCGGATCCTCCAGGGCATCGGCGCGGGCGGCATGATCTCGGTGAGCCAGGCGATCATCGGCGACATCATCCCGCCCCGCGAACGCGGGCGCTACCAGGGCTATTTCAGCAGCATGTACGCGGTGGCCAGCGTGGCCGGGCCGGTGCTCGGCGGCTACATGACCGAGTACCTGTCGTGGCGCTGGGTATTCCTGATCAACCTGCCATTGGGCGCCGGCGCCTGGTACGTGGCCCATCGCACGCTGGTGGGGCTGCCGGTGCCGCAGCGCAAGCCGATCATCGATTACCTCGGCACGTTGCTGATGATCATCGGCCTGACCGCGTTGTTGCTGGGCATTACCGAAATCGGTCAGGGCCATCATTGGCGCGACGATCAGGTGCTCGGCTTGCTGGCGTGTGCGCTAGTGGCGTTAACGGTGTTTGTCTGGCATGAACGGCGCGCCCGGGAGCCGTTGTTGCCGATGCATCTGTTCGCCAACCGCAGCGCGGTGTTGTGCTGGTGCACGATTTTCTTCACCAGCTTCCAGGCGATTTCCCTGACGGTGCTGATGCCGCTGCGCTATCAGACGGTGACAGGCTCAGGCGCTGACAGCGCGGCCCTGCACCTGCTGCCCCTGGCGATGGGCTTGCCGATGGGCGCCTATTTTGCCGGGCGCATGACCTCGGTGACCGGCCGCTATAAACCGATGATCCTCAGTGGCGCCTTGCTGAGCCCCTTTGCGATTCTTGGCATGGCCTTGAGCGCGCCCCAGGCGGTGGGGCTGACGGCGATGTTCATGTTGCTGTGCGGGATTGCGGCCGGCATGCAATTCCCCACTTCGCTGGTGGGCACGCAGAACTCGGTGGAACAACGCGACATCGGCGTCGCCACCAGCACCACCAACCTGTTCCGTTCCCTGGGCGGGGCGGTAGGGGTGGCGTGCATGTCGGCGCTGTTGCTGGCGCTATTGCAGGACTCCAGCTTCGCCCACCTGGCCAGCGGTGCGCTGGTGGCCGAGGGCAGTTCCGGCAACGTGCTGCTCGACGGTCTCAACGCAGCCCCCGGCCCGGCGCAGGACGCCCTGCGCGGGGAACTGGCGGTGACCTTCCGGCATTTGTTGATGGTGAGCGCAGCGGTGTCGCTGCTGGGGCTCGCGGCCGCTGTCGCAATGCCCAACCGGGTACTGCGCGGCCGTGAAGACAAAGCTAAGTAGCCGGCAGGACACCATTCACGGGCTGTAGTAACCCACCGCCACCATGAAATGCCCGGCCTTGCGCACATACGCATGCTTGTTCTCGACCTTGTCGGTCACCGGGTTTTTCCAGCGGTACTTGTATTCGCCCTGGTCCTGCTCGGCCATCAGCTTCAGGATCGGCTCGCCCACCGGCCTGCCATCGGGGTCCTTGATCTTGCTGAAGTCGGTGTTGATCAGGCGCAGGTTGGTGCCATGGGCCACATAGCGCTGGGTATCGAGGTCGACCACGAACACGTAGAGGTCATCCTGCAGGAAACCGCCCTGCAAGGAATTGATGGCCTGGAGCGTGCCGGTTTCATCCTTGAGCAGTGCGTTCACCGCCTTGTTGCGCAGGGCGCGGGCCTGTTCCGGAGTGGCCCGGGGCAGGTAGTAACCCACCGCCAGGATGCGTTCGCCCACGCGTTGATAAAACACGTGCTTGTGCTCGACCTTGCCGTCGTTCCAGTTCTGCCAGCGGTAATCGGCCTGTTGGATGCCCTGGCCTTCCGGCACCTTGAGCGCGTCCTTGAATGACTGGCGCAACTCCGGCCCGAGCACCTCGGACACGTCGCGGCCGATCAAGGCGGAAGAGGGCCCGCCACTGGCCAGCAGCACGCCCCGGGTGTCGACCACGAACACATAGCGGTCATGGTCGACAAACTCGCCCTGGCGACTGAAGGCGGCAAACGCCTTGTCGCCATTGCCCTGGTAGTAAGCCAAGGCTTTTTCCAGCAGCGCCTTGGCGGCCTGGGCGTCCTCATCCTGAGCCGTCGCGGCGTGCACCTGGCTGAAACACAACAGCAGCAGCCAGGTGGTTCGAAGCAGTGCCTTCATTACCCGTCCCTCGATCTTGTTGGTGTGACAAGAGCGTAGACGGTCGCGGGCCACTCAGAAGGGTTTGGTCGGCAGGTACTTGCCATCCAGGGTGATCACAGCGCGCGAGCCGCCGTCCGGGTCCTCGACCTTCTTGATGTCCAGCTTGAAATTGATCGCACTGATGATGCCGTCACCGAATTGCTCGTGGACCAGCGCCTTGAGGGTCGAGCCGTAGACCTGGAGCATTTCGTAGAAGCGATACATCGTCGGGTCCGTCGGCACACCGCCGGGGAAGCTGCCGCGCAGGGGCACGCTTTGCAGCAGGCGGCTGGCGTCCTGGTCCAGGCCGAGTTTGTCGCACACTACATCAGCCGCCTCCTTGGGCAACGGGTGCTGGCCGAGCAGGGCGGCGGTGACAAATGCCAGGCTCAGCCCGGTGCCGTCGGTGAGGTCCTGCCAGGACAGGTTCTTGCGCGCCTTGAGTTCGATCACGGTATCGGCCAGGGCCAGGCGTGGGGTTTGGGCGAAGTGGGATTGCAACATGGTGGTGTCCTCTTTGGTTGGAATAGGTCAGGCAGCGTGAATCTGATCCAGCAGCGACACAAAGCCACCGCTGCGTTCGTCCAGGGCGTCGATGGCACCGCTCTCGATGTCGTACACCCAGCCATGCAGGGTCAGCCGGCCTTGCCCGAGCGCCAGGGCGACCGAAGGGTGGGTCTTGAGGTTGGCCAGTTGCGCGATCACGTTTTCGCGCACCAATGAACTCAGGCGGGCGGCGTCCGAGGCATGCTCGCGGGCGGCGTTGACCAGCCTGGCCGACTCGGCGTGGCGCAACCAGTTGGCCACGGCCGGCAGGTGGTCCAGGCATTTGCAGGTGGAGATCGCGGTCATGGCGCCGCAGTCGGAATGGCCGCAGATCACGATGTCGCGCACCCCCAGCACCGCCACTGCGTATTCGACCGTGGCCGACACACCGCCCGGCTCCGGGCCGTAGGACGGCACGATGTTGCCGGCGTTGCGGATCACGAATAGATCGCCGGGTTCCTGCTGGGTCAGCAGTTCCGGGACCACCCGGCTGTCGGAACAGGACACGAACAACGTGCCGGGGTTCTGGGTGGTGGCCAGGTGTTTGAACAGGTCGCTGCGTTGGCCAAAGACTTCTGACTGGAACTTGCGAAAGCCGTTGATGAGGTCTTGCATGGGGTTCTCCTTGCGTCGCTGATGGGGCAAGGATGGAAGTTTTCAGCTATAGCGTCCAAGACCGGCTTATTATGGTTTCTATAAGTCATGCCTATAGCTGGAGGGCCGCCGATGCTGTTGCGCCATATCCGTTACCTGCTGGCCGTTGCCGAGCACCGTAATTTCACCCGCGCTGCCGAGGCGCTGCACGTGTCGCAGCCGACCTTGTCGCAACAGATCAAACAGCTGGAAGACACCCTCGGCGCGCCGTTGCTGGACCGCTCCGGGCGCAGTGTCAGCCTCACCGATGCCGGCGCCGCCTATGTGCGCTTTGCGCGCCTGGCCTTGCAGGACCTGCAGGCCGGCACGCGGGCCATGCATGACGTACAGGACTTGAGCCGGGGCAGCCTGCGCCTGGCGATGACGCCGACCTTCACCGCGTACCTGATCGGCCCTTTGTTGGCGCGGTTCAACGCCCTGTATCCGGGAATCACCCTGAGCATCGAAGAATTGACCCAGGATCGCATGGAAACCGCGCTCACCGAGGACCTGCTGGATATCGGCATCGGTTTTACCGGCGAGCATCTGCCGGACATCGAGTGCGAAGGGCTGTTTGCCGAAGCGTTGAGCGTGGTGGTGGGGGCTGGCCATCCAGGGGTGGAAGACCGGCAGTGGCTGGAGCAGCCGATGGTATTGCTCAACTCAGGCTTTGCGACGCGGCGCTACATCGATGGCTATTGCCGCGAGCAAGGGGTAAAGCCGTTGATTGCGATGGAGGCCAACTCCATCAGTGCGATCATTGAAATCGTGCGCAACACCCACCTGGTAACCATCCTGCCCAGTGCGATTGCCCAGGCCCAGCCGGAGTTGCGCGCGGTCGCCCTTGAACCTGCGTTACCGCAACGCAACGTGGCACTGCTCAGTCGCCGGGGCGCCTATCGCAGCGCCGCGTGCCGGACCTTTGTCGCGTTGATCAAGGCGCCGCCAGCCACTGATTGACGATGCCGTCGTACACGCCGGTGGCGACGCTCAGGTGCAGCCATTGGTCGACATAGCTCTTCCACGCCACGTCATCGCGGGGCAGCAGGAAGGCTTTCTCGCTGTATTGCATCTGCCGTTCCGGGTTGACCGCGCATAGCCCGGGCTTGAGCTTTTGCTGGTAACGCGCTTCGCTGGCGTCGGTGATCATCACGTCGGCCTTGCCGGCCAGCAGTTCGTCAAAGATGGTCACGTTGTCGTGCAAACGGATTTGCGCCTGGCCCAGATGGGCACGGGCAAACACTTCGTTGGTGCCGCCCGCCGGTTCGATCACGCGCACATTCGGCTGGTTGATCTGCTCGACACGCTGGTAACGCTGCACGTCGGCACAGCGCACCAGGGGGATCTTGCCGTCGACGCCGAGGGCCTGGCTGAAGAAGGCTTTTTTCTGGCGCTCCAGGGACACCGAAATGCCGCCCACGGCGATGTCGCAGCGCTGGGCGAGGAAGTCCGGCATCAGGCTTTTCCAGGTGGTGGGCACCCAGTGGATCTTGGCGTTGAGGCTCTTGGCCAGGGATTCGGCCATGGCAATGTCGATGCCTTCATAGGTGCCGTCGGCGCGTAGCGAGGTGTAGGGCTTGTAGTCACCGGTGGTGCAGACGGTGAGTGTGCCGCGCTCGAGCACCTGGTCAAGGCGCGAGGGCGCGGTGTCGGCCACGGCGCTGGTGGCCAGGCCGAGTACACACAGGGCGAAAAGAGCTTTCATGCGGTCGAGTCCTTGGGGCATGGTCGGGGCGGCCATTATTTCCAGCGTGGGGCAGGGTGGCAAGGCACGCTGAATGTTTAGCCAAGTTGCAACCAAACTCCGTCAACCCTGAATTTAATTGCCCTGCGCCGGCGTGTGACGCTGGTAGTTATCTCTTGCACTGTGACCCCCGCATGGACGGCTCCTCCGACACTCACTCCGCGATACTGCCGTCTGCCCTCGCGTTCTGGGCCCTGTTCCACTGCCGGCACGCCCGCCCACCAGATACCGCATTCCTACGTTGATCCATCCTGTTCGATGGCGTGCACCTGCGCGCCTGCCCGACCCCTACGTATGAGAATGCCCATGAGTGTCTTTGCCTGCCTGCAGGAAGCCCAGTCTTTCCTTGAACAACACCCGGACATCGAGATGTTCGAGCTGTTTATCCTCGACAACAATGGCGTGCCACGCGGCAAGTGGCTGCACCGCGACGAACTGCTGGCGGTGTACGAGAGCGGACGGCCTTTGCCCAGCACCATCCTCGGCCTGACCATCAACGGCGACGATGTGGAAAACTCCGGCCTGGTCTGGGAGGTGGGCGATATCGACTGCCGCGCCTACCCGATCGGTGGCAGTCTGCAGCGCATGCCGTGGCGGCTGATCCCCACTGCGGCGGTGCAAGTCAGCATGCACCCCACCGAAGGTCTGCCTGCCACCGTGGCCGACCCACGGCACCTGCTGGCCAAGGTGATCGACGGGCTCAAGGCCGACGGTTACTACCCGGTGATGGCGGCCGAGTTGGAGTTCTACCTGCTGGACCAGAAGCCTGACGCCAATGGCCATCCGCAACCGGCACGCGATGTGGACGGCGGGCGACCGCGCTCGACCCAGGTCTATGGCCTGCGCGAACTGGAGCAGATCGAGCCATTCCTGGCCGACCTCTACAGCGCCTGCAAGCTGCAAGGTATTCCGGCGCGCACCGCCATTTCCGAATACGCGCCGGGCCAGGTGGAGATCACCCTGGAACATCGCACCGATGCCCTGCAAGCCATGGACGAAGCGGTGCGCTACAAACGCCTGGTCAAGGGCGTGGCGCATAGACACGGGATGACCGCGTGCTTCATGGCCAAGCCGTTCGACGACCTGGCTGGCACCGGTATGCACATGCACGTGAGCCTGGCGGACGCCGAGGGCCATAACCTGTTCGCCAGCGAGGCCGCTGATGGCACGCCGCTGTTGCGCCAGGCAGTGGGCGGCATGCTCAGTACCTTGCTCGACTCATTGCTGATGTTCTGTCCCAACGCCAACTCCTACCGGCGTTTCCAGACCAACAGCTACGCGCCGCTGGCCGCCACCTGGGGAGTGGACAACCGCACCGTCAGCCTGCGGGTGCCGGGCGGGCCGGCCAATTCGCGGCATATCGAACACCGTATCTGCGGTGCCGACGCCAATCCCTACCTGGCGGCTGCCGCGATCCTGGCCGGGATCCATCGCGGCATCCGCGAGCAACGTGACCCCGGCGCCCCGGTGGAAGGTAACGGCTATGCCCAGGCCAAGACGCTGCTGCCCACCGACTGGCTGACCACCCTGCGCGCACTGGAGGCTTCCAGTTGGGCACGGGAAGCGTTTGGCAGTGAGTTCCTTGGCGTGTACCTGGCGGTAAAACGCGCCGAATACCGCCAGTTCATGGGCGAGGTCGGGGAGCAAGACTGGCGGTGGTATTTGCATCAGGCGTGATCGATCGGGTGGCAATCACGGTTTCGACCTTTTTTTCACGTTGCGCTGGTTAAGCTGCAAATCAAGGTCGTTCACAGCCGTTTCACCCATATGAGCCCGCGATGTCGCCACACACGCCTTCCTCCATCGAGATTGAATACGCCGAGCGCTGCGGTCGTGAGCACGCCAGGGTCTGCGGCGACACGCGCCCGCCCGGGCTGACGCAGCGCCTGGCGGCCTGGCGCAGCGAGTGGTTGGTGCGTCAGGCCTTGAAGGTTGCGGGTGAGCCGGGCCTTATCCTCGACCTGGCCTGCGGGTCGGGGCGCTTCTGGCCGGTGCTGGCCGAACACGTCAACCGGGTTATCCTGGCGTCGGACAACTCCCAGGACATGCTCGACCACGCGCTTACCCACCACGCGGCGGCGTTGCTCAAGCGGGTCAAGACATTCCAGGGGTCGGCGTTTTCCATCGGCTTGTCGGCGAATGCGGTGGACTGCATTTTCTGCCTGGAATTGTTTCGCCATGTGCCCGGCAGTGAAGGGCGCCAGGCGTTGCTGCGCGAGTTTCATCGGGTCAGCCGCGACTCGGTGATTGTCTCTGTGCCTTCTCGTACAAGCGTTGAGGACGAGTTCCGCCAGGCCGGTTTCAAGGTCCTGAGCCATCACGAGTTCATGCCGGGCTCCAACCTGTGGCGGGTCTACGTTCTTCGTAAGAGAGGATAACTCCCGCCTGTCGGACTATTCTTCATCTCCTGTCTGAGTTTTCATGGTCGGCTGTGCACTGCGGATGCTCGCTAGCCCCTTTCGCGATATATACTGCGCGCCATTCTTCAAGGGAGAGCCGTGTGGCCATCGATATTCACTGGATCTGCGACAACGATAGCCTCGGCCAGCATTGCGCCGAATGGCAGCAGTTGCCATTCGTCGCCCTCGACACCGAATTCATGCGGGTCGACACCTTTTACCCCATTGCCGGGCTGATCCAGATCGGTGATGGCGTGCGCGCTTACCTGATCGATCCCCTGACCATCGACAACTGGCAACCCCTGGCTGCGCTGCTGGAGAACCCGGCGGTGATCAAGGTGCTGCATGCCTGCAGCGAAGACCTCGAAGTATTGCTGCGCCTGACCGGCAGCCTGCCCGCGCCGTTGTTCGACACCCAATTGGCGGCGGCTTACCTGAACCTCGGTTTCTCCATGGGCTACTCGCGCCTGGTGCAAGCCGTGCTGGACATTGAGCTGCCCAAGGGCGAGACCCGTTCGGACTGGCTGCAGCGGCCGTTGTCCGAGACCCAGGTCAGCTACGCCGCCGAAGACGCGGTGCATTTGGCCGAGGTCTATACGCGGCTGCGTCCGCAACTGTCCGACGACAAGTACGCCTGGGTCCTGGAAGACGGTGCCGAGCTGGTCGCCAACCTGCGCCGCGAAGTCGACCCGTACGAGGTGTACCGCGACGCCAAGCTGGCGTGGAAACTGTCCCGCGCCCAGCTCGCCGTGCTGCGTGAACTGTGCGCCTGGCGCGAGCAGCAAGCCCGCGCGCGTGACTTGCCGCGCAACCGCATCATTCGCGAACACTCGCTGTGGCCCCTGGCCAAATCCCAGCCGGATAACCTCGCCGCCCTGGGCAAGATCGAAGACATGCACCCGCGTACCGTGCGTCAGGACGGCCAGTTCCTGCTGGACCTGATCAAGCGTGCCGGCAGCGTGCCCATGGACCAATGGCCGCCCGCCGTTGCCGAGCCTTTGCCGGTGGATGCCGCCGCACTGATCAAGCAACTGCGCGCCCTTGGCCAGGCTGAGGCCGAACGCCTGGACATGGCGCCGGAACTGATGCTGCGCAAGAAAACCCTCGAAGCCCTGGTCAAGAGTGGCTACCCCGATGGGCCTTACCAATTGCCAGACTCGCTGCGTGGCTGGCGCCGCGAGTTGATGGGCCAGGCGCTGCTCGACAGCCTGGCCACCGCCGGAGAACAGCCTTGAAACGTATTTGCTCCATCTACCGCAGCTCCAAACGCACCGGTATGTACCTCTATGTACTCAAGAGCGATGCCCTTGAACGTGTGCCTGAAGCGCTGATCACGATTTTCGGCAAGCCGGCCCACGCGTTTGACCTGGTGCTGACGCCCGAGCGCAAGCTGCAACAGGAAGACATCGTGCAAGTCCTGGAAAACCTCGACAAACAGGGCTACCACCTGCAAATGCCGCCGGCCGAGGACGAGTACATCGAACACTTGCCCGAAGAGCTGCTGCGCCGCAACGACCCGATGTGATCGACCGGTGCCCCATCCGGGGCACTCGCTTCAATGGAATCGTATAAGTGGGCGGTGGCCGTAAGGATGCGGGCGGCCGTCCGTACTGTTTTTGAAAGGTTTTATGCATGCGTGTTCTGATTGCTGAACAGGATCACCCGCTCTACGCCCAATTGCTCGGCGAAGCGGCACCGGACCTTGAAGTGCTGACCAGCGGCGACTCGGCCGAGTTGTCGCGCCTGGCCGCCGATTGCCCGGTATGGCTGGGCCAGCCGGACCTGTTGGCGACGCTGCTGCGCCAGGGCCATCACCCGCAATGGCTGCAATCGACTTGGGCCGGTATCACCCCGCTGCTGGCCGAGGGCCTGCCGCGGGATTATCGACTGACCCGTGCCGTGGGTATCTTTGGCCAGGTCATGGCTGAATTCGTGCTCACCTACATGCTCGGCCACGAGCGCGAAGTACTGGCGCGCCTGGTGAGTCAGGTCGAGCGCAAATGGGACAACCGCATGGGCCAGAGCCTGGCCGGGCGCAAGGCGTTGATTGTCGGCACCGGCGATATCGGCCAGCGTGTTGCCGAGTTTCTCGTGCCGTTTGGCGTGAAACTGTACGGTATCGCCAGTACTGCACGTGAGCAGGCGCCGTTTATCGAGGTGGCCGGGCTCGACCAGTTGGGCCGTCTGGTGGGCGAGGTGGACTACGTGATCAACCTGCTGCCCAACACGCCGAGCACCCACGACCTGTACGACGCGTCGCTGTTCAAGCAATTCAAGCCGACCGGGCTGTTTATCAACGTCGGACGCGGGGTGGCGGTGGTGGATGCCGACCTGGTCGAAGCCTTGAAGGAAGGACACCTGGCCGGTGCAGTGATCGATGTTTGCCGCCAGGAGCCATTGCCGCAACGGCATCCGTTCTGGACCGCCTGGGGGCTGTTGCTGACCGGGCACAGTTCCGCGCCGACCTCGCCGGAATTGATGGTGGAACTGTTTGTGCAAAACCTGCGGGCGTACCAGGCCAAGAACGCATTGCGCGGGGAAGTGGATTTCGACCGCGGTTACTGATCACGCCTCACCGTCCCGCTGGAACCGTTTTGCCAGGTTCCAGCACCAAGAGTGACTCCTTGGCCACGGACGCTGAACACCATGACCGCTATCGACGCTGCTCACCGCGTTTCCGCCCCGCTTGTTCAAGCGGGCAATGTGAATACTCCCCTCCCGGCCGTCACCGGTCCAAGTGAAACAGCCACGGCTGCACCGGCACCTGCTCCCGTACTGGGTAATTTCGGCGGGGCGCTGTCCTGGCCGGTTCCGCTGACTGAATCGCAGCGGCAAGCCATCCTCGACCTGATGCCGGACAGTCGCAAAGGCGTGCTGGGGGATTTGCTCAGCGGTAGCGCGGTGACCGACGCCGACTTGAAAACCCTGGCACTTGCCCTGCAAAAACTGCTGGCTTCACCCAAAGCTCAGGCACTGAAGCAGGTCATCCAGAGTGAACTCGGTGGTTTGCCGACAGACGCGAGCAACCAGGATTACGTGATCGCCGCTCTCCAGCTAGGGCTGGATCCGCTGAACTCGATCCACGGATTTATCCGGGGGCAAAGCGGCTACCGGGGGCAGCCAGCTTCAGTGGTGATCGAAGGCGTGGGTGCCCATCTGGTCGAACAAGGGCGGGCCACGCCTCAAACCGCGACATTTGCGGCGCGCTTGCTCCTTGCCTTGAGGGCTCCCGAGTTTCTGGTCAAGGACATCCCCGCCAATGTGACTTACGGCAGCCTCATCTGGGCGCAACTGGCGATGGCGGTCGCCAGGGTCGAAGCCGATTCGCCTGGGGCCACGCCCGCTATGAGTTATACCGAAGTCCTGGCGAAGGCCGGCCAGACCGGTTCTGACGGCCTGGATACCCAGCATGTGCAGCGTAAGGCGTTGACCGACTGGGCACTGGCCAACGGCGTGCTCGATGCCTCATCGACGTTGACCGACAGTGACCTGGAACGCGCGCGCAACGCCTACAACAGCCAATTGAGCACGCTGATGAAAGCCAGCGCCGCCGTGCAGACCGAGATTCCCAGTCGCCGGGCGATGGCCCTGGCTCGACTCCAGGAATGCTTCCCCGGTGTGGACCCGAGTGTGTTCGAGATCCGTGATATCCAGAAAGCCTGGCTGAGGCCGGGACGTCCTGGGCTCTTTCCGGGCATGCATTCCATGCTCGATATCGTGATGGAGGGTGCGCCGCTGGGCCACGAAGAGCATTGGATTTCCAAGGATGCCCGCATCCCGGTCAAACGGTTCTGCCACCTGTATGAAGGCGGTACCTTCAAGGTGGCCGAGGATTTCAAGCGCCAGTATGACCTGGCTATCCAAGCCCATGAAGACGGGCACAAGGGCCTGGCCAGTTACCTCGTTTCCACCTTGGCGCAGGAAGACAGGAACAACTTCAAGCACGGCAAGCTCGAGTTCTTCCATACCAACGAATACACCATGGCCACGGATTTCCTTACCCCGCTGGCCCTCAAGACGCGCGGGCATACCCTGCATGTCAAGACAACGCGGAGTGGGGAGGTCAACGTCTATGAGATTGATACGCGCAGCGGCACGATACAAAAACAGAACCACTTGAGGGGGCGCTATACGGAGCCCTACACCGCCAGGAACATGGAGTCCAGGACCGCGAACGTCGTCAGTAAAACCGTGCTCTTTGACACCTTGAGTCCGGGACAAGGGACCAGTGGCAACCGATTCGATGCCATCGGCGAAGTGTTCGCCAGGTCCCTGGACTTGAAAAACGAAGACGTGTTGGCGTATGCCAGAGGTGTCACCTCCTACGATGAAAACCGCGCCACCAACCAGGCTGTCGGGGAGTTCTTCTTGAACCTGATCCCGTTCAGGTCGGCCATCGCCAACTTCATCAAGGGTAACTATGGTGAGGGAGCCGTTGACCTGGCGCTGGATGTGGTCGGTCTGTTGACCTTGGGGGCCGGCAAGGCCGCCCAGGCCGGCAAAGCTTTTTCCAAGGGGGTGACCAGCATTCGCGGACTATCGAAAGCGCTGCGTTTTGTTGGCCTGACAGCCATTGAAGCCTTCAACCCGGCGGCGGGGCTTGGGGATCTGGTGGTGGGAAGCGGCTGGCTGTTGTACAAGGGCGGCCGCCTGGGATTACGGGGCCTCAATAAGCTTACGGGGCGCAGCGCAAGCTATGACGTGCTGAAGGCCGCGAGCCAACAGCATGGCGTGGCCGCCACCGGGACATTCAAGGTGGCCGGCCAGACAGTGGAAGGCGGCGCGGTGCTCAAGGACGGCAAGTGGTATAGCTTTGATGCGGACCGGATGCAGGCCTATGGCAGCCCGCTGGAAGACTTCGCCGCCAAAGCGCGCGCTGTGGACGGTGCTATTGCCACCGTTGAAGTTGCGCCTGGCCGTGAGCTGAGCAACACGCTGTTTCGCGAGTACAGGGTGTCTGAATCCAACCTTGCCGGGCGCACGCGCAACAGCCAGGGCGTGTATAGGGCGGCGGATGGGCACACCGCGCATATCCGGCATATCGACAGCAGTGGCCAGGCGGCGGTCTATGAAGTGCGTGAAGTCACCCGCACGCCTGAAGGCGTGGTCCAGGCGCGCATCTACAGTGCCAATCGGCAGACCCCGCTGCTGGTGCAGCATGTGCAGGGCGACCAGTGGATGCGCTTGGGGGCAAGGGGTGGGAACCCGCCCAGCGTTGCATCAGACCTGGGGCGGATGATGGGCGGGGGCTCCGAGAGCCGTCTTTATGAAAGTCTCGACGGCATTCATGTCTATAAGGAAAACCGGGAGCCGGGTCATGTAAAAGTGCCTGATTACTTCGAGCGGCAAGCGGCTTGCCTGAATGAGTATCACGGCGAAGGGTTTGCCATGACGCTGTTCGAAAACGGCCGCGGCTATATAAAAATGAAAAAGATCGACGGAGTCGCGCTGGATGCCATTGCGCCGCGCAGTTTGCCGAAAAAAGCACAGCAGGCACTCGATGAGATGTTGGCGGACCTGCAGAAGAAAGAGATGTTTCCCAACGATGTGCAGTTGTCCAACTTCATGTATTCGGCGAAGGAAAACAAAGTCTACCCCGTGGATTTCGACTTTCCGCCCAAGGATGTCCTGCACTTTGATGAGTCGACGTTTGCGATACACCGGGATGACTTCCTGCGTGACGCCGACAAGCTCAGGGCGCAGTTCCGTCAGCTGATCGCGTAGATCGCACAACTGCCCCCTCGGGGGCAGTGTTCACCGGGCGCTACAGGCTGAAGTCACCTTCGGACACCAACTCGCTCAGTGGCTTGCGTGGGCTCGGTGCTTCACGGCCTTGCAGGTACTCCGGCAGGCTCGATTTGTCCCCCAGCTTGCCAACCGCCACGGCAGCATGCAGCGCATAGCCCTCCGGGATCTTCAGCTCTTTGCGGGTCAGTTCCTGATCGAAGCCGGCCATGCCGTGGGTGTGCCAACCGCTGAGGCTGGCCTGCAGCGCCAGGTGGCCCCAGGCGGAACCGGTGTCGAAGGTGTGCCACAGCGCCGGGGTTTCCTCCGTGGCGCCGGGGGCGGTGAAGTCGGTTTTCGAGGCGATGATCACCAGGGCCGACGCATGTTGCGCCCAGCCACGGTTGAATTCATTCAGCAAACCCAGGAAGCGCTCCCAGTCCGGCGTGTCGCGGCGCGCATAGAGAAAACGCCAGGGTTGCGAGTTGTAGGCGGAAGGGGCCCAGCGTGCGGCTTCGAAGAAGCTCAGCAGGGTTTCCTTGGAGATGCTCTCGCCGGTGAAGGCGCGAGGCGACCAGCGGTCGGTGAACTGGGTGTGGATCGGATAGTCGGCAACACGTGTCATGGAGCAGTTCCTGATCGTCAATTCGGCCCTCAAAGCTACTGCGCAGCCACTAGACTGACAAGTGTTGTAACGCCGCCAGTCGTAAGCGCTTGGATCCCGCAGCCGTGGGCACTAGACTGGCGGCCTTTTCACCTACCGATACTGATGTAGAGCCATGGCCGCCAAAGTCGAACCTTTCTGGATACGCAAAACCCTCGAACACCTCGACCAGGAGGAGTGGGAGTCGTTGTGCGACGGCTGTGGCCTGTGCTGCCTGCAAAAGCTTGAAGATGAAGACGACAACAGCGTCTATTACACGCGTATCGCCTGCAAACTGCTCGATCTCAAGACCTGCCAGTGCACCGACTACCCCAACCGTCGTGCATCGGTGCCCGATTGCATCCAGCTCACCCCGGGCCAGGCCGACCAGTTCAAATGGCTGCCACCCACCTGTGGTTACCGCCTGGTCAGCGAGCGCAAGGACTTGCCGCTGTGGCACCACCTGGTGTGCGGCGACCGTGATGCCGTGCACCATGAACGCATTTCCCAGTCCGGGCGCATGCTCAGCGAAGGCAGCGTGCCCGAGGACGACTGGGAGGATTACCTGATTTTCCGCGCGGGCTGAAAGGGGAGTGTGTATGAGGGTGGGAACCAAGCTGGCGGCGAGCCTGGTGTTGTTGCTACTGAGTCAGCCTGGGTGGTGCGCGAACAAAGTCGACCTGGATTATCACGTCAAACTGCTGCCCCAGAGCGATCAGGCCGAGGTACGCCTGAGCCTGTCCCAGGGCTCGGCGGTGCGCAGCCTGAACTTCGACCTGGGTCGCGACGGTGACTACAGCGACTTCAAGGCCGACGGCCAGTGGAGCGTCAAGGAACACCGTGGCCTGTGGCAACCCAGCGCCGACAAGGCCAGCCTGACCTACCGCGTGCGCCTCACCCACGCGCGCAAGCCGGGTATCTATGAAGCGCGGATGACACCAAGCTGGGCGCTGTTTCGCGGCGATGACCTGGTGCCGACGGCGCGGCTTGACCAGCAGGACGGCGTTGAGTTGGTCTCGCGCCTGGTGTTTGAACTGCCGGCCGGCTGGAAAAGCGTCGAAACCGCCTGGCCCCGGATCGGCAAGAACAAGTTCCGCATCGACAATGTGTCGCGCCTGTTCGACCGGCCCACCGGCTGGATGCTTGCCGGCAACCTTGGCAGTCGTCGCGTACGCCTGGGCGAAACCGACGTCACCGTGGCTTCGCCCAAGGGCCAGGCCATGCGCCGTATGGATGTGCTGACGTTGCTGACCTTCGTCTGGCCGCAGGTGGAAACGGCGTTCCCGCGTCACCCGGCCAAGCTGCTGGTGGTGGGTGCCAGCGACCCGATGCGCCGTGGTGTGTTTTCGGCGCATGACTCGATCTACCTCAACAGCCGCACGCCGCTGGTCAGCGAAAACGGCGGCAGCCCGCTGATTCGTGAAGTGGTGCAGGCGATAGGGCGTTTCAACGATCACGACACCAGTGATTGGATCAGCGAGGGCTTGGGCGAATATTACGCAATCGAGTTGCTGCGCCGCGCCGGCGGCATCACCGATGAGCGTTACCAGGCGATACAGGCGCGCTTGGCGAAGGAAGGCAAGGACGTGACCAGCCTGCGTGGCGAGCACGTCAGCGGCGCGACAGTGTCACGGGCGGTGGTGCTGCTGCAGGAGCTGGATCGCGAGATCCGCGTGAAGACTCATAACAAGCGGTCGCTGGATGACCTGACGCAAGCGGTGATGCGGGCCAGCCGCATCACCACGGCGGAGTTTGTGCAGTTGGCTGAAAGCATCATCGGCGAGTCGTCGGTGGTGCTGGACAGCAAGCTGCTACGTTAGACGCTGGTTTTGGTGGCCTTCTCGGCCGCCACTTCGGCCTTGGTCTTCAAGTTTTTCAACTCGGCCCCGGCCCGCTCGATCTTCGTACGCACGCTGTTCATTTCCTTGCGGCCCTGTTCCAGCTTGTCCTTGAGCGAGCTGTGCCCGGTGAAGCCACGGGCCAGCGCCACGCCGCCGATCGCCACCTGGATCAGGCCGAAAATCCCACCCCGGCGCAGGCCTTTGCCCACCATCATCACACCACCGGCCACCGAGCCGATGCGTTCCCAACCGTGCACGTTCTGCCTTGGCTGAGTCTCGAAGGGGGTGTGTTCGATGATAGGTCGCAAGGTTTTGCTGTCGCTCATGATCTGTCTCCAACAAGGGCTATTGATAATTAGCTGACTGCCCGCAGACGCCGGATGTTCCCGAAATATCAGTACTTGGGGCCTGAACGGGTGTTGTTGCCCTTGGCCAGGCGGTCGTAAAGGACCACGTTGACCGTGGCGGCGAGGTTCATGCAACCGGTGGTCGGGATGTAGACCACGTCTTCGCACCAGTCGCGGATCTCTTTATCCAGCGAGCCGTCTTCGGGGCCGAAAATGTACAGCGCACGGTCGGGGTGGGTGTACTCAGGCAGCGGGCGGGCGCCTTCCACCAGCTCCACGGCGACCGGGATGCAATCCAGGGGCAGAATCTTTTTCAGGTCATCGATGCCGATCAGCGGAATGTCGTGATGGACCTTCTTGGTGTCGGTGATGAAATCCCGGGCGCGCTCGTAGCGCACGCCGGTGTAGAACACCGAGGCCACGCCGTAGCAACCGGCGGCGCGCATGACCGAGCCGACGTTTTCGGGGGATTTGGGGTTGTACAGACCGATGCAGCTGTAGCGTTTATTGCCCACGGGGAAGGGTGCCTTGGAGAAAAACGGCGATTATACGGCCTTGGGGGGATGTGTTGCTTGGACGATCGCCATCGGGGGCACGCCCCCTCCCACACTAGGCCTGCGTACGCCGGTCAGAATGTGGGAGGGGGCTTGCCCCCGATGAGGCCGGTGCTAACAACAATGGACTATCAGTCGTCTTTCTTCATCAACCCCGCCAACGCCGCAAACGGGTTATGCGTGGCCTTGGCAATCGTCGGGCTGCTGGTGGAGCCTTCGCCGAAGTACTGCTGGTCGGTGTAGCGCGAGTGTTCGTTGTCGTGGCAGTACAGGCACAGCAATTCCCAGTTGGAACCGTCCTGGGGATTGTCATCATGATTGTGGTTGCGGTGGTGTACCGTCAGTTCGCTCAGGCGTTTGCCCGAGAACTCACGGGCGCAGCGGCCGCACACGTGGGGGTACATCTTCAAGGCTTTGTCGCGGTAGCCCATTTCCCGGTCGCGCTGGGCATCGGCAAGGATGCGATCCAGCTTGGCGGTGTGGGAGGGCGGGTTGGTCGAGCTCATCATGGCTCCTGGCTATTTTGTGGTTCACGGATAGGGTTGATTCTAGCCGCTCGCGACGTAAATAACCGCTTCACTTTACTCATAAGGATCTGAAACTCATGCGTCTGCATCCATGGACTGTTGCACTGTTGTTGTGTGGGGTAGTTGCCCACGCCGAAGCGTTCTCCACGCCAAAACCCGGACAAGTGATCGAGGTGGCCCTCGAACAACTGCACCCGACCCAGGCCGTGGTGGGCTTCGACCAGATTTACTACAGCCTGGGGCTGTTCGCGGACAAACCCGCCAAGGTCTTCGATGAATACTGCGAGACCAACGGCCAGGGCGAAGCCGACAAGGTGCCCAAGGGCGCGGACTTGCACCAGCCGTCGAGTTTTACCTGCCAGGACCCGGTCGGCACCCATCCCGACGACATGAAAACCGTGGTAGTCGGCCCCGGCGGCCAGTTGTACCTGACCGATGGTCACCATAGCTTCACCACCTTGTGGGAAGTCCCTGGTGGCGGCCCTCGCTTGAACATGTGGGTCAAGGTCACGGATGACTTCAGCAGCAGCCCGGATATGAAGAGCTTCTGGCTGCGCATGCAAGCGGCGCGCAAGGTCTGGCTCAAGGACAGCCAGGGCCAGACCCTGCCGCCCGAGCAGTTGCCGGCACACCTGGGTTTCAAGAACCTGCAGGACGACACGTTCCGCAGCCTGGTGTATTTCACCCGCAAGGCCGCCTATGGCAAACCTGAGGCTGGCGAGGTCGCACCGGAGTTCCTGGAGTTCTACTGGGGCAATTGGCTGCGCACTCAAATTGACTTGGGCAAGTACAACCTGAACAAGAAGGGTGGTTACAAGGACGCCATCGAAGCCGTCGCCAAGCGCATGGTCAGCCTGGCGCCCGGCTCACAGGTCGGCGACAGCGGCTTTACCGCCCATCAACTGGGCGGCATGACCAGGCTCGACCGTAACGAACTGGAAAAGATCTTCGACAAAAAAGTGCCGTACGTGATCGATTACCGCAATTCCCTGCGCTGACCGATCACACCTTCTGTGCAATCCAGATGGTGTGCCGCGTGCCCTTGTTGCCATGGGCAAACACCTGGACTTCCTCGGCCTTGAAACCGGCCTTGCGCAGTTTGTCGCTGAACAGCTTGTCGGCGCTGGCCGACCACACGGCCAGCACGCCCTTGGGGCGCAGGGCCTTGGCGCAGGCGGCCAGGCCACCGGCGGAGTAAAGCCAGCTGTTGGCCTTTTGCGTAAGGCCTTCGGGGCCGTTGTCCACGTCCAGCATGATCGCGTCAAAACCCTGAGGTTCGGCCTGCAGCACCTTGGCGACATCCTCCAGGCGGATCACCGTGCGTGGGTCCAGCAGCGGCCGGCCGGATTTTTCTCCCAGCGGCCCACGGTTCCATTCCACGACCCCCGGCACCAGTTCTGCCACGACCACCTCGGCGGTCTTGCCCAGGTGTTTGAGCGCCGAAGCCAGGGTGAACCCCATGCCCAGGCCACCGATCAGCACCCGCGAATCCGGACGCCCGGCAACTTTGCGGCAGGGAATTTCCGCCAGCGCATCTTCGGAGCCATGCATGCGCGTGTTCATCAATTGGCCGCCGTCACCGCCCTGGATCTTGATGACAAAATCTTCACCGTATTCGAACAGGCACAAGGCACCGCCGTTGTCGGGGATCGGGGTGGTGTCGAGCAGAACGAAACGTTTCATGGAAATCTCATTGGGAAGGGCATTCTTGCGCGGTTGGGAGTAGCCTTGTGACATTCCGGTCAGGCCATGGAGCCATCGATGAAGTGCAGCATTCTAACGGTCATTGTGTTGAGCGCGCTCGCCTGTGGTGCGACGCAGGCTCAGGAGTTGCAAACCGTACCGGTCGCGCCCGCCCCGACGCCAGGCGCGCCGGGCACCCCGACGCCGACGTTGTACCCGCAGGTCACCCCGCCTGCCGTGCCCAAGACCAACGGTTCGCCACCACTGGTGCCTATCGTGCTGCCCACGCCGCCGAAGGACCAGACGGTGCCCGGCCTGCTGCAAAACGACAGCAAGCCGAAGTCGCCGGGCGGTTAAAACTGTTGCGACAGTAACTGCCCGTCGGCCATGCGCAGGCGCTTGGACAAGGCGATGGCTATCGCGCGGATGATCTTGGCGGCGATCCTGGGCGCTTCGTTGAGCATCTTTTCCAGGGAATCCCGGCCCAGGTTCAGCAGCACGCAGTCACTGGCCGCCACGCAACTGGCGGAACGCCGCTCGCCGTCAAGTACCGCCATTTCACCAAAGGCCCGACCGCTGCGCAGGGTAGCGATGGTCAGGCGCTGGCCGTCATGATTGGTTTTCTGCACCGCCACCTGGCCACTGTGGATGATGCACATGAAGGTGCCGGCGTCCCCTTCGAGGAAGATCGCTTCGTCACGGGCGATGCTGCTGATGTTGAAGTAGCCGGCGGCGACGTGAAAGTCTTCCGGCAACAGCGGGTCGAACAGGCCGCAATCCATGAGCATGTCGCGGATTTCGGTATTCATTAATGTCGGTAGTGCCATGGCTGCAATCTTGATCCATCAATCAGTAGGCGGTCCTGTGGTCAGACAGGACCGCCCGGCTAAGTTCCTTAAACCAGCCCCAGCGCCTTGAACACAAATCCATATTCGAGCGCTACGTCACGTAATCCCTGGTAACGACCGCTCATGCCACCGTGGCCGGCGCCCAGTTCGGTCTTGAGCAGCAGCAGGTTGTCGTCGGTCTTGGTGTCGCGCAACTTGGCGACCCATTTGGCGGCCTCCCAGTATTGCACGCGGCTGTCGTTGTAGCCGGCGATCACCAGCAGGTGCGGGTAGGCCTGGGCGCTGACGTTTTCGTAAGGCGCGTAGGCCTTGATGCGCTCATATACTTCGGGCTCTTGCGGATTGCCCCACTCGTCGTACTCGGTGATGGTCAGCGGCAGCTCGGGGTCGAGCATGGTGTTGAGCACGTCGACGAACGGCACTTCGGCAATCGCCGCCTGGAACAGCGCCGGGCGCTGGTTGAGCACGGCGCCGATCAACAGGCCGCCGGCGCTGCCGCCGCTGATCACCAGTTGCCTGGATGTTGTCAGGCCCTCGGCGATCAGGTGTTCGGCACAGGCGATAAAGTCGCTGAAGGTGTTTTGCTTGTGTTCCTGCTTGCCGTTGCGATACCAGGCCTCGCCCAGCTCGCCACCACCGCGCACGTGGGCGATGGCAAACGCTACGCCCCGGTCCAGCAGGCTCAGGCGGGCGTGGGAGAACCAAGGGTCGAGGCTCGAACCGTAGGCGCCGTAGCCGTACAGGTACAGCGGTGTGGGCTTGCCGAGCTGGTCGCGCTTGACCACCAGGCTGATCGGCACCCGGGTGCCGTCCGCGGAGGTGGCCCACAGGCGCTGGCTCACGTAGTCGTCGGCGTTGAACACGCCCAGTACCGGGGTCTCCTTGAGCACCTGTTGTGCACCGTTGGCCAGTTCCAACTGGCGGACCTGGGCCGGGCGGTTCAGGGCCTCGTAGCGCAGGCGGATTTTGTCGCTGACAAACTCCAGGCTGTTCTGTACGTAGAGGCTATAGGCTGCGTCGGGCAATTCCACGCGATACACCGGCAATCCTTCCGGGTGCACCTCGATCACCGGCAGGCCGCCGATGCGCAGGCTCAGGGTCATGGCGCTGGTGTTGAGACTGACGCCGTCGAGCATCACGTCCTCACGATGAGGGATCAGGTTCTGCCATTCGCCTTCGGTCGGCACGTCGCCAATGTCGGTGGCCACGAACAGCGCGTAGTTGATGCCATCCCGGTTGCTGCGGATAAACCAGGTCCACGCGCCATTAAGCTGACCGTGATCGACATCGTACTCATGGTCCTCGACCCGTGGTGCCAGGCAGGTGAACGCCAGCTGCGGTTGGTCGGCATCCAGCGCCCAGACTTCGCTGGTGGTCTTGCTGCCCAGCGACAGCAGCAACTGGCGTTCGGAGCTGGAACGGTAGCAATGCAGGAAGAAACGCCCGTCGGGCTCGTGGAACACTTCCTGCGCCGCCGTGCCATCCAGGCGATAGCGATAGAGTTTGTGCGGGCGGTGCGTGTCGTCCAGTTCGCCGAAGAACAGCGTCAGGCTGTCATTGGCCCAGGTCATGCTGCCGTCGCAGTCTTCAAACTCCAGCTCGCTGACCTTGCCGGTGGCCAGTTCCTTCACGTACAGGGTGTAGATCTCTTCGCCACTGGTATCGAGGCTGTAGGCCAGGCGCTGGTGGTCGGGGCTGATGCTGAACGCGCCGAGGGAGAAGAAACCGCCATTGGCCAGTACGTTCGGGTCCAGCAACAGCTCTTCGCTGCTGTCATCCACCTGGTTGCTGTCATCCGCCGGGCGGCGGCAGCGGTAGTGGCGGGCGTACTCGTCACCGGCGGTGGTGCGGGTGTAATACAAGTACGGCCCCCACGGCGAGGGCAGGGACAGGTCGGTTTCGAGGATGCGGCCCTTGATCTCTTCGAACAGGCTGTCGCGCAGCGCCTTCTGGTCGGCGAGTTGCGCTTCCTGCCAGGCATTCTCGGCCTTGAGGTAATCGAGCACCTCGGCGCTGTCGCGCTCTTGCAGCCAGGCGTACGGATCGGGGCCTTGGGCCTTGCGGGCAATCGGAGCAGTCGATACAGGCATAGGATTGATCTCTATCTGGCAGACGGTGGCAGGCATTGCAGCCGCGACACGCAAAAGCCGTTATCATAGCCGCCTGTTTGCCAACCTTGCCATGGACACCATGACCGAGAACGACTATCTGACCGCTTGGGGCCTCTACGCCTTCGCCGCTTTGGGCTGCCTGTTGGTGTGGTGGCGCATGACCCGCTGGATCTGGCGCTGGTTGCGCGAGCCGCTGCAATTGCTGATGGCGGTGCTGCTGTTGAGCCCGACCATCGTCGACCCGGTCAAGACCCAGTTCGCGCCGGCGGTGGCCATCACCGCCCTCGATCTGGTGCTCAAGGTCGGCAATAACGCCTGGCGGGCCATCTCCGATCTGTTCATGTACACCATGATCGCCTTTGGCGTGTACCTCGTGTTCGTGTTGATCCGCTGGCCCATCGAGCGTGCCGCAAAGGCCCGTCGCGAGCGCAAGGCCGCCGCCGATGCGGCCCTGGCCGCCGAGCCGGATCAAGATGAAGACGACGTGCCCTTCCGCCGTCCTGCACCCGTGAGCGGTATGCGCGTCGAACCGCGCCTTTAACGTCGTCCGCCCTGCAGCGAGAGCCCTGGCATGTGTGAATTATTGGGCATGAGTGCCAACGTCCCCACCGACATCGTGTTCAGCTTCACCGGGCTGATGCAGCGCGGTGGGCGCACAGGCCCCCACCGTGACGGTTGGGGCATCGCGTTCTACGAAGGCCGTGGCCTGCGTCTGTTCCAGGACCCGGCCGCCAGCAGTGAGTCGGAAGTCGCGCTGCTGGTGCAGCGTTATCCCATCAAAAGCGAAGTGGTCATCGGCCATATCCGCCAGGCCAATGTCGGCAAGGTCAGCCTGGCCAATACCCACCCGTTCGTGCGCGAACTGTGGGGCCGCAACTGGTGCTTCGCCCATAACGGCCAGTTGGCGGACTTCAATCCCCGCGCCACGTTCTACCGCCCGGTGGGCGACACCGACAGTGAAGCGGCCTTCTGCGACCTGCTCAACCGCGTGCGTGAAGCCTTCCCCGAGCCGGTGGACATCGAAAAAGTGCTGCCGGACCTGATCGCCGCCTGTGCCGAATACCGCAGCAAGGGCGTGTTCAACTGCCTGCTCAGCGATGGTGACTGGCTGTTCTGCTACTGTTCGACCAAATTGGCACAGATTACCCGGCGTGCGCCGTTCGGCCCGGCGCGCCTGAAAGATGTCGACGTGATCGTCGACTTTCAGGCCGAAACCACACCTAACGATGTGGTGACGGTGATTGCCACTGAACCTTTGACCGACAACGAAAACTGGACCCGCTACGAACCGGGCCAATGGAGCCTGTGGCGACGCGGTGAATGCGTCAGCCAGGGCATTACCGAGTAAGGATATCGCCCATGTTGCTCAGTTATCTGCGGTTGGTGCTGTTTGCGATTGGCCTGCTGATCGGCGTGCAAGTCCCGGGGTTTATCAACGACTATGCCAAGCGCGTCGAAGCGCACCTGATCGAGGCCCAGACCGGCCTCAGCGGGTTTGAGAACACCGCACGCCAGTTCTTCAACGGCGATTTGAAAGCGTTGGTGGCGCATTACCGCGCCAGTGATGACCCGGTGTTCCAGAGCGATGCCAACAGCCTGGGCGCCATGCTTGACCGCCAGGTGGCGTTGGACAAGCAATTCCAGGCCATGCAAGGCCCGTGGTACATCCGCGCCCTGCAGGTGGCGGTGGCGGCTGACCCGGATATCCGCCTGGAAACCTGGAACGGCTACAGCTACCAGATCCTGCTGACGCCCGAGGCCATGGGTTGGGGGCTGGGCGGGGCGATGCTGCTGTCGTTTGGTCTGGAATGCCTGTTCCGCCTGATCGACTGGGTGGTGCTGGGCGGCAAGCGCCTGCGCCAGAGCCGGCCGATCGAAGAGCGCGACCTCAAGGGCCTCTGAGACAAAATGTGGGGGGCTTGCCCCCTCCCACAGTTTTAATCCTGTGTCTTCAGTGAGGTTGTGTGCTCAGTAGCATCCGCTCTACGCCAACCTCTTCGGCATACCGTGCAACCACCTTCTGGCACAGCCCCACAATCTCTTCCACCAACTCCACCCCCACGCGCCACGACACCACCACCTGCAAGTTCGGCAGCTTCTGCGCCATCGGCAACATCACCAACTCCCCACGCGCCAGTTCCTCGCTGACCAGCACCGGCGGCAGTGCGCCGATGCCGAAGCCATCGCGCAGCAGGCGGGTGATGGCCGACACCGAGTTCACACAGTTCATGCGTGGCGCGGCCACGCCGTTGGCTTGCATCAGGCTGATCACGTCCTGGTGCGGGTGGGAGTTTTTCGAGTAGGTGATGATGCGCTCCTGGGCCAGTTCGGCGAGGGAAGCGTAGTCGCGGTTGTAGATCGACTGGCTGGCGACGATCCAGGCCATGGGGTGGCTGGCCAGTTCCAGGCTGCGCACGGTTTCCAGGCGCAGCAGGTCGGTTTGCAGGATCAGGTCGAGGAAGCCTTTTTGCAGCTGATCGCTGAGGTTCAGTGCAGTATCGGCGACCAATTCGATTTCCACGAGGGGGAAGTGGTCCATCAATTCCGCCACCAAGGGGCTGAGCCAGGTATGGATCACCGTGTCCATCGCACCGATGCGGATGCGCCCGACCTTGCTGCTGGTGGTCTCCAGGGACTGCTTCAGGCCCTGCATGGTCACCATCATCTGCTCGGCGTAATCCAGCACCTTCAAGCCTTCCGGGGTCAGGCTCACGCCCCGTGAGTCACGCAGAAACAACTTCACCCCCAACTCGCTTTCCAGCACCGCGATGCGGCTGGAGATCGAGGCCTGGGTGGTGAACAGCTTCTCGGCGGTCAGGCGGAAACTCTTGAGCTTGGCCACCCAGACGAAGGTTTCGAGGAACTTCAAATTCATGGGATCAACTTTTTCTTATGCATGGATCGGTTTTTATTAGTTGGACGCCGCACCGGGCCAGCGCCAAAAATCGAGCCATTGCACGATAAGCGCCGTTGGGGTGTCAGGACAAGTTGCGAGTTCTGCGTAAAAAATCCCACACTACAAGCAAACAAAGCCTACAGGAGCGACAGTCCGTGAGCCGTCTTTTACTCAATTGCGACATCGGCGAAAGCTTTGGCAACTGGACCATGGGTCTGGACGCCGAGGTCATGCCGTTCATCGATTGCGCCAACGTGGCCTGCGGTTTCCATGCCGGTGACCCGAGCATCATGCGCAAGACCGTCAGCCTGGCGCTCAAGCATGGCGTGCAAATCGGTGCACACCCGGCGTACCAGGACCTGCAAGGCTTTGGCCGTCGCTCCATGGCTTATACCCCGCAGGAAATCCAGGACCTGTTGCACTACCAGATCGGTGCGCTCGATGGTCTCTGCCGTGCCCAGGGCGGGCGGGTCAGCTACGTCAAGCCCCATGGCGCGATGTACAACGACATGATGGCCAACCCCGTGCAATTGCGCGCAGTGATCCAGGCCGTGGCGGCGTACGGCGAACTGCCGCTGATGCTGCTCGCCACCCGTGACAACAGTGCGGCCCAGGCCTTGGGCGCCGAATACGGTGTCACCCTGTGGTTCGAAGCCTTCGCCGACCGCGCCTATGACAACAACGGGCACCTGGTGTCGCGGCAGTTGCCGGGTGCCGTGCACCATGATTCCGACACCATCGTGCAGCAAGCCCTGACCCTTG
Organism: Pseudomonas sp. NFPP28; assembly: GCF_900115535.1. Lineage (NCBI taxonomy): Bacteria > Pseudomonadati > Pseudomonadota > Gammaproteobacteria > Pseudomonadales > Pseudomonadaceae > Pseudomonas > Pseudomonas sp. NFPP28. The sequence continues at coordinate 187,915 of NZ_FOWT01000001.1, read as the reverse complement.
CCCGTGGTGAGGCGCTGATTGCCAGCGACGGCAGCCCGCTGCTCCTGCAAGCCAATACCCTGTGCGTGCACGGCGACAATGCAAGCTCGGTCGCGGCGGTACAGCGTATCCGCGAGGCATTGAAGCCAGCATGAAGCCACGGATTGAAGTGGTCGCCATCGACTGCCTGATGGTGCGCCTGTTTGATGCTATCGCCGAAACCAACATGCCGTGGATGCTCGCCGCTACCCAGCGCCTGCGCAGTGGCTTCGGCGCGGCGTTGGTGGACCTGGTGCCGTCCTATACCACTTTGATGGTGCATTACGACCTCGGCGGCGTGAACCCGGCCCAGGCGCGAGCACTGATCGAGCAGGCCCTTGCCGACCTGCAGCCGCAAGCCCAGGGCGGCGGCCAGTGCCATGTGCTGCCGGTGTGGTACGACTTGAGCGTCGGCCCGGAATTGACCTTGCTCAGCCAGCGCAGCGGTTTGGCTATAGACGAAGTGATCCGCCGCCACAGTGCCCACGAATACCAGGTGTTTGCCCTCGGTTTCGCGCCCGGCTTCGCCTTTATGGGGCTGGTGGATGAAGTTCTTGCCACGCCGCGTCTGAATACCCCACGCAAACGCGTAGCGGCCGGTAGCGTCGGCATCGCCGAACGACAAACCGCCGCCTACCCGGTGGTGTCGCCGGGCGGCTGGAACCTGATCGGCCGCACGCCGGCCAGGCTCTTCGACCGCGGGCGCGACGGCTACAGCCTGATGCAGCCCGGCGACACGGTGCGCTTCGAAGCGGTCGAGCGTGCTGAATTCATCAAGTTGGGTGGCGATGACACGCCGTTGGAGGCGCAGGCATGAGTCGCTTACTGATCGAGGCCAGCACGCCGTTGTGCCTGTTGCAGGACGCCGGTCGCTTTGGCGTACGCCACCTGGGCGTGACCCAGGGCGGGGCGCTGGACTGGGTGTCGATGTCCTGGGCCAACTGGCTGCTGGGCAATGCACTGGACGCGCCGGTGGTGGAAATCACCCTGGGCGGTTTCACCGTGCAGGCCGAGGATTATTGCCTGCTGGCCCTGGCCGGTGCAGACCTGGGCGCGTACATCGATGAACGCGCCATCAGCCCGGGCCGCAGTTTTATCCTGCAAAAGGGCCAGCGTTTGCGCTTCACCCAGCCGTTCAGCGGTGCGCGGGCCTATCTTGCGGCACCGGGCGGCTTTGATGCGCCGGCTGTGCTTGGCAGTTGCGCCACGGTTGTGCGTGAAGAGTTGGGCGGGGTGGACGGTTTCGGCAAGGCGTTGGCCGAGGGAGGGCGCTTGGTCTACTCCGGTACAGGTGGTGCAATGAAGGTGCTGAGTGCACCGGATTTGCAATCCGGTAAACCGTTGGATGTGATCGTTGGCGCACAGATTGGCCAATTCAGCGGCCAGAGCCTATTCGACGCCTTCAACACCGCATGGGCCCTCGACAGCCGCGCCGACCGCATGGGTATGCGCCTGCTGGGCGCGCCGTTGCAATACCAGGGACCGTCGCTGATTTCCGAAGGCATTCCGCTGGGCGCGATCCAGGTTCCGCCGGATGGGCAGCCGATCGTGTTGCTCAATGATCGACAGACCATCGGTGGCTATCCGCGCCTGGGTGCATTGACGCCGTTGTCGCTGGCGCGGCTGGCGCAATGCTTGCCGGGGGAGACGGTGCGGTTGGCGCCGGTGGTGCAGGAGACGGCGCACCAGCAGCACATCGACTTTCTGAAGCGGTTCACCACGACCTGAAAAACACTGAGGTCAAAATGTGGGAGGGGGCTTGCCCCCGATGGCAGTGTCTCAGTCAACACATCAGTGACTGGGCCTCTGCTATCGGGGGCAAGCCCCCTCCCACATTGGATCTCCTACAGTATTAGGGGGGGCGTTTATTTGGAGAGGAAACGCATCCCTTCTTCAAGCCCGCGCAAGGTCAGCGGATACATCTGATCCTCCACCAACTCCCGCACAATCCCCGTTGACGCCGTATACCCCCAAGTGTCCTTGGGATACGGGTTGATCCAGATCAGCTTCTTGTACTTGGCCATGAAGCGCTGCATCCACACATACCCAGGCTCCTCGTTCCAATGCTCGACGCTGCCGCCGGCCTGGGTGATCTCATACGGTGCCATCGAGGCATCGCCGATAAAGATCACTTTGTAATCCGCGCCGTATTTGTGCAGCAGGTCCTGGGTCGAGGTGCGTTCCGAGGTGCGGCGTTGGTTGTTCTTCCACACTGATTCGTACACGAAGTTGTGGAAGTAGAAGTACTCCAGGTGCTTGAACTCGGTCTTGCACGCAGAGAACAGCTCTTCGCAGATCTTCACATGGGCGTCCATCGAACCGCCGATATCGAACAGCAACAGCAGCTTGATGGTGTTGCGCCGCTCCGGGCGCATCTGGATATTCAGCAAGCCGGCGTCGCGGGCGGTGTGGTCGATGGTGCCGTCGATATCCAGCTCTTCCGCCGCGCCCTGGCGCGCAAACTTGCGCAGGCGGCGCAGGGCGACCTTGATATTGCGCGTGCCCAGTTCCACTTGGTCATCGAGGTTCTTGTACTCGCGCTGGTCCCACACCTTGACGGCCTTGCCCTGGCGCTTGCCGGCATCGCCGACGCGAATGCCTTCCGGGTTGTAGCCGCCGGAGCCAAACGGGCTGGTGCCACCGGTGCCGATCCACTTGTTGCCGCCGGCATGGCGCTCTTTCTGTTCTTCCAGGCGCTTCTTGAATTCCTCGATCAGCTTGTCGAGGCCGCCGAGGGACTGGATCTGCGCCCGTTCCTCATCGGTCAGCGAGCGTTCGAACTCCTTGCGCAGCCACTCTTCGGGGATCAGCGCCTGCAGGTGGTCGTCGAGCTTTTCCAGGCCGTTGAAATAGGCACCGAAGGCCCGGTCGAACTTGTCGAAATGCCGTTCATCCTTGACCAGGATCGCCCGGGCCAGGTAGTAGAACTCGTCCATGTCGGCAAAGGTCACGCGCTGCTTCAGCGCATTGATCAGGTCAAGCAGCTCGCGCACCGACACCGGCACCTTGGCGGCGCGCATCTCGTTGAACAGGTTGAGCAACATCAGCGATTACCGCGACGGCTCATGAACGCCAGACGTTCCAGCAACTGCACGTCTTGCTCGTTCTTCACCAACGCACCGGCCAGCGGCGGGATGGCCTTGGTCGGGTCGCGCTCGCGCAGCACCGCTTCGCCGATGTTGTCGGCCATCAGCAGCTTGAGCCAGTCGACCAGTTCGGAGGTGGAGGGCTTTTTCTTCAGGCCGGGCACTTTGCGCACGTCGAAGAACACGTCGAGCGCTTCGCTGACCAGGTCTTTCTTGATGTCCGGGTAGTGCACATCCACGATCTTCTGCAGGGTAGTGCGGTCGGGGAAGGCGATGTAGTGGAAGAAGCAGCGGCGCAGGAACGCGTCCGGCAGTTCTTTTTCGTTGTTGGAGGTAATGATGATGATCGGGCGTTTCTTGGCCTTGATGGTCTCGTCGATTTCGTAGACGTAGAACTCCATCTTGTCGAGTTCTTGCAGCAGGTCGTTGGGGAACTCGATGTCGGCCTTGTCGATTTCGTCGATCAGCAGGATCACTCGTTCTTCGGACTCGAAGGCCTCCCAGAGCTTGCCCTTCTTCAGGTAGTTGCGCACGTCGTGCACCTTGTCCACGCCCAGTTGCGAGTCGCGCAGGCGGCTCACCGCGTCGTACTCGTACAGGCCCTGGTGGGCCTTGGTGGTGGACTTGATGTGCCAGGTAATCAGCCTGGCACCGAAGGACTCGGCCAGTTGCTCGGCGAGCATGGTCTTGCCGGTGCCCGGTTCGCCCTTGACCAGCAGCGGCCGTTCCAGGGTGATGGCGGCGTTGACGGCCAGTTTCAGGTCATCGGTAGCCACATAGGCCTGGGTGCCTTCGAACTTCATCGGTGCTTCCTCGCATTCATCAATGCCGGGACTATACCGCGCAGCCCCAGCGACTGTGAACGCAGGTGGAATATTCAGTCTTTGAATGACCGGTCACATTCAATCCGCCGAAGGTTTGGGCTGTTCATACCGCGCATTGAACGCCTGGATAAACCCATTGCGCAAAATCGCCAAAAACGCCGAGAACGCGCTGACATTCTGCTGGTGCACGCTGCCACTGAGTTCGACACGGGTAGCAAACTGGTTTTTGTGCTGGTTTTTCAGCACGGTTTCGCTGGCGCCGACCACGGCTTCCCAGATCGAGCGGAAGATGTTCTTGTCTTTGTTTTCCACGTCCTGCTGCCAGTCGAACACTTCGACATCGCGCAGCAGCGGCTTGATATAGCCGGTCAACTGGCCGTTATCCGCCTGGGCTTCGATCACCACATCACCGGTGCCGGCCTTGAAGTCGAACTTGCCATAGGCCGAGGCGAAGTCATTCATGCGCTTGAGCTGCAGGTCCTTGGCGCGGAAGCGGAATTCGAAGTTTTCAAAGTTGCTCAGCGGGTCGAAGGTGGCGCTGGCTTCCAGCGGCGCCTGGCCCTGGAGCAGGGCCTTGCCGTCGAAGCGGGCATCGCGCTTGCCCTTGACGTCGACCACATTGGTCAGGTTATAGAAGCTGGCGTTGACCGACGTTGCATTGAGATTGACCGGTGGTTTGGAGCTGAAGTTGTGGAAGGCAATCTTGCCCTCTTCGATGCGCACTTCATCGAGGGTGATGGGCGCCAGCTTGCTCAACTGCTCGCGCCAGTCAGTGCCTTTACCGGTCTGGGAGGCCTGCTGGTTGGCGCCGCCGTCGACGAAGTTCACCTCAGGGTTGATGAACAGCACCTTGGCCACTACCGCATGGTCGTACCACAACGAGTGCCAGCTCACTGCCAGGTCGATCAGCGGCGCCTTGACGAACGGTACTGGCACCTTGCCGTCGACCTTGATGATCTCCAAACCGTTGATCTTGTAGGCGCCACGCCACAGGGCCAGGTCGACGTCGGTGACGTGGCCGCGATAGTCGCCCATGTCAGCGAGCTTGTCATTCAGGTAGTTGCGCACCAGATAGGGCAGGGCAATGCTCAAGGCGACCAGTACCACCAGTACTCCGGCAACGGTCCATAGTGGCCAGCTGTAGCGACGTTTCATGAGAGGGGTCCTCTTTCCGTATAGGGGATGGACTCTTGCGATGGGCGCAACGTTCCTCCGACTGGACGCTTTGCAGCACGAGGCATACCCTTGTTGCCTTCCTGAATACCGCCAATAGGACCCGTCATGAGCCGCATCTTTGCAGACAACGCGCACTCCATCGGTAATACGCCCCTGGTGCAGATCAACCGGATCGCACCGCGTGGCGTGACCATCCTGGCCAAGATCGAAGGACGTAACCCGGGCTACTCGGTGAAGTGCCGCATTGGCGCCAACATGATCTGGGACGCCGAAAGCACCGGCAAACTCAAGCCGGGCATGACCATCGTCGAACCCACCTCCGGCAACACCGGCATCGGCCTGGCATTTGTCGCCGCTGCCCGTGGCTACAAGTTGCTGCTGACCATGCCGGCATCCATGAGCATCGAGCGTCGCAAGGTACTCAAGGCCCTCGGCGCTGAATTGGTGCTGACCGAGCCGGCCAAGGGCATGAAGGGTGCAATCGAAAAGGCCGGCGAAATCGTCGCCAGCGATCCGGCCACCTACTTTATGCCGGCTCAGTTCGAAAACCCGGCGAATCCGGCGATCCACGAGAAAACCACCGGTCCGGAAATCTGGAATGACACCGATGGCGCCGTGGACGTGCTGGTGGCGGGCGTGGGCACCGGTGGCACCATCACCGGGGTGTCGCGCTATATCAAGAACATCGCGGGCAAGCCGATCCTGTCGGTAGCGGTCGAGCCGATGGTCTCCCCGGTGATCACCCAGGCCCTGGCCGGTGAAGAGATCAAGCCCAGCCCGCACAAGATCCAGGGCATCGGCGCCGGGTTTGTGCCGAAGAACCTCGACCTGTCGATGGTTGACCGTGTGGAGCTGGTGACCGACGACGAATCCAAGGCCATGGCCCTGCGCCTGATGCAGGAGGAGGGGATTCTGTGCGGTATCTCCTGCGGCGCGGCGATGGCCGTGGCCGTGCGCCTGGCCGAGAAGCCGGAAATGCAGGGCAAGACCATCGTGGTGATCCTGCCGGACTCCGGTGAGCGCTACCTGTCGAGCATGCTGTTCAGCGATTTGTTTACCGAGCAGGAAAACCAGGCTTGATGTATGTCAGCGCCAATACCTTAGGCCTTCTGCATACTGGCCCAACTGTTTATCATGGCCGGCTGCTACGTCTGCTGTTGGCCAGGCGCTTATTTCCAGGAGTTGCTGCATGACCTTTTCTTTGGCCGCCAAGCTGTCGGTGCTGGCGTTGTTTATCGGCAGCACGCTGTATGTGCACCTGCGCGGCAAGGCGCGTTTGCCGATGTTGCGCCAGTTCGTCAACCATTCGGCGCTGTTCGCCCCCTATAACGCCCTGATGTATCTGTTTTCGGCCGTGCCGTCCAAGCCGTACCTGGATCGCAGCAAGTTCCCGGAACTGGACGTGCTCAAGGACAACTGGGAAGTGATTCGCGAAGAGGCCATGCACCTGTTCGACGAGGGCTACATCCGCGCCGCCGAAAAGAACAACGACGCCGGTTTTGGCTCGTTTTTCAAGAAGGGCTGGAAGCGTTTCTACCTCAAGTGGTACGACAAACCCCTGCCATCGGCCGAGGCGCTGTGCCCCAGAACCGTGGCCTTGGTGAGCAGCATTCCCAATGTGAAAGGCGCGATGTTCGCGCTGTTGCCGGGCGGCAGCCACCTCAACCCGCACCGCGACCCGTTTGCCGGTTCCCTGCGTTACCACCTGGGCCTGTCCACGCCGAACTCCGACGACTGCCGCATCTTCGTCGACGGCCAGGTCTATGCCTGGCGCGACGGTGAAGACGTGATGTTCGACGAGACCTACGTGCACTGGGTCAAGAACGAAACCGAACAGACCCGCGTGATCCTGTTCTGCGACATCGAGCGACCGCTGAGTAACCGCCTGATGACCCGGGTCAATCGCTGGGTCAGCAAGCAGTTGGGCCGCGCGACTGCGCCGCAGAACCTGGATGACGAGCGCGTGGGCGGGATCAACCAGGCGTATGCCTGGAGCAAGACCTTCAGCGACAAGTTCAGTGGCGTGGTCAAGCAGTGGAAGCGCAAGCATCCGAAGGCTTACCGCATTGCGCGGCCGGTGTTGGCTGTAGTCGTGCTGGTGCTGCTGTGGAAGTGGTTGTTCGGCTGATTTGAAACGTTAAACGTGGTCGAAATGTGGGAGGGGGCTTGCCCCCGATAGCGGTGGATCAGGCAAAAATGCTTAGCCTGACACACTGCCATCGGGGGCAAGCCCCCTCCCACATTTGATCATCTTTGATCTTTAGCTGGCGATCAACTGGCGCAGCACATAGTGCAGGATGCCACCCGACTTGAAGTACTCCACTTCATTCAACGTATCGATCCGGCACAACACTTCAACCTTCTCCGTACTGCCATCCTCCCGCGTAATCACCAGCGTCAGGTTCATGCGCGGCACGATCTCCACATCGCTCAGCCCGAGAATGTCGATTTTCTCCTTGCCGGTCAGCTTGAGCGACTTGCGGTTCTGGTCCAGCTTGAACTGCAATGGCAGCACGCCCATGCCCACCAGGTTGGAGCGGTGGATACGCTCGAAACTCTCGGCGATCACCGCCTTCACCCCCAGCAGGTTGGTGCCCTTGGCCGCCCAGTCGCGGCTGGAGCCGGTGCCGTATTCCTGGCCGGCGATCACCACCAGCGGCGTGCCCGACGCCTGGTATTTCATCGAGGCGTCGTAGATCGGCATTTTCTCGCCGGTTGGGATGTACAGCGTATTGCCGCCTTCCTCACCGCCGAGCATTTCATTGCGGATACGGATGTTGGCAAAGGTGCCGCGCATCATCACTTCATGGTTGCCACGGCGTGAGCCGTAGGAGTTGAAGTCGCGAGGCTCAACGCCTTGTTCGCGCAGGTAACGGCCGGCGGGGCTGTCGGTCTTGATATTGCCGGCGGGGGAGATGTGGTCGGTGGTCACCGAATCGCCCAACAGGGCCAGCACGTTGGCGCCCTTGACGTCTTTGATCACCGGCAGGGGGCCGGCAATATCATCGAAGAACGGCGGATGCTGGATGTAGGTGGAGTCCTTCTGCCACACGTAGGTGGCGGCCTGTGGCACTTCAATCGCTTGCCATTGCGCGTCACCGGCAAACACCTCGGCGTATTCCTTGTGGAACATGCCGGTGCTGACCTGGGCCACGGCGTCGGCGATTTCTTTGCTGCTCGGCCAGATGTCCTTGAGGTACACCGGGTTGCCTTGCTGGTCGTTACCCAGCGGTTCGCTGCTGATATCGATGCGCACGGTGCCGGCCAGGGCATAAGCGACGACCAGTGGTGGCGACGCCAACCAGTTGGTTTTCACCAGTGGGTGCACCCGGCCCTCGAAGTTGCGGTTGCCGGACAGCACCGATGCCACCGCGAGGTCCGCCTTCTGGATGGCTTTTTCAATCGGCTCCGGTAATGGTCCGGAGTTGCCGATGCAGGTGGTGCAGCCATAGCCGACCAGGTCGAAGCCGAGCTTGTCCAGGTACTGGGTCAGGCCGGCGGCCTTGTAGTAGTCGGTGACCACCTTGGAGCCGGGGGCCAGCGAGGTTTTCACCCACGGCTTGCGGGTCAGGCCCTTTTCCACGGCCTTTTTCGCCACCAGCCCGGCGGCCATCATCACGCTGGGGTTGGAGGTGTTGGTGCAGGAGGTGATCGCGGCGATCACCACCGCGCCGTTTTTCAGGCGATAGGTCTGGCCCTCGTATTCGTAGTCGGCTTCTCCCACCAGGTCGGCATTACCCACGGCCACGCCGCCGCCGCCTTCGCTTTCCAGGCGACCTTCTTCCTTGGTAGTGGGTTTGAATTGCAGGTCGAGGAAGTCGCTGAAGGCCTGGCCCACATTCGGCAGGGCTACGCGGTCCTGTGGGCGCTTCGGCCCGGCCAGGCTGGCTTCGACGCTGCCCATGTCGAGGGCCAGGCTGTCGGTGAATACCGGTTCCTGGCCGGCGTTGCGCCACAGGCCCTGGGCTTTGGTGTACGCCTCGACCAACTTCACGGTTTCTGTCGGGCGCCCGGACAGGCGCAGGTAGTCCAGTGTCACCTCATCCACCGGGAAAAAGCCGCAGGTGGCGCCGTATTCCGGGGCCATGTTGGCGATGGTGGCGCGGTCGGCCAACGGCAGGTCGGCCAGGCCGTCGCCGTAGAACTCGACGAACTTGCCCACCACGCCCTTTTTGCGCAGCATCTGGGTCACGGTCAGCACCAGGTCGGTGGCGGTGATGCCTTCCTTCAATTTGCCGGTGAGCTTGAAGCCGATCACTTCCGGGATCAGCATCGACACCGGTTGGCCGAGCATCGCCGCTTCCGCCTCGATCCCGCCCACGCCCCAGCCGAGTACGCCAAGGCCGTTGATCATGGTGGTGTGGGAGTCGGTGCCGACCAGGGTGTCCGGGAAGGCATAGGTGCGGCCGTCTTCGTCTTTGGTCCACACCGTGCGGCCCAGGTATTCGAGGTTGACCTGGTGGCAGATGCCGGTGCCCGGCGGCACCACGCTGAAGTTGTCGAAGGCGCTCTGGCCCCAGCGCAGGAAGGCGTAGCGTTCGCCGTTGCGCTGCATCTCGATGTCGACGTTCTGCTCAAAGGCACTGGTGCTGCCGAACTTGTCGACCATCACCGAGTGGTCGATCACCAGGTCCACCGGGGACAGCGGGTTGATGCGCTGCGGGTCGCCCCCGGCCTTGGCCACGGCGGCGCGCATGGCGGCCAGGTCGACCACGGCGGGTACGCCGGTGAAGTCTTGCATCAATACCCGGGCCGGGCGGTACTGGATCTCGCGGTCGGACTGGCGTTCCTTGAGCCACGCGGCAATGGCCTTGAGGTCGGCGCCGGTGACGGTCTTGTCGTCTTCCCAGCGCAGCAGGTTTTCCAGCAGCACCTTGAGCGACATCGGCAGCTTGTCGAGGTCACCCAGGCTCTTGGCGGCCTCCGGCAAACTGAAGTAGTGATAGGTCTTGTTGTCGATTTGCAGTGTTTTAAGGGTTCTCAGGCTATCAAGCGATGACATGACACAACTCCTTATGGTCCGCACGGCTACGGACCCGACGGGACGAACAGAGCTATCAACTTAGCCCTGTTTTCATTAGCAGGCTAATAACTGGACTCTATCGTTAAGTCCAAGGTTCCGAACTCCGTTATCATGCGCGGGTTTTCATGACAGGTATTGCGATAGCGCAAGCCAGTTGCCAGGAGATTCAATGAACACCCTTTTTATGCACTGCCGCCCGGGTTTTGAAGGCGAAGTCTGTTCCGAGATCGCGGAACACGCCGCGCGCCTGAACGTTTCCGGCTACGCCAAGGCCAAGACCGGCAGCGCCTGCGCCGAATTCGTCTGCACCGAAGAAGACGGCGCCCAGCGCTTGATGCACGGCCAGCGCTTTGCCGAGCTGATCTTCCCCAGGCAGTGGGCGCGCGGGGTATTCATCGACCTGCCGGAAACCGACCGCATCAGCGTGATCCTCGCCCACCTGCGCGACTTCCCGGTGTGCGGCAGCCTGTGGCTGGAGATGGTCGATACCAACGACGGCAAGGAGCTGTCGAACTTCTGCAAGAAATTCGAAGTGCACTTGCGCAAGGCGTTGCTCAACGCTGGCAAGCTGGTGGACGACCCGAGCAAACCGCGCCTGCTACTGACCTTCAAGAGCGGCCGCGAAGTGTTCATGGGCCTGGCCGAGTCGAATAACTCGGCGATGTGGCCGATGGGCATCCCGCGCCTCAAGTTCCCCCGCGAGGCGCCCAGCCGCTCGACCCTGAAGCTGGAAGAGGCCTGGCACCACTTCATCCCCCGCGACCAGTGGGACGAGCGCCTGCACGGCGACATGACCGGTGTCGACCTCGGCGCGGCGCCAGGCGGCTGGACCTGGCAACTGGTCAACCGCGGCATGCTGGTGACCGCCATCGACAACGGCCCCATGGCCGAAAGCCTGATGGACACCGGCCTGGTCCAGCACCTGATGGCCGACGGCTTCACCTTCGTGCCCAAACAGCCGGTGGACTGGATGGTCTGCGACATCGTCGAGAAGCCGGCGCGTAACGCCGCGCTGCTGGAAACCTGGATCGGCGAAGGGCATTGCCGCGAGGCGGTGGTCAACCTGAAGTTGCCGATGAAGCAGCGCTACGCCGAAGTGAAGCGTTTGCTGGAGCGCATCGAGGACGGCTTCAAGGCGCGTGGCATTCGCGTGGAGATCGGCTGCAAGCAGCTGTACCACGACCGTGAGGAAGTGACCTGCCATTTGCGTCGATTGGAAACAGCGAAGAAACCCAAGGCTCGCTGAACAGTTGAAATCACCACAGGACCCCTGTGGGAGCGGGCTTGCCCGCGAAAGCGGTATAACAGTCAAAACTAATGTTGAATGTGCCCGTGTCTTCGCGGGCAAGCCCGCTCCCACCTTTGGAGCGGCATCCGTTTCAGGAGTGATGTATGAACCTCGATTTGCCCGTCGATGCCACCCTCGACGCCACCGGCCTCAACTGCCCGGAGCCGGTGATGATGCTGCACCAGCATATCCGCGACCTGCCGCCCGGCGGCCTGCTCAAGGTGATCGCGACCGACCCGTCCACGCGTCGCGATATCCCCAAGTTCTGCGTGTTCCTGGACCACGAACTGGTGGATCAGCAGGAACAGGCGGGTACGTACCTGTACTGGATCCGTAAGAAGTCTGCTTAACCCTGCGCTTTTTCTGCGCGGATGCGCCGGCGTGCACTGCGCGCCAGGCGCACCAGCAGCATCCCCGCCGCGCAGCTCAGGCCCACGATCAGCCCCTGCCACAAGCCGCTCGGGCCACTCGGTTCGCCGAGCCAGTCGGTCAGGCCCAGGGCATAACCCACCGGCAGGCCCACCCCCCAGTAGGCGAACAAGGTCAGCACCATGGTGACACGGGTGTCCTGGTAGCCACGCAAGGCACCGGCAGCAGTGACCTGGATCGAATCACTGAATTGGAACAGCGCTGAAAACACGATCAGCGTGGAGGCCAGGTGGATGACGATCGGGTCCGGGGTGTAGATCGCGGCAATCTGTTCGCGAAGCAGCAACATCAGGCTGCAGGACAGGCAGGCGTAGGCCAGCGCCGTGCCCATGCCGACCCCTGCGGCAAAACGCGCTTCACGCGGTTCCCCACGGCCCAGGGCCTGGCCGACACGCACTGTCACGGCCATGCTCAGGGAGTAGGGAATCATGAACACCAGCGAGCTGACGTTCAGCGCGATCTGATGGCCCGAGACCACCGTGGCGCCGAGGCTGCCGATCAGCAGGGCGATGACCGCAAAAATGCTCGATTCGGCAAAGATCGCGATGCCAATCGGCAAGCCAATCCCAAGCACGCGCTTGATCACCGCCCACTGCGGCCAGTCGAAACGCTTGAACAGTTCGCTGCTCTGGTAGGCCGGTCCCCAGCGGGTCCATCCGGCCAGGCCGAGCATCATCACCCACATCGCAATGGCCGTGGCCCAGCCGCAGCCCACGCCGCCCATGGCCGGTACGCCCAGGTGGCCGTAGATGAAGATGTAGTTCAGTGGAATGTTCAGCGCCAAACCACACAGGCCCATGACCATGCTGGGCCGGGTGCGGCCCAGGCCATCACTGAAGCAGCGCAATACGTAGTAGAACGCGATGGCCGGCATGCCCGCGGCGATGCCGTGCAGGTAGCCCATGGACGGTTTGATCAGGTCGGGTTCGACTTTCATGGCATGCAGGATGGGCTCGGCGCAGAGCAGCAACAGCGCTGCCGTGATACCCACCACCAGCGCCAGCCACAGTGATTGGCGCACCAGCGGGCCGATCTCGCTGAACTGCCCGGCACCGTAGCGCTGGGCGACTTTGGGCGTGGTGGCCAGCAGTGTGCCGGTCATCAAGAGGTACACCGGAATCCAGATCGAGTTGCCCAGGCCCACCGCCGCCAGGTCTTGGGGGCTGACGCGTCCGGCCATCACTGCATCGACAAAGCTCATCGCCGTGGTGGCCAGTTGGCCGATCATGATCGGCAGGGCGAGCGTCAGCAGGCCGCGCACTTCCCGGCGGATGCGGGCGGGGCGGGTAAGGGGGGCGGCGGCAGTGTTCACGTGCAGGTGTCCAGTCGAAGCAAGCGCAGGACGGCGGATTCTACGCGCTGACGCATCGGTCAGGAAAAAACCTGTGTTAGCGATTTGTAAGCGAGGGCTGCGATCCCTGTACACTGCGGGTCCGCCTAAGGAGCCTGCCATGCTGATTGTTGCCGACGAAAATATTCCGCTGCTCGATGCCTTCTTCCAGGGTTTCGGCGAGATTCGCCGTGTGCCTGGCCGTTCCATCGACCGTGCGACGGTCGAGCAGGCCGACGTGTTGTTGGTGCGCTCGGTGACCAACGTCAACCGTGCCTTGCTCGATGGCACCAACGTGCGCTTTGTCGGCACTTGCACCATCGGCACCGATCATCTGGACCTCGACTACTTCCAGCAGGCCGGCATCCAATGGTCCAGCGCCCCCGGCTGTAACGCCCGCGGTGTGGTGGACTATGTGCTGGGCAGCCTGCAGACCCTGGCCGAGATCGAGGGCGCTGACCTCAACCAGCGCACCTATGGCGTAGTGGGTGCCGGTGAAGTCGGCGGGCGACTGGTCAAGGTACTCAAGGCCCTGGGCTGGAACGTGCTGGTCTGCGACCCGCCCCGGCAAATCGCCGAAGACGGCGATTACGTCAGCCTGGCGCAGATCATCGAGCAATGCGACGTGATCAGCCTGCACACCCCGCTGACCAAGTCCGGCAACGGCTCCACCTGGCACCTGTTCGACCGCCAGCGTCTTGAGCAGCTCAAGCCTGGCACCTGGCTGATCAACGCCAGCCGTGGCCCGGTGGTCGACAATGCCGCCCTGCGCGAAGTGCTGCTGGACCGCGAAGACCTGCAAGCGGTGCTGGATGTGTGGGAGGGCGAGCCGCAGGTGGACGTCGACCTGGCTGACCTGTGTGTATTGGCCACGCCGCATATCGCCGGCTACAGCCTGGACGGCAAGCAGCGCGGCACGGCGCAGATCTATCAGGCGTTCTGCGCGCACCTGGGCCAGGAACCGAGCATTCACTTGAGTGACCTGCTGCCGCCACCGTGGTTGGCCGAGGTGCAGTTGAATGCTTCCACCGACCCCGCGTGGGCACTGGCGGCCCTGTGCCGCAGCGTGTACGACCCACGCCGGGATGATGCGGATTTCCGCCGCAGCCTCGTAGGAACGGTGGACGAGCAGCGCAAGGCGTTTGACCTGCTGCGCAAGCACTACCCCGAGCGCCGCGAGATCGATGGTTTGAAGGTGCGCATCCAGGGTGAGTCGGCGGTGTTGTCCAGCATCGTGTCCGCGTTGGGCGCAGTAGCGGTTTAGATACCCGATAAAAAACCCGGCCACCAGGGCCGGGTTTGAACGAGCGTGGGCGCTTCAGCCTTGCTGTGCAGGCTTGACCAGTCGCTGTTCCAGTTCGCTGCACGCTTGCTGGATCATCTTTTCGGTGATCTGCACTTCGCGGCCCTGGGCATCGATGTACGAGCAAGGCAACTGCTGCTGCTGGCGGATCACTTCAATCTTGGCATCGCTGCTGTTCTGCAAGGTCATGGCCTGTCTCCTCATCAGGTTGTGTACCTATTCTAAAACCCGCGCGTGACCAGGCTGTTACAACTCCCTGCCAGGTCAGCGGTTCGAACACCCAGTCCACCAGAAACCGATACATATTTCCAGCCGGGGGTTAGACCGATAGCCTCTAGGGATCAGCATCGGCGGGCATAATTAACCTGACTCATTGCTATTCGCCCAAGTTCCCCCCATGTAGGTATACAGACTCCTTATCGGTGATGCCCTCCATGTTCTCAGTCCGCCAACGCCGTGCCATTCGCCTGGCCAGTCGCTTCATCGCGCCCTACCGCTGGCAGGCGCTTGGCGCCCTGTTGGCGCTGATCGTCACGGCTGGCATCACCTTGTCCATGGGGCAGGGCATCCGCCTGCTGGTGGACCAGGGGTTCATGACGCAGTCACCGCACCTGCTCAATCAGTCCATCGGGCTGTTCATGATCCTGGTGCTGGGCCTGGCGGTCGGCACCTTTGCGCGGTTCTACCTGGTGTCGTGGATCGGCGAACGGGTGGTCGCGGATATTCGCCGGCAGGTGTTCAACCACCTGATCTACCTGCATCCGGGCTTCTATGAGAACAACCGCAGTTCGGAAATCCAGTCGCGGCTGACCACTGATACCACGCTGCTGCAATCGGTGATCGGTTCCTCGCTGTCGTTGTTCCTGCGCAATGCCTTGATGGTCATCGGCGGTATCGTGCTGCTGTTTGTCACCAATCCCAAGCTCACCAGCATCGTGGTGGTGGCGCTGCCGCTGGTGCTGGCGCCGATCCTGATCTTCGGCCGCCGGGTGCGCAGTCTGTCGCGTCAGAGCCAGGACCGCATCGCCGATGTGGGCAGCTATGTGTCCGAGACCCTCGGCCAGATCAAGACCGTGCAGGCGTACAACCACCAGGTGCAGGACGAACAGCGCTTCGCCGTGACCGTGGAAGACGCCTTCACCACCGCGCGCAAGCGCATCACCCAGCGGGCCTGGCTGATTACCCTGGTGATCATGCTGGTACTCGGTGCCGTGGGCGTGATGTTGTGGGTCGGCGGCATGGACGTGATCAGCGGGCGCATTTCCGGCGGTGAACTGGCGGCGTTTGTGTTCTACAGCCTGATCGTCGGCAGTGCGGTCGGCACCCTCAGCGAGGTGCTCGGCGAGCTGCAACGTGCCGCCGGTGCCGCCGAGCGCATTGGCGAGTTGCTGCAGTCGAGCAACGACATCCAGGCGCCGGTCGCCGGTACTGTCCGACTGCCGGCCCGGGTCAGCGGGCGCATGGAACTGCAGGACCTGCGCTTTTCCTACCCTTCACGGCCGGACAGCTACGCCATCGACGGCCTGAACCTGACCATCAATCCTGGTGAAACCCTGGCGTTGGTCGGCCCATCCGGTGCGGGCAAATCGACGATCTTCGACCTGCTGTTGCGCTTCTACGACCCCCAGCAAGGCCGCATCCTGATTGAAGGCCACCCGCTGACCGAACTCGACCCCATGGACCTGCGCCGCCACTTCGCCCTGGTGTCCCAGAGCCCGGCGCTGTTCTTTGGCAGCGTCGAAGAGAACATCCGCTACGGCCACCCGACGGCCACCCAGGAACAGGTCGAAGCGGCGGCGCGCATTGCCCACGCCCACGATTTCATCCTGCAAATGCCCGACGGCTACCAGACCCACCTGGGCGACGGCGGCATGGGCCTCTCCGGCGGTCAACGCCAGCGCCTGGCCATCGCCCGCGCCTTGCTGGTGGACGCACCGATCCTGCTGCTGGACGAAGCCACCAGCGCCCTCGATGCCCAGAGTGAACACCTGATCCAGCAAGCGCTGCCGCAACTGATGCAAGGGCGCACCACCCTCGTGATCGCCCATCGACTGGCCACGGTGAAGAACGCCGACCGCATTGCCGTGATGGACCAGGGCAAGCTGGTGGCAGTGGGGACGCATCAGCAGTTGATTGCGAGCAATGCGTTGTATGCAAGGTTGGCGGCGTTGCAGTTCAATGATGGGGTGGAAATTGATTGAAGCTGCGCAATGCGGCGCCCTTGAGGCATCATGTGTTTTTTCGTGATTGAGCTGGATGAGGACATGAGCCGTTATCAACCTCCGTTGACCCTGACTACAAAGATGCTCACCCTGGTAGCCGATATCAGTGAGCAGATAGGTCAACTTTCAGTCGGTGATGATAATCGCCAAACGCCTCAGCTCAGGCGTGGCAATCGCATTCGCACCATCCAGGCCTCATTGGCTATCGAGAACAATACTCTCAGCGTCGAGCAAGTGACTGCCGTTCTGGAAGGTAAACGAGTGTTGGGCCTGCCTCGGGAAATCCAGGAAGTGCGTAATGCATTTGCCACTTACGAGGCTATGACGCAGTGGAGTCCGAGCGATCGAGTTGACTTTCTCAAGGCGCATGAATTGCTGATGTTTGGATTGATCGATGATGCGGGTCGATTCCGGCAGTCAGGAGTCGGCATCTATCGTGGTGAGCAATTGGTTCATATGGCACCGCCCGCCAGCCGTGTCACACATCTTGTGGACGATTTGCTGCAATGGCTGGCTGTTTCCAATTGGCACCCGTTGATCGCCAGTTGCGTATTTCATTATGAATTCGAGTTTATCCATCCATTTGCCGACGGAAATGGGCGGATGGGACGACTCTGGCAAACGTTGATTCTTAGCCAGTGGCGTCCTGTATTGGCTTACCTGCCGGTGGAAGCTGTGATTCGGGAACAACAGGATGCTTACTACGCCGCGCTGTCGGCAGCCGACCAGCAAGCGGAAGCGACCCCGTTCGTTGAGTTCATGCTGCAGGCGTTGAACCTGGCTTTAGCCGAAGCTGTGCAAAGTGAACGTCCTGGCGCCCCATAAAAAATGCCCGCATCTCTCAATGCGGGCATTTCTATCGAAACTTCAATCTTACCGCTTGAAGCTTCTCCTGTTACTGATCATCAAAGTACCGCTCATGCCAATCCACCAGCGGTTGCGGTGAGTTGAGCTTCTGCCCGTAGATCACCGAGTAAGACAGCACGTTCTGCACATACTGACGGGTTTCGTCGAACGGGATGCTCTCCACCCACACATCGAAACTCAGGTGATCGGCGCCGCGCAGCCACTGGCGTACGCGACCCGGTCCGGCGTTGTAGGCGGCGGAGGCGAGCACGCGGTTGCCGTTGAACTGGCTGTGCACCTGGCTCAGGTAGGCGGCGCCGAGCTGGATGTTTTTATCCGGGTCCAGCACCTGGGCCGGGGAGGCCAGGGGGATGCTGAACTTGCGTGCGGTTTCCTTGGCGGTGCCGGGCATCAGTTGCATCAGGCCGCTGGCGCCGACGCCGGAGCGGGCGTCGTCCATGAAGGCGCTTTCCTGGCGAGTGATTGCGAACACCCAGCTGGAATGCAGGCCGCGCACCTTGGCTTCACGCACCAGGGTATCGCGGTGGGCCATCGGGAAGCGGATGTCCAGGTCGTCCCAGTACTGCGCCTGGCTGATGGTGCGGATGGCCGGGAAGTACCACTTCATGTCGTAGGCCAGCTTGGCCTGGGCGACCATTTCGTCACGGTTGAAGTGACGGCTGACGTGGTACCACTCACGGCGGCCATCCACCACCTGGCCACGTGCGTAGAACTCCAGTGCACGACGCACGCCCGGGGTATTGCGTACCTTGTTGACCAGCGCCTGGCTCATCAGCAACGGTTTGTTCTTCAACTGGTACGGCGCCTTGGAGCGATCAGCGGCCAGGAACCCATAGAAGTCACGCTCCTGCGCCAGGTGCTTGTACAGGACCAGCGCTTGCGGGTTCTTCGGCTCGGCCAGTTCCAGGCTGCGGGCCTGCCAGTAGCGCCAGCGATTGGTGGTGGCCAGGTCTTGTGGCAGTTTGCGGGTCAACTGGTAGGCGTCTTCCCAGCGGGCCAGGCGCAGCAGCAGGCGCAGGCGCCACTCGGACACAGTGTTGTCGCGCAACTCGGGATCGTACTTGGTCATCACCTCCAGGGCGCGCGGGTCATAGCGCTTGGCCAGGGTGAGACCGATTTCCCGGGCGATCGACACTTTTTCGTCACGGGAGAAGTGCATGCTGCTGGCGTAGCCATCGAGCAGGGCCATGGCCTTGTCCGGATCCTGGCGTGCCAGGCGACGCAGGCCCAGGCCCACGGCGTCAGACATGGCCTCGGTGGCCGGCAGGAAGCGCGATGGGTCACTGAGCATGTCGGGCTTTTGCGCCACGTCCACCATCAGGCGGCCTTGAGGGCCCAGCGTGCGCAGGGTTTTTACCAGGCTGTTGGCCAGCGCGTAGTTGCGTGCTTCGGCGGCGAGCTTGGCGCGGTCCCAGATCTTCTGTTCGGTGAGTTGGCCGTCAGCCGCCCATTGGCCAAAGGTGACATCGCAGGCAGCCGGTTGAGACTTGCCGGTCATCCAGAGTTTTTCGGCGGTCTTGTAGCCTTCGGCCTTCAGATTATGGGTGAGCTGGTACTGGCCGTGCAGGCAGTCCAGTTCGACGAAATTGAGCTTGGAGTCGTAGTACTTTTCAAAGGTCTGCCAGTCGCCGCGCTCGGCCAACCAGCGCAACCAGCGCAGTTTCATCCAGTTGGCCTGGGGCAGGTCGCCGTTTTTGGCGAGGAATTGCTCGATTTCCTGGTTGCTCGCGGTTTTCAGGCGAGCGGTCAGTTCGTCGTAGGCCAGGTAGGGCGTCAGCGGGTAGTCGGCCAAGGCCTGGCTGTATTGCATGTACGGGCCTGTATCGCCCTTGGCCAGGGCGCGTTTGGCTTCATCGTAATATTGACGTTGGGTGGTGAGGTCCACGGCCTGGGCGGATTGGACGGCGGTGGCGGAAAGAAGCAGACAAGATAAAAAGTTGAAAAGGCGACTGCGCATGAGACGTCCGTGCAGAGGAATCTGGACAAGTGCCGGCGCCGCCGACACTGATTGCCCCTAGCTTAGCCTTTTGCCTGACGCCGATGAAAGCTTTGACCGCCGCTTCGTTCAAGTTCCTCGGAAATGTCTCTCAGAGTATGTCGACTGAGAAAATCCCGGCCGCCTCAGCCCCTAACTCAGGTAGAATGCGCGCCCAGTTTTTGGAGAAGCGTATGACCCTGCTCAAATTCAGCGATGTGTCCCTTGCTTTCGGCGCCATGCCGTTGTTGGACAAGGTGTCCTGGCAGATCGCCCGTGGTGAGCGGGTGTGCATCATCGGCCGCAACGGCACCGGCAAATCCAGCATGATGAAGCTGGTCAAGGGCGATCAGAAGCCCGATGACGGCTCCGTATGGCGCGCGCCGGGCCTCAAGATCGGCGAATTGCCGCAAGAATTGCCGGTGGCCGACGGACGGACAGTGTTCGACGTGGTTGCCGAAGGCCTCGACGGCGTTGGCGCACTGCTCGCCGAATACCATCACCTGGCACAGAACTGTGTCACCGAAGATGACCTGAACAAGCTGATGCACGTCCAGCAAGACCTGGAAGCTCGTGATGGCTGGCGCTTGCAGCAATTGGTCGACAGTACCCTGAGTCGCCTGCAACTGCCGGCGGACAAGACCCTCGCCGAGTTGTCCGGCGGCTGGCGTCGTCGCGTGCTGCTGGCCCAGGCGTTGGTGTCCGAGCCGGACCTGCTGCTGCTCGACGAACCGACCAACCACTTGGACATCGGCGCGATTGCCTGGCTGGAAGAAGCCCTCAAGGAGTTCCAGGGCGCCGTGCTGTTCATCACGCACGACCGTTCCTTCCTGCAGAACCTGGCAACGCGCATCCTGGAACTGGACCGTGGCGGCCTGATCGACTGGAACGGCGACTACGCCAGCTTCCTGGTGCACAAGGAAGCCGCGCTGGCCGCCGAAGAAACCGCCAACGCGCTGTTCGACAAGAAACTGGCCCAGGAAGAAGTCTGGATCCGCCAGGGCATCAAGGCCCGCCGCACCCGTAACGAAGGCCGCGTACGCGCCCTTAAAGCCCTGCGTGTCGAGCGCAGCGAGCGTCGCGAGCGTACCGGCAAGGCCAATATCCAACTGGACACCGCCGACAAGTCGGGCAAGCAGGTGATGGTGCTGGAGAACGTCAGCTTCCATCACCCGGACGGCCCGTTCCTGATCAAGGACTTCTCCATGGTCCTGCAGCGCGGTGACCGTATCGGCCTGCTGGGCGCCAACGGCACCGGCAAGACCACCTTGCTCAAGCTGATGCTCAACGGCCTGCAGCCGACCAGCGGTAAAGTGGAGGAGGGCACGCGGATCGACGTGGCCTACTTCGACCAGTTGCGCCATCAGTTGGACCTGGAAAAAACCGTGATCGACAACGTCGCCGAAGGCCGCGACTTTATCGATATCGACGGCCAGAGCCGTCACGTGCTCAGCTACCTGGGCGACTTCCTGTTCAGCCCGCAGCGTGCGCGTACCCCGGTGAAAGCCTTGTCCGGTGGTGAGCGTGCGCGCCTGCTGCTGGCCAAGCTGTTCAGCAAGCCGGCCAACCTGCTGGTCCTCGACGAACCGACCAACGACCTCGACGTGGAAACCCTCGAACTGTTGGAAGAAGTGCTGCTGACCTTCAACGGCACCGTGCTGATGGTGAGCCACGACCGGGCATTCCTCGACAACGTGGTTACCAGCACCCTGGTCTTCGAAGGTGAGGGCAAGGTGCGTGAATACGTCGGTGGTTACCAGGACTGGCTGCGCCAGGGCGGTTCCCCGCGATTGCTGGGCGTGACCGAGAGCAAGTCCGGCAAAGCCGACTTGAACTCCGCCGTCGTGACCCCGGTGGTCGCTGCTGCTGCACCGGCCCAGGACGCTGCGCCGGCGACCAGGAAGAAACTCAGCTACAAGCTGCAGCGTGAGCTGGAAGCCTTGCCGGGTGATATCGATGCCAAGGAACAGCAGATTGCCGCGGTAGAAGCGCAAATGGCTGACGCGGGGTTCTACCTGCGTCCGGCGGCGGAAACCGCCGAGGTCATCGCTTCCCTGGAGAAACTGAACCAGGAGCTGGAAGTGTTGGTCGAGCGTTGGGCTGAGTTGGATGCCTGATTGATCCAAATGCATTGAAAAACCCGGTGTTCATTTGGATGAACACCGGGTTTTTCATATGAAATGCGATTCAAAATGTGGCAGGGGGCAAACCCCCTGTTGGTCTTACGAGCTTTTGAGCAGCTTCACCGCCAGCACATCGCATGGCGCACCATGCAGTACATCGTTGGCCGTGGAGCCTAGCAGCAATGCGAGCCCATGACGGCCATGGCTGCCGACCACGATCAGATCACAACCTTTTTCCTTGGCCAGGTGGTGGATTTCCTGGCGCGGTTGGCCGTAGGTCAGGTGGCAGTCTTCCTTTTTCAGGTGCGGGTACTTGAGAATCAAGCGGTCCAGACGCTCCTTGGCCTGGTCGAATTGTTGTTGCTGCAACTGGGAAAGGTCCATCGGAACGTCACCGCCAAAGGCCATGGCCATGGGCTCGACGATATGCACCAGCGACAGCACCGCACCATTGGCCAATGCAGATTCCTGCGCGCGCTTGATCACTGGATCGCACTCTTCGGTCAGATCGACAGCGACCAGAATATGTTGGTAGGGCATGAGGCGTTCCTCCAGGGGGACTGCAATAGATTCAGTATGGCTGCTTTCAAGCGGATGGGGTTGCGTCAGATCAAATCCGCTCATCTGTAAATTCGGGAGTACACATATGACGGTCTGGATAGTGGTGTCAATCCTTGTGGTGCTGCTGAGCCCCCTGGCATGGTTGCGCCCGTCGCGCCACCAGAGCGGGCGCATGGCCCTGCGCATGGAGGCGCGCCGTATCGGCCTGGCCATGCAATTGGCGCCCCAGGAGTGGCCGCACTGGCTCAAGCAGGAGCCGCCGAGCCCTTGCGCGCAGTACTGTCGGCCACGACGCGGCAGCACGCCGGCGATATGGTGTTATTGGCAGTTGGATCCAGGTGTGTGGGTCAATCAATGGCGCGAAGTGTGCGTCGATGAAAAGTTGTTGCCGCATTTTGCGACGCTGCCGGCCAACGTCTACAAGGTCGAGGCAGACAAGCAGATGATCGCCTTGTATTGGGGCGAGAAGGGCGAGGCGAGCGTGTTGAAGGATATCGATGCGCTGCTCAAGGCGTTGGCCTGAATCGCAGGCAATAAAAAGCCCGACAGTCATCATCGGGCTGGAGTTGGCCAGGCAGGCCGGTAAATCGTTGGTTGCGGCTAGCCTAGTCGCATATCTCATTCTGTACAGCCTTTTCCCACATCTTTTCTATTATTGATTTCGTGAATATTCAAATATTGATAATGCGCGGGCGTGGGCGTGAGGTTCTGAACTGACTGGAAAGTCGCGTTTTTCCTAGCCTTTGGAGCGATTGACAATTGCCCGGAATTGGATGAAGGTGGCGTACCCAAATCAAACGGGCGTATGAATTGAGCGTTTGTCTGTCAGACGACTCATACAGAATCCCGACTATCGCATTGGCGGGTGTGCCTGGCGGATTGGCGTGAACATTGACGATTTCATCAATGTCCAACCCATAGGCCAGCGTCCAATGTGTACTGTTCAGCTTCCATATCGTGGAGATCAGTTGATGATTTACGAAGGTAAAGCCATCACGGTTAAGGCTCTTGAAAGTGGCATCGTCGAATTGAAATTCGACCTCAAGGGTGAGTCCGTCAACAAGTTCAACCGTCTAACCCTGAATGAATTGCGTCAGGCCGTAGACACCATCAAAGCAGATGCTTCGGTTAAGGGCGTGATCGTTTCCAGCGGCAAGGACGTGTTCATCGTCGGCGCTGACATCACCGAATTCGTCGACAACTTCAAGCTGCCCGATGCCGAGCTGGTGGCTGGCAACCTCGAAGCCAACAAGATTTTCAGCGATTTCGAAGACCTCAACGTACCGACCGTCGCTGCCATCAACGGCATCGCGTTGGGCGGCGGCCTGGAAATGTGCCTGGCGGCAGACTTCCGCGTCATGTCCGCCACTGCCAAGATCGGCCTGCCCGAAGTCAAGCTGGGCATCTACCCAGGTTTTGGCGGCACCGTACGTTTGCCGCGCCTGATCGGTGCCGACAATGCCATCGAGTGGATCGCCGCCGGTAAGGAAAACAAGGCTGAAGACGCCCTGAAAGTCGGTGCCGTCGACGCAGTTGTCGCTCCGAACAAGCTGGCCGAAGCCGCACTGAACCTGATCAAGGGCGCCATCAGCGGCGAGTTTGACTACAAGGCCAAACGTCAGCCGAAACTGGAAAAACTCAAGCTCAACGCCATCGAACAGATGATGTCGTTCGAAACCGCCAAGGGTTTCGTGGCTGGCCAGGCCGGCCCGAACTACCCAGCGCCGGTTGAAGCGATCAAGACCATCCAGAAAGCCGCGAACTTTGGGCGCGACAAGGCCCTGGAAGTGGAAGCGGCGGGCTTCGTCAAACTGGCGAAGACCTCGGCGGCCCAGAGCCTGATCGGCCTGTTCCTGAACGATCAGGAACTGAAGAAGAAGGCCAAGGCCTACGACGAAATCGCCCGCGACGTGAAACAGGCTGCCGTACTCGGCGCCGGTATCATGGGCGGCGGTATCGCCTATCAGTCGGCGTCCAAAGGCACGCCGATCCTGATGAAAGACATCAACGAGCACGGCATCGAACAAGGTCTGGCGGAAGCCGCCAAGCTGCTGGTCGGTCGTGTGGACAAAGGTCGTATGACCGCAGCGAAGATGGCTGAAGTGCTCAACGGCATTCGTCCTACGCTGTCCTACGGTGATTTCGGCCATGTCGACCTGGTGGTCGAAGCGGTTGTCGAGAACCCGAAGGTCAAGCAAGCCGTACTGGCTGAAGTGGAAGCCCAGGTCAAAGACGACACTATCCTGGCGTCCAACACTTCGACCATTTCCATCTCGCTGCTGGCCAAGGCCCTCAAGCGTCCGGAAAACTTCGTCGGCATGCACTTCTTCAACCCGGTGCACATGATGCCGCTGGTGGAAGTGATCCGTGGCGAGAAGTCCAGCGAGCTGGCCGTGGCCACTACCGTTGCCTACGCCAAGAAAATGGGCAAGAACCCGATCGTAGTCAATGACTGCCCGGGCTTCCTGGTCAACCGCGTGCTGTTCCCGTACTTCGGTGGTTTCGCCAAGTTGGTCAGCGCTGGCGTGGACTTCGTGCGCATCGACAAGGTCATGGAAAAATTCGGCTGGCCGATGGGCCCGGCGTACCTGATGGACGTGGTCGGCATCGACACTGGCCACCACGGCCGCGACGTGATGGCTGAAGGCTTCCCGGACCGCATGAAAGACGACCGCCGCTCGGCGATCGACGCGCTATACGAGGCCAAGCGCCTGGGCCAGAAGAACGGCAAGGGCTTCTACGCCTACGAGGCGGACAAGAAGGGCAAGCAGAAGAAAGTGGCCGACCCGTCCGTGCACGAAGTGCTGGCACCGGTCATCTACGAGCAGCGTGAGGTGTCCGACGAAGACATCATCAACTGGATGATGATCGCCCTGTGCCTGGAAACCGTGCGTTGCCTGGAAGACGGTATCGTAGAAACCGCCGCCGAAGCCGATATGGGCCTGGTGTACGGTATTGGTTTCCCTCCATTCCGTGGTGGTGCACTGCGCTACATCGATTCCATCGGTGTGGCCGAGTTCGTTGCCCTGGCTGACAAATACGCTGATCTGGGCCCGCTGTACCACCCGACCGCGAAGCTGCGTGAAATGGCCAAGAACGGCCAGAGCTTCTTCGGTTAAGCGCCCAGACGACTAGAGCGAGAATATTTATGAGCTTGAATCCAAGAGACGTGGTGATTGTCGACTTCGGTCGCACACCGATGGGCCGCTCCAAGGGCGGCATGCACCGCAACACCCGTGCCGAAGACATGTCGGCGCACCTGATCAGCAAATTGCTGGAACGCAACGTCAAGGTCGACCCGAACGAAGTCGAGGACGTGATCTGGGGCTGCGTCAACCAGACCCTGGAGCAGGGCTGGAACATCGCGCGCATGGCGTCGTTGATGACCCAGATCCCGCATACTGCTGCCGGCCAGACCGTCAGCCGCTTGTGCGGTTCGTCGATGAGCGCGCTGCACACCGCCGCCCAGGCGATCATGACCGGCAACGGTGATGTGTTCGTAGTCGGTGGCGTGGAGCACATGGGCCACGTCAGCATGATGCACGGCGTCGACCCTAACCCGCACATGTCGCTGTACGCGGCAAAAGCCTCGGGCATGATGGGCCTGACCGCGGAAATGCTCGGCAAAATGCACGGCATTACCCGCGAAGCCCAGGACGCGTTCGGCCTGCGCTCCCACCAGTTGGCCCACAAGGCGACCGTGGAAGGCAAGTTCAAGGATGAAATCATCCCGATGAACGGCTACGACGAGAACGGTTTCCTCAAACTGTTCGACTACGACGAAACCATTCGTCCGGACACCACCCTGGAAAGCCTGGCGGCGCTCAAGCCGGCCTTCAATCCAAAGGGCGGCACCGTGACAGCCGGTACCTCGTCGCAAATCACGGACGGTGCCTCATGCATGATCGTGATGTCGGCGCAGCGTGCCCAGGACCTGGGTATCCAGCCGCTGGCCGTGATCCGTTCGATGGCGGTGGCGGGTGTGGACCCGGCAATCATGGGCTATGGTCCAGTACCGGCCACACAAAAAGCCTTGAAGCGCGCGGGCCTGACCATCAACGACATCGACTTCTTCGAGCTCAACGAAGCTTTCGCCGCACAGGCCCTGCCAGTGCTGAAAGATTTGAAAGTACTCGACAAGATGAATGAGAAGGTTAACCTGCACGGCGGCGCGATTGCCCTGGGCCACCCATTCGGTTGCTCCGGTGCGCGGATTTCTGGCACTTTGCTTAACGTGATGAAGCAAAATGGCGGCAACCTCGGGGTTGCAACCATGTGCATTGGTCTCGGCCAAGGCATTTCCACCGTCTTCGAACGCGTCTAAGCGTTGGGGTGACGGAAGCCGGGGCCCAGTGCCCCGGTTTTTTGTTTTTTGGAATTTTTAATATTTTTTTTCAACAAATTTTGTAAGAGGGCCAGAGCATGAAAGTCGAACCAGGGCTCTATCAACATTATAAAGGTCCGCAGTACCGTGTTTTCAGTGTGGCGCGCCACTCCGAGACCGCAGAAGAAGTCGTGTTCTATCAAGCTCTGTATGGCGATTACGGCTTTTGGGTGCGCCCGTTGAGCATGTTCCTGGAGACCGTCGAAGTTGACGGCGAGCAGGTCCCGCGCTTTGCTTTGGTCCAGGCCGAACCCAGTCTTTTTTCAGGGCAATAACGGCAGGTCGCGCAGACTGCTGCGCTTGACCTCACCTTGTTGCCACTATATATAGCGTTGCCGCGACAGGCGCCAACTGCCTTTCACTTCTCGAATTCAGGAATTTTCCGATCCATGGGCAAATCGCTGGTCATTGTGGAATCCCCGGCTAAGGCCAAGACCATCAACAAGTACTTGGGCAACGAGTACGTGGTGAAGTCGAGTATCGGCCATATCCGAGACCTGCCCACCAGCGGTTCGGCTAGCGCCAGCAAGGAGCCAGCCGCCAAGCGCGGCAAGGCGGCTGCGGGCGAAGGTCCGGTGCTCACCCCTAAAGAGAAAGCGCGCAAGCAGCTGGTCTCGCGTATGGGGGTGGACCCGGAACATGGCTGGAAGGCCAAGTACGAAATCCTTCCCGGCAAGGAAAAGGTCATCGAAGAGCTGCGCCGGCTCGCCAAGGATGCTGACACCATCTATCTCGCGACGGACTTGGACCGCGAAGGGGAAGCCATTGCCTGGCACCTGCGGGAAGCCATCGGCGGTGATGACAGCCGCTACAAGCGCGTGGTGTTCAACGAAATCACCAAGAAAGCTATCCAGGAAGCCTTCTCCAAGCCGGGCGAGCTGGACATCGACCGGGTCAACGCCCAGCAGGCGCGTCGCTTCCTCGATCGCGTGGTGGGTTACATGGTCTCGCCGCTGCTGTGGGCGAAGATTGCTCGTGGCCTGTCTGCCGGCCGAGTGCAATCGGTTGCGGTGAAGCTGGTGGTGGAGCGTGAGCGCGAGATCCGTGCGTTCATCCCCGAAGAATATTGGGAAGTCCACGCAGACCTCGGCACCGCCAAGGGCGCCAACGTGCGCTTTGAAGTGGCCCGTGAGAAAGGCGAGGCTTTCAAGCCGCTGAACGAAGCCCAGGCCATGGCCGCGCTGGAAAAGCTCAAGGCGTCCAGCTACAGCATTGTCAAGCGTGAAGACAAACCGACCAGCAGCAAGCCGTCGGCGCCGTTTATCACCTCCACCCTGCAACAGGCCGCGAGCAACCGCCTGGGCTTCGGTGTGAAGAAGACCATGATGATGGCCCAGCGCTTGTACGAAGCCGGCTACATCACGTATATGCGTACCGACTCCACCAACCTGTCGGTGGACGCGGTCGCCATGGCGCGTACCTATATTGAAAGCGAATTCGGCAAGAAGTACCTGCCGGAGAAGCCGAACGTCTACAGCAGCAAGGAAGGCGCACAGGAGGCTCACGAAGCGATTCGTCCTTCCGACGCCAACACCACGCCCGCCAAGCTGAGCGGCATGGAGCGCGACGCCGAGCGCCTCTACGAGCTGATCTGGCGCCAGTTCCTGGCCTGCCAGATGCTGCCGGCGCAATACCTGTCCACCACCGTGAGTGTGGGCGCTGGCGACTTCGAGCTGCGTGCCAAGGGCCGTATCCTCAAGTTCGACGGCTATACCCGTGTGATGCCGCAGATCGCCAAGCCGGGCGATGATGACGTGCTGCCGGACATGGCCCAGGGCGATACGCTGAAGCTGATCAAGCTCGACCCGTCCCAGCACTTTACCAAGCCGCCGGCGCGCTACTCCGAGGCCAGCCTGGTCAAAGAGATGGAAAAACGCGGCATCGGTCGTCCTTCGACCTACGCGGCGATCATCTCCACCATCCAGGACCGCGGCTACGTGGCGCTGCACAACCGTCGTTTCTATTCGGAAAAGATGGGCGACATCGTCACCGAGCGTCTGTCCGAGAGCTTCTCCAACCTGATGGACTACGGCTTCACCGCCGGGATGGAAGAGAACCTCGATGACGTGGCCCAGGGCGAGCGTGACTGGAAAAACGTGCTGGACGAGTTCTACGGCGACTTCAAGAAGAAACTCGAAGTGGCCGAAAGCCCTGAGAGTGGCATGCGTGCCAACCAGCCGGTGATGACCGACATTCCGTGCCAGACCTGTGGTCGGCCGATGCAGATTCGTACTGCGTCCACTGGCGTTTTCCTCGGTTGCTCGGGCTACAGCCTGCCGCCGAAAGAGCGCTGCAAGGCCACCGTCAACCTGGTGCCGGGCGACGAAATCGCGGCCGATGACGAGGGCGAGTCCGAGTCGTTGGTACTGCGTGGCAAGCACCGCTGCCCGATCTGCAGTACGGCGATGGACGCCTACCTGCTTGACGAGAAACACAAGCTGCACATCTGCGGTAACAACCCGGATTGCAACGGCTACGAGATCGAAGAGGGCACCTATCGCATCAAGGGCTATGAAGGTCCGAGCCTGGAATGTGACAAGTGCGGCAGCGAGATGCAGCTCAAGACCGGCCGTTTCGGCAAGTTCTTCGGCTGTACCAATCCGACCTGCAAGAACACCCGCAAGCTGCTGAAAAGCGGTGATGCGGCGCCGCCGAAGATGGACCCGGTGAAGATGCCGGAGCTCAAGTGCGAAAAGGTCAACGACACCTACATCCTGCGTGACGGTGCTTCGGGGTTGTTCCTGGCCGCCAGTCAGTTCCCTAAGAACCGCGAGACCCGTGCGCCGCTGGTGCTGGAAATCGTGCCGCACAAGGACGAGATCGATCCGAAGTACCACTTCCTGTGCGAAGCGCCGAAGAAGGACCCGGATGGTCGCCCAGCCGTGATCCGCTACAGCCGCAAGACCAAGGAGCAGTACGTGCAGTCCGAAGTGGACGGCAAGCCGACTGGCTGGAAAGCGTTCTATGACGGCGGCAAGTGGAAGGTCGAGGATAAACGCCAGGGCGCTTGATCCGGCGGATGCGCTGAAGACCCAAATGAGGGTGGGGGCTTGCCCCCTTCCTCATTTGGGTCTGTTTGGTTCTGAAAGTCGACTTTTGACCCGCATAAGCGGCGGTTTATTGCACTTGCAGTAGGCTCGGCTGATCCGTAACACTGTTCAGCCAGCATCACGTTTATTCGTTGTGGAGATTGCCGTCATGGCCTACGAACTCTATACCCGTACCAATCAGAAAATTTACTTCGCGGGTTTGTCCCTGGAAGCCCTTGGCCGTGCCGAGGAAGGGAAAGAGATGAATGCCATTGCGCTGGTCCAGGCGGGGCGTGAAGCGGCGTTGTTCCACCTGTATGGCGCCTTGCTGGGCCTGTGTCATGAAATCGCCGGGTTTTACCGCCTGCCCCAGGCCGGTTCGCCCCGTGCGGAAATGATCATGAATCGCGAAGTGCTGGACACCATGGCGATTCCTGAGCTGGCTGAGCTGGTGGAAATGGCGCAAAGCCCCGACAGTTGGATCGCACGCTTGCTCAAGGCGCATGCCGATATGTTCCAGCCGCCGCGCATTCCCCATGTGCCCAAGGGGGATGTGACCCAGCCGCTGATCGTGGCGGTTGCAGTGGAAGAGGAAGAGCCCAAGCCGTTGAGCCGGGAAGAGCTGGAAGGCTGGCGCCAGGAATTGAAAAAGATGGCGCTGCGCTTTCGTGAAGGCCTTAATGAATGTTGATCATCCTGTAGGAATTGGGCGGCGACCATTCATCAAGCTGTCAAGAAACCTGTTCAGATCCTCTGCGAGGCTGGGTGGATGACTGATATAATCCCGGCCTTTCGTGGAGAACAGACTTTTATGCCGACGTCCTTTCTGGAAATTGTTGAGTTGCCTGACGGCCGAATCGAGCTGCGCCGGGCAGAGGACGAAGGTTCTCTGGTCATTCTGGATTTTTCCGAGGATGCCAAGGTGTTCTTGCAGGGCCAGCACGTGGAAGTGGCTAAAGCCATGTTGAGCGTGGGTGTGCAGATGGCAGGTCGCCTGGCAGAAGGCGAACCGGAGAAAGAAGACGGGCCGCGGGTTCTTCATTGAGCCCAGATGACAGGTCGGTTTTTACAATGACCGGGTTTGTTGTGGTGAGTTGGCTTCTGCGTTGAACGGGCTTCTGTGGCGGGCGGGCTTGCTGTGGTGAGCGGGCTTGGCCCGCGTTGGACTGCGAAGCAGTCCTAGATGGATTTAATGCGGTATATCAGGTATTCCACGGTGCCTGGTTTTGGGGCCGCTTCGCAGCCCAGCGCGGGGCAAGCCCGCTCGCCACAGAAGCCCGCTCACAGCAGACGCTCGCATATCACAGGCAAGGCCTGTGATTTCAGCCCAATCGAATATTCAAACTCTGGGCATCGCCCGTACGTGCAGCGCTGATCAGTTGCTGCTTGGCGCTGGCATTCAGCGGGTTCAACCAGCTCACTACCGTATGGCTACGACCCAGGCGCAAGGCTTCGCAGGTCAACTGCTGGGCACTTTGCGTACCGCGTGGTTGAAGCAGCAGGATGCGCTCGCGGTTGAGGCCAGCGTCCCGTAGCCAGGCCTGGGTCAGGCTTGCGGGCGGGGCGATCAGAGTCAGCCAGCGGGCGTCCTGCTCTTCGCTCAATTCGCGAAGGATCGGCGCCAGCAGGCTCAGGCAGCTCCCCGCTGCACCGCGCAACGACAATTCACTGAACGCCTCAGGCTCCGCGCTCCAGGGCGCTTCGATCGTTTCCTTGAGGATGGGCGCAAGGGGTTGGGCCATGAAGGCCTCGAACAGCGACAGTTGTGTGTGTTGTGGGGTGTGGACGAGCTGCATGATGCCTCCTTTAGCGGCGAATGACGCCGACGCTCAAGCCTTCGATCACCAGGTCCTGATCTTTCAGGTTCACTTCAATCGGGGCGAACTCAGGGTTCTCGGCCAGGAGCCAGACCTTGCTGCCTTCGCGCTTGAAGCGTTTGACGGTGACTTCGTCGCCGATACGGGCAACGACGATCTGGCCATTACGGGCTTCGCGGGTGGTGTGGACGGCCAACAGGTCGCCGTCGAAGATGCCCACGTCCTTCATGCTCATGCCATGGACCCGCAACAGGTAGTCGGCGCGCGGATGGAAGAAGGTAGGGTTGATGTTGCAGGACTCCTCGACGTGCTGCTGCGCCAGGATAGGCGCACCGGCGGCGACGCGGCCGATGATCGGCAGGGTCGATTCGTCGGCCTTGGCCTCGAAGCCAGGGATGCGAATACCGCGTGAGGCACCGGGGGTCATCTCGATCGCGCCTTTGCGAGCGAGGGCCTTGAGGTGTTCCTCGGCGGCGTTGGGGGACTTGAAACCCAGTTCCAGCGCAATCTCTGCTCGTGTCGGCGGGTAGCCGTTGTCATCGAGGCAGCGCTTGATAAAAGCCAGAATCTCAGCTTGGCGTGGCGTCAGTTTTAGCATGTTGATCGCTCTGTCTTTTTATACAGTGACTGGGATTATATACAGTGAACTGCGCTTGGCAATCATCCTTTTCCAGCCCTCCGCTGGACGGTCATCCCTGATGCTTCCCACAGGCCCGAGATAGCGCTGCCTACAGATCAATAGAGATGTGATTAAATAGCGATGAAATACATGACTGCCCGGCCGGAAAGCGAACTCGCAGGCTTGACAAGACACACCCTGAAACGTATGTTTCAAACAAGTGTTTGTCAGGCGGAGTAGCCATGGCCCAGTCGGAAACCGTTGAACGCATTCTCGATGCTGCCGAGCAATTGTTCGCGGAAAAAGGATTTGCTGAAACTTCATTGCGGCTGATCACCAGCAAGGCTGGCGTCAACCTCGCAGCAGTGAACTATCATTTCGGCTCAAAAAAAGCCCTGATCCAGGCGGTGTTCTCGCGCTTCCTGGGGCCGTTCTGCGCCAGTCTCGACCGTGAACTCGAGCGTCGCCAGGGCAAGACCGACCACAAGCCGACACTCGAAGAGCTGTTGGAAATCCTCGTTGAACAAGCATTGGTGGTTCAACCGCGCAGCGGCAACGACCTGTCGATCTTCATGCGCCTGCTCGGCCTGGCGTTCAGCCAGAGCCAGGGTCACTTGCGGCGCTATCTGGAGGACATGTACGGCAAGGTATTTCGTCGCTATATGTTGCTGGTCAACGAGGCCGCTCCGCGTATTCCACCGATTGAACTGTTCTGGCGCGTGCATTTCATGCTCGGAGCTGCGGCGTTCAGCATGTCGGGGATCAAGGCGCTGCGGGCGATTGCCGAGACTGATTTCGGCGTCAACACCTCTATTGAACAGGTCATGCGCCTGATGGTGCCGTTCCTGGCCGCCGGTATGCGTGCTGAAACCGGTGTGACCGACCCGACGATGGCTGCCGCCCAATTACGTCCGCGCAGCAAATCCGCGCCAAGCCCCGCCAAGGTTTGAGCCACCCGGGTGTGCGCAGCCGCCTGCATCCGCTAAGCTAGCGGCCCATGCCGAATTCAGCTATTTACTCGCAACCTGTTGTGCTCACTGTGCCTGGTGGGGGCAACGGGTTGTGTGCGTTTTATAAGGAAGGTTTATGACTGCTGCCCTGCAAGGTTCTTTGATGGTCGACGTTGCCGGCACTTGGCTCACGGCCGAGGATCGCCACCTGCTGCGCCAGCCTGAGGTGGGTGGCCTGATCATTTTTGCGCGCAATATCGAGCACCCACGCCAGGTACGCGAGCTGAGTGCGGCGATTCGTGCCGTGCGCCCAGACCTGCTACTGGCGGTCGACCAGGAAGGCGGTCGCGTACAGCGCCTGCGTCAGGGCTTTGTGCGCCTGCCGGCCATGCGTGCCTTGGCGGATAACCCGAATGCAGAGTACCTGGCCGAGCAGTGCGGCTGGATCATGGCCACCGAAGTACTGGCCGTGGGCCTGGACCTGAGCTTCGCCCCGGTGCTGGACCTGGATTATCAGCGCAGCGCCGTGGTCGGCACCCGTTCCTTCGAGGGCGACCCCGAGCGGGCCACCGTGCTGGCGGGTGCATTCATCCGTGGGATGAACAGCGCCGGCATGGCCGCCACCGGTAAGCACTTCCCCGGTCACGGCTGGGCCGAGGCCGATTCCCACGTCGCCATTCCCAATGATGAGCGTAGCCTGGAACAGATTCGCGCCAATGACCTGGTGCCTTTCGCACGCCTGAGTAAGCAACTGGCGGCTGTGATGCCCGCGCACGTCATCTACCCGCAAGTCGACACCCAGCCAGCCGGCTTCTCGCGCCGCTGGTTGCAGGACATCCTGCGCGGCGAGTTGCAGTTCGATGGGGTGATTTTCAGCGATGACCTGTCCATGGCGGGGGCGCATGTGGTCGGTGATGCTGCCAGCCGCATCGAGGCCGCGTTGACGGCCGGTTGCGACATGGGACTGGTGTGCAATGATCGCGCGGCGGCTGAGTTGGCACTGAGTGCGGCGCAGCGCATGAAGGTCACGCCATCGGTGCGCATTGCGCGCATGCGTGGGCAGGCGGTTGCTTCGACCGAGTACAAGCAGGATCCGCGTTGGTTGGCGGCGCTGACTGCGTTGCGGGATGCTCAGCTGATCGGCTGAACATTGCGTCGAGTCCATCGGGGCAAGCCCCCTCCCACATGACGACTGCGGTCAAATGTGGGAGGGGGCTTGCCCCCGATGGCGATCGAGCTGTCAGCGCTTTTCCTGTTTGTTGGGCAACGGCGCAAACAGCGCTTCTATATCCTCGTTGCCCAACTGCCAATCCCCGGTCGTACGGCCATCCAGCACACCTGCCGCCAGGTCGGACTTTTCCTTTTGCAGGTGCTGGATTTTTTCCTCCACCGTGCCCCGGGCAATCATCTTGTAGACGAACACCGGCTTCTCCTGGCCGATGCGATACGCACGGTCAGTCGCCTGGTTCTCCGTCGCCGGGTTCCACCAGGGGTCGTAATGGATCACCGTGTCGGCTTCGGTCAGGTTCAAGCCCACACCGCCGGCCTTCAGGCTGATCAGGAAAATCTGTAGTTTGCCGCTCTGGAAATCCTTCACCGGCGTGCGCCGGTCCCGCGTCTGGCCGGTCAACAAGGCGTAGGCAACACCGCGCTTTTTCAGCTCGACTTCGATCAGGCTCAACATTGAGGTGAACTGGGAAAACAGCAGGATCCGCCGACCTTCCTCAAACAACTCCTCAAGCATTTCCATCAAGCTATCGAGCTTGCCCGAGCTGCTGCCACGGGCGGGCAGGGTGGCGTCGTTGACCAGGCGCAGGTCGCAGCACACCTGGCGCAGCTTGAGCAGCGCCTCAAGAATGATGATCTGGCTGCGTGCCACGCCCTTGCGGGTGATCTCGTCGCGGACCTTCTTGTCCATGGCCAGGCGCATGGTTTCGTACACGTCACGCTGGGCCTCGTTGAGGTCGACCCAATGGATGATCTCGGTCTTGGGCGGCAGCTCAGTGGCCACCTGTTCCTTGGTGCGGCGCAACAGGAAGGGTTTGATCCGACCGTTGAGGTGCTGCAGTCGTACGTCGCTGGCGCGCTTTTCGATGGGCACGCGGTAATCGCGGTTGAAGCTTTTTACGTCACCCAGCCAGCCCGGCAGCAGGAAGTGGAACAACGACCACAGCTCACCCAGGTGGTTTTCCAATGGCGTACCGCTCAGGCACAGGCGCTGCCGCGCATTCAGTTCGCGTGCCGCCTGGGCCGCCTTGCTGGACGGGTTCTTGATGTACTGGGCTTCATCGAGGATCAGTACATGCAGGGGCAGGGCCTTGAGCTGGTCGATGTCCTTGGGTAGCAGTGCATAGGTGGTCAGCAGCAGGTCATAGTCCTGCAGGTTCGCGAAATGTTTCTTGCGGGCTGCGCCATACAACGCCATCACTTTGAGTTGCGGCGTGAAGTGCGCCGCTTCGTCCAGCCAGTTGGGAATCAGGCTGGTGGGCATCACCACCATGCAGGGGCGATCCAGGCGCCCGGCGTTCTTTTCAGTGAGAATATGCGCCAGGGTCTGCAGGGTCTTGCCCAGGCCCATGTCATCCGCAAGTATCCCGCCCACATCAAGCTGGCGCAGCGACTGCATCCAGCTCAAGCCTTCCAGTTGATATGGACGCAGGGTCGCGTTCAGCCCTTCGGGCGCCACGCAGGTGAAATCCTTGATGTCCCGCAGGCGTTGGGCGAAGTTGCGGATCTTTTCGCCGCCTTCCCACTGCAGCGGCAGGTCTTCCAGCGGGTTAAGGCGGATTGCATCAGCCTTTGCCAGGCGCAGCGTGGTGGTGCCGGCTTCCTGTAGATAAAACTCACCGAGGGTGGCCAGCACCGGTTTCAGTCGGCCATAGGGCAACGCCACTTGTATGGGGCCGTGGCCATTGGGCAGGCCAGGGATATTCACCAGGATCAGCTCATCATCGCGACGCCGCGCCAGCTTCTCCGGGTTGAGGATCTCGGTGTGGGAGCGCATCAGGTTCAGCAGGATCGGCAACAGGCTCAGTCGCTCGCCGTTGACGATGATCC
This sequence comes from Pseudomonas sp. NFPP28, assembly GCF_900115535.1. Classification (NCBI taxonomy): domain Bacteria; kingdom Pseudomonadati; phylum Pseudomonadota; class Gammaproteobacteria; order Pseudomonadales; family Pseudomonadaceae; genus Pseudomonas; species Pseudomonas sp. NFPP28. The sequence continues at coordinate 151,834 of NZ_FOWT01000001.1, read as the reverse complement.
CCAGCTCCAGATCGAACCAATCACGCTCCGGACCTTCATCTACCGTGGCGTACCAGTCATCGACGGCGCTCAGGTCGAAGCCGAAATCATCATCGATCAGCAGCTCCCAGCCTTCGGCCCGCAAGGTCGGCGTGGCATTGAGGGTGAAGGTCAGCCAGGCACTGTCATTGACCATCTCGAACAGTTCCCCGGCGCTCTCAGGCAGGGCTTTGCTCTGGCGCGTAGCGATCTTGAAGCCCAGCAGGCGCAGTTGCTCGCGGTACGGCTGTTCCAGCTCGGGATGGCGCTTGATGCGCAGGCTCTGGGTGTCCTGGCGCACGATGATGTCAGTGTTTTTCTGCCCGCTGACATAGTTGCCCAAATAGTTGAACGACAGCGCCGCCCTGTGCTGGATATAGCGCTGCATCTTGCCGTTGCGTGGTTCGAACGCGCTGAACTCCACGCTGGCCATCCACAGGCGCGGCACCGGCACCACATCCTCCATGACCACCTGCGGCAACACCGCGCGGTTTTCCAGGACTGCCTGGAGTTTTTCCAGCAGTTCTGCGTCCTGGGCGGCAGCGGGGAAGGCCAGGGTTTCCTGGACCTTGAGCAATACCGCCGCGATGTGTTTGCAGTTGGTGCGCACCGGGCAAGTGCAGCGGCTGTCCACCAGGATCAACGTGCCTTTGGCCGATTCGCGCAGCGAAATGGTCTGCCGGTAGACGTTGCCGCCTGAGCCTTCGCAACTGGCGATGATGGTGCTGTCGCCGGATTCGACGATGCGCACCCGGTTCTCCAGGGCATAACGCCGCCCGCGCTCAAGGCTCTGCTCTTTAAAGCGATTGGCCCACGAAGGGGCCAGGGGTTTGGTCAGCGACGACGTCAGGGGCATGGCGATGGATCAGTCCTGCAGGTCGGGCGGTGGTGCGCTGGGGGGCTTGGCGGTCAGCGAGGTGATCTTGATCAGCAACGCCAGGTGGCCGCCGTCCAGGTAGTTGAGCTGGTTGTTCTTGGTGCGCACGTCGGTCTGGCTCAGGTGTTCGCTGGCGATCACGCTGCCGTTGGCGTCGAACTGGTTGATCCAGAAGTTCGCATCGATATCGGTAAAACGCCCCAGTTGCAGGCTCAGCACGCCCTCGATGGGGAACTGGCCGAACTGCTCCTGGCCGTCCGTGATGGCGACCTTGACCGGCTGCTCGCCCAGGTTCTGTTCCCAGGCCTTATGCAGCAGCACCGTGTAGGTGGAGTCGGCGCGCAGCTTATCGACAATGTTGGACAGGCGCGGCGGGCTCAGCCGGTCGCCCAGGCGCGCGGCGCCAGCATCCCAGTTTTCCGGGGCGGCGCGGCTGTTGATCACCGGTTCGGCGTTCTGGCGCACCAGGATCATTTCCACCTGGTACGGGCTGTCGGCGAACGCCGCAGGTGCCGCGACCACCAACAACAGGCTCAACATGCGGAACAGGCGCATTCGGGCGTCCTTCAAGCAGATTTCGGGATGAGGCGCTCGAACAGCGCCTCCAAGGTGTTAAAACGTTCTTCGGCGCGTTCCATCGGCACCATGAACTTGAACAGCGTAGCCCCTTCGAACTTGTAGCGGTTGGGCTGGCCCTGGATCAGCTTGATCAGCACCAATGGGTCCACGGGGGTCTGCGCCTCGAATTCGATGCGCCCGCCCTGCGGTCCGGCGTCGACCTTCTTGATCCCCAGTTGCTCGGCCTGCAATTTGAGCAGGGTCAGGCGCACCAGGTTCTTGGTCGGCTCGGGCAACAGGCCGAAGCGGTCGATCATCTCCACCTGCAGGTCCTTGAGGCCTTCTTCGTCGGTGGCCGAAGCGATGCGTTTGTACAGGATCAGCCGTGCGTGCACATCCGGCAGGTAGTCCTCGGGAATCAACGCAGGCAAGCGCAGGTTGATCTCCGGGCCGCCGCCCAATGGTTGATCGAGGTTCGGTTGCTCACCCTTGCGGATGGCTTTCACCGCACGCTCAAGCATTTCCATATACAGGGTGAAACCCACCGCCTGGATCTGCCCGCTCTGGCCATCGCCCAGCAGTTCGCCGGCGCCACGGATTTCCAGGTCGTTGGTGGCCAGCACAAAACCGGCGCCCAGGTCCTGGGTGTTGGCGATCGCTTCCAGGCGTTTTTCCGCATCGCCGGTGATTTGCTGGCGCGGTGGCGTCAGCAGATAGGCATAGGCCTGGTGGTGGCTGCGTCCGACGCGGCCGCGTAACTGGTGAAGCTGTGCCAGGCCGAACTTGTCGGCGCGCTCGATGATGATGGTGTTGGCGCTCGGCACGTCGATCCCGGTCTCGATGATGGTCGAGGCGATCAGCACGTTGAAGCGCTTGTGGTAGAAGTCGCTCATCACTTGCTCGAGTTCGCGCTCGCGCATCTGCCCATGGCCGATGGCGATACGCGCCTCCGGCACCAGCTCGGCCAGGTCGGCGGCGCATTTCTCGATGGTTTTCACATCGTTGTGCAGGTAATAAACCTGCCCGCCGCGCAGCAGTTCGCGCAGCAGCGCTTCCTTGACCGTGCTTTTGTTCTGCTCCATCACGAAGGTGCGCACCGACAGGCGACGTGCCGGCGGCGTGGCGATGATCGACAGGTCGCGCATGCCGGACACCGCCATGTTCAGCGTACGCGGAATCGGCGTGGCGGTGAGGGTGAGGATGTCGACTTCGCTGCGCAGGGCCTTGAGCTGTTCTTTCTGGCGCACACCAAAGCGGTGTTCTTCGTCGATGATCACCAGCCCCAGGTTCTTGATCTTCACGTCATCCGACAGCAGCTTGTGCGTGCCGATCACGATGTCGATCTTGCCTTCGGCCAGGTCGGCGACGGCAGCATTCACTTCCTTGGCTGATTTGAAGCGGCTCATCACTTCGACGGTCACCGGCCAATCGGCAAAGCGGTCGCGGAAGCTGTTGTAGTGCTGTTGGGCGAGCAGGGTGGTGGGCACCAGGATCGCCACCTGTTTGCCGCCATGCACTGCGATGAAGGCGGCGCGCATCGCCACTTCGGTCTTGCCGAAGCCCACGTCGCCGCAGACCAGGCGGTCCATCGGCTTGGGCGCGAGCATGTCGGCGCGCACCGCTTCGATGGTGGTTTGCTGGTCTGGGGTTTCTTCAAAGGCGAAGCCGGCGCTGAAGGTGGCGTAGTCAGCTTTCGGGTCGGCGAATGCATAACCCTCGCGGGCAGCGCGGCGGGCGTAGATGTCGAGCAGCTCGGCGGCGACGTCGCGCACCTGTTCGGCGGCCTTGCGCTTGGCTTTCTGCCAGGTCTCGGAGCCCAGGCGGTGCAACGGCGCCAGGGCGTCGTCGCTGCCGGTGTAGCGGGCGATCAGGTGCAGGTTGGCCACCGGCACGTAGAGCTTGGCGCCCTCGGCGTATTCCATGGTGAGGAATTCGGCGGCCTGGTTGTCGATCTCCAGGGTCTGCAGGCCCAGGTAACGGCCGACGCCATGGTCGATATGCACCACCGGCGCGCCTTCGCGCAGCTCGGTCAGGTTCTTGATCACCGCGTCGTTGTTGGCGTCGGCGCGTTTTTCACGGCGGCGGCGCTGCATCACGCGTTGGCCGAACAGCGGGCTTTCGGCAATTAATGCCAAGGCTGGATCGTCCAGCAGCAGGCCTTCGTCCAGTGGCGCGATGGTGATCGCCAGGCGGTCTTTGCTCGCCACAAAATCCGGCCAGCTGTCGACGGTTTTCGGGCGCAGCTTCAGGCGTTCCAGCAGCTCCAGCAGCACCTCTCGGCGACCAGCGGATTCGGCGGTGAACAGCACACGGCCCGGGAAGTCACCGAGGAAGTTGGACAGCGCTTCCAACGGTTGCGTGGCTTTGGCCTGGATCGCCAGGTCCGGCAGCATTCCTGCCGGGAAGCGCTCGCGGCCGGCGCCTTTTTCCACATCCTGCTGGCTGGCGACCACGCGTGGCCAGTTTTTCAGGCGGGCGAAGCAGTCTTCTACCGGCAGGAACAACTCGGCGGGCGGCAATAAAGGACGCGATGGATCGACGCGGCGCTCTTCGTAGCGGTTGCGCACATCGTTCCAGAAGTTTTCCGCCGCTTGTTCGATACCGGGCAGCGAGAACACCTGGGTGTCTTGTGGCAGGTAGTCGAACAGGGTGGAGGTTTCGTCGAAGAACAGCGGCAGGTAGTACTCGATACCGGCCGGGGTAATCCCGCTGCTCAGGTCCTGGAAGATCGGGCAGCGGCGGAAGTCCACGTCGAAGCGTTCACGAAAGCGCGCCTTGAAGCGGGTGACCGCGTCTTTTTGCAGCGGGAATTCCCGTGCCGGCAGCAGCTTGATCGAGTCTACTTTGTCGATGGAGCGCTGGTTCTCCGGGTCGAAGGTGCGCAGGGTTTCGATTTCGTCATCGAACAGGTCGATGCGATAGGGCAGTTTGCTGCCCATCGGGAACAGGTCGATCAACGCACCGCGCACCGCGAACTCACCGTGCTCGTATACCGTATCGACGCAACGGTAGCCGCTGGCTTCCAGGCGCGTGCGCATCTGCTCCACATCGAGCTTCTGGCCGACATCCAGCACCAGGCTGCTGCCCAGCAGGAACTTGGTCGGCGCCAGGCGATGCAGTGCCGTGGTGATCGGCACCACCAGCACGCCGTGGGCCAGTTCCGGCAGGCGGTACAGGCTGGCGATGCGCTGGGAGATGATGTCCTGGTGCGGCGAGAACAGGTCGTAGGGCAGGGTTTCCCAGTCGGGGAAATGCAGCACCGGCAAATCGGGGGCGAAGAAGCTCAGCTCCTGCTCCAACCGTTCGGCGCTTTGGCTGTCGGCGGTGAGCAGCAGGGTAAAGCGCTTGGCTGCGCTGGCAGCCTCGGCGATGGCCAGGCTCAGGGCGGCACCGGGCAGGTTGCCCCAATGCTGTTTACCTGCCTCGGCAGGGAGTAGCGGTAGACGCAGAACGGGCACGGAAGGTTGAGCTCCAAGCGTTGCGACAAAGTCGGTAATTGTAACGGCCCAAGGTGCCGCCTGTCAGTTTCTGACTGAGCCTATTACGGTTTGCGGGAAATGTAGTGGCTAAGACAAACAATGGCGCGTTTTGACTCAATATGTAGTGCCGAAATACGCGATTGTTTAGGAGGGTTACGGACAAGTTGGCCTGCTCTCCCAACTGGTGGCCTTCTGGAACCCGCGTATTTACTGGGCTGTAGCGGGGCGGTATTTTTTGGCAAGGGGTTTTTGTTGTGGCGCGCGCATTGCTCCGAGGGCGGTCGGGCGGCATAATGTAGCCCCTTTTTTCAGCCCCTACATGTGGAAGGTTCCCGTGACTCAGAAGCCCGACCAGTGTCTTGGTGAATGGATCGACCGTGAAGCACTCGCAGAAGCGATGATCCCGCTTATCGGTCAGCTGTACCGCAATAACAATGTGGTGAGCTCGATCTATGGCCGCAGCCTGATCAACCAGTCCGTCATCGCGATTCTCAAAGCGCACCGCTTTGCACGCCATCGCTCTGCGGACGACAGCGAACTCTCCGTCCACGAAACATTCCCACTGCTTAAAGCCATGAGCGAGCTCAAGCTCGGCGCGGCCTCGGTAGACCTGGGCAAGCTGGCCTACAAATTCCGCAAGGAAGGCGCCGGCCGTACCGCCGAGCAGTTCGTGCGTGAAGAAATGGCCGATGTGGTTGGCCAGCAAAATGCCGCGGCCCGCAAAGGTACCGACGTGGTGCTGTACGGCTTCGGTCGTATCGGCCGTCTGCTGGCACGCATCCTGATCGAAAAAACCGGTGGCGGCGACGGCCTGCGCCTGCGTGCCATCGTGGTGCGCAAAGGCGCCGAGAACGACCTGACCAAGCGTGCAAGCCTGCTGCGTCGCGATTCGGTACACGGTCCGTTCAACGGCACCATCGTCATCGATGAAGAAAACAACACCATCACCGCCAACGGTAACCTGATCCAGGTGATCTACGCGAAGAACCCGTCCGAGGTGGATTACACCCAGTACGGCATCAAGGACGCCCTGCTGGTGGACAACACCGGTGTATGGCGTGACGCCGAGGGCTTGGGCCAGCACCTGGCCTGCCCGGGTATCGACCGCGTTGTGCTGACCGCGCCTGGCAAGGGCAAGCTGAAGAACATCGTTCACGGCATCAACCACGCTGACATCACCGCTGACGACAAGATCGTGTCCGCCGCGTCCTGCACCACCAACGCCATCGTGCCGGTGCTGAAGGCGGTGAATGACAAGTTCGGCATCGTCAACGGCCACGTCGAGACGGTTCACTCGTACACCAACGACCAGAACCTGATCGACAACTTCCACAAGGGCGATCGCCGTGGCCGTAGCGCCGCGTTGAACATGGTGATCACCGAGACCGGTGCTGCCACCGCTGCAGCCAAGGCCCTGCCTGAGCTGGCCGGCAAGCTGACCGGTAACGCGATCCGCGTGCCGACGCCGAACGTGTCCATGGCCATCCTCAACCTGAACCTTGAGAAAGCCGCCACCCGTGAAGAGATGAACGAGTACCTGCGCTACATGGCGCTGCACTCGGACCTGCACAAGCAGATCGACTTCGTCAACTCGCAGGAAGTGGTCTCCACCGACTTCGTAGGCTCGCGCCACGCCGGTGTGGTGGACGCCGAAGCGACCATTACCCAGGACAACCGCGTTGTCCTGTACGTGTGGTACGACAACGAGTTCGGCTACAGCTGCCAGGTGGTTCGCGTGATGGAAGACATGGCTGGGGTCAACCCGCCGGCGTTCCCGCGTTAAGCATTTGCGTTGAATGAAAAGCCCCGACTGGTTCGGGGCTTTTTTGTGGCTGGAAGGGCCTCATCGGGGGCAAGCCCCCTCCCACATTTAAACCGCATTCCTGCAGGGTGAATGCGGTCCAGTGTGGGAGGGGGCTTGCCCCGATGACGTCAGTCCAGACAATACACGCCTTCATTCCAGCAACCTCTCCGACAAGCCCTTGGGCGCTAACCAGACCCCCAGGTAAGCCTTCGCCAGCTCATTATCGCTGCTGCTGAACAACACTTCGCCATTGATTTCCAGGTCCAAGCCGCGTCCGGGTCGAAAATCCAGTGCGTAGCGATCACCGCTATGGATGTTGCGAAAGACGGCATGCAGTTTGTCCACTTCGGATTTCAAGCGGTCGCTGATGTGCTGGCGCGCCAGTGTGGTGTTGGCGGCCTTGATCACGTCGTTGCGGTCGATGTCGCGAAAGTAATACAGCGTCAGGCGCAGTGCTGCCTGTTGGTCCCAGGCCTGCTTGGCGTTCAAATCCGGCGGGGCGTACAGCGCGGCCGCATACACATCCGCCCAGAGGTACGTGAGCACCGTCTGGTTTTTCAGCACCAATGCCTGGGAGTGTGCCGGAAAGTCGGCCTGCCTGAGTCGATTCGGCTCATTGGCCTGTGCGGCGATCGACAACATCAGCATTAAACCGAAAACCAGATGCCGCATAATGGCGCGTCCCGAAAAGATCCGTGGCTACAGGTTAATTCATTTTCCGGCAGCGACAGGGTTCAGGGATAATCTGCGCTGTGTAGTAAAGGCATTGCTGGCCTACGACGCGACCAAGGGTTAATGTTCGCGGCGTTGAGCCTTATATAGACTGTGCCCCGGTTCACACACTTGAGCCAAATTGTCCTTCATGACCGCTGGCCGCGGCATGATTTAGCCAGGCGTCCAACCGTACGCCTGGCCTGTTCTGAGGAGTACGCATGGCTGTCTACAACTACGACGTGGTGGTACTGGGTTCCGGCCCGGCTGGAGAAGGTGCGGCGATGAACGCTGCCAAAGCTGGGCGCAAGGTGGCGATGGTCGATAGCCGTCGCCAGGTCGGCGGTAACTGCACCCACCTGGGTACCATCCCGTCCAAGGCGTTGCGTCACTCCGTGCGCCAGATCATGCAATTCAACACCAACCCGATGTTCCGGGCCATTGGTGAACCACGCTGGTTCTCGTTCCCGGACGTGCTGAAAAGCGCCGAGAAAGTCATCTCCAAGCAAGTCGCGTCGCGTACCGGCTACTACGCCCGTAACCGCGTCGACCTGTTCTTCGGCACCGGCAGCTTTGCCGACGAGCAAACCATCGAAGTGGTCTGCCCCAACGGCGTTGTCGAAAAGCTGGTGGCCAAGCACATCATCATCGCCACCGGTTCGCGCCCGTATCGCCCGGCGGACATCGATTTCCACCACCCGCGTATCTACGATAGCGACACCATCCTGAGCCTGGGCCACACCCCGCGCAAACTGATCATCTACGGCGCCGGCGTGATCGGCTGTGAATACGCGTCGATCTTCAGCGGCCTGGGCGTACTGGTGGAGCTGGTGGACAACCGCGACCAGTTGCTGAGCTTCCTCGACTCGGAAATCTCCCAGGCGTTGAGCTACCACTTCAGCAACAACAACATCACTGTACGCCACAACGAAGAGTACGAGCGCGTCGAAGGCCTGGACAACGGCGTGATCCTGCACCTCAAGTCCGGCAAGAAGATCAAGGCCGATGCCTTGCTGTGGTGCAACGGCCGTACCGGCAACACCGACAAGCTGGGCATGGAAAACATCGGGGTCAAGGTCAACAGCCGTGGCCAGATCGAAGTGGACGAGAACTACCGCACCTGCGTGGCGAACATCTACGGTGCCGGTGACGTGATCGGCTGGCCGAGCCTGGCCAGTGCCGCCCATGACCAGGGCCGTTCGGCGGCAGGCAGCATTGTCGACAATGGCAGTTGGCGCTACGTGAACGACGTGCCGACCGGGATCTACACCATTCCCGAGATCAGCTCGATCGGCAAGAACGAACACGAACTGACCAAGGCCAAGGTGCCTTACGAAGTGGGCAAGGCGTTCTTCAAGAGCATGGCGCGTGCGCAGATCGCCGGCGAGCCGCAAGGCATGCTGAAGATTCTGTTCCACCGTGAAACCCTTGAGGTACTCGGCGTGCATTGCTTCGGCTACCAGGCGTCGGAGATCGTGCACATCGGCCAGGCGATCATGAACCAGCCGGGCGAGCTCAATACCCTCAAGTACTTCGTCAACACCACGTTCAACTACCCGACCATGGCCGAAGCCTATCGGGTAGCGGCCTACGACGGCCTCAACCGGCTTTTTTGAGCGGCTCCGGCCGGTGGCCTGAGCCGGCCGGGGAGACCGATTTCAGTAATTCCCGAGGGTGGCAGTGGCCAAACCGGGAAAGTCTGTAATCAGGCTATCTACGCCGAAGTCGGCGAGCCTGCGCATCAGCGCGGGTTCGTTGACCGTCCACACGGACACGTGCAAGCCCTGGCGCTGGGCTTTTTCCAGTCGCTCAGGGGTGCACAGCGTCCAGTTCAACGCCAGGATCTCACAGCCATAGTTCTGCGCGACCTTCAGCGGGTCGAGCCAGGCGTATTCGGCAACCAGCCCGCGTGACAAGTCGGGTGTGAGCTCAACCGCTGCTTTCAATACTTCCCGCGAACTTGAGGTGACGGTGACTTTGTCCATCAGGCCAAAGCGCACGGCCATTTCGCGGATCGCCAACACGGTGGTGGCGGCTCGGGTGCGCGAGGCGCTTTTGACTTCCAGTTGCCAGTGATCGAAGTCGCACTTCTCGAACAGTTCTTCCAGGCGTGGGATCGGGCAGGGCTTGACCCAACCCGGGCCGCCTTTGCGCGCATCCATCTTCACCAGGTCGGCCGCCGAATACTCGACGACTTTGCCGCGCCGGTCGGCGGTGCGCTTGAGGGTCGGGTCGTGGATGACCATCAACTCGCCGTCCATGGACAGGTGCAAGTCCAGTTCGCAGCGGCGTACGCCGTGCTTGAGGCATTCCTGGAAGCTGGTCAGGGTGTTTTCCGGTGCTTCGCCTTTGGCACCGCGGTGGCCGTAAATCAGGGTCACAGTTGCTCCTATGCGCCAGGTCTGCTGGCGGGGTAATACGAATTCAGGTGTCCTGGGCGTCGCTCTGTTCCCGCGCCAGGCGCCGTTCCTGCGCCTGTTTCTGCAGGATATAGCGCGCCAGCAATTGGCGTTGGGCGTCGGTCATGGCTTCGAATTCCGTGCCCACGTCAAAACCTGTGCCCTTGGGATCGCAATGGGTGACGCGGGCGCGCAGCAGCAGGCCAAGTGCCTGGGGCATCAGCACCAGCTTGACCGCCAGGTGCGCACCGGGCGACAGGGGCGTGGGGTGTTGGAAGTCGATACCGCCTTCGGAAATGATCACCGGCTGCGGCGCGCCGACTTCATCCAGCAGGCCGCGCGCCATGATCTGGCTGAGCAGGTCCAGGCGTTTGTTCTGTACTTTGAGGAACGCGGCCAGGCTGCGATCTTTCTCATTGATCTGGCGCAACAGGTGCTGGGCCTCGAATTCGCTCAGGTGCAGTTCGCTGAGCAGATTGAACAGCGGCGAATCATCCAGCAACACTTCCTTGCTCGCCGCCTCGGGGGCAGACAGGCTTTTGATTTGGAGTGCGATCATGTCGGCGATACGGTAGTATTCGCGGCGCTCTTCTTCATCTAATGTCGACATGGCGAACCCCAAGTAGCGTTAATGGTCTGAGTGTAAAGCTGCTTACCAGACCCCGCCACCGGGACGTCTTCTTTTCCTCCGAACAAGCCCCGACATGTTCAGACCTCTCTTCGTATTTATCGGCACGCGTTATACCCGTGCAAAGCGTCGCAATCATTTTGTGTCGTTCATTTCCTTGACCTCGATGATCGGGCTCGCCTTGGGCGTGGTCGTGATGATCGTGGTGCTGTCGGTGATGAATGGCTTCGATCATGAGATGCGCACCCGCGTGCTGGGCATGGTGCCCCACGCCACCATCGAGGGCGATGCGCCCATCAGCGACTGGCAAAGCCTGGCCGCCAAGGTCAAGCAGAACCCCAAGGTACTGGCCGTTGCGCCGTTTACCCAGATGCAAGGGTTGCTGACCAACGACGGCAAGGTGCAGAAGATCCTGCTCAATGGCATCGACCCGGCCCAGGAACGTAATGTGTCGATCATCGACAAGTTCATGTTGTCGGGCAAACTCGATGACCTGGCGCCCGGCGAGTTCGGCATCGTGATCGGCGACAAGGCGGCGGCCAAGCTGGGCGTGGGCCTGGGCGACAAATTGACCTTCGTCGCGCCGGAAGTCACCGTGACCCCGGCCGGCATGTTCCCGCGCATGAAGCGCTTTACCGTGGTGGGCACCTTCCACGTCGGCGCCGGCGAGATCGACGGCTACCTCGGCCTGACCAACCTTACCGACCTGGCCCGCCTGCACCGCTGGCAGTCGGACCAGGTGCAGGGCCTGCGCCTGAAGTTCAACGACCTGTTCGACGCACCGCGCACCTCGTGGGAAATCGCCCAGCATTTGGGCGACAGCCAGTACTACGCCCGCGACTGGACGCGTACCCACGGCAACCTCTACCAGGCCATCCGCATGGAAAAAGCCATGATCGGCCTGCTGTTGCTGCTGATCGTCGCCGTGGCCGCCTTCAATATCATCTCCACGCTGGTGATGGTGGTGAACGACAAGAAGGGCGATATCGCCATCCTGCGCACACTCGGTGCCACGCCGGGGCAGATCATGGCGATCTTCATGGTGCAGGGCACCGTGATCGGCGTGGTCGGCACTTTGATCGGCACGGCGGTCGGCATTCTGGCCGCGCTGAACGTGAGTGCCGCCATCGCCGGCCTCGAAACCCTGATCGGTCACAAGTTTCTCAACGCCGACGTCTACTTCATCGACTACTTGCCGTCCCAGGTGCAGGCCCAGGACGTGTTGATGGTAGGCGGCGCGGCGTTGGTCCTGAGTTTCCTTGCCACCCTGTATCCAGCCTGGCGCGCGGCGCGTACCCAGCCAGCACAGGCCTTACGTTATGAGTGAATCGGGCATGAGTGAAAAAGCAATCCTGAGCTGCCGCAACCTGGGCAAATCCTATGAGGAAGGTCCGGAGTCGGTGGTGGTGCTGTCCAACCTGCAACTTGAGCTGCACCCGGGCGAGCGCGTGGCGATCGTCGGCAGTTCCGGTTCCGGCAAAAGTACCTTGCTGAACCTGCTGGGCGGCCTGGATACGCCGTCCCAGGGCAGCGTATGGCTGGCCGGTGAAGAACTCTCGGCCCTCGGCGAAAAGGCCCGTGGCCAACTGCGCAACCGCTCGCTCGGTTTTGTGTACCAGTTCCACCACCTGTTGCCGGAATTCACCGCCCTGGAAAACGTGTGCATGCCGCTGCTGATCGGCAAGACCGCGATCCCGGAAGCCCGCCAGCGCGCCAAGGCCCTGCTGGAGCGCGTCGGCCTCGGTCATCGCCTGGAGCACAAGCCGGCCGAACTGTCCGGCGGCGAGCGCCAGCGTGTGGCAATCGCCCGTGCCCTGGTGAACAACCCGGGCCTGGTGATGCTCGACGAGCCTACCGGCAACCTTGACTCCCACACGGCCCAGGGCATCAAGGACTTGATGCTGGAACTGAGCACCCAGATGCGCACTGCGTTCCTGGTGGTGACCCATGACATGAGCATGGCCCGCCAGATGGACCGCGTGCTGCACCTGCAGGAAGGTCACCTGGTCGCCATCTGACCCGTTTCAAGCCCGGTGCTTCATGCGCCGGGCTTTTTCATTTTTTCAGGCGGTGCAAGCGAATGTTCAGACCGTTATCGATTTTCATCGGCACGCGCTATACCCGCGCCAAGCGCCGCAACCGTTTTGTCTCGTTTATCTCGATGACCTCGATGATCGGCCTCGCCCTGGGCGTGTTGGCGATGATCGTGGTGCTGTCGGTGATGAACGGCTTCCAACGCGAAATGAGCTCACGCATCCTCGGCATGGTGCCCCATGCCACCATCGTCGGTGTGAACCCGATCGATAATTGGCAACCCGTGGCCGCCGCCGCGATGAAGAACCCGGAAGTCACCGCAGCGGTACCATTCACACAGATGGACGGCATGTTCTCCTACAAAGGCGCGATGCAGCCGATCGAGATCAGCGGCATCGACCCGGCGCAGGAAGGCAAGGTGTCGATCGTGGCCCAGCATATCGTGCAGGGCAAACTGGATGACCTCAAACCCGGCGAATTCGGCGTCGTGGTCGGCGAAATCACTGCCCGGCGTTTCCGCCTGAATGTGGGCGACAAGCTGACCCTGATCGTGCCGGAAATCAGCACTGCGCCGGGTGGCATCACCCCACGCATGCAGCGCTTGAACGTGGTGGGGATCTTCAAGGTCGGTGCCGAACTGGATGGCTCCATGGCCATGATCCACATGGCCGACGCTGCCGAGATCCAGCACTGGCAGCCAAACCAGGTGCAAAGCGTGCGCCTGGCGGTGAAAGACCTGTACGCGGCACCCAAGGTCTCGGCGGATATCGCCGCCAGCCTGGGCAGCGGCTACAAGCCCGATGACTGGACTCACACCCAGGGCAGTCTGTTCAGCGCGATGAAGATGGAAAAGACCATGATCGGTCTGCTGTTGCTGATGATCGTCGCCGTGGCGGCATTCAACATCATCGCCACCTTGATCATGGTGGTGAACGACAAGGGCGCGGACATTGCGATCCTGCGCACCATTGGCGCCACGCCACGACAGATCATGGCGATCTTCATGGTGCAGGGCACGGTGATCGGCATCGTCGGCACCTTGATCGGTGGCGTATTGGGCGTGATTGCGGCGTTGAATGTGAGTGAACTGGTGGGTTGGATGGAGCGGGTCACCGGGCAGCATATCTTCAGTTCGGACGTGTATTTCGTCAGCAACCTGCCTTCGGAACTGCAGGGTGGGGATGTGGTGCTGATTTGCACGGCGGGGTTTGTGTTGAGCTTTTTGGCGACGCTGTACCCGGCGTATCGGGCGGCGAAGATTGAGCCGGCGCATGCGCTGAGATATTCGTAATATTCAAGACCGCCATCGGGGGCAAGCCCCCTCCCACACTTTGATCTGTGAATACATTCAAATATGGGAGGGGGCTTGCCCCCGATAGGGCCGGTACAGCTTGCATCAATCTCCAGCAGGCAACTCGATCACAAACCGTGTCCATCCCGCCCCGGATTCACAATAAATCCTCCCCCCATGCGCCCGCACAATCGATTGGGTAATCGCCAACCCCAGCCCCGCATGCTCGCTACTGCCTTCATGCCGCGCCGGGTCGGCCCGATAGAATCGGTCAAACAATCTTGGCAGCAACTCGGTTGGAATACCGCCCCCGGTGTTTTCGACTGAAAGCCTCACCCCATCTTCCATACGCACACGCACTTGGCCACTTTGCGGGGTGAACCGCAGCGCATTATCCAGCAGATTCGACAGTGCCCGCCGCAACATCCCACGGTCGCCCGTCGTATGGGCCGTGCCCTCGCGAACCAGGCTGATTTGCCTGTCCTCCGCCAGCAGCGTGAAAAACTCCAGTAACGCATCCACTTCATCAGCCAGCGCCAACGGCTCGCGCTTGGGCATCAGCAAGCCATGATCCGCCTTGGCCAGGTACAACATGTCGTTGACCAGTTGCGCCATCCATTGCAGCTCTTCCAGGTTGCTGTGCAGCGCCTCGCGGTAATCCTCCAGCGGCCGCGGCTGGGTGAGGATGACCTGGGTCTGGGTCAGCAGGTTCGACAGCGGCGTGCGCAGTTCGTGGGCGATGTCGGCGGAGAACGCCGAGAGACGTTGGAACGCGTCTTCCAGACGACCGAGCATGGCGTTGAAGTCCTGTGCCAACTCGGCCAGTTCCACCGGCATATGTTGCTGGGGCAGGCGCTGGGTCAGGGAATGGGCCGACACACTGGCGGCCACTTCGCCCATGCGCCGCAACGGACGCAACCCGCTGCGAGCGGCGCATGCGCCGAGCAGGGCAGTGGCCAGGGCTGACAGGCCGACGGTGAGCCAGATCAGATGCTGCATGCGTTGCAGGAAATGTTGATGGTGGGTGATATCGAGCATCAGCGTCAGTTGCGGCGAATCCGGCTGGTCAGCCCTCAGCGGCGCGTTGTAGACACGGTAGTCGGTGTCGGCGTTTTGCAGGCTGTGCAGGCCGGGCGCTGCGGGCAAGTCGATGCTGGGTGCATCGTCCAGCCAGCGTTGGCCGGCCGCGGTGATACGCAGGGTCAGGTCGGGCTGGCGACTGAGTTCGGCGCGCAATTGCGCTTCACGCTGGGCCAGCGCTTCCCGTGAGTCGACCCCCTGCAACGTACTGCGCAGCGCGACCAGCTTGCTGTCGAGCTGTTGCTGGTCCAGCTCAATGAAGTGCGCTTCGCTGGCACGGTTGAACAGCACGCCGGCAATCAACGACACCACCGCTGTGCAGGCGGCAAACAGCAACGCCAGGCGGCTGGCCAGGGACAGGCGCTTGATCAATTGACCCGCTCCTCCAGCACATAACCCATGCCGCGTACGGTGTGGATCAGTTTGTTGGGGAAGTTATCGTCGACTTTCAGGCGCAAGCGGCGGATGGCGACTTCGATGATGTTGGTGTCGCTGTCGAAGTTCATGTCCCACACTTGGGAGGCGATCAGCGATTTGGGCAGCACTTCGCCCTGGCGCCGCAGCAGCAGTTCCAGCAGTGAGAATTCCTTGGCGGTCAAGTCGATGCGCTGTCCGTCCCGCTCGACGCGGCGGCGGATCAGGTCCAGGCGCAGGTCGGCCAATTGCAGCGCAGTTTCCTGCGGTGTGCTGCCGCCCCGGCGCAACAGGCTGCGCACGCGGGCCAGCAGCTCGGAAAAGGCGAACGGCTTGACCAGATAGTCGTCGGCGCCCAGTTCCAGGCCGTGCACGCGGTCTTCCACGGCATCGCGGGCGGTGAGGAACAGCACCGGGATATCCAGGCCGGCGCTGCGCACGGCTTGGAGGATCTGCCAGCCATCCCGGCCCGGCAGCATCACATCGAGGATCAGCAGGTCGTAGTCACCGGTCAATGCCAGGTGCTGGCCGCTGGTGCCGTCAGCCACCAATTCGGTGGTAAACCCTGCCTCGGCCAGGCCCTGGCGCAGGTAGTGGCCGGTTTTGGGTTGGTCTTCGACGATCAGCAGTTTCATGGGCGGCTCTTGGCAACGATGGACGACGGCTTTATACCTTGGGTGCCAGGGCAGGAGGGCAACCTGACAAAGTTGTAATCTAGCAGTCAGCTGGCTGGCAGCGGCGCATTCTTAGAGTGTTCCCCTGCCTGGTCACACATTTTGGAGAAAACAGATGGCGTTGCGTACACCCTTGTTGTTGGCGGGTTGCCTGTTGGCGTTGAGTGTTGAGGCGATGGCCGATGGCGCCCATACCTATGCGTTCGGTGAAGCTGCACCGGCGAGTAAGGCCACGCGTACCGTGGAAGTGACCCTGCAGGACATTTCCTTTTCGCCCAAGTCCCTGGATGTAAAAGCCGGTGAGACGGTGCGCTTTGTACTGGTCAACAAAGGGCAGTTGCTCCACGAATTCAACCTGGGTGACGCGGCGATGCATGCCGAGCACCAGAAGGAAATGTTACAGATGCAGGCCAGCGGTATGCTCACGTCCACCGGCATGGGCAACATGGACCACGGCGCCATGGGCCATGGTGCGATGAAGCATGACGATCCCAATAGCGTATTGGTCGAGCCCGGTAAAACCGCCGAGCTGACCTGGACGTTCACCCAGGCCACGGGCCTTGAGTTTGCCTGCAACCTGCCGGGGCATTACCAGGCGGGCATGGTCGGCAAACTCAACATCGATTGATCCGCTGGCGCTTAGGCGCGGGGGCAAAGGCTGGTAGACTGGCGCGGTTTATTTAGCCAGGTTTCCGCCATGCATCCCGCAGCCGAACATTCGCCGCTGGGCAAGTCCAGTGAATACATCTCCACCTACACCCCGTCGTTGCTGTTCCCGATTCCACGCGCCGCCAAATGGGCCGAACTGGGCCTGAGCGCCGAGACCCTGCCGTACAAGGGCGTGGATTTCTGGAACTGCTTCGAACTGTCCTGGTTGCTGCCGTCGGGCAAGCCGGTGGTGGCCATCGGCGAATTCAGCATCCCGGCCGACTCGCCGAACATCATCGAGTCCAAGTCGTTCAAGCTGTACCTCAACTCGCTGAACCAGACCGCGTTTGCCGATACGGCCAGCCTGGAAGCCACCCTGCGCACAGACCTCAGCACCGCAGCCGGTAAACCGGTGAGCGTGCGCATCCGCAGCCTGGCCGAGATCGAGGCCGAAGGCGTGATGGCGCTGCCGGGCGTTTGCATCGATGATTTGGATATCAGCGTCAGCAACTACGAGCACCCGCGCCCGGAGCTGCTGCGTTGCGATGACTCGCGCATCGTCGAAGAAAGCGTGCACAGTCACCTGCTCAAATCCAACTGCCCGGTCACCAGTCAACCCGACTGGGGCAGCGTGGTGGTGGAGTACCGTGGTCACGCGTTGGAACACGCCAGCCTGCTGGAATACATCGTGAGCTTTCGCCAGCACTCGGACTTCCATGAACAGTGCGTGGAGCGCATCTTCCTGGACCTGCAGCGCTTGCTGAAGCCGGAAAGATTGACGGTGTATGCGCGCTATGTGCGGCGGGGTGGGTTGGATATCAACCCGTATCGCAGTACTGAAGATGTGGCGTTCCACAACGTGCGCCTGGCCCGTCAGTAGGCTTATTGCAAGATAAATGTGGGAGGGGGCTTGCCCCCGATGGCGGAGTGTCAGTCACAGAACCTGTGTCTGAACCTCTGCTATCGGGGGCAAGCCCCCTCCCACATGTCGGGCAGATTAGATTCCCATGCTGCCCAGCGTGTTCATGATATTGCGCAGTGCCCCGGAAATGGCCGGGTGTTCAGCATCGAACTCTATGGCCGCTTTATTCACATCGTCGGAAATACTGGGTGTCTGGGTGGCCGGTTCCAGCTCAAGTTGCAACTCGAACTTGGCAATCAAGGCCTCCAGTGCTTCACGTTTTTCTTCCGACAGCGGCGGTTGCTGTTCCAACTGCCCGCGCAGGATTTCGACCTGGTCTTCCAGTTTTTTGCGATCAGGCATGATGTGTTTCCTTTTATCGATAGGCACTGGCATAGACCGCGGCACGCCGAGAAAGGTCTACGGGCTAGCCTGTAGATTAATCCACTGGCGTCGACTGTGCATGATCCGTGTCAGGGCTTCTCGCCTTTGAGCTGGCGCAGGCTGATGTCCGCCAGGCAGGTGCCGAGCTCGCCCAGGTGATCGATCACCGAGTGTACGCCCAGCCCGTACAGCGCGAGGGTGGCCTTGCCGCGCTTGAGCTCGCGTTCCGGCTCGCTCAGGGCCTGCCATTGCTCGGGTGCCATGCCGCACAGCGAGCCGCAGGAGGCCAGGCCGATGGTCCACAACCCGGCGTTAAGGCCCGATTGCAGCAGGCGCGGTTCGCCGCTGACCAGTACGCAGCCTTCCAGGCGTTCGATGTTCAGCTCCATCAAGGCTTGCCAGCAGGCATGGGGTGCCGGCCAGCGAATGGAGGAGGGCGATGCCGCCTTGACCCAGTTGGGTAGCGTGGCGGCCAACGGCATGGTGACGGCGGGGGGGAGTTCATCCAGCCAGGCGCAGGGCACGCCTTGTTCCTTGAGGCTGCGCAAGATTTTCAGCGCACCCGGTGTGGCTTGGGAGTCGGGGGCCTGGGAGTCGGTACGGGCCCGGGAACCGAAGTCCACCAGACAGCCACTCAGGCCAAACAGAACGGCGGTCAAGGCGGGGGCGCTGGCGATGGCTATCTCGGCGTGGGGCATGTCGACATCCCTGAAATAGCGCTAACGCTATCCACGCACCATGACAGGCCGATGACAGTCGGGTTGATTGTAGGAATTTTGTGCATTTTGAATCAGACGTTTCCTAGCAGCTGCCTAATTGGCGACTTCCGGCATATACTGACCGCCTTATTCAGGGCATAGCGCCCATGACAGACCATTCAAGGAGCAAAAGCTATGCGCTGGAGCCACTATTTCGCTCAGCTGTCGGTGTGTGCCACTATCTTTCTGGCGCCGTTCGCCGCACAGGCAGCTTCGGAAGACGATCCATGGGAAAGCGTCAACCGCCCGATCTTCACCTTCAACGACACCGTTGATACCTACGCACTGAAGCCATTGGCCCAGGGTTACCAGTTCGTGACCCCGCAATTCGTCCAGGATGGCGTTCACAACTTTTTCCGCAACATCGGCGATGTCGGCAACCTGGCCAATAACGTGCTGCAGCTCAAGCCCCATAAAGCTGGTGTAGATACGGCCCGTTTGCTGGTAAACACCACCTTCGGCGTGTTGGGCTTCATCGATGTAGGCACCAAAATGGGGCTGCAACGCAGTGATGAAGACTTCGGCCAGACCCTCGGCTACTGGGGTGTCGGCAGCGGCCCTTACGTAATGCTGCCGCTGCTGGGCCCAAGCACCTTGCGTGACGCGCCGTCCAAGTATGTGGACAGCTACACCCAGCCGTATCGCTACATGAACGATATCGGCTGGCGCAACAGCACCTTCGGCCTGAACATCGTCGATACCCGTGCCAGCCTGCTTGACAGCGAGAAGCTGATCACCGGTGACAAATACACCTTTATCCGTAACGCGTACCTGCAGAACCGCGAGTTCAAGGTCAAGGACGGCAAGGTCGTCGACGACTTCTAAGCCGTTATGTTTTGACATGAAAAAGGCGACCCCGGCGGTCGCCTTTTTTGTGCGCGGTTTTCAGCGCATTTTCAGGATCCTGAGGCCCAGGTGCTGGTCTTCGCCGGTGGTTTTGGTCCACACCACCTCGGTGTCCGCCTCCAGGCCCTTCAGCGCGGCGTGCTCCGAGTCGATGCGCACGGTCAACAGGTCGCCGGTGTTGAACTGGCGCGGCGCCTGCACCTGCATGCCGGAGCTGGAAAGGTCCACGCAAACCCCGGCAATCTCTTGCCCTGCGTGGATCAGAGACACATCGGCATCCACACGCATGCGGATGAAATCGCGTTTTTCGGCGTAGTCGCGCTCGTGTTCGCTCATGGGTTCCATCCTTTCTTTGTGTTGTGGTCGTGCCTGTTCTTATAACTCCCGGTGATTTGCGGTGTAAAGACGCTCGGCGACCATCGGCATGAGCTTGAAACCCCTGACGGATGGGAGTACCGTCTGCGCCTTAGAAGGGCACCTCTGCTTTACCATTGTGCATGGGAAAAATCCCAATGCTTTGTAGGACAGAGAGGCTAGAAAGCGAATCCAGTACGTGAGCCCGGCCATTGTCGCGCCACCTACGCCAACCTAATTCTGGCGCCGTTTGCCCACATGCAAAAAACCAGTGCCACGCTGCTGATAATCGATGACGACGAAGTAGTGCGCGCGAGCCTCGCGGCCTATTTGGAAGACAGTGGCTTCAGCGTCCTGCAGGCCAGCAATGGCCAACAGGGTCTCCAGGTGTTCGAGCGCGACCAGCCCGACCTCGTGATCTGCGACTTGCGTATGCCCCAGATGGGCGGCCTCGAGCTGATTCGCCAGGTGACCGAGCTCGCCCCGCAGACGCCAGTGATTGTCGTGTCCGGTGCCGGCGTGATGAACGATGCCGTCGAAGCGTTACGCCTGGGCGCTGCCGATTACCTGATCAAGCCCCTGGAAGACCTGGCAGTGCTGGAGCACTCAGTGCGCCGTGCGCTGGACCGGGCGCGCCTGTTGGTTGAAAACCAGCGCTACCGCGAAAAGCTCGAAACCGCCAACCGCGAACTCGAAGCCAGCCTCAACCTGCTCCAGGAAGACCAGAATGCCGGGCGCCAGGTACAGATGAACATGCTGCCGGTCAGCCCGTGGACCATCGACGAATTCCAGTTCGCCCACCAGATCATCCCGTCGCTGTACCTGTCGGGTGATTTTGTCGACTACTTTCGCGTCGACGAGCGGCGTGTCGCGTTCTACCTGGCCGATGTGTCCGGCCACGGTGCTTCCTCGGCTTTTGTCACCGTGTTGCTGAAGTTCATGACCACACGGTTGCTGTTCGAATCCAAGCGCAACGGCACCTTGCCGGAGTTCACCCCCTCCGAGGTGCTGGGTCACATCAACCGAGGCCTGATCAGTTGCAAGCTGGGCAAGCACGTGACGATGGTCGGCGGAGTGATCGATGAAGAAACCGGTCTTTTGACCTACAGCATCGGCGGTCACCTGCCGATGCCTGTTTTATACACTCCTGACAGTGTGCGTTACCTGGAAGGGCGTGGCCTGCCCGTAGGCTTGTTCAATGAAGCGACCTACGAAGACCACATCCTGGAGCTGCCGCCGACGTTCAGCCTGACGCTGATGTCTGATGGCATCCTGGACCTGCTTCCAGAGCCTACACTCAAAGAGAAAGAAGCCGCCTTGCCCCAAAAGGTCAAGTCGGCGGGCGGCAGCCTGGATGGCCTGCGGCAGGTTTTTGGATTGGCCACGCTGGGGGAGATGCCGGATGATATCGCCCTATTGGTGTTGAGCAGGAATCTTTGATGAGTACCGGAAGAATCCAATTCGCCGAGCAAGACGGGACCTTCGTCCTGAAGTTTGTCGGTGAAGTGCGCCTGACCTTGTGTTCGGCGCTGGATGCGACGATTGAGCGGATCTTCACAGCGCTGAACTTCTCGGCGATCGTGATCGATCTGACCGAAACCCGCAGCATCGATAGCACCACCTTGGGCCTGTTGGCCAAGTTGTCCATTCTGTCTCGGCAGAAGGTCGGCCTGTTGCCGACCGTCGTCACCACCCACGAAGACATCACCCGCCTGTTGCAGTCCATGGGCTTCGACCAGGTGTTCAACATCGTTGACCGCCCGATCCCATGCCCGGAATGCCTCACCGACCTGCCGTCCCAGGACCAGTCCGAGGAAGTGGTGCGGGTCAAGGTGCTGGAAGCGCACAAGATCCTGATGGGCTTGAATGATTCCAACCGCGAAGCCTTCCACGACCTCGTCAACGCCCTTGAGCGCCACTGACCTCCTGGGTTGAATGCATTCCAAATGTGGGAGGCGGCAAGCCCCCTCCCACATTGAAGTAAGACAGGCTTCAGATCGGCTGAGCACAAAAAAGGGCGGTACCCGCGAGGGAACCGCCCTTTTTGCCGCTGCCTGCCTTACAACTTGGCAGTCAGCAACGCCTCCAGCTTCTCCTGGTCCCGAGCAAACTGACGAATCCCTTCCGCCAGCTTCTCAGTCGCCATCGCATCCTCGTTGGACTCCCAACGGAACTGCGCTTCAGTCAGATGCACGCGCGCTTCACCGGCATGCCCCGGCGACAGCTTACGCTCCAGCTTGCCCTCATCCGCCGCCAGTTTCTCCAGCAGGTCCGGGCTGATGGTCAGGCGATCACAACCGGCCAACTCCTCGATCTGGCTCAGATTACGGAAGCTCGCGCCCATCACCACGGTTTTGTAGCCATTGGCCTTGTAGTAGTTGTAAATGCGCGTCACCGACTGCACGCCCGGGTCTTCGGTACCGGTGTAGTCGTTGCCGTTGGCCTTCTTGTACCAATCATAGATACGGCCCACGAACGGCGAGATCAGGAACACACCGGCTTCGGCACAGGCCACGGCCTGGGCGAAGGAGAACAGCAGCGTCAGGTTGGTCTGGATGCCTTCTTTTTCCAGCTTCTCCGCCGCGCGGATGCCTTCCCAGGTGGAGGCGATCTTGATCAGCACGCGGTCACGGCCAACGCCGGCTTTGTCATACAGGTCGATCAGGCGATGCGCACGCTTGAGAATCGCGTCTTCGTCGAACGACAGTCGGGCGTCCACCTCAGTGGAAATACGGCCTGGCACCACTTTGAGAATCTCTTGACCCACCGCCACCGCAAACCGGTCGCTGGCCAGGCCCACATCGCCGTTGCAGTCCTGCACGCACTCATCCAGCAACTTGGCGTAGCCCGGGATCGAAGCGGCCTTGAGCAGCAGGGAAGGGTTGGTGGTGGCGTCTTGCGGCTTGAGCTTGGCGAGGGTGGAGAAATCGCCGGTATCGGCTACGACAGTGGTGAATTGCTTGAGTTGTTCCAGCTTGGAAGTCATGGGCGTGCTCTGTCCTGTGGGTCTGATGACATTACCCGAGCACCGGCAGGCGCTCAAGGGCGCAAATGCGTTCGATCGTTTGCGAGGGCAACAACCTGAAAACGGCCGTTTGAATGCCTTGTCTTGGTGCTAAATAGGAGGCCAAAACTGCCGACAGGTTCAACCCAATTCCCGCATGATCACCACAATTCAAAGGTGGAAGGGGGCTTGCCCCCCGATAGCGGCAGACCAGTCCCCCCCAGACTTGAACGGACTTACCGCCCTTCCAGCAAAGCCCCAGCCTGATCCAGCAACGCCAGCGGATCACTCGCCTTGTGAATATCCACCGACAACAACTGCCTGAACTTGCGCGCCCCCGGAAAACCGGTACCCAACCCCAGAATATGCCGAGTGATATGGTGCATCGAACCACCCCTCGCCAAATGCTGCGCAATATACGGCCGCAACTGAACCAGCGCCTCAGCCCGACTGATCACCGGCGCCTCACTGCCAAACAACTGCTGATCCACCTCCGCCAGCAAATACGGATTGTGATAAGCCTCCCGCCCCAGCATCACCCCATCAAACGTCTGCAAATGCTCATGGCACTGATCCAGCGTCTTGATCCCGCCGTTGAGAATAAACTCCAACTCAGGGAAATCCCGCTTCAACTGCGCCGCCACGTCATAACGCAACGGCGGAATGTCACGGTTCTCCTTCGGCGACAGCCCTTCCAGAATCGCAATCCGCGCATGCACGGTAAAACTGGTGCAGCCCGCGTCCTTCACAGTCCCGACGAAATCACACAGCTCGGCGTAGCTGTCCCGGCCATTGATGCCGATGCGGTGCTTCACCGTCACCGGAATCGACACCGCGTCACGCATCGCCTTCACACAATCGGCAACCAGGGCAGGATGCGCCATCAGGATCGCGCCGATCATGTTGTTTTGCACCCGGTCGCTGGGACAACCGACGTTCAGGTTCACCTCGTCGTAGCCAGCGGCCTCGGCCATACGGGCGCAAGCCGCCAGATCAGCCGGAACACTACCGCCCAACTGAAGGGCCAGCGGGTGCTCGGCTTCATTGTGGCGCAGGAAACGGTCGTGGTCGCCGTGAAGGATCGCACCAGTGGTGACCATCTCGGTGTAGAGCAGCGCGTGCTTGGAGAGCAGGCGCAGGAAGAACCGGCAGTGGCGGTCGGTCCAGTCCATCATAGGTGCAACGCTAAAGCGCCGAGACAGTCCGGGGCTTGATTCTGCTGGGCTAAAGCTCTGTTTATATAGCATTTTACTCAACGTGTTCTTGACGAGTTTTAGGGCGTTTTCAGGCGTTTTTGAAGGCTCGGTGGTACGATGTACCACCTCAAAACTGACGCGTACCACTTTCGATATGGCGACTATCAGGGCAAGAAAACTGGCGGATGGGACTGTGAGCTACACGGCTCAAATCCGCATCAAACGCGACGGAGTGCAAGTCTACCAAGAGAGCCAGACCTTCGCCCGGAAACAGGCCGCCCAGGCGTGGACACGCAAGCGTGAGTCGGAGCTGGACCAGCCTGGCGCGATCGAGCGGGCCAGCCGGAAGGGCGTCACCGTCAAAGACATGATCGACCAGTACCTGTTGGAAGTGGGAAAGGCCCGGCCGCTGGGCAAAACCAAGAAGGCCACGCTTGAAGCCATCGGCAAGATGGACATTGGCCAACTAAACGATATCGACGTCACCACTCAATGCCTGGTCGACTTTGCCCTGTTTCGGATGAGCCGCGAGGGCGGCGGCGTCCAGCCGCAAACCGCCGGCAACGATCTGGCGCACCTCGGCGCCGTCCTGGCGATCGCCAAAGACGCCTGGGGCTACCAGGTGGATCCGCTCGCCATGGGCGGCGCCCGCCGGGTGCTGCGCAAGTTGGGCTACAACCTAAAAAGCCGCGAGCGCGACCGCAGGCCGACGTTGGACGAGCTGGACAAGGTACTCACGCACTACCAGGCCATGCAGGCGCGGCGCCCAACCGTCATCAATATGCTCAAGGTCGTGGGCTTTGCCCTGTTCTCTACGCGAAGGCTGGATGAAATAACCCGTATCCGCTGGGCCGACGTCGACGAACCTGGTCAGCGAGTGCTGGTGCGCGACATGAAGAACCCCGGCCAGAAGATCGGCAACGACGTGTGGTGCTACCTGCCGGACGAGGCGTGGCAGATCCTACAGACCATGCCGAAGGTCGGCGAAGACATCTTCCCCTACAGCCCTGAATCCATCTCCACGTCCTGGGCCAAAGCCTGCAAGTTTCTGGAGATTGCGGACCTGCACTTCCATGACCTTCGCCATGAAGGCGTAAGCCGCCTGTTTGAAATGGATTGGGATATCCCGCGTGTGGCAAGTGTGTCCGGCCACCGGGATTGGAATTCAATGCGACGCTACACCCATCTGCGTGGCAAGGGTGACCGCTATGTTGGCTGGGAATGGCACGAGAAAATACTGAGGGCGCCCGTCCAACTGGGCGCCGCATCAGAGAAGTGGCTCAAAAGGCGTGTTTTATCCCGTTGAGCTGGTTGTGTTCTTTCACGGCTGCTGCGCGCTGTAGGTCAAGGTAGGCAGCAAAGTCGGTGAGGTGGATGCCCTTGGCCGACTTCTGGCTACCTTCCAGGCGGGTGATGGGCAGCTTGATCTGACCGCTCATCACCTTGCGCTGAAACATCTCCGGCGTCAGATGCGTGAAGTAGTCCCGGCACACTAGCTCCAGCGGGATAATCGCCTGGCCGTCGTACTGGGCCATGAGAATGAAGGCTGTATTCATCAAACTTCTCCAAACAGAGACAGGCGATTTAACTGACTGTGGCAGTAAGGGTTGACCCATATGCATTCAGTACGGGTCGCGGAGCCGCGCCCAGCGCTGATACGGGCGGAAGTGCCATAACTGGCCCAGCCAGGCAGCAGCTCGGCATACAGATCACTTGGGTAACCAGACAGGACCACCATCCCTTCCAGCTCGAGCAAAACAGCGAGCAACTCGCGGTGTGCGGTGTCATCCATTTCGTGCTTGTAGTACCGGCCGCTGGATGCGCCTTTATATCTGGTGTCGTGCACGTAGGGTGGGTCAACGTAGTGGAGAGTCTGCGGCCCGTCATGTGCCCTAACAACCTCGATCGCCGGCCTGTTCTCGATCAAGACGCCGCTCAGTCGCTGACCAACCTCTGCAAGTTGATCTGGGTAGCTCGCCCAGAGTGACTGGGCTGTGCCGTATTGGCGTTTGGTGTCAATACGAAAACCCGTGACTCCCTTTGTCGCTCCGGCAGAGCCAAAACCCATCTGAGCCCTGATGATCGTTCGGCGGGCGCGTTCTATCGGATCGGTGCAAGGCTCCCACGACAACTCAAATTCTTCCCGCGAATAAGGTGTGAACACAAGGCGTTCAACAAGTCCCGATCGGGAATCTTGATCCTGCAGCACTCGGAAGAGGTTCACGATGTCGCCGTCCAGGTCGTTGTAGACCTCGGCATATGATCGGGCCTTCTGCATCAGCACGCCGGCGGCGCCACCGAATGACTCGACGTAGCAAGTGTGCCGTGGGAAGTGTTGCAGCACCCACGGTGCGAGCCGGAACTTGGCTCCGTGGTAACGGATGACCGGTGATGTAATCGTCATTGGTTACCCCCCCCTCACATCCGAAATGATTGATGAATGGACGCAGGCAGAGCCTTATATTCTGCGGGTTTGGCCCCGTCCCCCTGGATTTCACAAACGAACCGATGCCGCTTTCGGTTGGGCGCAGTCAGTGCCTCGGTCAATCGTGGTACGACGTCGGTGCATTGCTCGTGGGCCTGCGGCCCGTTCCAGCTATCAGCCTTCACAACCTGACAATCCGTCCGTGTCGCGTCCGCACACAGGTAAAGCAACAGGAATACGGTCATACGCCAACCTCCTGCTGAGCCACGCTCAGCGCAATCGCCACCGGCTGCACCCAAATCGACACGTTGCTGAGCATGAACGTCTCACCCGCCTCGGAAAGCAGCAGCGTCATGCCGAACACGTCGGCCATCGCCTTTGCCGCCGCGCGCGGCACCGCGTTGCCAATCCGCTCCCGGTGGTGGCCGTCGTTGATGCCGTCCAGCCGGAAGACTCCCGCCTGTTCGATCTTGCGGACGCGCTGCATCCGCTCAATTTCATGCGCGGTCTGCGGATCTGCTGACCAGTGATCTTCTGGATCAAACAGCGATTGCAGCGCGGCTAGCTCCAGGGTGGTGAAAGGGCGGTGCCAGGTGCCGTCGAGGCTGGTGATCATGCAGGTCAGCCGGTCATTCGGCGCTGGCATGCGCTGGTCTGCAACCGACCACCGGCCGTTGTCGTGGCAGGCGCTGGCTGAAACGGCGCCGGCCGGAGTGTTGTAGTCGACTACACCGTAATGCCCGCCAGTCAGGTACGCGTCGCCCTTGGTGCGTGACATGCCCGGGCGTGGGTCTGCGATCGACAACGCGCCGCTGGCAACCTGCTGCGAGCCGGTCACTGTCTTGGCGCTTTCGCACCAGGGCGTGATCCGCAGCTTTTGCGTGCTGGCGTTCGGGTGCCAGTTTTTGTAGGCAGGATCTGCCACTGCGAAAGCGCCTTGCCCTGTGGTGCTGCCGGCGATGACGGTTCCCGCCGGCTTGCTGTAGTCGGTGACCAGGTACTTGCCGAAGCCCTTGGACGGTTGTCGAGGGTCAGCCACTGCCTGCCCGCCGGAGCTGGGGCCGTGCCCTGCGGTAACAGTGCCGGCAGCTTGGTCGTTACGAACTACCCGGAATACGTTGTTGTGCCGCTCGCCGCTCATGCGTGGATCTGCAACGCTGAACGTCCCTTGTCCTGGGCTACGTTGGCCGGTGACCACGCCGCAGTGGCGGCTGTAAGGTAGCACGCCGTATTGGGTGTATTCGAACTTGCTGGTGGGGCGAGGGTCGGCAACCGAGAATTTTCCATTGGTCGGGCTCGACCGACCGGCGACTGTGCCGGCGGTGTCCTGCCAGTCATGCACACCCATATAACCGGCGCGATATTCCGGCACGATCACGAAGTCGCGCAGGTAACCGTCCTCAATCGCAAAACGGCTCAGGCTGCGCCAATCCTTCCCAGCCTCAACCAGGGCCAGGCGGACCCACGTTTTCCACTGCAACGCTGGAACCCGATGCATAGGCCCCGCCTGATCGATATCGCCGGCCAGCGGCATGCGGCTTAACACGTCACCAACGGCGCGCAGGCTGCGCTTTTCCGGTTCGTACAGGAACGCCGGCACCTTCTCGACGTGCCTGGCCACCAGCAAGAAGCGTTTGCGGCTTTGGGCGAGCCCGCCGATTTCACCACAGTCGTGGGTGGTTTCAGCCACCGCGTAACCGTAGTGCCTGAGCAGCTTGGTGATCTGGTCCAGCAGGTAGCGGCCACGGGTCGCCAGGCGCGGCACGTTCTCGAACACGATTAACTTCACCGGGTTGTGTTTCCAGGCTTCGCACATCAGCCACACACAGCGCAGTGTCAGTTCGTTGAGCGCCCGGTACTTGGGCGTTTGGCTCATTGTTTCGGACAGCAGGCCAGAGGCCCCTTTGCACGGGCTGCTGATGAACACGGCGTCCGGGTCTTCGTTGCCGGCGGCGCGGCGCAGATCCTCGGCGGTTGCCTCTTTCCACCCGGTGGGTGGCTGCTGGCCGTGGAATGCGGTGAACTGCTCGCGGGTGAACAGATCCATCAGCGTGCCAGGTACGCCGGTCATCATCTGGAAGTCGCGCAGGCCTGCGGGGTCGACGTCGACGCCGCCGAGACAGCGCCATTCTGCTTGCACTGGGCCCAGCACGGGTTTGGAATCGCTGAAGCCGGCGGCGCCGCTGCCCAGGCCGCAGCAGAGGTGGAAGTGGGTGAGGGTGCGTTTAAGCATGGTGCTTCTCCTTTC
Organism: Pseudomonas sp. NFPP28; assembly: GCF_900115535.1. Classification (NCBI taxonomy): domain Bacteria; kingdom Pseudomonadati; phylum Pseudomonadota; class Gammaproteobacteria; order Pseudomonadales; family Pseudomonadaceae; genus Pseudomonas; species Pseudomonas sp. NFPP28. The sequence goes on along the minus strand of NZ_FOWT01000001.1, from coordinate 123,103 downwards.
AAGCGGTGGGGGAGTTGCAGCTCCCCGTTTCCCGCCTGTGTTGGGTATCAGTGCGCGTATCGGCGCGGTTTGTTTTGTTTGGCCGCTTCACGCTCGGCCATGTATGCAGCCCACTCCGCTGATTTGCGCTGTTGGCGGATACGGCTACAGGTCTGGTGTTTGCGGGTGGAGCGGGCCTTGCCGCAGATATCGCAGCGACTCGGCAGATCGAGCCGGTGGCTTGCCATAGTCGGCCGCTCGCGCTCTTGGCTGACGTTTTCAGGCATTTGCCACCTCAATTGCCTTCAGCTTTGCGAGGCGTGCGGTTTCGTATTCGCTGGCTAGAATCTCAACTGCACCGTCGATCCATCCGCTTGATGGTTGGCCAGCTGCGATTTGGGCATCGTGTTCGGCTTTGTTGATCTGGAATCCCAGGAGGAAGTAGGCGGTGCCATCGAGTTCAAACTTGACGCCGCCACACAGCCAAAGGCTGCCGCTATTCACGCCGAGTCGATCCCAGTATTCGGTGGTGCTCAAGCGTGCTGGGCAATGCTCGTTCCACAGCGCGACAAGACGTTCATGTTCCGCCCGGATGGCAGCTCGTTCTTCTTTCGATATGCCTTTTTCAGGCTTGGCAGCAGTGCGCAGTGTCCGATAGCCATGGTCATCAGGACGGCACCAGTGCACATCCAGCTCGGCACCGCCGTTGAGTTTCACGCCGCCTGCGAAGTGGGAGTCGACATCACGCATTGGTGCGACCTTGCCGCCGAAATGCACGCCCAGCGCGATTAGTTGAGCGCTGAGAGAGTCCTTCATGACGTAAAAGCTCCGAACAATGCCGACGGTTGCTGGCGCGCTGGACTTATAGAAGTAGTTAGCCATGATCACTCCCCTCCCATAAGCATGCGTGTCAGCGCATTGGGCTGGCCGGCAGGTGTCAATTTGCTTAGCGGCTGTGTGGTGGTTCGGCCATTTGCACTGCGCAAAGTCGCGATATCGTCAGTGATCGCCTCGATCACGGCTTTGCGGGCGCTGAAACGGTAGCTACGACCACCGCCACTGATGGCGACGTAACTGACCTTGTCGCCGACAGCCAACGCGGTTGTGGTAGCCTCTGCGGTGCCGCCTTGGGGTTGATTCACTTGCATGGTGCTTCTCCTTTGGGTGGTCGGTGTCGAGGGGTTGCAGCCCCTCGGCACCACCTTCTTACTGGCTTTCGCCGGTTGGGTTTTGCTTCCGCACCAGGTGCAGCAGCAGGTTTTCAAACTCAACAACTTCATCCGTTGCCGACTGCCATTCCAGCACTGCCTGGATCTGATCCCGGCTGCACTCCAACACCAGAATTTCTTTGTCGCTTACCGCACGAACCTCAAGGATCGCGACCAGTCCGGCTGGGTCGTAGGCTTCGGCGTGAACAATTTTCCCGGATTCGTTAAACCAGTCCTTCAGCTCTTTCAGGTGCCGAAGACGGTTGGTTTCGCCCTGTTGGCCGTCACCGGTGATGACTTGTACGTGCATGGTGCTTCTCCTTTGGGTGGTTGATGCCGAGGGGTTGCAGCCCCTGTTGTGGTTTCAGGCTTGGTCGGCCATGTCGTGCTCAATGATCGCGACGACTTCTTCTCGGTCCCTTGCATAAGCGAACGGCAGTTCTCCACCTGGTCGAGTCACTGGGTAGCGCGACTCAGGTAACCGGCACTCGGCGACGGTGTAACCGTTGTCGGTGATCCAGCAGTTCTGTTGCACTTGCCCGTCTCTGTTTCGTTTTACTGCCCATTTCATGGTCATTCCCTCACTGAGTCAGCTCAGTAACTACGCGCTCTTGAACACCCAGCAGCGCACAGTTAATGGTTTGTTGAACAAGGCATTGCCGGCGGCTTGTGAGGCGCGGACCGCGCTGTACGTGGACTTGTTGGTTTCCAACAGTTTTCGGCTTCGGCTCTCTGTCAGAAGGGAGCGCAAGGTCTTGAGGTCGGCCAGGTTCTGGCGATGAATGCTGGCCAGCTCGGCGAACTCGTTGAGGTTGATGGCGATCAACTTGGGGTCGGTGCTGTGGTTGACCTGCGGGCCATCGCCCAGGCTTTCGAGGTACTCGTAGACTTCCCAAAATTCAGCCACCAGCGGATGGTCTGCGCTGATCGCAGACTGGCGCTCCAAAGCCATGACCGTCAGGGCCTGGTGGGTTGTGATCCGTTGGTTTTCGCTCAGAGGGCAAATCAGGCACAGGCAGTCCACCAGGGCCATGATCTGGCTGTGGTTCTTGATGATCCGTTCGACGCGGATTTCCTTGAGCTTGCGCAGGTGTTGTTCGTGCACCAGAACCCGTTCGGCAAATTTCGCCATGATCTGGCCTTCGGCACGCACGGCCATCAGCAGGAAATGGCTGAGTTGCTCCACCGGGATCAGGTTGAGATTGTCTGCCGCTGCACGGCTCTCTGTGGTCACGTCCGGGCGTGCAAAGTGGGTTTTGATAATCCGGGTCAGGATCGCTTCAGAGGCGCTGACGTCGGCGTTTTGGCTGATTGCGATGGTCCCTCGAAACGGCGGCTCGTAGGTCTCGTTGCCGCTGGTTTTCATACCTTTGGTGCCCAGGGTGCCGCCGCCGAAAAAGTCTTTCAGCTCGTCCCAGTCGAAGCCTTTGGCGTGGGCTTTATCCGGCTCGTTTCGGTCACCCTCAATGAGCACCACCGGCATGTTGGACACTTGGCCCATGGCGCGCTGGCGGCCCGCACGGGTTGATTTAGATGGGTCAAAGCCTTCGTACTCACGGCCTAACAGTTTCCACAGGAACATCAGCAGCGTGGTTTTACCGGCGCCGGCTTCGCCCGTGACTTCTAGGAAGGGAAAGGATTTGTACTGTGCGCGGATCTGCTCGGCGAACAATGAGCCAAACCAGAAAGCCAGGGCGACAACGCCTTTGGCGCCGAAGCACAACCACAGCATTGGCAGCCAATCACTCCGGTACTGCTTGGCATCGCGCTGGATGTGCATTGCGATCGACTTCTGCAGCGTCTTCAGGCGCAGCTTGCCGAACTCGAAAAAGTCTTCCTTATTGACCTGACTGACCACGCCGTTGCGCATGGCGAGGTCGCCGAACACGTAGGCGCCGTGTTCCTTGCTGTAGCCCACGTAGTCGATGGTCTCTACGGTTTTCAGGCCATAGAGCTGGTCTTTCATGATCTTGTCGAGCTGCTGCCCGCTACCGGTGAATACAGCGCCTGCGGCCATGCTGAGCAGGCGTTTCTTGAACTCGCTAGCGGCGGCGACCTGGCCACCGGTGAAGGTGTTTTTGACGCTCCCACCGTCGTGCGGGAAGTCCACGCGGAAGTAGTACCAGGATTCGTCGGTTACTTCGTTACGCTGGAAGTACAGGGCTTGGGGGTAGCAGTTCGCGATTTCGACCACGCCGCCGCACTGACGTAGGGCCTTGTCACGACGCTGCTTGTCGCTGAGCAACTGGTCTTCCTGGCGCTCGGAAGACTCCAGCGCTTGCATGGCCTTGTGGAATTTCTCCAAGTCCATTTTGAACCAGTACATCCGGCTTTCGAATCCGAAGAAAAATTCGTGGCGCTCGCTCCAGTCATACATCAGCACGCCTTTTTCCGACGCGCTTTCGGCCAGCAGCAGGTCGCCGTGATAACGGGCTGCACGTAGGTCTTTTTCGATTTGCTTGGTGCGTTGCTCGTCGCCGTCGACAAACTGCCAGCGCTGGTGCAAGTCGTTCCAATCAACCTTGCGGCTGTCAGCCTGGGGGATTTGTGCCGCTTCGCAGACGTAACCCAGGGCGCGCGCCTGGCGTACCCAGCGTTTGGTGTAACGGTGTGCGCCTGGCTCGTTGTCCAAGGCCCAAATCAGTTTGGGCAGCTTGCCACCGCGTTGACGGGCCAGCTCTTTCAGGGACTCTTCTGGATACGCACCGGATGACATAGCCGAGACAGCGGCAATGCCGTTGTGCACCAGGGCGATGGCGTCAAAGATGCCCTCGACAATCCACAGCTCTTTGACATCCAGCAACTCGACACAGGGCGGGCACCACCACACGCCACGCGGACTGTCGCCGGGTTTGAAACGGGCTTTCATCTTTCCAAAGCGGTGCGGACGGTCAATCAGCCGCTCCCAATATCCACCTTTGTCGAGTGCGAAACGCACGGTGGCGCTGCCTTCGTTCAGCTCGGTGGAAAAATAGGAGTCTTGGGTGAACCAGCCCTGAATGACGTCGAAGCGAAAGCCACGGGCGAACTCCAGGTAAGCGCGGGCTGTGGCGTTAGGATGTTGCTCGGTGGCCGGCGCGCGAGCGCTCCAATCGTTGAACAGGTCCTCATATATCTCTTTAACGTGCCAGGTTTGGCCGCACTTGCCACGGCCACAGCGAATAACCCATGGCGCATCGTGGAAGGCGTATAGCTCTTTTTTGTTGCAGGCGGGGCACTTGCCTTCCCGCATGTATTGGCCGGCCTTGTGCTTGAAACCGTAATCGGATTTCAGGCGGTCCAGGATGTCGGCGCGCAGTTCGTATTCCATTTTCATCGGGGCTTACTTCACTTCGCCGAGACTGTGTTTAAGGGCGCCTATCAGGCTTTTCCGTGCAGCCAACCCAGGGAAGGCCACCAGCAACGAGCCGTGCCGCAAACCCTCGGGGATCATGCGGAAACGGTCGTCATACCAATGCTCGTTGAACAGCACCGCGTACTGCGCACGCAGCTCAACGAGCAGTGCCTCGGCCTGGTCGCGTGGCAGTTTTGCGGTGATGGCAATGTCGATTTCCATGGTCCACCTCGGATTGCGGGCAAAGCTCACCCAAACCCATTGGTAACGGGGCAGGGCAGGGGGGGTAAAAGGGAGCGTTACTGAGGGTGTGGCTTGTGTTCGGTGCTGCGCTGGTCGAGCATTTTCTGCGGCAGAAAGCGAGCTGGGACCGGGAAGCGTTGATCTGCCAGAACGTCCACCAGGTGGACGCGGGTGCTATCAGCCCCAGTGGCCCAGTCGACGCCAATCCAACGGCGCTTTTTGATCATCTGCAGTTCAGTCCAAGCGTTGTGAACAAGCTTAGGCGCCATGAACACAGGCACTTCCAACGCAAGGGTCAGGTGGTGGATGCAGCGATCAAACAAAAGATCGGAATCCACCAGGTGTTCTGCTTCATGGCGTTTCAGGTAGGCGAAAGCAGCTTGTTGCATGCTGCTGCGGTAGTCATGAGTCTGTTGATCGAGGTTCATCACGCGCGCTCCATTTCCAGTTCGTCCAACAGATCGGGCTGATTGTTGGCTGTTTTCATTGCCTGGCGACGAATGACCACGTCCGCAACGGGCAGCTTTACAGCTGGGTTGGGCATGCCGCTGGGGCTCAGTTCGTGGGTCATCTGAAATTCAGCACGCACCGCCCAGCCGCACGCTTCGTTGGTGCATTGCATGTAGGTGATACGCAGGAAAATGTGCTGGCCTTCGCTGGTGCGAATGCGCATGCGGCCGTGGCAGTGGGGACAGACCAGTTTGTAAGTACTCACTAGACAGCTCCCTGGCTGTACAGCTGGATGGTCGCGAACACCTCGGCGTAGCGAGCGGACATGTAGGTGAGCAGGGCGGCGATGATCGCGTCGGCTTCACGTCTTTCGATGACCCCATCGTCAAGGGCGGCAGACATAATCTGATCGACCTTGCCGCGCTTGGCCGAGGCCTTGAGCGAGCGGCTGTACAACTCCACGTTATCCAGGTTCTCCGGGAGGCTCAGCGGTACAAACATGCCGCCGTACATTGAGGCGATGTAGTCAGCCAGGAACGTGGTGCCGGCGACTTGCTCAAGACGGTGGATGTGTTCGTCGGCCAGTGGGCGGCTGCCGGCGTTCTCGTAGGCTTGGTTGTCGAACTTTTTGATTGGCATCCCGAGGTCTGCCGAGGCGTATTCCCGACCACCTGGATAGGCGCCGATGACGGCCATAACGACGCTCTTTCTGCTGTCTAGAACTGGGCGTTTCATCTTCTGGTTTCCCCTTGGAGCCAGAGGCCCTAGTTTGTAATAACGCCGTCTTTGATTCCGAGTAGAACGGCCGCGCGGTGAGCCTCACCGCGCAAGCACTTTTTCTGTCCGTTCAAAACTGCGTAGACGGTCGAAGGGTTGAATTCATTTTTTTCTGCCCAGTCTTTGGCCGAGATTCCGAGACGTGCGAGACGATCACGGGCCTCTTGGCATGCTTGCTCGATGGGGGATGCGTTCGGCATAGTCTCGTTTCGTGTGGTTTCGTGTGATGACGTGTGAAGTATTTCCCATGTTTGTGGGATCGTCAAGTCTTGATGGAGACGAATGTGGGAATTGGTGACCGCCTCAAAGAGGAAAGGGAACGTTTGGGGTTCAGCCAGACTGAATTTTCAGCCGTTGCTGGGGCTTCCAAAAATAGTCAGTACAACTACGAAAAGGGCGATCGGAGCCCGGACGCAAACTACCTAGCTGCGGTAGCGGGCAAAGGCGTCGATATCCTTTACGTGGTGACTGGAGAGCGCAAACCACAGGCTGCCGATAGCATCTCCGCCGAGGTGCTTGAGTTCATTGGGATGTATGAGCAAGTGACCGATGCTGACCGGCAGGTTTTGCTGCGCATGGCTTCAGCGTTCGCCAGTGTCGCGGGTGCTAGCGGCAAAAAGGTCGGCAACTGAATAGGCGTTGAATTGGATATCTCACGCCGACCAAGATGGTCGGCTTTTTCATGGAAGTTAAGGGAGTAGAACAATGGCGTTGAAGCCTTGTAAGTCGTGTAAGCACACAGTCGACGCCACCGCAAAGGTCTGCCCAAGCTGCGGCGTAAAAAATCCAGGAGTGACTGTCGGGCAGCAGGTATTCGGGCTTTTGATCCTGCTGGTCATCATCGCTGGCGCTGTCACGATGTGTTCAGGTGGCGATAAGGACAAACCTGCCGACAAGGCACCGCCTGCGGAAAAGCCTGCTCAAAGTTCCGTTTTGCCCTCCACTTACACCATCACTAAAGACGAATTTCGCGAGGGACGGCCTCGCAAGGTCGAGGTGTTGTTGCCCCGTCGCCTCAATGACACTGAACTTGCTGACGTAGCAAAAGCCGTTCGCGCTGATACTAAATTCAAGGCTGAAAAAACCTTCATCGGGTTCCGCGTCGAAGGGCAATCTGACGGTGCTTACTGGGCCAACGCCAGTTTCGATCCTGACTATAGATCCTCGCTGATCGGCTTGAGCGCCAATGATTACCAAGCGTTGAAGGCTCTGGATTTGAAGGCGTACCCGACCAGAATCGGTAGTTGGATGCAGGACGGTGCGCTGGGGCATGTGATGGTGCTGTACAAGCAGAACGACAAATATCTGCTCGATTCTGTCTTTGCCAGCGGTGGGAAAAATACCGAGCACTATGTAGGCAAGAAACTGCCGGATGGTGGGCTGCGTCTTGACGATCCCGAAAGCGACTTCAACGAGCATTACGTTGTCGATGCTAAGGGCAACTTACAAGGCTGGGGTGAGAACGGCGTGTACATGACATTGCCCCCGTTCAAGCCGGCGCAGTGACGTAACAAAACAAATAATTTTTTTGCTGATGCTCCGATGACACAGCAAAACGTGATGGAAATTAGCTGTTCCCCGGGAAACTTTAACGGCGCCATGTAGGCGCCGAGTCCCCGTTGCGTGTGAAAGGAGTATTCGCATGATGGAGAACAGCGGTGTATCGGAAAGCCAGGTGCAAGTCGTAGATGCGAACTGCCTTAGCGATCAGGAAGTGATGTTGCTGATTATGTTCAGGTCAATCAGCCCCCAGCGTCAGAAAGATGTGCTGCGGCTGTTGGAGGTCTTCGCCCAGGCACCTGAGTAAGTCGAGAGCAGACCCCGGACTGGCTCCGGGGTTTATACCTGTTTGTCGGCCTGAGCTTTTTTCCACTCACGATCCACTGCCCGCTTGGCTGTCTTCTCACTGGCATACAACCACCGCAACCGCCTCGGCTTCGCCTGATCCCCCGCCGTAATCGTCTTCTCCTTCCCGGTTTTCTGGTCGCGGTAGTGCGCGATTATTCCTGTGTAATCGCCCTTGTTCTCTTCCGCCAGGTCCTCGACGTTGTCCTCCGGCAACTTGCTCTCCAGCTCTAGGCTGACCGTGTAGCCACCGTCCGCGCTTAAACTGTGCTGTACATTCCCGCCGTACCAAATGATCTCGTCAATTTCCGCTTTCACGCCCTGGAGCGTGTACGTCAGCTCGGGGATCAGATCCGGCCGCCCCATCGCCAGGGTGTAACTGAGCGTGGCACTGCCGCGCTGCAACCGCCGAAACTCCGCCCGTGCCGCGCGCAGGGCTGACTGTTGGTCGCTGTACGTGTGGCGCAGATCTTTGAGGTTGTCGCCGCTGCCGGCAATGGCCTCCTGTTTCTTGGCGCTGTTCACGTCGTAGTAATAGGCGCGCACTCCGTCGTAGCTGTCGCGGTCGGCTTGCAGGTAGCGGTGTTGGTCACCGTCCTCGCGGGTGAGGACGATGTGGGGCAGGTCCATGCCGCTGGCGGTCTTGCCGCCGCCCGCCGGTAGGCATAACAAGCAGCCAGCTTTGACGCTGGCCACCGCGTCGAATTCTTCACCCAGTCGGCTGATCAGGTTAGCGTCGGACTCGTTTGCCTGGTCGAGCTGCAGGATAGGCAACCCGTCGAGTGCACCGGCGATGGTGGCGGTCAGGCCGTTGCCGATGGCGATATCGCCCAGGACGTCGCCGAGGGTGGTGTTGCTCCAGCTGCGTTCGCGTTTGGTTTTGAGGCCCTTGCGCAGGTCTGCTGATCGAGCGCGGATGCTGAGCACGTCTGGCGCGCCGCTGTGTTCGGTTTCGTCGACGGTGTAGGTACCTTTGTCCACCAGGCCGGTGTCGCTCCAGCCCAACCACAACCGCAGCACCGCGCCCTTGGGCGGGATGGTCAGCAGGCCGTCGTGGTCGCTGAGGGTGATGCTGAGCTGGTCGGCCTCCACGCCGCGGTTGTCGGTCAGCTCCAGGCTCATCAGCCGCGGGCTGATCAACTGGGCGATGTCCAGGCCGTCGACGGTGAGCCGGAACGCTGGCACCGGGTAAGCTGCGTCGCGGACGTAACGTTCGGCGGTGTTGCGCAGGTAGCCGGTGACCTTGGATATGACGGACTCGATCACAGCAGGCCTCGCAGTATGTTGACGCCGATGCTGGTACCGGCGCCGAGCAGGTCGATGCGGTCATCGTCGGTGCGTTTCAGGCTCAGGGTGAATTCAATGCGCCGTGGGGTGCCGTCGCTGAAAAAAATGGTCTTGGTCTCGCTCAGGCTTTCGATTACCCACAGCCCGTAGATTCGCCCGGTGCCCTCGACCATGGGCCAGGCCTTACCGGTGTTTGCCATCAGGCGGATGGCGTCCAGGCTGAGCGCGCTGCCGGCCAACTCGGGGAAGATGATGCCGGGGAGGGTGATGGCGTCATCGCCACGGCCCACGAACTGCCGTGCGGGAGCGGCGCCGATCCGGTTGTTGCTGGCGTGTCGCCAATCGGTCTGGCGCTGTAGTTCCTGGTAGGCGGCGGTTCTGAGGCTGAACACGAACATGCCGAGGGCCATCATCATGGTGGTTATTCCAGGTCAGAGAGTTTGCTGCGCTGACGCGCTTTCTTTTCGTTTTCGATGCGGGCGAGGATGGCGCGCAGGCTTTTTTCCAGGCTTTGCATGTCTGTGCCAGGCCCAGCAGCGACGTCGATTTGGTAAACGTCGTGGCTGTCGTAAACGACTGTCGGCGCCGCGCCACTGATCGGCGGCTTTGTGTCGACGGCAAACGCAGGCATGGCAGTTGTACCCAGAGCAAGCGTGCTGGCGGCGGTCATTTGCTTGGTCATGCTGCTCAGGGCGTCCAGCGGGCCTTTTTGCCCAACTTCAAGACCTTGGGTCAGGCCCGCCATGGTGAACCCGCCCAGTTCGGCGAATACGCGTGATGGGCTGTGGATGCCGAGCTTTTCCTTGAACCACCCAATGCTGGCGTCGCCGATTGAGCTGATCGCCGTTTTGACGCTGCCCAGTCCTGCCATCAGCCCGTTGACCAGGCCGTTGACGATCATGTTGCCGAACTCGGTAAAGCGGTTGGGCAGATCCACACCCAGGTAACTCAACACTCCGGCGAAGGCCTGGTAAATCAGGCCGATGGGGCTGAAATTTGCCAACGTGTTGATGATGCTGATGATCCCGCCGTCGAACCCAGTCTTGATCTCCGTCCATGCGTTGGCGAAGTAGTTCTTCACCGCGTCCCAGTTCTTGTAGATCAGGTATGCACCACCCGCCAATGCCGCGACGACGGCGGCAATGACCAGAACAATCGGATTGGCCGATAACCCCCACAATGCGATGCTTACGGTGCGAAGCGCGGTTACGAGCGGGCCGATCAGAATGCCGCCCAGCGTTCGCAGCACCGTGCCGAATACCTTGAAAATACCGATGACGCCAGGCAGACGCAGACCGAACATAGCCAGACCGAACCGTAGGAACAGGAACGGTCCCAGAATGCCGGCGAGTGTGAGGGCGAGCCCGCCGAAAACGGCTGACAACGCCACCACACTGGCGACGATCTTCAACAGAGTCGCGGTTAACTCTGGGTTGGCTTTGACCCATCCATTGACCTTGTCCAACACGCCGCCAATGGCATCCATTACATCGACCATCGTGGCCCGCACCGACTCACCTGCGCCGCTCTTTGTGTTGACCAGTTTGTTTTGCAGGACCTGCCAGCGACCTTCGATCGCGTCGGCGCGGATATCCATTTCGCGTTGCATAGAGCCATTGGCGGCTGCGTCATTGACCAGGTCGAGCTGACGTTTCAGCTCGTCCAGGTTGTTGACCAGCTTACCCGCGTCCTTGCCGAATTCTTTACCGAAAATCCGCGTCGACACCTCTGTCTGCTGCTCAGGCGACAGTTTCTTGATGCGGTTAAGGACACCCATCAACGTGCCCATGGCGTCCTTGCTCATGCCGGTTTGGACGGCTTTTGAGTCAAGGCCGACCATGGCCATGCCTTCCTGAAACTTCTTGCTCTGCATGGTGGCGATGGACAGTTCGCGAACCATGGCCCTGGAAGCGCTCGCGGCCACTTCTGGTGCTGAGCCGAGGGACAGAAAGGTACTGCCCAGTGCCGCCGCCTTGCGGTAGTCGAGCTTGTCGGCCACGTCGCTCATGCGGGTCAGGGTTTCAATGATGTCGCCGCCTTTGGAGCGGGTGTTGTCGTCCAGGTAGTTGAGCGCGTCACCGAGTGCTGAGATGTTCTTGATCGGCACTTTGTACAAGCCGGCGATACGGCCCATGTCCTCGCCGACCTGTTCCGCCGGCAGGTCGAAGGCCACGGCAGCGGTGGCCGACACCTTCGCCATGGTCAGCAGGTTTTCCTTGCCCTGGATACCGGCGCGCGCCTGGGCTTCAACCAAGGCAGCAAACTCGGTGGTGGCGATCGGCATTTCGTTGCTGGCCGCTTTAATCGCGTCCGCAAATTCGTAGTAGGTGGCGGTGAGCTTGCCGTTGTTGTCCCGTGCGCCGTCGACCTGCTTGGCGACGCCCATCATGGCGCTTTCGAAATCGACGTATTCCTTGACCACCCCAATGATTGGGCGGCTGGCAGCGTACGCCACGCCCAGGCTGGAGCCTCCGGCCACTGCGGCACTACCTGCTAGCTGCTTGCCTTTGTCGTAACTTCCACGGGCAATCGCCGCGCGCTTGTGCTGGGCGGTCAGTTCCGTCATGCGCTTGCCTTGGGCGCTGATACTGGCGTTGGTAGCGGTGATTTGCTCACGCAGTTGGCGTTCGTGGGAACCCAGGTTCTTGGTGCTGATGCCTGCGTCGTAGAGCTTTGAGCGCAGACCTTGCAGTTGCACGCTTTGTTGCTGATGCTGCTGCTTGAGCTTTTTGGCCTCGCGCACCGCTGCTTGAAACTCCCGGGTCATAGCCCTGGTCGGCGCGCCGGTGGCAGCAAATTGCTGGCTGAGGGCTTTTACTTTTTCGCGGGCGGCAGTGAGGGCTGCACTTGTCATTTCAGACGCGGCGCGTTGAGTTCGCCAGGCGCTGACGTCTTTCTGCTGGGTGTTGAGTTCCTTCAGGCGGTCGCGGGCAGCCTTGAGCGCGCGGGCGGTCTCCAGGCTGCCATTGTTGATTTGCTTCAACGGGCGGGTGGCTTTATCGATAGCGTCCAGCACCACCTTTAGCCGCAGATCATTTGCCATCAGTGGAACTCCGCACCCTGGCACGCTCGCGCCAGTCCATCAGTTCTTGTAGGCCCAACTGATCCATGTCAGCCGGTGCCCAGTGAAAAACCACGGCCAGATCGGCCATTGCTTCTTCTACGCAACGAGGGATGCATCCGTCTTCGCCGATTTCTGTAGCAAAAAACCGGTGATTTTCGTGCTGAGCGCGACCAGGTCCGCCGGGTCCATCGACGTAACTTCGATGGCAGTCAGGGAAGGGCTGCTGATGCGTGGCACCACCTTGATCAAACTGTTGACGTCCATCTGCAGCAGATCTGCCAGGCTGACGCCGCGCAGCTCGCCCGAGTTGGGCTTGCGCAAGGTGATGCTGTCGATGCTGGTGGTGCCACGGCGGATCGGTGTGTCGAGGGTGACGGTGTTGTCGTCGGCCAGTGGTTTGACGTCGGGCTGTTCGGTGGTTTCGGTTTTCATGGGTAAAGCTCCTGATGATGAGTGGGGTTAGCGATCGATGCCGGCGATCAAAGGCCGATGGCGTTGCGGTGTTTCTCCAGCATGTCGACGCCGCCGACCTTCTCGATGAAGTTCAGCAGGTCGATTTCGATGATGTCTTCGTTGTCGACAGTCAGCTTGTAGTAGCTGCAGGTGGTGGTGATGGAGTGCTCGGTGTCTTCACCCGGCTGAGCATCGCCCATCTCGATGGTTTCGTGACGGCCGCGTACGGTGATCTCCACCGCGCTGACTTCACCGGTGTCGTCTTGTTCGAACGAGCCAGCGAAGCGCAACGCAACGCCGGACGCATTGACCGCGCCAAACTGCTTGAGCACGACCAGGTCGAGCCCGCCGAGCTTCCACTCCAGCTGAATGCCGTCGTCGGAGAAACCCAGGTCAGCCTTGACCGGACCGCTCATGCCGCCGCCTCGATACGCTTCCATTTTTCGGCCCAGGGAGGGCAGGGTGACGGTCTTCACTTTGCCGGTGTAGCTACCGCCGTCGTTGAACAGGTTGAGGTGTTTCAGTTTGTGGGGCAGGGCCATGGCGGTGTTCTCCGGGGTTATGGCGCAGGGTTAACTCCCCTCGCGGGGAGGCCCGGTTTAAGCGTTGACGGCGGCGGCGAACTGCATCAGGTAGCGGTCGGTGATGCGCTGACGCAGGGTGAGGTCCTCCAGGGGCGGCACGGGGGTGTAGTCGTAGTCGAGGGTCAGCTTGCCGGCCTTGAGGGTGTCTTTATCGTTGATGTCTTCCGGGTACCAGCAGCTGCCGCCGATCAGGTAGCCCTGGGCGACCAGCTCGCGGAACTTGGCGTTGATCCCGTTGATGATGTCTTTGACCAGGGACGCGTGCAGTGGCTTGTCCATGGCCCACATGTGCGCCTCGGCCATGGTGTCGGCGAGGATCTGCGCGGTGCGGGTGTAGTTTTCAAACGCGAACAGCGGATCGTCGCTGCACGTGCGGCTGCCCCAGAAGCGGAAGCCACCCTCATTGATCAGAGTGGTGACCTCGTTGCTGTTGAGGTAGTTGGCGTCAGTGGCTGGGTTTTGCAGATCCCAGAACACATCGGCGCTGATGCCTGTCACGCCGTTGACCGCGACGTTGGAGATGGTCTTGTGCCAGCCGATGTCTTTGTCGATCAGCGCCCGCAGGCCCAGCGCACGGGCTACTGCCGACGCGGTGACGGTCGCGCTGGTGACCGTGTCCCAGTTCTGGAACTCCGGCCAGATCACCATGACCTCACGGGCGCCGAAGTTCTCGCGGTAGGCGACCACCTCCTCCTTGGTTTTGCAGCCCCACGCACTGACGTAGGCGAAGGCGCGTAGGTCCTTGGCAATCGATACCAGGGCGGTGGCCACCGGTTGGCTGTCGAGGCCTGGCACACCGAGTATGCGTGGTGTCATGCCCACACGGGCCTTGGCGGCGAGCAAGGCTTTCATGCCGGTGTACTTGCCGTCGGCGGTGGTGGTGCCGATCAGGGCGCTAGTGGTGGCGGCTTCGTCTGCACCTTCTTTCACTCGCACCACGATGGTGTAGGGCTTGGTTTGGTCGGCGATGGCTTGAAGGCTCTTCGCCAGGGTGCCTTTGACGCCGGCTTTGGCGATGGCAGTTTGCACGTTGGTCAGCAGGACGGGAGTGTCCAGCGGGAAAGCAAGCGGGTCCGCATCTTCAGCCGTACATACCAGGCCGATGACTGCGGTTGCGATGGTGCGAATGGGGCGGGTGCCGTCGTTGAGTTCGAGAACCCGCACGCCGTGGAGATAGTCTGAACCGGCCATGGGTGGTTGCCTGCGCTGTGATGGAATGACAGTGCACAGGCTGCCGCGCGCGCGCCGGATGGGCGAGCGGCGCGGTTTGTAGCTGGGTGGATTACAGGGCGTCGTTGGCCGAATCCCAAGGATACTGAGCCTGGATTTCTTCGAATCGGGCTACACCGGCAGCACGGACGGCCTCCCAGCCTGGCTCGTTCATCACTTGCATACGCTGAGCTTCAGCAAAGTAGCGATCCGAACCTGTGAGGGGATCAGAATACGACCGTAGGCGCAGTGCCTCGATCTGTTCGCGGGTGGGTGGAATCGACTCGGGATCGGTAGCGGTAATCGCGCCAGTTCCATCAATCCGCCAGATCGAGTCAGGTTGCTGGAGAATGCGCGCCGATAACTCGTCGCTGATCTCGACCGCACCTTTCGGGATGGCATGTACGCCCCGGAAAAGCATGTGTTGAAACAGCCCATCGTCATTGAATACAGCATAAATTTTTGACATGTCAGCGCCCCAATGCGAACCAGAAGAAAGAATAGGTCCCGCCGGCCGACCAGCTCAGGATCATGGACGTTGTTGTCAGCGACTGAACGTTCGCTGCAACTGAACTGGGACTCCCGCCGACAATGGAATTCGGTAGAGCCCAGGCAATTAGGCACTCAACAGGAAATGGCACAGCAAAAGCTGCCGAGGTTCCTGAGGTGAAGGTTCGATTTCCCCATTGCCAGACCAGGCCCCCCATCCAGCTGGGGAAGTAGATATAGCCGTTGACTGCCAACGAGACTCGGAAGCCTGCGCGTAACTTCTTCGGTGTAACCATCGTTGCATCATCAATGCCCTGGTCAACCTGGCTTTGACTCGCGACTTTGGCCAACCCTGCTACCGCCTCGGTGGCTTGAACAAGTACCTTTGCCAGGCGGTGTGCCAGCTTCAGCGGAGTGACGGTTCGAGCGTCGGTGGTGCCTTCATCCATGTCCTCGTCTTTCGCGTTGGCCTGAACGCCTGATTTGCTTTCCGTCGCTTCAACCCAGCGTTTCCTGAAGAACTGGAAAACGTTCAGCATGGTGGCCGGCTTTGTATTTTCGGTCACTTCGTCAGCTTCAGCTTCGGCTTTGCTGGCCGTTTCGATGGCGTAACCCGCCAGGGTGTTTGGAGAGGTGCCAGCCAGAACCCGACCGAATTTATCGACCGTTACGCTCCTGAAGACGCCTGCAACGTCCTTCGCTGTGGCTGATAGCAGTTCGAAATTAAGTGCTGTGGTGCCAATCACAACAGGGCCGTCAGTGGTCAATGTCCAAACTGTATCGGCGTACGTATCACCGCGTTCAACTCCTACCGTCAGCGCAGAGGTCACTTTTGCGTTGGTATCCGCGTCAGGCGACCTTAACCATTGGCCTGTTGCCGCGATGTATATGCCATTCTGACTCGCGGTCTGCTGCTTTCTCACCAGCACGCGCGCGCCCGGTTCCAAGGCAATGCCATCAATGGTCTGTAGGCCGCCCAGTGCGACGCTATTGAGGGTTGCAACGACGACGGACTGTTTTAAGTCGAGCTTGCCAATTTCTTCTGCAACCTTTACGTCAACGTACTCTCGCGTTGCGAGTACCACCGACGGATCAATTTTCAGCTCGATGTTGCTCGTACTGCTCACGATCAGGTTGATCCTGATCACCTGAGTCCGCCCTGAACCTTGAGCAAGAAGCGGTTTGTACGTCGGTGCGCAGTTGGCAATGGCAACTAGATCACCCGCTGCATCGTACAGCCCGATCTCGCGCACCCACCAACCGCCGACGCTCTCGGGAATGATCTGTTCGGCGATGATCACACTGGCGTTGTTCGGGTCGACCTTTACCTGATTCAACGGTGCACGACGGCGCTCGTTGATCAATTTGGTCTGAGTGCGACTTGGGATAGGGTCGGTGCCGTTGGCGTCACCCACGGCCATCTGCGCGAACGTCCAGGGCACGCCCAGAGCGTCTGCGTTGGCTTGTTTGGCTTCGCCTACGGCGGTAAGGATCGCGAAGAACTGGCTGTTTTGATCGGTCATGAGTAGATGTCCATCGTGTCGATATGGTGTTCGCGGCCACCGATGCGGTACACGCCGCTGACGTCGATATCGCGCTGGGTCGGTGGGTAAACGCTGAGTTCGTCGCCTTCGTACACACAGGCCCCGATGTACACGGTGCCGGTGCTTTCCAGGCTGATAGCCAAGCCGGTCAGGGGGCGGGTGAGGGGTTTGGCGTCATCGATCAGCCAGGTCAGCTCCTGGTACATTTCCTCGGTGATACCGGTGTCCAGCACGCCGACCTTCAAGGCAAAGGTGCCGGGCACGCCTTCCGGCACGGTCTGCCACCATTCCACCACCTCGATCAGGTAGCCCAGCGGCTCGACCACGCGGCGCAGAGCGCCGATGGTGCCCTTGTGCGCGTGGATGTAGCGGGATGAGCGGATGGCGGCGCGCTTGGTGGCTTCCGTCCAGTTGCTGTCCCAACGGTCGACGGAGAAGGCCCAGGCCAGGTAGGGCAGTGCCACCACCGGGCAGGTGTTCGGGTTGCAGAGCGTTCTCAGCGGGATCGGTACGCGCTGGATCTCTGCGAGCGCCTGTGCTGCGTGCAGCTCAAGCGGCACTGAGTTATTCGGCAGCAGCCGTTGGGCGCCCATTATTCAGCACCCCGCGTTAGGGTGACGCCGGTGCAGTAGGGCGCCTGGGCTTTGGTGGCGACGATATCGACCCAGTCCTCCAGCTCAACCTTGCGCACGCCCTCGACGAATAACGCGGCGTGCAGGGCCGATTCGGATACTTCCATTGCCAGGCGTCGACGTTGGTGGACGTAGGCCAGCAACCTTTGTTCGGCGGCGGCAAGGATCGGCTCCGACTCGGGGCCACTGGTCAGCAGGTACAGCTTGGCTTTGACCGGGTAGCGGATGATCTGCGCGCTTTGCACGGTCAACCTGTCGGCCACGGGCCGGCGGTCATCGTCGCTCAGATGTTTTTGAACGGCGGCGACCAGGTCGGGCGATGCTGTGCCGTCGCCGAGCAAGGATTGAACGGTCACCACCGCCACGGCGGGAGACGGGCTTTCTGCTGTGGCGTCGGCAACACGGCCGTCAGCCCCACGGGCGTGGAATATGTAGCTCTGGCGCGGGCCGGCGGTGCTCAGGCCTTCCCACGACATCTGCGCCCGTTCGCGCAAGCTGTCGTCGCTTTCCATAATCCGTGCGACGGGTGGGACGGCCATGGGCTTGGCTTCCTGAACCACCAGACGTTGGACGTTGAAGTTGCCGGCCAATTGGTCCAGATCCGGGCCTTTCGCCAGGGCCAGCAGGTTGGCAATGGAGGCCTCGTTCACGCGCTGACGCCAGATGGTTTCGCGGTAGGCGTTCTCCTGCAGCAGCTTGGTCAGGGGCTCTGATTCAAGCTCAAGGCGGGCGGCAATCTGCGCCTGTTCCTCGATCGGCCACAGGCTGATCATGTAGGCCTTGCGCTCGGCCAGGATCAACTCGAAGTCGATCTGCTCGACGATCTGCGGCGCGGGGAGTTGGCTGAGGTCAATCGCGGCAAAGGAATTCATACGCTGCCACCCATTTGCAGCGGCACGCTTAGGCTCAACGGTTCATTACTGTCGACGACGGAGCCTTCCAGCTCCAGCGCCGACTGCCCTTGCAGGTTCGCGCCGATGAACTGTACGCGGCTGAGGCTGATACGGGGTTCCCAGCGCATCAGCGCCATGACCGTGCCCGCGTAAACCCGCAGGCGCGTGGCGTCGTTGAAGGGATGGTCGACCAGCTCGGGCAGCAGGCTGCCGTATTCGCGGCGCATTACGCGCGTGCCGATGCGGGTGGTGAGGATGTCGGTGATGCTCTGGCCGATGTGGTCCAGTTCGCTGATGGCGGCGCCGGTTTCTCGGTTCATATTGGCTTACCTGATTGATCGTCGCCGTGCTTGACGCCCGTGGTCAGGTGGTTGACCAGGCTGATGTTGGCCGCGACCACGTCTTCGGAAACGGTCACAAGGCCGACCACGTTCTGGTTGCCGGTTTGGTTGTAATCGCCCTGGTGATTGATCGGCCCGATGATGTTGATCCCGCCCTTGCTAACCAGGCTGGTTGTGCCGCTGTCGGGTAAGGTGGCGTTCAGATGGTGGGCGACGCTGTCGTATTCGATCACCGCCCCGTCGACGTAGGTTCGGCGGTGCAGGCCGGCGCGGTTGCCGTTGGCGGGGATGTGGTCGCTGAACAGACCGGTTACGACGACGCCGTTGGCGAGTTGGCCGGATGGGCTGAACAGGATTACCTGTTCGCCCTCGGTGGGCGGGTCCCATTCCTGGTCAGACCCGGCGCGTAGGGCGAGCCATGGCAGCCAGGCGGTGGTCAGTGCACCGGTTTTTACCTGCACGCGCGGGGGCTCCATCTGCACGGCGGCGATGACGCCGAAGCGGATGAGGTTTTCGAGCATGCGGGAGAGGGCGGCGAAGTCGTTCATAGCGCCGATGGTGTAGAGTTTCGCGCGCGCTCGTAAGAGTTAAGAGCTTGTAGGTGTGAGGCTTACAAGAATTTGTGTCCATCCAAAAAAAGGATTTGTTGTGGCCAGTTATATTGTCGAACATCGCTTTGAAACGGCCCGAGATTTTTTAAATGCACTTACTCCGTGGTCGAGCAATTTGGAGCTGGACGGCTACATATTTAGAGGTCATTCAAACTCCCGTTACCAGTTGGTCCCTACCTCGCTCCGTGTTTCTCCGAAGGAAGATATCTGGGATTACTCATTAGCGTACGCTTCAATTACTGGATCGACTAACGACAACGACTTTTCGCTGGCTTATGTGGAATACCAGCTGATTCGAGATTTTTACAGAATGGCTGACGCTCGCGGCCTCCACGTACCTATATCGGATCGTTTGCGTAAACAGCTTCATCAAAAAGTTGACTTCAGCACTATGTCAGCGTGGATTGATGGTGACAAATGGTTGCCTGACGATATGTTAGAAGTTGCCGCAATTGCGCAGCACCACGGGGTGCCCACACGTTTATTAGATTGGACATATGATCCCTTTGTTGCCGCGTATTTTGCATCGCGACCCAGTCAAGAACTTGAGGGGGATCTGTGTATATGGGGGCTGAATGCCAGAACAGTCGGCATGCTGGAGAATCTTGGGACTGACTTTCCTTTGAAATTGGTCAATACCCATTACGGTGGCAATCCTAACCTGGCTGCGCAGAGTGGGTTGTTTACACATTGGGCAAGTAAAGTTCCTGGAGTAAATACCATCTCATCGGGTGAAATTAAGGAGCTTCCGCGTGTCGATAGACGCCCATTAGACGAATTGCTGGAAAGTTTTTTGAATGGGTGGACTAACAATGTTAGTGAAAATATGTTTGTTAAGTTGACACTGCCAAAGTCTCAGTCTATCGAGCTTGCTTCACAGCTAAGGGGCTTTGGTTATGGTCCTGCGAAGATATTTCCAGGCTATGAGGGGGTAGCTATGGAGTTAAAAGAAAGGCCATTTCTCAAAAAGAAAGGTTCAGGTGGTCAGGTGAGCTAGGAGTCCATCGCGGATGAGGTCGAGGTCTACTTGGGTAAACCCTAAAATCTCCCGCTGCTCATAGCGAATATTGGGAGCGCCACGTTCCGCGCGATCCTTCAAACCATACTGGTGAACTCTGGCAATCCGGGCAATCCGCCCGGTGAAGCCTAACGTCACAGCATTGCTATCGCCCCGAACTCTCAGATACGAAACAGTCCGCAGCTTCCTAAACATCGCCAGCTTTCGCTTAACCCGTCCCTGTTTACCTCGCAGGTCCCGATGCTTACGAGGTGCGTACTTACTACCGTCCGGATTCTCCTGCGCCATCACCCGTTTCTGCTGACTACGGCGCAGCTCCTGCCCAATGCTCCGGGCCAGTTTGCTGCGCTCCCCTGGCTCCAGCCTATCCAGCAGCACCGCCGCCCAGGTCTCCAGCGCCTCCAGGCTATTCGCCATCCGGCACTCTCCACTCACTGGTGTTCCCGTGCGCACCAGGCTTCCAGTTCGGATCGAGATAGCCCACCACGTACTGCGGTTCGTTCGGGTGCTTCACGGTGGTATTGCCCTGGTCATCTTTGCCGACAACAACTTTCTCTGTCAGCGCCAGGGTAATGCTGAGGTCCACTTTGTTCTTGTCGAGGATGTCGGCTTCAAACTGTATGCCATCGCTGACCTTATTCAGGTTCTCCAGCAGCTCGGACTGGTTGACGCTGAGCCAAGCAAGAACGGGCAGGAACACGCTGTCAGGGTGGCCGGCGAACTCGGTGAGGATGATCTGCAGATCAAAGCTGTACTCAAACGACAGGGTGTGTGCGGCGGTGCAACGGACCTTGCCGTTGTCGATGAATATCAACAGACGGTCGGGGTCGTGCTTAAAATCGGCGACGGTGGCCAGGAGGTGAGCGCGCAGGCTTTCGGGCTTGTTCATGGGTTGGCCTGTTGGTGTTTGTAGACCATGTCGACCTGGGCGGCACAATCGGCCCAGGCGGCTTCGGCGCGGTCCTGGTCGGTGAGTTGGTCGCCGTTACTGCGTGGGCTGGTCGCCGGTAGCACGCACGGCACCACGGCCGGACAGCCAGTCTTGATAAGCTGCGGCGCCGGTGAGGGCGGGGCGCTCGCGCAACCGGCGAGCAGCGTCAGGCAAAGGCTGAGCAGCCCAGTTTCGTAGATCGTCGTTTTCACGTTTCAGCTCCTCTATGGTTCGCTCACGCTTTGCCAGGCCCAGACGCAGTTGGTCCTGCAGGCTGCGCAGTTGGCTCTGTGCGTCACGTTCCTGTTTCAGGGTCTCGGTGAGGGTGTTGGCCGTTGCAAGGTTGCGGTCAGCGTCTTCGCGGGCGGTCTTGGCCGCAGCTTTTGCCAGCTCGGTTTTGCCTTTGGCGACGTCAATGCGGGTTTCCTGAACCCAGATCAGCAGCCCCAAGGCCCCGAGCAAGGCGATGCCGTAAAGCACCTGGCGCAGCATGCTCACGCGCGGTACCAGCCAAGTTTGTTCATGCGGGCAGCATCGAGATGCTGGATGGGACCGCGCACAATCACCGCCCTGGCGTTGTTCATCAACTGGATGCACTCGGCCAGCCGCTCCATGTCGGCTTGTTCAGTCGAATCGGGCACTACCAGCAGGTCACCGTCTTGCACGCGTAATTTTTGCACCGCTTCAAAGTCGATCATGCCGCCACCCCTTGTCCGCATTCGCGGCTGGCGTGCCGTTCGTAGGCGCGCTGGAGCTTGGTGTCGTAGAGATTCCGCAGATAATCCGGCCCGTTGTAGAGGCGGGCGAATTCGGCCCACTTGCGGGCCTTGAGCGCCTTGTGCAAAGCCGGGTCGGTTTCGATAAATCGCGTGAAAGCGTCGAGCTGCTGCGACTCGCCGGTAGTCATTGCCGCGACGAAGGCCTGCACATTGGCGTAGCCGAGGCGCTTCCAGTGGAACCCCATGATCTGAAAGGCTCCCCAGGAAGCTGACTCCAGGGCGGCTGTGTCGTCGATCAGGCGAGCCATGGCCAGGCGCTGGTGTTCGGCGGTGCCACCGATATATCCGCCGGGTTTCGGGTTGACCAGGGCTGGGTTGGCGGCGGCGAGCTGGTCGGCATGACGTTTGAGTTCCGCTGTGTCATCGCCGGCATGGCGAGCCGTAGCGAGCTGGCGGTACATGATGTGGCGTTCGAACAGAATCACCGGCTTGCCATTGTCGAGGAAGCCCTTGCCCTTGGACTCCACCTCATTGACTGCGTAGATGCTAGCCAGCGGCACGTCGAGGCGTTCGGCTGCGGCCACCAGGTCGTTGTTGCGCAGTAGCTGGCCGCAGTCGCCACCGGCCAGGCTGGTTTGGGTCTTGGTGCCGGCGATACCGTCGGCGACCAGGCCGACTTTAACCTGGTAGGCGCGGACGGCAGCTTCGGTAGCGTCGCCGTAGTGCCCATCCGGTACCAGGTTGGCGCCGTGCTTGTTGAGGTTCTTTTGTAGCATCAGCACCGCTTGCGAGCGGTCGCCGTGGCGAAGGGTGGTGGTCATGCGCTGGGCCTCAACAGGGCGGCGACGTTGCCGCGTGAACGGAAAATCAGGGTGCACAGCAGCACGATCGAGACGGCTTGCCAGAGGCTTGTGGGCTGGCGATATAACAGGATCTCCAGGCCGCAGATGCACAGCGCTGAGCCAAACAGGCTGGCAAGCAGAGAGATGCTGCGACGGTACCGAGCCTCGCCTCGGCTGTAGCAGGCCAGTCGCAGTGCACTCAGCAGGTAGGCAATTGCCGTGATCAATTGCACGGCCAGTTCGATGCTAGGCATGTCAGCTGCCCCCTCTGATGCGACGCCAGATGTCCCAGATGTCCGCTTTTTCTACCCACACCATCAGCTTGATGCTGATCGGGATGACCACCAGGGCGCAGAGAAATGCACCGCCGCCGCTGGTGATAAACGGGAGTACTTGCAAAGCCATAGGCGCAAACAGGTAGCCCACACCGGCGGACAAGAACAGTGAGCCCAGCCGCTGCCAGACCTTGAGGTCGTGCTTGGTGCTGGTTACCAGCCATGCGCCGAGGATCGCTCCGAACAGCGCCTCGCCGTCGATGATCGGCGTCACGGTTGCCAGGCCCAGGCCCATAAGCAGGCCGGTCACAGCGCTGGAAGTCGGATCAGCCATGGTGTGGGTTTCCTTGGATGCAGGGGGTCAATTCCATAGCTGCACCATCTGCCGCTGGGGCGCGCTGGTTTGGGCTTCGGGCATGTTGACGGTAAGGCCTTGCGGCAGGATTGGGCCGTAGTCGGCCAGGCCTGGGTTGGCATCAAGCACGGCCTCGGTGACGCCGGCAGTGCGGCCGTAGTACCGCCAGCAGAGAGCGTCGACGGTGTCGTTTTGAATGGTGCGGATGGCGACGGGCATCAAATCAGCTCCACGGTGGTGCGGCTGATCCCGAGGAAGTCACGGACGGCCCAGCGCAGGTCGCGGCGGTAGTCGTCGATGGTTGGGGTAGTTTCTTCGGCTTTGTCGCTACCCGTGTTGGTCGCGCTGTAGTCGCGGTAGCGCTCGCAGACTTCGGCGCCGGTACCGGCCTCGATCGCACGGCGGTACAGGTGAGCCTGGACCGAAACGTCGTTGATCTTGTCGTCGGGTACGTCGGCCAACGTTGCGTAGCCAGCAGCCAGTTGAGTGGCTTTCCACGACTTCAGCTCACGGTTGAGGTTGATCGCTGCGGCGATTACTGCAGTTTCCAGGCGGGCTGGAGTAACGCTGTTGTCGATGCGCAGAGTGGCGCGCAGCTGCTCAAGATCGATTGAGGGCCAGAAAGGGTCGGTGTTGATATGGCCGCCGGTAACTGGGCCGCTGGCTACAAATGCGCTCATGAAACGGCACTCAAAAATAGATCGCCGGTGGTCGGGGCTTCACGTTCAGGAGGAGCGGCCTGGCCGATCCGCCCCGAGCCGGCGGGGTGCGTGGGGACGCTCGGTTAGCTGCCAGTGGCAGCGTGTTTTTTCAGGAGGCGCTCGGCGCCGTCCAAATCTTTCTTGCCGCCGCAGCTGTCATGCAGCTCGATCGCGCGCTTGAGCAAGTCGATACCGGCCTGAATCTGCCCCGGCTGGCCGGGTTCTTCAGCCGTGATGCCATGCACCGTGGCACGGCCCGTTGCCAGGTAGAGCTTGGCGCGGGCCTGGTCAGGCATGTCTTCGTCGTCGGTCAGCTCAACGGTGCGATGCAAGATGCTCAGGTCGAACGTGTCGTTGGTTTTTTGCGCTTTCAGTGCTGCGGTGGCGATTTCTTCCGCGACCAGGCAACCGGTGGTGCGCTCGAAACGGTCGGGCATGATCAGCTTGTGCTTGAGCACGTAGTCGGCGATGTCCAACGCACCGGCGTATTCACCGGCGTCGATCCGCCAAACCATAATGGTGGTTAAGACGTCGTCCTGAGCGCCGTTGCCGCCTGCAAGTACGCCTTCGACATAAGGGACGTACTGAGGCAATAGCTGCGGCTTGAGCGCTTCCTTGGCGGCGGTGGACTGAATTGCCTTCAGGCGTAGCCGGTCCTGGAGCAACTGATTCAGCTGATGCTCGTAGGCGGTGGCACCCGCCATTGATTGCTGCGGTGCCGTTTTCGCTGCCTCCATGGCCGCGCGTGCGCGGCGCTGGTGGGCTTGGGCGATGCTGAGTGCCATGGGATTAACCCTCGCTGCCTGCTTCTTCGACTGGGGTGATGTTTTCCAGCAGGCAACCCAGGCCGTATTCCTCGACCACATAGGCCTCGTTCGACGATTCGAAGTTGCTGATGCGGTTCCACTCCGGCTCTTCCTTGAGGTAGCGGCGGCGACCGCCGATCTGCCAGTACACCGACAGGTTGGCGAAGGTGGTGATGAGGATCGTGCCTTCGGGGATGTACGGCACCTCATACAGCGGCAAACCACCGACGCGGCGTTGCGAGATGATCAGGTCGCTCGCCAGGGTGTTGGTCGCGTCTTGGTCTTTGTTGACCAGGGCCAGGAACTTGTCATGGACCAGCTCGCGGCCGGTCAGCACCACCAAGCCAGGGTTGCGGCGGTACCAAGGGTCGAGCAACTGGATAGCGTCGTAGACCAGGGCGTCGATGTTCTTGAAATCACCGGTTTTGCCAATGGTGATCTTGCCGGCGACGGCGCCTTCCTTCAGCACACGGTCGGGTGCGTGGGTGCGGTACTGCTGGAGCCAACCGATGTTGACGTCTTCCAGCAGCGGGTGCGCGGTGCGGTCGGTTTGTTCTGCGGCCGAAACGCCGTAGAAACCGATCTGGATACGGTCGAGCGCCTGACGTTGGGCGATGGCGCTGGACAGGCGGGTCTGGAAGTCCGGGAACTTGGCCCAGGCGTCGAGCTGTTTGTAGCTGACGAAGGTATCGAAGTCGGTCTGCTCGGCCTTGTACTTATCGCTCGACAGAGTGCCGATGCTGCGCGGCTCACGCTTTTTGACGTTGGTGTTGGTGCGGCTGGCAACGGTGCCACCTACGCCCAGGCCGACCTTTTCGCCTTCCTGTTCATCGACGCCGATTACGTTGACCTTGGTCAGGAACTCGCTCGACTCCTGAATCTTGGTTTCCAGGCGCTGCTGGATGGTTGGGTCGACGCTGAATGTGGCGGTGGCCGATTCAACGCCGTTGAGCAGTGCGACCTGGCTGAGGTAGCCGGTGAAGAGTTTTCGAGTGTCGTTACGCATGGGTGTCTCCGATAGTGGGCTGGGCGGTGTAGGCCGCAGGTCAGAACTCAGCCAGGGCTTGGTTGCCGCCGCCGGTTACCGGTGGGCGCTGGGTTTGGGAGTGGTCTTGGGTTTTGCCGAGGGTGGTTTTCAGGTCGGTCAGGTCTTTGCTGAGCTGCTCAACCTTGGTGTTCAGTTCGCCGGAGAATTTCTTCTCGGCAGCCAACTGATCGGGCAGATCCTTGACGTGATCGGCAATCGCTTCGACGGCCTGGCCGATTTGGGCAAACTCGGCGTCGTCCTTCGCCTGTTTGCCGCCGAGCAGTGCCTGCACTTTGCTGAAGAGTTGTGCGCCGAGGCTGGGCTTGTCTTCGATTTCTTCAAACTGCAGCTCGGTTTCCACTGCCTCGGTGAACATCGACGTCGCGGAGTAATGACGGTCTTTGAATGGGCTGGATTCTGGCTTCTGCGCGGAGAAAGACAGTACATCGGTGCCCAGGCTGGCCGGGGAGTCGGTCACCGCCAGGCCGACGATGTAGGCCTCGCCGGTGTCCGAGAAGCTGTCGTCGATTTCGATCGAGGTGTAAATCTTCTGCTTGGCCTTGTTCATGGCGATCAGATCGGGCGTCGGCTCGACCTGGGCGAACAGGGCCAGCTTCTTCTGGCCGTTGATTTCCACTTCCTCGGTCTTGACCGCGAGCACGTCACCGTAGGCCTTGAAAGGGCTGTCGGGCAGCAGGCTACGGAAGTGCTCCAGCCAGATGCGAGCACCATAGGTGGCTGGATTGAAGTTCTTCGCCGCCTGTTCCAGCCAACTGCGTTTGATGGTGCGCTTGTCAGAGGTAGCGCCCTCGACGGCGACGCGGAACCAATTACTGCGGAATTTCTTCATGCCGGGAATCCTCAATGCGTTGGGCGCTAAGTGCGTTGCAATGAGGGGCATGGTCGTGACGCGCGCGAGTTGCGGCAACGTGTCGGGATTGTAGAGAGCGGGGCTACAAGGGGCGGCGCTACTGACTCTCAGGCCTGGGCGGCAGCATCGCGGCCATGACTACGACTGAACTGCTCCCAATCGATCCCCGACGCCAATCCAAGTTTCTGTATTGGATGGGTTGGCGTATCTGCGAGATTGCCGAGGCTACGGGCGAAAAGGAAAAAACGCTACACAGCTGGAAAGCCCGCGACGAGTGGGACCGGGCGGATAACGTCGAGCGAATCGGTGGGGCGCTGGAAGCGCGTTTAAAGTTGGTTCAAGGAAGGCAAGAGCGGCGGGGACTTCAAAGAGATCGACCTGCTGCACCGGCAGTTGGAGCGACAGGCTCGCATCCAGCGCTTCCAGGGTGGCGGTACCGAAACCGAACTCAACCCCAACCTCGCAAAACGCAACGAAGGTCCGAAGAAAAAGACCCCGAAAAACGACATCAGCGAAGACCAGATCGAGCTGCTGCGCGAAGCGTTTATCGATGGGTGTTTCGACTACCAGAAAGACTGGCACCGGGCGGGCAATCAGCGCACCCGCGTCATCCTCAAAAGCCGGCAGATCGGCGCCACTTACTACTTCGCCCGAGAGGCTTTTATTGATGCGCTGGAAACCGGGCGCAATCAGATTTTCTTGTCGGCGTCGAAGAATCAGGCCTACCTGTTCCGTGGGTACATCCAGGCGTTTGCCCGTGAGGTCATCGGCGTCGAGCTGACCGGTGATCCCATCGTGCTGCCGAACGGCGCCGAATTGTTTTTTCTCGGTACCAACGCGCGTACGGCTCAGGGCTACCACGGCAATTTCTACTTCGACGAATTCTTCTGGACGTTCAAGTTTGAGGAGCTGAACAAGGTTGCATCGGGTATGGCGATGCACAAGAAGTGGCGCAAAACCTACTTCTCGACGCCGTCGACCATGGCCCATGAGGCCTACACTTTCTGGACGGGCGAGCGCTTCAACAAGGGCAAGCCGGCGGCTCAGCACACTAAAGTCGACGTATCCCACGGGGCGCTCCAGCAGGGTAGGTTCTGTGAGGACCGGTTGTGGCGACAGATTGTCACCATCCTCGACGCGGAGCAGGGCGGTTGCGACCTGTTCGACATTGAAGAGTTGCGGCGGGAGTACAGCCCGGAAGCATTCGCCAACCTGCTCATGTGCGAATTCGTCGACGACGGCGCGAGCATTTTCCCGCTGACGGTGTTGCAGCCCTGCATGGTCGACAGCTGGGTCGAGTGGGCCGAGGACTACAAGCCGTTTGCGATGCGGCCGTTCGGCGACCGCCAGGTGTGGGTGGGATATGACCCGGCGGAAACCGGCGATTGCTCGGGCCTGGTGGTGGTCGCACCTCCTTTGGTACCAGGGGGCAAATTCCGGGTACTGGAGCGTCATCAATTCCGAGGCATGGACTTCGCGGCGCAGGCGAGTGTGATCAAGGCCGTATGCGATCGCTACTGGGTGACGTACATCGGCATTGACGTCACCGGTCTCGGTAGCGGCGTGGCGCAGCTGGTGCGCCAATTTTTCCCCAATGTCACCACGTTCAGCTATTCGCCGGAGGTCAAGACTCGCCTGGTGCTGAAGGCCTACGACGTGATCCACCGGGGCCGGCTGGAGTTCGACGCCGGCTGGACCGACATGGCGCAGTCGTTGATGGCGATCCG
This sequence comes from Pseudomonas sp. NFPP28, assembly GCF_900115535.1. Taxonomy (NCBI): domain Bacteria; kingdom Pseudomonadati; phylum Pseudomonadota; class Gammaproteobacteria; order Pseudomonadales; family Pseudomonadaceae; genus Pseudomonas; species Pseudomonas sp. NFPP28. Next base: position 94,888 of record NZ_FOWT01000001.1, on the reverse strand, counting down.
CAAGACCATCACCGCAGGCGGTCGCCAATTCACCTACACCGCCGGCCGCAACGACAACACCGGCCACGCCGACTTGGCGTGGGCGCTCTTTCACGCATTGCACAACGAACCGCTGGAGGGGCAGACCACTGCCAACACCGGGCGGATGGAGATTTTTTGATGTCGAACCGCCGCAGAAATACCAAGCAGTTGGCCCATACGCCCATCGTGGCGACACAGGACTTTATCCCGCGCAGTGACACTAAGATGGAAGCGTTCAGTTTTGGCGACCCGTCACCGGTGCTGAGCGGCCGGGAGGTTTTCGATTATCTGGAGTGCTGGTTTAACGGGCGATGGTACGAACCGCCGCTTTCGTTGGATGGCCTGGCGCGGTCGGTGGGTTCCAGTGTGCATCTGCATTCGGGGCTGATGTTCAAGCGCAACTTATTGAGCAAGACGTTTATCCCGCACCGGCTGTTGTCGCGGGCAGCGTTCGAACAGTTCGCCCTGGACTTCCTGTGCCTGGGCAATGGCTATCTGGAAGGGCGGCGTTCGATGCTCGGCCCGGTGCGCGAGTTGGTACCGCCGCTGGCGAAGTACATGCGCTCGGGCAAGGACGGGCGGCAGTTCATGGTCCAGGGCTGGAAAGAGGAGCATGAGTTTGAACCGGGCACCGTTTTTCATCTGCGGGAAGCGGATCTGCACCAGGAGGTGTACGGCCTGCCCGAGTGGATCAGCGCCTTGCAGTCGGCGTTGCTGAATGAGTCGGCCACGCTGTTCCGCCGCAAGTATTACGAGAACGGCAGTCACGCCGGCTTCATTCTCTACATGACCGACGCCGCGCAGAACGAAGCGGATGTCGACTCATTGCGCAAGGCGCTGAAGGACTCCAAGGGGCCTGGCAACTTCCGTAATCTGTTCGTCTATTCGCCAAACGGTAAAAAGGATGGGTTGCAGATCATCCCAGTCAGTGAAGTTACGGCGAAGGACGAATTCAACTCGATCAAAAACCAGACCCGCGACGACGTGCTGGCCAGCTTGCGCATTCCGCCGCAGTTGATGGGCATCGTGCCGCAGAACGCGGGTGGGTTTGGATCGATTAGGGAGGCGGCGCAGATCTATGCAGCCAATGAACTGGAGCCGATTCAGGCGCGTATGGCGCAGGTGAATGACTGGCTCGGGGAGGAGGTCGTGCGCTTCAAGCCCTATGAAATTCCCGTGGGGGCCTAAACCCCCTGCGCAGCAAACGAGGCGACGAACCGGTGCGTCAACACCGGTTCGACGCTGAAACACTCGAACCAGCCGAGTGCTCCAACCAAGGCCTCGCCCCACTGCGCAGGGGGTGCGAAGCCTAAGCGAATCCAATTGTCGAAACAAGGATCACTTATGAGCACACCGATAATCCCGTGGATGGGCGGCAAGCGTCGCCTGGCAGATCGTCTAATTCCGCTGTTCCCACCCCATGAATGCTACGTCGAAGTCTTTGCCGGCGGCGCCGCGCTTTACTTCATGCGGCCCCAGGCCGCGCCGGTTGAAGTCCTCAATGACATCAACGGCGACCTGGTGACTTTATATCGCGTGGTGCAGAACCACCTGGAAGAGTTCGTGCGGCAGTTCAAGTGGGCGCTCAGCTCTCGCCAGGTGTTCGAATGGCAGAAGATGACCAGGCCGGAAACACTCACCGACATCCAGCGGGCCGCGCGGTTTTTCTACCTGCAGCACCATGCCTTCGCCGGCAAGGTCAGCGGGCAGAGCTTCGGTACAGCCACCACCGGCCCTGCCATCAACCTGCTGCGGATCGAGGAGAACCTGTCTGCTGCCTGGCAACGGCTGTCGGGTACCTACGTTGAGAACCTGGGGTGGCTGGAATGCGCGGAGCGGTACGACCGGCCGCATACCTTCCACTACATGGACCCGCCTTACTGGCAGACCGCAGGCTATGGAGTGGACTTTCCTTTTGAAAACTACGAGCGAATGGCCGACTTTATGCGCCGCTGCAAGGGCAAGGTGATGGTCAGCATTAACGACCACCCCGATATTCGGCGTGTGTTTGATGGATTCCACTTCGAAACGGTGGACATCCGATACAGCACCGCTAATCAGCGGCAGGGGAAAGCCGAGGTCAGCGGGGAGCTGATCATCATGAATTGGGAGCCCGATGCCTTCGGCGGGCTGTTCTAAGGAACGGGTTCAATCAAGCTGGCGTCCTTATTTCTCACGTTGCCCACGGCGGTGCTGACCTTGAACCATTCAAAGGTTTCGGACGGCTCGCCCTGGTGCAACACCATCTGCTCGGCACGTTCCTTCGGTGTTGCCGGATCCAGCCATTCGCGGGCAAGGTCGGGTGTAAGTACCACGGGCCTTCTGTCGTGGATGTCCACCATGCCACCAGCGCTATCGGCCGTAATGATCACAAAACCGTCATGCTCGCCGGGGCCTTCATCAGCATCTGGTAGCTGGCCAATGGCTGCGCACAAGATCGGTGCCCCGTCCCGCCTGCGGATCAGATAAGGCTGTTTCTTCGTTCCGCCTTCATCCACCCACTCGAACCAGTTGTCGATAGGCGTGATCGCACGGTGTGGCCAGATCGCCCTAAAGAACGGGCCGTGTGCAACCTTTTCGACACGTGCATTGATGGGCGCGGCCCGGTCTTTCGCCCAATGCGGGCGCCACCCCCATCGCACAGGATCGGCGTGTAGCAGCTCGCCTTGCAGGTGTAGTAACGCCACGTGGGTCGTTGGGGCGACGTTGTATCGCTCGATCGGCTGATCACCCACCGAGTTTGCCAGGGCATTGGGCATGCTCAGTGCCGCAACAAAGTCGTGGATTCCCCGGTACTGCGACAGTCTTCCGCACATGGCAAACCTTCTTTCCGTTTGACCTTAGACAATCGTGGTCGGCCGAGGTCTCATTTCATTGACGATGCGCCGCATCTCGTCCGCCTCCCGCCTGCTCGCATTGGACAATGTGGTCAGGTCGGCGATTTGCTTACGCATTGCTGCTGCTTCGGCCCCACGTTCCCGCAGATACCCCGCAAACTCAGTGTTCTTCGCCTGGGTTTCGAGAAGCATTTGACTGATACCGAAAACGTCTGCTCGCGCTTTGCGTAGTTGCAAATTGAGTTCCTGGATCTCGTTCTCCAGAAGACGGCAATGCTGTCGGTACATCTGCAGTGGGGTGGGGAGACCAAGCCATCCGAGGGTGTCTTCATCACTGTTCATGGGTACGAATCCAATACTGTATACACATACAGTAAATGACGTTTGGTCATGACGCGATTTGAGGCGACGAGCTGTAGGGGGGAGGCTGAGATTGGGCCGGAAAAGTCAGCTGGGAAGGATGAAAGTTTGCTCTTTCGCAGCGTGAAAAAACCCATTTCAACATAGCATTTTATAGATGTCACGGCAAGCGTAAGGGGCTGAGTGGACCAATAAACACGGGGCTTTCAGCATCTTCCGCCTACCGAGCAGTCGCAGCCAGGACAGGCCCAGGCTCACCGCTGCCAGGCCGGGGAGTTGGCGTGCTACATGAGGGCCACTGACGTGCTACAACTGGGGCAGTGGCATGTTTCAGCACTCGGCGCGCGCCGTCGTCCCCCCACCTCGCCTGCGGGCTAAATGGGTCGTTTTTTCTGCGCCCCTGCGGACCACTCTCGGCGGCTCCGGCTGGGCGTCTGGTTGGCGTTTTGGGAGGGGGGGAAACCTGCGGAACCCTGCGAGGGTAGGGGGATTGCTGAAGGGGGGTGGTGATGCTTGTAGGTGTTTTCAGGAAAAGCGTCGGAAAAGAGTAATTAGGAAATATGGTGGTAGGCAAACGCCTGGAAGCCCCGAATTCATTGGGGTTCGTGAATTACTTGAGTAAGTTATTTTTAGTAATTTATGAAGTAATGCTTTATTAACTTGTTGATTTTAAAGAGTTTTATCTTGTTTTGATATTACCTTTCATAGAAGTAATTATATAACCTATTTATTACTTGTATATTACCTTTCTGCTTCACCCTCAAAGCCTTAGAAATCAAGGGTTATAGCCGATTCAGTAGCTGAAATTGCTTGTCTTACCTTTTTCCGATGCCGAACCCAAAAAAACGCAACCGCTATACACGCGGCGCCTGCGCGCGCTTCTTTATGCACTCGTAATGATCATGCGCGAACGCTCTCTCGCACATCGCTGTCACCGCTAAGATGTGCTTGTCAGTGGTGTCGGGATTGGATCGACAAGAGCCTTGAGCCAGAGCGTCAGCGTGGTGATAGGTTCGGCCCGATGGAAGTGATGATTTACGGGGGGAAGTGGTACACAGTTTCAGATTCGTTCACAGCTCCACACGAAATCCGCGCGACCCTCAACTAGGCGCACAGTGCTTTTTCGTGAATTCCTTTGTGAATGATTAACTGTGCCTCCTGACTCGATCGGTAAAGTCTCTGACCTGCGTGGGCGTCAGGCAATTCAACTTACCGAATGTCACCAAGTGCTGGATCATGGCTTCTTGACTGCCGGGTTCCTGAGCGACCAGGCGCCGGCAGGTCTTCTCCAGGATCAAGCGCGCCATCTGCGGGTTCTCAATCATTGTGGCATCGAAGGCCAGCGCGATGGCGGTGGCCAACTCGCCCAGATCCGGATCCTTGCGCTGCAGCGCCCTTAGCGCATTCATCTGCCGGGCGGTGATGGGTAGCGACACGTCTCTCGTCCTTAGCAGTTATGGTCAGAGAGAATGGTAGACCAGACCCCTGGTATCCACCAAACGCAAAAAAAACCGCCGGAGCGGGGCTTGGTGTGGGGGCCATTGAACATAGGTCGCGTTCTGAATACCTACCGGCAAATTCACTATGGGGATGGTGAGTGCTAACTATCAAAGCACTAAACTTCCCGCAATTTACTTTTTAGAGGATGGGAGTTCTCGATCACCGAGTCTATTTTATCTTCAGTAAATCCGATAACTTTAAGAAAGTGCAGATTAAAAACAACCTCCATTCTCTGGCAAATAGCCCACATCTCCATCCCCTTGGCAGCTTTACCCTTTAAATCCTCACTGTAATGCGTTAGATAATTCCGTGTATCAACAATTTTTCTTAAAAATTTACTTCTGTCACTGCCACTTCCCAAGTGTTTTTTAAAAGGTTCGATGATTTTTTTCAGCCTCTTACCTAGATTAATTTCATTTCCATGCGCCAGTCGCCCTCTCAGCCATTCAACATGATCTGCGGGACATGTTTTAAGAATTCCCTCTACCAACAAATCAAACGTTACCGGTTCCATCAGTGTTTCAGTGCTAGTTCTCCTATGGTAAGTTTCGAGCCCTTGGGCCAAAGCTAAAAACTTACCGTCAAGATATTTATGAGCCCCCGCTTTAGTCGAAAAGTATAGATTCAATGCAGGAGATAAATCTTCATAAGCATTTAGCCATTTGTTCAGTACTTTCTCAGCATCATCCGAAATAGTCCTGTAGTTGAACAGCATTTCATGCCAGTTTTTTTTAGGAGCTTTTTCAGCGAACGGAATGCTTTGGTAGTAGATGGATATCGGGACGGGACTTTGCTTTTCTGTACTGGAGTCGAACTGAATCTCACGCGATGTTGCAACGAGATTTTTTATCGTGACGATTTCATTTGTTGCGAAACACATAAAATTTGTAATTTTGAAAACTAATGTCGTGAACTCGCTAAGATTAAGTAGTTTGTCCGACTCTAGCCAAAAATAAGCACGCTGGGTGATTTTTGCCTCAGTGAACTTGGGTGCGCCAGGTAAGGTATACGCGAAGCGAATTTCGAGCTTCAGTCCGTTGTCTAGCATTAGACTTATATCTTCTGGTGCACTATAAGTTATAGTTGCTGTATTTTTGTTCCAGTCAGTATCTACTTTTATGCCGCTTAAACCGACCCATTCATCCAAACAATCAACAGAAAAGGAAAGCGTATTAAACGTTACAGGTTCGTCTTTTTCCCATGCCGCGCCACTCAGCACTTGGTGAACTAGCACCCTCGATTTAGATATGCCACCAAACGCAATATTTTTAACGGTATAAAAGCAGTCATTAAGAGTTACCAGGCCGTCACCCTCCACATGACCAATTATTCGACTGATTTCTTCGTTATCTGTTGCGGCCTGAATATCATCATTGAAGTGACCTACAATTTCTAGTTCAATTCTTCCCCCGTCACTTATTGTTAGCACCCCAGGGATCTTATTTTCTTCGCTTTCAGGCAACCAGAAATAGCCTGTTTTTTTGTATTCCTGCTCTACTCTCATAGGACGTCCTTTTCAGTTTTGAAATTCGGCAGCAGACCGTTTTTTTAAAAAAAACAGCGAAATAAAAAGCTTTGTCTGATAGCTATAATATCGCTTAAGCCTGGCTAAGCCTTGTTTGATGTAACCTCTATTCTCACGAATCGAGTGAAGAGACGTGGTCAAATTTTTGGATTGATCTTATTTTTTGAATCTGAAACCAGTGATTTTTTTTTGGTCAAACCAAGGCTCAACTGGTCGGGTAGATGTTCTATCGAGATGAGCGCAAGATTGTCCGTGAGGATTCGATCATCTTCTAGAACTGCAAATGATGGAGCCCACTGGAGATCTTCTTTATCGAACTCATACACAAGTTGACGGCTAGGCAATCCCATGGCTTTTAACCTCGAGACCAAGAGCGCAGCCTGAGACGCCGCATCAGATAAGGCGTCGTGTGCCTGGTAGAGCTTTTTAACGTCTTTGCCTCGAAAAATGAAAGACACCTGGCAGCCATCATGGTGTGAATGGAAATCCAGTATTGGGTTATGGCGGTCAGCAATTCTACTCAGCAGTTTTCGTATCCAACCGCGGATCGCAAAATAACTATCCTTGCCTGCTTCGCTCGCAAAAGCTGTAACGAAGGGCTTCCCGACGAGAAGGGCGAACGCAATTCCTATAAGAATCAGTTGGTGGGAGGAGCCATCTCCATTATGTGATAGGGCAGTGCGTTTGATTCTTACTGGGGCGTCACTCGTAGCTTCATCTAGCCATGTATTTTCGACGTCTCTGGGGTCCGCCGCAATTTCAATTCTTACGTCTCCAGGCAAGTCGGGAAGATTCAACGGTGGTCGCGCTGGGGATGTGAAATCGAGCTTCAGATCTCTGAAAGATAGAATGTTTCCCCCAAAGTAGTATCCCAGGATGGCAGCGACAAATGCTCTGCCTGATGCTGTCTGAAAATAGGCACTTTCCAGGACCTCACCCTTTGGCTGTCCAGGATCATGATTATGGAGAAGGGTGAACGGAGCCTCGTTCACGCTAGTGACTAGCTCATGGGGGTTTAGGTCCAGTAGGAGCTCACCATCCTCACTGCGTGCATCCGACCATATTATCGATCGCGCAATCGTCCCGAAGGCACCCGACGAGTGTCTCCTTTCGGCTTCTTCAAGCCACTGAAGCGCCTGAGGGCTGTCGTTCAAAAGATCACTCATGGATATTCCTCGAAAAGTAGCGTTTCGCAGAGCATAGCAGCGAGTTTGAACGGATCATCCGTAAGATTGTTTTGACCGTTCTTTTTGATATTTTTTGAAGGGGGACAGCAGTGCGGCGGTACGAAAGTGGTACGGAGAACTGTTAGCGAGTCGCAACACTATGTATCTAGGGGCGGCTGGAATTAGTAGTTCCAATCCATCATCGGGGCGACGGAGAAGCGGCGGGAGAGTGGGGCGATTTGTAGGGGCATTGGGGCGTCTGAGTCAGCGGGGTGAATGGCGCGCAGTTTATCAGGGATGTATGTTGGGTGTCGGGGAGCCGAGATTTGCGTCCACTACCATTTCGAACGTGGACGCTGCCGTGTATGGAATACGCCGAGGATTTGCAGGCGATCACCGCGTACCCGATACGGAATCAGATATGACCAATTGGGGACTGCCCATTCACGGGTGTTTTTGACCCTGCCTTCACGACCCATAGAGGGAAATTGAGCCAGTTTGTCGATGCTGGCGAAAATGGCATCGGAGAAGTCGTCAGCAGCCGTTGGATTTTCGAGGGCGATATAGTTTGCTTCGTCTTCTAGATTTTTGAGCGTTTTTTCAAGCCACTCAACCCGCCTTCCGACTCCAGCGCCTAGCGCGCATGGCCGCCACTTGATCGTCGGTGGCGAATTTGCCTTGGTCGGCTTCTTTCACGGCCAACTCGATCTGGGCGGTCAGCGTTTTTTCATGCTCGATGTAGTCGCGAAGAACGTCCATCGCCAGGTAGGTCGCAGTCTGGCCGTTGCTTTTGGCCAAGTCGGCAAGAGAGTTGGACAGGTCTTCCGGCAGGGTTAGGGAGATTCTAGTCATGGCGACCTCGAAGGTGGATGGTTGTGGGCATCCTACACTGTGGATCGTTGGCTTGAATCAGCAGGTCGTCGCGAGGTGTATCCAGAAGCTACTAACCTTAATTCAGAGCATCATGGTTTTATCGATTTGGTCTAAGGGCATTCGCGGAAACCTTCCTACTCTTCTTTCGGCTTGCCCCTCAGACCACCCATTGCCTAACAAATCACGCAATCCCTATATCGATCAAATCAGTGCTCCCTCCGAACACCCAACCGGCAACCTGAACCCCTCCTGTCACCCAGCAAAGTTTCATCATTCCCGGCGTTTTTGAGGGCTACGATCCTCTTCAAGAGAGGACCTCGGCGCCTCCATTCCACAGGGAACTGAAACCATGATTTCGAACCTCGTCAAAGTCGTGATGGTTGCGGGTACGTTGCTGTTGAGTGCCTGTTCGTCGGGTTCTTCCGGCGTGAGCAGCGACCCTTGTTTTTCAGGCGGGTGCCAGGCGTTTGGGGACCATAGCCCCAGCAAAGCCGCCAAGATGAATTTTAGCGGCGGTGGGTTGGGGAGTAGTTATGGGGAGTATGGGGCGGGGTTGTTGCATGATGATTGATGGGGTGGTGGGCAGTCGTGAGTGTGTTGACTGACCCACTGCCATCGGGGGCAAGCCCCCTCCCACAGTTGGATCTTCATTGGATCGGGAAGTGTGGCGTCAGTGGCCGCCCTTCATGCGGCGGGCGATGAGGTAGATGCCCAGGCCGATCAACGCTGTAGCGGCGCCGATGTAGCCGGTGCTGGTCCAGCCATACCCGGCTGTAATCGCCATCCCGCCCAACCACGGTCCCAGCGCATTCGCCAGGTTGAACGCCGCGTGGTTCGACGCCGCCGCCAGGCTCGGGGCTTCGTGGGCGATGTCCATCAAGCGGATTTGCAGGGGAGCTGCCATGGCGATCATGGTGCCGACCAGGCCAATGCCCAGCAGCACGCTCCATAGCGAACTGGCGGCGAAGGTGAAGAAGATCAGCACGGCCATCGACCACACCATGATCCAACCCACGGCGCGAAATTGCAGGCGGTCGAACAGCTTGCCGCCGGCGATGTTGCCGATGATGCCGCCGACGCCAAACGCGGCGAGGCCGAAGGGAATCCACTGCGGCGAGACTTTGGTCACTTCCAGCATGGTCGGCGCCAGGTAGCTGAACACGCAGAACATCCCTGCAAACCCGATCGCGCCAATCGACAATGCCATCCACACCTGCGGCTTGGTGAAGGCGCGCAGTTCCTTGCGCGGGTCGCTGCGTTGTTCGTCGTGACGATGGGGCACGAATTGCCAGACCAGTAAGAGGGTGCACAGGGCAATCACGCTGACCAGTGCAAACGCCGAGCGCCAGCCCAGGTGTTGGCCGAGGAAGGTGGCGATGGGGTTGCCGAGCAGCATGGCCAGGGTCAGGCCCATCATCACGCGGGCCACGGCGCCGGCGCGTTTGTCGTTGGGCACCATGCTCGAGGCGACCACGGCGGCGATGCCGAAGTAGGCGCCGTGGGGCAGGCCGCTGATAAAACGGAAGGCCACCAGCGAGCCGAAGGTCGGGGTGAAGGCGGTGGCCAGGTTGCCCAGCGCATACAGGCCCATCAGTAACAGCAGCATATGTTTGCGCAGCAACTTGGCGCCGAGGATGGCCAGCAGTGGGGCGCCGACCATTACGCCCAGGGCGTAGGCGCTGATGGCGTGGCCGACTTGCGGTTCACTCAAATTCAGATTGTGGGCGATGTCGGGCATCAAGCCCATGATGGCGAATTCGCCGGTGCCGATCGCGAAGGCGCCCACGGCCATGGCCGCTTCCATTTTGGCGGCGCTGCGCGCGGGCAGCACATGCCCGGGTTTTTGCTGGATAGTCATGGGTAACTCTGGTTGGATGGAGCGCACGAAGGAGAGCCGCTGATGCTACGCAAGCGGCGGCAAAGGTGTCTAGAACAGCCGTTTGCGTCAGAGTTCCAGGCCTGTGACCCCTGGTCGCGCCTGCCGCGCTTGACATCGACGGGTTAAAAGCCGCGATTTAGAGCTGTCAATTGGCCAAACGGCGCATAAACGCCGTTTGCCGTGATATTCTGCGCGCCGTCCTGGTCTAGTCTCTCCTGGGTACGTACATCCGTATACGTCCCGGCGGTTGGCTGTCGCCCAGGTAGCTGAAGCCAATAATGATAAAAAGTCAGCGCAGAAGGGACATAAACAGTGAGGTCGATACGTCGGCCTTGTGTGCCCACCCTGCGGCCCTCTCGTGAATGTGCAAACCCCGCGGTGCGTTGCCTGGCGCATCGTGATGGAGGGTTGCCCATGATCAGGGGCGGTAGGGCGGATGGCGTTTTATCATAGGTGCTACTGATGTTTAAAAAAGTAAACACTGCCCTGCTGGGGCTGGCTTTGTCGCTGGGGATCAGCTCCGCTCAGGCGGAAGAGGCAAAGAAAGTCGATGTGCTGCTGATTGGCGGCGGCATCATGAGTGCGACCCTGGGTGTCTGGCTCAACGAGCTGGAGCCGGACTGGTCGATGGAGATGGTCGAGCGCCTCGATGGCGTGGCCGAAGAAAGCTCCAACGGCTGGAACAACGCCGGTACCGGTCACTCGGCCCTGGCTGAGCTGAACTACACCCCGGAAGACAAGAACGGCAACGTTGAGATCCCGAAAGCGGTCGAGATCAACGAAGCGTTCCAGATTTCCCGTCAGTTCTGGTCCTGGCAGGTCCGCCAAGGCGTGCTGAAGGACCCGCGTTCGTTCATCAACACCACACCGCACATGAGCTTTGTGTGGGGCGATGACAACATCAAGTTCCTGAAAAAACGCTACGAAGCCCTGAAGGCCAGCCCGCTGTTCGCTGGCATGCAGTACTCCGAAGACCCGGCGCAGATCGCCAAGTGGGTTCCGCTGATGATGGAAGGGCGTGACCCGAACCAGAAAATCGCGGCCACCTGGAGCCCGCTGGGCACCGACATGAACTTCGGCGAGATCACCCGCCAGTTCGTCGCTCACCTGCAGACCACGCCTAAGTTCGACCTGAAACTGTCGAGCGAAGTGCAGGACATCACCAAGAACGCCGACGGTTCGTGGCGTGTGAGCTACAAAAACCTGAAAGACGGCACCAAGACCGAAACCGACGCCAAGTTCGTGTTCATCGGCGCCGGTGGCGGTGCACTGCACCTGCTGCAGAAGTCGGGCATTCCTGAAGCCAAGGAATACGCTGGCTTCCCGGTAGGTGGTTCGTTCCTGGTGACCGATAACCCAACCGTTGCCGAGCAACACCTGGCCAAGGCCTACGGCAAGGCTTCGGTTGGCGCGCCACCGATGTCGGTTCCGCACCTGGACACCCGCGTGCTGGATGGCAAGCGCGTGATCCTGTTTGGCCCATTCGCAACCTTCTCGACCAAGTTCCTGAAAGAAGGCTCGTACCTGGACCTGCTGACCAGCACCACCACCCACAACATCTGGCCAATGACCAAAGTCGGTATTCGTGAATACCCACTGGTCGAATACCTCGCTGGCCAACTGATGCTGTCGGACGACGACCGCTTCAAGGCGCTGCAGGAGTACTTCCCGAACGCCAAGCAATCCGACTGGCGCCTGTGGCAAGCCGGTCAGCGCGTGCAGATCATCAAGCGTGACGAGGAGCAGGGCGGCGTCCTGAAACTCGGCACTGAAGTGGTCAGCTCCGCCGACAACACCATCGCAGGCCTGTTGGGTGCATCGCCAGGCGCGTCCACCGCGGCCCCGATCATGCTGACCGTGTTGCAGAAAGTGTTCAAGGACAAGGTCGCGACCCCTGAGTGGCAGGCCAAGCTGCACCAGATCGTACCGAGCTACGGTACCAAGCTGAACGACAGTCCGGAAGCGGTTGCCAAGGAATGGGCCTACACCGCCGAAGTCCTGCAACTGCCTACGCCGCCTGTGATTCCGCAAATGGCTGCACCCAAGGCCACCGAGGCTGCCAAGCCCGCGGCTGAGCCGAGCAAGCCGGCGTCTGATCTGGCGCTGTAAGCCAGGCTGATGCACAAAGCCCGCTGAACCGGTAACGGTCAGCGGGCTTTTTTGTGGGGCGGTGTTTAAGCGCGGGTGTGCTCGCGGTCGACCGGCGGCAGTTCGACCGTACGCTCGGCCGCGGCCAGGGCCGCCTTCAGCCCGGGCTGGTCCAGCGGCACGCAGTACGCGGGCTTGGCCCGCTCGAACCGCCAGCTTTCATCCAGGCTGCCGGCATCGACGGCGTCAAAGCCCAGCTCGTCGAGCAGGGTGATCACCTGCGCTTTGGCGACAGCATCGTCGCCGGCCACCGGCAATGCGCGACGGTCAGGTGCGCCGTGGGGGCGAGCATGATCGGTAATGTCCGCGGCGAAAATCGCGTTGAACACTTTGATCACCTTTGAGTGGGTGAAGTGTTCGGCGAGCAGTCGGCTGGTGGTGGTTTCAAATCGATCCAGCGCGGGGAAATGACCGTCGCGCTCCGGGTAGTAGTTGTTGGCGTCGAGCAAGGTCTTGCCTGCCAGCCACTGCGCCGGGACTTTTCGGTAGTGTTCAAACGGAATCGCCACCAGCACCACGTCACCAAACTGTGCGGCATCTTCTGCGCTGCCCACTTTGACGCCGCGTATGCCACTTACCACGCTGCTCATGGTCTGCGGGCCGCGAGAGTTGCTCAACATCACTTCATGCCCGGCCGCCAGTGCCCGCTGTGCCACGGCGCGCCCGATAAAACCGGCTCCAATCACGCCAATCTTCATGGTCTTGCTCCTGATAAAGGGGAAGCCGCTATGATGATTGGCAACCAAATGTCGATAAATATGCACTATGGCGTGGGTGTTGTTACTGGGAGTAGGGAATGATGGACCGTCTATCGAGCATGAATGCCTTTGTGATCGCCGCCGAATTGGGCTCCTACGCCCGCGCCGCCGAGCGTTTGCACATGTCGGCGCAAATGGTGGCCAAACACGTTGCCGCGCTGGAGCAGCGCCTCGGTGCGCGGTTACTCAATCGCACCACGCGCAGGCAAAGCCTCACGGAGTTGGGGAGCGCGTACTACGAACGTTGCAAACATATCCTTACGGAGGCCGAAGCTGCGGACTCGCTGGCGCAAATCATGAATGACACGCCGCGTGGCAAGCTGAAGATCACCGCGCCTGTGACCTTCGGTTCCTACAGCCTGATGCCACTGATTACTGCATTCCTGCGCGATAACCCGGACGTGGAAATCGACCTGCACCTGACGGATCGCTTCGTCGACCTAGTGGAAGAGGGCTATGAAGCAGCCTTCCGGATCGGTCCATTGGCGACCACCGGCCTGACAGCCCGGCCACTGGCGCCTTATCGCCTGGTGGTCTGTGCTTCGCCTGCGTACCTGTCTGCGCGGGGTACGCCGCAGGTGCCGGCAGACCTGGAACGTCACGAATGCCTGGGCTATGCCTTCTGGTCACGCCCGGCGGACCGCGCGTGGATATTTCATCAAGGCTCGACGCTGTACAGCGTACAGGTGACCAGTCGCCTGCAGATCAACGAAAGCCGGGCATTGATGTCGGCGGCGCTGGACGGTTTTGGCGTGGTTCTCGGCCCCCAGGATTTTTTGCATACGGCAATGGCCCGCGGTGAGTTGGTACAGGTGCTGCCGGACTTCGAGGCCCCGAGCCGGCCAATGCATCTGGTCTACACCGCAAATCGGCAGCGCACCGCCAAGTTGCGGCGATTTGTCGAGGCAGTGCTGGCGCGTTTCGGTCCGGTTTGAGCATTCATGTACCCGACGGGCCTTTCGTCTACCTCATGAACGCAACGCCCTCAGGTTCAGCAACCTGACAGACGCCACCTGTTAAAAATACTCCAGAGCCAAGCAGGAGCGAGGCTGCAACAAGGGGGCATTTTCTAGCGGTGCAGGTACTGGGCGTCAGCGTCCGAGGGTTTTTCTATGTGGCTACGTTATGGGGCATTGGCGGCCATGGTCGTCGCGGCATCCGGGTGTGTTCAAGAGCGCGTCGTGCATGAGCGCAGGCCGGTGCAACATGAGTATGTGGAAGTCATCGCGCCGCAACCGCCGCCGGTGCAGGTGATCGAAGTCGAGCCACCCGTACGCTACGGCTATATATGGTCGCGTGGTTATTGGCGCTGGGACGGCGCGCGATATGTGGCTGTACATGGTCACTGGGAGCCGGTACGCGAAGGCTATCGCTACGTGCATCCGCATTGGGTGCAGCGTAATGACGGGTATCACTGGCAGGGTGGTGGCTGGGTTCGCTGAGGCCAGGTTTCATTGGCCAGTAGCGTTAGATCGGCTTGTGGGTACCCAGCAGCCGAACCTCTCGCAACAATGCGGCACCGAGTTGGTCGGTGCCCAGTTCCCGATAGCCCACGGCCTTGACCTCGCCGTTTTCCTCCGCCTGGATGAGGATCACCGGGGTTTCCTTGCCGGTGGTTTCGTCGATATGCATCGCGTATTGGGGAATATCCAGCTTGATCGGCGTCCCCGCCGCCTGGCCTTTCACATTGATCAGGAAGGCGGCGCAACCGCTGTCGACATCCGCACTGGTGGCGGAGCGGCCGCTGACGAAGCAGGTTTTTGGCAGATCGGGCCAGGTGATGGCATCGGCCAGGGCGAGAGTGGGAGCCATAGCCAGGGCTGCGAGTAGAAACGTGCGCACGTCGGTCTTTCTCTCGATCAAGGTAAAAAACGGTTTGTATCAAAGCCCGCCCGCTGCCGCAATGCTGCGGTTCAGGCCAGTCGCTTCATGCCTGTGGTCTTGATCGCATTGAGGTCGAAGGTTGCCGTGTACTCGCAACCAGCGGCATGGGCGCAGCGCTCGATCAGGCAGTCTGCAAAGTCAGCCTTGTTCGCCACAAACTTGCGCAGCGCCTGCCAGATGATCTCGGCATGCTCTACGGTCAATTCGCGGGTGCGCAGCAGGGTCTCCAGTACCATCACCACATCACTTTTGGCCGACTGGTAGCAGCTTTGCAGTACCCACACCAACTCCACAATGGAAACCAGGCTGATAAAGCCCGGCGAGGCAGTGGTCAATGATTCGATCAGATCGGATGCCTTGGCGGATTGAACGGGATCATCCTGGGTGATGTAGCGCACCAGCACATTGGTATCCAGCCCGATCATCCGGCTTTTGCCCCCTGCGCTGCGATGGCCTGGTTCATCTCTTCGATGGAGACGGCCCTGGCGGAGCTGCGGATCAACCCTTTGAGGTCATGCACCGTTTTGCTCGCGGCAATGATGGAAAACTGCCCATCTTCCATTTCTACGAATTCAACCCGATCCCCTGTTTCCAGGCCGAGGGCAGTCCTGACCTGGACAGGAATGGTGATTTGACCTTTTGAGGTGAGTGTAGCGATAGCCATGTTGAAGATCTCCATCGTGATATTCCTTACCTTAGGGTAAGGAATGACAGAGGACAATATCCGTTGGTCCATAGGGTGCTCATCTGGTGTGGGTTAGTCGGAACAGGTAAAACACTAGTCCCAACTGTGCCCGCCTGCCGGGCTTAAAGAGATACAAGCCATGACCGACCGCCAGCTCATCATCCCTCCCTCCATGCACTCAATCGTCGAGCGCGCCGGCTACGTGCCCGCGGTCAAGGTGGGCAAGACGTTGTACTGCGCCGGTCAGGTCGGGCGTACGGCTGCATTGGCGGTGATCGAGGACCCCGAGGCGCAATTCGTCGCGGCCTGGGAGAATCTGCGGCAGGTGCTGGAAGAGGCCGGTTGCACCTTCGACGATGTGGTGGACATGACCACTTATCACGTCGATATGAGCCAGCACATGGCGGTTTTCCGTGAAGTGAAAAACCGCCTGTTTCCACGTGGGCATTGCGCCTGGACCACAATCGGGGTGTCCGAACTGGCGCACCCCGGCCTGCTGGTGGAAATCAAATGTGTGGCGGTACAGCGCTAGCTTATTGCACCACGCGGTAGCAGGGCACATACGCCGCGCCGCCCGGCAACTTCATGCGGTGCTGGGCGACGAAGGCCTGTAGCAACTCATCCAGCGGTTTCATGATGGCCGGGTCGCCGTGGATCTCATACGGGCCGTTCTGCTCGATCAGGCGGATGCCCTTGTCCTTCACGTTACCCGCCACGATCCCCGAGAACGCGCGGCGCAGGTTGGCGGCGAGTTCGTGGGGCGGCAGGGCGTGGCTCAATTGCAGGCTGGCCATGTTTTCGTGGGTGGGGTCGAACGGGCGCTGGAAGCCTTCGTCGATCTTCAGCAGCCAGTTGAAGTGGAAGGCGTCGTTGCGCTCGCGACGGAACTGCTTCACCGCCTTGAGGCCAGCGGTCATCTGGCGCGCCACTTCGGCGGGGTCGTCGATGATGATCTGGTAGTGTGCCTGCGCCGCTTCGCCCAGGGTGGCGCCGACGAATGCGTGCAACTGCTGCAGGTACGGCGCGGCGTGTTTCGGCCCGGTGAGGATGACCGGGAACGGCAGGTCGCGGTTGTCCGGGTGCATCAGGATGCCCAGCAGGTACAGGAACTCTTCGGCCGTGCCGGCGCCGCCAGGGAAGATGATGATGCCATGGCCTACACGCACGAAGGCTTCCAGGCGTTTTTCGATGTCCGGCAGGATCACCAGCTCATTGACGATCGGGTTCGGCGCTTCGGCAGCGATGATGCCCGGTTCGGTCAGGCCCAAGTAGCGCCCGCCGGTAATCCGCTGCTTGGCGTGGGAAATGGTCGCGCCTTTCATCGGACCTTTCATCACGCCAGGGCCGCAACCGGTGCACACGTCAAGGCTGCGCAGCCCCAGTTCATGGCCGACTTTCTTGGTGTATTTGTATTCTTCGGTATTGATCGAGTGCCCGCCCCAGCACACCACGATCTTCGGTTCGACACCCGGGCGCAGCGTACGGGCGTTGCGCAGCAGGTGGAACACGTAGTCGGTGATGCCCTGGGAGTTGCTCAGGTCGATGCGCTGGCTGTCCAACTCGTTCTCGGTGTAGACGATATCGCGCAGGGCGCTGAACAGCATCTCACGGGTGCTGGCGATCATTTCGCCATCGACGAAGGCGTCTGCCGGAGCGTTCAGCAGTTCAAGGCGCACGCCGCGGTCCTGCTGGTGGATGCGCACTTCAAAATCTTTGTAGGCGTCGAGGATGGTCTTGGCATTGTCGATGTGCGCGCCGGTGTTGAGGATCGCCAGGGCGCATTGGCGGAACAGGGTGTAGATGCTGCCGGTACCGGCTTCGCTCAGTTGCTGGACTTCACGTTGAGACAGGGTTTCGAGGCTGCCCTTGGGGCTGACGGAGGCATTGATGACTTGACGTTGGGGCATTCTGATTCCTTGAAAGCGCAGCCACCGCACCGGCAAGGGGCCGCGATGGCTTGAGAATGATGGGCGCCGAATTCGGTCGCACGAGACGGTTATTTACCTCAGGCGCAAGGCCCAGCGCAAATACCGTCCAGCACCATCATGCCGCAGAACTCACTGAATCAGCTTCCAGTTTTTGTAGAAAACCCGACGCAGGGTAAAGGCCATCCCGGCAAACCCAGCGATCACGGCGTTGAGCACCCGGGGCACCGGGGTCGGCCGCACGATATCGATAAACAGGCAGTAACGCTTGGCATCGTTTTTGTTGAAAGACGCGTGCATCAGCGTGTCATCGAAAATAAACAGCGGGTCGTCATGCCAGTAGTGTTTGTGCCGGCCCACCTGGATGTAGACGCCCTCGTGATGCGGTGCCGGGGCCATGTTGTAGAGCACGCGGAACATCATGCGCAGCGGGCCGAAGTGGAAGGAGGTCGAGCGGTTTTCGTTGAACACTGACACGCCGATGGTCTTCACGAACGACAGTTTTTCGCGCAGTCTCGGAATGTCCAGGGCGGTCTCGATGGGCTGGCCATACCACTGGAAGAACAGCATGCCGCGTTTCTTTTCGGCCATGCGCTCATCCAGGTAGCCGATGATTTCGTCCTTGTGGGCCATGGCATCGTTGATCACCTGTTGCAGGTCTTCACGCCAGGCGGGTGGCAGGTCGGCCATCTTGTAGACGTGGCGGTTAGGCGAACTCAACAGGTCGAACAGGGTGTTGAACGGGGCCAGCAGCCAGGTGTTGCGGCCACTGCCGATAAAGTATTTCTTGATCGTCGTGCGGTCGTACAACCCATTGCGCAAAAAGTCGTAGACGCCACACACCAGCACCAGGCCCAGGAACACCAGGGTGGTGACCGGGAAGCAATAAATAACCAGCAGCACGCCGAAGATCCAGGCGGTCGAGACTATTTTCTTGCGGTTGACACTCGCACTCATGAAGCTCAACTCCAGCGGGGAAGGTGCACGAGTTCCAGTCCTCTGGACATCGCGAGATGCGGAGGTATGAAACATTATGAAACAATGTCCTTATGATAGGGCTTTCTCCGGCCGCCAGGCGTTTTAAATATTGCGAAATTGTGAAGGCTTTACACAGTTTTTAACCCCGGCAGCGCTGTGTGGAGTGGATTTTGTAAACAGAAGATTTGCGACTATCGTGACGCTTCGGTTTTTTGGACGTCATAGACCGGTACGATTGAAGTTGAATGGCCACCACTGGCCTTCGGCACCTTGGAAGAGGCAGAAATTTTATGATCATCAAACCGCGGGTTCGTGGCTTCATCTGTGTGACCGCTCACCCTGTTGGCTGTGAAGCGAACGTCAAGGAACAGATCGACTACGTGACCCAACACGGCGTCATCGAAGGCGGCCCGAAAAAGGTGCTGGTCCTCGGTGCTTCCACCGGCTACGGCCTGGCCGCGCGCATCAGTGCCGCGTTTGGTTGTGGCGCCGACACCCTGGGCGTGTTTTTTGAGAAAGAAGGCGAAGAAGGCAAGTTGAGCTCCGCCGGCTGGTACAACAGCGCCGCGTTCGAGAAGTTTGCCGTCGAAAAAGGCCTGTACGCCAAGAGCATCAACGGCGACGCGTTTTCCGACGAGATCAAGCGCCTGACCATCGAAACCATCAAGAAAGACCTCGGCAAAATCGACCTGGTCGTCTACAGCCTGGCCGCGCCTCGCCGTACCGACCCGCAAGGCGTGGTGCACAACTCCACCCTTAAGCCGATCGGCAAGGCCGTGACCCTGCGTGGCATCAACACCGACAAAGGCGTTGTGGTCGACACCACCCTGGAGCCAGCGACCCGGGAAGAAATCGACGGCACCGTCAAAGTCATGGGTGGCGAAGACTGGCAGCTGTGGATCGACGCCCTGCGTGACGCCGACGTCCTGGCCGAAGGCGCCAAGACCACTGCGTTCACCTACCTTGGCGAGAAGCTGACCCAGGACATCTACTGGAACGGCTCCATCGGCGAAGCCAAGAAAGACCTCGACAAGAAAGTCCTGACCCTGCGCGACAACCTCGCCGCGCTCAAGGGCGACGCCCGCGTGTCGGTGCTCAAGGCCGTGGTCACCCAGGCCAGCTCCGCTATCCCGATCATGCCGCTGTACCTGTCGCTGCTGTTCAAAGTGATGAAAGAACAGGGCACCCACGAAGGTTGCATCGAGCAGGTCTATGGCCTGTTCAAGGACAGCCTGTACGGCAAGGAGCCGAAGCTCGACGCCGACGGCCGCCTGCGTGCCGACCTGGCCGAACTGGAACCGAAAGTCCAGGACGCCGTGGCGGCCCTGTGGAACCAGGTCACCGACGAAAACGTCAACGAGATCAGCGATTTCGCCGGCTATAAGGCTGAGTTTCTGCGTTTGTTCGGCTTTGAAATCGACGGCGTGGACTACGAGGCTGACGTGAATCCTACCGTGAAGATTAACGGTCTGATCTCGGCGTAACGATCTGGGCCGACAGCAGTCTCCATAACCCTATTATGAGGCTGCTGTTTTGTTGGCGCCCCGGCGTGTTCAGCCTTGGTTGAACCGCCTTTGGGCTTTGACGAAGTCAGAACGCCTGATGCTCACTATTTCTTTTTCCCAAAGCGGATTCACCGGAGCGTGATAGCCGCTGTCCTTGGCTGTTTTGACCAGCTCCGCCATGTCTCGGCTGTCGTTGATCATGCAGATTTCATCGAACCGTCCCAGTCTGACTGGCAGAAAGAAAGTTGCCGGGTAGTTGGCCTCGACGTCCGTCGCCGGGCTGCCGGAGTCCGCATTGTGGTGTACCACCCGCTCTCCGTTACCGACCAATCGATGATTGATCAACGCTATCATCTGCTTTATCCGTGGCGTGGCGTTACCCAAGTCGGGGTCTTCCTTTTGATAGAAACGGGCGGCGCTTTCATAGTCTGCACGCAGCGCTTCGGGCAACTGAAAACAGCCATCGACTGGGTGTCGATGCCTGTAGCTGTCGATCCGTTGTGTGAAAACACTGTGCGCTACATCGGGCACCGGGATTGTATCCTGGGGGCCAAAATCGCTGATGTGAGGCGCCACCATGTGCAGGTCATAATCGGCGGTCAACGCCTTGCCACCGACGTGTTTCGCCAGAACTTCAACCGGTACTCCCTTATGGGTGATGAGGTAGCTGTCTTCTGACGCAGATGTGCGTCTACCTTCAAATGCATACTGCTGTTGACTGGGCCCTTGGGCACTGAAACGCAGTGCTTCTTCGTGGGGCCTTGTTGCCAACTGGGCAATGTGCCCGAGTTTTATCAGTTCGCCGATACGCTCGCCCGAGATTTTCAAGGGGACCGCAACGGCGTGCCCGTCGCGAATGCATGCCTGGATTTGCTCATTGGCGGTGGTCACTTTTGCTGGGGCGTCCTCCTTGAATTTTTCAAGCTTGCTGAACGCCTGGTTTGTACAGATCAGGCCAGCTTGCGGTCCCCAGTTGGCACTTTTTCCTTTGATATGAAAGTCCTTGGTGGGATGACCGGCCGCTATCAACCCGGTAGCCACGGTTTCTACAGGGCGTACGCCAATGATGGAATTGGTGGCCGCTGCGATGTTCTGCAGGGGAACAAGGTGGCTCGGTACTATTCCCGTCTGCTCCTTGACGCGTTCAAATGCGTCGATGACCGAGCTGTTCGCCGCGTGGACGGTGCCGCTCGACTGAGTGGCTTGAGCGCCCAGCAGTGTGTGCAGGCTTAGCGCGGAAGGTGAAATGACAGGGGAGATGATGTCGCTCATTGAGTTGCTCCAAGTCATGTTATATCGGCATGTTGGATGATTCCTTTCGGAACAGCGCATTCCCTCGATTACACAGAGCGACACTAGAGACATTTTGTGCGCGGGGGGGGGGAAAGAAGTACTACAGGCTGTATGAAGCCGATCTGCAACGGAAGGTTCAGGCCTGAATGCATGGGAGTTGCAGCGATATCTGTTGTGCGTGAGCCGGAAAATTATCGGAGCGGTCCTACGCCTGCTTACTTGCCGACGCAGGTCACCGGTGTGAGACAGATGCAGCACATTAATTGGGAGGTGCGTATGACAATTCGTGCAGTGGTCTTTGATTCGGCGGTGTCCTGTTTGATTGGAGCCCGCAGCACCTGTACCGCAAGCGGATTGCCGATGATCACGAGCGACAATGGTTTCTCGACCACATCTGCACCCAGGCCTGGAACACCGAGCAGGACGCCGGTCGCTTCCTGGCCGAAGGCACCCGCAGCCTGATCTACCACGCCCGCCTCAGCCAGGTACGGGTCCAGTTGCCGGATATCCAGCCCTCTGAAGTGGTGTTTATCGATAACGTTGCAGGCAATATCGAAGCGGCCATCGCTCTGGGCTGGCAGCGGACTCACCATGTGTCTGCCGCGCGCACGGCGGCGCAGTTGCGTGAGTTGGGCGTGGGCTTCTAGCGCGCCCACTTTTCCATGGCGAAATCCACGAAGGCGCGCAGCTTGGGCAGGCGATAACGGTCCTGGCCGTAGAGCAGATGCATGGGGCGACTGGGCAGTCGATAGGTGGTCAACAAGGCCACCAGTTTGCCGCTCTCCAGGTCCGGTTGTACCAGGGCATCGGCCAGCATGATGATGCCCATGCCGTTGACGGCTGCCTGGCGCAAGCCTTGCGAGCTGTTGATGGTCAATGAGCCGGACACCGGCACTTCCACCTCGCCGCTATCGTCGGTCATGCGCCAGAGTTTTTCGGTGTCGCGCCAATTGTCATTTGCCGGGTAGGCGAACGCCAGGCAGTCATGCTGCCTGAGGTCCTCGGGTGTCGAAGGCGTGCCGCGTCGCGCCAGGTAAGCAGGTGACGCGCAGAGGGTGAGGGTGTAGTCCTGCATGGGCCGTGCGATCAGGCTCGATGTTTCCAGTTCGCCAAGACGTATCGCCACGTCGAAGCCGCTGTCGACCAAGTCCATCCGCTCATTGCTCAACACCACGTACAGGTTGATCAGCGGGTAGCGCCGGGAAAATTCGCTCAAGGCCGGTGTAAGGCGTTCGGTGCCGAATACGGGGGGCGCGGTGATGCGCAGGGTGCCCTTGGGGACATCGCTATGGGCTTGTTCGGCCAGTTGCTCGGAGTCGGCCACCAAGCCCAGCACTTCCAGGCAGCGCTGGTAATACTGCCCGCCGAATTCCGTGAGGCTCTGTTTGCGCGTGGTGCGCTTGAGCAGGCTGACGCCAAGGCGTTGTTCCAGCGCGCGCAAGTGGTTGCCGACCATGGTGGTCGACATCCCGCAGGCTTGGGCTGCGGCGGTCATGCTGCCAGTCTCGACCACCTTCACGTACACCGACATTGCCTGGAACAGATCCATTATCAAGCCCTGGTTTAAAGTCATTGCAGGAATGTGCAGTTTATCCAGCTCAGGTGGCTAACGATACTGAAGCCATCACAACGATGCACTGGAGCCGCACCATGACCGCTGCCTGCTTGATGACCACTTACCAACCCCTGGCGCTGAGCTTTACCCGCGGCCTGGGCACGCGCCTGTGGGACCAGCAGGGCCGTGAATACCTGGATGCGGTGGCCGGTGTGGCGGTGACCAATGTCGGCCATTCGCACCCCAGGTTGGTGACGGCCATCAGCGAGCAGGCTGGCTTGTTGTTGCATACCTCCAACCTCTACAGCATCGACTGGCAACAACGGCTGGCCCAACGCCTGACTCAACTGTCTGGCCTCGACCGGGCCTTCTTCAACAACTCCGGTGCCGAGGCCAACGAAACAGCGCTGAAACTGGCGCGGCTGCATGGCTGGAAAAAAGGCATTGAAGAACCGTTGGTGGTGGTGATGGAAAATGCTTTTCACGGCCGTACGCTCGGCACCATGGCTGCCAGTGACGGGCCGTCGGTACGCCTGGGTTTCCAGCGCTTGCCGGGGGACTTTCTCAAGGTGGGCTTTGGCGATCTGGCTGCGCTTGAGGCAATCACCCAGACGTTTGGCGCGCGGATCGCCGCGGTCCTGCTGGAACCGATCCAGGGTGAAAGCGGCGTACTGCCGGCACCACCGGGCTACCTGAAAGCCCTGCGTGATCACTGCACCCGCCATGGCTGGTTGATGATGCTCGATGAAATCCAGACCGGCATTGGGCGCACCGGCGCCTGGTTTGCCTTCCAGCATGAAGGCATCGTCCCGGACGTGATGACCCTGGCCAAGGGCCTCGGCAACGGCGTACCCATCGGCGCCTGCCTGGCGCGGGCCGGTGTGGCCCAGTTGTTTACGCCGGGCAGCCATGGCAGCACCTTCGGCGGCAACCCGTTGGCGTGTCGCGTGGGGTGCACCGTGCTGGACATCATCGAAGAACAGGGTTTGCTGCAGAACGCGGCGCTACAGGGCGAGCGTTTGCTGGCGCGGTTGCGGGTGGAACTGGGTGAGCACCCGCACGTCCTGGCGATTCGTGGGCAGGGGTTGATGATCGGGATCGAACTGGCGAGCCCTTATCGTGACCTGGCCCAGCGCGCGGCCCAGGAACACGGCCTGCTGATCAACGTGACGCGGGGCAAGGTCATTCGGCTGCTGCCGCCGCTGACCCTGGCTGCCAAGGAGGTCGAGATGATCGTGCGGGCCATTACCCGGCTACTGGATCAGGCCCGTTGAGCCATTCCTGGTTCAGGGTTTCGGTATCGCCCAGATACTCCAGCAGCCAGGCCATGGCCGGGGACAGCCTGTCCTGTGCCCAGGCCACACACGACGGGCTGGCAGGAAACGGCCGGCTCAATTGCAGCGCCACTAATTCCCCGCGCTCGATCCACGGCAGCACCTGATGCGCCGGCGCCATGCCGACGCACAGGCCGTCACGCAAGCAATCGAGGGCCGATGACCAGTTCGGCACCACCAGCCGACGCTGGTTATCCAGGGTCCAGGTGTCGCGTTTGGGCAGGTTGCGCGATGTATCGGTCATGCACAACGAAGCGAAGGGCCTCAGTTGATCGTCACTCAGCAAGCCTTCGACGCGGGCCAACGGGTGGCGCGCACTGACCACACACAGCCAATTCAACAACCCCATGTCGCGAAAGGTGAAGCGGCTGGCCACCGGCACCGCGCTGGTGGCGCCGATCACAATGTCGGTGCGCTCATCCGCCAGGGCATCCCACACGCCGTTGTACACCTCGTATTCCAGCAACAGCTCGACCTCGGGAAACTGCCGGTAGAAATCAATGACCAACTGTCGGCAGCGCTGGGGTTTGACGATGGAATCCACCGCCACCTTCAACTGGCCACTCCAGCCGTTGGCCACTTGCTGGCAAAGGCGTCGGGTGCCGAGCATTTTTTTCATCACGCCACGGGCTTCGTCGATAAACAGCCGGCCGGCCGGCGTCAGCTCGACGTCCCGGTGGCGCCGCACAAACAACGGCACTGCCAGCCATTCCTCGATCTGACGCACCGTATAGCTGATGGCCGACGGCACCCGGTGCAGTTCCTGGGCAGCTGCGCTGAAGCTGCCATGACGCGCGACTGCATCGACAACGTCCAGCGAATATTCGGACCACATGGCGGTTGCCTTCAAATTTATTGATAAGAGTATCCAATTATTATCGCTTCACAGCAAAACTGTCAGCTTCATAATGGGCGGCAGTCAGCAAATAGTTTGATGGCAGGATCAACAAGGCTTCAATGAAAAATTCTTTTGGTTTCACTGGGTATCTGGCGGGGCTGAGCATGCTCGGTTACCTCGCCATGGACATGTATTTACCGGCGTTCGGCGCCATGGGCGAGCACTTGCAGATTGGCGCCGGTGCAGTAGGCGCCAGCTTGAGCATCTTCCTCGCCGGCTTTGCGGTCGGGCAGTTGTTATGGGGGCCGTTGTCGGACCGCCTGGGGCGCAAGCCGATCCTGCTCGCCGGGCTGAGCCTGTTTGTGCTCGGTTGTGCGGGCATGTTCTGGGTCGAAACGGCGCCTCAGTTGCTGGCATTGCGTTTTATCCAAGCCATTGGCGTATGCGCCGCCGCCGTCAGTTGGCAAGCCCTGGTGATCGACCGCTACCCGGCCGACAAGGCCCATCGCGTGTTTGCCAGCATCATGCCGCTGATGTCGTTGTCACCGGCTTTAGCGCCGCTGTTGGGCGCGATGGTGCTGAGTCACTTCGGCTGGCAGGCGATCTTCGGCGTATTGCTGGGTGTGTCGTTGTTGCTGTTGTTGCCGACGTTGTTCCTGCGTACTGCGCAGAAACGTCAGGCCGCGAAGGGCGAACCTTCGCGCCTGGGTTATGGACAGTTACTGACGTCTCGCGTGTTTACCGGCAATGTCATGATTTTTGCCGCGTGCTCGGCCAGTTTCTTCGCCTGGCTGACGGCGTCGCCCTTCATCCTGGGCGGCATGGGCTACAGTCCGAATGACATCGGCCTGAGCTACGTGCTGCCGACCTTGGCGTTCCTGGTCGGTGGCTACAGCTGTCGCAGCGCCTTGCAGCACTTCCAGGGCAAGACGCTGTTGCCGTGGCTGCTGCTGGCGTATTGCATCAGCATGGTGGCGTTGTACCTGGTCGCGACCTTGACCGTGCCGAGCCTTACCACCTTGCTGATTCCGTTCTGCCTGATGGCGCTGTGCAACGGTGCCAGTTACCCCATCGTCGTGGCGAACGCGCTGATGCCGTTTGCGCAAAACTCCGGCAAGGCGGCGGCGCTGCAAAATACGCTGCAATTGGGCCTGTGCTTTCTCAGCAGCCTGCTGGTGTCGTCAATGATTGACCAGCCACTGCTGATTACCGTGATTGTGATGCTGGCGACCGCGCCGTTGGCCGTGCTGGGGTACTGGCTGGCGCGGCCCAAGGCCAAGGATTCGGAGCTGGCAGCCGCCTAGAACGTCACTTCCAGGTTCACTGTCGGCGTCGATGTGCGGCTACCCCGGCCGCCATCCACGCCGAATTTGTTATGCCAATACTCGTAACCCACCCCCAGGTACAGGTTCGGCTTGACGCTTTTGCCCGGTCGCACCGCCACCATCAGCGCGGTGCGCATCAGGGCTTCCGGCGCGGTGTCGCGACCGTGATAGTCCTCGCCTTTTTCCCCGACATAATTCATGAAACCCTGGAATTTCGCCGCATGATTGGCAATCTCGAACGGGCGCATCCACGTCAGGTTGAGCATGTAGGTATCGTCGAACGTGTGGTTCGACTCCTGCGCGCCGGGGATGCCGGTGTGGTTCTTTTCCTTGTAGTACAGCAGGCTCAGGTCCAGCACGCCGACGGTGTTGAACTTCAAGGTCGGGCCTATCACCAGGGCGCGCTTCCTGGCTGAGGCGAAGTTGTTGTTGCGGTTGGCATCGAACCCCAACGTCAGCGCGTAATCCTTGACCAGGCCAGTGCCCAGCGGCACATCGAACACCCGCGATGCATACAACTGGTGACGGTACACCGCATACACCTCGCTCCCGCCATGATCCGTACCCTTGCGCGGGTCGCGGCTGTCGGACAGGAACACATCGAGGTTGAGGAAATTGCTGCCGTACCGGTAGCCGCTGGCGTGGGTAAAACTGTAGATGCGCTTGCTGAATTCGTCGGGGTTGTTCGGGTTGGTGAACTGCTGGCCGTAGCGAAACCCTGCGCTGTTGTTCATCCATTCCACCGCGACGGCCTCCCCGCCGCCGAGGAGGGTGAGTGCGACGGTTGCGCCCTGTAGTGCCTTTTTCATTGTTATGGGTCCTTTGGCGTTCTGGCTCATCACGGCCGGATTGTTTTTGTAACGCCGACGGAGGGTAACTTGTTCGATTGATTGTATACAACTCTATGGACATCCAGTCCAAACATTGCATACAGTGGCCGCACAACAAAAACAGAGAACCCCTCACCATGACTATCCCGAAGGCGTCACCGCAGCGGCCAGAAGATGAGAATCTCGGCGTCGCCGCCAACATGGCTTACGGCCTGCAACATGTGCTCACCATGTACGGCGGCATCGTCGCGGTACCGTTGATCGTCGGCCAGGCGGCGGGTTTGTCGCCGGCGGATATCGGCCTGCTGATCGCCGCGTCGTTGTTCGCCGGTGGCCTGGCCACGCTATTGCAGACCCTGGGCCTGCCGTTTTTTGGTTGTCAGTTGCCGCTGGTGCAGGGCGTGTCGTTCGCCGGTGTGGCAACCATGGTGGCGATTGTCGGCAGTGATGGCGCCGGTGGTGTGCCGGCGATTCTTGGCGCGGTAATGGCCGCGTCGTTTATCGGATTATTGATAACCCCGGTGTTCTCGCGGATCACCAAGTTTTTCCCGCCGTTGGTAACGGGCATTGTGATCACCACCATCGGCCTGACCCTGATGCCCGTTGCCGCGCGCTGGGCCATGGGCGGCAACAGCCGCGCCGCCGATTTCGGCAGCATGTCCAATATCGGCCTGGCGGCGTTGACCCTGGTGCTGGTGTTGCTGCTGAGCAAGATAGGCAGCGCGACCATCTCGCGCTTGTCGATCCTGCTGGCGATGGTGATCGGCACCGTGATTGCGGTGTTCCTTGGCATGGCCGACTTCTCCGGCGTGACCCAGGGGCCGATGTTCGGTTTCCCCACACCCTTCCATTTCGGCATGCCCACCTTCCATGTGGCCGCGATCATTTCCATGTGCATCGTGGTGATGGTGACCCTGGTCGAGACCTCGGCGGATATTCTGGCGGTGGGTGAAATCATCGACACCAAAGTCGATTCCAAGCGTCTGGGCAACGGCCTGCGCGCCGATATGCTGTCGAGTATGTTCGCGCCGATCTTCGGTTCGTTCACCCAGAGCGCCTTCGCCCAGAACGTCGGGCTGGTGGCGGTGACCGGGGTCAAGAGCCGCTTCGTGGTGGCCACGGGCGGGCTGTTCCTGGTGATCCTCGGTTTGTTGCCCTTCATGGGCCGGGTCATCGCGGCGGTGCCCACTTCAGTGCTTGGCGGGGCCGGGATTGTGCTGTTTGGCACCGTGGCGGCCAGTGGTATCCGCACCTTGTCCAAGGTGGATTATCGCAACAACATGAACCTGATCATCGTGGCCACGTCCATCGGTTT
Organism: Pseudomonas sp. NFPP28; assembly: GCF_900115535.1. Taxonomy (NCBI): domain Bacteria; kingdom Pseudomonadati; phylum Pseudomonadota; class Gammaproteobacteria; order Pseudomonadales; family Pseudomonadaceae; genus Pseudomonas; species Pseudomonas sp. NFPP28. Next base: position 66,354 of record NZ_FOWT01000001.1, on the reverse strand, counting down.
TGGCATGATCCCGATTGCGGCACCGAGCTTCTACGACCACTTCCCGAGCTGGTTCGCGACCATTTTCCACTCGGGGATCAGCTCGTCGGCAATCATGGCGATCCTGCTGAACCTGGCGTTCAACCATTTCACCGCCGGCAATTCGGACCAGCAGTCGGTTTTCGTGGCGGGGACCGAACGCAGCTTGTGCTTTCGCGATGTGTCGGAACTGCGTGATGGGGATTACTTCAAGGGCGGCAAGTTGTTTGATGCCGAGGGCAGGGAGATCCCGTTGGTGGCGGAAGTGCCTAGGAAGGTCACCAAACCCGAGGCTAGCGAGGCCTGAATGTGGGAGGGGGCTTGCCCCCGATGACGGTGTATCAACTGAGTGATTGGCGCCTGACACACCGCTATCGGGGGCAAGCCCCCTCCCACAATTGGAATGCATCCAGCTTGAGCATTCAGCCGGCCTTGAGCACTTTGTATTGTGCCGAACACACCTCATCCAGAAACTTCACCACAGTCCCCATGCACGCCTGGCGTTCTTCCACATGGGGCATGTGGCTGGAGTCTTCAAACAGCGCCCAGCGCACATCCGCAATTTCGTCCAGGAACGGCTTGACCACCAGCGGCGTGGCCTCGTCGTGGCGACCCGAGATCACCAGCGTCGGTACGTTGATCGCCGACAGGCGGCCAGTGGACTTCCAGTCTTTCAAGCTGCCGATCACATGGAATTCGGTCGGGCCGCTCATGGCGTGGTACACCGTCGGGTCTGCATCGACCGCGGCGAAGGTGCGCGCCACTTCCTCGGGCCAAGGGATGACCCGGCATACGTGATGGTCATAGAACACCCGCGACGCGGCGAGGTATTCCGGATCCTGGTAGTTGCCGACGGCTTCGTGCTTGAGCAGGGTTTCATGCACGCCTTCAGGCAACAATTTGCGCAGGCGGTTGGCTTCGCTGACCCAGGTGCGCATGCAGGTCGGCGAGTTGGCCGGGATGAACGCGCGCAGGCCCTTGGGTTGCAGGATCGCGTGTTCACTGCCGAGCATGCCGCCCCAGGACTGGCCGAGGATCGCGTAGTTATCGCTGATCTGCAGGTGGTCCAGCAGGTTGTCGAGTTCTTCGAGGAACAGGCCCACGGTCCAGAAGGACGGGTCTTTGTCGGGCAGATGGGTGGAGCGGCCGTTGCCCAACTGGTCGTAGTGGATCACCGCGTGACCGCTGGCGGCGACGTCCTTGAACGCGTCAACATAATCATGGGTGCATCCGGGGCCGCCGTGGATAACCACCAGGGGCGTGCGACCGCTCGACAAGTCACCGGTGACGCGGTACCAGGTTTGGTAGGCGCCAAACGCCGCATACCCTTCGCGGATTTTTTCGATGAATTCCATTTCGTACCCTGCTCTGAAAAAAGGATCAGGGACACGATAATGCGTGGCAGAAATTTAGGTAACTAGCAAAACAGCTAGGTTTTGCCGGGGAGTCAGTCTTCCAGCAACCGGTAATGGGTGGCGCGCACTACCGCCTGCACGCGGTTCTTGGCCCCCAGCTTGTGCATGGCCGAAGCCAGGTGCAGGGTGACCACCGCCAGCGAACGGCTCAATTGCGTGGCAATTTCGGCCGCCGTCAGGCCTTCGGCGGCCCATTTGAGGCACTCACGTTCGCGTTTGGTCAGGTGGATATGCGGGTAAGTGCGCAGCTCTTTGCTGAACAGTGGGTAGGCCGCTTCCTGCAAGGCATGGGAAATCAGGCTGAAGTCCGACAAGGTCTGCTGCGCATCCTTCAACACGCTGCGGGCGTTGCCGGTGCGCAGGCCGGTCAGCGAGGCGAAGCCGCCACGGGGCAGGTGGATCGGCACGCTGACGCCGCAGGTCAATTGCTGGTCATGCAGGTAGGATGAAACCGGCGCGTGGCAGGGATCGATGATCTTTTGCAGGGGGGTGTCGGCCTTGACGTCGTAGGACCACACGAACGGCGACACCCGGCTCAGAGCCAGGTGTTGCACCGGATCGATCTGGTAGAACCCTTCGCTGCACCACAAGGCATGCCAGTCGGCCGGGGTGTTGCGCAGTTGCAGCACCGAGGGGGTGATCAATGCGCCATCCTGGTCGATCGGCACCGGGGTGTAGTCGTACACCAAGGCGTCGAAGCCCAACTGTTGGGCAAGGATAAAGGTGTTGTCCATCTGCTCGTCCAGGCTCCTGCCCGGCATCAGACGGTGATTTAAGGCAGTCAGCTTGGCCAGCATCCGTTCTGCTCCCGATTTCATTTGAATCTCGACTTGCGGCAAGTAGAATGCCACGCCCCGGCGAAGGACTGCCAGGCCAAACCTATAAGAAATACTAGGTTATGGACGCGCGGCATCCTCGGTAGTGTTGGCCGATCAACGGCCGCTACCTGCCAGGCCGATACAACACAAGGAATGTATGCATGTGGCGTGAAATTGCCCCCGACCAGCAGTACAACGTGCAAGTCGATGGCCATAACCTCGTGGTCTACAGCTTCGGCGAAGGCGATGAGGTGCTGCTGTGCCTCAACGGCGGGCCGGGCCTGCCGTGTGACTACTTGCGCGACGCCCATGGCTGGCTCAAGGAGCATAACCTGCGAGTGGTTGCATTCGACCAGCTTGGCACGGGTGCATCAGCCAGACCCACCGATGTTTCGCTGTGGGAAATCCGCCGTTATGTCGAAGAAGTCGAAACCGTGCGCCAGGCCCTGGGCCTGGGCCGCGTGCATTTGCTCGGGCATTCCTGGGGCGGCTGGCTCGGCATCGAATACGCGATCCATTACCCCGACGCGCTGAAAAGCCTGATCCTCGAAAACACCGTGGGCGACATTCCGCACCTGTCCCAGGAACTGGAGCGCCTGCGCGGTGCCCTCGGCAGCGAAACCGTGGCGATGATGCAACGTCACGAAGCCATGGGTACCCTCGACCACCCGCAGTACCAGGCCGCGATTACCTTGCTCAACTATCGCCACGTGTGCCGGCTGGACGAGTGGCCTGCACCGGTCAGGCGCTCTCTCGACGACTGGAACATGGGCCCTTACGAAACCATGCAGGGTCCCAACGAGTTTCTCTACATCGGCAACCTCAAGGACTGGAACCGCCTCCCCGAGATGGCCGCGTTCAAGATGCCGATCCTGATCACCACCGGCCAGCACGACGAACTCACCCCGGCCTGCGCCATGCGCATGAAAATGGCGGCCCGGCACGCCGAATTGCATGTGTTCCCCAACAGCAGCCATATGCCGTTTTATGAAGAGCCCCAGGCATATTTCCCGGTGCTGCTGGACTTCCTCTCGCGTCACCGAGGCTGACGGATGAACCTGGCGCGCTACCGTTTTGTGCTGTCCCGGCCGCTGCAGTTGCTGCCGGTGCTGTTTGGCATCAGCCTGATCACCTTTGTGCTGGTGCGCTCGATCCCTGGCGACCCGGCGCGCGCCTTGCTGGGCTCGCGCAGCACGCCGGATGCCTTGCTGAAGATCCGCGCCCAGTACGGCCTCGACCAGCCGTTGTGGCAGCAATACTTCTACTTCCTGAAAAACCTGCTCAAGGGCGACCTCGGCCAATCGCTGCTGTACAAGGTCGACGCCCTCAAGCTGATTGTCACGCGCATCGAGCCCACCCTGGTGCTGGTACTGGGCAGCGTGGTGCTGGCGCTGCTGATCGCGGTGCCGCTGGCGACCTGGGCCGCACGCAACAAGGGCGGCTGGGCGGACAACCTGATCCGCGTGTTCACCACGGTTGGCCTGGGCATGCCGGCGTTCTGGCTGGGCTTGATGCTGATCCTGTTGCTGAGTGTGCAGTGGGGCTTGTTTCCGGTGTCCGGCTACGGCCGCACCTGGCTGGACAAGGCGCATCACATGGTGCTGCCGTGCCTGACGATTGCCCTGGCGTTATCGGCGGTGCTGGTGCGCAACCTGCGGGCGAGCATGCTGATGGAGTTGCAGGCCGATCACGTGACCGCGGCCCGCGCCCGTGGGCTGTCGGAAACCGCCGTTTTTCGTCGGCATGTGTTGCCAAATTCCCTGGTGCCGGCGGTCAACCTGCTGGCGGTGAACATCGGCTGGCTGATCAGCGGCACGGTGGTGATCGAAAGCCTGTTCGCCATTCCCGGTATCGGCCAATTGCTGGTGCGCGGCATTTTCACCCGCGATTACATGGTGGTGCAGGGCGTGGCCATGGTGCTGGCCTGCGCGACGGTGGTGGTCAACTTCATCGCTGACGTGGTGACGGTGGCCCTCGACCCACGGGTGAAGATGCAATGAGCAGCCGCCCGTTGATTGCCCCGTGGCGCTTGCGTCTGCGTTTCGGTTTGCGCAATGGTCGGCTGACGGCGGCGTGGGGCCTGTTGATCCTGCTGGTGTGGCTGGCGCTTGCGCTGTTTGCGCCGTGGATTGCACCGTATGACCCGATTGCGCAGAACCCTGATTTCAGTTTGCTCGCTCCAAGCCTTATGCATCCGTTTGGCACGGATAACTACGGAAGAGACATCCTTTCGAGGGTGATCTGGGGCGCGCGCATCGACCTGCAACTGGCCATTGTCGGGGTGATCTTCCCTTTCATGATCGGCACCTTCATCGGTGCGGTCTCGGGCTATATCGGCGGGCGCTTCGACAGCGTTTGCATGCGCGTGATCGACGTGATCCTGGCGTTTCCCTTCCTGGTGCTGATGCTCGCGATCATGGCTATCCTCGGGCCGGGCTTGAAGAGTTTCTACATCGCCATGGCGCTGGTGGGCTGGGTGTCGTATGCGCGGCTGATCCGCTCGCAGATCCTGGTGCTCAAGGAAAGCGAGTTTGCCCTGGCCGCCAAGAGCCTGGGCTTTGGCCACGGGCGCATTCTGTTCCGGCATCTGCTGCCCAATGCGATGTTCGGCTCGATTGTGTTTTCCATGTCTGACGCGGTGCTGGTGCTGCTCAATGGCGCCGCCGTGAGCTACCTGGGCCTGGGCGTGCAACCGCCGACCGCCGAGTGGGGCACCATGGTGGCCGAGGGGCAGGCCTTTATCACCACGGCCTGGTGGATCTGCACCTTTCCGGGGCTGGCCATCGTGACCCTGGCCATGGGCTTCAGCCTGCTGGCCGATGGCGTGGCGCAAGTGTTGGGGGACCGCTCATGAGCCTGCTGCAAGTGCGCGACCTCAGTGTCATCGCCAACAATGCGGGGCGCGATGTAACCCTGGTCGAGCGGGTGTCGTTCGATCTGGCCGAAGGCGAAATCCTCGGCCTGGTAGGGGAAAGCGGCTCGGGCAAAACCATGGCCTGCCGTGGCCTGATGCGCCTGTTGCCATCGCCCAGCCTGCGCGTGCAAGGCGGCTCGGTGCGGCTGGCCGGCCAGGACCTGTTGGCATTGGATGACGCTGGCATGCGCGCCGTGCGCGGCGGCCAACTGGGCATGATTTTCCAGAACCCCAGCAGCCACCTTGATCCGCTGATGCGTATCGGCGAGCAGATTGCCGAGGGCATCCGCCTGCATCAAGGCGCGTCGAAAAAAGACGCGCGATTGCAGGCCATCGACGTGTTGCGCCAGGTTGGCATCCCCGATCCCCAGGCGCGGGTCGACAACTACCCCCACGAGTTTTCCGGCGGCATGCGCCAGCGCGCGATGATCGCCGTCGCCCTGGGCTGCAACCCGAAAGTGCTGATCGCCGACGAACCCACCACCGCCCTGGATGTGACGGTGCAGGCGCAAATCCTGCGGCTGTTGATGGAATTGCGCGACCAGCGCGGCCTGTCGATCATCATGATTACCCATGATCTCGGCGTGGTGGCGCAAACCTGTGATTCCATCGCCGTGATGTACGCCGGGCGGCTGTGCGAGCACGGCAGCAAATACGACTTGCTGGCTCGACCGCAGCATCCCTACACCGCCGGCCTGATCGATTGCCAGCCCGCCCACAGCAGCGGTCACGCCTTGCTGCGCACGATCCCCGGGCAACCGCCGTTGCTGGATGCATTACCCGCCGGTTGCCGGTTCAACCCGCGTTGCCCGCAGGTTGGCGCGTTGTGCACCGAGGTCTTGCCGGACGGTGCTCGGGTCGCCTGTCATTACCCGTTGGGAGCGCAGCCATGAGCCTGTTGCAGATCAAGGACCTTGAGGTGAAGTTTGCCGCGTCCGGCACCGGCGTGTTCGGGTTGAACAAGCAGTGGGTGAGGGCAGTGAACGGCGTGTCGCTGAACCTGGCGGCGGGTGAAACCCTGGGACTGGTGGGTGAGTCGGGCAGCGGCAAAAGCACCCTGGGCCGCGCCATCCTGCACCTCAACCCGATCAGCGCCGGCCAGGTGTTGTTTGACGGCATCGACATGGCCCATGGCAGCGCCATCGACATCACTCGTCTGCGGCATGAAACCGCAATGATCTTCCAGGACCCGTACGCTGCGTTGAACCCGCGCCACACCATCGGCGAAACCATTGCCGAAGTGCTGCGCGTGCAGCGCAAAGTCGCGCCAGAGCAGGTTGCAGCTCGTGTGAATGAACTGCTCGACCTGGTCGGCCTGCGCCCCGAACTCGCCAGTCGCAAACCCGCCGCCCTCAGCGGTGGCCAGTGCCAGCGCGTCGGCATTGCCCGGGCGCTGGCGGTTGAGCCACGCCTGATCATCGCCGACGAGTGCGTGGCGGCGCTGGATGTGTCGATCCAGGGCCAGATCATCAACCTGCTGCTGGAACTGCAACAGCGCATGAACCTGGCGATCCTGTTTATCGCCCATGACCTGGCCATCGTGCGCCGATTGTGTGACCGCGTGGCGGTGATGTACCTGGGCAAGATTGTCGAGGAAGGACCGGTGGAGGCGGTCTTCACGGCGCCACGTCATCCGTACACGGCGGCGTTGATCCAGGCGATTCCCGAGATCGATCCGCATCGGCCATTGCCGACAGAACCCTTGCCGGGTGAACCACCGAGCCCACTGAATCTGCCCACAGGCTGCGCCTTTCACCCGCGTTGCCGGCATGCCCGCGCCCTGTGTTCCGTGGTGTTGCCGCCGACCCATTTCCTGCACGAGCATCGGTACAGTTGCGTGCTTGAAGAACCTTTGCTTTGACCCATCCCTGCCATTCATGAACAAGGAGTTATGACATGCAATCGCGCCACTTGAAGTTGCTCGCCGCCGCTACACTGACCGCCTGGTCGCTGACCGCCGGTTTCGCCCAGGCCGCCGGTGTCCTGACCATCGGCTGCCGTGAAGACAGCACCACGTTCGACCCGATCAAAAGCGCGCAAAACCGCGACACCTGGGTCTTCGCCAACGTCTACGACACCCTGGTACGCGTGGACAACCTGGGCACCAAGATGGAGCCGGGCCTGGCTGAAAGCTGGGATATCTCCAAGGACGGCCTGACTTACACCTTCAAACTGCGTGACGCGAAGTTCTCCGATGGCTCGGCCATTACCGCCGACGATGCGGCGTTCAGCCTGCTGCGTATCCGCGACAACAAGGCTTCGCTGTGGGCTGATCCGTTCAACTTGATCAACACGGCCAAGGCATCGGACCCGAAAACCCTGGTGGTCACGCTGAAAACCCCGGCTGTCGCCTTCCTCTCGCAACTGGCGTCGCCGACGGTGTCGATCCTGTCGGAAAAAGCCATGACCAAGATGGGCGAAGACGCCTACTCGGAAAACCCGGTGACGTCCGGCGCGTTTACCGTAGACGAGTGGCGCAAGGGCGATCGGGTGATCCTGAAGAAGAACCCGAACTTCTGGCAGGCCAGGAACGTGAGCCTGGATGGCGTGGAGTGGGTCTCCGTTACCGACGACAACACGCGCATGCGCATGGTGCAGAACAATGAGCTGGACACGGCGATCTTCGTACCGTTCTCGCGGGTTGAAGAGCTGAAGAAAGACAAGAACGTGGTGATCCACGCCGACCCGTCCACACGTGAAGATCACCTGCTGATCAACCACGCCCACGGGTTGCTGGCCAAGCCGGAAGTGCGCCAGGCGCTGGACATGGCCATCGACAAACAATCGCTGGTGAAGACCGCCACCTACGGTCAGGGCACTGTGGCCTATTCCTACATTCCAAAGGGCTCGCTGTACCACTACGCCAACAACCTGCAGCGCCCGTATGACCCCACCGCCGCCAGGAAGCTGCTGGAGCAGGCCGGTGCGAAGGACTTGAAGCTCAACTACGTGGTCAACGCCGGCAACGAAGCCGACGAGCAGATTGCGGTGATCATCAAGGACCAGTTAGCCAAGGTCGGCGTAACCGCCAACCTGCAAAAGGTCGATCCGACCCAGAGCTGGCAGATGCTGGTGGACGGTGAATACGATATTTCGGTGATGTACTGGACCAACGACATCCTCGACCCGGACCAGAAGACCACCTTCGTGCTGGGCCACGACACCAACCAGAACTACATGACCCGCTACAGGAACGACAAGGTCAAGGACCTGGTGGCCCAGGCACGGATCGAGGCCGACCCGGTCAAGCGTGAGCAGATGTATGTGGAATTGCAGAAACTGGCGAAACAGGATGTGAACTGGATCGACTTGTACTACAGCCCGTACATCAACATCTCACGTAAGAATGTGAGCAACTTCCTGCAGAACCCGTTAGGCCGCTTCACCCTTGAAGAAGTGGTGAAAAACTAAAGCACACTGCTGAAAAATGTGGGAGGGGGCTTGCCCCCGATAGCGGTGGGACAGTCACTGTATCTGTTGACTGATCCACTGCAATCGGGGGCAAGCCCCCTCCCACATTTGGTTTTACAATGTGCCGGTTATTGCGCGTCGAACGCCTGGCCGTTGATGCCGGCACTGTCCGGCCCCATCAGGTAGAGGTAAACCGGCATGATCTCTTCCGGCGCCGGCCGTTCCATCGGGTTTTCCCCCGGATACGCCTGGGCGCGCATGCTGGTGCGGGTGCCGCCGGGGTTGATGCTGTTCGAGCGAACCGCCGCTACATCTTCGAGCTCGTCCGCCAGGGTTTGCATCAGGCCCTCAGTCGCAAACTTCGACACGCCATAAGCTCCCCAATAGGCCCGGCCCTTGCGGCCGACGCTGCTGGAGGTGAACACCACCGAGGCATCCTTCGACAGCTTGAGCAGCGGCAACAAGGTACTGGTCAGCATGAACATCGCGTTGACGTTCACGTGCATCACCCGCATGAAGTTCTCGCCGGACAACTGTTCGAGCGGCGTACGCGGGCCGATGATCGAGGCGTTGTGCAGCAGGCCGTCGAGGTGGCCGAATTCTTTCTCGATCATCGCCGCCAGCTCATCGTATTGATGGGGCAGGGCGGTCTCCAGGTTGAAGGGGATCACCACCGGCTGTGGTTGGCCTGCGGCTTCGATCTCGTCATATACCTGGGCAAGGTTGGCTTCGGTCTTGCCCAGCAACAGCACGGTAGCGCCGTGGGCGGCGTAGGTTTTCGCCGCCGCCGCGCCAATCCCGCGACCGGCGCCGGTGACCAGGATCACCCGGCCCTTGAGCAGTTCTGGACGCGCGGAGTAATCAAACATAAATAGCCTCGATAAAATTCAGCAGCTTATGAACCCCAACTCTGGAAACACTGAAGATCCCCTGTGGGAGGGGGCTTGCCCCCGATGAGGGCCTATCAGTCATAGAGGTGCGCGCTGGCACACCGCTATCGGGCGCAAGCCCCCTCCCACATTGGATCTTCATAGAGGGTGGGGGCGTTGAGTAATCAGCAACTGCACAGTGCGTTATCCAGCACCTTGCGCAGTTCCAGCGGGTGATCCACCACCACATCGGCACCCCAATGGCGTGGGTTGTCGTCCGGGTGGATGTAGCCGTAAGTGACCGCCGCCGTGCGGGTGCCGGCGTCGCGGCCGGACTCGATGTCGCGCAGGTCATCGCCCACGAACAGCACGCTGGCCGGGTCCAGGCCGAGCATCTTGCAGGCCAGGATCATCGGCTCCGGGTCCGGCTTGCTGTTTTTCACGTGGTCCGGGCAGATCAGCAGTGCCGAGCGTTCGGCCAGGCCGAGTTGCTGCATGATCGGCTCGGCAAAACGCAGGGGTTTGTTGGTGACCACGCCCCAGATCAGCTTGGCCTTCTCGATGTCTTCGAGCAGCTGCGCCATGCCGTCGAACAACTTGCTGTGGACCGCGCAGCCCTTGAGGTAGCGCTCGAGGAATTCCTGGCGCAGTTCTTCAAAGCCTGGGGATTCCGGGTCCATCGAGAAGGTCACCGCAACCATTGCCCGCGCACCGCCGGAGATTTCATCGCGGATGTGCTGGGGGTTGATCGGCGGCAGGTCGCGATCGGCGCGCATCGCCTGGCAGATCGCGATGAAGTCCGGCGCGGTATCCAGCAGGGTACCGTCCATATCGAAGAGAACCGCTCGCAACTTCACAGGCTCACTCCTCGCGCAGGGTCTGGATCATGTAGTTGACGTCAACATCGTTGGCCAGCTTGTAGTGCTTGGTCAGCGGGTTGTAGGTCAGGCCGATGATGTCCTTGACGGTCAGCCCGGCCTGGCGGCTCCACGCACCCAGCTCGGACGGACGGATGAATTTCTTGAAGTCATGGGTGCCGCGCGGCAGCAGCTTCATGATGTATTCGGCGCCGATGATCGCGAACAGGTAAGCCTTGGGGTTGCGGTTGATGGTGGAGAAGAACACCTGGCCGCCGGGCTTGACCATGCGGAAGCAGGCGCTGATCACCGAGGACGGGTCGGGCACGTGTTCCAGCATTTCCAGGCAGGTGACCACGTCGAACTGCTCGGGCATCTCTTCGGCCAGGGCTTCGGCGGTGATCTGGCGGTATTCCACGCTCACCCCGGACTCCAGTTGATGCAATTGGGCCACGGCCAAGGGCGCTTCGCCCATGTCGATGCCCATCACAGTCGCGCCGCGTTGGGCCATGGCTTCGCTGAGGATGCCGCCGCCGCAACCGACGTCCAGTACCTTTTTGCCGGCCAGGTTGACGCGTTCGTCAATCCAGTTGACCCGCAGCGGGTTGATGTCGTGCAAAGGCTTGAACTCGCTTTCGCGGTCCCACCAGCGGTGAGCCAGGGCTTCGAATTTGGCGATTTCGGCGTGGTCGACGTTGCTCATGGTGAATCCTCTGAATCTGATAAATCGGTTTGTCGGTCTTGAACGCCAGGGTTCAAGGCCGTCGTTATTCGCTGTGCCCGCTGATGCGTTGGCCCCAGGCGATGGCCGTGGCGGTCAACTGTTGTTCATCCATGCGGGTCAATTGCCGGTCGTCGAGCAATTGCTTGCCAGCGACCCAAAGGTGTTTCACGCAATCGCGTCCGGTGGCATATATAAGCTGTGAGACCGGATCATAGATCGGTTGTTGCGCCAGCCCCGACAGATCGAAAGCAACGATATCCGCCGCCTTGCCGACTTCCAGCGAGCCGATCTCGCTTTCCAGGCCCATGGCTCGCGCGCCATTGAGGGTGGCCATGCGCAGGGTGCGATGGGCATCGAGTGCGGTGGCCGAACCGGCGACGGCCTTTGCCAGCATCGCCGCCGTGCGCGTTTCGCCCAACAGGTCAAGGTCATTGTTGCTGGCGGCGCCATCGGTGCCGATGGCCACATTCACGCCAGCCTGCCACAGACGCTCCACCGGGCAAAAGCCGCTGGCCAGTTTCAGATTGGATTCCGGGCAATGGATGACGCTGGTGTTGCTTTCTACCAGCAAAGCCAGGTCGTCCTCGCTGATTTGGGTCATATGAACGGCCTGGAAGCGCGGGCCCAGCAGCCCCAGGCGCCCCAGGCGCGCCAGCGGGCGCTCGCCGGTCTGCTCGACCGCTTGCTGCACTTCGAAGGCGGTTTCGTGAACATGCATATGGATCGCGGCGTCCAGCTCTTCGGCGATCACCCGGATTTTTTCCAGGTTGTCATCGCACACGGTGTAGGGCGCGTGGGGGCCAAAGGTGATCTTGATGCGCGGGTGGTGCTTGAGGTCGCCGAACAGCTCGACACCCTGGCGAATCGCCTCGTCGGCACTGCCGGCGCCGGGGATCGGGAAGTCGAGGATCGGAATCGCGATCTGTGCGCGCATGCCGCTGTTGTGCACGCAGTCGCTGGCGACCTTGGGGTAGAAGTACATGTCGGAGAAGCAGGTGATGCCGCCCTTGAGCTGTTCGGCGATGGCCAGGTCGGTGCCGTCACGCACGAACGCTTCATCGACCCACTTGGCTTCGGCGGGCCAGATGTGTTTTTCCAGCCAGGTCATCAGCGGCAGGTCATCGGCCAGGCCGCGAAACAGGCTCATCGCCGCGTGCCCGTGGGCGTTGACCAGGCCGGGGCTGAGCAACATGCCCGGCAGTTCGCGGGTCTCCTTGGCGGTCAGCTTCAACGCCGCCTGGCGAGGCCCGATAAACGCAATGCGCCCATCGCGGATGCCCAGGCCGTGTTCCTTGAGCACCACGCCGGCGGGTTCGACAGGTACCAGCCAGGTCGGCAGCAACAGTAAGTCGAGCGGGGCGGCAGTGGCAGTCATCGCAGGCTTCTTCCCAGGCAGCTATAAAAGAAGGGCGAAGTATACCCGAGCGTCCTGGCTGGCGGATCGCTATAATCGGCGGCTTTGTTTATGAGTGCGGAGTAAGGGATGCGCGATCGACTGTTGGCAGCGGAGAAAGTGAAGGCCATCGATTGGCGTGATGGCGCACTGTACCTGCTTGATCAGCGTGCCTTGCCGTCCCGGGAAAGCTGGGTGGCCTGCGTGACGGTCGATGCAGTGGCTGCAGCCATTCGCTCGATGGTAGTGCGCGGTGCGCCGGCCATCGGCATCAGCGCCGCATATGGCCTGGTGCTGGCCGCCCGCGAGCGGATCGCCGAGGGCGGTGACTGGCAGGCAGCGTGGGAAGAAGACTACGCATTGTTAGCCGATGCCCGCCCCACCGCGTCGAACCTGTTCTGGGCCTTGAAGCGCATGCGTGACCGGCTCGACCGCGTCAAAAAGCACGCCGACCCTGTGGCGGTGCTGGAAGCGGAAGCCATCGCCATCCATGAGAGTGACCGCGAAGCCAACCTGACCATGGCCCAGCTGGGCGTCGAGCTGATCCGCAAGCACCAGGGCAACGCCCAGGCCATCCTCACCCACGGCAACGCTGGCGCCCTGGCGACCGGCGGTGTCGGTACGGCGCTCGGGGTGATTCGCGCGGCCTACCTCGAAGGCATGGTCGAGCAGGTCTACGCCAATGAAACCCGGCCCTGGCTGCAAGGCTCGCGGCTGACCGCCTGGGAGCTGGCGGGCGAGGGCATCCCGGTGACGGTGAATGCCGACTCGGCCGGTGCGCATATCCTCAAGACCAAAGGCGTGACCTGGGTGATTGTCGGCGCCGACTGCATTGCCGCCAACGGCGATGTGATCAGCAAGATCGGCACTTACCAGTTGGCCGTGTGTGCGATGCACCACGGCGTGCGTTTCATGGTGGTGGCGCCGAGTTCCACCCTGGATCTGATGATGGCCACTGGCGATGACGTAGCGCTGGAAGAACGCGAGGCCGGTGAGTTGCTGGAAGTCGCCGGCCAGCGCTTCGCGGCCGATGTGGCGGCCTTCAATCCGGTGTTCGACGTGACCCCGGCCGACCTGATCGATGTGATCGTGACCGAAAAAGGCGTGGTCGAACGGCCGGACACCGCCAAGCTGGCCAGGTTGATGTGTCGTAAGCGCTTGCACTAAGCCAATTTTCCCCCGAAATCGGGCTTGGTTCCAGCTCTGAGCCCCTCTCGTCGCCCTCAAGCCTGTCATCCGTCAACTTACTATGCTCCATGCGCATCAGGGGGATAGGTGCGTGGCGGCGATTGTGATAACATCCGGCGGTTTCCAGGGCTGCCCCGAGGGGTGGCCTATAACGTGCAGATCCGTGTCATAACTCGTTGATTTGTCGTAAGTCGTTGTCAGGCACTCTGCCGGCAGCGGCGAGCTTCGTTCGTCCCATATGGATGTGACGAGGTTTCACCCGAAAAAGGAATCAGGCTTCTCATGGGCGAACTGGCCAAAGAAATCCTCCCGGTCAATATCGAAGACGAGCTGAAACAGTCCTACCTCGACTACGCGATGAGCGTAATTGTCGGTCGGGCACTGCCTGATGCGCGCGATGGCTTGAAGCCCGTGCACCGGCGTGTGCTGTTCGCGATGAGCGAGCTGGGTAACGACTGGAACAAGCCGTACAAGAAATCTGCCCGTGTTGTCGGTGACGTGATCGGTAAGTATCACCCTCACGGCGACACTGCGGTGTACGACACCATCGTTCGGATGGCCCAGCCGTTTTCCCTGCGCTACCTGCTGGTAGACGGCCAGGGCAACTTCGGTTCGGTCGACGGCGACAACGCCGCGGCCATGCGATACACCGAAGTGCGCATGACCAAGCTGGCGCACGAACTGCTGGCCGACCTGCATAAAGAAACCGTGGACTGGGTGCCGAACTACGACGGCACCGAAATGATCCCGGCCGTCATGCCGACCAAGATCCCCAACCTGCTGGTCAACGGTTCCAGCGGTATCGCCGTGGGCATGGCGACCAACATCCCGCCGCACAACCTCGGTGAAGTCATCGACGGTTGCCTGGCCCTCATCGACAACCCCGAGCTGACCGTCGATGAGCTGATGCAATACATCCCCGGCCCGGACTTCCCGACCGCCGCGATCATCAACGGTCGCGCCGGCATCATCGAAGCCTATCGCACCGGTCGCGGCCGCATTTACATGCGTGCCCGCTCGATCATCGAAGACATCGACAAGGTCGGTGGCCGCCAGCAGATCGTCATCACCGAGCTGCCGTACCAACTGAACAAGGCACGTCTGATCGAGAAGATCGCCGAGCTGGTCAAAGAGAAGAAGCTCGAAGGCATCACCGAGCTGCGCGACGAGTCCGACAAAGACGGTATGCGCGTGGTGATCGAGCTGCGTCGTGGCGAAGTGCCTGAGGTGATCCTCAACAACCTCTACGCCCAGACCCAGCTGCAAAGCGTGTTTGGTATCAACGTGGTTGCACTGATCGATGGCCGCCCGCGCATCCTGAACCTCAAGGACCTGCTGGAAGCCTTCGTGCGTCACCGTCGCGAAGTGGTCACCCGCCGTACCGTGTTCGAACTGCGCAAGGCCCGCGAGCGCGGCCACATCCTGGAAGGCCAGGCAGTTGCGCTGTCGAACATCGACCCGGTGATCGCTCTGATCAAGGCCTCGCCAACCCCGTCGGAAGCCAAGGAAGCGTTGATCAGCACCCCTTGGGAATCCAGCGCCGTGGTGGCGATGGTTGAACGTGCCGGCGCCGACTCGTGCCGTCCGGAGACCCTGGACCCGCAATACGGTCTGCGTGAAGGCAAGTACTTCCTGTCGCCGGAACAGGCCCAGGCCATCCTGGAACTGCGCCTGCACCGCCTGACTGGCCTGGAGCACGAGAAGCTGCTGGCCGAGTACCAGGAGATCCTCAACCAGATCGGCGAGTTGATCCGCATCCTCAGCAGCGCCGTGCGCCTGATGGAAGTGATCCGCGAAGAACTGGAAGTGATCCGCGCCGAATACGGCGATGTGCGTCGCACCGAGATTCTCGATGCACGCCTCGACCTGACCCTGGGTGACATGATCCCGGAAGAGGAGCGCGTGGTGACCATCTCCCACGGTGGCTACGCCAAGACCCAGCCGCTGGCTGCGTACCAGGCCCAGCGTCGTGGTGGTAAAGGTAAATCGGCTACCGGCGTGAAGGATGAGGACTACATCGCTCACCTGCTGGTTGCCAACAGCCACACCACGCTGCTGCTGTTCTCCAGCAAGGGCAAGGTGTACTGGCTCAAGACCTACGAAATCCCGGAAGCGTCCCGTGCCGCCCGTGGTCGCCCACTGGTCAACTTGCTGCCGCTGGACAGTGATGAATACATCACCACCATGCTGCCGGTCGAGGAATACACCGAAGGTCACTTCATCTTCATGGCCACCGCCAAAGGCACCGTGAAGAAGACCCCGCTGGAATCCTTCAGCCGCCAGCGCAGCGTGGGCCTGATCGCCCTGGAGCTGGACGAAGGCGACGTGCTGATCTCCGCTGCCATCACCGACGGCGAGCGTGAAGTCATGCTGTTCTCCGACGGCGGTAAAGTAACGCGCTTCAAGGAATCCGACGTTCGTGCCATGGGCCGTACTGCCCGCGGTGTGCGCGGCATGCGCCTGCCGGAAGGGCAGAAGCTGATTTCGATGTTGATCCCGGAAGAAGGCAGCCAGATCCTCACCGCTTCCGAGCGTGGTTATGGCAAGCGCACCGCCATCAGCGAGTTCCCGGAGTACAAGCGTGGCGGCCAGGGCGTGATCGCCATGGTCAGCAACGACCGCAACGGCCGTCTGGTCGGTGCGGTGCAGGTGCTCGACGGCGAGGAAATCATGCTGATCTCCGACCAGGGCACCCTGGTACGTACCCGTGTGGCTGAAGTGTCGAGCCTGGGCCGTAACACCCAGGGCGTGACCCTGATCAAGCTGGCCAAGGACGAAAAACTGGTCGGCCTGGAGCGTGTTCAGGAGCCATCGGAAGTCGAAGGCGAAGAGCTGGAAGGCGAGGAGTTTGAAGGCGAGGTGATCGCAGCAGGCGATGACAACGTCGACGAGCCAACCCTCGACGCTGCCGCAGACGAAGAAGAACCGCAGGAATAAGCGGACACACAGGGGGCGGATGAAGATTCGCCCCCTTGTTGTTTGTCCCCTTAGAAACATGTGGGAGCTGGCTTGCCTGCAATGGCATCACCACGGTATCACTGACTTACCGAGGCGCCTGTATCGCAGGCAAGCCAGCTTCCACAACGGTCCGCTCCGGAAGCGGAGCGTTGCCGAACATGATTGCAGCCCCACCAGATCAGAGTGAGATTGGATGTGAGCAAGAGAGCCTATAACTTCTGTGCCGGTCCCGCGGCGCTTCCTGAAGCAGTCCTGCAGCGTGCGCAGGGTGAACTCCTCGACTGGCATGGAAAAGGCCTCTCCGTGATGGAAATGAGCCATCGCAGCGATGAGTTCGTGTCCATCGCCACCAAGGCCGAGCAGGATCTGCGCGACTTGCTGGACATCCCTTCCAACTACAAAGTGCTATTCCTGCAGGGCGGCGCCAGCCAGCAATTCGCCCAGATCCCGCTGAACCTGCTGCCGGAAGACGGCACTGCCGACTATATCGACACTGGTATCTGGGGCCAGAAGGCCATTGAAGAGGCTTCCCGTTACGGTCACGTCAATGTGGCGGGCACCGCCAAGCCTTACGACTATTTCGCCATTCCGGGTCAGAACGAGTGGAAGTTGTCGAAGGACGCTGCCTACGTGCACTACGTGGCCAACGAAACCATTGGCGGCCTGGAGTTCGATTGGGTGCCGGAAGTGGGCGACGTGCCGCTGGTGTGCGACATGTCCTCGGACATCCTCTCGCGCCCGATCGATGTGTCGAAGTACGGCATGATCTACGCTGGCGCGCAGAAGAACATCGGCCCGAGCGGCATCCTGGTCAACATCATCCGCGAAGACCTGCTGGGCCGTGCCCGTTCGCTGTGCCCGACCATGCTCAACTATAAGGTCGCGGCGGATAACGGCTCGATGTACAACACCCCGCCGGCGTTCGCCTGGTACCTGTCCGGCCTGGTCTTCGAGTGGCTGAAAGAGCAGGGCGGTGTCGCTGCGATGGGCAAGCTCAACGAAGAGAAGAAGCGCGTCTTGTACGACTTCATCGACGCCAGCGGCCTGTACAGCAACCCGATCAACCTGACCGACCGCTCGTGGATGAACGTGCCGTTCCGCCTGGCTGACGACCGCCTGGACAAGCCGTTCCTGGCCGGTGCCGACGCGCGTGGCCTGCTGAACCTCAAGGGTCACCGCTCGGTGGGTGGCATGCGCGCCTCCATCTACAACGCCGTCAACATCCACGCGATCAACGCGCTGGTTGCCTACATGGCAGAGTTCGAAAAGGAACACGGCTAATGTCTGAGCAAGAACTCAAGGCCCTGCGTGTACGCATCGACAGCCTGGACGAGAAAGTCCTGGAGCTGATCAGTGAGCGCGCGCGGTGCGCCCAGGAAGTGGCAAGGGTGAAGATGGCGTCCCTGGCCGAAGGCGAAGTGCCGGTGTTCTATCGGCCCGAGCGTGAAGCCCAGGTGCTCAAGCGTGTGATGGAGCGCAACAAGGGCCCGCTGGGCAACGAAGAGATGGCGCGGTTGTTCCGTGAAATCATGTCCTCGTGCCTGGCGCTGGAGCAGCCGCTGAAAGTGGCCTACCTCGGCCCGGAAGGCACCTTTACCCAGGCGGCGGCCATGAAGCACTTCGGCCACGCGGTGATCAGCAAGCCAATGGCGGCGATCGACGAAGTGTTCCGTGAAGTGGCGGCCGGTGCGGTGAACTTTGGCGTGGTGCCGGTGGAAAACTCCACCGAAGGCGCGGTCAACCACACGCTGGACAGCTTCCTCGAGCACGACATGGTGATCTGTGGCGAAGTCGAGCTGCGCATCCACCACCACCTGCTGGTGGGTGAGAACACCAAGACCGATAGCATCAGTCGCATCTACTCCCACGCCCAGTCGCTGGCCCAGTGCCGCAAGTGGCTGGATGCGCATTACCCGAATGTCGAGCGCGTGGCGGTCTCCAGCAACGCCGAAGCCGCCAAGCGGGTCAAGGGTGAGTGGAATTCGGCAGCCATCGCTGGCGATATGGCGGCGGGCCTGTACGGCCTGACGCGCCTGGCCGAGAAAATCGAGGACCGCCCGGACAACTCCACGCGCTTCCTGATGATCGGCAGCCAGGAAGTACCGCCGACCGGTGACGACAAGACCTCCATCATCGTGTCCATGAGCAACAAGCCCGGCGCACTGCATGAGCTGCTGGTGCCGTTCCACGACAACGGGATTGACCTGACGCGCATCGAGACTCGTCCTTCGCGCAGCGGTAAATGGACTTATGTGTTCTTTATCGACTTCATCGGCCATCACCGCGACCCACTGGTCAAGGGCGTGCTCGAGAAAATCAGTCAGGAAGCCGTGGCACTCAAGGTGCTGGGCTCTTACCCGAAAGCGGTTTTGTGAGGCTTTAACATGAGTGGCAACTTCCTCGCCCTGGCGCAGCCGGGCGTGCAACAACTGTCGCCTTACGTTCCGGGCAAGCCTGTGGACGAGCTGGCGCGTGAGTTGAACCTGGATCCTTCGAAAATCGTCAAGCTGGCGAGCAACGAGAACCCGCTGGGCCCTAGCCCCAAAGTCCTGGCGGCGATCCGTGAAGAGCTGGCTGAGCTGACCCGGTATCCGGACGGCAACGGCTTCGCGCTCAAGTCGTTGCTGGCGGAAAAATGCCGCGTCGAGCTGAACCAGGTGACCCTGGGCAACGGTTCCAACGACATTCTCGAGCTGGTCGGCCGTGCCTACCTGGCGCCGGGCTTGAACGCTGTGTTCAGTGAGCACGCCTTCGCGGTCTATCCGATCGTGACCCAGGCCGTCGGTGCCGATGCGCGCATCATTCCGGCGAAGGATTGGGGCCATGACCTGCCGGCCATGCTGGCAGCCATCGATGCCCGGACCCGCGTGGTGTTCATCGCCAACCCGAACAACCCGACCGGCACCTGGTTCGACGCCCAGGCGCTGAACGACTTCCTGCAAGACGTGCCCAAGCACGTGCTGGTGGTGCTGGACGAGGCCTACATCGAGTACGCCGAAGGCAGTGACCTGCCGAACGGCCTCGATTTCCTGGCCGCGTACCCGAACCTGCTGGTGTCGCGCACCTTCTCCAAGGCTTACGGCCTGGCATCGCTGCGCGTGGGCTACGGCCTGTCCACTGCGGTGGTTGCCGATGTGCTGAACCGCGTGCGCCAGCCGTTCAACGTCAACAGCCTGGCCCTGGCCGCGGCCTGTGCGGCGGTGAAGGATACCGAGTACCTGGAGCAAGGTCGTCGTATCAACGAAAGCGGCATGCTGCAGTTGCAGGAAGGCTTCCGCGAGCTGGGCCTGGGCTGGGTTCCGTCCAAGGGTAATTTCATCTGCGTCGACCTCGGTCAGGTGGCCGCTCCGGTATTCCAGGGCTTGTTGCGTGAAGGTGTGATCGTGCGTCCGGTGGCCAACTACGGCATGCCGAATCACCTGCGCATCACCATCGGTCTGCCGGCTGAAAACAGTCGCTTCCTGGAGGCGCTGGCCAAGGTTCTGGCTCGTGGTTGATGTCACTGCATTGCAACCTGCTGTGCCTATGATCGGTCGCCTGGTGGTGGTCGGCCTGGGGTTGATCGGCGGCTCCTTCGCCAAAGGCCTGCGTGAAAGCGGGCTGTGTGGCGAAGTGGTCGGTGTGGACCTGGACCCGCAATCGCGCCAGTTGGCGGTCGAGTTGGGCGTGGTGGATCGCTGTGAAGCGGACCTGGCGCTCGCCTGCCGGGGCGCGGATGTGATCCAGCTGGCCGTGCCGATCCTGGCCATGGAGAAATTGCTCGCCGTGTTGGCGGGCATGGACCTGGGCCAGGCGATCCTGACGGACGTCGGCAGTGCCAAAGGTAATGTGGTGCGCGCGGCGCAGCAGGCGTTTGGTGGCATGCCGACGCGCTTCGTGCCGGGTCATCCGATTGCCGGTTCGGAGCAAAGCGGGGTGGAGGCGTCGAATGCGCAGCTGTTCCGTCGACACAAAGTGATCCTGACGCCGCTTGCGCAAACCGATCCGGCGGCGCTGGCGGTGGTCGATCGCCTGTGGCGCGAGTTGGGTGCGGATGTCGAGCATATGCAGGTCGAGCGTCACGACGAAGTGCTGGCCGCGACCAGCCATCTGCCGCATTTGCTGGCGTTTGGCCTGGTGGATTCTTTGGCCAAGCGCAACGAGAACCTCGAGATTTTCCGTTACGCCGCCGGTGGCTTCCGCGACTTCACGCGGATTGCCGGCAGCGACCCGGTGATGTGGCACGACATCTTCCTCGCCAATCGCGAAGCGGTGTTGCGCACCCTGGACACCTTCCGCAGCGACCTCGACGCCTTGCGCGATGCGGTCGACGCCGGGGATGGCCATCAATTATTGGGTGTGTTCACCCGTGCGCGGGTGGCGCGTGAGCATTTCAGCAAGATCCTGGCACGCCGGGCGTATATGGAAACCGCTGTGAACGCTGATGACCTGACCTTCCTCGCCAACCCGGGCGGCCGCTTGAGCGGAAGCATTCGGGTGCCGGGCGACAAGTCGATTTCTCATCGGTCGATCATGCTCGGTTCGTTGGCTGAGGGTGTGACGGAAGTCGAAGGTTTCCTCGAAGGCGAGGACGCCCTGGCGACTCTGCAGGCGTTTCGCGACATGGGCGTGGTGATTGAAGGGCCGCACCATGGGCGCGTGACCATCCACGGCGTGGGGCTGCATGGTTTGAAGCCCGCACCGGGGCCGATTTACCTCGGCAACTCGGGCACCTCCATGCGCCTGCTGTCCGGTTTGCTGGCTGCGCAGAGCTTCGACAGCGTGCTGACGGGCGACGCTTCCCTGTCCAAGCGTCCGATGAATCGCGTGGCCAAGCCGTTGCGGGAAATGGGTGCGGTGATCGGGACCGGCCCGGAAGGGCGTCCGCCCCTGACTATCCGGGGTGGTCAGGTGCTCAAAGGTTTCGATTATTCGATGCCGATGGCCAGTGCGCAGGTTAAATCCTGCCTGTTGCTGGCCGGGCTTTACGCCGAGGGCAAGACCTCGGTGACCGAGCCTGCGCCGACCCGTGATCATACCGAGCGCATGTTGCGCGGTTTTGGATATCCGGTTGATGTGGTAGGGGGCAAGGCGTCGGTTGAGTCGGGCCATGCGTTGGCTGCAACACATATTGAAGTGCCGGGGGATATTTCCTCTTCGGCGTTTTTCCTGGTGGCGGCTTCGATTGCCGAAGGCTCCGAGTTGTTGCTGGAGCACGTGGGTGTCAACCCGACCCGCACCGGCGTGATCGACATTCTGCGGCTGATGGGGGCGGACATTACCTTGGAAAATCCGCGTGAAGTGGGTGGCGAGCCGGTGGCTGACCTGCGCGTACGTGCCGCGGCGTTGAAAGGTATTGAAATTCCCGAGGCACTGGTGCCTTTGGCGATCGACGAGTTCCCGGTGCTGTTCGTTGCGGCGGCCTGTGCCGAAGGGCGGACCGTGTTGCGCGGCGCCGAAGAGCTGCGCGTGAAGGAATCCGACCGTATTCAGGTCATGGCCGATGGTCTGCTGGCACTGGGCGTGACGTGTGAACCGACGCCTGATGGGATTATCATTGACGGTGGCCCGATGGGTGGCGGTGACGTACATACCCATGGCGATCACCGGATTGCCATGGCATTCAGCGTGGCTTCCCTACGGGCGGCGGCGCCGATTCGTATCCGTGACTGCGCCAATGTTGCTACGTCTTTTCCGAACTTTCTTACACTGTGTGCCCAAGTCGGCATCCGTGTTGCCCAAGAGGCTCAATTGTGAATATCAAAGCACCGGTGATTACCATCGACGGGCCAAGCGGCTCGGGCAAAGGCACGATCGCCGGCATCCTGGCCAAGCGCCTGGGCTGGTGCCTGCTGGATTCCGGCGCGCTGTACCGCCTGCTGGCATTCGCCGCACGCAACCATGGCGTCGACCTGACCAACGAAGAATCCCTGAAGCTGCTGGCGGCGCACCTCGATGTACAGTTCGTCGGCGCGACGGAAGGGCATCCCCAGCGCATCATCCTTGAAGGGGACGATGTGACCGATGACCTGCGCAATGAGCAAGTTGGCTCCTGGGCCTCCCAGGTTGCCGCGCTGCCAGCGGTGCGGGACGCATTGTTGCAGCGCCAGCGGGCTTTCCAGGAACCGCCGGGCCTGGTGGCCGATGGCCGCGATATGGGAACCGTGGTGTTTCCCGAGGCGCCATTGAAGATTTTCCTGACCGCCAGCGCCGAGGAGCGGGCTCGCCGCCGCTACTTGCAGTTGAAGGGCAAAGTCGATGGTGTTAGTCTGTCGAGTCTGCTAGATGAGATCCGTGCACGCGATGAGCGTGATACCCAGCGCGCAGTAGCCCCGCTCAAGCCGGCGGCTGATGCCATACAGCTGGATTCCACGGAGCTGTCCATCGAGCAGGTGCTGGAACGCATCTTGAGCGAGATCGCCATTCGCGATATCGCCGGGTGACCAAGAAGGCCGCAGGGGACCAGTCATAGTCCTGTGGTGCTTCTTTTAATTGAAACTGACCCACACCGTCTGGGGTGTGGAGATGGGCGTATTCTTCGCCCTTATCAACAGGAATTAAAATGAGCGAAAGCTTTGCGGAACTCTTTGAAGAAAGCCTAAAAACCCTGAACCTTCAGGCAGGCTCCATCATCACCGGTGTTATCGTTGATATCGATTACCAAGCTCGCTGGGTAACCGTTCACGCTGGTCTGAAGTCTGAAGCTCTGATCCCGCTGGAACAGTTCTACAACGATGCTGGTGATCTGACAATCAATGTCGGTGACGAAGTTCACGTTGCTCTGGACTCGGTTGAAGACGGTTTCGGTGAAACCAAGCTGTCCCGTGAAAAAGCCAAGCGCGCTGAATGCTGGATTGTTCTCGAAGCAGCCTTCGCAGCTGAAGAAGTGGTCAAGGGCGTTATCAACGGTAAGGTTAAAGGCGGCTTCACTGTCGACGTTAACGGCATCCGTGCGTTCCTGCCAGGTTCTTTGGTCGACGTTCGTCCAGTGCGCGACACCACGCACCTGGAAGGCAAAGAACTCGAATTCAAGGTCATCAAGCTCGACCAGAAGCGCAACAACGTTGTCGTTTCCCGTCGCAGCGTCCTGGAAGCAGAGAACTCCGCCGAGCGTGAAGCTCTGCTGGAATCCCTGCAGGAAGGCCAACAAGTCAAAGGTATCGTCAAAAACCTCACCGACTACGGCGCATTCGTCGACCTGGGTGGCGTGGATGGCCTGCTGCACATTACCGACATGGCTTGGAAGCGTATCAAGCATCCTTCCGAAATCGTCAACGTTGGCGACGAGATCGATGTCAAGGTTCTGAAATACGATCGCGAGCGCAACCGTGTTTCCCTGGGCCTGAAGCAACTGGGCGAAGATCCATGGGTTGCTATCAAAGCCCGTTACCCAGAAGGCACTCGCGTAACCGCGCGTGTTACCAACCTGACCGACTACGGCTGCTTCGCTGAGCTGGAAGAAGGCGTGGAAGGCCTGGTGCACGTTTCCGAAATGGACTGGACCAACAAGAACATCCACCCTTCGAAAGTCGTACAAGTCGGCGACGAAGTGGAAGTTATGGTTCTGGACATCGACGAAGAGCGTCGTCGTATCTCCCTGGGCATCAAGCAGTGCAAATCTAACCCATGGGAAGATTTCTCTGGCCAGTTCAACAAGGGCGATAAAATCTCCGGCACCATCAAGTCGATCACCGATTTCGGTATCTTCATTGGTCTGGACGGCGGCATCGACGGCCTGGTTCACCTGTCCGACATCTCCTGGAACGAAGTGGGCGAAGAAGCTGTTCGTCGTTTCAAGAAGGGCGACGAGCTGGACACCGTTATCCTGTCGGTTGACCCAGAGCGCGAGCGTATCTCCCTGGGTATCAAGCAACTGGAAAGCGACCCGTTCTCTGAATACGTTCAGGACAACGACAAAGGCGCAATCGTTAAAGGCATCGTGAAGGAAGTTGACGCTAAAGGCGCCATCATCACTCTGGCCGACGATATCGAAGCGACTCTGAAAGCCTCCGAAATCAGCCGTGACCGCGTTGAAGACGCGCGTAACGTTCTGAAAGAAGGCCAGGAAGTAGAAGCCAAGATCATCAGCGTTGACCGCAAGAGCCGTGTAATCCAGCTCTCCATCAAGTCGAAAGACGATGCTGAAGAGAAAGAAGCCATCCAGAGCTTGAAAGACAAGCCTTCGGATAGCATCGCTGCTGGTCCTACCACTCTGGGCGACCTGTTGCGTGCACAAATGGAAAAACAGAACTAAGTTCTGTCAGACCATAAAAAAGGGCGACTTCGGTCGCCCTTTTTTGTGCCTGAAATTCGTTGAATCAACAACCTAGAACCAAGGCATACAGCTCAGTGTCAGAACTCACTATAGTCTTAAGAAAAATGCGGTTCTTGTGTTGTTGTTTCAGTAAGGATTTGAATGAACAGGCTTATCGTAATACTTGCAATGATAGTGCTCGCCGGTTGCTCCTCCACCAGCGCTAAAACCCACGCCAAGCGCGGCGTCAGCGGCATTGAGATCGATTGCTCAGGCCTTGGCAATCGCTGGGAGAAGTGCGAGAGGCGCGCTGCCCGTGAGTGCAAGATGCAGGGCTATAAGGTGATCACCAGGTCCAGCGACGCCAAGGACGAAGAGGGTGACTATCTATTCGGTTGGAACCCTGCCGGCGCTGTAACCCGCACTATGCTGGTCATCTGTAATTGAGGTCGGAATACGCCTATAGCCGGTTGCCACCTATCCTGCGGATAAGTTGTTCGGTGGGCTGTTCAAATTCATCAAGTCATGCTAAAACCTTCGAAGCGCTTTTCCTAGCTGCTTGAAAAAGAAGGGAAAAATATGACGAAGTCGGAGTTGATCGAACGAATTGTCACCCATCAAGGGCTGCTCTCATCCAAGGATGTCGAGCTGGCTATCAAGACCATGCTTGAGCAAATGTCCCAGTGCCTGGCGACCGGGGATCGGATTGAGATCCGTGGGTTTGGCAGTTTCTCTTTGCACTATCGTGCGCCCCGTGTAGGCCGTAATCCTAAAACCGGCCAGTCCGTCAGCCTGGACGGTAAGTTCGTTCCCCACTTCAAACCGGGCAAGGAATTGCGCGACCGGGTGAACGAAGAAGAGGAAGAAGGCGTCTGAGTGTTTTTGGGGTAGGAGAAGGTCATGCGCGGAGTTAAACGCGTTGTTGTGGTGCTGACGGTGCTGGTGGTTTCGCTAGTGGTGTTGGCGTTTGTGCTGGAGAATCAGCAGGGCGTGTCTCTCTCATTCCTAGGGATGGCGACTGGGCCGCTGCCGGTGTCGGTATTTGTGATCGTGGCGTTGATTCTCGGTATGCTGATAGGGCCGTTGTTAGGTGTGCTGGTGTGCACTAGGCGTCATGGGTCGGTCCCAGCAGGGCGCGCCTAAGGGACTCTCTCTCTTTAAACCGCGTGAGCGCACGTTTAGCAGCCGTTCGTCAGAAAACTGCCTTGATATGGCGCATCGGTTTTGCCTTTGTCCTGTAATGATGCGGTCATCCTCGAGTAGTTCCCATCCCCGGATTCATTGAGTCTAACTCGACAATTCGGAATTTCCTTTGCGCTTTCAGATTTTTCAGACATGGCCTCTGGCGGGTTGACGTGCCTGTTTGGGAAAAATCTGACGGCTCTGTCAAGACTTGTAATATGTCAGAGAGATGGCAAAATGAAATCTGTTCTCGATAACGGGCATTTTGTGTGCTCAAAATTTGGCAGAGACGCTGGGTTTTGGCGGTCATATAACTAAAATAAAAAACACATGAAATAGTCTGCATAACGAGCCCGCAGTTTCTCTTTGAAGGCAGGTTTTTGTTGTGAGTAGTAATTTTCGTACCCCCCCAACTCCCCCTGCGGATGAAATTGACCTATACGCCCTTTTCCTGTCTGTATGGCGGCAGAAGTTTATAGTCTGCACGGTAGCGTTGATCGTGACATTGCTTTCGGGTGTCTATGCCTTCACGATCACTCCTGAATATAAGGTATCTAGTATCCTGCGCCCTGCTGCCATTAATGAACTTGATGCTTTAAATCGATCAAAAATTTATGAACTTTCGCCAAAAGACGCTCTGACTAAAGTTGGTGCTGCTCTGGAATCTTATGACACCCGGCTCAGCTTCTTTCGTGCCAATCAAAACATATTTCAATCATTCGAAAAACCAGGGCGGACGTTGGAGCAAAGCTTTGAAGAGTTTAATCGAAATTCATTCGTAATTGTTTTTCCGGATTCAAATAAGAAAGATATTATAAGTTCTTATATAAAAGTTGAAATGAGTTACCCCGAGGGGGTTGATGGGGTGGCTATTCTCAATGGCTTTGTTAATTATGCTATATCAAGTGCGCGTGGTCAGGTAGCCGCAGATCTAGGTGTGATTGTAAGGAACCGTCTAGGCGAATTGGATGGAAGATTGGCTGCCGCACGATCCAGTTATGCCGGGAGAAAGGAGGCAGAAATTGCTTCGCTATCGGAGTCGGATTTCCTGAAAAAAGCTCAGCTTCAAGATGAGCTGAAGGCGCTTAGGGCTGAACTCAAGACCCGTCGGAATGATCGCATAGAACAGCTTGCTGAGGCGATTGGTATCGCCAAGTCTTTGAACATCCTAAGGCCTACGACACCTTCCTCTATGGAGGAGTCTCGGCGTAATACGGCATCGAGTGTCATGCGAACAGAAATTAATAGTCAGCAAACCCCGCTATACTTTATGGGGGTTGAGGCTCTGGAGGCAGAACGGCAAGTGCTGTTGCGACGCAAGTCCGATGACTTCAGCGAAGGGCGTGTTGCTCAGATTGCCAGAGAGCTTCAATTGCTTCAGTTCAATCGCCAAATTGAAATGCTAAACAGCCGTCAGAATGAAGATCTTTTTCTCGATGGTGTTGAGCCACTTAGAGCAGAAGCTGCGCGACTGCGGAATCTGAATGTCAACATGGACTTTTTGAAATTGGTGGTTTTAGATAAAGAGGCGTTGGAGCCTTTAGGTCCAGTTTCTCCAAATAAAACCATCATCGTTGCTTCAGGACTTCTTCTCGGAGTGATCCTTGGAGTAATCGCTGCTTTTATTTACACTCTAATTTCGAGGCGTCTTGTCGAAAAAGAATTACAAATTTTGCCTGGCGCAGCAGTTGCTGTTCCGCGGGCGTTCAGCCAAAACTACGAAAAGGTACAATGATGAGCTTGGTACAGGACTTCAAGGGTATTGTGGCTGGGATTGCCTCCTGATCGTTTTGGTCAAGAGCAGATCCAGTGGTCAGTGTTAGCGATTCCGAAAGTCAGCCAGTTTTACATTCATCTCCGGTTGGGCGAAGGGTGGGGCGTTCCCCCACCCTAAGTAGAGCTTGCAGCAGCTGTCGTTTGATGATCGGGACTCAAGCAAATGCTTTGTCCACGGCTTTGAATAGCCGAAGTCATCGTATGGACTAGGTGACTACCTTTAGCTAGTTAAGCGATGATGCCCTTCACAGAGGTCGATACAAACTGAGCGGAACCTCTCTGCTGGAAGGGCTGGCTCCCCAGCACCAAGAGCTGCGGTACTCGCCACGTGTCCTCAGCGACGCGACTACTGGTAAATCGACAGAGGGCAGCGGCAAGGAATTGTTTTGAGCCGACCCACTCATCGCTGCAAAAGAACATTGGTTTTTTGGCATGTGGGGTTTTTCGTGGTCTAATAATAAATATTTCCCTACGATCTGGCATCGTGCTGGCGAATTGACATGAAAGCTGCTTTGAGAGGGATCTAAATGAGTTTGGTAGACTTGGTCGACTTACAAGTTCTAGGCGATGAGCGTGGGCAGCTGGTAGTTTTAGAAGCGCAAAAAAATGTGCCGTTTGACATTAAACGCGTTTATTTTCTGATGGGAACACGCCCAGGAGTATCTCGCGGTTTTCACGCTCATCGAGAGTTACAGCAAGCAGCAATCTGTGTTTCGGGTCAGTGTCGTATGTTGATGAATAATGGCATAACCAGCGAGCAAGTTCTATTGAATAGCTCAAGTAAGGCAATATTTATCGATAAAATGATATGGCATGAAATGCATGATTTTTCATCAGATTGCGTTCTTTTAGTCCTGGCCAGTGATTATTATAATGAGCAGGACTATATTCGAGATTATTCAGAGTTTATAGGTCTTGTAAGTTATGCCGAAAATACATGAGCTTGCAGATGTAAAAAGTAGTGATATAGGCGTGGGTACACGTGTTTGGCAGTTTTGTGTTGTGCTTGAGGGCGCGAAGATTGGTAAAGGTTGCAACCTTTGCGCGCATACGCTAGTTGAAGGAGATGTAGTCATTGGTGATAACGTGACTCTGAAGTCTGGTGTCTTTTTGTGGGATGGCACTCGCATTGAAGATAATGTGTTTATCGGACCTAACGCAACTTTTACTAATGATTCGATGCCTCGTTCGAAAGTTTACCCGGAGAAATTTGTAGGTATTACGGTGAAGGTTGGTGCAAGCATCGGTGCTAATGCAACTATCTTGCCTGGCGTTACTATTGGGCGTTCCGCTATGGTCGGTGCAGGCGCCGTTGTGACGAAAGACGTGCCTGATTTCTCCGTGGTAGTCGGTAATCCAGCTAAAATAATTCGGTATCTAACGGTATGATCAAGTTTCTAGATCTGAAAACAATTAATCACGATATGCGGAGTGAGTTACTGGAGGCATGCGCCCGCGTAATTGACTCTGGCTGGTATATCGGTGGGGTTGAGTTGCAACGCTTTGAGCAAGAGTTCGCGGAATATTGCGGCGTTAAATTTTGTGTTGGAGTAGCTAACGGTTTAGACGCATTAAGCCTGACGTTACGGGCCTGGAAAGAACTGGGTCGCCTTAGGGATGGTGATGAAGTAATTGTTCCGGCAAACACTTACATAGCAAGTGTTCTCGCTATTACTGAAAACGGTCTCGTCCCAGTTTTGGTTGAACCAGACCCTGCGACATACAATTTAAATGTAAGCAATATTGAGAGCGCGATTACCCTGAGAACAAAGGTTTTGCTACCTGTACATCTTTATGGGTTACTTACGGATATGCCAGCTTTGCTTACGGTCGCAAAGAAACATGGGTTATTGGTGCTTGAGGATTCCGCGCAATCTCACGGGGCAACTCACCAGGGGAAGAAGGCGGGGGCTTGGGGGGATGCTTCAGGTTTTAGTTTTTACCCAGGAAAAAACTTAGGAGCCCTTGGAGATGCAGGGGCCATTACAACGAACGATGAAGAACTGGTTCAAGTGTTGCGTGCTCTTCGTAATTACGGATCTCATGAAAAATATCAGAATATATATCGAGGGGTAAATAGTCGTTTAGATGAACTACAGGCAGCGGTGCTGTCTGTGAAGCTAAAATATCTGGATGCGCAGACAGCACGGAGACGTGAGATTGTAGACGTATATTTACAAGGTATCAAAAACCCAAACCTAATTTTACCATTGCCAGTAGATAAATGCGTGCAGGAATTTGCAGAGCACGTCTGGCATTTATTCGTCATTCGAACCGCCCATCGCGATGAACTACAAAAACATCTTCAAGATAACGGAGTTCAAACACTCATTCATTACCCAGTACCGATTCATAAGCAAAAAGCATATACCCATATGTCAGGATTATCATTGCCCATTACAGAGTTGATCCATGATGAAGTTTTGAGCCTTCCACTTGGCCCTACTTTAACCTTGGAAGAGGCGTGGAAAGTTGTGTCGGCCTGTAACAGCTTTCGGGTCGGCAGCATCTAATGACATTAATACGCACAGGCTTGTTGAATAGCATTGCCGTTGCTATAAAAATGCTGACACTTTTGGGGGTCAACAAGGTTCTTGCTATCTATGTTGGCCCAGGTGGATATGCAGCGCTTGGGCAATTTCAGAACGCTATCCAAATGATCACGACATTTGCAAGTGGTGCAGTTAATACTGGCGTCACAAAATATACTGCGGAGTATGTCGGGGATCACATATCGCAGCGCAAAGTATGGGGGACCGCAGGGACAATAGCGCTAATAGGGTCTTTGCTGAGCGCGTTTATCATCATTTTTTGTAACAAAACACTGTCGAGTTGGTTTTTGAGCAGCGAGGGGTATGGCGGAGTATTCATATGCTTTGCGGTCTCGCTTGTGTTTTTTTCGTTTAACGCACTATTGTTGGCTGTCCTAAATGGGCGGAAAGAAATAGCAACCTATGTGCTCGCTAATATAGCTGGAAGTATTTTTTCACTTGTAATCACCGCATTCATGGCTATGAACTTTGGCCTATATGGAGCTTTGATTGCCCTTGCAGTTTATCAATCTTTTGCTTTCGTTGTTACGCTGGCGCTGTGCTATAGAGCTCCTTGGTTTAGAGTTTCATATTTCTTCTCCGGTATTGACGCTGCCGTTGCCCTAAACTTGAGTAAATATGCGTTGATGGCGTTTACGTCGGCGGCCTGTGTTCCCGTAAGCCATATACTGGTTCGTGATTACCTTGGCGAAACGTTTGGTTTGCAGGCGGCTGGTTATTGGGAGGCAATGTGGCGTTTAAGTGCTGCGTACTTAATGCTCGTGACAACCACATTGAGTGTGTATTACCTGCCCCGGTTGTCTGAGCTTAAAGGCGCAAATGAAATCAGGAGTGAAATAGTACAAGGGTATCGAGTCATTTTGCCAATTGCTATTGTTAGTGCATTGATTATTTACCTGATGAGAGACTTTATCATTGTTACATTGTTCACCGGGGATTTTTCACCTATGCGTGAACTGTTTGCCTGGCAAATGCTTGGCGATACCTTGAAGATAGGGGGGTGGGTTTTGGCTTATCTTATGTTGGGTAAAGCCATGATGAAACTATTTATTTGCTCGGAAGTGATTTTTGCAGCTGGTTTTGTAGCATTTACATGGGGCTTTACCAAGATATATGGATTTCAAGGGGTCGCAATAGCACATGCTGTGAACTACTTTCTTTATTGGCTGGTTATGGCTTTTTTTATATGGCGTAAATTAGTTGATCGACAGGGTTTTACGGAAAATAAAAATTAGCTACTAGTCTAGTTCAAACTATTTTAAAAAGCGTCGGAGTAAAGCGTTGTGGTGAAGACGACAGTATTGATTTTAACTCAGGGGCGTTTTGGTGGGACGGATTTTCTTCTTGCGCGCCTCAGTAGTTGGTTGAAATTAAACCATTGCTACGTTGATATCATCACGCCGGCTGAAAGGCCGGGTCTGAAGGAATACGATATTGTATTTCTTCCAACCTCCGAGGTCAGCCGGCTTTGGCTTTTTTCAGTATCATCTGTAAAGTTTAAGCATGTCTGCATATGGTGTATGGGGTATGCAGCATTTCGCGGCGCATACTTGTCCATTGCTGATGAGGAGTACTCCCAGCACATTACCTCCAACAACCTCAAAGCCAAAGTCATAAGGGCGCTGAAGGCAAGATCCCAGCGCGGGTTAGCTACGTTTCTTAATAGCAAATCTATAGCTTTTACTGACGAGGTTGGGGCGTTTGCTGATATTGGCGGCTTGAGTTTTGATCAGAAGTTAGAAGATTTGATTTGCCCGATTGTCATAGATAAAAGTCCTTCTGAATATTTTGAATATAGCGCTCCAACGAATATTCTTCGGCTAGGGTGGGTTGGTCGCGTTGATATGGATTTCAAATTCTATGCTTTGGAGCGAGTCATACTTGATATTCGTGCGCTTCAAGAAGAGATATTAAAGCGCTACGGAAAAATTGTTTTTTATATCGTCGGAAATGGTGATGCTATTGAGGCTTTGAAGGAGCTCGTTTCTACTGATTTAAGTATTGAATATCACCTTATTCCCTTCATTGATAAAGCAAAGCTCAGTGGATTTATTAGAGAAAATATCGACTTGATGTTTGCGATGGGAACGTCGTCATTAGAATCGGCCAAAAATAAAATTCCCACTATAGTAGTTCCTCCTAGAGCTCGCAGAGATGATTTACAGATGCCTTCATATAGGTGGGTTTCAGAGTCTAAAGGTTACTCTCTGGGAGAACTTAGTTACGCAGGAATCAGGCCGGTACAACCATCAAGTCAGATGAATATTTTACTCGATAAATTTATTAACAGCGCCAGTGAGCTTTCAGATGCTGCCTACGAATATTCGAAGTTTTTTGATGCTGAACTAGTATTTGAAAAACTAGATGTCGTGGCGAGAAAAAGTCTGCCCTCGTATATGTTATATGTAAAGTCTTTTGAGCTTTTTATGCTTAAAAAAATCAAGGCGGCCACCAAGATTATTTTGAGGCGGGCTTAATGATTATTGTCAAGCGGAATGAACTCGCATTTGGTTTTCTTTTGCTGTTCAATTTTGTACTGACTGTCTTGGTGGCTCTGTCGATAAGTGAGGAGACTGGTGGTGTCGAGGCTTTCCTATTTAATATATTTTTGGTTTCTACTACTGCTCTTTTGGTTTTTTTCTGTTTTCAGGGGGCTTACAAGAACCCTTTAAATATTACATCGCTGGTATCGATTTCGATATTTTTTTTCATGTGGGCACGTCCGTTTTTGACATTAATTTTTGATAAAGACATTGTTGAAGCGGGAATAGTGCTGGGCGAAAGCTCAGTTCGAAAATCTGTCGTTATCCTGGCGATGGGATGTATATTTATATTTTCAGGCCACTTCTTTAGCTCAAGGCTTACTTCAAGGCTATCCAGGGCATTGGTAGAATTTCCGGTGTTTACTTTGTCTCGCCTCGCAAGTGGTTTTATAATTTTTCTTGCGTCGTGCAGTGGTATGTACTTTTTGGGCAAGTCTTATGTTTTAGCTAGCAAGTATATGGTCGGCGATTATTTCGCAGCATTGGAAAATCCTGAGTTTCATGCGCACATATTAACATTTTTTATTGCGAAAAATATTTTGTTGTTGTGGGGTATTTTTGGAAAAAACTCTAATCGACTTTTAATTATTTCGTTCATATGGGTATTTTTTGCAGTAGGCTTTTTAATGATCGGCCTTCGCGGCTATTTTTTTGTCTATTTATTTTTGTTTGTTTTTGTATACGGGTTGGAGCGGCGGATCAATTACATATTTCTAGTGGCGTTAGGGCTGGGCTCATTGATTTTTGCAAATATATTGCTCGAGTATAGATTGGGTTTTGAGGTCGCTACTGGAGTGGTAGATAAGATATCTCAAACATTGCATGGGCAAGGTGCTTCTTTCGAGGTTTTATATGGCGCTGTTAATTTTGGTAACGCGGTGCGTGAATGTTTGAACTCGACGAATGAAGCTTTTGGTATCTGTGTTGATCAGGCTCGTCATATAAACTTTGTCAGTGGTGGTTTTTCTACAAGTTTCTTTGCTGAAGCCTACTATCAGGGATGGGTTTTTTATATATTTTGGTGTCTTCTTTTTGGATGTTTGGTGCGTACGTTAGATGGAGCGGTTGCTTTTTATAAAGACAATAGATCTGCCTGTGGGAACCATGGCGGCGTTATTTTTTTGATTCTCTCGGTCTTACCAAATCTCGTGTATTTTTCGCGCTCAAGCATGTATGAGTTTTTATTTAAGTTCTTGCAAGTTTCAATGGTGCTGATGGTCATGGCTATAGTAATGACTTATATAAAAAGATATCGTAGGGTTTTCAAATGAATATGCATGTTAGCGTTATGCTCCAAGGCGGATTGGGAAATCAACTGTTTCAGCTGGCGTGGGCCAGGTACATCGAGTCTGTGTCTAGTTCTAAGGTTGCGTGTAATAGTAAGAGACTGCTCAGTAAGGGGATTCATGGAGGTATCCGTCTGTCGGATCTGATTGATTTTGATCATGATCAGTCATCGGAAAGTTGTATTTTTTTTGAGGATAATATTTTTGCAAAGGTTATTCGACTCATAATTAGAAAGTTGAATATTAGACGATTAGGTGATCATATTTTTTATGATTACGATGCGGATACCAACTTTGATCAAGCCTGCCAGGCGATAAATTCGAAATTTCATTTTGGTTACTTTCAGTATGTCCAAAGCGCTCTTTATTTCAGGGATGAGCTGAAGTCGCTGATTCTTCAGAAAAATTCTGTATTGTTGGCAAAGGGCAGAGAGCTCTACTCCGGCAGCGTTGGTGTTCATGTTCGTCGAGGCGATTTTTTACTATCAACAGATCCTCGTCATAAAGTCATGGGCGAGGATTATTATTTAAAAGCAATCAAGAGTTTCAAAGGTCGTCGTTTCGTGATATTCACGGATGATAGGGAGTGGTGTAAAGAGGTCTTCAAGGGACAAGATTTTGAAATCTGTGGGCTTCTTGGAAATGAAGTGAAGCCTGCGATCGCGGATTTTTTGAGCTTGATTTGTTGTAAAGATTATATAGTAGGCACTAGCACGTTCGCTTGGTGGGCTGCATTTTTAAGTCTCAGCAGCAACCCGGTTGTTTACTTGCCTCGCGTGAATCTCCCATTCCAGAGCGAAATGAGTAATCAGCTGATTGGCTGGAGTTATATTTTGAGTGAGTAACGCCCGTAAGGTATGCTTTGCTGAGTGATTGCCAAGTCATGAGAGTCAGAACTCTGGCTTGAAAATCGCCGGTATACTCGCATAATGGGTAACTCGTAGTCTCTGCCTCAATTTTGTACGTTCAAAAAAATGTGCTGATGAGTGATAATGGGCATTTGCCCTATTGCTTCCCAACTCGCCATGCCGTTCGGGTTCGTATGTGGTGTCATTACGCCTTCTGGTAGGCAATCAAAGGACGATATCAATGTTTGTTCCAATTATTATGGCAGGTGGTTCGGGGACTCGCTTGTGGCCATTGTCTCGTCAGCTTCACCCAAAACAATTTCTTCCGCTGGTAGACACCCAATTTTCGATGCTGCAAGCCACAATTCATCGCTTGGAAGGTTTGACTCATGCCTCACCGCAGTTGATTTGCAATGAGGAGCATCGGTTTTTAGCTGCGGAGCAGTTACGCCAGCTTGGTCTTGAAGATATCAATATTCTGTTGGAACCAATGGGCCGTAATACGGCTCCCGCCATTGCCTTGGCGGCTCTTCAAGCGACCGCCGGAGGCGATGACCCTCTGTTGTTGGTGTTGGCTGCGGATCATCTGATTCAGGATACCGAAGCCTTCCAAGACGCAATACGTATTGCGGCGGAACTTGCAGGGGCGGGTAAACTCGTTTCCTTTGGTATCACGCCCACAAGGCCAGAAACAGGTTACGGTTATCTGCGGCAGGGTGCTTCAGTCGGAAAAGGAGGGTTTGAAGTTACACGCTTTGTTGAGAAGCCAGATACCGAGACTGCGCAGCTTTACCTTGCTGGCGGCGATTATTTCTGGAATAGCGGAATGTTCATGTTTAGGGCAAGTCGTTACTTGGAGGAGCTACAGACCTTTGAGCCCGAAATTGTCTCCTGTTGTCGCGAGGCGTTGGCCAAAGGGCAACAGGACATGCATTTCACTCGGGTCGACCGGGATGCATTTTTGCGGTGCCCTGATAACTCGATCGACTACGCTGTGATGGAGAAAACCCTTCAAGCTGTCATGGTGCCACTTGATGCCAATTGGAGTGATATTGGTTCGTGGACCGCGTTGTGGGAGGCGGGTAGCCGTTCCGAAGATGGAAACTTGCTAGAAGGTGATGTGATTTCGATAGATACGTCAAATAGTTACGTCTATTCAGAGAGTCGTCTGGTTTCTACGGTTGGCGTCAATGATCTGATTGTCGTTGAAACCAAGGACGCTGTACTTGTAGCTCACAAGGATCATGTTCAGGACGTAAAAAGAGTAGTTGAGAAACTAAAGGCAGATGCAAGGAGAGAGCATATATCACATCGTGAGGTTTACAGGCCTTGGGGTATGTACGATGCTATTGATAGTGGGCAGCGCTACCAAGTTAAAAGAATTACAGTGAAGCCAGGACATAAGCTGTCTGTACAAATGCACCACCATCGCGCTGAACATTGGATTGTCGTTAGTGGCACTGCAAAAGTTACTAACGGGGAAAAAACCTATCTTGTCACTGAAAACCAATCTACCTATATCCCAATAGGCGGGGTCCACGCGCTCGAAAATCCAGGTGTAATACCGCTAGAGCTTATTGAAGTGCAGTCAGGCTCTTACCTAGGTGAGGATGACATTATCCGATTTTCAGATAATTATGGGCGTAGCTGAAATGGTTGAGGTAGAGGATGCTCAGACGCCGTTTTTCAGTGTACTCATGTGTTGTAATCGTGATGATGGTTATCTTAATCAGGCCATTGAAAGTGTTCTAGCACAAAATTTCAGTTCGTTTGAGTTTATAATCGTTTTGAATCGTTGTACTGATGAGTTATATGATTCGGTAGCCGCAATAAAAGACCCGAGAATTGTGTTGTTTCGAACAGAAATAGGCCAGTTATCCTTCAATCTTAACTTTGGCGTCAACAGTGCGATTGGAACTTATATCGTCAGATTTGACAGTGATGACATTTGTCATGTTGATAGGCTTGCGGAATCTTACAAGATTATTCAAAAAGACTTGGATACGGACATCGTTGCTGGATCTTGTCGGGTCATTGATGCTTTGGGTAATGTGGTCGGTGTTCGAGTTCTAAGGGAGGAGGATTGGCGTTCTAAAATCACGTACTCGAACCCTTTTATCCATCCAGCAATGGTAATTAGGAGAGATCTGATCCTATCTGCAAGAGGATATCTGGGTGGTTTTCAGAGCGAGGACTATGATCTTTGGATCAGGTTGGCCAAGCGTGCAGATGTAAAGTGTGTATTTACATCGTTTCCAATGATTGATTACAGAATTTCAGATTTCCAATCAAAAGGAAGCCGTCAAGCCTATGCGGAGGTTGCTTCATATTTTTTTAGAGAATTCCTGATTGAGCCTGGTTTTAAAAAGCTCGTGAGTGTGTTTTTTTCCGTGTTTAAAGTTTTTTTTAAGTCAAAAAAATAGTTTTTGGTGTGAGGTGAAATTTTGAAAACGGTTTTGGTTACTGGAGGGGCAGGTTATATCGGTTCTCATGCACTTGTGGAATGTCTTCAGGCGGGCTATAGAGTGGTGGTCCTAGATGACCTCAGTAATAGCTCCAGCGAAGTACTGGTTCGAATTAAAAATATCACCGGTGTTAGTCCTGTATTTTTTAATGGAAGTGTTTGTGATGCTCAATTGCTCACAATAATATTTAACACCTATTTAATTGATTTTGTAATTCATTTTGCAGGCGTCAAAGCGGTCGGTGAAAGTGTTGAAAAGCCTTTAAAGTACTATAATAATAATGTGCTCGGGTCCATTGTTCTATTTCAGATTATGGCCAGAATGAGTGTTTATAAGTTGGTGTTCAGCTCTTCTGCTACAGTGTATGGTAATTCTCTTGAGATGCCGCTCCGCGAAGATTCACGTACTGCGTCCCCCACCAACCCGTATGGGCATTCCAAATTGATGGTTGAGCAAATTTTGTTTGATTTAGCTCATGCTGATTCCCGATGGTCTATTGCTGTTTTGCGTTACTTTAATCCCGTTGGTGCTCATACAAGTGGCCTGATAGGGGAGCATCCCAAGGGGGCCCCTAACAATTTGTTTCCTTACATTAGCCAGGTGGCTGTGGGGCTAAGGCCCTCTGTGAGTGTGTTTGGCAATGATTATCCTACTTCTGATGGCACTGGTATTAGGGACTACATCCATGTAGTGGACTTAGCCAAGGGGCACTTGGCTGCATTGAGCTATCTTGATTCACACAACGGTTGCTTTTTATGGAACTTGGGTACAGGGAGAGGTTATTCGGTTCTTGAAGTAATCAAGGCTTTTTCCACGGTTAGCCAAGTGAACATACCGTTTGAGTACCTCGGACGTAGGCCTGGTGATTTGTCTGCTTGTTGGTCTGATCCCTCTAAAGCAAAGAGGGACCTGGGTTGGGCCGCAACTCTGGATTTGAAGGCGATGGTTGAAGATTCCTGGCGTTGGCAATCCCGAAATCCTCATGGTTATGATGTGGAGGAAGAAGGGTGAGAATCTTATATGTGATTACCCGTTCCGACGTTATCGGAGGGGCGAGCGTTCATCTTCTTGATCTCGCCAGCGGAGTCCAAGAGGCAGGGCATGAAGTGATTATAGTTGTAGGCGGCGAGGGTGTCTTTATCGAGCGCGCTAAAGATCGGGGGCTTGCATGTGTTTCCGCGAATCATTTGGTCCGTCCCTTGAGCGTTATCAACGATTTTCGCTGCTATTTGGAACTAAAGCGCATCGTGTCGGCCTGGAAACCGGATTTGATTCACGCGCACTCATCGAAAGCCGGAATAATAGGGCGATTGGTTGCAAAAAAGTTGTCCGTTCCATGTTTATTCACCGCGCATGGTTGGGCTTTTACCGAAGGCGTATCAGCGTCTCGGCGGTTTTTATACCGCTGGATTGAACGCGCTGTCGCCAATCTTGCGAATAAAATTATTACTGTCTCTGATTATGATCGCTTGTTGGCGCTGAGGTCGGGCGTGGGAAGTGCGGATCTCATTGTCACCATTCATAATGGAATGCCTTCCGTAGAGGACAGTTCTGCTACAAAAGTCGCATCCGAAATAACTCGGCTTATAATGGTTGCAAGGTTCGATGCGCCCAAAGATCATGCTTTTCTGGTTCGTGCCCTGGCCTCATTGACTCGTAATGATTGGGCTATGGAGTTTGTCGGGGATGGGCCCACTATGTCAAAAGTAAAGCAGCTCGTTGCCGAACTCGACTTGGCAGATAAAATTTTCTTCCCGGGCGCTTGTTCTGATGTATCCGAACGGCTGTCCAGATCTGACGTCTTTTGCCTTATATCAAATTGGGAAGGACTACCGTTGACTGTACTGGAAGCTATGCGTTCTGGACTACCGGTCATCGCATCGGGGGTTGGCGGTGTTCCAGAGGCAGTAAAGCAGCAGGAGACAGGGATTTTGGTCGCTAAGCACGATCATGAGGGATTGGTATACGCGTTAGATGCGTTAATTGGCTCGCGGGAGTTGCGCTCAAAGATGGGAATTTTGGGTAAATCAAGGTTTTCTAGTGACTTCACTTTTGAGCTAATGTTGCAGCGAACAATTACCGTTTATTCAGAAGTGGTAAAGGTGTGATATGCGTGTTCTTGTAACGGGAGCTACCGGATTCGTCGGCCGTGCTTTGATTCATGCATGTACAGATTCTGATGACATTGATGTATTGGCGGCAGTGCGTCATCCTCAGGGGGCCACTGAGCGAAACGTTGACGTAGTAGTTGTTGGCGATATCTCCGGACAGGTTAATTGGGCACCTGCGCTTGAGGGGGTGGATGTGGTTGTCCATCTGGCTGGCCGTGCTCATGTCATGGGCGAGTTACCCGCAAACGCACTGGATAAGTTCAGAGCAGTCAATGTTGCAGGAACCAGCGCGATTGCTAGACAGGCACTTGAAGCGGGGGTGAAGCGCTTCATCCTTATTAGTTCAATTGGGGTCAATGGCGCGCGAACGATGAATACGCCTTTTGTCGAAAGTTCTATTCCCTTACCGCATGCAGACTATGCCGTTTCCAAGCTCGAGGCCGAGGAGGCATTACGTCAGGTTGCCGAAGGCTCGACAATGGAGTGGGTCATCGTTCGTCCGCCACTCGTCTACGGGGCTGAGGCTCCTGGGAACTTTGGGCGGCTGCTCAAATTGGTATCATCCGGTTTTCCTTTGCCTTTTGCTTGGGTGGAAAACTCCAGAAGCATGATAGCGTTAGAAAATTTGGTGCATTTTTTGCGTCAATGCATCACTCATCCATCCGCCGCTAATCAGCTATTTCTGGTTTCTGACGGTATTTTTCTGTCTACTCCGGAGATAATTGTCCACCTAGCCCTCGGGATGGGCGTGAAAACCCGTTTGCTACCCTGTCCGCCAGCCCTGATGCGATGGGGGGCGAGTTTGATAGGCAGACAGGGTATGTATACACAGTTATGTGAGTCTCTCACGATTGACTCGAGCAAAGCCAGATCGCTCCTTGAATGGACACCACCGCTGTCTCCCGAGCTTGCATTACAAAAATGTGGTCGCGAGTTCCTAACATTAAGATCATGATGCCAACTATTAATCCGTAGCCTCAAGGACGTGTCTTTTTTATGAGTATGTGGCTTTTATATCCTGCTATTGTCATTTTGTCCGCTTTGCTGACGGGGGGTATTCGTCGATACGCGATTAGTCGTAGCCTCATCGATGTGCCTAACGCGCGCAGTTCTCACTCGGTTCCTACGGCTAGAGGCGGCGGTGTTGCGATCGTCCTGATTTTTTTGCTGTTCTTACCATTCTTTGGTGTTACCGGGGAATCGGAATGGTCCTTGATTTGGTCGATAATCGGGGCTGGTACAGGCGTCGCTGTACTCGGTTTTCTTGACGATCATGGTCATATCGCTGCTCGGTGGCGCTTGCTCGGTCATTTTCTGTGCGCCGCCTGGGCATTGTGTTGGCTGGGGGGCCTCCCACCGATTGGGTACTGGGGAGGAGTTATTGATCTTCAGTGGTTCGGCGTAATTGTGGCTGCCTTCTATCTTGTATGGTTGTTGAATCTATATAACTTTATGGATGGTATAGACGGACTCGCGAGCGTTGAGGCTATCTGTACTTGTGTTGGGGTTTGCGTTATCTACTGGCTAACAGGCTTTCCCGGTTTAATTGGGCCACCCTTGCTCTTGGCAATGGCTGTCGCTGGATTCCTCATATGGAATTTCCCACCGGCGCGCATTTTTATGGGTGATGCGGGTAGTGGGTTTCTCGGTCTAATGATGGGGGTTCTCTCGCTTTATGCTGCTTGGAAAAGTCCGACTTTTCTTTGGGTATGGTTGGTTCTTTTAGGTGTTTTTATAGTCGATGCGACGTTCACTCTATGTTCTCGATTTTTGCAAGGGCGCCGGGTGTATGAGGCTCATCGAAGTCATGCTTATCAGCATGCGGCACGTAAACTTGGTAACCATCTTTCGGTGACAGGGGCTGTTGCTGCTATCAACACGCTTTGGTTGTTTCCGATAGCTATCTGCATTGCTGTTTTTGAACTAAATAGTCTTCTGGGCGTGATTATTGCTTATGTGCCTTTGGTCATCCTGGTCTATAAATGTCGTGCAGGTAAAGATGGTTAAGTTTTGTGGTCGAGATATATTACTTTAAAATAACCGTCATTAGGTCGGTTAAAATGCAATTAATGACCTGTGGCATTAGCGACAGGAGCTTCGTAAGGTGCTGTAAATTATGGACAAAATGAGAGCATTTTTGCTGAGTTTACCGCGTAGGCAAAAGCGCATCCTCCAAGTCGCTGCTGATATTTTGCTGGTTTGGTTCGCGCTATGGATGGCTTTTCTGGTGCGTTTGGGTTTGGACGAGCTGGTTAACCCGTTTACCACGCATTTTTGGTTGTTTCTGACCGCACCTATCGTGGCAATTCCGCTTTTTATACGCTTTGGAATGTACCGTGCAGTAATGCGCTATTTTGGCAATGATGCACTTATTGCGATTATTAAAGCTGTCAGTTTGTCGTCGTTAATTCTGGGGGTTGTTGTCTACTGGTATAGTAATCACCAAAATGTAGTTCCTCGTTCAATCATTTTTAACTATTGGTGGCTCAGTTTGATCCTGGTTGGTGGACTGCGACTGGCAATGCGTCAATACTTTCTTGGTGATTGGTTTGCTGCGGCACAACATGTACCCTTTACCAGCCGTGAGGATGGTTTGCCCAGGGTTGCTATATATGGTGCGGGCGCTGCGGGTAACCAATTAGTTGCAGCGTTGCGTATGGGACGTGTCATGCGTCCGGTTGCTTTCATTGACGACGACTCCAGTATTTCCGATCGAGTGATTTCTGGACTGCAGGTATATAAGCCAAAACATATTCAGCGCATGATTGATGTCACTGGCGCTCAAGAAATCTTGCTTGCAATTCCGTCTTCAAATCGCGCTCGCCGTCGAGAGATTCTGGGCTTTCTTGAAGGCTTTCCTTTGCATGTCCGCAGTGTTCCTGGATTTATGGATCTCGCGAGTGGGCGCGTAAAAGTAGATGACATTCAAGAGGTTGATATTGCGGATTTACTCGGACGAGATGCAGTGCCTGCTCAAAACGAGTTGTTGGAGCACTGTATAAAAGGGAAATCTGTTCTAGTCACTGGTGCAGGCGGTTCGATCGGCTCTGAACTCTGTCGGCAAATACTAAATTCAAATCCAACAACGTTATTGCTGTTCGAGCATAGCGAATTCAATCTTTATAGTATTTTATCAGAGTTAGAGTTGCGAATTGCTAGGGATTCTTTGCCCGTCAGGTTGCTTCCGATTTTGGGTTCAGTGCGTAATGAGAAAAAGCTAATCGACGTCATGAGGGCTTGGCGCGTTGATACAGTTTATCATGCTGCGGCGTACAAACATGTACCCATGGTTGAGCATAATATTGCAGAAGGCGTATTAAATAATGTAATGGGAACGCTTAACACCGCTCAAGCAGCGTTGCAGGTGGGAGTCGCGAACTTCGTCCTGATTTCTACTGACAAAGCTGTTCGACCAACTAATGTTATGGGCAGCACGAAACGATTAGCAGAGTTGACGCTGCAGGCTCTCAGTCAGGAGGTGGCTCCTGTTTTGTTCGGGGAAAAGTCTAATGTTTCGCGAGTTAACAAGACTCGCTTTACGATGGTTCGTTTTGGGAATGTTCTCGGTTCTTCAGGTTCGGTTATCCCATTATTTTATAAGCAAATTAAGTCGGGTGGCCCGCTCACTGTTACTCACCCTAAAATCACGCGCTATTTTATGACCATTCCTGAAGCAGCGCAGCTGGTGATTCAGGCTGGCTCCATGGGGCAAGGGGGCGACGTTTTTGTCTTGGATATGGGGGAACCGGTAAAAATTATCGAACTGGCGGAGAAAATGATTCACCTTTCTGGCTTGAGTGTTCGCTCAGAGAAAAACCCTCATGGAGATATTTCAGTTGAGTTTTCGGGTTTGCGGCCGGGTGAAAAACTCTACGAAGAACTGCTCATTGGTGACAATGTCGTCGCAACGCCACACCCGATGATTATGAGTGCCAACGAAGATTATCTATCCTGGGAGTCTCTCAAAATTAAACTCGCCGAGCTGCTTGTGGCAGTAGATAAAGACGATTACGCTCGTGTCCGCCAACTACTACGTGAAACAGTCAGTGGTTATAGTCCTGATGGGGAAATCGTTGATTGGATCTATCAGCAACGCCGCTTTGAGCCCTGAAGCTCGGAGAGTTGGATTCCAGATAGCCGGTGCGGAAAATCTTACAATTAGTTGCTGTTATTGCCATCATTGTAAGTTTTCCGCACTTTGTGCTTTTAAGCTTTGCAGCTGAATCAGGCTTTAATACTGTTAAGCAGTGGAAAAGCTTCCGAGATCGAATAATGATGATTGCCAACGAATAGGCCAAATTTATCGATATGCTCGGCGTTCTTCAGTTCTCCATGAACTTCGCAGTCGAAATACTTTACAACTTCATTTTTTGCGAAATTTCCAGCTACGATAGGGCGACACTCAAAACCGAGTTCGTTCAGTTTTTCAACAAGTGACTTGCGTGTCAACTTGCTTCCCGGGCGTATCACCAAGCTGAAACCAAACCAACTGGATTCGCCAATCTCTCGTTGAATGATGATTTCCGGGTGGTCTTTCATTGCTGCTTGTAGAAGAGCACCATTCTTACGTCGCTCCTGAATTAGAGTGGGCAGGCGTTTTACCTGCTCCACACCTAGTGCGCCCTCGAGTTCAAGCGGCCGAACATTGTAACCGGGTAAAACGAAGCGAAATGACTCTTCGAACGAATCATCACTCTTATCGCTGCATACTAAGTTTTGCTTAGGCAGGTTTCGAGTCCAGCCATGGGCTCGCAGGGAGAGCAGGATCTGATACAGCTCTTCGTCATCGGTTACGATCAGACCTCCCTCCATCGTCGAAATGTGGTGGCTGAAGAAGGAACTGAAGCTACCCATAATACCGAAGGTGCCAGCTTGTTTTCCGTTGTAAGATGCTCCCATCGACTCGCAGTTATCTTCAATCAGGACAATCTTCTGCTTACCGATGATCTCTTGAATGCGTGCGAAATCATTCGGATTGCCAAGAAGGTTTACGGCCATAATGGCGCGGGTCTTATCGGTGACAGCGAGTTTAAGCTGTTCAAGGTCGTAGTTTAAGGTTTGGAGATCAATGTCAACGAACTTAATCTTCAAGCCGTACTGGTAAAGCGGGTAGTAAGTGGTACTCCACGAAACGGCCGGTACAATGATTTCATCGCCGCGTTGCAGTTTTAAGTCGGCGTTTTTAGTGTAAAAAAGAGCGGCAATAATCAAGAGGTTTGCGGACGAGCCAGAATTAACCATTACACAATGTTTACTGCCTACAAACTGCGCAAAGTCTTGTTC
Organism: Pseudomonas sp. NFPP28; assembly: GCF_900115535.1. Lineage (NCBI taxonomy): Bacteria > Pseudomonadati > Pseudomonadota > Gammaproteobacteria > Pseudomonadales > Pseudomonadaceae > Pseudomonas > Pseudomonas sp. NFPP28. The sequence goes on along the minus strand of NZ_FOWT01000001.1, from coordinate 21,510 downwards.
AAATGCTTTTACATTTTCGCCCATTGTAAACATGCCGGTGGCTATAACGCGTTGCATTGCGTCGAGTTCTTCTTTTTCCCAAGAAGAAGCGGCTAGCGGAAAATTAATACTCATTGTTGATGCTCCATATAATAGCTGTAGGTCTTTTCAATACCCTCTTGCAGGGTATGGTGCGGCTTCCAACCCCACAGTGTCTGACGCTCGATATTCACGAGTTTGCGCGCCATCCCTACCGGCTTGGTAGTGTCATGTACGAATTGACCGCTGTATCCCATTACTGCAGCTACAGCGTGATAGTACTCATTGATTGAGTGATCCTGCCCAAGACCCACGTTCATGTTCAGGGGCAGGGAATCGAATTTCCGTAATGCCTGCATAATGGCGTCGCTCAAGTCTCCACTATACATGAACTCACGTCGGGCAGTCCCGTCACCCCATATTTCGACATTTGAATCATTGTTTATCTTCGCTGTGTGAATCTTATGTATAATCGCGGGTAGCAGGTGTGAGTGCGCAGGGTCGAACTTGTCAAAACGACCATAAATATTGCAAGGAATCAGAGTCTTGTATTGAAAGCTCGAGTCTTCGCGTGTGATGTAATCGCAAAGGCGTGCTGTAGTAACTTTTGCTAATGCATAGCCTTCATTAGTCGGTTCCAGTTCGCCCTTTAAAATCATTTCTTCGCTGAGAGGCTCGGAATGATTGCGCGGGTACATGCAGGAACTACCTAGGTTTATTAGGCGCTTTACGCCTGCTTGACGGCTAGCCCATACAATGTTTCTGCCCATATCAAGGTTGTCCAGCAGAAACCCCACAGGCTCTCTGATGTTCACTTGGATACCACCCACTTTTCCGGCCGCATGAATGATCAAGTCGGGCTTGGACTCAGATAGATACTTTTGAATTGCGTTGAAATCACGTAAGTCCAGTTCGCTACTACGCGGAGCAAGAACTTCAAAGTCTTCAATGCAGGGGTGCTCGAGGAGATTGCGCCCGACCATCCCGCCGCCGCCCGTCAACAATATTCGCATCTTATTCATCTGGTAGATTGCCAAATAGAGTTATTCGTTGTAGCTGAAGGTTGTGTATCCATGCTTTTTGATCAGCTCATCCCGTTCAGCACTTTTCAGATCCTCACGTACCATTTCCTTGACAAGCTCTTCAAACGTGATTTTCGGAGTCCATCCAAGTTTCTCTTTAGCTTTGGATGCATCCCCCAATAGAGTTTCAACTTCGGTTGGGCGGAAGTAGCGGGGATCCACTTCTACAATGCATTTACCGACTTCGTTGTAGCCTTTTTCATCCTCACCTTCACCTTTCCAAGTGATGGTGATACCTAGTTCTTTGGCTGCAGCGTTTACAAAGTCTCGTACGCTGTATTGCACACCGGTTGCGATTACGAAATCTTCAGGTTTTTCCTGTTGAAGCATCAGCCACTGCATCTCGACATAGTCTTTGGCGTGTCCCCAGTCTCGAAGTGAGTCCATATTGCCCAGATAGAGGCACTCTTGCAGGCCAAGCTTGATGCGGGAGAGTGCGCGGGTGATTTTGCGAGTAACAAAAGTCTCACCGCGAATCGGGCTTTCGTGGTTAAAGAGAATACCGTTGCAAGCGTAGATTCCATAGGCTTCACGGTAATTGACGGTAATCCAGTACGCATAGAGCTTGGCGACCGCGTAAGGGCTACGCGGATAAAACGGGGTGGTTTCTTTCTGGGGAGTTTCTTGAACCAGGCCATAAAGTTCTGAGGTGGAGGCTTGATAGAAGCGAGTTTTTTTCTCGAGGCCAAGAATTCGAATGGCTTCCAGAATTCTCAGGGAGCCGAGTGCGTCAGAGTTTGCGGTGTATTCTGGTTCTTCAAACGAAACGGCAACATGGCTTTGTGCTGCAAGGTTGTAAATTTCATCTGGTTGAACTTTTTGAATGATACGAGTCAAGCTGGATGAGTCAGTCATGTCTCCATGATGGAGGAAAAAAGGGTGACCTTTGTCGTGTACGTCGTGGAACAGGTGATCAATTCGGGCAGTATTAAATAACGAACTGCGTCGCTTTATCCCGTGTACCTCATAACCTTTGCTCAGCAAAAGTTCAGCAAGGTAAGCACCATCTTGTCCTGTGATGCCAGTAATAAGTGCTTTTTTAGTCATGTTCTCTTCCATAATTGTATTTTGGATTTAGTGGCTGGATTTGTCTGAGCTTACTCGATGGTTTCTAGTTCAGACGGTCCGTTTTTTAAACTCGAAGATCTTACAGAGGGCGTACGTAAGTCTATATTTGGTCGATGTAAATTTACTTCGTAATAGTCCCTCCATTACGCGGCGTTTCATCCCATTTCTAATCTAAGATTGTGCGCAGTCATAATCATTGATCTGCTTGGCTAAAAGCTTGGAGAGCTGATATTCGCATGACCTAATTAGCCTCCGGGAAAATAAAAGACTGAGAGTATGTTCAAATCAAGATGTTTACCTGAATTGTCATTAAATGTACGGCCTTGCAAAAGGGACCCTCTATTTTCATACCGCATAGCAAAACCTTATGCATTAGGCTGTTGATAGTGGTCTCGCGAGCTTTCGCGGCGCACCGCTTCGCTGCAGTCAAAGTCAACATAGTACTTTACACCTGACTTCGCGCTTCTGACCAATTTTACCTGATGCGAGGACTGGGAGGTTATTTTTTCAAGTGTTGTAGATGTGCTCATGGTCTCAATGAGCATTGGCGCACGGGCATGCATTTTTCTTGCTCATTAGTCATCTGTTTTTAGCTTCCACATACTCTGTAACTGCGTTATTTTTGACAGCTTTCCTCCATCGCCTACCCTAGAAAAGCAGCTTCGGAAAAGCTGCTCTCTCAACTATGTCATGGAGCGTCACCGATGCAAATCACTTACATCTCGTCCCTTATATTTGCCTTTCTCACAAGCCTCTCCGTCGCCAGCGCAGCAGCACCTGCCAGTAGACCCGAGGCGCAAACGCCGATCTCTGCACAGATGAACAAGGTAGATCAGGCCGCCAAGGTCAACCTCAACGCTGCCGACGCCGAAACCCTGCGCCGCGACCTCTTCGGTATTGGCGTCTCCAAAGCCAAAGCAATCGTTGCCTATCGTGAAAGCAATGGTCCATTCACTGCGGTGGATGAGTTGCTGGAAGTTAAGGGGATCGGCAAGGCTCTGCTGGAAAAGAATCGCGATAGGCTTGTCATCAACTAATCCAATGAGGGGAGGCCGGTCATTGGCCGGCTTTTTCATCTTGTGAAACCTGGGTTTTCAAGCTTCCCCGCACCACACCCATGATGCGCATCGCCATTGCCGAGTCTTGGACACTTCGAGCCAGCACAAGGGCACCCACCAGTGTCGACATCATCACCAGGCTTTGTGCATCACGTTGTCCATCCCCCAGCGCTGTCTCAATCTGCTGAAGCCTTGCGCCGAGCACAGCATCTGTAGTCGCGCTGTGTTGGCCTCTCAGCCCCAACTCGGAAGACATGGTCGGCAATGGGCAGCCTTCAGCCGGCGAGATCAGGTGCCATTCAGACAGGTAACTATCAATGAATGCTTCCAGCGGCCGTTCCTGGCTGAACAGTATCTCGCAATGCGCATCCAGCTCGGCAGCCGCGGCTTGCAGTGCCTTTTCCACCAGTTCGTCCTTGGATTTGAAGTGCGCGTAGAAACCGCCATGGGTCAAGTCCAGGGCTTTCATCAACGGCTGCAGACCGGTCGCGCCGATCCCGTCGCGACGAAAGCGTACCGAGGCTTCCTTGATGATGCGTTGGTGGGTCTTGGCTTTGTGGTCGGATGAGTAACGCATAGATGGGCCTCAGTGACAGGCTGGCATTTTAACCGACTTGAATCTTTTTACACGCTGACACGTTGGCATGAAAAGTGATTACCTGCCCACTAAGGATTGTTCAACAATCGTGAAGGTAACCATGACACTCAGTTTGTCTCTCGCCGACCAGATCGCCCTGGAGCTCCGCGCCGACATCATCGGCGGGCGATTGCTGCCAGGCATGCCATTAGTCGAAGGGGAACTGGTCAACGCCTACAACGCATCGCGCAACACGATTCGTGAAGCGTTGCACCGCCTTGGGCAAGAAGGGTTGACCCGTTATGTGCGCAATAAAGGCGTGATGGTCCGGCGGGTTGCGCGCGAGGAAGTGCGGGATTTGTTTGTCGTGCGCCGCACCCTGGAGTTGCAGGCCATCGCCCAGAGCGGCCCTCTGACAGAAGATCAATCCAGGCGCATGCAGAACGCCATCGATGCCACCACCCTGGCCCGCGAGCGCGAAGACTGGCGTGCGGTCGCCACCCATAGCCTGGTGTTTCACCAGCACATCGTCGGGTTGATGCGCAGCCCGTTGTTTGATGAGTTTTTTGCCCAGGTCATCGCCCAACTGCGGCTGATGTTCTGCGCCGCGCCCGATGAGCAGCGCTTCCAGTCGCCGTGGCTGGAGCGTGATCGTGAGATCTACACGTTATTGGTCCGGCAGGATAAACCGGCGGCGGGGGAGGCGATGAGCCTCTACCTGGATGATTCGGAACGCTTGTCCCTGGCCTTGTTTAACCACCCCTGATCGAGGATCCGCACCATGTACAAAGACTATCCGGCCGCTTATCAGGTCAGTAAAGGTTCGGCGTTGCAGGTCGACACAGCGTTTTACGAGCGCATCCGTGATCGAAAAGACCAGCGCACGCTGATCGAGCAGTTTGAGGTGCCGATTCGTACGGGCAGGGCGTGGAAGGTGCCAGCCGGACATGTGTTCCGTGTGACCACGCCGGTCGGCCCGCAGGTGGGTGATTTCAACGTATGGAATGCCAATGACCCCCGTGAGCGCCTGTGGGCGGCTCGCACCCGGCAGTTGCAGGGCGCCCATGTCAGCACCCATGACCGCTTGTGGTCGAACCTGCCATTCCTGCGGCCTTTGGTGACGATCACCGATGACAGCCTGGCCAGCTACGGCATTGATGAGCACGGCGGGCGGCTGCATGATTTGCTTGGCACACGTTGTGATCCCTATGTGAATCGGATGCTGACCGGTGAGGATTTCCATCATCATTGCCACTCCAACCTGACACGCGCGGTGTTGCCTCACGGTCTGACGGAATTCGACGTGCATGACGTGCTGAATATTTTCCAGTGCACCGGTCTAAATCACGACGACATGTACTTCATGAAGGCCTGCCCCGCGCAGAAGGGCGACTACCTGGAGTTCTTTGCCGAGATTGATTTGCTATGCGCGCTGTCGACGTGCCCAGGAGGGGATTTGTCGCTGCCGATGTGGGGGCCGCAGGCGCAGGACCCGCTGACGGTATGCCGTCCGTTGGGGGTTGAGATCTACACGTTGGAGGATGCGCTGCTCAATGGCTGGAGCCAGCCGGAACGTGCTGCCTACAAGGGGCAGCACGGGTTGCGTATTGCCAAGGCGGATTGGGAGTAGCCAAGGCTCAGCTGTCCTGCGCATCCTTGGCATCCGCCTGGGCGTTGCGCTCGGCCACGCGCTTGCGTTGTTCGTCGGTGAGTTCCACTTTGTTGGCGCTGTCACGCAGCATCATCAGTCCACCGACGATCGACCCGATCGCAACTACCATAATCAACCACGCGTACCACGGCATAAGGCTCTCCTTGAGGCAGATTGCCGCGGGAGAGTTTTCCCACGGTAATAACTGCTTTGAGTGACGGGCTTTCTTACTAGTTCAGTGTAGGCCCGTTCTGCCTCGCAGTAGATCAGAGCCCGGTCAACATCGCATCCGCCGGTGCATCGGCACGGTCTTGCGCAGTCATCTGGAAGTAGGCGAACCCCACCACCATAAAGCCCAGGAAGATCAGCCCGATCAGCGCGTTGAACCAAGCCATGGCCACCAGGCACACCACCGCCAGCACCAGGGCAATGCCCGGCACGATGGGGTAACCCGGCGCGCGGAAGGTGCGTTCCAGCAGCGGTTCGGTCCTGCGCAGTTTGAACAGGCTGAGCATGCTCATGATGTACATCACGATGGCGCCGAATACCGCCATGGTGATCATCGCTGCGGTCAGTGTCATACCGCCGAGGTTGATCAGGCCGTCGCTGTAGATCGCCGCGATGCCGACCACGCCGCCGGCGATGATTGCGCGATGGGGTGTCTGAAAACGCGACAGTTTGGCGAGGAAAGACGGCAGGTAACCGGCGCGGGCCAGGGCGAAGAACTGGCGCGAGTAGCCGAGGATGATGCCGTGGAAACTGGCCACCAAGCCGAACAAGCCAATCCACACCAGCATGTGCAACCAGCCGGAGCTGTCGCCGACCACGGTTTTCATGGCTTGTGGCAGTGGGTCGTTGATGTTGGACAGGGTGCGCCAGTCACCCACGCCGCCGGCAAAGAACATCACGCCCATGGCCAGGATCACCAGGGTCAGGATGCCGCTGATGTAGGCCTTTGGAATGGTGCGCTTCGGATCTTTGGCTTCTTCGGCGGCCATGGCGGCGCCTTCGATGGCAAGGAAGAACCAGATGGCGAAGGGAATTGCGGCAAACATGCCGGCAATCGCCGGTGCGCCGAACGTGTCGGAACCGGCCCAGCCATTGAGGGCAAAGTTACTGAAGCTGAAGGCGGGCGCCACTACGCCCATGAACACCAGCAACTCAGCGACGGCGAGCACGCACACCACCAGTTCGAAGGTGGCAGCGAGCTTGACGCCGAGGATGTTCAGGCCCATGAACACGATGTAGGCACCAACGGCGGCGTGTTTGGGGTCCAGCGCCGGGAACTGCACATTCAGGTAGGCGCCGATGGCCAAGGCGATGGCGGGCGGTGCGAAAACGAATTCGATCAAGGTCGCGAGCCCCGCGATCAAGCCGCCTTTCTCACCAAAGGCGCGACGGCTGTAGGCAAACGGACCACCCGCATGGGGAATCGCGGTGGTCAGTTCGGTGAAGCTGAAGATGAAGCAGGTGTACATCGCGGCGACCATCAATGAGGTCACCAGGAAGCCCAGGGTCCCGGCGACGCCCCAGCCATAGCTCCAGCCGAAGTACTCCCCGGATATCACCAGCCCGACGGCGATGCCCCATAAGTGCAGAGTGCCTAGGGTGGGTTTGAGTTGTGTGTTCATCGTGACGCGCTCCCTGAACGGTTTGGAATGATTCAAGGTGTTGCAGCGGACATGCCATGCCTTACAACCGTGTCGTAAAGCGGCGCAACTGTCGTCTGGGGGATGGTTTGGCGTTTGAAATTTTCCGGTGTCGCACCAGATAAGTGCGGGGGTGGCTGGCAGGGCCTCATCGGGGGCAAGCCCCCTCCCACATTTTGACCGGTGTACGCAGGCCCGGTGTGGGAGGGGGGTTGCCCCCGATGAGGCCCTCCAATCCAGCACAAACCTCCCTGTAAACCCCGCATAAACCCACTCTTTACGCCGTCTTTACGCCCCGCCCACTCCCTCGCTCTCGTTCCTTTACGCCACTCCTGCCGACAATTGCCCCACACGCGGCACTCGCCGCTAAACGGAGAGACTTCCATGAGCGTTCTGGACGGGGTGTCACTGCTATTGGCCGTGGCGCTGTTCATTTATCTGCTGGTTGCGCTGTTACGCGCGGATCGGAACTAGGAGCTGGCCATGCACAGTTATGACTATTGGCTGATCATTGCCTTCTTTGCCGTGGTGCTGGTGCCGGCCCCGTTCCTGGGGCGGTTCTATTACAAAGTAATGGAAGGGCAGCGCACCTGGCTTACGCCGGTGTTCGGTCCCGTGGAGCGCGCCTGTTATCGCCTGTCGGGCGTGGACGAGCATCAGGAGCAAAGCTGGCAGAAGTACATGCTCGCCTTGCTTGCCTTCAACCTCGCGGGCTTTTTGCTGCTGTTCGCGATCCTGTTGTTCCAGGACTACCTCCCACTGAACCCGCAGAAATTGCCGGGGCAGGAATGGACCCTGGCCTTCAACACCGCGGTCAGTTTCATGACCAACACCAACTGGCAGTCCTACAGTGGCGAGGCGTCCCTGAGCTACCTCAGCCAGATGGCCGGCCTGACCGTGCAGAACTTTGTCAGCGCGGCGACGGGTCTGGCAGTGCTGGTCGCGCTTTGCCGTGGGATCGGTCGCAAATCCACCAAGACCCTTGGCAACTTCTGGGTCGACATGACCCGCGCCACCCTCTACGGCCTGCTGCCGTTGTGCCTGGTGCTGGCGTTGTTCCTGGTGTGGCAGGGCGTACCGCAGACCTTCGCCCATTACGTGGATGCCGTGACCCTGCAGGGTGTGGATCAAGTGATCCCCCTGGGCCCGGCCGCCAGTCAGATTGCGATCAAGCAGTTGGGCACCAACGGCGGCGGCTTCTTCGGTGTCAACTCGGCGCATCCGTTTGAAGACCCTACCGCTTGGGCAAACTTGTTCGAAGTGGCGTCAATCATCCTGATCCCCGTGGCGCTGGTGTTCACCTTTGGCCATTACGTGAAAGACCTGCGTCAGAGCCGCGCGATCCTCGGCTGCATGCTGGCGTTGTTCCTGATCGGCGGCGCGACCTCGCTGTGGGCCGAATACCAGCCCAACCCGACCCTGAACAATCCGGCCGTGGAGCAGACTGCGCCACTGGAAGGCAAGGAGGCACGCTTCGGCACCGCCGGTACGGTGCTGTGGTCGGTGACGACGACAGCGGCATCCAATGGCTCGGTCAACGGCATGCAGGACAGCCTCAATCCACTCAGCGGCATGGTCGCGCTGGTCAACATGATGGTCGGCGAAGTGATCTTCGGCGGCGTCGGCGCCGGCATGTACGGCATGTTGCTCAACGTGTTGATCGCGGTGTTTCTCGCCGGCCTGATGATCGGCCGCACCCCGGAATACCTGGGCAAGAAGCTGCAGGCCAAGGAAGTGCAATTGCTGGTGGTGACCCTGCTGGTGATGCCGGTGGGTGTGCTCGTGCTCGGCGCCATTGCCGCCAGCCTGCCTGGCCCGGCCAGTGCCATCAGCAACCCTGGCCCCCACGGCTTCAGCCAGTTGCTCTACGCCTACACCTCGGCGAGTGCCAACAACGGCTCGGCCTTCGGTGGCTTCAGCGCCAACACACCGTTCCATAACCTGATGCTGGGCCTGGGCATGTTGATCGGCCGCTTCGGCTACATCCTCCCGGTCCTGGCCCTGGCCGGCAGCCTGGCGATGAAGAAGACCGCACCGATCGGCCAGAACAGCTTCCCGACCCATGGCCCGCTGTTCGTGACCCTGTTGACCGTGACCATTCTGCTGGTGGGCGGCCTGACTTTCCTGCCAACGCTGGCGCTGGGTCCCATTGCTGAACACTTGAGCATGGGCTTCTAAGAGGCGATATGAACATGAATATGCCTGCAAAAAATGCGGCCCCGGTCAAAACCCAGGAGCCTGCCAAAACCGCCGTCTCGGCTCTGTGGCGCCCGGCGCTGGTCCAGGCGTTCGTCAAGCTGGACCCGCGCCAACTGCAACGTTCGCCGGTGATGCTGGTGGTCGAACTGACCGCGATCCTCACCACTGTGCTGTGTTTCGTGCCCGACACCACCGTGCCCACGTTTGTCGCCGTACAAATCGCCGTGTGGCTGTGGTTCACCGTGCTGTTCGCCAACTTCGCCGAAGCCCTGGCCGAAGGGCGTGGCAAGGCCCGCGCCGACAGCCTCAAGGCCGGCAGCGAAGGCCTCAGCGCACGCCGCAAGGAGGCCGATGGCAGCTTCAAGGTCGTGCCGGCCACCAGCCTGCGCAAAGGCGATGTGGTGCGCGTTGCCGCTGGGGAAATGATCCCCGGTGACGGCGAGGTCATCGAAGGCATTGCGGCAGTCAACGAAGCGGCCATTACCGGTGAATCGGCACCGGTGATCCGTGAGTCCGGTGGTGACCGTTCAGCCGTCACCGGCAACACCCGCCTGGTGTCTGACTGGCTGCTGATTCGTATCACCGCCAACCCTGGTGAGTCGACCCTGGACCGCATGATCGCCCTGGTGGAAGGCGCCAAGCGCCAGAAAACCCCCAACGAAGTCGCGTTGGATATTCTGCTGATCGGCCTGACCCTGATCTTCCTGTTGGTGGTGGTAACTCTGCAGCCGTTCGCCCATTTCGCCAGCGGCAGCTTGCCGTTGGTGTTCCTGGTCGCACTGCTGGTGACGCTGATTCCTACAACTATTGGCGGCTTGCTGTCGGCGATCGGCATCGCCGGCATGGACCGCCTGGTGCGCCTCAACGTGATCGCCAAGTCCGGGCGTGCCGTGGAAGCAGCGGGCGACGTGCATGTGTTGCTGCTGGACAAGACCGGCACCATCACCTTCGGTAACCGTCGCTGTGCGGCGGTGGTCGCGGCGCCTGGCGTCAGTGGCAAGGAAGTGGCCGAAGGCGCATTGTTCGCCTCCCTGGCCGATGACACGGCGGAAGGTAAATCCATCGTTGAATACCTGCGCGCCTTGCACCCTCAAGCCGAGCCGACCGCAGACGAACTGACGGCCGTGCCGTTCAGTGCTGAAACCCGCTTGTCCGGTGTCGACTACCAGGGCCGTGTGTTCCGCAAAGGCGCGGTGGATTCGCTGCTGGCCTTCATCGGTCAACAACGTCGCGACTTGCAGCCTGCGCTGTCGCGGGAAATCGACAAGATCGCCCAGAGCGGCGGCACCCCGTTGCTGGTGTGTGCCGACGGCAAGTTGCTCGGCGCGATCCACCTGAAGGACGTGGTCAAGCCGGGCATCCGTGAGCGTTTCGCCGAGCTGCGCAAACTGGGGATCCGTACCGTGATGGTCACTGGCGACAACCCGTTGACCGCCGCCGCGATTGCCGCTGAAGCGGGCGTGGACGACGTACTGGCCGAAGCCACCCCGGAGAAAAAACTCGCCCGCATCCGTCATGAGCAAAATGATGGTCGCCTGGTGGCGATGTGCGGCGACGGCGCCAACGACGCCCCGGCGCTGGCCCAGGCGGACGTCGGCATGGCGATGAACGATGGCACCCAGGCTGCGCGCGAGGCCGCCAACATGGTCGACCTCGACAGCGACCCGACCAAGCTGCTGGACGTGGTGCAGATCGGCAAGGAATTGCTGGTGACCCGTGGCGCATTGACCACCTTTTCCATCGCCAACGACGTGGCCAAGTACTTCGCGATCCTGCCGGCGCTGTTCGCCTCGATCTATCCGCAACTGGGCGTGCTCAACGTGATGCACTTGCAGAGCCCGCAGAGCGCGATCCTTTCGGCCATCGTGTTCAACGCGCTGATCATCGTGGTGCTGATCCCCCTGGCGCTGCGCGGTGTGCGCGTACAGGCGGCGAGTGCGGCGGCATTGCTGCGGCGCAACCTGCTGATCTATGGGCTGGGCGGGATCCTGGTGCCGTTCGTGGGCATCAAGGCGATCGACATGCTGCTGACTGCGTTGCACCTGGTTTGACCCGATTCCTGTGGGCCCCCGACGGGTGCCCACAGGTTGCAATGACCGATTTGAGGAATCCGAAATGTCCAACATGATCCGCCCGGCCCTGAGCCTGCTGGTGCTCATGACCCTGATCACCGGCGTCGCTTACCCACTGGTGGTGACTGGTGTCGCCCAAGTGGCTTTCCCGAACCAGGCCAATGGCAGTCTGGTGCGCGACGACAGCGGCAAGGTGCGTGGCTCCAGCCTGATTGCCCAGGACTTTACCGGTGCCAGCTGGTTCCATCCGCGCCCATCGGCCGGCGCGTTTGCGACGGTCTCCAGCAGCGCCAGTAACCTCGGCCCCAGCAACCCGGCGCTGGCGACGCGTATCTTCGATGACGCGAGTAAACAGTTGGTGCCGAGCCAAGGGCCGGTGCCTCTGGCATCGCTGACTACCTCTGGCAGCGGTCTTGATCCACACTTGCCACCCCAGGCGATTGCCTATCAACTGGCAAGGGTGGCGGCGGCGCGGAATGTGCCGGTGTCGACTTTGCAGCGTTTGCTCGATGAACACATCGAAAGCCCGCTGGTAGGCCCGCCGGTGGTGAATGTGCTGGCGCTGAATATGGCCCTGGAAAAGTTGTAGGCAGTGGCGCCGCCATCGCAGGCAAGCCGGCTTCCACAGGGGAATGCATTCCAAATGTGGGAGTGGGCTTGCCCGCGATGACGGCCTGGGGCGCAACCCATAAACATCTGAAGGAACCCCGAGCATGAGCGACTCCGGCCGCGCCGATGCCCTGTTAGCCGATCTGCCCCGGGACGGCCGTGGCCGGCTCAAAGTCTTCCTTGGCGCCGCGCCGGGTGTGGGCAAGACCTACGCCATGCTCCAGGCCGCGCACACGCAACTGCGACAGGGCGTGAAGCTGATCGCCGGTGTGGTCGAAACCCACGGCCGTGCCGAGACCGAAGCCTTGCTCAGCGGCCTGCCGCAGCAACCGTTGCTGCGCAGCGAATACCGTGGCGTGATGCTCGAAGAAATGGACCTCGACGGCCTGCTCGCCGCCAAGCCCAAGCTGGTGCTGGTCGACGAGTTGGCCCACAGCAACGCCCCCGGCAGCCGTCACGAAAAGCGCTGGCAAGACATCCAGGAACTGCTCGCTGCCGGCATCAACGTGTTTACCACGGTCAACGTCCAGCACCTGGAAAGCCTCAACGACCAGGTACGCGGCATCACCGGCGTGCAAGTGCGTGAAACCCTGCCGGACTGGGTGCTGCAAGAGGCCGACGAACTGCTGTTGATCGACCTGCCGTCCCGCGAGCTGCTGGAGCGCCTGCGCGATGGCAAGGTCTACGTGCCGGAGCAGGCGCGGGCGGCCATCGATGCGTTCTTCACCCAGACCAACCTGATGGCCTTGCGCGAGTTGGCCATGCAAACCGCCGCCGCCCACGTCGATGACGATTTGGCCCAAGGCTATCGCCAGCTCGGCCAAGCCGCGCCGGCGGTGCGTGGGCGCTTGCTGGTCGGCGTGGATGGCGATGCCCAGGCCGAGCGCCTGGTGCGCCATGCCAGCCGGGTTGCCCAGCGCCGCCATTTGCCGTGGAGCCTGGTGCATATCGATAACGGCCGAGCGCGGGACGAGCAGTCGCGGCTGCGCCTGCAAAATGCCCAGCAGTTGGCCGAGCGACTGGGCGGCGAGGTGGTGTTGCTGCGCGCAGGGGAGGTGGCCAAGACGCTGATCCAGCACGCCGCCGAACGCCGCGCCAGTCTGCTGCTGGTGGGGCAGTCGCGGATGCGTTGGCGCCGTCGCTTGTTCGGCGGTGGCCTGGCTGCGCGTTTATTGCGTAATGCGCGAGGTTTGGAAATCAACGTCCTCGACAGCGACGATATCCCGGCGCCGCCGCGCTTGCCGGATGTACGCGGGCTAGTGTGGTTCGACTACGCACTGGCGGTTTTGGCCACGGTGGTCGCGGCGGCGGTGGCCTGGGCGGTGTCCAGCGCCTTGCCGCTGCCGAACATCTCTCTGGTGTTCCTGGCGGCGGTATTGCTGGTGGCAGTGCGTAGCAGCCTGGGGCCGTCGCTGGTGTGTGCGGCGTTGTCGTTCCTGACCTATGATTTCCTGTTTATCCCGCCGAATTTTTCCTTCGCCATCCAGCGTGAAGAAGACGTACTGACCCTGTTGTTCTTCCTGTTGATGGCGGCGCTGACCGGCAACCTGGCTGCGCGCCAGCGCCGCCAGTTGCAGGCGTTGCGCGACACCCAGGAAGAAACCAGCGAGCTGCTCGACCTGTCGCGCAAACTCACGGCCGCCACCGATCGCCAGGCGGTGATCAGTGCTGCCGCACATCACCTGGAAGGCTGGAGCGACCTGGACCTGTGCCTGGTCAACCGTGATGGCCAAGGCGGTTGGACAATCGAGACCGGCGGCCCGCTGACGCTTACCGAAGCCGAGCGTGCTGCTGCCGATTGGGCTTGGCAACATGACCAACCAGCGGGCATGGGCACCGGGACCCTGCCGTTCGGGCGTTGGTGGTGGTGGCCGTTGTCGGGCGAAGAAGGCCCGCTGGGTTTGCTGGGGGTCAGTCCCAAACCGGGCCTGGAATTGAGCGGCCAACGCCGTCGCCTGCTCACCGCCTTGAGCCAGCCATTGGCCCAGGCGCTGGCGCGGGCGCAACTGGCCCAGGAGTTGGAGTCTGCAAGGTTGCACGGCGAAACCGAGCAACTGCGCAGCGCCTTGCTGGCGTCGGTCTCCCATGATTTGCGCACACCGCTGACCTCCATGCGTGGCAGCATCGACAGCTTGCTGGCACTTGGTGAAGCGATCCCGCTGGAGGATCGTCGCGAATTGCTTGAAGGCACTCGCGATGAGGCTGAGCGTCTTGACCGTTACATTCAGAACCTGCTGGACATGACCCGCCTCGGCCACGGTGCGTTGAAGCTGGCGCGGGATTGGGTGTCGCCGGGTGATATCGTCGGCAGCGCCCTCGGCCGTCTGCGTGCAGTGCTGGCGCCGTTGCAGGTGAGTACCGACGTACCGCCCGAGTTGCCATTGTTGTATGTGCATGCTGCGTTGATCGAGCAGGCGTTGGTGAATGTGCTGGAAAACGCCGCGCGTTTTTCGCCGCCGCAAGGGCGTTTGCAACTGAGCGCCGGCGTTGCCGATAACCAGCTGTTCTTCGCCGTGGCCGACGAAGGCCCCGGCATTCCCGAGGATGAGCGCGCAAAGATCTTCGATATGTTCTACACCGCAGCACGCGGTGATCGAGGCGGGCAGGGCACGGGGCTGGGCCTTGCAATCTGCCAGGGCATGGTCGGCGCCCACGGTGGGCATATCAGCGTGGCCGACGGCATTGACGGGCGTGGCACCTGCATCACCTTGTTCCTGCCGTTGCCGACACAGCCTGGCCTGGAGCGCGAGGCATGAGCTACCCTGTTTTCTTCACGGATTTTGATTGGAAGCCATGAGCCAGACCGCGACGATTTTGGTCATTGATGACGAACCGCAGATCCGCAAATTCCTGCGCATCAGCCTGGCCTCCCAGGGCTACAAAGTGATCGAAGCCGGTACCGGCAACGAAGGCCTGGCCCAGGCAGCGTTGAACAAGCCGGACCTCCTGGTCCTCGATCTTGGCCTGCCCGACATGGACGGCCAGCAGGTGCTGCGTGAATTTCGCGAGTGGTCGACGGTGCCGGTGCTGGTGCTGTCGGTGCGGGCCAGCGAGGGGCAAAAGGTCGAGGCCCTGGATGGTGGTGCGAATGACTATGTGACCAAACCCTTTGGCATCCAGGAGTTTCTCGCCCGGGTGCGTGCATTGCTACGCCAGGCGCCAGCGGGGGAAGCCCAGGAAGCAGCCTTGCGTTTTGGCCCGCTGACGGTGGACCTGGCCTATCGCCGGGTGCTGCTGGACGGCGCTGAAGTGGCGCTGACGCGCAAGGAGTACGCGGTGCTGGCGCAACTGGCACGGCACCCTGGGCGGGTGATTACCCAGCAGCAATTGCTCAAGGATATCTGGGGGCCGACCCATACCGAGGACAGCCACTACCTGCGCATCGTCGTGGGACACCTGCGCCAGAAGCTGGCGGATGACCCGACCCAGCCACGGTTTATCGTGACCGAGGCGGGGGTGGGGTATCGGTTGTTGGGCGGATAGATCTCAGGTGCTTCTCTGTGGCGAGCGGGCTCGCCACAACGGCGTTAGTGACGCGCCTGTTTCAGCGTTGCTCACTTTCATAGCGATCCAACGTATCACTGGCAATTTCCCGTCCCAGGGCGATTAATTCCGGCGCTTTGTAGAACTCGAAAAAACGGCACACCCGCTTCGGCACGTTGATCAGCACGTCGGGCGGGTAGCCGGCGATCTTGTACTGCGCCAGCGACGTCTGCATCACCTCGAAGCTCTGGTTGATCAGGTCCAGCAGCGAAGCCGGGCCGACGTTATCAATGATGAACGACCCGGTTGCCGACTTCGGTGCGCCGGGCTTTTCCGGTGCCGCGGCGGGTTGTTGGGATTCCGGTTCGGCAGATTCCAGCCACGGGTTGATCTCCGCCGCCTGCGCTTCCAACGCCTCCTGCTCGAGTTTCATCAATTGTTCGGCCTGCTTGCGGCGAAAGGGCAGGTGCGAACCGAGTGATCTCGCCAGGTTGTTGAAGCGGCTCTTGAACGCGGGCGGGCGTTGGATCACCGGCAACTGGTAGTGCTTCTGATTGGTGGCGTTGAGGTTGACCGCGATGATCAAGTCACAGTGGCTCGACACCACCGGCACGATGGGCAGCGGGTTGAGCAGGCCGCCGTCCACGAGCATGCGGTTGCCTTGCATCACCGGGGTGAACAGGCTGGGAATCGCCGCCGAGGCGCGCATGGCCTGGTGCAGGCAGCCTTCCTGAAACCAGATTTCCTGCTGGTTGGTAAGGTCGGTGGCGACTGCGGTGTAGGGGATGCGCAGTTCTTCGATATTGATCTCGCCGACGATCTTGCGGATCTGCCCGAAGACTTTCTCGCCACGAATGGCGCCCAGGCGGAAGCTCACGTCGACCAGGCGCAACACGTCGAGGTAGTCGAGGCTTTCAATCCAGTTTCGATACTCGTCCAGCTTGCCAGCGGCGTAAATGCCGCCGACTACCGCTCCCATTGAACAGCCGGCGATACAGGCGATGTCGTAGCCGCGCCGCTCGATTTCCTCGATCACCCCGATATGGGCGTAGCCCCGGGCTCCACCGGAACCCAGCACCAAGGCAACACGTTTCTTCATGGTCCATGTCCTCCCCAAGGCAGGTGCCCACAATGCACCCATGAGAGGCCGGCTTCAATATTCGTGGGAGCCTGCAATATTTTTCCAGGATAGCGCTGCTGCTCGGGTATGCTCTGGCCAATAGGTACTATCGATTTCAGGCTAAGGACAGGCACTTTTCCCTGTAGGCAACGTCTACAACGTACGACTGTTTTTTCTTTTTGAGGTGTCATTGATGAAAGCCTGGATGTGTGTGCCTGTGATCGTGTTGGCCCTGGCTGGTTGCGCCGGGAAAACCGCCTACCGCGACAGTTGCGGCAGCCAGTTGGACGCCGCCTGGAAAGAACTTGACCTGGCCAAGGCCGAAGGCTTTGCCGGCACCGTGAGCTACTCTAAGGCACTGTCTCTGTTGACAGGCGCCAAGACCCAGCAGCAATTTGAAGCGTTTGAAGGCTGCTCCAACAAGGCCGAGAAAGCGCGGTTCTATATTCGTGAGTCTCGTGCCGGGCGTTGACCTGTAGCAGCGAGTAGGATTTCTCATCAGGTAGTGGGGGCAGGATGTCAGCTTTGGTCGATCAGTTAGTCGCTCAGGTCATTGGCCTGGAAGTAGGGTTGCTGAGCTGCCAGGCTCGTCTTGCCGCCGTCACCGACGACGAAGCCCTGCATGACCTGCGCACCACTGTGCGCCGTCTGCGCAGCCTGTTGCGCCCCTTGCGCGGCTTGCCAGGGGTGGAGCAGCTTGAATTGGCGGCCAGCACCGTCGGCCAATTGACTACGCCGCTACGCGACCGCGAGGTGCTGGCGGCGTATTTGCACCTGCATGGCCATCATGAGGCTGCAAACCGACGACTGCGCCTGCAACCCGAGGCCTATCGTCAGGTGGCGCAAAGCCCGGAACTTGCGCACTTGCTGCTGATCCTCGACGCCTTCCCGCGTTTCATCCGTGCTTCTGAGCACCAGAAATTGCTCAAAGGCCTGCGCCCACGCATCGAAAAGCGTCTGGCCAAGCAATGGCAGGCACTCGATAAGGCCTTGAAGGATCCGGGCCATGATCGCCATCGCCTCCGCTTGCTGATCAAGCGCGTGCGCTACGCCGCCGAGGCCTATCCCGAGTTGGATAAATTGCCCGCCAACGCCATGTCGCACCTGAAAAAAGCCCAGGGCGCCCTGGGGGATTGGCATGACTGCTGGCAGTGGTTGGTCCAGGCTGAACACCAGGCTGATCTGCAACCTTGTGTTGCCGTATGGCATCGCACCATGGCCAAGGCGGAAGGGCAGGCGGATCGAGTGCTGGATAAACTCAGCGCTGATTGCTTCTAAGCCGGTCCGGCTTTTGGCCGGAATAGGCGCTGTACCTGATTGGCCTGATGGTTAAGATCCCTCATCTGTTCCCTTTGATGTGAGACCGCCATGCGCTTTAGTGATTTGCTCGATGCCGCCCGCAGCAACCCGCTGGATGTCACCATCCCCGCCGAATGGGCCCAGGGCCGTGCGACCTTTGGTGGCCTGGTCGCCGCATTGCAATACGAAGCCCTGCGTGCCCAAGTGCCCGCGGATCGTCCTTTACGGTCGCTGGCAATCACCTTTGTTGGCCCGGTAGCGCCGGACGTCCCCGCCAGTTATCAAGTCGAAGTGCTGCGCGAAGGCAAAGCCGTCAGCCAATTGCTTGGCCGTGTGGTGCAGAACGGTGAAGTGGCGACACTGGTACAGGCCAGTTTCGGTGGGGCCCGTGAGTCGGAAATCGCGGTCGAAAGCGAAGCGCCGCCGGTGTTCAAGCACTGGGATGAGTGCCAGGAACTGCCTTATATCAAGGGCGTCACCCCGGAATTCATGCGCCATCTGGCGATGCGCTGGAGCGTCGGCGGCTTACCCTTTACCGGTAATAAATCCCGCGACATGGGCGGTTGGGTACGGTTGCGTGGCGATGTGAAGGAAGAGCCGCTGACGGAGGCCCATATCCTTGCCCTGGTCGACGCCTGGCCCCCTGCGTTGCTGCCGCACCTGAAAAAGCCGGCACCGGGCAGCACCTTGACCTGGACCATCGAATTCATCCAGCCGTTGCAAGACCTCACGACCCTCGACTGGTGCCAGTATTACGTCAATATCGAGCACGCCCGCGACGGCTACGGCCATGCCGCCGCCGCCCTGTGGAGCCCGACCGGCGAACTCATCGCTATCAGCCGCCAGACCGTGGTGGTCTTCGCCTGATCTCAATGCCTGTGGCGCTGCCGCCAGGCGCGCCACCAGCCACCGCTCAACACAAAGCGCGGAAAGGTCACGAACTGCTCGACCACCAGGCGTTGGACCGCATCTTTACGATCACTGAACGGTTCACTGGCCTGGGCTTCCAGGCTATGACCATGACGCTGCAACGCCAGGCCAGCCAGGATACCGACCACACCGACGGCAAAACTGGCCAGGCTCAGGCTGAACACCCCGGATACAATCAACAGAAACCCGATGATGAACAGCGGCACGGCAATCAGGTGCAACGCCAGGTTGGTCGGGTGCTGATGGTTCTGCGGGTAGTGACGCCATTGCCAGGCGGGGAGATTGGGGTGACGTTTGCCCATGATGATGAATCCTCTGTCCGTTGAAACAACTTGAACAGAGTTTAGGCGGGGGCGGGCGGGGCGGCGAATTGGGGCTGGCTATGGGGGTCATAGAGGGTAGTTTTCGGCATGTCCCCCCTTATGTCCAAATAACGCAGTCATGGTCGTCCATGTGTATCAGAAACGTGAGGTTGTTATCGGTTATCTGGAATGGATAACCGGTCGTCTCACCCAGAACCGCTGTAATATCTTTTGCATCATGGATTTTCTAAGCCCTGTATGCCGAATCGAACCCCACTGAAACCAGATTTCTTGACTAATCCTGTTCTGTATTTCCTGCCAGAAGTTAGAGCCGTATTCTGTGCTTTTTCGTTCAATTCGATTGGTTCGGGTACATCGCTTTCTGACTTGAAAAGACTCCACGCCAGATTGTTAATCGAAGTCGTGAGTTCTGCCGATTCAATTTTCTGGCGCGTATATTTAAAGTTTCGAATGAGTTGTCTATATTTTTTCGAGATGATGGATTAGGTGGCGCCCCCTAGCCGCATTTATGGGGAAGTATATACTGGGTTTGGTTATTTGAAGTAATAGTCGTCCGGATCGTTGATGTAAACGGTTGGTCCGCTGAGTGAAATAAATTTTGCGTTGAACTCTATGTGTGCATTATCGCTGGTGGCTTCAAAAGTAAAGTGGTCCATTTTCTTATTGATTTTTACGGTAAATACCTCGTGTGCGGGGATGTTAAAGACTTTCAGATTTTTAATGTCGTTGCAGGTTATTCCAAGTCTGCACATGTTATACCCTTTGTTTTTCCATTTTTCTGGTAGTTTGTCTGGAAATTCGGGGATGTCGAATCCTATTCCAATACAAGGCTGATCATTTTCTACCCTTAATGAGGAAATGGCTATTTTTCCAATCTCAACAGGAAGGCTGAAGACTTTGCTAAGAAATATACTCCCCTCTAACTCGTTCCAGTATTTCATTTTTTATTTCCTGAATGGATAGTGTTTTTTTGCGCCTTCAAGATAACCTTTTCGAGGTTTTTCGATTGGTCTCAAATTAAAGTGCGATGAATGGTCTCCAATTCCATCTACGCTACCGTATTTATGGCCTGCTGAGTGGTCTTGGATAAGGATTTTCGAGCCGTTTGCTCTTGTGAATTGATAGACTTTTGTGTTTATGGGTTTGCCGTTTTCATCCAGAACTGTTTTCCTATTCTTGTCTGTCATTTTTTCAGTCGTGTATTGTTTGGCCTTTCCTATGTCTGGGTCTACTACCATATCCGGGGCCTGAACCATCGGTATCCCAGCATCTCTTTTCGCTTGTCTGAAAGCGCCTCTGCGAGAAACATCAGGTGTTTCCGGTTCATTCTGTGTTTTACAGGCTGGCTGTTGTATCCCTTTCGGCGGACAATTGGCGCTCAGCCCTGTCGCATCCACCCATCCCGTGGGATTAGGCACGTACTGGTACGCATTGATCCCACCCGCCAGCTTCACTGGATCCGGCGTCAGGTAACGACCAACATCCGGATTGTAGTAGCGATGGCGGTTGTAGTGCAGCCCGCTTTCCTGATCGAAATACTGACCCTGGAAGCGCAGCGGATTGTCGATTTTTCCGGTATCAAGACGGCTGATTTCACCGTAGGCACGGTAATGCGCGGACCAGACGATTTCGCCATCCGGGGCGGTGAGTTCCTGCGGGGTGCCGAGGTGGTCTAGTTGGTAGTGGTAGGCCTGGGTGTCCTTCGGGCCGAAGCCTTCCAGCAAGGCCAGCGGACGGAAGCTGTCCGGTTCATAGAGATAGCTGCGATGCCGATCCGCATGGTGTTCGGCAATCAGCTTGTCGCCTTGCCAGAAAAACTCGGTGGTGATGCCGTCGACGGTTTTGCTGATACGCCGCCCAAACGGGTCGTAGCGGTAACTGGCGGTCTGGCCGTTGGGCGTTTTAATACCGATCAGGCGGTGCTGGCAGTCGTAGCGGTACTCGGTGACGAGTTGATGGCCCTTGCCGCGTCGTTCGCGGATCAGGTTGCCGAAGGCGTCGTAGTCGTAATGGTGGTCGCTCTGGATCATCAGGCGGTTGCCGGCGACGATGTCCGGGCCGGGGCGGTTTTGCATGAGCAGGTTGCCGGCGGGGTCGTGGCCGAAGCGTTCCTGCTCGGCTTGGGTGTGGTCGGCGCGGGTGAGGCGGTTGAGTGGGTCGTAGTGGTAGCGGTGTTCGCCCTTGCGGGTGTCGAGCAGGCGGGTGAGGTTGCCGGTTTTGTCGTAGTCGTAGTGGCGGCGGTATAGCGGGCCTTCGGCATCAACGATGCTCTGGTTGAACAGGCGGCCTTGGTGGTCATGTTGGTAGTGGCTGAACAGTTGGCCTTGTTGGCGTTGCTGTTCGCGACCGGCCTTGAACAGGTGTGAGGTGAG